>CBIHPP010000002.1:0-744186 GCA_966212235.1 uncultured Niastella sp. | reverse complement strand
TTTAGTGCGTCCCTTACCTTTTATGACTCATCCAAAGCTAACTATGACTCAACAGTAGCTTTTTATGGTGCGTACGTTGCTTTTTATGGTGCATTCCTTCGCATTTTCAGTGCATCAATTGCTTTTTTTGCCACACCAATAGCCAATTTCAGATTGTAAGTAAGCAACATACGATCTTAAAAAAGCTATCAGTACACCATATTTGGCTACTAACGTTCTAAATTAGGCTACTGACGAGTCATAAAAGGTATCGAAACAATATGACTTGTAAGGGATATACTAAAAAAGGCGAGTGATAATGCATAAAAAGCTTCGGTTAATATATAAATGCGCACGGAAGATCTATAAAAAGCTACTGTTGGTGCGTAGATGGTAAGATGAGACGAGTACATAACAGGGGCAATAGGATCATTCAGCACGCCATTTGACCAATGGCCAGCTTATACCCTTTGCCATGCACATTCAGGATACTCACGCGTGGATCCGCCTGCAACTTTTTACGCAATTTCGAGACGAACATATCCAGGCTCCGGCCAACGATGACGCCTTCATCTTCCCACACTTGTTTCATCAACTGATCACGATCTATCATTTCCTGCTGGGCGTTGGCAAAAACGTGCAATAGTTTGGCTTCTTTGGCTGTGAGTGGAATGATGGATGAACCAGCTACCAGTTGCTGACTTTCCCGGAAGAAAAGCAGGTTACCAATAGCAATACCCGATGGCGCCGGCACTTCCTGTTTAATTGCTGACAGTGGCAGATCTGGTTGAATGTTTTGCGGCCCTGAACTATCCATCGTTATCCCGGTTGAGGTACCCAGGGCTGGCATATTGCCTGCCTTGCCGGTTGTTTTTCTTTTTCTTATATACAGGGCGCGAAATAATAAACTTAATAGAATAGCCAGTAGGCTACCTGCCAGCAGGCCGCTTGAAAACGGGTCCATGCCGGCCACCTCGGTTTCTGTAAACCTGATCCGGATATTGTAACAAGCTTTTTCCTGCCTGCGACCCAGGCAGGGTACTACATTGCGGGCACTGTCTTTATATATCTGGTATCCGTAGATCACTTCGGCCGATGGAGCACAATGGATCACTTCCACGAGGTAACTGGATGGCAGGCCGTTGGCCGCTACCACCCGGCGCACAGTAGCCACCAAAGCATCGGGCACAAAGGTAAAAGGTGCCGCAAACTTGATCAGGTAATCCCGTCTTGCCCGCTCTTCCACAGGAAGGATGCGGGAGGAGGAATCACCTGCCTGTAACAGCAATTGGTGACCGATCTGCCGGATCACCAGCTTTTCAGTCGCCTGATCTGTAGCGGGCAGGGCAGCCCGGCGACTGATGGCGGTCCAGGAAACGATGACTATAAGGGCAGTGCCCATTGCCAGCAAGGCTTTCCAGCTCATACTTAAAATTACAGCATTCCCTGCGCCCCCCGGTTGCGCCAGACAGATTTTACATTCGTTTACATTGTTTTTACCACGCTTTTACCACTCCTGCGGACGGGCATTGTAGGTTTGTATCAACAACCCGGGCTTCTCTGTTTTCGATTTCATCATCACATAAATCAACATCTTATGCGGTCAATCTTATTGTTCGTCTGCGCACCCTTGTACCTGACCGGTACCGTCGCCTGCCACGATCGTTCAGCGCTGGCTGTCGCTGCCCCTACCCTTGCTATAAAGCCGGCACCTTCCACCCCAGTGGGAAGTGTAGTGGGTTATTCCCTTGTTATACCAGAAAGTTTTGTCAATTGGAAAGGCAAGGCTGTCATGGGAGGCAATGGACATCAAGGCTATATCAAACCCCTGACGGGCAACCTGGCTTTCGATGCCAGCGGCACTATTGCGGGAGGCTATTTTGAACTGGATATGAATACGATTACCCTTACAGACAAAAAAGACACGAGCAGCGATAACGGACTGGTATCGCATCTGAAAGACCCTGACTTTTTTGATGTGAAGAAGTATCCCAAGGGTACGTTTCAATTAACCCAAGCAATTAAAGCCTCCAGCGATTCTTCTTATTATATTACCGGGCAACTGACCTTGCGGGCCATTACACAGGAGATCCATTTTCCGGCCACGATTGTCAGGAATGGGGAGGATATTGTTGCCACAGCGTCGCTCACAATAGACCGTACGAAATGGGGGATCACTTACCAGTCAGGTAGCGTATTGGGACTGGTGAAAGACGAGTTGCTGGAAGACAAGGTACCGGTGTCACTGGCTTTACGGTTTCACAAGCAGCAGTAGGTAGCCTGTTCCCGGCACAAAACTGAATCGCCTTGTAAACCAATATTTACAAGGCGATTTTATTTATATCCTGATTTTTACTGGTAGGCATTTGATTTTTGTGTCGATACTACAAAGATTGCTTCCATTGAATTCCTTTTCCTAAAATCGCTTCCGCGGCCCCGACAGCTTCTTGTAAAGTTAAACCGCCATAGTCTTTTGTGCCTGGAGCATCGAAACTACCACTATTCCAAACGATCATATACTGTTCACCGCTTTCATTCAGTTCGGGTTTTTCACCAAATTCTAATTGGTTGTCAACCTTTGCAATTTCGTAGTAATAATCAAAGCTCAAGACAAATATTTGAACTGGTAAAAAAGCGGTATCGTCATAAAGCCATTGCCCCGACAATACATGTCGAACCGTACCATTACTGCTATTTGTTATGTCTTCTTGCATTTTAAATTAATAGCTCGCAACATTCCCGGGCTTTGCGTTCGGGCGGTAGTAGATGGTTGCACACTGTCTCCCGTGTAGCTAAAGTTAATTAATGTCTTGTAATTTCAACGTGTGTGTCAACCCCGCCTGACGTAAACCCGTGTTAGAAGTTGGGCAAAATTATATGTCCTTCTTAAACACCACTCTGTCTTGTCAAATTCACGATTTAAATAGTCCACTGGCCTATACCGGGTCGTGGTATACATTGTAATCGGTCGTTGGTGCATCGCAAATACCATGGTTGCGGCCAATAGTAATTATTTGCCCTCTGTGATAAGTTCCGTGGTTAATTAAATGTTGCAGAAATTCGTATCTTGGTAATTCACATTGAAATTCCGGGTCATCAGATATTATTGGTTTCAGCAAATCTTGCTCTGAGTAAGCAGCTACAGTTTCTTTCAAAAGCTTTGATTTTCTTAACAAGCCTTCAAATATTTGTGCAGCTACTAAATCCTCTGTTCCGAATCTGTTTTCATATTCTGAAGTTTCGGTAATTATGGAATACCAATATTCTTCAACTCCCCAAATATGATTGAGTGTTTTTATGATGCTGGAAAAACTTGAAGAATGTTCCCTATAAAGCAAGTCGTCCGGTTTTGTGGAAAGCCAATTCACTAATCTTTGATTTGCCCACATATTGAACCCGGCATAATTATTTATTAACTTTTTTAAACTCATATCTATACTAATATTGCTTTTGGGTCTTGATTGTCGTCAAACAATTACCGCCAACGGCTGCGGCTTGGCGATGTAGCGGAATTTGAAAATCGTCAGCCCGTAACTACTGTTGAATAAAGTTACAAAAGATGATGATAAGAGTACGCTTTCCATACATTTTTTCCATGTAGGTTAGTTTTTAATGGCAAGGTTGGTATGATAATAACCAAAAGTTTTTTCATATGCGGTTAATGATCGACTATCGCTTCAAACCTGGCAGATGTAAAAGAAGGGAGAAGTTTTATAAGGTAAATTTGATTCTGCACGCCAATAATTGCTATTTAAAAAGTCATACTCGATTTATACAATCTAATTGTAACATTTCTTCTTAATTACCGACATATGATTAGGCTGGCCAGCTATACTTAAATAATTAAATCATAATCAAATGTCAGTCTTCACAACCCTATTAATTGGGGTAGGCGTCTTTATTATCCTGGGCCTTCGAATAGCTCAGGAATATCAAAGAGCCATCGTTTTCCGGCTGGGTAGATTTAAATCTATTAAAGGTCCCGGTTTGTATTGGATCATCCCTTTCATTGAACGTCAAAGGACCATCGATATCCGAACGAATACAGTCACGCTTGAACAACAGGAAACCATTACTAAAGATAGTGTAACCATAAAAGTGAACGCGGTATTGTGGTTCCGGGTAACCGATCCGGAAAAAGCGATCATAAAAGTGGCTAACTACAACCAGGCAGTATATCAGTTCTCTGTTACGGCTTTGCGAAATATTATCGGGCAGCATATTCTCGATGAAGTATTAAAGGAACGCGAACAGATCAATTCGACCCTGCAAAGAATGGTGGATACAGCCACAGAGCCCTGGGGTATTAAAATTGAAATGGTGGAAATGAAAGATGTGGAAATTCCCGAAGGCATGCAACGAGCCATGGCGCGGGAAGCGGAGGCCATTAGAGAAAAAAGAGCCCGAATCATAAAAGCGGAAGCCGAGCTGGAAGCTTCTATTAAATTAACACAGGGCGCCAAACAAATGGAAGAAAGCCCATTATCACTGGAGTTAAGACGCATGCAGATGTTATCTGAGATCGGGATCGATAATAATACAACTACGTTGATCCTTATGCCATCTGAATTTGTTAGTGCGGCTAAAAGCTTTTCTGAAATGGTAAAGAAACAATAGTTGACCGCTTCATATTTATTATTTCTCACGTCAAAGCGTCTGCCTTTTAACTTTTAAGGCAGGCGCTTTTTTAAACCGAAATAGTAAACAATTAAATTATAAGTTGCAGTTATCATTTAATTGGCGCTACAAAGTTTTCATGTAGTTAACGGTTAGTTCAAATCCATATACAGTTTTCGAACTTTTCCCAAACGATTAAAAGCATTTGTTTAACTTTAAAACAAACCTGATCGTATGCGAATATCCTGCTTGGTGTTCTTCCTGCTTTGCGTTTCTATGTGCATTCAATCGCAGTCACCTGCGGATGCAGTAGCCCCTGAAGATGCTTCATTCAATAAAGTGTATGCAAAACTTATCATGCCCAGGGTGACTGGTAAGCTGATGAATATGTCTGCTGACGAATTGAAAAACCTATCCATTACTTATTCATTGGTGACTCCTTTTTCAGACATCCAGTTAAAAAAAACCGCTTCCGCTCAGCCAGATGGTAGTTTCAGTCTGGAAATCGATTATCCATTTCCTTATCAGCAGATATGGTTTAGCGTGGGAAATTTCTTCTATGCCGGCCTTTATGTGAATAAAGATTTGTACCTGGAACTGGATATGCAAAAGATCAAGGCGTCAAAAAGGGTTAATTACAATGGCGATGGTGTACACTACCTGGGTACTGATGGTCTGCTGAACGTTTACCTGAACAATTATGTTCTTTATAAAAGACGGGAACGACTGGAATTATCCAAAAATATATCGAAGTTGATCTTTTCCAGAACGGCGACTGACGACATACTTCCAAACTATAATAAACTGTTCGATACCCTCAAAATAATAGAAGATAGCTATATCGCCGCCAACCCTTCCCCATATAGCTGGATTTTGGAAAATGAAAGAATGTCTGACTACTATGGCAACATTTGTACGTATTTCACAGGTAAGGCCATGCCTGATAGCATTTGGCAAAAGGTACAACAACATAAGAGCTACCTGATATCGAATGATGGTACTTTATTCTATAACTATTTGGCCATGTACGTCACCTTTTCTCTTGGTAATTTTTCTACAAGCTGGAAGGATTTGGCGAAGCTGCCAGTTCTTAAGTCTGCAGAAAAGTTATTGATCGATTCATTGAGCGCCAGTGAAAAAAAACAGCCGGAATATCCTTATACAACTGAAAATATACAAAAGTGGACAAAACAGCTTCAACCTCAAATAGTGGAATTAGCGCAAATACGATTACTTGATAGAAGTATTCAATACATGGACAGTATGTTCTCCGCTCCCAGAGCTGACTTTTTGAAACTTCGTCTAAACAGGAGCAAGGATATTAGTGAACAAAAGCAGGCGATGGAATACATACTGCGCAGTATGCATACCGCCTGGTGTATTGATGTGTTACAAAAGGAATACAAGCGCACTACAGACAAAATCGATGAAATTAATAAAATACTTGCCAGTTCAGCCGGTGGCACACACCATGCCAATTTTGGAAAACCTATGATAGAAACGCCCTTTGGCGCCAGTCTGTACAACGCATCGAACATAAAGGTTGTCGATTTCCTGGCAAAGTTGAAACAAAGCTTTCCAAACAAAGCTATTATTATTGACCGGTGGGCTACCTGGTGCGCGCCCTGCCTTTCTGAAATGCCACATAGCAAAAAACTCCAGGAAGCGTCAAATGATCTGCCTGCTGTTTTTGTTTACCTGTGCACCATCAGTGGCTCTTCTGAAAATAAATGGAAATCGAAAGTAATAGAACTAAAACAACCGGGCATACATTTTTTGATTGATGAAACGCTGGATGCAGAATTGTCAAATTACTTTTCGTTCAGTGGTTATCCTGGTTATGCGTTCATAGACAAGGCCGGTAATTACCGGCCCGGCGCTATTAAACGGATTTCGAACATAAAAGACAGGGAAGAACTGGCTACCCTGATCAACAAATAAGAAGTTGAATCTATTAGCCCCAACTTTCGCCGTTTTTTTTGGACTACCTACTATGGAGCTATGTAAAGAGGAATTTCATCATATCCATGGGAATTTCCCTCGTAGGCTAAATACGACCACTGGGCCGCCTGATAAAAATAAATAGTTACATAATCATATCCGTTCAGATCTCTTCCCTCGTCTATAATATCGCCACCATATAAGTAGCCAAAACCTTTTATATTGAATAACCGGTTACGCATCCCCCCTTCGCCAATATCGCTGAATAAATGGCCAAGAAGCTATTGAGTGATATAGAAAATTATTCGTTAGTTAGTAACAGGAAAGATTGCGCGCAATTCCTGTCTCCTTTCTGTATCCGACATACTTTTTATTTACAAATCTGATGACATTTGCCAGGCCCTGGCAAAGCAGTTGCACCCAGGCCGGCTGGCAGTTGTCCTTTACTATTTTTTGACCCATTTCAACCTTCATCACATGAAACGATTGTATTGCCGATTTTCACGCCTGCTTACACAATGGCAGGCATCAACGCTATTATTGTTTGTGTTATTGACCAACTTTTCCTTTTCTGCTTTTACCCAGGCTACACTTACTGCAACTGCCAGTTCGGGCAGCGCTTATAGTGTTATTACTGCTGCAGGCTTTGCCCATGAAAATCCCGATTGTGTGCATGGCTCTTTCGGCGCCCACGTTACCCAGGCATTCGATAATGATTTAAATAAGAATGTTTTTGTGTTTCACAGCCATATTGTTGACGACAATGACCGTTGCACGAATTTAGACAGGGTACGGATGGAGATCAAAGGTAATAACAGTACTACTCAGCATACCGAAGGACAAACTGCCTGGTATCGCTGGAAGTTCAAGCTGGATGCAAACTTCATCGGCGGCTCTTCATTTTGCCATATTTTCCAGATCAAGGCTTATACAGGAGATGCAGGCGCACCGCTGATCACCATCACCCCGAGAGCTTCTGTACTGGAAATTATACACGACGGTGGAGATGAAGCAGGCTCTGTAGACCTGGGCAAGCTTACCTCGGTAGACCTGGCTCCATTTAAAGGTACCTGGGTGGAAGGTTATGTAAAGTATACGAGCAGTGATAATGGATCTTTTGAAATCACCCTTAAAAGGGTAAGCGATGGAGCAACCCTACTTAGCTACAGCAAAACCAGCGGCATTGATTTGTGGCGCACCGATGGAGGTCATAACCGCCCCAAATGGGGTGTATACCGCTCCAAGAACAGCAGCGGTCTTCGCGATGAACAGGTACGGTTTGCCGATTTCTGTGTATCGGAAAGCAGCGCATCGCAATGTCCGAGTGATGTAGGTTCCGGTGGCGGCGGTGGTACCTTTTCCGGTTATTACCGCTTAACGCCGAGGCATAGTGGCAAGGCCCTGGTAGTGCAAAATGCAGCTACTACAAACAGTACGCCCGTTGTACAGTACACGTATGGCGGCAGCGCTACCAATGATGAATGGGAACTACTGAGTATTGGCAGTGGGTATTATCGCATTATAAATCGCAATAGTGGAAAAGACATGGTGGTGCAGAGCGCTTCAAACAGTGATGGAGCCGCCCTCATTCAATATACATATGGTGGCAGCACTACCAATGATGAATGGCAACTGGTTGACAATGGCGGTGGTTATTATCGTATTGTAAACCGCAACAGCGGCAAAGTAGCAGAAGTAGCAGGTAGTTCAACAGCAGATGGTGCAGCTATTGAACAAAGAACCTGGAATGGAGGTACCAACCAACAATTTCAATTGGTCAATTTATCTACAGCCAGGGAGGTTACTGCTCTCACTGCAACCACTACAGAAAATGATCCGGCACATAAAATCCTTCGCTTTCAAAATCCCATATCAGGAAGTACGGTGATTGACCTGAACCTGCCTGAGGAAGGGCCTACCAAATTGACCATATTTGACCTGACAGGAAGAGAAGTAGTCATTTTAGTAAACAGCCACCTCAGTAAAGGCAGTCATCGTGTAACATTGAACCAACAAACCATTGCAGCCGGTACTTACATTGTAAGACTGGTACAAAAGAACAGACAAATCACCCGGCAATTGATCAAACAATAACTCTCCGGACTAAACTGATTTGCCTTAGGCCCCGTCTTGTCCCGGTTAAAACGGGACGAGACGGGGCCTTTTTCTTTAATATCAGAGACCTGCCGCTTGATATCGATATTAACGGACAGGATCTAACTGTCCATTCCACCCAGGATCCTTTCTGAGAAAATTTTTGCAAACGTGTATAATGACTGCATGGGATTGGCGCCAACTGATGTAGGAAACATGCTGCTATCCATCAGATAAAGATTTGGTATTTCTTTTTTTGTATTCCAGTTCCATACACGCTGGTTGGTAGAAACAACCGATGTGTCCGGCGATGACCCTATTTTATTAGTGGCCTGCAGGTGAGCGGCGGTAAGCACCGTTCGGTTTGGTATAAACTGAAGATTTTTTTCTACCAGGTCTGCCTGCTCAATTTGGGTGAGGTAAACGCCCACCATGGGATCGAACTTCTCTAATCCAAGCACATTCTCATTGGTAGGTATAATGACTTCTTTTGCCCCGGCAAGAAACATCATGCGAATGGCGATACCAACTCCAATGCGGAAACGTTGTTTGTCGCTTTCGCTGAGTGTGTAATTGAGCACTACGGCGCCCGAATTATCCAGTTCTACTGAATTGGTATCGGAAGGTGTATCAACCAACATAACACCAAAACCGGCTGAATTATTGAACTCGATGATTTTGTTGTACACGTCCAACCCGCTTCCGGGAATCAGTAAGGCGCCATAGGCAGGCAATCCCGACATCGTTTCAAAGATAAAACCCGGCGTTACACCAAATGAATCCAGATGCGTGCCGCTGTCAAGCCCTTCCAGTAAGTTAATGGATGTATCGAATATGCCAATTAAAGGAAAAGAAGGGTGTATGATCAACCCCTTTCCAACACGGGGATTGGCAACGGCTGATTCTTTCCTGGCGGAATTTAAAAGCACACGCGTTGAACCAATAGTGCCGGCACAAAGAATAACATTTGGCGCATTTATCGTAACGGTTGTTCCGGGCGTCATGTTCAATTGGCAGGGATCAATAATGGTATTATTATAATCTTTCCAGGGCGCATTTACCAACAGGGAAGCACCCGTTACCTTCACTCCTTTTTCAGTTCCATCAGATGCAAACAACAATTCCTGCACCGATACATCCGGAATTACGCTCAACGGATTGTCCGGATCCTGCATAGCGGGCAGAATAAGTTGCCTGGCTGCGTCCCGTTTCTGAGTTACAGGCGAAGGCGATTCAAACGGTGCAAAACGGTTCAGGTGATAGAGAGAAGGATCTACCCCATATGCTTTTGCGCCATCCCATAACACCTGGTTATCGCGGTTAAGTTCAGTTTCAGACACCGCGCGCGTATTAATTGTTTTTCTTACCCATTCATACGTTTCCCACATACGCTCCTGGGTGTAAAACCTGCCGTCAATAAGTCCCTTTTCAATCCAGGCAGCGATCCTGGCCTGAATAGTAGCTTCCAGGGGCGAAAATGCCAGGTCGATATTAACAGTCGATCCGCCACCCATAGCCTGACCGCTCCTTATTAGTACACCATTATCTGATGTGGTAACTGCATCGTTACCAAACATGAGCCTGGAATAACTCATAGTATTCATTGATCCCCAAACGACGAAGGGGCCTTGTTCTATCAACACTACCCTTTTCCCCGCTTGCTGTAATTCATAAGCAACCGTTGCTCCGGCAGGGCCGCTGCCGATAATGAGGTAATCAATGTCGCCGTATATCGTATTTGTTTTGTCATCATACTTCAGTTGACTTTTCTGAATATGAGGGTAATTTATATCTGAATATAATTTCGGATTTTGGGTAAATGTTTCCGGAGGCAGTATGTTACAAAGGGCATCCAATGGAGAGCCCCAGATTGTTGAAAGATATACTTCCCGGATAATCATGGCCGTTTTTGAAGACAATGGGCCGGCCGACCCTTCAAAGAAAAAACCAAGCACATGCGATGCATCTGACTGGCTGAGGCTTCCAAAACCTCCTGATACCGTAATAAATCGTTTAATAACCGGATCGGTGGACTTTACCAGGTTGTCATAAAATGGAAGGTTTTTGGGATATGTCATAGCATACAATATGCCCAGAAAAGGGTTGTTGGGGTTGTCATTGATATTGTTCCAAAAAGCCTGGCTTACCTCTTGTGCTATCAACTTAATATCGTTCAAAGCATCTGGTGGTAAATTTTTTATTTGATCAACAGGAAACCACAGGCCAAAAAGAAGCTGCTGTGTTTTTAAAACGGCTGGATCCTGTGTTGGTATAGCCAACGAATCAGTTGAAGTGCTCATTTTTATAAAAAGATGGGTGAATCAATATGTGCGATATCAATTCAAAATTGCAAAAATGAGCGAAGGATGGCTATCAGCGTGGGGACAATTATTGCTGTTTTTGGGACATTATTAATTGATTGGCACCAAGGGGCGCCGCTGTTCAAACAACCATGGCAACAGCGCTTTTTCGCGACTTACATTTTCCCAGCTGTTGTGTTTTACTCCCGGATATTCAGTATACTTTGTTTTTTTTCCGCCCAGCTTTATGATCGCATTATAGATATCGCGCGACAAATGAACCGGCACCACGTCATCTGCATCGCCGTGAAATATCCAAAGTGGCGTACGCATCACTTTAGTGGCCGCATCGGGGTTAGAACCTCCACAGACTGCATACGCAGCTGCAAACTTGCCGGGATTCTTATCAAGCACTGAAAAAACACCAAAACCGCCCATCGATATCCCAAAAAGATATAACCGGTTCGTATCAATTGAATATTGCTTAATGAGTACATCTACCAGCACGAGTGTTTTGGCCGTGGTCTCTGAATGGCTGGCCAGCCAGGTGTTTCCCCAACCCTGATTACCATTCGTGCACTTGGGCGTTAATACAAAACAGGGATATTTTTTCTGCAGACTGTCCTGATAAAAATGTAGGTCACGTGATACCGTATCCCTGCTGCCATGCAAATACACTACCAGTGGATATGACTTTTTGCTGTCATAATTAACCGGTTTAAACAGTCCATACCGGACACCATTATAAATAGCTTCAGAATATTCTTTATGTATCGATGGGTACTGCGCATGCAATTGTTGTACACTCACTACTAATAATATGAGCAGAAAGATGTGACAGGATAAGGCAAAGCGTTTCATGTTTTATTTCAAAAGTTACAAAGAAAGCCGGAAAACCGTGGTACATAATGAAGTGGGCATCTCAAACAGGCTCGCCGAATTAACAGTTGAACTGGCTGGTAAGGTAAATAAGCCAGTGGAAGCCTGATATTTATTTTTTTTTGATTATAAAAGCCTGTAAACCGGTTGATTTACAGGGCTTTTTTCGTTTATATGTGCAATTTCGAGGTACAGGAAAAAAGATATATTTTGCACCGGTAAGTGCAGTATCCCTGAAAAAATCCGACATTATGAAAGAACCTGTTATCCGTGAAGCAGCAAAAAAGCAAGCACCAAACGAAATTGCAGAACTACACCAGAATAATTTTTCCTTACGCTGGATCATACTCATTCCTTTTGTCATTGTACTGGGTGTTTTAGCCGCCGTTTACAGGCAGCACGAACCTTCAGAGATTACCGAACAGCCCATAAAAAGTAAAACAGGTAAACAAGGTGCTATCAACGGCGGAGAATCAAACGTAAAAAAGTTGGTTCGGAATAATATCCTGTTATACGTAAAAGCCGAAAGCAATGACTACGAACATAACCGCCTGGGAGGAATAACCAACCTGGAGATCAGTGTAAACAATCCAACCGACTATACGCTCGATAAGGTGCGGGTAAAAATAATGTATATAAAAGCCAATGGCAGTGTGTGGGAAACCAAATATGAAGATTTTAATACCATTAAGCCAAATATGAAAATAACCCACAAAATAGCCGATACCAAACGCGGTACCAGCGTTAAATATGAAATTTCGTCTGTAAGGTCAAAGGCTTTGGGGCTTGGTTGAATAATAGAGGACCCGAAGTGAAAATAATTATAAAAAACGCCCCGTATTTGATGTACGGGGCGTTTTTATTTATAGCAGCTTATTATTAATAATCCGATGTAGAAGTCGTGTTATTCGGCAACAGAAACTGGTTGGCATACTTACCATCGAGCCAGCGATTGTCGGCCCAACTGTTGCCATTCGCTTTATAGTCCGGAATGGCCCAACTGGGGTTACGATACACGGCATTGGTATAATCCTTATCATCGGTGTCTGAATTCCATTTCCAGCGATTGCCGGTTACAGTCATATTGGTAACAGGTACCGCCAACGGTGCATGCAAGGCAATACCATAGTCATGAAGGATAAAGTAGTTGTTTACCACCGAAACATGATCATATCCGTCATAGCCAGCTTGCGCTCCGTCTGAATACATAGCCACCATACCCGAAAAGCCGCCTGCTTGCGAGTAAGGCCCGTTGAATTCCATACGATTGCGGGAGAAATTCAGGTAGCGCTGACCGCCCCAGGTTTGTATACAATCTATATGATCATCGGTTCCTGCTGCAGCGGGGTCGGGCGTTATCCAACATTCAGTAACCGTGATATTGTCTGCATATACATTTTCAAGTCCGCTATGGGGGAAATAGCAACGATGAGCTATAGAAACTGCCGGTTGATTGCCGTCTTTGCGGGCGCCGGTATTGAAGGCTGTTAATTCACAATACAAGGCAGCCGCGCCGCCTCCATTACCAAGGGGATGCTTTATGAGTATAGCGCCTTTACATCCACGTAATACCAGCCAGCCGGAAGTAACCAGGATCTCTGAACTGATGTTGGCGCCTTGCAATACTACAGTACCTGCAGGAAATGTAAAGCCATCAATTGTTTCTCCGCCTGCAGCCACGGTACGGGCCAGACTACCCCAGCCACTCAACGCAGTGCCGGTGAAAGTACCGCCATTCACTGTAGTAAATGTACTGATCGAAATACCTGTAGGGCCTACCATGGAAGTGGTCAACTGCGTACCATGTGTAATACTGGAGGCAGTACCCGTGGTGGTTATGTTTACCGTGTTGCTGGCAGCAGAACGGTTGCCATTTGCATCCTTTGCTATTACATAAAAGCTATAGGCCGTACCGGCATTCAAACCGGTAACGGCATCCGATGTGGTTGTTACCGTGTGCAACAACGTTCCGTTACGGTATACTTCATACCCTGTTACGCCAACATTATCTGTGGATGCCGACCAGCTAAGGGACACACTGCTGTTGGTGATATTGGATGCCGAGAGGTTAGCAGGAGCAGATGGCGCCGTGGGGTCATCTTCCCCCTGAACAAATTCAACGTCGCGGTAATAATTGGTATTGTCATAGGAGCTGACCGGAAAACTACCGGGTTTGTAAATATAAACACCGTTGCTTCCGCCGATGCTGGTTAACGGACCATTCGTAACCTCAGTAGCCAGCTCTTTGTATGTTGCCGCATATTTGCTCACGGCATTTACAGAAACAACATAAGTTGTTCCGGCGTTGATCTGATACGGGGTATCGAGCGCAACGGTTTGCCAGCCCGTATCGGTTTCTGCTGAAAAAATTTTAGTTTTCAGCAAGGTGCCGCCTGCCGACCATAACCGTCCCGTATGCGTGCCGGTTTCTCCGGCCACTTTGTAATACCTGAATTTGGTAATGGTACCGGAAGTAGACGATTTGAATTTCATCCCCAGTTCTACCGGGTTATCTGAGGTTGCCAATGCAGGCCGTTGCGTGGTAAATACCGACCAGGGGCCGGTAGTAAGCGCATTTTTATCTTTGCCTGTAGTTGTTGAATCGAGGTCTCTTTTACATGCGTTCAATAAGGATACGATAAATACAACAAGAATAAAGGTGCTTTTGCTAAAAAAATAAAGGTTTTTCTTCATAAAGTAAGATTATTAAACCCTAGCCAAGCAACAACTGTACCTAAACCGAAATATGTAGGACATTTAAATAAATATACATTTACGTTATATAACTATATATTTAATGTGTGTATATTATTTAATGTCACCTAAAAAAAGCGGGTGTTCCGTCCCGGCTGAGCCGGGGCAGAACACCCGCTGGTTGCAAGAAGCGGCCTGTTCCGCTTCGCTCTCTATTATCCCGCTTTAACGTAATTTATAATACCATGTGCCAGATGGCGCACTGTTAATTTAATTCAACATCGTTTTTAGTTTGGCTTCATTCACGATCGTAATGTACCCTTCGCTTATTTCTATCAGTTTTTCCTGCCGGAATTCACCCAGGGTCCTGATCAATGATTCTGTAGCTGTTCCGGCAATTGCGGCCAGGTTATCGCGACTGATCTTTATAGAGTCTTTATATTTTCTGCTTAATAACATCAATGCTTCCGCCACTTTTTTCCGGAGTGAGTTATAGGCTAATCCCAACAACAACTGTTCCTTTTCGGTAATATCTTTGGCCAGCAGCGTGATAAATTTCCGTGCTATCTGCCAGTCCGATTCCATCAACAACTCAAACTCATCTTTGGGAATAACCGCCAGCTCGGCATATTCAACAGCTACGGCCATATCTTTATATACCGTTTCTTCCAGCAAAGCCACATACCCCAGGTATTCTCCCTCTCCGTATATACCGGTGATCAGTTCCTTTCCATCAGTATTACATTTAAAGGTTTTTATAATTCCTTTTTTGATATAGAATAACTGGGAAGGATGATTGCCTTCTGCATAGATTATCTGTTTCTTTTTGTATTTGCTGATATTCGTATTCTGTAAGAATAATGCCGCGAGTTTGTCTGACTGTCTATTGCGCGTATACATGTTGGAGCCATTTTCGTAGGTGGATATACTTTCCAGTATTTTATGGCTCTCATTATTATTTTCAACAACAAGCATCGGTTTCATTGTATAATAGTTTAAAATGGTCATAACGGTATACACCGTTGACAAAAACTTTACAACAACTAAATAGTTTTACAAACTTGTACAACTGTTTTCAGGGAACTCCAGGAATAGATAAAAACACACTGTACACTTAGCCAGAATTATTGATTAATGATTGGTTTTCAGGAGAATCAGAATTTAAGCGCAACCAAAGAGGAAATTAAAAATTCATTCGTTATTGTTAGGTGCTACTTCCAATCAACTACAAAACAAATATAATGATTATTTTAAATATACGAAATCTAAACTTGATCCATGAGGGATTTTTGTAAAATTTTCTAAGTAAAATCCTTTAATCAATTAGCACATTATTCTTTCCCCATTCTCATCGTTTCAGTAAGCATCTTAAACGCCGCTTTCTCTTCCCAGGTTGCGTTACCAAATTCGGCCGGACAAAGTGATATACCAGTTGATGGGTCATACTTCAACACGGCAATGCCGGCGCCAAAACAAAATTGCCAGCAGATCATATTCTGTTGCCGTTCCTTGTTGCAAAAGGAAATACCTATTTCATGTCTGAGCCAATCTGCTGTAGTATAAAAAAAAGAAGTCTCGCATTGTGAAGCCAGTACAACTTCGGGATATCCATTTTTAGTTTGCAATATCATATTGAGTTATTTTGCAGTGATCTCCAATAATGAAATTCGCAGGATATCTGGGAGTATGTAGAGTTGATACATCAAGATATGTTTTTTATACATAAAAAACCATGACGGTGGTCATGGTTTGTATTTAATTTTTTGATTGACATTAATCAAAATAAATCTAAGCAACACCCCGATACCATTGCGTTCTACTTCTTCTTCGTACATTAGTATTAGTTCGGTCGGGTAAGATTGTTAGTATGATCACCTGATGCAATTTTGGTATTTCAAGTATATTTCAATTTCCCGGTTGCCACATAACCGGATTAATTTTTGGGCATCATCGATCGCAGGGAATGTTCTTATCCTTTGTCATTCTTTGCGTTTACAATAGATCCGGCTTTCACTGACCGGATCTATTTTTTTTTCCTCATTACTTGTATAAGAATCGTAACTCCACCTGGTCATTGGCATTCATTATTTATCTTAATCTGTTCGTCACTGTTAGAAGACAACTACGCGCTTCAGGCTGCACGCTAACGCGCAAAGAATACAAATAGCTGAAACCACCAGCCCAGCCTTTCTCGGGCACCCTTCCCCCATTACTGGAAAATATTCTCAAAAAGGGAACAAACTCGGCTACAAAAAACCACCTATCCATCTACATGTCAATTACTTATAATATTGGCAAGGGTATTGTATTAGTGGTACTGGCAAAAACCCTTATGTTCACTACTGATATCCTATTATGAAAACCGTAATCCCCAGTACCCAACCTATTATGAAAACAGCTCTTTTCATGAGATATAAGGCTTTCTTATGCCTTTCTCTCACTTTGATGATGGCCATGGGCGCCACTGCGCAATGGTCAAACCAAACCAGCGGCACCACCCAAATACTGCGTGGCGTGCATTTTGAAGATGCCAATACCGGCTGGGCCGTAGGCAACAGCGGCGTCATTCGTAAAACCTCTAATGGCGGCACCACCTGGGGCGGTCAAACCAGCGGAACCACGCAACGATTAAATACCGTTTTCTTTGTTAGTACCTCCATCGGCTGGACAGCCGGTAACAATGGCGTACTGCTTTCAACCACCAATGGCGGTACTGCCTGGAATGCGCAAACCAGCAATACAGGTGAAGAGATCAACAGCGTTTTCTTTATCGATGCCAATACCGGCTGGGCAGTTACTGACAATGGTGATATTCAAAAAACCACCAATGGCGGTACTACCTGGGCAGATCAAACCAGCCCAACTACACAGGATCTCCTCGATGTAAAATTTATTAATGCCAATACAGGTTGGGCGGTAGGCACTAATGGCAGGATCATTAAAACCACCAATGGCGGCACTACCTGGAGCATTGAAACCAGCGGAACCACCAATACCCTGAACAGTGTTTATTTCCTGGATGCCAATACCGGATGGGCGGTGGGCGACGGCGGCCTTATTATTAAAACCACCAACGGCGGCACTAGCTGGACAACCGAAACCAGCAATACCGGGGATGATCTATACAGCATCTATTTTACCAGCACTACTACCGGTTTTGTAGCGGCCGAAAATGGCACGTTGATCAAAACCACCAATGCCGGCGCTTCATGGGGCTTACAAACCACCAATACCACTGAAGACCTGTTGGACGTTCACTTTATAAATTCCAACACAGGCTGGGCGGTGGGCGCCAATGGCACTATTATTAAAACAACCAATGCCGGTAGCTTTACCTGGACTGCAGAACCAAGTGGCACCGGCAATAATTTAGAAGATATTTTCTTTACAAATAGTACCACTGGCTGGGTGGTTGGTGAGAACGGCACCATTCGCAAAACTACCACTGGCGGTCTTAGTTGGAGCGGTTTAACCAGCGGTACAACAGAAGATCTGCGTGCCCTGGATTTTGCCGATGCCAATACCGGTTGGGTTGTTGGAACAAACGGCACCATTCGCAAAACCACCAATGGCGGTACCAGCTGGGCAGGCCAAACAAGTGGTACTTCAACTACTTTGCGCGGGTTAGATTTTATCAGCACGACTACCGGCTGGGTTGTTGGCTCAAATGGCACCTTATTAAAAACAACCGATGGCGCTGCCTGGAATACACAAACGAGCGGCACTACCCGTGACCTGTACGATGTTCAATTTGTTAATGCCAATACCGGCTGGGTTGTGGGCGAGAACGGCACCATTCGCAAATCAACCGATGGCGGCGCTAACTGGACAGCTCAAACCAGCAGCACTACCCAGGATTTATTCGGCGTTTACTTCCTGGATGCCAATACCGGATTTGCAGTTGGCGATAACGGCGTCATTCGTAAAACAACTGATGGCGGTGCTAACTGGACATCACCATCCAGCGGAACCACACAACGGCTGAATGAAGTATTTTTCACTTCTGCTACTACCGGCTGGGTGGTGGGTGATAATGGCGTGATCCTGTTTACGACGGATGGCGGCACTACCTGGACCGATCAAACCAGCAATACCAACAGTGATATCAACAGCGTGTATTTTGTTAATGGCGCTGCCGGCTGGTCGGTAGGTAATAATGGCGATATACAATCGTACGTATTCACGCCGTTGCCTGCCAGCTTCTCAACCTTCGAAGCAACCAACACCGATTGCAGTACCGCCCGTTTGCAATGGCAAACCGCTGGTGATAATATAAACAGTCGTTTTGATGTACAATGGTCAACCGATGGCAGCAACTGGCAAACCGTTGGTACGGTGAAAGCATCTACAACCCAGTACTATTCGTTTACCAATGTTAACCTGGCCCCGGGTGCAAATTATTTCAGGCTGCAACAAATAGCCCATGACGGCCGGTTTGCATATTCAAAAACAGTTTCTGTTTCAAAAACATGCGGCATTGCAGGTGATGTAACCGTTTACCCCAACCCTACCCGCTCTTCAGTAACTGTACAACTAAGCAATATATCATTGATTGGTTCTACTGCCCGCCTGGTTAACATGCAGGGACATGTGCTGCGGCAGTTCACCATTACCAACGTTAAAGAACCACTGCAACTGGGTGGTCTGGCTGCAGGCACGTATTTTTTAATTACGGCCAACAGACAGCCATATAAGATCGTAAAACAATAATCTTATAAATAAAGGAGAGCATCAGCTTGTAAGCAGGTGCTCTCCTTTCAATCTACTAACGGTGCCACGGTTTTGAACCGTGACACCGTTTTGTTTTATACAAAGTTACCGGTAGCTGCCAAATTCCTGTACCCAATAAGTATTCACATTGGCAGCACCCATTTCGGTTTGCAAACCATCCATTATGGCCTTGCAATGATCTTCACTTTTCTGCCAGGCGGCCATCAACGGTTCCAATGAGGTATACCCTTTGGCAATATTCTCCGTTACATAATTTCCGGTATATCCCAAAGCAATTGCCCGTTGTATAGGCGACGTGCCGGTTGGTGAAATGTGATTGAAATAATTCCTTGCATCCATATCGCGGGCATGCGCCAATGCAGCTGCTGCTAACGTATCATTCCAGGCTAAAGGCTTCACCGGTGGCATCCAGGTACTGCCACAGGTACACCCTGCCTGTCGTAAGGTATTCACCGCTGCCAGCATGTTGTCTTTGACAGGCTGTTCAATGGTTGTTTCCTTATGGCATGCCGGCCATAACACTATGACCATTAGCAGCCGTAACCAGTTATTGATTGTAACGGAATGTATCATAAAAATGGGGCCGCACTATTTAATTAAAGCTAACCGAATAACTGTTGGTAGTCCAGTTTAACCCGGAGCCATTGTTACCATAGCTTGAGGTGATCTCATAACCGAATTGAACATCACCCACCGTGATATTCCCAAACCAGCCCTGGGTCCTGATCCAGTTGGCAATAGCCCTGATATCTACCGTCGTGTTGTTGGTTTTGCTGGTACGCAGGAAAGAATACACATTATTTCCGCCGTTATGACCGCGGAATACATTCCAGGTGGCGCCGCCTACCGACAAATTGGTAAACACCGGTACGGGATTCCCGGCAGAATTCCAGTTGTAAGAAATGGGTTTAATGTTTCCCGAACCATTGCTGTTGCTGGTGTAATTCATCCACAGCATAATTTCATGCTGATGGTTATTATCCCAGATATCATAGGCCGATGTCCAGGCACCACCCGACGGTGAGGTTACGCTGATGCTACTGGTGAGTGAGCCTAGCGAACTGAGGACCCGGTTAACATTTCGTGTACTGTTTGGATACGATTTAATACCTCCGGTGTTGGGATGGTTGGCCCATATGCCCCAGTTACTATAACTATTGGCCCAAATGGATTGTGAACCGGCCCCACTGCCCCATATATTATTATAGAGGGTATAACCGCCGTTGTTCCAGGTAGCCCACTGGGCGCTGGATGACCAAACAGCCTGCACTTCGGCCTCGGGAATGGCAGTGTCTTTTTTACAATGGGTAAAGAGAATGGCTGAGCATGCAAACGCAATCGTTAGTTTTCGAGTCATGGTGATAAAATTTTATGGTTTAAAAAATCGTGAAACGGTCCGCCAGCTGGCAGATGAAATGGAAATACAACTTTCTAATTGCCGTTTCCCGTTTGCCGTTTCACGGCTTTATGAATATACCCACCGGTACCCACAATGGGGGTAGTTGAATGTTTATAAAGAGGGGGGCTTTTGTTACATTTGGCTTTTTTATAATCATACTGATCGCACATGGGTGTATTTGCTTCGTACTCTACCACCAGCCTGATACTGATAGCGCTGTCGGCCTTTATTATCGGGCTTTCCAAAGCGGGGCTCAAGGGCATTGATATGCTGAACGTAACTATTATGACCATCGTGTTCGGCGGGAAGGCTTCCACCGGTATCGTACTTCCACTATTATGTGTAGCAGATATTCTGGCGGTAAAGTATTACCACCGGCATGCACAATGGCCGCATGTTATTAAATTAATGCCCTGGATGGTCATCGGCATTTTAGTGGGTGTGTTTGTGGGGAAAGACCTGAATGAAGCTATTTTCAGAAAAGTTATGGCCTCCATCATTGTTCTTACGGTAGTGATCATACTGGTGATAGAGTTCCGTAAAACGGTGATCGTACCGGGTAACAAAATGTTTACTGCCGGCATGGGATTGGTGTCGGGATTTACCACCATGCTGGGCAACCTGGCGGGCGCTTTTTCGAATATCTATTTTTTGGCTATGCGTTTGCCCAAAAATGATTTTATTGGAACTGGCGCCTGGATATTCCTGCTTATTAATTTATTCAAGTTACCCTTCCAGGTCTTTTACTGGAAGAATATCACAGCTACCTCGCTGTTGACCGATCTGGCGCTGGTGCCCTTTCTTATTCTGGGTTTCTGGTGCGGTATAAAACTGGTAGCCAGAATAAAAGACGATCTGTATCGCCAGGTGGTGATCGTGCTCACCCTTATTGGCGCCATTTTTATCTTTTTAAAACGATAGCGTTCCTTATTTTTTTAATGCTTTTTTTAATGCCTGTTTCAATTCTTCAAAGGAAGCGTCTTTCGATAAGAAGCCGTCTGCCCCAATCTGTTGGGCTTTACTAACAAACGCATTGCTGTTGTGCATAGAAAAGAACAGGATCTTTATTTGTGGCCAGTTCTTTTTTAATTCAATGGCGGTTTCAAACCCATCCAGTACCGGCATATTTATATCAAGCAGGCAAATATCCGGTGGAGCGGGTAATTTGGGTAAGTTGTCAAGAAATACCTGGCCATTCTCGGCCTCCAATACCACTTTATAACCCAATAAACCAAGCCGCATATTAATGGCCTGTCGTAACATCGCATGATCATCTACTATAGCAATAGTAACCGGCTGAGCGTTTTCCATAGCAATTATTCAATAAGATATTTAATACCAACAAATCGGCACTAACCATTTGATTAATGTCAATGATTTTTAATAATGTCCGTAAAATGAAAGAGAGTTTATCTACACAGGGGATTAAATTGAACCGGTTCAGGGGGTATTATACTCCTGCCCACAGACGGTAAGCTGAAGTGTTCGAAGGGTGCGAACAACCGGCCCTGCATTTGCAGGGTATATTCAAGACATTCAGGTATTTATCAAATAGCCCTGCCGGTTACATGCGAAATTAATTTAATAATATTAATACTAACAAATATGTATGACGGTTAATTGCAAAAAAGCATTAATTTTTTTAAATTGATAAATACTTTTATTTATCAACCCTACCATTGAATTGCGATAAGTCAATTCGTTTGCTAAAGTGCTGTATCAGATGCATAACCGCATTTGCTATATCGGATTATGCAGTTTGCAATTTCTTATCTCGGGTCAAGTCAAATCTAAAGCGCGGAATGCCGAGCCCTGAACACTCAATGCGAAACGCAGGACCTGACCCATGTATTTTGCGTTATTCGTTAGGCATTTAGCGTTAACCATTCTTCAGCAGTTTGCGCATAATTTCAACACAGCATTCCAATTCAGCCGGTGTTGAAGAAGCGAAGCCCAGTCTCGTGGCATTCAGCACCGGAGTTATAGCATCATTTCTGAATCCCGTAGAAAAAAACAAATCGTGCGGCAGTGCCTTTTGGGCAAGGGCGGTTAAATCAATGGCCGGATCAAAATGCGTCCACACGGCCATGCCGCCCACCGGCACCTGGAATTGCACATAATCGCTCAGGTTCGTCTTCAACAGCTCGCAAAACACATCGCGCCTTTGCCGGTACGTACGCAAAGCTTTACGCAGGTATCGTTGAATAATGCCGTTCTGCAACAGTTCGGCAATGGCATTCTCCAGCAGGATATCACCCTGCCGGTCGATGATGCGGCGCAATTGTGCCAGGTGGCGGATCACATTTTCTGAAGCCACCAGGTAGCCCACCCGAAAAGCCGGTGAAATGGATTTGGTAAAAGAACCGCAATACAATACCATGCCCGCCTTATCGGCACTGGCCAGCGGTAGCAATGGTTTGCTCAGGTAATGAAAATCGTAATCATAATCATCTTCAAAAATGATAAACCCATATTGTTCCGCCAGCCGGAGTAGCTCGATCCGCCGATCGGCCCGCAAAGCCATAGTCGTTGGGTAAAAATGATGTGAGGTTACATATACTATCCGTACGCGTTGTTTACGGCAAATGGCCGCCAGCTCTTCTACTACGATCCCATGTTCATCAACCGGTATTTTTACAAGATTGGTGCCAGCCTGCAAAAAATTCATATTGGCGCCATTGTAGTTCAACTCCCCTACCACAGCAACGTCGCCCGGTTGTAAAAAAGCCGTGCAGCTCAGGTACAACCCCATCACGGTGCCACGGGTTATCAATATGTTCTCAGAAGTGATCTTCAAACCCCGCGTATCATTTAAATAAGTTGCCAGCACCTGCCGCAGCCACAAAGATCCCAATGTATCTCCATAGCCTAACCGTACGTAGGGATTGCCCGTAAGGAGCTGACTCCGGTACGCCCTAGCCAGTTCTTCCAACGGCGCCAGTCGCGAATCGGGGAAACCATCATCTAGATGATATTTGTGTTTCGACCAAACCACCGGCTTGTCAAGATGCGGCATGGCCTCAAAATCGAAACCGGCCGTATGCGCGGGGTTAATGGACTTTGCTGAACCATTCAATAAACTGCGTGGATGCATTTCCGGCAAATGCTTCGCTACATAAGTACCGCTACCGGTGCGGCTTTCCAACCAGCCCTGGGCCAACAATTCATCATATGCCTGGATCACTGTTTTACGATGCACCTGCAGCCAGTCGGCCATTTGCCGGGTGCTGGGCAAACGGTGGCTTGCCTGCAGATTGCCATCTTTAATAAATACCATTAACTGGTTGGCAATCTGTAAATACACAGGTTGCTGACCATCTTTATCGATTATAATAAGCGTTGAAAGTGCCTGCATGGTAAAGTGGACTACTGACTTTTTACAAACCGGATGATTATCCCCACCCAATAAAGATACAATTTTGTAAAAAATATCAACCAATATGGCACCACAGTCACATCTTATTCCCAGCCGGTCAGCCAAAAGAGCCCAATATGATAAAGAAACGATCTATTCCATTTTAGATGAGGCGCTTTTCTGCACCGTCAGTTATGTGGCCGACAACAAGCCATTTACCATTCCCACCGCTTTTGTACGATATGAGAATAAAATATATATCCATGGTTCCGTGGGCAGTCATTTCATTTGGGAACTGGAAAAGGGCGTGCCGGTTTGCATTTCGGCAACCCTGATCGATGCATTGGTTGTTGCCAAATCTGCCTTCTCCCATTCGGTCAATTACCGGTCGATAGTGCTTTTTGCACAGGGAGAAAAAATTGAAGATGTCAATCTTAAAGCATCGGCATTGGAATGGCTTACCAATAAAATAGTGCCTAACAGTTGGGATTATCTGCGGCCAATGAAAGAAAATGAACTCAAAAAAACAACGGTGCTGTCTTTTGATATTGATGAAGTTTCTGCCAAAGTAAGGACCGGTATGCCGAATGACGAAGAAGAAGACAAACCGCTGCCTATTTGGTCGGGTATTATTCCTATTGAAACCTCGCGGCGCGATCCAATTGCAGATGACCTGAGCCAAAATATTCCGCTGCCGAAACATTTACATCCAACTCAAGGGTAATTCATTTCTTACCATTGATTGTATTTGCGGTTTCATTAGCTAATTAGGCTATACTTTATCAGGGATCTGCTTTATCGGCGGCTCCATGTTGGTGGGGGCGGCGGTTAATGGCACTTTGTTTCTTTGCCGGTATAAAATGAATCCATATGCAAACATGGAAATGGCTACTATAGCGATGAGGATGCTCCATTTTTTATTACTGTTATCCAGCGAATGTTTGCTTTCGTTATACTGGTCTACCGTTAATAAGGGATCGCCGTTCATGGTAACACTATAGGTATAAATAGTAGCCCATTCATAATGCTTTTCAAAATAACCCGGTACTTCGGTTTTCTTTATCTTAACGGCGTATTCATGTTTCAGGATCGATAGCTCCAATGGTGTGCCCCGGCCGACTCCTTGCAATTGTTTCGGATTTATGGAATTAAACCCCACGCCATCAACATGAAAGTTGATACCCGGAAATTCCAGTAAATACAGTTGCATGTAACCGAATTTTTTTCTTCCCGAAGGCGGTTTAACATCCGGTGCCATACTGAGGTGACCGCTTAGTGTGATCAGTTTGCTTCCATCGACCGAAAACTCCGGCGAAATGACCGACTTGATGGTAAAACCCAACAAAAACGCCCCTGCTATCATCAAGATGACCCCCGTGCCACGGTTTTCGTAACGGGAGTGCCGCGTGATAGGAAGATCGTTCCTGCGTTTTACTTTCCATTTCACCATTTGCTGAATGATCTCCTCATGATTGCTGATCAACGGCTCGGGCAACACCACATCTTCGGTGGTTGTTTTGATGACGATATAATTGATCTGCTTGCGCACGGATACACCGTATGCCGTGATGTCAGTTTTGTTGAAAATCTTTGAGGAAAATCGCCATTTTATTTTTAACTGATCTTCGTAAATGTCAACGGCTTTAAAACCCTGCATAGTCACCAGCAGTATAAAAAAGAAGAACATAGTGAGGCTGGTGGCGGCGATCAATACATCGATCTGCACATACCTGTATGCAAAGGCATGTTGAAATATATAAAACGAAATAACCGACATCATGGCAAACAGGATCAGGATTAAAAGCCATTGCCGGTTGTTGAATTTACCTTTTGAAATTGCCGCCATGTTTGTAAAATATGTTATCCCCCTCGTATAAAGTTCAAAAGATAGAAAAAAATTGTGATGCGCAAATAAAATAAGGTGAGCCATCCGCTGAATAGCGAATAACTCACCTCTTAATTGTTGTTTTTACGGTATGTTTCCCTACTTCACAAAACGTTTGGTCACCTGTTTGCCCTGCTGCATGTACACCAGCACATAAACACCGGGGGAAAGTGTTGAAATATTGATTTGGTTCGAAACCGGTCGAACGGCCATTACCTGCCGGCCGGTGATATCGTATATCCGTACGGGCATACCGGCCAGGTTGGGTGCTTCAAAAAACCTGATCGCCTGTTGCCCGGGCATGTTGGAGATCGTTTTATCCGTTGCCACTATGCCTTGTGTACGTGCCGTGGCAGCCGATGCCCCACTGATCACCACAGAAGACACTTTGTCGTTCCAGCCATCATCAACCAGGCAGGCATCACTGGCTGTTTTGTTGAGCGTGGCGCCTGTATAATTGTCATCCCAATACAAGGTTACCGAATAACCGCTTTGCACAGCAAGGGATGAAATATCATCATTTAAAATACCATATGACCGCAGCCTGGTAAGCGTATAGCTGCCTGCAGCCAGCGTAACCGCATACCCGGTGTAATTGCAGTCCTTATACATTGTAGCAGCCGGCGTATTTACGCCGCCACCACCAAATACATTGTTAATGGCCGCTGCATATGCCTCTGTACCGGTTGTATTATCAAAGTCATCATATAACCACATAAAGCCGCCGTCAACACCGCAACTGTTTTTCCAGGTGGTTAACTGGCTTTGCACCTGGCTGGTTGATTTTTCTGCATCCCACAAACCCGCATACACCGGGAGACTACCAAAATTCCAGTTGCAGGGATTATTACCCGCACCACCGGCATAACATTGCAGGTCTACCCGGTCAACAGTACCGGCTCGCTGATTGTTAGTATTCGTGGCTACGCTGGTCCAGAAAGATGCAGCCGTATACGGTACCAGCGATACCTTAAATCCTAAACCACCCAACATCACAGCAAATGCCGTGGCCGTGTTGACATCGTAGGTGCTTTCATCATCAAAGCCAATGGCATCCACCGCTGGAAAAGTATTTCTCAATGCCAGGAAATTCTGGTACAAAATACTGGAGGTACCTGTGCCCTGTGCATTGATCAGGTTCCTGATGTTGGCAAAGGTTGAAGAACCCCAGGCGCTTAAACAAAATTCAAGCCGGTTAATGGTGGTGGGCGCTGATTTCAAAGAAGCGATATCACCTGCAAAATTTGGATAGGTGGAAGCGCCGATATACGCACCATTTTGCACCAATGGAAATTCAGCATTGAAATTCAAATTACCGCTTGCATCAATATGAATGGTCCATACCACTACACACGTGTAGCCGGAACCTTTTAACTCACTGATAGAATAGCTGCGGTTCTTGTAGACTGGCCCACCGGCATAAATACCGGAGTTGGCCAATGCAGTTTGAACAATGCCTGTTAGCAGGCATATGTATATGAGGTGTTTCATTGTTTTAGTTATTTAGTTCATAGTTCTCAGTTCATAGTTCCTGAGTTTGGATTCAACTTTCTTACTGCTTCACAAATCTCTTCGTGATCGTTTTCTCATTATTAACTACCATCAACGTATAAACTCCCGAGCCCAATCTCGACACATCAATACTATTTGTGGTATACCTGGCCTGCAGCACTTCCCTGCCCATCACATCGAGCACTTTAATTGTTGCGCCCGACAATGGTTGCATGGTGTTGAACCTTAGATCCTGAAGAACCGGATTGGGATAGATCATCAATTGTTTATCAGTCACTCTATCCGGTACAGTCGTTGTTCTTGCAGCGGCCAGACTGGTAGCGGATACCCGGAGAGAAGATGTTAGATCATTAAAACTATTTGCAACCAAACAAGCATTATCTGCGGTGAGGGTAATTGACGTGCCGGCAAAATTATCATCGAGGAACAGCTGCACCTGGTACCCGCTGTTTACTTTTATGGAAGAGATATCGTCATTTACTACACCCAGGGTCTGCAACTGGCTCAACGTATAATTGCCAACACCAAGAGCCACTGCATAGCCGCCGTAATTGCAATGCTTATATACAGTCGCCACGCCGGTACCATAGGTAAATGGAAAATCAATACGGGCCTGGTTGAACTGCGTTTCAAAAGTGGTAGTCCAGCCGAATGCGGTAGTGGCCAATGGTTTCAGATTAACACCGGCAGCGCCACTCCAGAAGTGGATGAATTCACCCCAATTCATATCGCGCGAATAATTAGTGCCGCTCTTAGGAAAATACTGGGCAAGCGTGGTAAAGAAGCGGTTCAACACCTGCGCACCGCCATAATTATTATAAATGGGATAGAACCAATCGCGGAACCAATGCGTGTTGGCCACCGGGAAAGAAGCGGTGGAAGTTTGCATCTGGTTATACCAGCGGGTGGCCTCACTGGTCTTTCCCAAACCTAGGTATACATCATAGATAAAGATTTCCGCCCATTTACTATCGCCCCAGATGGGAAAAGCAGGTGAATTATGGACGCCTTTACTGGCGCCTTCTACAATATGCGCTACTTCATGGGTAACAATATCCAGGTCGCCACCGGTTCCGCTTGTCCATGGACCAGCCCCTACATCAATTACGTTGCGATTATCGTGACTGGCATCGAAATACGTGGAGGGATGACCGCCACTGTATTTATTGGTATGAAAGATGGCAAACAGGTGTGGATCGGTACCAAAGCTTCCATATACATTTTTTGTATACCGCCACACATCGCCCATAAAAGTATATGGCCAGGTAACAGCTGAACTAACGTCATTGTCGTAATACACGGCAACATCGTTATCGTAAAATTTCCGGTTTAGCAACTGGTTGTGCTCAAACCAATGTTCCTGCCAGGTGGCCGGTGGTGTTTGAGCCAATACCGTTTGAACAATAGAGACAAGAAGGAATGTGTAGATGATTTGCTTCATAGTTTCAGTGGTTTTACGTCCGCCCCGCCAACTGGCGGGTGGTTGTTTGATTTTAGATGTATAATTAATTGTGACCAGGTACCGCAATAGTTGCACATTACGCGTTTGACCTTACGCGTTCTGCATTCAGCTTAATAAAAAGCCTGCCCTTGTTCCTGGTTTCAGGAACAGCCTATTAACAAATGAAAAAAACAATCTGTAGATGTACGGTGAAGAAGGTAGCCTTTCTGACTATACTATTTTAACAGCAAACTAAAGTTACCTTGTTTAGCAAGTATGAGCCAATAGGAAAATTACCCGGGCGGGAAATATTTTTATTCACATGAGCGCGTTCCGTTATATTTTGAATTTTATGACATTTGGCTTTTCTTAACTTCTATATTCAAAACGACTTGTCTTCTTTCAGGTATTCCTTACGGATGCCATCAAGCAGATCTTTCTGGCAAATGATCCCATTGTTGCGGGCATAGGTTTGCAATGCCGCATACTGAACCGCATTTAAAATACCGGCCCCGCTGATCTCGTATTGTTTGGCCAGTTCTTCCAGTTTAATATCAGTATGACGTTCCAGGTTAGCCGGCATAGAGCGTTGCCATAATAACAACCGTTCGGATGAATTGGGCATGGGAAAATGTATGAGGGAATGAAAACGCCGGAGAAAGGCTTCATCGAGGTTGCTCTTAAAATTGGTGGCGAGTATCATCAACCCGGGAAAATCTTCTACCCGTTGCAACAGGTAACTCACTTCCTGGTTGGCATATTTATCATGCGCGCTTTGCATATTGGTTCGCTTTCCAAATAACGCATCTGCTTCGTCAAAGAATAATATCCAGTTCTTGTTTTCCGCTTTTTTGAAAACACTTTCGAGGTTCTTTTCAGTTTCGCCAATGTATTTACTGACAACCTGCGATAGATCGACCCGGTAAACATCCTTCTGAAATTGTTTGCCGAGCAAAGCTGCGGTAAGCGTTTTACCGGTACCGGAAGGCCCATAGAAAAGCACGCGATACCCTGGTTTTACTTTCCGTCTCAGGTTTTCATCTTCGTTAAACAAATGATGCAGCTGTAACCAGCTGCTGATCTCATTTACATAGGCCCTTGTTTGCTGATTCAACACCACATCGTCCCAGATCATGTTGGTGGTAATGCGTTTTGCAGGAAAGTCGAGCCCGAAACGTGGTACGGTTTCTTTGTTAAGCAGGATCTTATCAATCCAATCCTGTGCTATTACGATGCGGCCGCTCATCACCGGTTCTCCTTCTTTTACCGGCTCCAACCATAAAATGCCAAAACGATAAAAGAAATGATCTTCACTAAACAGCTGGTGTACCTGCAACCGTTGTTCAATATCCGTTCCGGCCAGTATAAATTGAACGGTTTCGCCGGTTGGTAACAGGCTGCGATGATTGCTTCCCTTCACGCCGCCAAACTCTGCAAAGTCACCGCCATTAGGCAGGTGCTCGGTAATGATCGACTCAAAAAAACTGGGTTGTACATGCGGTACCAATGATAACAACAACGTTATCCATTCGTTGGTATTGATAGCTGCCGGTAAATGACGAACCATATCGGTTTTGATCAACCGGTCGTTGAATGTGTCCCTGATCCATTTATCAAAACCGGCTGCCTGTTGATTAAAATGCGTTTGCATCCGGTGCACAATGATCAGGCGCAGGTCGTTCAAAGCAGCCTCTATTTCAGATGACGGGTCGGTATGTTTGTGGAGCGGGTAAAGCATAATAAGTTTACTGTTTCAATTGTTATAGTTCGTCACATATTGTGGCTATACCATTTTCATTTTTACAAATTTGAATTCCATCAGGCAATTTCCCTGTAAGCATTCCATTCGCACATAAATGCCATTTACCGAAATCCATACAAGATAATACTCCCAGTGTTATAGCAGTATCGCATCCCTTGTTAAAGCCATATCTTTTTCGTAGTTCTGTAATAACCAAATTTCTTAAACGGGCAAGCTCTTTTTCATTTACGGCTCCTTCTACCATAAACCAGCTATTGCTGATCTTGGTCTGCATTGGATCAGGCACACGATATTCCGAACCCTGCATTTGCCTGCCTATTGCAATCTCTTCAGATGCTACTATAATTTCTTCTACCCTGTACGCTGCCTGTCCGGCGCCTAATTGCCCTACACCAGGATTTAATCCTTCCGGGTTTATCTGAACCGCTGAGCCAATGGTGCCATGCCTTTTTTCATGAGCAATAACCTGGAAAAATTCAGTCAATCCTTTAACATCTTCCGTAGTCCCAAAATTGATTACCTTATTAAATATGGTAACATCTAACCTGATTATCTTATTCGGGATATCTATTTCGGCGCCCGCTACTTCATCAAACACCGCGAGCGGATTATTGATCTTTGAACATGTAAAAATGGTAAAATCATTAAAATCAAACCCGCCTTCCGGTTTAATGACAAAGTCCATAGCAGTTAGCATTTCTTTTTTCCTGGCTTCATCGATTGATTTGGCATTGGTCACCTGTACAGGAGCATTCACCAGAAAATTCCTGAATGCTGTAGTTATGTTTACTTCATCCTCACATCGTATTTCTTCCGCTGGTTCTGCCAATGCCGGCTCCGGTACCTGGCGTTTAATAGTTGATTTTTCATTACCATTCTGTACCACATGCGTTAACTCATGCGCCAGTAATTTTTTCCCTTCTGCCGATTCTGTATTATACTGTCCTTCGTTAAACACAATATTATTGCCAATGGTGTAGGCTTTGGCATTAACGCTTTTGGCAGACTCCGCCGCATCTTTATCAGTATGCACTTTCACCTGGCTGAAATCGTAGCCCATGCGCTTCGCAAAGAACTGGTTTGTCAAAGGCGACATGGAATGTCCTTTGCCGTTGAGCGAGCTCACATAACCGCCAACATGGCTTGCTGCGGGGGTAGCCCCACTCTCTTTCTTTTGCAACTTTTTGTCCTCCTCCTCTTTCTTTGGGGCTTCTGCCCGCATCAACTTTTTATCATCTTCTTCTTTTTTATCTGTTGCCCGCTGCAGTTTCTTATCGTCTTCTTCCTTTTTCTCCGGCGCTCGTTGCAGTTTTTTGTCTTCTTCCTTCTTCTCTTCTACCCGCATCAATTTTTTATCGTCTTCCTCCTTCTTATCGGTTGCCCGTTGCAGCTTTTTATCGTCCTCCTCTTTTTTATCATCCATCGCAGCCCGCTGCACTTTTTGTCCCTCCTTTTCCCCAGGGCTACTATGATCGCAACAGGTACATTTCCGTTGCACCACCTGACCATTCGATACAGCCGGTTGAAAAAAAGCACCGCGCGATGCTTCACAAAAAAAGCCATGCTCTGCACTGCTTTCCTTTTTAAAGAAAGCGCCCTCATTTTTTGCCGGTTTGCTTCTGCGCCGGTAACGGCGGGTGAATGATGGTTTCATAACGATTGTTTATTCTTTAAAAATACAACCTAAATAAGGCTTGTTTTCTGGAATCCTTTATCACTACAATTTTCATGTATAGGACCTGTGGTACTCCAACCAGCTCCCTGCAGGGCGGATACACCGGTTGACGTCGTTTTCTGGTTGGCATTAATACCCTTGCAGTATCCCTTTTGCCAGATGATCTTTAAATTTTGACTTAATGCCTGTAGTTGACTGGCGTTATCCCCGATCGCTGGTTTAACCACATTGGTTACAATATCGCATAATATCACACAACAATCATCACATGGACTATTGTTGATGGTTACCGACATTCCATTGATCATTTTCAGGAATTCAGGCGGCTGCGCTTTTATCCAACCATTGAACTGGTACTCTGCATGGGTCGAGTTGGAGGAACTATTAAATGCATCTTTATCAGTGTTCCAGGTCATCACCTTGATTTCATCCGTATCCGCCTGCGGTATCAATACGGCGCCACCTATGGTCCATGATCCGCCAGATCGCTCGATCATTGCAAAATTATCCGATTGACCTGTTTTGTCGGCCACCGTTTTTACTTCTGAATGGCTCAGCTTTTGACCTACACCATATGTTTTGGGAAGCGTTATGGTACCACCGTCAGACAATGAAAATTGCTGGTTGATCTGCTGCTGACTGACAACGAATGACATATTCTCCACATTGGTCAATTTAATAGTTACCTGACAACGGGTTGATGGCGCCCGGTTTGTCAATGCTTTAGCCAGCTTCAATATTTTACTGAACGGACTGGCAGATGCCTCGATAAAGAACTCGCCTTCGTTTTCAGGATCAGGCACCATTTTAAGATCGGTCAACCCTTCTGGCTGCAGCTCTGCTTTTACTGTATTAATTTTCTGTTGTACATTTTCTTCTGTATCGTCATCATCGATCTCCGTGTTCATCCGGTCCTTGGCCTTTACCTTTACATCTCCTTCTTCATCACCGGTAGAACGTCCCATTAAACGGTCAATTAAATTAAACGCCGTATCCACCGCTTTATTCACCAGCCAGGTCAATGCCTGGTCAACCATGATCTGTGCCTGACCGATCATCTCCCCTACGCGATGTCCGATACCATTCAATCCTACCTGGTTGGCCAGGAAACCGATGATGATCGGTACCGCCCGTGCCAGCGTACGTTCCAGGTAGTTAGCTGCGGTAGCAATATTACCACTGGCAATGTCAACCACGCCTTCTACAAAGCTGTTCACCACCTCCAGCATTTCGCGCAGGTACTTAATGAACGACTGAATAGCGCTGTATAAGGCAATAGCACTGTTCACGACGGCCATTATACCTGTGGGATCCAACATACTGAGCAATTTGGTGACCATCTTGTTTACGATCTGCTCCATGATCCAGTTCTTCACTGCTCCCAATATGGTATTCCATAAATTGCTCAGTTGTTCCTGGATCTTATCCCAAATGGCTGCCATACCCCGCTCCTGTACATCTTTGATGAATGTCCAGATACCTTCGAGCGTATTGATCATACTACGTATTTTGGCTACGCGTTGCGGACCAATGCGTGGATGCGCCGCCAACTTCTCCCAGATCTTTTCCATGCTGATGCCCAGTACCTGCAACACCCACCCAATGATACCGCGCAACGAGGTGTCGGTAAATGCAGGCACGCCGGCATCCTTCAACTCACTGGTGAGCCAACCTACCAGGCCGGTCATCAGATGTTGCAGAATGTTATCAAAGAACTGAATAAAGCCCTGCTTTATGGCTCGTAATAAATTCTTTAAGAATCCGACAGGATCGCGTTTGATCATTTCAAATGCCTGCATGGCTTTGGCAATGATATTGTTGATGAGATCAAACGGGAATTTCATTATGATCAGGATCGCTTCTATCACGATCTTCACGATCTGTATCACAAAGGCGATCAACCGCCCGATGGGTTCACCAAACCGCTCAATGATACGCTGGAACGCCGCAATGGGATTGGCGAGATCACTCAGGCTGAAAGAATTCCACAGGTCCATGAACAATTGCACAATGTAACCGGGTGTCATGTTCAACCTGGCTACCGCCGCATTCACCTTGGCTACAGTTCTGTCGATAGCGCCGCTTTCCTTCAACTGTTCAAACTGTTCGCGGCCGCCTTCCATCAAACTCATAAAGCCCCTGATCAGATTCTCTACATTACGCGGTACTACTACATCGGTGAAGGGATCTTTTCCAATGATCACCGTAACGAGCTCATATCCGCGTTGTTCCCTGGCCCAGGCACTCAGGCGCTGCATCAACACTTCCTTGATAAACTTCAGTACTTCGACGCCAACGCGTAATACAAAATCCAACACCCTGCCAACCGGGCCTGCAAACTGGTTATATATCTGCGTGAAGGTGCCTACGGGGTCCATCAGGCTGTCAATGGTCACTATGTTCCAGATGTTATGGAAGGCCACTACCAGTTCATCGTAGGTATTGCTGAACAACGTAATACCTTCATCAATGAAATCCACTGCCTTCTGGAATGTTCCCGTTTCCTGCATCTGAGTTCGCTGCTGTATGCCCTCTTCACCACCCAACTCCAACAACGCATTTAATATAGTTGTTCCATTAGTAGGCACTTCTTCATCGGTCACCGGATCACGGCCTAAGATAACCGTCAACAACGGATAGGCGGTGGTTTGCTCTTTTATAAAGTCAACGATCTTCGTGAGCAGGTACTCCTTGATCATTTCGAGCAACTCGGTAGCTGCGTCTACTGCAAAATCAATGACCCGATCAATAAAGCCCAGTACAATGTTAGCGGCATCACGCAACACATCCATCGGTGAGCCGAGGTCAGTAATATCGAGCCGTGTAAAGAATGTTTCTATTTCACTGAACAGACCATTCACCAGGGTTTCGATCGTAGCGATCTGTTCATCGATCCACGCCGCTGCGGCATCCAGTTGGTGTTGTTCTTCCAGCTTTTGATGCAATTGCAGGCCGCCGGGCATAATGTCGAATGCCGCTTCCAGGAAATTCCTGCCGTTACGGTCAATGCCATCGCCGGTAATCGGGTCGCGACCTAACACTACACGCAAAGCCCGATAACCGGGTATGTGCAATGCAACCTCCTGGGCCTTTTGCAACGCACAGCCTTTCGCAACATCCAGGTCAAGACTAATACAATCGGTAATAGAACCGATGTATGACAAGGCATCATCAATAACCGAACGTTGTACCTGTTCTTCTCCCTGCAAAATGCCTGGCGGACCACGGCCCTGCCCTGATATCATGGTTTCTGCGGTTCTGTCTATAACCGCATTCAAAGAGCTATCTGTATTAGCCGTACTTTGCTGTCCTTCATGCTTTGCCTGAACTGTATGTTCTTCACACTCACACGGCTCCTCTTTACAATAAATGCCTGTTTCGTGTTTCTTCTGTACAGCGGGTGTTTGTAACGCAACCTGTTTATCGTCTTCTTCTTTTCGATCTTCTTCCTTTGGCTGTACCGTATTGTTATTTATGTTGGCTGAAGCGGACTGGCCGATCTGTAATTGACCGCCGCCATCGACGCCCCAGGTACTGAGTGCTGTTTTGGGTTGAATGCTTTGTTCTTCAGTGGATGTGGAAGCCTCTTCCTGATCACCATCTTCTTTCCGGTTCACCCTGAACAATTCCTTTCGTAATTCGCTGAGTGTTTTTGGTTTTTCATTAACGGGCCCTTCGCCGTTGCCCAATGTGCCTTCCATAGTGGCCAATGGGTTGAAAAAGGCCGTCCAGTTGCTGATAGGGTGTTCGCGCGATTGCACCTGTCCGCCGAGGTTATCTTCACCAGCAGTATTACCATTTACCGTGCGTACAGTATCGCCTGATACACTTTCCACGATTGCAAAATGCGAATAGGCCTGCCGCCAGGCAATATCACCAGGTTTAGGCATAGCACCGGGCGGATTGAGGGATTCGGGTTTTAATACATTTTGCCCCAGCTTCCATTTTGGCATAGGTACGCCACTCTTGTTGAGGGCCCAGAATACAAATATGCCGCACCAGCTTGGCATGGCATCGCGATCGCCCGTCATGGTGCGATCGGTATGGTCAGGATCAACCACCGCTACACCAGTAGCGGTCCGTTTCTTTTTAATATCCATTTCACTCACGGTACCGGGCACTGCGGTGCCACCGCTACCGCTTATGACCTTATCTTCACCAAACGTGCTTTTGAAAATTTCCAATAACTGTTGCCATCCGGTACGGTAACCATCGTCGCCTTCCTTATTGGCAATTATTTTTCCTTCCTGGCTTTTTGCATGTTGTATGGCATTGTCTAACTGACTTACAGGAGCGCCAAAACTCCTTTGTATAACAGGTTTACGGGCAACCGCTGAATTATTCGCGTTGCCCCCGGCATGGGATTGACTGGCTCCCTGCTGAATGGTATGTGTTAATTCGTGGGCAAGCAATAAACTACCACCGGATGTATGCGGAGCATACTTTCCATTATTAAAATAGATATCGTTGCCATGCGTGAATGCCTGCGCATGGATCTGCGTACTGAGGCCCTGGGCATAACTGCCTGTATGAATGCGCACGCCGCTGAAGTCGGCGTTAAAACGACTTTCCATAAACTGCCGGGTATCACCGGACAATGCACTTCCTCCTCCTTTGGATGAAGACAATGATTGCTCAAACTGTATGGAGCCGGTCGGTGGGCCCCGGCCACTTCGTTGAACAACATCGGATGGATATAATGAAATGTGTTTCCTGTTAATGTCACTGCCTGATCCACAACAATCACTGACCATGTCAGAGCCAACCTCTTCGCCCAAACAGCTACGTTGAATGGCGGTAGCCAGCTTCGGTTGCAGCATGGTCGACTTGCACTGTATCATGCGGCTGATCACAGGATGCGCAATCTCTGTTACAGGTGCTTCCGCCTCAATGTCTTTCTTTTGTAATTTATCATCTTCCTTATTAGCCGCGGGCATGCTTACCTGATCGGGCATGCGCATTACCTGGTCAGCTACAGCGTCTGCTTCTTTTTCCTGCGGATCATCGGGACTGCTGACCGTTAATTTCGCCTGTACTGCCGGAGAGAAAAAGGAAGGTTGTTCGGTGGTATTAAAAAATGTGTCCTCCCCCGCCTTTCTGAAGAAGGTCGTCCCGGCCGTTTGTTGCTGCCGGTTTACATGGTTAGTATGTGACTTTTCGGCGGTGGTGAACACGGTACGTGTATATATCGAATATAATTAATCTAAGTGACAAAAATGTATCTAAGTGATTACAGGTTACGAAGTAGGCCCCCATCAATACCCCCATTCAGTCTTCAACATATGTGGCATCCAGGGCAGCTTCATCATGCTGATGTTCCAGGGCAAATGCTGTAACAACACATCCCAGGGTTTTTGTTCTACCTGCAATAACCACTCGTTCCTTACAAATTGCAATTTGCCCGGTCGTTGCAGGAACGATTGCCGCAACCCTTCCGGCGTAGTATCCTTCAATATTTCCCAGTATTCTATAGCCGAAACCAACAGATCGTTCACCTCCTGTTTCTCTTCTTTGGTTAATCGCATATGGGTATCTACCGGGGTATCAGATTCAAGTCCACACAATATTTTTGCCAGTCCCAGCTCAAACTCGGCAACTCTTTCCCGGCCCGATGCAATGTATTGCACAAGGTAAACCGCCCGGCTTATATCCCTGATTGCATCACCGTCGAGTATCCCAAGCTTTTTGAACAAAGCCGGCAGGAACGGCGCCGTAATGACCAGTCCCGCATTCTGAATATAAATTCCTTCCTGCTTAACGCTGGCAGCACTTCTGGCTAAGGAAAGCGCGTTCTCCTTTTCATTACCTTCTTTAATGGCTTTTTCATTTTTCCCGTAACCAGAAGCATCAGCCTTCGGCTGTTCCTGCTGCAAAAAATTTTTCAATGCCGCAGTGCTGTACTTTCCCTTGTTGATGGGTATATGCTGTAAATGTCCGCGGGCCGATAACTGGTGCACAAAATGCGCATATACATGTTCAGCAAATACTTGCGAATTCAATTCATAAATAAAAGTCATGGCGCTTTGTCTGAATAATGTGAGCACCGTTTTTCTTTCCTCCGCATCTTTTACCAGGTTTTTGATGTCGTTGATGAGGTTGGTGATATCTTTTTCAATACCGCCATTGATCTGCACCATCAGCTTAATAAACAGTTCATCGGGTATCTGGTACAACACGCGCTGCTGTACACCTGGCTGTTTTAATAATTGCAGCAATTGGGCTTTGGCATTTTCTCCAAAGCCCGTGATCAACAGGTTTTCGAGTTCTTCATGCCACACGTGGTGTGTGGTAACAGGACTCCACCATGGTAAGTGACCATGCTGCAGAAAGTAAAGAAAAACTTCTACAAACAGCTGCGGATAGGTTACTGGTTTCAAAGCGGGGTCATCCTGATACTTTTGTATCTCCTGTTCTACCTGGCTATATAATTTTTGAACGATCTGTGCGGTAGCACCGGCCATCCAGTTGCCGGCGGAATCAATTTGCACATTAATTTCCAGCTTATCGATCTTATATACTTTTCCCCTGGTACGCAACTTTCCCAATTGCTCTTCTATATGGGGTATCAGGTCGCGGTGACACCAGTCTGATACCTGCCGCTGCAGCTCAAAGCCATCTGCCTGTCCATGGTATTCCAGGTCGATCACCTGTTTTAATATGATATGTTTGCCAACGAATCCCATTATACCATGCTATCTAATATTTTAATAATCGAGCGGATCGCGTTCAGGTAATTGGGTTTGGCGGTAGCCTCCCCGTTATTATTAATGCGCGCATCTTCTGCTTTCAGATCTGACTGGATCTGTTTCACCATATCCAGTTCATTGGTGGAAAACGGTTTTTGTTTGTGCAGGGCTACCCATGATGCTGTATGCTCCTGAATCTGTTTGAACACGCCATCCATCCGCACCTTCGCTTTATCGGCATCTTCCTTTTGGATACACATGATGTACATAGCCAGTTGCATCAATATCCGGTAAAGCGCTAGCGCCAGTAACCGCAGATTCTCCGTATTGGCCTGTATCATTTCGTTCAACTGATTCAGCCATTGTATTAACAACTGATCGATGCTTGATCCGCCAATGGGCGAAGCAAAGAAATCGATCTGTTTATCCCCCGGCATATCCGCCACTTTATCATCAACCAATTGTTTAAAGTATCCTTCAACCTGTGGATAGAACTGGAACATCTTGGAGAAGAGGGGGAAATTATTGGGGTCAGTTTCCCTGAGCTTTTCAAACAACGCTATTATGTCTTTCAGCGGGGCGCATGATTTCTCCCGCGCCGGGTTCACCGTTATTGTAATGACATCGCTGGCTGAATCGCCGCGATCGTCGATTACTTTCAATTCAAACTGATAGGTTCCCTGAACCAACCCGCTCACCTGGGTTATTTTTGCATTGGATGCACCAATCACCGGTGTATTGGGTCCATTTACCAGGCTCCAGGTTTGGGCCGTGATCGTTCCATCAGGATCAGTAGAAGCACTACCGTTTAACGTGACGGAATTTACCGGCAGTGTTATAACCTGGTCTAAACCTGCATTGGCAACCGGTGGTTGGTTCTCGGGCAATACCACGGTGATTACTACACTGTCTGAAGCAGTGGCGCCTTCATTATCAGTAACCGTCAGTTGAAATTCATATACGCCTGCCGCTAATCCGGTTACTGGTGTTTGTGCTGCATTGGGCGCTACGATCACCGGTGTATTCGGTCCGGTTGACCGTCGCCAGTTAAATAATTGAACCGTTCCATCCGGATCAGATGATGCGGTGCCATCGAGCACCAACGGGTTGGTTGCGGACAGTGTTATGGTTCTGTCGGCACCGGCACGGGCAACCGGTGGCTGGTTCACACGCGGCGCTGGGTTCACCGTTACTCTCATAGTGTCCCGGGCTGTGCTGCCTTTATTATCTGTGACGGTTAATTCAAATTCATAAGTTCCCTGCACCAGACCGGTTACACTGCTTTGTGCACTGTTAGGCGTTACGATCACGGGTGTACCGGGTCCGCTTAACCGCGTCCACTGGAACAGGGTAATGGAACCATCAGGATCGGTGGAGCCGTTTCCATTCAGGACAACCGTACTTACCGGGAGTGTGATCACCTGGTCAGTTCCCGCATTGGCAACAGGTCCTTCATTTGTTGGTGGCGGTTCTTTTAATTCCGGCACCACATATTGTATAGGCGGACAATCGGAACAACAACGGTACGGTATATAAAAATCAGCGATCACGGTACCGGCTGCAATATTATCGATCGCGGTTTCGGGTTCTCCCTCTTCATTAACGCCCATAACCACCTGTATGGGACTATCAGATGTTATAGTAACTTCTTTATCATCATACAACGGCGCCTTAAAAATCACGGTAAATGGTATTTCCCTGTGGTTGATGCTAAAATTCCCATCAGCATCCGTTTTGTAGCTCTGCGAACCTTGTTTTAGAACTATTGTGCTACGTAATCCATTACCTTCCTCATCAACCACCTTACCCTTAATTACGAAATTACCGAACGCTTTTCCCTTTGTAATTACATTGGGCTTGCTGTGATAAACGATAATGAAGGTACCGCCCATGGGCACACCGGCCTTGTGTTGTATACCCGGATGCTGTTTGGTAAAGTATCCAAACTGGCGCAATAAGGTAAGTTTTACCACCCGTTCCAGGTATTCTTTTTTCAATGCTTTGAAGGCACTGCACTTGCAGTTATATATCAATACATCGAGGTGATCGAACAGGTCTTCCAGCGAAAAGATCGTTAGCACTAAATTACCGGTATTGCTTTGCGCCAGCATGTTCCGGGTAAAAGTATTGGTGCCTGATTTGGTTGTGCCGTTATCGGAAGAAAATATATTATAGGAAAACTTAACGGTGTTGGCTTTTTCTGCCAGTAATTTTTGAATTCGGCAATATTCGTCTACATCAAAGGAGCTTATATCATCTGTAAATGTTTTGGCTAAGCGGATGATGTAGATCGGGATCTCAAAAAAGGCCACCAGGAATCCCAGCCAGGTGGTGGTATCTGCCGATAATCTATCCGGTTTACCATCATTATTACTATCATCGCCCACCAGCTTTTGCAGGTTCAGGAGTTCGGAAATCAGCTGAAAGGTGACATTATCATCATCCCCTACTACACTGTATAATTTTTCGATGTAAAAACCATACGTACCTGGCTTTACGATATAACCTTTACTGCAATTTTCAAAAAGCGCCACTTTCGATACGGCTTGCACAGCGCCCGAGGGCTGTTTTTCGTAATCCAGGTCGTAATAATATTTTAATTCTTTGCACAGATTGCACAGGATCTCGTTTTTCATAGCCGTATACAATGCCTCCAGATCCTGAAAATGACAACTCAGTTCAGACATGTCAAAGTCGTCGATAACCCCCGATAAAGAAAACGAAGAAGCGGTGGACGTACTGATGCCCTGTAACAAATTGGAGTTATCTGTATTCAAGGCAATGACATCCACCGGCAATCGGTTCTTACTGATCAGGGATTTCAGGTTCTGCAATACTTTGATATATGATTTCCCTATGATACCTTCTACGCGCAGGAAATTATAAGGTTCCAGGTCATAGAGCAAAGGCTGGCGCACAAAATCATCCGATGCATTGTATTGATCGGCGTTATATGATAAATTACATTGGGGTATACCCAGTAACGTTTTTTGCGGGCTCCAGCTTTTGTACAAGGGCGAAGGTCCTGTTGCTACCTGGTAATAATAGGGAATTGCTTTTTGTGATAATCCTGCATCGCCCAACGTACTTGGTGTAATGCGAATGTATGGGTCTTCTTTTGCGGTGGTGGATCCACTGCTGACTGCCGGAATGATAAATTTTTCCTTTAGCAATACCAGCTTCTTGAACAAAATTTTCAGTTGTGCTATTATCTCCCGTTGGTCGAACAGCGGTGAGTAAATGAAATAATGCCGGTATGCGGAAACGGTTCCCGCAGGCAATGGAATGGCTTCACCCAGCAACAAATGCCGGGGGAACAAGCTACTGTCGGGGCAACAGGTACTGAGTATGTGCGTACCTGTTTTTCGAAACTCATCATACGCCTGCAGCAGATCAGAAAAATGATCGTAAATATATTGTATATGCTGTAGCTGTTGGGTGGTAATGGCCCCATTGTTGACAAATGCAAAGGCAGTTGCCAGCCCGGTAAACGGATTGGTGGCATACTCATCCTGCACAAAAGGGAGAAATCGTGTCCATGCCTGCGATAAGGCATCCTGGGTAGCAGTGAGGAATGTATTGCTCAGTATAGCCTGATAGGCATCAAATATTTGCACACTGTTCACGGGGTTCGTATTGGGCACATTGAACCGGCGCATTTTTAATTCCGGCAAACCGGTATAGGTGTCAACGATCAGGGAACCTGTGGCGCCGATCAGGGAAACCGCATCGGATTTTCTTACCAGCAATGGCCGGAAGGTAACAGTGACATGTACGCCTTTATCGTCGCAGGAATTGGGATCACAATTTTTGTTCTTCTCTCCCAGTAATTCCACAAATAACAGCACTACTTTATCGGTAAGGAACGATTCGCTCAAGTCGATCGCATCGGGATCAACCCCGGCTTGCTTCATTTCCCACAGATTGAATTTCTGCGCCTTGGTGGTTGTGTTCACGAACTTGTCGTAATACTTTTCCTTTACCGCATCAAATGTATTGTACTCGGTATACGTAATGGGTGGTACGGTGATCAGATATCCTTCAGAAGTTACACCGGTGCCCTTTGTGATGGTGATGGCAGTTTTAGCAGCGTTGATCTTTACTTCCAGTCCGCATACAATACCAATACCAATTAAATTGGTGCGCGTCATCCGGCCCTGTTCGTCGAGGTAGCCAAATAATTCGTTCAGATCATCTGACGTGAGCAACTGGTCGGGTACAAACTCAGGAAAAACAGTGTTGACCGGTAGCATATAAACGATTTTTGTTTTTTAAATAATAGTTTGGTTCAGGTATACCCTGTTCTCATCGTCGCCATCCACACAATCGTGCAGACTTGCAGCAGGATAAATATTCTTCAAGGCAGTAAATACAGTCAGCAGGTCTTTTAACAGGTTGCTCAGGGTTACCTTACCGGGTTCGGGTTTACTCAGTTCCGCTAACCAGGCGCAATATTTTGTTTCAAATTCCTTCAGCTGGATCGTTGATACCCAACAAACCTTTAATGCCAGGTGGGCGGGTATTTCCTTACGAATGGTTTGTTCGGCAAAACGGCGAAACACAATACCACTGTTGGCTAACCCGGTTTCTCCATTCATTACGATCGTTAAGCGGAACGAATACGGATCTTCCTCACCACACACATCGCAATTGGGACCAATACAAACCGGCAACAACGGATCGCCTTCGGGTAACAAGGTTCCCGGCTTATTATGCGGCCGTAATAACAAATGCTCTACAATAAATATTTTCTCGCTATCAGGCATACCCAACACACGTCGAATGCGCATGGCCAATCCTGCAATATTTGTGGCGTCACATACCTTTGTGAGATCTTTATAATTGAATGACCTCGCCTTGTTATAACTCATGAAGGGATAATCCTTCAAAAACGCGACTTTATCTTTTATCAGTTGATCCTGGGCTACATCCTTGCTATCAGAATACGAATACAGCATTAACGCATATTCCGTAAACTGTTCGGCAAAACGGGCCAGCATATGATCTAAAAAACGGTTGCGGCGGTCGAGGAACACCGTTTCTGTTTCTTCCAGTTGTTGCAATGTATTTGCCGTAAGACCGGCACTTACAATATCATTCAACCCATTTATATCTGTATTGGTTAGCAGGTGCGAAAAATAAGTGTGCGCCACTGTATCATCCACGGCAAACAGGTCTTTTACATGTGCCAACTGCTCCAGGTAGTTCACCAGTAGTTGCTCATAGAAAAGCAGGTATGCTTTTAGTTGCTTAGCCTGTGCTTTTCTTTTGGCGGAAGCAGTGGTAGCCAATCCTTCAAACCCAACGCCATATGTAAGTGGCAAAGAATACTGCAATGGATGATAGGCGGCGAGATCATAATAATTTCCCTGTGGCACCGGCAGGTCTTTTTCAGTAATAGCGAATTTGGGTTGGGCGTTGGTGCCGATAATTACCTGCAAGGTATCAGCCAGTTCCAGTTTATCGGGTAAGAACGGTAAGCCATTTTTAAATACCAGGAATTTAGATCCCTCTACATATAGCCGGGGTTGATGATTATAAGTAACATCCAGGCTCCAGGGCTGGCTTTCTACCAGAAACCCTTCCTCGTTATAGCGGGTAAGTGCAAAATTTTTAACTGCTTTTACACCCGGGATATCCATCAGTAAATTGATGATATCGGAAGTATATAATGTTTTCTTCAGGTTGGTACTTTCCAACTGCTCATCTTCTACAAAACCATTATCAAGCTGCGGGCCTTCAAAAATTTCATCTACGGTCTTTCCTTTGGCCAGGAGTTGTGTCAATGAGTAGAACTTTATATCCGGACTGAAATACTGATCGATCAGGTAGAAGGCTTCGGCCAGTACGGCTTCAATATCTACATCCGGCTCAACTTCCATATCGGCACATACACCAATGTCTTCCGTTTCAACGGCTTTGATGGTGCAATAGTCTTCGCTTAAATTCCGGTGCCGGTGCAATACCTGCGTTGTGGCGGCTATAAGGGCATTGGCACGACGAATTTTATCAATGTATTTACTAAGGATACCGCCGGCGGAAGCATCGCTTATCGCTGTCTTCAGATCAGCCAGGGGCATGGCCTTACGATTACTGTCACTGTTAAACCAAACAGTCAGCGGTACATCGGTAAACGTTATTTGTGCAGGCAATACCGGCGCGGCAATGTCTGCTGCCGGTGAATAGAATACCGTAAATGTGGCGTACACCGGTTTGCGCAACCGCGATGCCAGTTCATTGGCCGGAATATCCACATTATCATCTTTGGTACCCGATATAAAATGCACGGTCACATTGGTAACGGTGCTACCCGGGTTCACCAACTGCCTGAACTTTTGCCAGGTTACCATATCGTTTTGAAAATGCCGCCTGATAATCTCTTCTGAATCGATCATTTGCCAGGAGGGCAAACGCATTTCAATACTTGCCGTAGTGAAACTGCCACCGGCTGTAAAACCAAAGTTGTATTTTATTTTACCACTGTTCAGGTTGCCAATGCCTTCTTCATCTTCAAATTCTACCAGCACATCATACAGCCCTTTAATGGTTATTTTATGTTCTGTAAACTCATATTGCAAAGCGCTTTTCTTACAATCGGCGTACAGGTACAGGTCGTCACAGGCGCATTTCTTACAAGCCAGCCAGCCGTTCTTTACGCCATTTACGTCAATCAACAGCTTTCTAAAATCATTGACCGTCCAGGGATTGGTCGTTAAAATTTCCCGGGCGGTATAGAAGGCCTGGCGTTTGGGATCCGGTGTTGTATTTACCGGAACAGCCAGCAGATCTTTTATATCCAGTGAAGTGCGATAACCCAGGTCGGTAATGGCATAGCTCAACAATTCCAGTTGAGTTATACCGGGGTCGTGAATATTATAATCCGTCCACCAGCGACTGCCCAGTTGTTGAATGGCGTTTAATCCTTCCTGGCGCAACAGTTCATAATTTGAACTGTCGTTCAATGCAGGATGTTTTTGTATGGTAATGCTTTTTTGCATGGTATTACTTATTACGTACTACTTCCCTGGCATTCTTCTGCTTCTTCAAGTTCTGCGGTTACTATTTCATTAATTACATGTTTCGATGCCAGTGCTGAAACCAGGATGCTACGGGCGGTTGAGGCCACAATTTCATCGAGGTCACCGCTTTCGGGGGTTGTATCATCGATGCGATGAAACATTTTTACATTCGTTATAAAATCTACATACGGCCGTTCCTCAATAAAATCAATCAGCACCGATTTATATATTTTGCCGCCAAACGAAATAGTGGCACCGCTGGCAAAAGCCCAGGGCGTTAAAAATTGCGTGATCTCCTGTTGTAACCGTTCCTTATAAAAAGTAAAATCATCAAATCCGCTCAACAACTTCAGGTCGAATTGCATGCGCACTTCTTCAAACTGCGGATTGCGCACGCCCAGGTTAACGTGACAGGAGATCTTTGTTTTCAGAAAGCTTTCAATCTCCAGCAATGTATTCTGGTTGGTATATGGTTTCAGCGGGTTGGTGTCATTCCGGTTTTGCAGATCAGGGATCGTGATCACTGTTACATACCCAGGAGCCACCTCGTTGTATTCCATTTCATGCGTAAGCGGATTCTCAACCAGTTTGGTATGATTGAGGCATTTTACTTTATATATCTGCGGGAAATTTTCCAGCACCAGGTGTTCGTAATCCCAGATCGTGATAGCCCGGTTCTTGTGCCGTAACCTTTCGCTCACCCGAACATAAAATTGATCCTCTTTCTCTTTGGCCCGGCCACCAAACGAAGAATATGGCTGAACCACTTTTTTTACGGACGCATCAGGCGTTTTGAGTTTTGCAATGGTAGAAGCCGGTAGTGCTTTTTCCAGGAAATCATCTGCATTCTCATTCGGGGCAAAGGTTACCAATGCAGCTTGTGCATCTACTGAGATTAATTTACATATGGCTTCTGCCGATTGCGATACCGCTGCTCTTAACCAGATGTAGCCTGCCGGTAACAACGTATTATCAGTTGTAGCATCGGCTGGTATCACAAATGAAATAATACCTGATTGAATCAAATGCCGCGTGGCATCGCCAACTGTATTTTTATCAAAAGGCAGCCATCGATTGGCAGACAAATAACTCCAGTGAATATGGTCCGGCGGTTTTATCATCAGCGGATCTGCCGTGCCTTCCATCACCTGGAACAGGATGTTCACTACCTGTTGCGCCTGCAGGTCGCTTACACCAATATAAAACTCACCAATATGATCAACAGTAGTTGAATCCTCCTGGTGTTTGAACTGTGGAAGCAGATAAACATCTTCTCCTGAAATGTATTTGTGTTGTTCGGCTTCGCCAAAAGGATAAACATGAAAGAATTTAATGGTACGGGCATTTTCAAAATAATCCTGGTTCAACTCTTCAAAATTCGCCATGGTATTGGCCACATAACTAATATACAGCGATTGTATAGTTGGGCTATACGGCTCTACGGGCTCAACTCCTATTGACTTTAAGGAATAATCAGTTTTTGACTTTTCAATGAGGTAGGTCGTTAGATCGGTGATGTACTTTTTATGACCAAAATCGCCTTTCAGTACCAGCCGCATAAATCCTTTTGAGGAAGCCGCATTATATGCGTTATATGATTCACTATAAGGCATAAGTGACCATCCGTTGACGGCCTGACCGGCTGCTGTAAAAACGGCTACTCCGGCGTTGACGCCATTAAAAATATCCACATCCGCTATAGCTGAATTATCTGTATTGTTGGCTTTCCATACCCCGTTTACCAGGAATTGGGGTTTTACTGGCGGATAATGTGGCGATATCTTTGTTACTGTATAGACATCTCCATATTCAGTGCGCGAGCCCACATACGTTGAATTGTATGCGATATCGGCAGCATCCGCCGGTAAATTCGCCCACTCTATATTTAATCTGATCTTTGCGTACAGCTTGGTAAAGATCTCCCTGCTACCAATAATGAATGTGGCATCTTTTTTCGGCTGCGCGCCAAATGGCTGAAATGGTTTGGAAACATCCAACGGACCAAAATCACCAGCCATGAACAGTTGCTTCAGCCCGGTCTGGCTCACCGTGGTCATACTACCCACCTCCACTTTCACTTCGCCCATTGTTATTTTAATATCCTTTAATGCCGTGTATTGATAAGTCTCGAAATCAAAGTTCTTAAGGATCATTTTTACCACGGGTAGCTTTACATTATACGTGCCCCCATGTACAGCCGCATTATAATCTGTAATGGCAGGAACATCTCCGCCCAACGTGATTATAAATTCAGCACAGGTTAAACTATTGGTCATGGTACCCACTGCAACCGGCGTAATGTTCCCAAGCGGTACAGCGAACCATTCTTTCTCAGTAGTAAGGTAACAATCGAACTTTTTATCAACAAGCAGAAGCGCACTGGCTGCTGTAGTAGCGAGGCGGATTATGATCTTTCTTTGTCCTTCTGCGAGGTACAAAAAATGCGAGGCCATGGCAAAGCCTATTTCCGCATTCGGACTGACGATATCAGTGAGCTTTGCTTCCTCATATTTCTTATTGACATATGGATGCCATTCCTTGTTGGCAGAAGTTAGCTTTGCTCCCAACCCATCATCGCTGTTGATCACCGGTGATGCAAACAAGCGGTCTTCATTCAATACAGTGAACGATGGCGAAACTGCCAGGGGGTGATTGTCTTTTCCATTTTTGTCCCCTTTGTAAACCGATTTCAGCAGCGCAACTTTCGCTTTGTTAAAAACAGTTTCCCTGTCCAGTTCGTACAGCACATCTTTACCCGCGCTGTCTTTACCGGCTTTTAATTCCGTACCCTGCGCCAACGCATAGTCATCGGCCATTTTTGCCAGTTCAATGAGTATATGCGCCTTATTGGGTACTGCCGCTTTGGGCAACAATTGCAATACTTCTTTATAATAAAAATCAAGATGGCGCTGCGTAATGGTATTGATATCGGCCTGCGCAAACCGGAATAGTTTTAAGAAAGCTAAAAAAAGCGCATAATGCGCGGGATGCGTGTTCCAGTTGCCCAGTGTTGTTAACAGGCTACTGGTTGCCTCATTAATTATTTTGGCGTAGTTCTGCGTGAACAGATCAAATACCGAAGCAAATAAATTATGATTGGCCGCATGATTGATACGACGATATTCCGTCCACAATATATTGCCAAAAATACTGGCATCTGCAGCAATACCTGTTACATAGGCATTCCAGCTGACCGCCCCGTTCCGCCACCAGCTTTTCGATAGCCCGCTGCCATTTATTATTGTCTCTGCCGCAACCACCTGGGTATTCAGCACTTTCCAGCCGGTGAAATCACCGGGCGCCAACAGTAATTGCGCCGTAGCCGCTTTGTGATACGCGATCGATCGTTGTAAAGCCGGCGCCAGTTTGGTCTCAATGCAATTTTGTAACGTATTCTTTAACGGGATGCTATTTCCTGATTCACTTTCATTCTCTGGCAGGCGGTTCAAATAAGTATCCAATGCCTTTGCCATTGTGAGCAGCACACTGAACAGCTCATGCAGTTTTTTCTTTACGGCAGTTATATTCGCCGCATTGGTATCTTCTTTAATAAAATCAAACCGTTCTTTTATCTGTCGCCGGTAACCATCTATGTCCTGTACGGCAATAGTGCCCAGGATCGCTGAGATATCGTTGGTAAAAAAAACCTGCCAGTTACCGGCCGCTTTATTGGAAGCATCATAATAATTCAGGTAAGCGGCAAACTCTGCAGCAAACACGATCCAGTCGGCATACTCTTTCTCATTCACTTTCACATAATCTGCCTGCAAACCCGGCAATAACCGCTCGGCCTGACTGGTTCCGTTGTGTTGTAAGGGATTTTTATCGTCGTTGCAGTTACTCATTGCTATAATGATATACCGTCGTTAGTAGTTAATAAATTCAGTTCGGTTGCCTCGTTGCGGTAGTATGGGAAAACGAAGTTGAACCGGTTGTTGGTAGATCGTATCACATATTCCACCTCAATCAATACTTCGCCTTCCAGTTCATTAGCGGTATTCAGCTCAATCTTTTTTGGTTCTATCCGCGGTTCAAAATACAGGATGGCCGTTTTTACCTTGTCCTTTATAATTGTTTTTGTTGTTGTGTTCAGCGCTTCAAATACCAGCTCATCCATGTTACAACCATATTTTGGTTGCATCACGCGTTCACCGATAGCAGTGGTTAACAAAATGCGCAGGCTTTGCTCAATGTCTTCTTTTTTCTCAGCCATTTCTATTTCCTTCAATTGGGCATTGAAGGTGGGCGGAAAACTCCAGCCCCTGCCTAAAAAATCATCGTTGATAAATTCTTTTGCCATAACATATATTTTGAACTTACACCTTATATATTCAACCAATGATCACCGTTGCACAACCAACCACTATACTACCACCATGCGCTGTGCTATCACCCTGACGGGCAGCCGGCATACCGCCGATCAACACAGTAGCGGACCCGGCGATAATAGTATCCGGCGGGCCAGTACAGGTTAACATATCACCTACCCGTGCAGCCGGCATACCGCCAATCAGTACCGTGGCACAGCCCGGTGGCAGAATGGGTCCGCCCACATGGGGCACTGTTCCAGTCACCATTGGACAAACATGCATATCTCCTACTCTTGCTGCTGCGGGCATTAAAAAAAGATTTTATTGTTTTAGGTCCTCCTTAATTGATCATCACCGTAGCACCTTTCACCGTAGTACTTCCACCTGATGACAGCTCGGCTCCCCCACTGCCTTCCACTTTTGCCTGCGAACTGCCTTTTATATTTACATTCGCCGATGCTTCTGCCTTGATATCCCCCTGCGCTTTCATAATGATGTCTTTTATGCTTTCTATCTTGATGCCATCTTCATTCATCGTAAACTTGTTGCCGTTCTGATCTTCAATGTGGATCTTTTTTTCATCTTCGGTGATGAGCATTTTATTACCACCCGGCGTTTCTATCTGGATGCTTTTCTTGTCATCATTAAAAACCAATTTCATTTCACTGCGGCTTACATACCCTTTTTCATGGTTGTCATCCGATGCAGGAAAAGGCGCCGGTTTAGCACTGCTGTTCAACATTCCCAGCACGATCGCATGCCGTGGATCGCTGTTGATAAAACCAACCACCACTTCATCATTTATTTCAGGGCGAAAGAACATGCCTCTGTTATCACCCGCATCGAGCGAACTTACCCGGCACCAGATGCCTTCATCCTGGTCATGGATCACCGGAAGCCGTACTTTGATGCGGTCCTCCCCATCGGGGTCTTCCTGTAATTGCGTAACCACGCCAATCTGTAATCCGTTTATAGCAGGGAGCATAGCAGCAGCTAACGGCTGCTGTACCTTGTAGGTTTCGGCAAACCATTCGGGGTTAATGCCAAACTGTATTGCCGTTTGCCAATCGCCTTTTTCTATTTCCTGACGAACACCGGTAACAAATAATTTTCCTTCGAACCGTTCGCCAACGCCGTTAAGTTCGATCAGCTGGCCGGGCTTTACGGCTGCGGTACCGTCTATGCGAACACGGCCTCTTATTTTCGCCAGGCGATGCTTCATCATTTTGGCATCTACCAATGCCTGTAGTTCGGGTTCTTCTATTTTACCACTATGAAATAATCTGAATTCATCCTCCCCTATTACACCAGCTAATGTATCGGGCGTCAAATTACCGGCATCAGGCACACCGGGGTCTGCAGCTTCTACGTCACTTAACAATTCCTGACCCGAGTAATCCCACATGCTCCCTTTTACTGATTTGTATTGCAGCCGGGCATCTATTTCTGCATCCAGGTCGTGCACGGTAGCACCATATTGTATGGTGAGACTGGTTTGGGCCGTGAAATCAGGTTTAGACACGCTTATCTTACCATCGTCGGGTATACATAGTAGGCCGTTCACATCGCAACGGCAAAGCATATAGTCCCAATCGGTGGCATTGTATTGTACCAGTTGTTTATGTTGTACAGTTGTTGTTTTTACATCTTTTTGAAGCCCGTGTCCATTGATCAGTTCTTCAATAACATCGCTGTCTTTGGTATCGGTAAAATATTTGCTTTTGCAGGCCACGGTCATCTTCACGGCTTCATCTTTACATTCTATCACCAGCACGCTGTTCTGTTTGCGCACTTTAATACCGTGTTTTATGACAATGCCTTTGAAGATGGTCTCTTCGTCACTGCGGTAACCACATTTTATTTCCAACTTTTTACCAGGTTCAAATTCCGGCTTACTGCTTACTTCAAAAGATTCTTTGGACGGCTCTCCGTCTAATATGATGAGCGTAGCAATGGGAACGCGGTTTACTTCTTTATTTACTACGATGGAAAGAACCTGGTATTTTTTTGTTACTTCATTGCCATCCGACAATAAGGTTGTAGTGACTACTGTTTTCGCTTTATCAGATGGTATGGTCCTTTCGTTGGGCATATTTTAAGGTTGTAGGGATTTTATATTTTCGCAATAGGCGGAAAAAAAATCTCCTGTCCGGGTATGATCTGTCTGAAATCGCTCAGTTTATTAGCTTTTGCTACCTGTATATAATATTTTGAATCGCCATAGATGCGGTAACACAACAAGGGCAATGTTTCTCCCTTTTTTACAACGCGGTAATGAGTAAGGTCGGGTGACTGGTTATTCTCTTCTATCACCCGCAGTTCTTCGGGTTTCAGTTCGCGAATGGTAACCTTACATACCGCCCTGATGGGTTTGCCATCGGGATTAAAAAGTTTATAGTTGATGTTTAACGTGGTGCAAATACCTTTCATTAAAGAGGTACCCCATACCAATTTGAAGAATTTAGGTTGATGAATATCCCCCTCATACTTCATCAGGAAGTCTTTGAAGTTTTGCAGGTCGTCGGCCACATCATCTTTGGGATTGCCATCAATGATGCCGGTATTATCAAACAAAAATTCAAAGGCAAGCTCCTCCGGCGGCTTCAGGGTAAACCGGGGCTGGCTGCCACTGGTACCTGAACCCTGGTTACTGCTGAACTCCACTTTTGTTTCCAGCGTATAACTTTCCGGATTGATCAGCGCTACAAATTCTTCCCCCTTGTGTTCGTCCGAAAAATCCGGATCGGTATAGGAAATGATCCTTAGCTTTTCAAACTCACCTGTTGCCATGGTTAACGTTCTTTTTTATTATTGATGATCTCCAGGATCTCGTCAACACATTGTGAAATGATGGCTTCTTTATCATCGCCGGACTTACCGGCGCTGGCGCCGCCTGACGAAGCTCCGGCTGATTGCTGTCCTTGCGAGGGCTGATTAACGGTTACCTTTATATGCAGTTCTTTTATCTCCAGCGGCATATTCCTGTTATTTTGGTAGCGTGAAATAACTATAGCTTAATTCGAGCGATTCAACTACCAGCGAGTTTTCCTGGGCATTAAAATCGCTCACACTCCATTTTTTTGGCCAGGCTTTGTACACATGCCAGGTCTTTAGCGGCTGGTGTTGTTCGTTCAGCAGCATGATGTCTATTTCCGCCGGCTTGTTATTTTTGAAATCCCGGTTCTGCAGAATTCCCAGGAACCAGTCGATCAGCTTTGAATCGATGAGCATGCCTCTTTTCAGGGAAAGGTCAGGATACTTGGTACGAACCGGCAGCTTGTGTTCAAACCGGTTCTCCCCGCCTTCCTTGAATGATTCCGTATCGTATTCTACACTGAGACCTGACACAGATTGAAAGCGTACGTCATTATCGTTCCCGAGATTCAGGAACTTCACCTTAAAATGAAATCCTACCGGCGGGTAATAACCGCCTGCTGATGGAGAAGCCATGTTTCTATTTGTCTATTGCTAATTGTTTACTGCCCATTGACTATTCTACGATCGTCAAGCCTTCATGCGCAATCTCCAGTGTTTCGATAGCGACTTCATTGCCATCGGCTTTCAGATCGCTGGCCTGGTATTTAACCGGGAAGGCATTCTTGGCAGACCATGTCATGATGGGCGTATGCGATTCATTCAATAAACTGATGGTGATCTCGCGCCTTTGTGAAAGGTGCGTAAACGGATCGAGCGCTTTTATCCATTTATAAAAATCAGAATCTACGGCAAGCGTGCCACGTTTCAACGTAAGGTTACTGAACTTGGACAGCCCGGGCATTTTCACTTTTGAAAACTCCGGATTGGAACCTTCGCGGTATTCAATAATATCGATCTGTACATCGAGACCGGTCACTTCAGTAAAACCAATCCGGTCTGCACCCCATTTAACCTGGAAATGAAATTTTGGAAGGGGATATGTTGCCATTGTATGACGTTTTAAGTTGTATGTAATTAGTAGAAAGCGTTAAAAGACCAGGAGCAATAGTGAATGCCCGCATTAAAGGAACCATTCACCATTGACCATTCACCCCGGCGTTCAGGCTATTAGCTTTCAGCCATCTTATGCGAGAAGCGCAGGATGATAAACTCTGCCGGACGAACAACGGCCATGCCTATTTCAACGATCATGCGGCCTTCGAGAATATCCAACGCGGTCATGGTTTTGCCCAAACCCACTGCTACATAAAAAGCATGTTCGGGTTTAGCGCCCTGTAAAGCGCCCTGCCGCCATAAGGTGGTCAGGAAGTTTTCGATCATGCCCTGTACGCGTACCCAGGTATTGGCATCGTTTGATTCAAACACAAATGGTTCGGTAGCCTTTTTCGTAGACTCTTCTACCATGTTAAAGAACCGGCGAACGCTTACATAGCGCCATTCATTGTCATTACCGGCTAATGTGCGGGCGCCAAAGATCAAAGTGCCTTTACCAGTGAATGCCCGGATGGCATTGATGGATTTACCGGATACCGCATCTACGTTTAACCCGTCGAGTTCGGAAGCTGTAAAAGTAGTTTCCGGACCCACTACGCTGGCTAAGGACACGTTGGCCGGCGCTTTCCAAACACCACGGGTACGATCGGTAGCAGCATATACCCCTACCACTGCGCCGCTGGGCGGCATGCTGGTCATACTGTTGGCAGTGCCGGTAACGATGGCTTTATAAACCGGGAAAGAAAGTACCAGGGAGTCTTCGAGCGTTTTTGCGTATGATGAGGCGGCCGCAACTACCAGATTCTGGTAAGCCAGATTCAATTCAAGGAACAGGGGTTTTAATAAATTCACAGCTCTGATACGACGGTTATTATCATTTGTTTCATCAATGTTGCCGGGAGCCGGTGGCGCCACAGCGGCAATTGAAAGAGGCCAGCTTGCTGCTGTTACTATAGTGGAAATATCTGTTGGCGTGTAAGCAGCTGTAAGATCAGCGCCAGCTTCTTTGTTTAAGGAAACGATCTTTGGCATGATCACTTCAAAATTGGAAGCTACTGCATTCGTTATATCTGTTTTTAGTTCAGGCAACGTTACGGTATTCGGTATCGTGCCATTCACATAATCGTCAACCAGTCCGGCAATATTATACGTAAAATCAAAAAGCGACCTCATGCTTGTATTGCTGTTGGATGCGTTGAAAGCAGCCTGCAATTCATCGAACTTACCCACCAGGTCTGTTACCGGCGAAACCAGCGCGGTTGTTTGCGCAGTGATAAAAGCACGGTCTGTATACGCCTGGTCAACTTTGCCTATCAATGCCAGTATAGCAGCATCGGTAGTAAGGGCTGTTAAGGAAGGTATTGCAACTCCCGCACGAAGGACCTTCGACTTTACATCCGGATATTTCACCGATTTTGGTAAGGTTACTTTTAACCAGGGTGTATAAGCCGCACCATACTTGAGGAAATTGATGCCGACGTTGCTGCGAAAATCTACCCCCTTTGGATCGTCCTGTTTCAGATCAAATACACTCACGCGGTCCTGCATGTTATTGCATTGCGTTAAAGCAGCCTGTTGCACATCAGCGATCTGAGTATCATTCAACGTTACTGCATCGGGGAAGAGTAATATAGTGGGTTCATCTTCTTTTTCCAAAGTGGCAATTCCTGTTTTCAGGTTAGTAGGTGTAGCCGTGGCAGGATATACATCAACCGATACAATATAACAATCACCACCGCCGTTGGCATAGAACATTCTTACACTATCGTACAGAAAAAAGTTGCTGGATACTTTGGCAGAAACAAAATTATTACTGCTGTCGAGATTCACTTCTGTTACCACCGGAGATGGCCCACCGCCAAAATAAAACTCATACTCTACCAGCGATCCAATGCGTCTCGGCTTATTTTTCAGGTCGCCGAGTGACGGGTCTTTTGCTATTTCGGTAATTCCTATGAAGGCCGGAATAGCTGTTTCGACCTGCGCAACGGATGGCGGTAACTTGGGGATTTCTTCCAAAAACACACCGGGTGTTTTGTAAACGGTTGCCATATTGTAAGATTTAAAAGTTTTTAATAGTTAAGATATATTGTACAGTAGTAATCTTTTCCGGGTTCTTTACGGCTTAACATGCCGGTGATGTTCGGGTCTGGATTGGGCGCTGCGGGCGGTTCATCGCTTACCGGGTTATTTAATTCCAGGTCATACACCACCGGTGTTTCCTTAATCGGAATCGGCAGGTGTGATTGAAAATAATCGGGCACGGCCGGTAATGGCGGCGATTGAACAAACTGGTACGTATTGGTTTTGTCTTTAATGGCTTTTACTCCTTTACGGGGTGTTACATATTTCCAGAAAGCCAGCCTGTTGGCAAACCGTATCTGGTAACGCAGCCATTGCAGGTTTCCACCCACCAGGGTATCTTTTACTTTGCCGTTATTATCCAATAGCGAAAACTCACTGGTCGCCGGCAGATGTGTAAATATCTCTATCACGCCAAACAGGTTCCTGTAGATCACGGCATCATCCACAAACACATCAAACGCCTCTGTATTGATTCGCACAGTATAACGACCCGGCAACAATTGAGACAGATCAACCTGTACTTCATTGGTAGCTACATCGCTGGTCACCGTATCTTTTGTGATTGTAACCGGTAACGTATACTGATTGGTAGCCGTATTCAGCCCAAATACCTGTATGGTAAATTTTGTGGCGGGAGCTGCTATTTTAAACCGGTTCACGCTGGCTATGCAATGCATCATATCGCCTGATGACACATACTGTTCCGTTCCCCGTTGAAACCAGAAATCTGTTTCTCCGGTATCATTACCACCAGTAGTGTGTTGTATACATTCATAAACAGTTCCACCGCCATCATCAACCAGGTCACCTGGATTATAAGTAGCCGCATCATCATACTCAGCTACCTGTTTGCTTAAATGCAGTGACGTACCGGCATTATTCTCATATAGATTGGTGAAATAGTATCGTTGATTCAGCCGCAGCCGATCTGAATCGAGATTGGTTATCGTAGTGAACAATGGTTGATTCAGATTCAGATAAAATAAAAACTTTGTATCAGCAGCTATTGTAACAACCGGCTTATCTTCATTACCCGTCTCCGTTTGTACTTTTACCAATACCACCAGTTTGTTACCAATGGTTTTAAACAGCATCTGATGATTTCGCAACACCTGCGCTGTTTCAGCCGAAGGGATTACCTGAAAATCCCTGCACAGCAAATTGGCATAATACTCATTCAGCAGATCCACCATGAATAATATCTTATACTTTGTGGTCATGATGTTACAGGTTGTATTACTTTATCATTGATCTGAATTTCCTTAATAAACCCGTTTTCACTAACCGTGAGATCTTCATCAATGGTTAACTGGCGTACTTTATACAATACAGAAGGGATATATTTACCACCGAGCGTACTCCACAAATGATTGATCTGTTCAAAATTCAATGTGCATAAGTCGACAATAACCTTTTGAATCCTGGGGTCCAGTGAAGGATGTGTTATTGGCGTAAACACATGTTGAAACTGGAAGAATTGCATAATATAACTCAGATGCTGTAATGAATCGCTGTAACCGCTTCTGTTTGCTGAAAATAAAACGTAGAGATTTACATACAATGGCGGGCTTTTATACCTGGTAGAAATATCTGTTCGCACAAAATTTTCCTGTTGCTTTGCAATGCGGTCCTCTTCTACATTTACCATTGACATAATAACCCTATTAACAAGCAGCGCTGCAGGGGCGTCTCCATCAAATAACCTTGACACGTTGCCCAACGTGAGCCTTGGCGGGTCGTTGGTTGGGCCCATTTTAAGCATAAGGTATTTATTGAGTTCATCGGCAATGAACTGCAACGACTCATTGATCATATCAATAAAGTTTGACTGAATGTTAGCTTATCATCATCATCTATAAAAGGTAGTTCTACGTCAGTGGGAAACAGGGCCGGGGTGGGATAAAGGATCGGCAGTGAAGATACATCGTATTAAAAATTAGACAATACCACTTTGTGGTAAAAATAAAAACAAAATGCGCCTCCATTGCTGAATAGCGCACTTAATAACGATGATAATAATTTATTGATCAATGATCATTCAAAGGCAAGCCACGCGCCTGAAATTCTTTCCAGTTAATATACTCAGGGCCTTTCCTTTGCTCTACCATGGTTATACAATCATCAACCGGGCAAATAAGCTTGCATAAATTACAACCTACACATTCATCTTCTTTGATCGTATATGTATTATAGGGATTACCATATTGCAGGTTGATCGACTGATGCGATCCATCTTCACAGGCAATATAACAAAGACCGCAGTGGATGCATTTTTCCTGATCGATATTGGCTACAATATGATAATTGATATCCAGTTCTTCCCAATGCGTCAGGGCTGGAACCGATTTACCTATGAAATCATCGATCGTCTTAAATCCTTTTTCATCCATCCAGTTGTTCATTCCTTCGCACATATCTTCTATAATACGAAAACCATGTTTCATGGCAGCGGTGCATACCTGCACGGTTGTGGCGCCTAATAACATAAACTCAACGGCATCTTTCCAGGTACTAACACCGCCAATACCTGATATGGGCACTTTGGATGTAACGGGGTCCTGACTGATGGTGGCCAGCATTTTCAGCGCAATAGGTTTTACAGCCGGTCCGCAATAACCGCCAAAGACCGATTTACCGGCTACATACGGGTTGGGAACATAGGTATCCAGATCGATACCGGTAACCGATTGTATGGTATTGATCAATGATAATGCGTTGGAACCGGCTTCAACAGAAGCCTTTCCGGTTGGAACCACCGAATGCACATTGGGCGTTAACTTGGTAATTACCGGGATGGTTGCTTTTTCCATCACCCATTCTACTACGAGCCTGGCGATTTCAGGGTCCTGCCCTACTACCGCGCCCATACCGCGTTCGGTCATCCCATGCGGACAGCCGAAGTTCAGTTCAAGCCCATGAGCGCCGGTGTCTTCCACCTGGGCAATCAGTTCATGCCATTTTTCGCGGGTGTTATCGGCCATCAGTGAAACGATCATGGCGCGGTCGGGAAATAATTTAATGCACTCTTTTATCTCCTGCAGGTTTAACGCCAATGGCCGATCGCTGATCAGCTCAATATTGTTAAACCCCATTATCTTACTGCCATTATAGTTTACAGCCGAATAGCGGCTCGATACGTTCTTTACCTGGCTTCCCAGTGTTTTCCAAACCACGCCACCCCAGCCGGCTTCAAAGGCCCGCAGCACATTGATCTTTTTATCGGTAGGCGGCGCACTCGCCAGCCAAAACGGATTGGGCGATTTTATACCGAGGAAGTTCGTTGTTAGATCAGCCATGTTAATCTGTTTGTGGTTTGTTGTTAAACAAATAATCAATAATGGATCGTGCTCCAATTTTCCCAGCTTGTACCGCATCGACAACCTCTTTTCCGCCATTCACACAGTCGCCACCGGCAAATATGCCCGGCATGTTGGTTGAACCGTTCTTTTGAGCGACAATCTTTCCATGCTTATGCTGAAGTTGGTTGCTGGCAACCAATTCCTCGAAAGGAATTTGTCCGGCTGCTTTGATAACCATATCTACCTTCAGCGTAAAGGTTTCCCCGGTTTCTACCGGTGAACGACGACCGCTGGCATCCGGTTCGCCCAATTGCATCAGGTTGCATACCAGGTGTGTTGCTTTTCCATTATCTCCTATAATATTGGCCGGCGAAGCCAGCCAGATGACGCGGCATCCATCCAGTTTGGCAATATCCAGTTCAGCTTCAGTGCAGGGCATTTCTTCCTGTGTTCTGCGATATACAAGGGTAACATCTTCTGCTCCCAGCCTTTTTGCCTGAGTGGCAGCATCTATAGCTGTCATACCCATACCAATGACGGCCACCTTATCACCAACCGGCACCTGTGTGTATGCCCCGGCCCTGATATCATAAATAAACCGGATGGCATCAACCACGCCTTCCAGTTCTTCACCTGGTATGTCCAGTTGTCGCGCCAGTCCTACCCCGAACCCCAGGTAAACGGCATCGTAATTATGTTGAAGATCGGCCAGCTTAATATTTTTACCCAGCTCCATGTTGTATTTTATATGGATACCGCCCAGGGAAGTAATGTAATTCACTTCATCTTCACAAAACTGCGGTGTTACCTTGTAGGCCGCAATACCATAAGTCATTAAACCACCGCCTTTGCTTTCTTTTTCATAAATGGTTACATCAACGCCTTCACGACTTAACACATGCGCACAACTCAGGCCGGCAGGGCCAGCCCCTACAATCGCTACTTTCTTTCCGGTAGCCGGTTTGCGTTCAAACAGCTTCCACTTTTTTTCCATGGCCTGTTCGGTAGCATAGCGTTGCAAACGGGCAATGGGTATAGGCGGTTCTTCCAACAAGTTAAATACACAGGCGCCTTCGCATAATTTCTCAACCGGACAAACCCGGGAGCAACCCGCACCCATGATGTTGGAAACAAAAATGGTATGGGCCGATCCTTTTACATTATCGGTACTGATCTGTTTTATGAATTTAGGAATGTTGATCTCGGTGGGACAACTCTTGGTACAGGGCGCATCATAACAGAACAGGCAACGATTGGCTTCCACCAACGCCGATTCCCTGCTGTCGAATGGCGGATGAATGTCGCTGAAGTTCTGTTCGTATTGTTCAGCCGTTAACCGGTTATTTTTTATTGCCATTAATTCAATTTGATATTAGTGCTTTTGTCACGTTAGTATTTACAGTTCTGTCAATTTCCCATATGTTTCCGGTCTTCTGTCCCTGTAAAACTGCCATACGCTTCTTACCTCTTCTATCATATCCAAATCAAATTCGGATACCAGTAACTCATCTTTATCTTCTGAAGCAATGGCAAAGATCTGTCCGCGCGGATCAACAAAATACGATGAGCCATAAAACTTACCCAGGTTCCAGGGCTTCTCCTGTCCTACCCGGTTAATGCAGCCCATGAAATAACCATTGGCAGCGGCATGTGCCGGCTGTTCCAGCTTCCACAGGTATTGCGATAATCCAGCTACGGTAGCAGAAGGATTGTACACGATCTCTGCGCCATTCAACCCCAGCACCCTGGCGCCATCGGGGAAATGCCGGTCATAACAGATATACACACCTACTTTTGCATACCGCGTTTGAAAAACCGGATAACCCAGGTTACCTGGTTTAAAGAAAAACTTTTCCCAAAAACCGGACGTGTGCGGAATGTGATTCTTGCGATACTTACCAAGGTATGTTCCATCTGCATCGATCACCGCGGCGGTATTATATAAAACACCGGCCTGTTCTTTTTCATACACCGGTACGATCATCACCATGTTATATTTTTTGGCGTAAGCCGCCATGCGTTCTGTGGTTGGCCCCGGTACTGTTTCTGCCGATTCATACCAGGCCCTGTCCTGACCCGGACAGAAATACGGTGTATTGAAGATCTCCTGCAGGCATAATATCTGCACGCCTTGTTCCCCTGCTTTTTCTATATATGGAATATGCTTTTGCACCATTGCTTCCTTGATCTCTTCTATAGTCCCCTCTCCTTCTGTCTTCGGCAAACTCATTTGTATTAATCCGGATTTGATAATTCTTGCCATAGTTTGGTTTGTTGTTTGAAGTTTGTTGTTTGTGGTGTTGCTTATATTTTCCCTTCAACTTTATTTCTTTTGATGAACTTCCCATAACCCTTCTCTATCAGGCACCTGCCATTATCGATCGCGACCTGTCCGCGTAAGATCACCGTTTTTACTTTGCCGGTTACCGGCCATCCTTCGTAAGCCGAGTAATCTACATTCATATGATGGGTGGTTGCCGAAAGCGTATGTTTTTCGTTGGGATCAAAGATCACAATGTCTGCATCACTGCCCGGGGCCAGCGTTCCTTTTCGGGGGAACATTCCAAATATCTTTGCAGGGTTGGTACAGGCTACTTCCACATATTTATTCAAACTGATCTTGCCCTGGTGTACGCCTTCACTGTAAAGCAATTCCATCCGGTTCTCAATGGCGGGATGCCCGTTCGGGATCTTTGAAAAATCTTCTTTACCCATGAGCTTTTGCTCCCATTTAAACGGACAATGATCCGTCGCCACTACCTGTACGAGTCCCTGGTTGATGCCTGCCCATAAGGTAACCTGATCTTTTGGTTGGCGCAATGGCGGGCTCATAACCCACTTCGCTCCTTCAAAATCTTTTTCATATAAAGTAGCATCCAGGATTAAATACTGGATGCAGGTTTCAACAAATACTTTTTGATTGCGGCGCGTGGCATTGCGAACTGCATTCAGGGCACCTTCGCAGGTTAAGTGAACAATGTATCCGGGACAGCCGGTATAATAGGTCATATCGGCAAAACGTTCCGAGGCTTCCGCTTCGGTTATTTCCGGCTGTGACAGGTAATGATACAAAGGAGACAATTTCTTTTCCGCTCGGTGTTTGGCTACCAGGTAATCGATCATATCACCATTGGTGGCATGCACATTTATAAGACCGCCATGTTGTTTTACTTCTTCCATCAAACCTATCATTTGCCGGTCATCGATCATGAGCGCACCTTTATAAGCCATAAAGGTTTTAAAGGAAGTGATGCCTTCCTGCTCTATCATCTTTTTTATTTCAGTGCGGGTGTTGTCGTTAAAATCGGTGACTGCCATATGAAAACTATAATCGCCAACACAGTTATTATCAGATCTCGACCGCCATTCATCTAATGCCGACTGCAACGAGTTTCCCTGTTTTTGCAGAATAAAATCAATGACCATGGTAGTGCCGCCAAATAAAGCAGCCCGCGTACCCGTTTCATAATTATCACTGGAAAAGGTTCCCATGAAAGGCATATCGAGGTGCACGTGCGGATCGATACCGCCCGGGAATACCAGTTTGCCTGTAGCATCTATTTCCGTATCGGCTTGCACCCCCAGGTTTTTTCCAATAGCCTGTATGGTTTCATCCACCACAAAAATATCGGCAGTAAAATCTGCATCGGCAGTAATGATCCTTCCGTTTTTAATCAATAGCGACATGGAGTGTTTCTTCTTTAGCAGTGAGAGAATCAGATACCAGGGGTTTATAATTCCGCATCATGACCAGGTAGGTAAGTGCAGAAATAAAAAAGCCAACAAACCAGGCATAATTATATAAATGAGCGATCCACGCAGGCACACTGTCTGGCGCCATCACTTTTATTGTTGTTAGAAAGCCGGGAATATTAGGTACTATACCAGCCAACAATGCAATGATGGCGTAGTAATTAAACCCATTTCTAAAGGTATACTGTCCATTTACTTTATATAGATCAACCGTTGATAGCTGTTGTCTACGAATAAAATAATAATCGGCGATCATGATACCGCCTACGGGTCCTAATAAACTGGAGTAAGCGATCAGCCACGTAAAGATATAACCGGTAGGATCGGCGATCAGTTTCCAGGGAAAGATCAACACGCCCAACACACCGGTAATATAACCACCTTTCCGAAAGGAGATCTTCGATGGCGACAGGTTAGCAAAATCATTGGCCGGACTTACAATATTCGCGGCAATATTGGTAGCCAATGTTGAAATGGCCACTGCGATCATTGCCACGCTGACCAGTAATTTACTTTCAAATTTGCCGGCTAATACCACAGGGTCCCAGATGGTGGTGCCATAGATGATCATCGTGGCAGAAGTGACCACTACCCCGATAAACGCAAATAACGTCATAGACGGCGGCAAACCAATGGCCTGTCCTTTTATTTGCGCCCGCTGGCTTTTTGCATAGCGGGTAAAATCAGGAATATTGAGCGACAGGGTTGCCCAGAAGCCGACCATGCCCGTTAGTGCCGGAAAGAAGAAATCAAAAAACTGCGATGTGGTTGTAAATTTTGATGGCTGTTGCAATATGGGGCCTAATCCGTTGGAGGCGTTGATGGCCCAGAATAACAATGCCAGTGCCGCCAGCGGCAGGAAGATGGCTTTGAATACCAGCAGCTTTCGAATGCTATCAACGCCGAGATATACAATGAACATATTAAGCGCCCAGAATGATAAAAAGCAGATCATAGGAACTGCCTGGGGAAATAAGGAAGTAGTGTCAATGTCAGACAGTGAAGGGTTCCAAACCCGGATCATCTGGTAAATGGCCGCGCCGCCTATCCAGGTTTGAATACCAAACCAGCCACAGGCAACAATGGCCCGCAACATGGCCGGAATGTTGGCGCCGCGTACTCCAAAGCTTGCCCGGGCAAATACCGGGAAGGGAATGCCATATTTCGCACCTGCATGTCCGTTAAGGATCATAGGGATCAATACGATGGTATTTCCGAGAAAAATAGTCAGAATGGCCTGCCACCAGTTCATACCACCGCCGATGAGTGAACTGGCCAGCATATAGGTTGGAATACACAGGCTCATGCTTATCCATAAGGCGGCGTAATTCCAGGTATTCCATTTGCGGTTGGCTACCGGAACTGGGGCAAGGTCTTCACTATATAGTGATTCATTTTTCATCTGATAGTATTTATTGGCTGCCGGCCAGCCGGTTCTTACCGCCCGGAATCACTGCCCTCCTCAGAACTTCCTTCAATTTACAAATTCATCCGCAATTCTGATCGCTTCGCTGATCATGGCCAGCCCTTCATCTACTTCTTCCTTTGTAATACATAGCGGCGGGGCAATGAAAATATAGTTCCAGCGTACAAATGTGTACATACCCAGCTCTTTCAGTTTGGCCGCCACCTTGTTCATGATCACCATTTCTTCCGGTTTGGCATTAAATGGCGCCATAGGCTCTTTGGTAGTGCGGTTTTTAACCAGTTCTATACAACCCAGTAAGCCGGTATTCCTGAAATCGCCAATACTGGGGTGTTTTAGTTTTAACTGTTCTACCTGTTCATCAATATAATGTCCCATGTTGGTGGCATTTTCCAACAGGTTGTCATCTTCGTAGATCTTCAAAGTTTCCAGTCCGGCCGCACAGCTTACCGGGTGGGCCGAATACGTTAGTCCGAGCCACAGCACCCGATCATTAAAATGTTCGGCAATAGCATCGCTCACGATCAAAGCGCCTAAAGGAAGATAGCCTGCGGTCAATCCTTTAGCAGTAGCAATAATATCAGGTACCACTCCATGATAATCCACGCCAAACCATTTGCCGGTACGGCCAAATCCGCTCATTACCTCATCGGCAATGAGCAGGATGTTGTGTTTATCGCACAAGGCACGCACTTTTTCCAAATAATCGGGCGGGTATTTGATGCAACCCGACGAACCGCTTTCACCTTCCATTAATATGGCGGCGATATTGCCAGGGCCTTCGAACTCAATGACCCTCTCTATGTGACTGACGCATTCGCGGTGGCAAGATGTAATTTCTTTTCCCCATGGACACCGGTAACAATATGGATCTTCAACATGAATAACGTTTGGCACTTGCTGCGCATCGGCGGCCAGTTTACGCGGATCGCCACCGGCTGTCATGGCGCCGTAGGAGGCGCCATGAAAAGCGCGATACCGGGCAATGATCTTGTGCCGGCCGGTATATAACCGGGCGAGTTTGATGGCATTTTCAATCGCAGAGGCCCCGCAAACAGTAAACAGGGTTTTTGTTAATCCCGGCGGTGTTACCGATGCGAGTTTTTTACCCAACTCGCCACGCACTTTGGTAACGCAACCAGGTGTTACATAACTTACCTGTTGCATTTGTTCCATAACGGCCTGAGTTATCCGCTGGTTACCATGGCCAATGTTCACATTCATCAGACCGGATGAAAAATCGAGATACCGTTTGCCATCGTAATCATATAAATACACGCCCTTTGCCGATTTCACGGCAATGGGGGCAATGCCTTTTTGCTTGCTCCATGAAAAGAGCGTGTAATCCATATTATTACGAATAATTTCCTGTGTTTCGGATATAGTGATGGTTTGTGACATGAATGGTTTGTAGTTTATGGTGTGTGGTTTGTAGTTGTTCCATTTTATTGCATTTCTGACTGCAATCCACATACCTGTTTACAAAATCAATAAACCGTGCCACAGTTCAGAACCGAAGCACGGCTATAAGCAATCGTTATGTTGAATAATGTTCTGAACGTTGAAGTGTCCACCAGCCGGCGGAACAGGCGAAGCCATGAAAAACTATAGCCGGGCTCATAAACTCCGCGCCTACGCAAAAAATTTCAATGTTACATTTACTGAAGCGTTATAAAGCGCGAAGCAACCACAAACGATAAACCAGAAACCTTAAACTATTTTCAGCTCATCCAGTTCACCCCGGCTTCGGGGTTCCATTTCACCGTAGACTTTTTGAGTTTTGTCCAGAATTCAATAGAGCTTTTTCCGGTTATATCGCCTACACCGAATTTACTTTCATTCCAGCCGCCAAATGAGAAAGGTTCGCGGGGTACGGGCACGCCTACGTTTACGCCAATCATTCCGGCACTGGCCCGGTCGATCACATACCGCGCCATACCCCCATTTTGTGTAAATACCGAGGCCGCATTACCATACGGATTGGCATTTTCAATTGCCAGGGCTTCATCAACCGTATTGGTTCGCATGATACTGATCACCGGACCAAATATCTCTTCTGTCGCCACTGCCATGTCCGGTTTCACATAATCTATAACGGTTGGGCCTACATATGTTCCGTTCTCTTTACCTGCCACTGTAGTATGTCGCCCGTCTACCAATATTTTAGCACCTTGCGCTTCCGCTTCGGTTATATAATGTTCAATTCTTTCTTTGGATGCTGCATTGATCACCGCGCCCAGGTTTTTACCGGGTACGATCTTCTTCGCTTCTTCACAGATCTTTTGTATGATGTGGTCCACATTTCCCACGGCCACCATAGCCGAAGCAGCCATACACCGCTGACCGGCGCAACCACTCATGGAAGCGGCGACGTTTTGTGCGGTCATGTCGGCTTTTGCGTCGGGCAATACCAACAGGTGGTTTTTAGCGCCGCCCAGGGCCAGGCATCTTTTATAATGATGTGTGGAGCGCTGATAAACAATCTTGGCCACTTTGGTACTGCCAACAAACGATACCGCTGAAATCCCCGGATGATCGCAAATCGCATTCACGATCGCACTATCGCCATTGACCACATTGAAAACGCCATCGGGCAAACCGGCTTCTTTTAACAACATGGCTAACCGTCCTACGCTTAACGGTACTTTTTCAGATGGTTTTATGATCATGCAATTGCCCAGGGCCAGCGCATTGGGGATGGTCCAGTTTGGCACCATGCTGGGAAAATTGAATGGTACTATGGAGGCTACCACGCCCAGCGGAACATGCTCAGTGCGGCATTCCACGCCTTTGCTCACTTCCAGCACTTCGCCGGTAACCAGTTGAGGCAAGGAAACAGCGAACTCCGTGAGCTCAATACATTTCTCTATTTCGGCAACGGCTTCGCCAATGGTCTTTCCATTTTCTTCACTCACCAGCGATGCCAGTTCCTGCAAATGCTTCTCCAGCAAATACCTGTACCGGAATAACACCTGTACCCTTTCTTTAATAGGCGTATGGCTCCAGGCCGGAAAAACTATTTTGGCCGCTCGTACAGCTGCATCCAGGTCTTTGGGAGCCGACAAAGGAACTGTGGACAGTAAAGTGCCATCGAGGGGTGATATAACAGGCAGTGTTTGGTCGGTAGACGCATCTACAAACTGTCCATTGATATAATTCTGAACAGGCGTGTACTTCATGTGGAAATATTTTTAGCGCTACAGATTTTGCAGAAATAAGGATAGTAAATTAAAAATAATTTAGTTGCCTACCAAAAATTAAACAGTATTTTTATTTTTGTAGCAACTTTGTACTGTATGGAGAAAAACGGTTTCCCGCTCGACGAACTGGATTTTGCTATTCTGTCGTGCCTGCAAAAGGATGGACGGATGTCATTTACCGTTATTGCAGAAAAACTGAATGTGTCTATTGGAACGGTTCGCACCCGGGTGAATAAATTAATAGAAGAAGGTACCATTAATATTATTGGCCGCGTAAATCCCGATAAAGTGGGGTTCCGGGCTTATGCTCATATTGCGGTTTTTGTGCGACCGGCAACGTTTAAGGAAAAGGTGGCGCAGAAAATATCGAAACTGCCGGAAGTAAGTTTCCTGGCCATGACATCGGGTGATTATGATCTGGAAGTGGATGTGATGTGCCGCGACAATGATCACCTGGTACAGTTCATTAATGAGATCTCGAAATATGAAGGGGTTTATCAAACCAAGACTACCTTATATTTCAAGGTGTATAAATATGCACAGCCTGATCTGAATTTGTTGAAATAAGTTTATTCTACGTGACAAAATTCAGGTCTCAAAAACACCATCATTCCGTCTCCTGTACTTTGCCCGGATTTTGTTAACTTTAAAGAAACCGATGTAGTCCTTGATCAAATTCATTCTCAATAACAAAGATATTTCTACCAGCCTGCCTCCGGGTATGGTACTGCTTGATTTTGTGCGCTATCACCAACACCTGACCGGTACCAAAACAGGTTGTAATGAAGGGGATTGCGGCGCCTGCACATTGTTGGTGGGCGAATTGAAAAACAATGAACTGCAATATCGGTCCATCACCAGTTGTTTAACGCCGCTGGGCAATGTACATGGCAAACATGTGGTAACCATCGAGGGGCTGAATATGGAAGGATTAAATCCCATTCAGCAGGCCATGTATGATGAGTCGGCTACACAATGCGGATTCTGCACGCCCGGCTTTGTAGTATCCCTGGCAGGATTTTGTTTAAGCGGAAAAAACGCTACGCCCCAAAATGCCATTGCGGCTATTGACGGGAACATCTGCCGGTGCACCGGTTATAAATCCATTGAACGTGCAGCCGGTAAAGTAGCCCAACTGATGCAGGCAAGACAATCGGCAGAACCAACCGCTTTTGTTTCGGAACAGAAAATACTGCCAGCCTGGTTTGCCACCATTAAACAACGTTTAAATGCATTACGAACTGAATTAAACGGTCAGCTTCATGGGGAAACTGTCAATGAATGGGTAGGCGGTGGTACCGATTTGTATGTGCAAAAACACGATACCATGAAGGACGCTACCATCCGGTTTTTACTGGATGACGATCAATTGAAAGGCATTACCCAACAAGGAAACAAGTGCACCATCGGGGCATCGGCCACGGTGACAGACATTTGCGAATCGCCGGTTATGCAGCAATATTTTCCCCGCCTGGCGGAATATATGAAACTGGTTTCTTCTACCCCTATCCGAAATATCGCAACGGTAGGCGGAAACCTGATCAACGCCTCGCCTATTGGCGACCTGACCATTTTCTTACTCGCATTAGATGCCATGCTGGTATTTAACAATGGCGAACAAAGCCGGGAATTACCCTTACGACAATTATACAAAGGATATAAAACGCTCGATAAACAACCGGACGAACACCTGGAATCTATTTCATTTGAATTGCCCGGCAACAACACTGCCTTTAATTTTGAAAAAGTAAGCAAACGGACCAACCTCGATATCGCGAGCGTGAATTCAGCTATTTGTCTGACCCTGCAAGACGACATCATACAGGACGTTCGGATTGCAGCCGGCGGCGTTGCCCCGGTCCCTAAATTGCTTGAAAAAACAAATGCCTTTTTGAAAGGAATGTCTTTAGATGAAACCACGATCGATCAGGCAATAGCCATTGCCCAAACAGATATTACACCCATCAGCGATGCCCGGGGAACTGCAGATTATAAACGATTGTTACTAGGCCAGTTGATCAAAGCACATTTTATAACAGTATCACTGAATGCCGTGCGTTAAGCAGGGAGCGTTCAGTAATGCGTAAATGGAGTTATGAAGAATATCGATGCATATACACACGTGCGGGGTGAATCCATTTACCTGGATGATATTCCCCTGATACATGGCACTTTGTTCGGCGCCTCTTTTGGTTCGCCGGTAGCTCATGGCATCATCAGCCACCTCGATATCAGCGAAGCGATTGCCCTGCCTGGTGTCGTTCGCATTTTCACTTATAAAGACATTCCCGGCGAAAACCAGATAGGCGGCATTGTGCCCGATGAACCATTGCTGGCCGATCATGAAGTTCATTTTTGCGGTATGCCGGTGGCCTTTGTAGTCGCCGACTCTGTTGATGCGGCCCGTGCTGCCGTTAAAAAAATAAAAGTGACTATCGATCCCCTGCCCGTGATCACCGATCCGCGGGAAGCACAGGCATTGGGAGAACTGATTGTGCCGCCACGCACCTTTCAACTCGGCGATACGGATAGCCATTGGGAACAGTGCGCCCATATTTTTGAAGGAAGTGCTGACACCAACGGTCAGGAACATTTGTATATAGAAACACAAGGCGCTTATGCCTTACCTCAGGAGTACAACGCCATTAAAATATATTCCTCTACACAAGGTCCTACCGCTGTACAGCGGGCGGTTTCTAAAGTACTGGGCTTACCCATGCACCTGGTAGAAGTAGAGGTAAACAGATTGGGTGGCGGTTTTGGCGGCAAGGAAGATCAGGCGAATACCTGGGCAGCACTTTGTGCACTGGCAGCACACCTGTTAAAGCGGCCGGTAAAATATTCGCTGCACCGCATGGAAGATATGGCGATGACAGGTAAACGCCATCCTTATTCAGCCGATTTCAAGATCGGATTGACTGAGGACCTGAAAATCATAGCATACGAAGTAACGTTCTACCAGAACGCCGGCGCTGCAGCCGATCTGTCGCCTGCCGTACTGGAACGCACGCTGTTCCATAGTACCAATTCTTATTTTATTCCCCATGTAAAAGCAACGGCCTATAGCTGCCGCACCCATTTGCCGCCCAATACTGCTTTTCGCGGTTTTGGCGGTCCGCAAGGTATGTTCATGATCGAATCGGCCATTGCAAAAGCAGCCGAAGCGTTGAACATTGATGCATGTGTTATACAGGAAAAGAACCTGTTGCAAACAGGCGATGAATTTCCATACGGACAAAAAGCGCAAAGCGAAGCGCCCGAATGCTGGCACAAAGCCGCTGCTTTATACGATCTGGCTGCCATGCGTAAAGAAACAGACACATTCAATGCCGCCAATAAATGGTATAAAAAAGGACTGGCCTGCATGCCTGTTTGTTTTGGTATTTCTTTCACCAAAACCCTGATGAACCAGGCAAGGTCACTGGTACATGTGTATACCGATGGCAGTGTAGGTATCACCACCGGCGCGGTTGAAATGGGCCAGGGTGTGAACACCAAAATATTACAGGTAGCCGCGCAGGTATTCTCCATTCAGCCCGACAAGATCAGGATACACACCACAAATACATTTAAAATTGCCAACACCTCTCCTTCTGCCGCCAGCGCTACCGCCGACCTGAATGGCAAGGCCACATGGATGGCTTGCACGGCCATTGCAGAAAGATTGAAGAAAATGGTTGCAGAAGAGTTGAGCGTAGATGTACAGACTGTTACATTACAGGATGAATATGTATGGGTGAACGGACAAAAAACCGACCGTGACTGGAAATCACTGGTTTTGACAGGACATGTAAAGCGAATAGGATTGTCGGAACATGCACACTATGCAACACCCGAAATTCATTTTGATGCTACTAAAGAAAAAGGCCATCCGTTTGCATACCATGTTTACGGAACGGCAATTGTTGGCGTAACGATAGATTGTATTCGCGGAACGTATACCGTTGATACGGTAAAAGCGGTACACGATTTTGGCACCAGTATGAACACCGCCGTTGATATTGGCCAGATCGAAGGTGGTATTGTACAGGGCATTGGTTGGATGACCATGGAAGAAGTAGTATATGATGCCAATGGGCGGTTGCGCTCGAATGCCCTATCTACCTATAAAGTACCGGACATTTATGGGGTGCCGAAAGAAATAGCCATTGATTTCCTGCAAACGCCGCATGATAACCTCGCTATCTTCCGGTCAAAAGCAGTGGGCGAACCACCATTGATGTATGGCATCGGCGCTTATTTTGCCTTACGCAATGCCATACGCGCATTTAACAAAAACGGGCACTTCCCGTTTGCCGCACCCATGACGCCCGAAAAGGTATTGATGGCTTTATACGAAACACAAAAGGAAGGAATTATTCAATCCCATGAAGAAACAATTAATCATCTGGCAGTTGATAAATAAAAGCCTGCAACAACAGGTGCCGGTCATGTTGTTGTATGTGCTGCAAAGCGAAGGAAGCAGTCCGGGCCGCCAGGGATTCTTTATGGCAGTAAATGGGAACGGTGAAACAGCAGGTTCTATTGGCGGAGGTATCATGGAACATAAGTTCGTGGAAACAGCGAAGGACAGATTGAAAGAAGGCATCTCCCTGTGCTTTTCTGACTTGCAGGGAACTTATACAGACGAGACGAAAATCACTATTAAAAAACAATTTCACAATAAAACAGCGGCCACCAATCAAAGTGGCATGATCTGTTCAGGTGAGCAAACTATTTTATTATACCGGGTTTCACCCGAAGATGTTCACACCATTGAGCACATCATTACCAGCTTGCAGCAAAACGGGAATGGTACGCTGCAATTATCGCCCGCCGGTATACGATTTAGCGCTGCTACACCTGCCACTGATTTTTACTTTTCCATGACCACTGAAACGGAATGGTTGTACCAGGAAAAGACGGGTTATAAAAACCGCCTATACGTTATTGGCGCCGGTCATTGCGCATTGGCCTTTTGCCGCATGATGCAGGATATGGAGTTTTATATTCATCTGTACGACGACCGGTCAGATGTAACAACCTTTTTTGAAAACAATTATGTCCATGAAAAAAAGATACTCCCTGATTATGCAGAACTGGCGGGAATTATTTCCGGTGGGAACAATCAGTATGTGGTAGTGATGACGGTGGGGTATCGTACAGATGATATCGTAGTAAGAACACTATGGAACAAACAGTTCCGGTATTTTGGTTTGCTCGGCAGCAAAAGTAAAATTGAAAAAATGTTCAATGATTACCGGGCTGAAGGGATACCGGCATCTTTATTACAACCTATTCATGCACCGGTGGGAATTGCCATTCACAGTGAAACCCCTGAAGAAATTGCAATCAGTATTGCGGCGGAGATTATTCAGGTGAAGAATGGCGCGGGATAATGTCTTCTATGTTCTTAATTTTAGACAACCGCTCATTTGCTTCTGCTATTTTACGGGCAATCGATCCTGTAGGTTTTGAAGGTTTCATATTCTCGTTAATGGTTATTTTAAGCGGTTTATTTAAGAATTCCATGAACTCTCTTTGAGCTTTTGTTTTCTTTTTCATATATCAAATTTAATGAATTTTCTTTTAATTAAAAAAGCCTTAACAATCAGTCCTTTACGAAACCAAACAAACTTCAAATCCCCTGAAATATCTGCATAGATATCAAAGATTTCAGATAATTCTTCCAAATGCAAACTAATCGCCATTCTATATAACCTTGTTCTTTGTTCTGTGCTCCCTTTAAAAATGACATACCTATCAGGAAATCTATTTGTATAACGATCAACGACTCTTAGTATAGTAGCCAGAATCTTATTTCTATCGCCATTATTACTTATTGTCAAATCATCGAGGTCACCATTTTCCTTAATATCTCCAAAAGCCAGATTAAATACATTAGGCAAGGGAGTAGATGTAAATAAAACCTGTTTGTGTATGTTCCCATTATGCCCTTCACTAATGAACTGGAATGAGCTAAAGTCTGAACCCGATGTCACATCTTCATAACACTCGTACTTCATGCTTTCAAAAATATAAGTTACCCATTACTGTTTTAAAATGTAACGAGGCTATTTTAGTATTTCTTGATCATAAACAAATCCATTGATGTCAGGGCACCACATAGTGATTCCTTTTTTACTTAATGGAGTTAAATTATTTACTTTTATTACTCTCCCGTATTGATTTTTTCCCTAACTTAAGTTTTTGCCTGCCGATAAGTATTTCCATTTATTACATTTCTATATTTTCTTATTTAACTATGCATCTTACGCCAAGAGAGTCGGAAAAACTATTGTTGTTTTTAGCTGGAGAGCTGGCAGAAAAAAGGCGGGCGCGTGGTTTGAAACTGAACTATCCCGAAGCGATCGCGCTCATCAGCAGCCACCTGCAGGAAGCAGCCCGCGATGGCAAATCGGTTGCCGAGCTCATGCAATACGGCGCCACCATTTTAACCCGCGATGATGTCATGGAAGGAATTCCGGAAATGATACATGAGATCCAGATTGAAGCCACCTTCCCCGATGGCACCAAACTGGTTACTGTACATGATCCCATACGATAGTTTGTAATAATAAACCAACTGACATGATTCCCGGAGAATACATTTTACAACCTGATGCTATCATAGCCAATGCAGGCCGCACAACAGCCACTATTGTGGTTGTAAATACCGGCGACCGGCCGGTACAAATCGGTTCGCATTTTCATTTCTTTGAAGTGAACCGGCAATTGCAGTTCCACCGGTCCGCTGCTTATGGTATGCGGCTGAACATTCCGGCAGGGACCGCTGTACGCTTTGAACCCGGTGAAGAAAAGGAAGTGCAGTTGGTCGCATTCGGTGGCGCTCAAAAAGTATTCGGGTTTAACAACCTGGTGAACGGGGATATCGCCGATACCAGTAAAGAACAGTCGGTACAAAATGCGTTGAACGCTCAATTCAAAAACCAGTCTGCATGAGCCTGTCCATTAACCGGATCAAATATGCCAACATGTATGGCCCTACCACAGGGGATAAAGTGCGGTTAGGCGACACAGAACTGTTCATTGAAATAGAAAAAGATTTTACGGTGTATGGTGATGAGGCCAAGTTCGGTGGCGGCAAAACCATTCGCGATGGCATGGCGCAATCCGCCAGGGCAACACGCGATGAGGGCGTTCTGGACCTGGTGATCACCAGTGTAATGATCATTGACCACTGGGGCATTGTGAAAGCAGATATTGGGATTAAAGATGGCAAGATCGTTGGCATTGGCAAAGCAGGTAACCCCGACACTATGGATGGGGTGGATGCCAACATGGTCATTGGCGCAGCTACAGAAGTACATGGCGGCGCAGGCTTGATTGCCACAGCCGGCGGTATCGATACGCATATTCATTTCATATGTCCACAACAGATAGATCATGCCCTGTACAGCGGCATCACTACCATGATCGGCGGCGGTACGGGTCCGGCAGATGGCACCAATGCCACCACGGTAACCCCCGGCGCCTGGAATATGCAAAAAATGCTGGAAGCAGCAGAGGCATTTCCCATGAACCTGGGCTTTTTAGGTAAAGGTAACTGCGCTGCACTGCCACCGTTGGAAGAACAGATCGCAGCCGGTGCATTGGGATTAAAGATCCATGAAGACTGGGGCAGCACACCTGCCGTCATCGATGCATCCCTGAAGATCGCTGACCAGTATGATGTACAGGTGGCCATTCATACCGACACATTAAACGAAGCTGGCTTTTTAGAAGACACGATTAATGCCATCAATGGCCGCGTGATCCACACCTATCATACCGAAGGGGCTGGGGGGGCCATGCGCCGGATATCATCAAGGCAGCCATGTACCCATATGTGCTTCCATCCTCAACCAACCCTACCCGTCCATTTACGGTGAACACAATTGATGAGCACCTGGATATGCTGATGGTATGTCACCATTTAGATAAGTCAGTACCGGAAGATGTATCCTTTGCCGATTCGCGCATTCGACCTGAAACCATAGCAGCTGAAGATATTTTGCATGATTTGGGCGTGTTCAGCATGATGAGCTCCGATTCGCAGGCAATGGGTCGCGTAAGTGAAGTGATCATCCGCACCTGGCAAACGGCGCATAAAATGAAAATACAGCGGGGTGCTTTACCTGAAGATGAAGGTAAAAGCAATGACAACTTTCGTGTAAAAAGATACGTAAGCAAATACACCATCAACCCGGCTATCACGCATGGCATTTCAACGTATGTAGGTTCTCTGGAACCTGGTAAAATGGCCGACCTCGTATTATGGAAGCCGGCTCTGTTTGGCGCTAAACCGGAGATGATCATCAAAGGCGGTATGATCATCGCAAGCCGGATGGGCGATCCCAATGCCTCCATCCCTACCCCGCAACCCGTTATTTACCGGCATATGTTTGGCGCTTATGGCAAGGCGTTGACTGCCACCTGCGCTACTTTTGTTTCGAAATTGTCGCTGATTAAAGGTATAGTGCAGCAGTACGGCCTGAAAAAAATGATTCTGCCGGTCATGAATTGCCGCAACATTGGCAAAAAAGATATGGTACACAACAATGCAACGCCTGTGATTGAAGTGAATCCTGAAAATTATGAAGTAACGGTAGACGGGCAGCCTGTCACTTGTGAACCCATTGCCGTAGCGCCACTGGCGCAACGGTATTTTTTATTCTGAGTAAATAACCCTCAAATTTCCACGGATGCTGATTAAACAAAAGACCGGGAACATAAGTACCATCAATATCAACAACCGTTGTATTGACTGGCTGCAGCTGGAATGGTACGAATCCAGCAAACGTGTAATGCGCAAACAAACCCAGTCGGGCAATGACATGGCGCTAAAATTCCTCGATAACAATCCGGCGCTTACCCAAGGCGATGTATTGTATGAAGATAATGCGCTCATCGTTGCGGTAGACATTCTGCCCTGCGAGGTATTGGTTATAAAACCAGGCAATCTGTTTGAAATGGCCTCGGTCTGTTACGAGATCGGCAATAAACATTTACCGCTGTTCTTTGAAAAAGAGGAATTACTGGTGCCGTTTGAAATGCCGCTGTTCCGGTTATTATCATCACAGGGTTATGCCATAAAGCAGGATAAAAGAAAGTTGCTCTATCCGTTGAAAACAACGGTTGCGGCCCATACACATAGCAGCAGCAGTTTATTCTCAAAGATCATGCAATTCACAAATGCCGGCGTATGAACCCTGCACTGATACGATTATTACAATTAAGCGACCCCGCTTTACCTATTGGTGGATTTTCTCATTCCGCCGGCCTGGAGACCTATGTACAATTGGGCATCGTAAAAGATACGGCCACAGCAAAGGAATTTGTAACGGGTATGTTATCGCAGAACATCCATTTTACAGATGCGGCGATTGTTTCGCTGGTATATGAAGCCATAACAGGCAATCATTCGGATGAACTTGGCCAACTTGATAATCTATGCACGGCTGTTAAACTTCCCAAAGAAATGCGGCAGGCCAGTCAAAAGTTGGGACTGCGCCTTTTAAAACTCTTTCAGCCTTTGTGCAACAACGACTGGTTGAACCGGTATGCTACTGCCGTTCAATTAAAACAATTACATGGCCATTACTGTATGGCATTTGGCATTATAGCCTGTGCCCTGCAAATAGCCAAAGCAGATGCCCTTACCGGTTTTTATTACAATGCAGCAGCAGGGTTTGTAACCAATAGTGTTAAGCTGGTGCCGCTCAGCCAGCAAAACGGACAGGAGTTGCTGTTTTCATTACAGCCGTTGATAACGGAACTGGTACAAAAAAATTTACAACCCGATCCGGACATGATCGGTGTATGCTGTACAGGTTTTGATATCCGCAGTATGCAACATGAGCAACTGTATTCGAGATTGTATATGTCGTAAAAAGCTTCAAGCTGCACGCTACACGCAATATGATAAAACATGGAAAGAACATATATAAAAATAGGGATTGCCGGCCCGGTAGGCTCCGGAAAAACAGCGTTGATCGAGCGATTGACCCGCAAGTTGTATCCCGGTTATAGCATTGGTGTAATTACCAATGATATCTATACAAAAGAAGATGCGGAGTTCCTTACCAAAAACAGTTTGCTCCCCGCCGAAAGAATTATTGGCGTAGAAACAGGCGGCTGCCCGCATACAGCCATACGTGAAGATGCCAGTATGAACCTGGAAGCAGTTGAAGAAATGGCTTCTCGTTATACAGATGTGCAGATCATTTTCATTGAAAGCGGTGGCGATAATTTATCGGCTACGTTTAGCCCCGACCTCGCCGACCTGACCATTTTTGTAATTGACGTAGCAGAAGGTGATAAAATACCCCGTAAAGGCGGTCCGGGCATTACCCGCAGCGATCTGCTGGTGATCAATAAAATTGACCTGGCTCCTTATGTAGGCGCCAGTTTGGAAGTGATGGAACGCGATGCGCGCAAAATGCGGAATGGCCAGCCTTTTGTTTTTACCAACCTGGTAAATGGCGATGGCCTGGCACATGTGATCAACTGGATAAAAAAATATGCCTTGCTGGAGGAAACGGAAGAACCCACGCTGTACCGATGAATTCACAACTGCACATACACGTCGCGGCCCGTAACGGTATCACGTACCTTAAACAATGCTATTATACCCCACCCTTCAAAGTAGCCAATATTACAGAAGATAAAAAAGCGGGGCCGTTACACCTGATGCTGATGTGCTCATCACCCGGCATTTTAGAGGGCGATGATTACCAGGTTAAGATCAATATAGATGAAGAGAGCCACCTGCATATGCATACGCAATCGTACCAGCGTTTATTCAATATGAAAAACGGGGCCAGGCAAAGTATGGAAGTGTATCTGCAAAAAGGTTCTTCCTTCATCTACATTCCTCATCCGGCTGTGCCACATAAACAATCTGTTTTTACAACCCGTAATAAAATATACCTGCAAGGCGATAACCGGTTAATCTGGGGCGAGTTGTTGACCTGTGGCCGTAAACTCAACGGTGAACAATTTGATTTTGTAAAGTATCACAGCTTAACGGATATTTATTTGAATGGCGGCCTGCTGATCAGGGAAAACTGGCTGGTACAACCAGCGATCACCAATGTGCATGCCATTGGCCAGTGGGAAGGCTATTCGCACCAGGCCAGTCTGATCATTCTTGACAAACCGGAAACTATCACGGGGTCTTATGAAACAATAAATAACTATTTACACCAACAAAAGGAAATAACCTTCGGCATCAGTACCATTTCAAATGCCGGTATTATTGTACGCATATTAGGGAACAAAGCAGAACAGCTATTCAACTGCCTCAATGCAACAGCTGAATTGTTAACGGAAAAGAATAACAACCTCGAAAAAATACCTGCCGTGCATGTTAACTGATCTCCAAATATTGATGGTGACAGCCGCCGGTATTGCCTGTTTACATACGCTTACCGGGCCAGATCATTATTTGCCATTCATCGCACTTTCCAAAGCCAGAGGCTGGCGTTTTGGCAAAACACTGGTATGGACGATCATCTGCGGATGCGGACATGTTTGGAGTTCCGTGTTGCTAGGATTGGGCGGCGCGGCCCTGGGCTGGTCGTTATCAAAAATAAACTGGCTTGAAAATATCCGTGGCGGAATAGCCGGCTGGGTATTACTGTTGTTTGGTTTGATATACGGCATCTGGGGATACATACGTGCTTTACAAAATAAAGCGCACAAACATTTTGATACGTTTGAAGATGGATCCATGTATGTATATGAACATAAACACGGAGAGGCGGTGATGCCCAAAGAAAGATATAAAGTAACGCCCTGGGTTATGTTCATTGTTTTCTTACTGGGACCTTGCGAACCAATGATACCCTTATTATATTTTCCTGCTGCGCAGAGCAACTGGTGGGGTATGTTATTGTTGATTGCCGTTTATACCTTCGTTACCCTGGGTGCTATGCTGGTGATGGTTATATTGGGGTATTATGGGGTGTCTTTTCTGAAAACCGAAAAGCTGGAGCGGTATGTACATGCCCTCGGCGGACTTTCACTGTTCATCTGCGGCGCCGGCATGGTGTTTATGGGATGGTAACCTTTTATTCCCGAACCACCGTCCCGGTTATATATCCATACGGCTCATCGGTAGCAATAAAAATTTCGTTCTTATTGTCCATTCCGAATTGCTCCAGGTTATACAGGATATGGTGTTTATTAGGCATCTTCAGACTGATCTCATTCACCGCTGCATATTTTTTCAAAACAGCCTCCCCCATCGCAAACAATGTATGTTGAACTGACAGGCTATGATGATCGGCAAAAGTTTGTAACAAAGTGGTTCGAATACCGTTAAACAATTCAACAAAAAGCACGTTGGATGAGTTATATATCCAGCTTACTTCGCATTGTGTAGAAAAGATGCGGTCACTGGTCTCTTTCAACGTGGTATATTGATCTTTAATATAGTTTTCAAACGCCGAGTCGGTCGTCTTTAATATCAGCAGATCGGCGATGCCCGAAGTAACCTCAATACCCTTTTCATTTTGCACAATGGTGGCTGTATGCTTCTCCCCACCACCGCTGCAATAAGCATGCGGGTGCTCGCCCCCATTAAAACGCATCCGCTTCCAGCTATGCTCTGTTATTTCAATACGTGCCAGGGAAATGGACGGATTATTACTGAAGAAATAATTAGCCAGGTACAGCCCGAAAGACTCGATAGAGGAAACAAAATGTTCCTTAGCCAATGCATACACGGTATTTTTTTGGGTATCGGTAGGTAATATCTTTGAATTATCGCCTACGGTATGAGCGGTTACAAAATCGCCTTCCAGTACTACATTCACGGAAATCTGCCTGAATTCATGGTATTCTGGATGACGAATGATCTTCGATAAGTTAACTGCATTTTTACCATACGTATTCTTTCCCAGTTTAATTGACATAGCGGCGTATTTTGGTGAATGTATACCCAATATAAACAATTAATTGTCTATTTTTATTAGAGGACTTTAAATATTCCAGTATGGTCGATCTGGCAATCAGTAGTAGAAATATTTGTACGCCCGATGGGTTTACAGCCGGTGCAGTACTCGTCAAAGACGGTATGATTGCCGATGTAGTGCCTACCCTGCCTTCTGATGCCAGTGCCACGGTGATCGATATTGGCGAAATGGTACTGATGCCGGGGATCATCGATCCGCATGTACACCTGAATGAACCAGGACGTACAGCATGGGAAGGTTTTGCTACCGGAACCCGCTCGGCTGCAACAGGGGGCATTACCACATTGGTTGAAATGCCGTTGAATGCATCACCCGTTACTACGACTGCCGATGCCTTTGATAAAAAAGCCGCTGCCGCGGAAGGACAATTGCAGGTGAACTGTGGATTTTGGGGCGGCCTTATTCCCGGTAATGAATCGGAAATTGAAAAGCTGATCGATAAAGGCGTACTGGGTTTCAAAGCATTTCTTACCCACTCCGGTATCGATGAATTTCCCAATGCAACGGCAGACGATCTTCATAAAGCGATACCCATTATCGCCAGGCATAATTTACCGCTGCTGGTACATTGCGAACTAACAACCGGTAATAGGCAACCAGCCACTGGCCGTGAAAAAACGGGCATCGATGAACGCTCTTATCAGCACTATTTGTTATCCCGTCCAAAAGAATGGGAAGACGAAGCCATTGCACTGATGATACAACTTTGCGAGCAGTACCATTGCCGGGTACACATAGTGCACCTGTCATCGGCCAATTCCATTGACCAAATAAAAAGGGCCAGGCAAAGAGGATTACCCATCACGGTTGAAACGGCACAGCACTATCTATATTTTAATGCAGAAGAAATACCCGATGCACAAACCGCTTTCAAATGTGCACCCCCCATTCGGGAAAAAAAGAACAATGAGCAATTATGGCGGGCATTACAGGAAGGCATTATAGATTTCGTGGCTACAGACCATTCACCAGCGCCGCCGGATATGAAAGAAATTGGATCGGGTAATTTAATGAAAGCCTGGGGTGGCATTGCGTCGTTGCAACTGGCATTACCCGTACTCTGGACGGCCGCCCGAAAAAGGAATATCCCAGTTACCCAAATGGCTAAGTGGCTTTGCGAAAACCCAGCTGTATTACCCGGCTTACATACCCGCAAAGGAAAGATCGCTAAAGGCTTTGATGCAGACCTGGTTGTATGGGATCCCGATAAACAGTTTACCGTAACAGCGGAACAACTGCACCATAAACATAAAATGACACCATACATGAACCAGGAATTGTATGGCGTGGTAAGGCAAACCTGGCTGGGCGGAGAATTAATTTTTGACCAGGGCGCATTCCCTGTTTTAAATAAAGGAAAAATAATTACACGTTGACACCCGAACACCTACAGCAGGCAACCATCATCCTGCAACGGATCAATGAACTGGCTTCCATCAGTGAAGTACCGGGTGTTATTACCCGCACGTTAGGTACCGAAGCGTTTATTAAAGGCAGGGCGTTGGTGGCCGAATGGATGCAACAGGCGGGCTTACAAACCCGGATCGATGCTATAGGTAATGTACGGGGAAAGCTGGTATCGCCTAAAGCAGACGCTAAAACGCTGGTGATTGCATCGCACATTGATACCGTAGTCAATGCCGGAAAGTTCGATGGACCGCTGGGCGTGCTCATGGGGCTGAACGCTATTGAGCAACTGATACAACAAAACATTGTACTGCCTTTTCACATTGAGTTGATTGCTTTTTGTGATGAAGAAGGCGTACGCTTCCATACTACCTACCTCGGCAGCAAAGTCGTTGCCGGTCACTTCGACAATAATCTGCTCGCAAAACAGGACGTTACCGGCGCCAGTTTGCAGCAGGTGATACAGGCCATGGGAGGAAACACGGCCTTGTTACAACAGGATGCTATACCTGCGGACGATTGGCTGGGTTATTTTGAAATTCATATTGAACAGGGACCTGTTTTATATGAAAGGAATATCCCCGTTGGCATTGTTACAGCCATTGCGGGCCAAAAAAGGATTGCGCTCACTTTTACCGGGGAGGCGGGCCATGCAGGCACAGTGCCTATGCATATGCGCAGTGATGCTTTATGTGCTGCTTCGGAATTTATACTGGAAGTAGAACGGTTTGCCGCCAATCCTGTTCACCGGGTAATAGCAACCATTGGAACGTTACAGATTACACACGCCGCCAGTAATGTAATACCCGGCGAAGTAAGTTGCACCCTCGACCTGCGAAGCGCCGATCAACCGGTTCTATCCTCCTGCAATAAACAGCTTGAACAACTGTGCGCCACTATATGCGAACGACGTAATATTAAACTGGATTGGAAACCCGTACAGGAATCAAACCCGGTTACCTGTGATGACACCATGAATCACATGCTGGCGCAATCGGTGCAACAAGCCGGTTACGAAGTGGTGAACCTGGTAAGCGGCGCGGGGCATGATGCGGTAGCCATAGCGCCGGTATCACCGGTAGCCATGTTGTTTGTGCGTTGTTTCAAAGGCATAAGCCATAATCCACTTGAAAACGTTGAACCAAAAGATATCGCCGCTGCGGTTGACGTATCGGCTACATTTATACAAACACTCATTCAAAAATATAATCGCGGTTAATATGGAAATATCAGCGCTAACAAGATCGGTCGTAAAAAGAAATCATGCGGTTATTTGTCCGGATGGCTATGTGAACAGCAATGTGCCGGGCTGGACGAACTGCACAGTCAACGTGATCATCAATGAACAAATGGGCGCGCGTCTTTGTCAAACACTAATCACTTTACAAAAAGATGGCAGTCTTACAGGTAGCACACAGCAATCGCAGATATTCTTTTATATAATCGAAGGAAAGTGCAAGGCCAGTATCAGCGGTGAATCAAAAGTTTTGACAACAGGGCAGTTTGTTTATGTACCCATTCAAAAAGACTATGTATTCGATGAAGTAACGCCAGGCACTCAAATACTCACCTTTCATAAAGTGTATGAGCCTTTGCAGGAAGCGCCGGTGCCGTTAACCCTGTTTGGCGATGCAGCCAACATTCCCGCGCCGGAATACCTGAACGACCCTGCGTTGCGACTTCAGGTACTATTACCGGATAATTTATCCTTTGATATGGCGGTGAATATTTTCACCTATGATTCCGGAGGGCATTTGCCTTTTGTAGAGACCCATATCATGGAACATGGTTTGCTGTATTTACAAGGTCAGGGTGTGTATATGCTCGATCAGCACTGGTATCCGATAAAAAAGGGCGATTCCATCTGGATGGCGCCTTATTGCCAGCAATGGTTTACTGCTATGGGCAAAGAACCGGCTGTTTATATTTATTACAAGAATGTGAACAGGTTTCCAACCCTCCTGTGATCATTCTCTAAAATAAACGATTATGACCATCGCCGAATTTGATCATCTGGATGCAGAACAGAAAAAAGCACTGCTGCATCAATGTTGCGGAAGCGCCAGTTGGATAAACAGGATGTTAGAGTCGTTACCGGCTGAAGACCTGGTCGATCTGCTGGAGATTGCCGAGGAACAATGGTATGCGTGCCATGAACAGGATTGGCGGGAAGCATTCTCCCATCATCCAAAGATTGGGGATATCAACTCATTAAAAGAAAAGTTTGCCGCTACTGCTCATTGGGCGGAAGGCGAACAAGCTTCCGTACAACAGGCTACCGAAAAAACTTTACAGGAACTGGCGGCAGGCAATGATGCTTATGAACAACGGTTCGGTTATATTTTTATCGTTTGCGCCACAGGCAGATCGGCCGATGAAATGCTGCAATTATTAAACCTGCGTTTATACAACAATCCGGAGGTTGAAATACAAATTGCCATGGAAGAACAAAACAAGATCACCAAAATCAGGCTTGAAAAACTATTTGATATCTGAACCCGTAAACCCACACATTACATGAGCCAGTTAACCACCCACATACTTGATACTACACATGGTAAACCTGCCGCCGGCGTGCTCATTGTATTATACCAGCAACAGGCTACAGATTGGAAAGAGATCGTGCGTGGCATTACCAACCACGATGGCAGAATAACAGACTGGCTGCCCAAAGAAGAAATATTGCCTGCCGGGCAATACAAATTGAAATTTGAAACGGGCGATTATTATAAACAGTTTATGATCTCTTCCTTTTATCCGTTTGTAGAAGTTGTATTCACCATTAACGATGAAACACATTATCATGTACCGTTGTTATTAAATCCGTTTGGTTACTCAACTTACCGCGGATCTTAACAAAAGTGCTGGTAATAAAATTGCGTTTCCAGCTCTGCCTGTTGCAAAAAATTATATTTTACAATAAAGAATCAATATGAAATTTTCTATCCCGGAAAATGAGAAGTCTGCGTTGTTAGATCAATTGCAAACCGCCAATCTCAAATTCCAGAAAACATATCCTGGAGATAAACCCGAGCGCCAACCCGTACATACCGTATATGGAGGCGCTAATTTGTTTAAAGCAGATACCTGTGTTAAGATGGGTGACATTGCCTTAAAGAACCTGCAAACCTATGCGCCCAATTTTGTAGCATTGGCCAATGTATTGCAGTTAAACGGCTACGAACATTTACCACGTCATCAAAGTGAAATTGAAGCATTGACTAAAAGGTTGGATGGTATGCCGGAAGCGCTCCGGAAGCAGGAGCCGGGCTGGCTTTCTTATACGGTGTATAATAAGATCATTAAAAAACTGGAAAAGGAAGCGGTGGAAGATTTCAGAATCGATTTTGAAGATGGCTTTGGTAACCGGCCCGATGACGAAGAGGATGCTACTGCCGTGCAGGCTGCCCGGGAACTGGCCACCGGCATGAAAAACAATACGATCTCTCCTTTTATCGGCATCCGAATAAAACCGTTTACGGAAGACCTGAAACAACGGGGGATACGCACATTGGACATCTTTCTTTCTGCGCTGCTTGAAAATACCAATGGCGTATTGCCAAAAAATTTCGTAGTCATGTTGCCGAAAGTAACCATTCCCGAACAGGTTGTAGCCCTGGTACGTTTGTTTGAAATAATAGAAAAGGCAAATCAACTGCCCCCAGGCTCGTTGACAATGGAAACGATGGTAGAGGCTACACAAATTATTATGGATGATGAAGGCCGCAATCCATTGCTGCGTATTATTAAAGCCAGTGAAGGACGTTGCATCGCAGCGCATTTTGGCACCTATGACTATACCGCTTCCTGCGGCATTACAGCGAAGTATCAAACCATGGGACACCCCGTTTGTGATTTTGCCCATCATATGACCAAAGTAGCATTGGCTGGCACGGGCATCTTTTTATCTGATGGCGCCACTAATGTAATGCCTATTGGTCCGCACCGTGGTGACCAATTAACCTTTGAACAAATGGCGGAGAACCGCGAATCGGTACACCAGGCCTGGCGTACCGGGTTTCACCACACCATGCATTCTTTGATCAATGGTTTTTACCAGGGCTGGGACCTCAATCCTGCACAATTACCCATGCGTTATGCCGCCACTTACAATTTCTTTTTAAACAGCTATGAGGATGCCGTCTTCCGGTTAAAAACATTTGTTGAACGGGCAGCCGTTTCTACACTGACCAAAGATATATTTGATGATGCAGCCACCGGGCAAGGACTGCTTAATTTCTTCTTAAAAGCCATGAATTGCGGCGCCATTACCGAGGACGAAGCTACGGCTACCGGTCTTAGTATAGATGAAATACGCAGCCGGTCATTTTACCGGATCCTGGAAGGCAGAAGGAAAAAGTAATGCATATCAAACGCTATTATACCCATCATCACCTGTTGGTGTTGATGGGTAGGCGTATTTGCAATAAATAATGAAGATTACAGGATTGGGACCAGTTCTTCGGTAAACCTGAACCGGTTCCTGATTAAATGTACACCCCTGTTTTTCTGGTTTCGAACGGTATGCACTGAAAGTCGCATTTGGCGGGCTATTTCATGACAATCGAGGCCCTTGGTATAACTCAGCAACATCACTTCCTTGCACTTTTCCGGTAAGCCATTTACAATATTATATACCTGTTGTAATACTTCTGCATGAATAACTTCATTCATACCACCGGTTTCAATATCATTTGATTGCTGACGAATTGTTTCCCGGATACGCGTTTGGTACTGCACTTGTTGGTTATGATTGAGACAGGCATTCCGCGTACTAATGTATAAAAAGGCTTTTGCGGAATATACTGTTTTAAAATCAGCCTGCTTTTGCCAGAGTTTTACAAATACTTCCGTTACAATATCCTGGGCAATAGCAGCATCATTTACCAACCGGCGGGCAAAAAAGACAAGAGCTGGATTGAATAAATGAAAGACTTTTTCGAATTCCGGGATTTTCTGTTGTTTTAAACGCTTGCTTTTCTCAGTCGTTAAATTGTCTGTATTCCGCATGATCAGGTAGTTTTTGAAATGTCGCAAAACATTACATTGAAATCTTTCTTTCTATTCGTGGTTTCATCCTTTCAAACGGATATATGGAGAGTGATACAGGTCCTTTAAAAGACCGGCTGCTGCCCAATGGCTAAACAGCCGGTGCGTTCTTCCATGTGATAAAACGGTTGTTTATGCTGGTTTTAATAAACTTTTCTGATGCTATAATTTCTGCTGCACTATTCTGCTGCTGAAATTCCCGATATGAAACCACTTCCCTTTTTAATACGATCCGTTCACTCAATAGCCTCTACTGGTTTCTACACTATACTATCTAAATAAAAACACCAATAAGGTACTTTTTGACTAAAGGCGGAGAAAATAATTTTCATCTATAATGGTGGCAACATTAATCACTTACACATTTTGATTTCTTACTGATGGGAAGAATAATAACGTCCCCTACCTCAGCAAAATGCTGCGGAGATGCCTGATGATCAGCGAGAATGATCCAAACTTATTTTTGCTTTAATTACGGCTATAGAGACCGGAATAAGGTATTGAAACGCTTCTACGAGATGGCACTAATTCCTTTTTACAGCACGTCTTTGTATTTACAGAGGTATAACCTGACACGTTTTGAGCTGATAATAGCCAACCAGTGGTGAAAATTCAGCCCAATAGACATTAAAGATTTTCACAAGCCATATTTTGCACCACTTCAACGATTAACCAATATAGAAATATTTTTATAAAATCAATTTTCTTTCTCCTAACTTTATCCTGTAATTGAAAATGAGGTCATCCCTGGCTCATTAGAATTACTATCCTTATTACTTCCTTACCTCCTACTTACAGACCGTATCCCCTTATAACCTTTACAAGCAAGCTTATTTCTGTTCTTACCATTTAACCATTCCGACCCCTTACAAACTTCACAATTGCGTTACTGCCCACCAACCATCTATTCTGGTGTAAAACACCGGAAAGGGGATTCTATGCGCCCACGCTAACGGGTACAATCATCATTCTATACACTCAAAGTTTTTACTGCTTTTTGAATGACAAAAGCAGCCAACATTATGAAACAAACAAAACTAACCTTGTTCCTGTTAGCTTTTGTAATTATGCTGACGGCCCTTTCTGCCGTAATACCTCATTCAAAATCCAAACCACCGGCCACGCAAACCAATTATTATTGGTTTGATATCACTACCACATGGCTCGGCCGTCAGAACACGGTTGCCAATGAAATCGCACTCACCGGTTATAATGAAAGCACGCAAAACCCAAAGACCTTACAGGAAAAAGGTTGGTCGCCAGCCAACTGTTCAGTGGATGGAAATGGATATCCTACTCCCACAACGGGAACACCCGACAAAGCACTTTATTCTCACCCCTAAATTTTGAATCCAGCCAGGCGTATCATGTTTAAATGCGGATAAACGTACACGGTACCTTACTCTGTAAAAAGGGCTGCGTTTTCCCGCAAAGGCATGATACGCCTTTTGCGTTGTTCTATACCCACATCTTAATCGTAGCCGTTATTTTGCTCAAGATTTGGATCTGCTTCCAGTTCTGAAAACGGAATAGGATATAACTGATCGGTGGTGTGCCATTTACTTCCTTTGACTACGCTGAGCACCGCATCGACACGATGTGTCCGCTTCAGGTCAAACCAGCGATGCCCCCATTCTGCAAACAATTCGGTTCGCCGTTCCTGTTCTATTGCCTGCAAACATTGTTCACTGCTGATGGTGGTTGCTTTCGCGGTTAGCCCGGCCCGGGTACGGATACGATTGATGTCATTGACTGCTTCTGCGATCTTATTTTGGTGGGCAAACGCTTCTGCCCGCACCAGGTATTGTTCTGCCAGTCGCAACACGACGTTACACTCTTCAAATGCACCGCTTAATAAGGCTATTTTATATTTATAAGGATAACAATAAGTCGGCGTACCTATTGTTGATTTTACCCAATTGTCTTTTCTCAGATCGCCTGTTTCAAAAGCGGTCAGTAAACTGCTGTCCAACTTATAATTGGGCCGTGGGGAACCAAGAGGTATAAAAATGAAGCCTTCGCCCGAATTCATTTTATCCTGTACAGGCGCCCACTGAAAAATGGTTTCTTTACTGTATTTTTTAAAAACACTATCCAGGTCACTATGCAACACAAATTGTCCGGAGTTGATGACAGCGGAAGCCATTTCTTCTGCTTTGCTCCACTTTTCCATATGCAAGTATACTCTTGCCAGCAAAGCCTGTGTAGCATATACTGTTGGCCTGGTATTAACCTGGTTACCTGTTAGCGCATCGCCGGCAGCTTCGAGGTCTGCTATTATTTGCAGATACACCTTGTCAGTTGGCGTTCGCGGCAATAAGGCATTCACCTCGGCATTGGTACCTAAAACCAATGGTACATTGCCATACAAATTCACCAGGTAGTAATAACACAATGCCCGCACAAATTGTACTTCCCCCAATAATCGCTTTTTTACTTCTACGGTAACCCCGGTTGATCGTTGCAACCCTTCAATACAAATATTACAATGGTATATATACGCATACGCGGCTTTCCATATATTAACATTCACTATTTGATTGCTTGGAAGAATTGAGTTGGCACTAATCTGATCCTCAACATTCAAAGGAGTAGTTCGCATCAATTCATCGGCTGACAAGGCAGGAAATAAACTCATACCAACGTTCAGCAGGAATTTAGTACTGCTCATTATTTTTATATAAAGACCAGCTACCGATTTCTGTGCCAGGGAATCGTTCGAAAAGACCATTGATGAGGTCAGCGAATCGTCTGGCGCATCCACTTTTACCAGCTTTTTACAACTGGTGACAGTTAATATAAATAACGCACCGGCAATATAAAAATATTTACGAGTATGTAACCAGGTCCATTTCATATGCATTTATTAAAAACTTAATTCAATCCCGGCTGCGATCGTTCGCAACGGCGGTAAGGTAAGTATGCTGCGCGTTTCAGGATCAGTTCCCTTATACCGGGTAATGGTAAACAGGTTTTGGGCCTGCATATACACCCGGCAATTCTTTAAGGATATATTCTTTAACCATAGAGTCGGAAACTGCCAGGAAAGTTCAACATTCCGTAACCGGCAGAAGGAAGCGTCTGCAATAGTTCCATTTGACTGTACAAAGTTGTCGATCGCTTTACTGGCGGCATCATTGGCGCCGGTAGTGAATTGCTGCAACACGGCATTGTCGGGGCATAACTGCCAGCGGCGGTCCAACGCCAGGGCCGGTTGATTCTCCAGCATGGTCCCGGGTAAATTGAAAGTGTACATGTCATACAGGTAGCTATAGGCCCGTTGTTTTCTGATCTCTAAAAACACATCCAGTTGCCAGGCTTTATATTGCAGATTGCTTTGTATGGAACCATACCAGGCGGGGTCAAAATGAGTGAGCATCTTATAATCTTCAGGAAAACTGATTTCGCTATCATCATTCTGATCTTTAAACTCAAATAACCCGCTCACCATATTCACTCCATTATAGGCATATCCCCTTAGCACAGAAAGCGATTCCCCTATCTCCAGCGATTGGGCATAGGTTGATGTAGCGAGGTTGGGAAATGAAATTAACTTGTTGCGGGGTATGGTCAGCAATACATTCCCGTTTAATTGCCAATGCTTATTAAACCGGTTCTTTGTCTGCATCATCAATTCCCAACCGGTGTTTTGTACAACCGCCGAAGAATTTTTTGCGGCATAACCGTTGAAACCGGTTATACCAGGTAACGTATATGACACCAACTGATTCCCGGTGCGGTTCCGGTACCAGGCAACGGAAATCATTAACCGGTCCTTGAACAGCCCCAGGTCAAAAGCAACTTCCAGTTTACGGCTTACTTCCCAACTGTAATTGCTGTCTGCCAGTTGAACAGGTGTTATACCTGCATTTCCCAGGTAGGCGCCGGTTATATCCTGCCATTTGTCCAGGTATTTATAATCACCAATCTGGTCATTACCTGTAACACCGTAGCTCGACCGAAATTTTCCGAAACTGATAACCGGTACTTTATTCTTTATAAAAGGTTCGTTGGAAAAGATCCAACCCAACCCGGCAGACCAGAAGGCCCCTACCTGTTTACCAGGCCCAAACCGGCTGCTGCCATCTGTACGGCCCGTCAGGTTTATTAAATATTTGTCATTAAGGATACTATTCAACCGGGCAAAAACACCGCCATACCGGTATTCTGTATTGAGGTCCTTTGTAATTAGACTTCCGGCTTCATGTACATTACGCAATAAGGCATCACTCGCAAAATCAGAGGCTTCAATAGATCCAACGGTATTTGTTTGCACCTGCATGGTGGCGCCTGTCAACGCCGAAATTTTTCCAAAGCCGAAATACCGGTTATACTCCAGTTGCGGTTCGGCAATCCAGCTATTATAAATGATCTTGCCAAAATAAGAAACGCCTTTCGGATCGGGTGTTGTAAGGGGATTCTTACTGCTGCCTGGTAAAATACTGATCTCGTTCGATTGCAGCCTGTTATAGCCAAGGTTCGTTTTAAAAATCAGGTTCTTTGCAATCCGGTAATTTAAATCTAGATTTCCCAGCAGGTTACTGGTTTTTGTTTCAAAACTCCGAAGCAATATTGCCATAGGATTAAAGAATGCCAGATTCCCCTGACTCCAATTTAAATTACCTACTGTATCATATAACACAGGAGCATGCGGCGCCAGACCAATGTATTTGGTGAGGTCACTTGATATCGACTTGTTTTTATCATTCGTTATAATTACTGACAGCGTCGCATTGAGATTAGAATCTTTGCTTTGATAATGAAGATTTACATGTCCTGATAAGCGCTCATTATAAAGGTCACCAGGGAATACGGTGGTTTCCCGGTGATACCCGGCGCCAAAATAATATTGCAACCGGTTCGATCCGCCGGATAATGATAGTTGCACATTATTGGTAACGGCCCTGCCGCCAATGAGCATTTCTTTAAAATCGGTATACCGGGTAGTATCCCAGGAGATCAGATCGGGTGCGGTAATTTCATTGACCGCCAATCCATCATTTTGCAAGGCCTCCTTACGCATTTGCACATATTGTGCGGTATTCATCATTGAGGTATAACGGGTAATTTTGCTATAACCGCTGTAAATATTAGCTGTAAAAGTAGCAACGCCCGGTTTGCCTTTTTTGGTAGTAATGAGTATTACCCCGTTGGAGCCCCGGCTGCCATAAATAGCAGTAGCATCGGCATCTTTCAACACTTCTATATGATCGATATCGCCAATATTGATAAGCGAAAAAGGGCTTCTTCCCACATCGCCCAGCGCCGTACCGGAGGTAACACCAAGCAGCGGATTGTTATTAGGCGCATAAGGAACGCCGTCAATAATAAACAGGGGATCATTAGGAGGTAACTTACCCGGTGCAATACCTATGGAACTTTGTCCGCGTAACTGGATCTTATAGGTAGAGCCCGGCAACCCATTGCCTTGTGTAACCAGCAAACCCGGTACGCGGCCCTGCATGGCGGCCAACGGATCAGATACCGGCTGGCGTGCGATATCAACCTGGTTCAATTTGTGAATAGAACCGGTGTTATAACGTTTTGACGTTTTACCATAACCGGTAAAGACTGTTTCATCAAGATCTTTTACCTGATACTTTAACCGGATGGTTATAAATGACCGGTCTTTGATCATTTTATCAACCGGTTCAAAACCCACGCAGGTAAAAGTTAAAACCGTATTGGGTTTAACTGAAATATTAAAGTGTCCATCACTTTTTGAAAGAGTGCCTGATAACGTGTTGCGTTCCAGGATCGTTGCTCTTGCCAACGGTTCCCCGGCCTCATTGGTTACAAGGCCTTCTATGCTAAACAGTTCAGGTTTTTGTATTGAGGTAGCTGAAGAGTCAGGCCGCACAGTGATCATATTACCCACAATCAGGTAATTTAAACCCAGGCCTTTCAACGCCTGCGTCATCACTTCTTCAATGGTGCCATCTTTTATATGGACACTAACATGGTTGGCGTGTTGCAAAAACTCGGTCCTATAGGCGAAATAATAACCATACCGCTCAATCTGCTTTATTACTTTTCTAAGTGGTACATTATCCGCTGATATAGTAATTTTTTGAGATTCCTGCGCATACACCGAAAGACACGCCACCAAACAGATCAATAACAAGATTCGAGTCATGTCTTAGTCTTTGTGAAAAGCGTTTACACTAATTTAAAATTCTTTAACCGGCCCCTTCCGGTTTTGTATAATTCTAATCGCCACAGATCAATAAAAATCCGGACTGCTTTTTACAAAAATTGAAAGCAAATCACACCTTTTCTATTGTGAAACTATAATTTTACGATCATTTATTTCGAAATGGACACCGCCTGCCAATTCAAGCGCCTCCAAAACATACTTAATATTTGTTTGTTGTGTTACAGATATAGTATAATGACCATCTACAGGTTCTTTAAACGCCACTTCATAATCATACTGCCGTGCAAGCGTCTGCATGATCTGTGTTATATCTACATCATTAAAAATAATAAGATCTTTATGCCAGGCCATTACTTCCTGTATATCTGCATATTTTATTACGTCAATTTGTCCATTACCGTTAATCTGCGCCTGCTGGCCGGGGGTTAAAACAGCCGTCTGTAGTTCGTATTTCTGTTCAGCAGCTGTTGATTGCCGGTCTTTGGAATTGCCAAAAACATTTGCTAAAGAACGGAATTGATTGCTGACCCTGACCTTACCCTGCAGTAATGTTGTTTTTATAACAGGTTCATCACCATACGCGTTTACATTAAAATGAGTTCCCGTCACTTCTATAACGGCGCCAGCGCCTTTACCCCCTGTCAGGGGATTTATATATACGATAAATGGTATTTTACCGTTGCCTTTCCCTAATGATACCGGAGCCGGGTTCACTTCAAAATATACTTCTCCCGTAATATGTACAATCCGCTCTTTCCCGATAAATGCCGTTGGGTACGTGATACTTGAAGATGCATTCAGCCAGGCTTTACTACCATCAGGCAACTCCAGGGTAAACTTTTTCGCCCGCGGCGTCGTGATCGTATTATGTTCCAGTTCGGGGTGTGCGTTTCCGTTCGACCACTCATACCGCACCATGTCGCCCCGTTTATAGATAACTGATCTGTATTGCAAGGCAATATGTCCGTTAATACTGCTATCAAGATATACGATACTTCCATCTGCCAGTGTAAGTTGTACCCCTTGTTTGCCAGGCGCCTGGTTGCTGTTCAATTCTTTCTGGTTATCAATAGCCGCTATTTTTTTATTATGGTCCGTGGTCAGGATTAAATACAAAGCCAACCCCGTTAACACCAGACATGTTGCAATAACCGCATACTTTATGGTTGTTATAAAACGTTGATTCTGCTGGCTGGGAAACATTTGTCTGATCTTTCCCCCTTCTTCGTTTATAGCTTCGCTATATAATTCAACCAAAGCGCCTGTAGCTTCGCCCGAATCATTGAACCGGTCAAACAGCAATTGGTTTTCTTCACAAAGATTACACCATGCTTCCAACTCTTGTTTTTCCCGTTCATTTAACTCATTTCTACGGTACCTGACTATGAGGTCGCCAATATGTTTATTTGTAGCCACAGCGACAGGGGTTTGATACACAAATATGTTTAACCGTTAGATATAACCCTTTGCCATACGTCTAGTTACACCAAGCCTTTCATTCATTCGTAAAGTCGGGAAATAATCTCAGTCATGTTTGTGCTGCAGGTCAGTAAACAGTGCCACCTTTCAGAAATAAAATATGAAGTTTAACCAGTGGTATTAAAAGCCATATTGCCGAAGTAAACATATGTACGGTAAAGTGATGACTTAAAATACAATAATACTTTCAGGACAAGGTTGATTGCTTTCGAACTGATGGGATATGGAACGTTTGGCAATCTCTGGTTATCGTTATTGGCTGGGGCCTGTACGGAGAACAAGTTGTACAGGCTTATACGAAAGTAACAAATATATTCATGAATAATAAAAAAAATCGCCCGTATGATGAATTGCCCCGCGCGAAAAAGAACTGATTCAACAGGGTCAACATAAAGAAGTTGAGTTTGCAAAAAAATTGCAGGAAGAAACTGTGCGGCTACAGTCACTCGAAACTACCCACCGGTCATCACCCAGGCCAGTGCCAGCTGATCGAATATTCTGGCTTCTACCGTTAAAGGAACAGGATCCTGTTTTTTGAACACAAAGGGCATTACAATGGTTTCATCTGCCTTGAAGGTGATGGAGCCGGATAACTGCATATGTTGTCTGAAATCAAGCTCACCATGGCCATACCATTTATAAATAGCTTCCTTGGCGCTCCAAAGAACGGTGGTCAGTTCCAGATGCATTTTGGGTAATTGGATCCAGTCGTTCAGGAACGCTTTTTCATTGTGATGCAGGAATTTATGCGAAATGGCAATGATCCGGGGAGAAACCAGTTCAATATCTACCCCCACCCGGCTATGACTGCTTACGATAGCCGCTGCAAAATTGCCTCCATGCGAAATAGAAAAATGGTACTGTTCATTCTCCAGGTAGGGTTTACGGGTGTCGGCCACCAGGATCTCCTCCAGGGGAAAATCAGCATACAAAGTAGGGAGCAGAAACCGGCCGGCCAGGTGCTGTAACCGTTTATAGGGATGCGATACGCCCTTTTTCAGGGGAACCCGTTCCAGATAAAACGCTTCCGGTTCTTCAATACGCCAGATGCCCAATTTTGTATTTTCGTTAATATTATGTTGATAAAACAGTGCCACAGTAGCGTTTTAGATTTTACATTGCAGCAATTTTCAGATGCAGCAAAGTGTCTGGAAAACAACAATCAAATATAAACTAATCACTTCACATGATCTTGTCGGATAAACGCATATTGGAAGAAATTGAGAAAGGCACCATCCGCATAGTCCCCTATAGCCGTGAATGCCTGGGCAGTAATTCCTACGATGTGCACCTGGGTAAGTATCTTGCCACGTACCGGGAACATATCCTGGACGCCAAAAAGCACAATGAAATTGAATATTTTGAAATACCCGAAGATGGCTTTGTACTTTACCCTCATATTTTTTACCTGGGCGTAACGGAAGAGTATACCGAAACCCATGCACACGTACCCTTCCTGGAAGGGAAATCCTCCACCGGCCGGCTGGGGATCGATATTCATGCGACTGCCGGCAAGGGCGATGTTGGCTTCTGCGGCAACTGGACGCTGGAGATCTCTGTAAAACAACCCGTAAAGGTGTATAAAGGCATGCCCATCGGGCAATTGATCTATTTTCCGGTTGAAGGGGAAATTGAAGTCAAATACAATCAAAAGAAAGACGCCAAGTACAGCGGTCAACCCGATAAACCGGTTGAGAGCATGATGTGGAAGAATAAATTCTAAATCCGGATGTAGGAAGTTAGAGCGATTCTTGCTTCGTTCCCGGGCATATTTGCCATTTTCTTCCTACATTCAGATAACAAAACCTGTTCGTATGACCCTGCTTTTCTCTATGCCCGGAGGCCTTGAATGGCTGGTTATTTTAAGCGTTATTTCCATTGTGTTTATTCTGCCCATTTGGGCACTCATTGACATTATCAGATCACAATTCACCGATCCCAATAATAAAATAATATGGGTAATTGTTGTGATATTGCTTCCTTTTTTAGGTTCAATTTTGTATCTGTCAATCGGGAGAGGACAGAAGAGATCAATTAGCTAATGATCACATTATATCGCTTCTGCCCCAAACTTTTTATAATACGCCACCAGCCAGGCAACCACTTCATTGTAGCTTAATTTACCGCCTGGCTGCTCATTGGCTTTTAAATATTGCCCGTAGAGGTGGTCGATGATCACTTCTATCGGGTTCCGGTATTTCTTCACAAATTCCCTTAATTCCCGGTAATCGGCTTTCATCCGCGGCGGTAATTGCGCATCAAGCTGTTTGGCAGTTACCGAATCCTGGGCGTATAAATAATACCTTGAATAACTGTAAAGGTCAAAATACACGGAATACCGGAATAAGGCGTCCTGCGATGATTTGGCAGACAGGTAACCGGCAAAATTGGCTTCATTTTCCTTGGCATATCCCAGCTGGTGGCCAATTTCATGACAGGTAGTAAAGGGTTGTACAAATACAGGAACAGTCGTATTCACCTGCGCTTCGCCGCTAAAGGGATTATAATAACCAGTATACCCCAGGTAATTTCCCAGGTAACTGTATAAAGAAGGCTTTACTGAGCTGAATGAATACGTGAAATCAGCATCGGTTCGCGCCAGTTGACCGTAGGCAGATACAGCCCCGTCGAATAAATTTCTTTTTCGTTGCAAGGCGGGCCGGTTCGCCCGGGAGGGCGAATCCAACGCCTGCAAACGCACAACGATCTGTTGCATCAATTGCACCAGGTCGGCCTTTGAATAGCGTTCAACCTTTAATCCTAACTGGTACGCTACCCCGCGGCGGTTATAATTCAACCCCCACAATAAATTAAACGATACATATACCACCACCACTACAAAAGCTATTTGCAGCAGGGCATGCAGCCAGTATTTTTTGTTCGTTTGTTTTTTGACAACACGCCGGGTCGTATGATACAATTTGTAGAACAGCCAGATAATAACCAGGCCATAAAAGATATCGCCCACACTAAATGGCAGCCAGCCAAACAATATGCGCTGAAATTTAGAAATTACGGGATAGATCCCTGAAGCATAATATTTCTCAACAGCATCCGGGAATAAAGAAAAGATCTTAATGCTGATACCCAGACCTAACAATACTAACCAGGCTGATTTTTTCCTCCACATAATAATGTTAATGTGCTAATTAGCGAATTATCAAATTAGCATATTTTGTTTATATTCACCCTAACAATAATACTATGAAAAGTTTAATTTTTATAGTGGGTATATGCATAACCTGGTCTGTAAGCGCTCAGAATTACCCATTTGCCAAAAATTTTGTTGAAGGTACTATAACGTTGAAAGATGCCACCCAAAAAAAGGGACTTATAAAATGGTTTCCTTCACCAAATGAAAAACTCCGGTTTAAATTAGACGATCAACAGGAAGATAAATACGGCGCAGCCGATCTGCTGGGGTTTGCAACAGATAGCCTGCAGTTTAAAACATTGGCCGACCTGGAGGTATATGGAGAAGATTACCCGTTATTAAGCAAAATGTCGAAATTGAAACAAACATTTGCCCAGGTTATTTATACAGGAAAATTTAATATCTATTATGTGTTGTATTACGGATATGATGCCCTGCAGGGCGGCTTTGTAACGTATCCCAATCTCATATTCGAAAAAACAAAGGAAGATAAACAGGAGTATGCCGCTTTCCCCGTATACATAAGAATGAAGGAAAAGAAATATGAGAAGGCAAAACAGAACCTGTATCCCTTTTTCTCGGACTATCCCGCCATTTTAGAAAAATTAAAACTTTACAGCCAGGAGAGCAATATCTTTTCCCTGGTAGAATACATTAAAACAATGTGATAATTCGATAATGTGATAATAAGGAATGTCTACATTCACACAGCAATTTCAATAATCAACAACCCAATTAGCTAATTAGTACATTGTCATATTATGGATCTTGAGTTTAACCGAAACGAGGATATTATGAAAAGGGCGCTCAGCGACATGCAGCAACGATTTGCGCAGGTAGCCCTGGGCGGAGGTAAAAAAGCGATTGCCAAACAGAAAGAAAAAAACAAATTAACGGCGCGGGAACGCATCAACTACCTGGTTGACCCGGATAGCCCGTTTACCGAGATCGGCGCCTTTGCCGGTTTGGATATGTATGAAGAACAAGGTGGCTGCCCGGCAGCCGGCACAGTTGCCGGTGTGGGATATGTAAGCGGTCGTCAATGCGTTATTTTGGCCAACGACCAAACGGTAAAAGCCGGCGCCTGGTTCCCCATTACCGCCAAAAAAAACCTGCGCCTGCAGGAGATTGCCATGGAAAACCGCCTGCCGGTTATTTACCTCGTCGATAGTGCCGGGGTGTTTTTGCCCATGCAGGATGAGATCTTTCCCGATAAAGAACATTTTGGTAGAATATTCCGCAACAATGCCCGCATGAGCGCTATGGGCATTACACAAATTGCGGCTGTGATGGGCGCCTGTGTGGCCGGTGGCGCTTATCTGCCCATCATGAGCGATGAAACCCTGATGGTAGAAGGCAACGGTTCCATTTTCCTGGCAGGCCCTTACCTGGTTAAGGCGGCCATTGGTGAAAGCACCGATGCCGAAACCCTCGGCGGTGCACAAACTCATAACGCCATCAGCGGTATTGCCGATTATAAATTCCAGACCGAACAGGAATGTCTCGACCAGGTTAAAAAGATCATGTCGAAACTGGGTCATACCCCTAAAGCAGGCTTTGACCGCAGTGCACCAAAACCATCCAAAAAGAATGCGAAGGACATATATGGCGTAATTCCCGCCGATTCAACCCGTCCTTACGATATGTTGCAGCTCATTGAGCATCTTACTGATGACTCGGTACTGGAACAGTTCAAGCAGGATTATGGCAAAACCATATTATGCGGTTATGCCCGTATCGATGGGTGGGCGGTTGGTATTGTAGCCAATCAACGCACCATCGTAAAAAGTGCCAAAGGAGAAATGCAAATGGGCGGTGTCATCTATAACGACAGCGCCGATAAAGCAGCCCGCTTTATCATGAACTGTAACCAAAAGAAAATACCCCTCGTGTTCATACAGGATGTTACCGGTTTTATGGTGGGCTCGCGCAGTGAACATTCCGGCATTATAAAAGATGGCGCTAAAATGGTGAATGCCGTAGCCAATTCGGTAGTGCCCAAGATCACCATCATAGTAGGCAATTCATACGGAGCCGGTAATTACGCCATGTGCGGTAAAGCCTATGACCCACGTTTTATTTATGCCTGGCCCAGTGCAAAGATTGCGGTCATGGGGGGCGAACAAGCCGCCAAAACCCTGTTACAAATTCAGGTAAGCGCCATGAAAGCCAAAGGCAGCGAGGTATCGGCTGCAGATGAACAAAAACTGTTGAACGACATTAAAGGACGGTACGAGAAACAAACAACTCCCTACTACGCCGCAGCGCGTTTATGGGTTGATGCTATTATTGATCCGGCACAAACAAGGCAGATCATTTCAGAAAGCCTGGCCGCTGCCAATCACAATCCTGATATTCCTCCTTTTAATACGGGTGTCATTCAGGTATAATAGTATCTTGCCGCCTCAATCATAATTTGTATTCATTTTGGCAACTTCTGCGAATAAAGAATTAGTTATTTATACCGATGGCGCATCCCGTGGAAACCCGGGCCCGGGTGGGTATGGCGCTATATTACAATGGGGCAACAGCCGCAAGGAATTATCAGGTGGGTTTCGCCGCACTACCAATAACCGCATGGAATTGATGGCAGTGATCGCCGCCCTGGAAGCCCTGAACAAGGAAGGTTTGAAAATTACCATTTACTCCGACAGCCAGTATGTTGTAAAAGCCGTTATGGAAGGATGGCTGAAAAACTGGATCGCAACCGATTTCAAAGGGGGTAAAAAGAATAAAGACCTGTGGACCCGTTTTTATAAATTGATGCAAAAACACCAGCTCCGTTTTGTATGGGTGAAGGGCCATGCCGATAACCCGTTTAACAATCGATGCGATGAACTGGCCACTGCTGCAGCCGATGGGGGTAACCTGCAGCATGATGCAGGTTTTGAAAATGCGTAACCGGAATGCCTATGGCCACACCTGAATTTATGAGCGACTTTCAGCAATTGCTGCCGAAAGAGGAACCATTCATTCCACTTAGCATGGCTAATTCGGAAAATGCACAATTGTTTGTTGTTCTGAAACAATATAAATTTCATAAACAATTATGCATTGAGCTATACCAGGCGGAAACTACCCAGGGCGGAAAAATAAAAAACCCGTTAGCTCTTATCAACCCATTGGACCTGATTTGGAAAACAGAAGACATCAGTGCGGTTAAATTTTTTTCTGCCATTACCCGTTTTCAAAATAACCCCACAGCTACCAGGTCGGCATCTGATATAGATGCATTAAAAACGATTATAAAAAATCCTTTACAGCTTCCTTTCTATTATCATAATCCCGAATTCTCAGATAAGATTGTGGCCGGTTCCATTCAACCATTTAGTGTAGGCAGCATGGTACAGGATCTGTCGTTACGGGTGCAAAAGAATGAGGCCTTTTATGAAATAACCTTACAGGTTACCATCACCGGCACACAATATGAATGGCAAAACCTGCAGGTGAAATACGATTATTTCTTTCAAATTGACGATGCCCTGTACCTGATCGGTAATTTTCATTTTTTGAATATAGTGCGGTTCTTTAAACAAACAAATGGCAGCATACGCATACACGAATCGAAATTCAAAACCTTCCATCAGAATATCTTAACGCCGTTAGCGGACCGGATCAACATTTTTTACCAGGAAAGTAATTTACCTGCTGCTGAACAAACAATACAGGCAGAAAAGGACCCACCCATTGAAAAACTGATTTATTTAAGCGAGCTGGGAAACTATGTAGTGATAGACCCCGTCATGAAATACGGAAACGTAGAAATTCCCGTTCGTACAAAACGGCAGTTATATGTAACCGATGCAGATGGTAAAGTACAAACCATGTATCGGAATGAAGAAGCCGAAACACAGTTCATAGCGCTGTTGCTGCAACAACATCCCCATTTTCCGGAACAACTCGATAACGACCTGCGCTATTTTTACCTGCATAAAGAACGCTTTTTAAATGAAGAATGGTTCTTTACTGCTTTTGAAACCTGGGAAAATGAAGGGATTACCATTTTCGGATTTAACAAGCTAAAAGGGAACAGGCTAAACAGCCACAAAGCTAAAATAACCATTCGTGTAATAAGCGGATTGAACTGGTTCAATACAGCCGTCAAGGTACAGTATGGAAACCAGCAAGCCTCCCTGACACAATTACAACATGCGGTTCGAAATAAAAATAAATTCGTACAACTGGGCGATGGCACGCAGGGTATTCTGCCACAAGAATGGATAGAAAAACTGGCGGCGTATTTTTCTTCGGGTGAGGTCATAGACAATACGCTTATCACTGCAAAAATAAATTTCTCTGAAGTAAAGCAATTGTATGAAGCGCACATGCTGGATGCCGGCGTGAAAGAAGAACTTGATTTATACACCTCGAAAATAACCAGGGGAACAACAATAAAAGAAGTTGCCGTTCCTGAAACATTGCATGGTTCGCTTCGCGAATACCAGAAACAGGGATTAAACTGGCTGAACTTTATAGATGATCACAACTTTGGAGGTTGCCTGGCCGATGATATGGGTTTGGGTAAAACGGTCCAGATCATTGCTTTTATATTATTACAAAGAAACAAGGTAAAACAAAACACGAACCTGCTGGTAGTGCCCACTTCTCTCCTGTTTAACTGGCAGGAAGAAGTTCGCAAATTTGCGCCTTCTATAAAAATATTAACGTTATACAATGCCGACAGGCCAAAACATACCGGTTCATTTAATGAGTATGAAATTATTCTAACTTCCTACGGCACACTCATCTCGGATATTATTTTTCTACAGCATTTCGATTTCAACTATGTTTTTCTCGACGAATCACAGAATATCAAAAACATTGAATCACAACGTTACCAGGCCGCCCGGCTTTTGAAGTCAAGAAATAAAATTGCCATTACAGGTACACCTATTGAAAACAATACGTTCGATCTGTATGCACAGCTGTCTTTTGCCTGTCCCGGGTTACTGGGCGGTAAGCAACATTTTAAAAGTATTTACTCAACCCCTATCGATACCTTCAAAGAAAAACGGCGGGCAGTGGAACTGCAACAAAAAGTAGCGCCCTTTATATTGAGAAGAACCAAAAAAGAGGTGGCGCCGGAATTACCCGAAAAAACAGAGATGATCTGTTATTGCCCCATGGGCGAAGAACAGCGTAACGTATATGATGCCTGTGAAAAGGAATTGCGGGAATATATTACGGATATAACCAATGAGGAAATTTCAAGAAACTCCATGCATGTATTACGTGGACTTACCCGGTTACGTCAGATCTGTAATTCACCGCGTTTGTTGAAAGATGAAAAATTACAGGGTGACGGTTCAGCCAAGATCGAAATATTGCTCGAACAAATTGAAAGCAAATCCAGGCACCATAAGATCCTTATTTTTTCACAGTTCGTTACTATGCTCAACCTGATACGAAAAGAACTGGAGACGAGAAGCATACCCTTTGAATATCTTTCAGGCAGTACCAGGAACCGGGAATCGGCCGTTCGTAATTTTCAACAGGAGAAGCATGTCCGCGTGTTTTTGATCAGTTTAAAAGCCGGAGGAACCGGATTAAATTTAACAGAAGCCGATTATGTTTATATCGTTGATCCCTGGTGGAACCCTGCGGTAGAAAACCAAGCTATTGACCGCAGCTACCGGATTGGACAAAAGAAGAACGTAGTAGCCGTTCGTTTAATAACTCCGGATACCATTGAAGAAAAAATAATAAAGCTGCAAAACACTAAAAAAGAGTTGTCAGACCACCTCATTAAAGCAGATGCCTCCTTCCTGCACGCGATTTCAAAAACAGAATTGCTTTCACTGCTGGGGGAATAGTTAAACCAATCAAAGTATATAGTCTTACCACGTTGCCAGGCTATGTTGTACTAGCCTATAGGATGACAATTCCTATTGGTACCTAGCTACAACCCGCTATTATTAAGCAGTCAACCCGTAGATATCCCGGATCTAATAAAAGAGAAGATATCTCGGGAACATTTCCGGGATATATCGGGGATATCTCCGGAATATCTCTATTTCCCCAATGAAATTACATAGGGGTTCCCGGCCTGGAGAGGAGGGAATGTCACCTAAAACAAAAAAGTCACCCCGATATATCGAGATGACTTATCAATATTTTCTACCCTTATTTTTTTATGTGGCAACACCCGGTTTAACCGAATGGTGGTTGTGGGGCGGCGCTCTATCAACGATGGAGCGCTTACTGCGGCACCGTTGCCCGGAACACCACGGCCTCCTGCATTGCTTGCAGGTCAAAGGCAGCGCCGGCAGTGGCCAGCATCGTTTCTCCTTTGGTAAGGGAGATCTCATGGCTGCCATCTTTCGCCTTTACCGCGCCTTCCAACACAAAAAAGATCTCAGCCGTAGCGGAAGTCAATGAAACCGGAGAGCCGGTTTGCAACCCCAGTTTGCGTAGTTCAAAATCTGCGGCCGGCGTGGGAAACACCGTTTCACCGGGTACTGTTCCCGCAGTACCTTTTAATATATCAGGAATTACCGCTTCAAACTTCGTATGGTGCATGAGCTCCGGTACATCAACGTGTTTATTGGTCAAACCACCGCGTAATACATTATCAGAATTGGCCATAATTTCCATATTCTGACCTTCCAGGTAAGCATGCGGAATGCCAGCATCCTGAAAAATGGCTTCACCGGGTGCCAGGTGCACCAGGTTGAACAGGTAGATTGAAAAAATGCCCTTGTCTAATTTATTGGGCTCGCAAAATGTTTTAGCTGCCCGTGCTGCCCAGAAATCTTCCTGGCTTCTGTTTAAAAATCCTTTTTCATACAGCGGTACAATGCGATCGAGCAAGGGCTGCAAATGCTCATCCACTTCGTGCTGGTCCATGGTCATAACTGTTTCATACAAAGCATGGTAATTGTTATCATCGAACAATGGCACTAAAAACTGCAGTTCGGGAGTTTGCATCAGGATGGTCACCAACGCCTGCGGCGATTTAAAGCCATGTAGCAGCCAGAAATCGCTCAGGGCCAGCATCAGCTCAGGCTTATGATTATCATCTTTATAATTACGGTTTGGTGCGTTCAACGCCGTGCCTTTCATGTTCTCTGCGGCAAAGGCCGATTCGGCCGCCTTTTTGGAAGGATGCACCTGTATTGACAACATATCATGTACATCCAGCACTTTAAACAGGTAAGGTAACCGTCCGAACCGCTGGTTAACAGCAGTTCCCAGGGCAGCGCCCGCATCCTGTTTAATAAACGCATTCAGCGGTTGCAGACTACCGTCAGGCAGCACCACTTCAGCCGGTACATTATCATGCGCCCCCATCCAGTATTCGGCAAAAGGTTTTTTATCTGTATTGGGCAAATGCAACAACGCCGGAATAAAATCCATTCCGCCCCAGGTATAATGTTGAACTTTGCCCTGTAGTTTAAAAATTTTAGTATTGTTCGCCATATAACTTCAGTAATTTGCAATGATACAAAAATGCTATGAGCTATCAGCATCATGATACCGGCAAAAAAGGGGAAGAAATGGCTGTTGAATATCTGCAGCAGCTACAATTCACCATTCTACATCGCAACTGGCGACATGCACGGTTCGAAATTGATGTGATTGCGTCCCGGGATAATGTGCTGCACATTATAGAGGTAAAAACCCGGACCAACCTGCTGTTCGGCCATCCGGAAGAAAGTGTATCAAAAAAGAAAATCAACAATATGCTTCGGAGCGCCAAAGCATTTATGTATCAATATCCCCAATGGCGGCAAGTGCAGTTTAATATTTTATCGATCACCCTGCTCGCCAACCAACCACCGGAATACTTCTTTATTGAAGATGTCTATTTGTGAGTGTTCGTGTTTGCTTTCTCCATCATTCTTTCTACCAGCCGGAACGTTGCAGGACAATACTCGATATTTTGTTTAAACACATGTATGTAATCAGTCATGTGGCGGCGGGTATGGTGTGGGAAGCCAGAACAATCTTTTGGCCGTACTTCGTAAATAGAGCATTTATTATCTGTAAGATTTAAGAACTGACATGGCTGGCGGGTATTTACCCAATCGCCTGAGCGGTCCTTCTTCAGCCACTTTTTCTTAAAAGCCTCTTCAGTCATCTCAAGATGGGCAGATATCCGTTTAATATCTGTATTGGTGAAAGTGGGCGTCATGGTTTTGCAGCAATTGGCGCAGGCCAGGCAATCGGTTTCGCCCCATACCAGTTTATCCGTTTGTACCGCCAGGGTATCGAGCCCGCGGGGCGGATCTTTTTCCAGTTTGGTTAAAAACCTTCTGAAAGCAGAACGGTTGGCGATCATCTTATTTTTCATCTTGCGAAGACTAAGCAGCATGTCGACAGTTGATTTTTAAAGTGGGCAAAGATATGGATGCCTTATTTTTGAACAACGAATATAGTAAATTTTATATCGGCTGGCGGCGTTGTTTACATAACGAAATACCGTTTCAACAATATATTATGTGGGACCCGTATAAAAAAGGCTTTAAGGCATTCTTACAATTGGAGAAATCGCTTTCTGATAATTCAGTGGAGGCTTATCTGCACGACATTGAAAAGCTCACCCAGTTCTTTCAGGAAAAGAACAATGTGCAAAGTCCGGCCAATGTAACCCTGCCCGACCTGCAACAGTTTATACGCTGGATAGGCGAACTGGGCATGACGCCTTCTTCGCAGGCCCGCATTATTTCAGGTATCCGTTCTTTCTATAAATATTGTCTTATTGAAAACATTGTCACCAAAGACCCTACTACCCTGCTGGAAGCGCCAAAACTAAAACGCGCCTTACCCGATGTACTCACTTTTGAAGAAATAGAAAACATCATTGCCCAAATTGACCTGAGCAAACCGGAGGGCGGGCGGAATAAAGCCATCCTGGAAACCATGTATAGTTGCGGACTGCGGGTAAGCGAGGTCGTGAACCTGAAGTTATCGGCCCTGTACTTCGATGTGGATTTTATCAGGGTAATTGGCAAGGGCGATAAAGAACGGCTGGTTCCAATCGGCGAATCGGCAATAAAATATATTACGATTTACAGAAAAGATATCCGCGTACATGTGCCGGTAAAAAAGGGGCATGAAGACATCCTTTTTTTAAACCGCCGAGGCGCCAAGCTCACCCGGGTAATGATCTTTTTAATGTTGAAAGACCTGGTAAAAAAAGCAGGCATTACGAAGAACATCTCCCCGCATACCTTTCGTCATTCCTTTGCTACCCACCTGGTAGAAGGCGGCGCCGACCTCCGCGCCGTACAGGAAATGCTTGGTCATGAAAGTATCACTACCACAGAAATTTACACGCATTTAGACCGTGAGTTTTTACGCGATACGTTGCAGCAATTTCATCCGGCGTTTAAGTAATAAAAAATACCGGCCTCTCGACCGGTATAGAACCATGAAATAGAAAATAATCACTACCTCATTTACTACTGAATGAACCCGTGTTATATGGAAAAGGGATTATTATTGTATGGCAACTTTGCCCTGATAAACATTTTTTATACCAGGTGCTGAAATGCGTATGTAGTAAATACCGGGTCTCCAGCCAGTCTGTGTGGGCACCGTGACCTTTTGCGTTTTTGAGGCCATCACCAGTTTTTGCACTTCTACCACCCGCCCCTGTACATCCATTAATTCCAGTTTGTATTCGCCGGCTTGTTTTAATGATAGGTCAACCTGAATAGTGTTACCACGTGTAATGGGGTTGGGATATATTTTGATATCTTTTTTTAAAGCAGCAGGCGTCCAGTTATTGATCACTCTTTTTACCTTTTCTTTCTTTGGCACTTTTACACCAACTACATAAGCGCCTACAGTTCCCGTTAATTCCTGGTACAAATTTGTTACATCTGCTTGCGGGAACGTGTTCTCAGCTAAATTCAGCGTTTTGGCTTTATAACCAATTGTGCTGATGCCGGGTGTAGCAGTATCAGGTTTATTGATCGATAATATACGTGGAATTGGTTGTTTGGTAGTGCCGGGCTGGTGCTTTTCCTTCACCATAATGGTCCTAATTCCTGGCGACAGATCGGGAAGCTGCACATCCGGCTTTTTCTTCATTACCGGCTCACCCTGCGCATATGATTCTGTGAACATAAAAGTAGCCAGTAATACATTCCAGACATACGCCCAGGAGAATCGCTTCTTGTTTTCGGTTGCCTTTAGATCCTTATTCAACTGATCAGGGGCAAACCGCCCACACAAGTTTTGACTGGCATTGGAGATATAATTCAGCAACTCCTTATCTGACATAGCACTAAAATCCACCACTATTTTCTGACATGATCCGCAAAAGCGGCCCTGCTCTTTAGTTGTCATGCTTTGCCAGCTTTCATGACAGGGTTCGGGTATATGTATTTGTATAGCTTCAGCCATAAACGCTATTTAATATTTAGATGCAGCAGAGAATAAAATTCCATAAAACACACCAGGTTCATTACAACATAACAACTCGTTGAAAAATTATTTCACCAACACTTTAGCCTGGAAAACATTTTTTGTATCGGGCGATGTAATGCGAACCCAGTATATGCCGGCACTCCAGTTTGTCTGTGTATTCAGATCAATCTGTTGTTCTTTTGTTTGCATTAATAAAGGCTGTACCATCATTACCTGTCCGGCGGCATTCAGTAATTCAAGCTTATAACCACCGGCTTGGGGTAAGGCCAGTTTTACCTGTATGCTATTACCACGCACTACCGGGTTGGGATATAAATTAACATCCTTTTTCAGTGCAACGGGAATCCAGTTATTGATAAATCTTTTTACTGTATCTACTTTTACTTTTTTAACATAACTAACCCCACCCATTATTATCCTGCCCTTCGTGTAACCATACGCAGTAACAACCACATCATCTAATTTGCTGGCAGCGGGTTTCAGGTATACCTGTATCTTCTGCCAGTTGGTTAAATCATCCAGCACCCGGGTTTGTGTTTCATACCCAATAGCGCTAATCTCAAGCACCAGGGGATCTTTCTTTTCAACTTTTAACCGGAAAATACCTGATGTATCTGCCATCGTTCCGCCTGAAGCGCCTTTAATGCTTATACTGGCGCCAACAACCGGTTGGTTACTTTGTGCATCCACTATCGTTCCGCTCATAGTTACAGGAATAACAGTTTCAACAGGTTCATCAGGTTTATATGCAATGATGCCCATCGTCCTTCGCTCCTGCACAGTAACTTTAACCGGCTTTTTAGGCTTTGGTTTTACCTGTGCATTCGCCTCGGTAATAAGTAATGTAGCCAGGATGATATTCCAGATGTAAGCCAGGGAAAATCGTTTCTTCTTCTCAGTTACCTGCAACTCCTTATTCAGCTGGTCGTTTGCAAACCGGCCGCACACATGCTGACTGGATCTTGAAAAATAATCCAGTATCTCTTTATCGGTCATTACGCTAAAATCAACTACTGTTTTCTGACATGATCCGCAAAAACGCCCTTGTTCCTGCTGCGTCATATTTTGCCAGTTCTCGTGACAGGGCTCGGGTATGTGCAATTTTAAAGGTGTAGGCATACAGATAGTATTTGCTATACTGGATGTAGCCACTCAAAAAATTACATAAACAGTCATTAAAATATTTCAGACCGTGAGCTAACTTCAGCAGGGCCATCGTTGCAACCAAAACGCCGAAGAATCGTCTTATTAATAAAATAACCTATACAGGGCCGCCCTTGAAGCCCCCATTGTATTAAATACATACGCCAGTTTTTATATCTTTTGTTAATTTTAGCCGTCGGTGGCATTTTTAAAGAACATACCAACCAATGAGTTGCCAGATAAGGAATTGGTCAACCTCTTTCGTACATCCCGGAATATGGATGTGCTGGCCGTTCTTTTTCAACGATATATGGACCTTTTATACGGGGTTTGCCTGAAGTACCTGAAGCAGCCTGAAACGGCCAAAGATGCTGTTATGCAGATATTTGAGGAACTGGTAGCCAAATTGCCCCGGCACGAGGTAGAAAACTTTAAAAGCTGGCTGTATACCCTGGCTAAAAACCACTGCCTGATGCAGTTGCGAACGCCTAAAAACCTAAAAACAACGGAATTTAATCCGGACAGTATGCAATTGGAAGAAGATGTGCATCTGAATGGCATACAGTTGAAGGAAGAGAACCTGCAAAAGCTGGAACGTTGTTTGGAAACCTTATCGACAGAGCAGAAGAAAACCGTAGAACTATTCTATCTGCAAAACAAATGTTATAAAGAAATTGCCGAAGCAACCGGCATTGATTGGAATAAAGTACGCAGTTTTATTCAGAATGGCAGGCGTAATTTAAAGATTTGTATGGAGAAGGGCGAAGAGGTGGAAATAAGGAATTAAAAAGGACAGAATTACAGTGAACGATCATAAGGAACATATTATTCATTATTCGGCGGCAGATATTCAACGATATGTGCAGGGGAAACTATCTGCCCGGGAAATGCACGCTATGGAAAAAGCGGCGCTGGATGATCCATTCCTGGCCGATGCCATCGAGGGTATGCAACAGGCCCTGGCAGATCACGATGAAACCCTTGTTACCGGTCAACTACAGCAGCTACAACAACAATTTCAAACCCGTACAGCCGGAACCGGTAAAGTAGTGGCGTTTAAGCCGTTCCGGTACTGGCAGGCAGTAGCCGCCGCCGTGGTATTGCTTATAACCGGCGTTTGGATCTATAGCCTGGTTAATAATGCTGCAGAAATCAACGAAAGTGTGATTGCCAAAACGGAAGATATACAACCACAGCAGCAGGCACCAGCACCAGCTTCTACCGATAGCCACGAAATGGCGGTTAGTACCGATTCAACTACAGCACAGGGTAAAGCCGCTAATGCCACAGCCAGTCAACGTGGTACATACAAGAACAAAATGAGTGCTGATTCAAAAAAAGCACAGGACGATGTGGTGAATAAAAATGCCGGTAAATATTATAATGATCGTTCAGGTGCAGTACCGCCCGTTTCGAACGAGGAGCGGATTTCCCCGCTCACGGCGGATAATTCATCTGACATTGTGCGTCAGAAAACCAATGCTATTAAACAGGCCACAAATTACCGGGATTCACCCAAACCCAACGTTAAAGATATCGCTGTCGAAAAAAAGGAAGTCGCTTCCGCGCCAGCCGCAGCTGTTCCTGAATCGTTAATGAAAGCACGTAGAGCAGATGACGACAAGGCCCAGGAAAGAGCACGGGAAACTGAGTTGATAACGATCGCAAAAAACGATAGCCCTAAAAGATCGTACGGCTATAATAATAACCTTAATAATAATCTGTCGGGCGTTATCAAAGGCCAGGTAACCGATCTCAATAACAACCCTGTAGCCAATGCCTACGTACAGATAACCAAAAACAACAATAATATCATTACCGATAAAACCGGTTTCTTTAAAATTCCCGTGACGGATTCTGTAGTAGATGTAGCGGTAAACGTTACAGGTTACGGCACGCAAAACTTCAGGCTACAAAATAATGCAGCCATGAACCAGCTGCAATTGCAACCGGCCAATGCCGCCTTGAATAAGCCTGTGGTCAATGACATAAAAGGGAAAAAAGTAGCGCTCGGCCGCAGTAATTATCCCAGCACTATGGTACATGATGCAGAGCCTGTAAACGGCTGGGCTGCGTTTGATCAATATCTTGAAAAAAATAAAAGTATAATAGCTGGTCAGGCAAACACCGGCCATGTAGTAGTATCCTTTCAGGTAAATAAAAAAGGTACATTATCCGATTTCAAAATAGAACAGTCCCTCTCAAAAACATATGATGACGAGGCCATCCGGCTTATCACACAAGGCCCAGCCTGGAAACTGTCGAAAGGACGCAAAGCACGGATAACGGTTATGGTACGATTTTAATTAATGTTCCGTTCATCCAACATTCTCACAACGCATTCCTTTAATGTCTTACTTTCGCCCCAAAATTGTTCGTCATGAGAAAGACATTATTGTTTACTGCATATTTGCTTGCTTTCACGGGTGCCATTGAGGCGCAACAATTAAAAACGCCTGCGCCATCCAGTACACAAAACATTAAACAGGATTTTGGCCTGGGTTCTATTGAACTGTCGTATTCCCGTCCAAATATTAAAGGCCGTAAAGTATTTGGCGACCTGGTTCCTTTTGGTAAAGTATGGCGTACCGGGGCAAACCAGGCTACCACGCTGACCTTTGCTGATGAGGTAATTATAGGCGGCACAAAAATACCTGCCGGTAAATATGGTTTATTAACCATGCCCGATAAGAATGCCTGGACCATCATCATTACCAAACAACTGGATGTTACCTCACCTGCTGCTTACAAACAGGAAAGCGACGTGGTGCGTGTACAGGCCAAACCCCAGGCGTTGAAAAGCAAGTTTGAAACCTTTACCATGCAATTCGCCAATGTAAAACCAACCAGCATTGAATTGCATATGATGTGGGATCAAACGGATGTTGCTCTTCCCATTACTACTGAAATCGACGCTAAAGTAATGACGCAGATCAGCGAGCTGATGAAAAAGGAAGATAAAAAGGATCATCCTTACTTCTCCGCTGCGATGTATTATATGGAAAATGGTAAAGACCTGAACCAGGCTTTGGATTGGTTTAATAAAGCAGCAGAGCAAAACCCTAAAGCTTTCTGGGTATTACACCAGCGTGCGAATTGCCTGGCTAAACTGGGCAAAAAGCAGGATGCTATTGAATCTGCCAATAAATCAATCGAGCTGGCCAAAGAAGCCAAGAACGATGATTATGTAGCCCTGAATCAAAAGCTGCTGACCACATTGAAATAGTGATCGTTATTACGAAATAACAGAAGCGAGGCCCAACGGTCTCGCTTTTTTTGTGCGATATGCGTACAATTCACCTATTATTTTTTTGCCGGAAAATAAGAATGTGCTAAATTACGTAACTAATTACATAACTACTTAAACAATGGACTTCTACAGCAACGCGGGCAAGATGGCGCTGGGTAGCCGGTTACGCAGATTAAGCGAACAATTAACAGAGGATGCCAGCCAGGTATATAAGATGTACAATGTAGCCTTACAGCCAAAATGGTTCCCGGTTTTTCATGCCCTGTCGCAGGGACAGGATAAAACAATTACTGCTATTGCCGAAGAGATCGGTCATTCGCACCCATCGGTGAGCACCATCATCAGGGAAATGGTAAAGCAAGGCATTGTAATAGAAAAAAAAGATAAGCTCGATGGCCGTAAAAATGTGATTGGTCTTTCAAAAAAAGGCAAAGAGGTAGTAGCTAATATTGCTCCGCAATATATTGATGTCACCAATGCCATTGAAGATGCTTTATCGCAAACCCGGTACGATCTATGGAAAGCGATTGAAGAATGGGAGTTTTTATTAAACCAGAAATCATTAATGCGCAGGGTGCAGGAACAAAAAAAACTACGGGAAAGCCGCGATGTACAGATCGTCGATTACAAACCTGCCTACCTGGAAGCTTTTAAGCGTTTGAATGAAGAATGGATCTCGAAATATTTTAAAATGGAAACGGCAGATCACAAAGCGCTGGACAATCCACAGAAAAATATCATCGCCAAAGGCGGGTATATCCTGGTGGCTTTATACAATAATGAACCGGTGGGGGTTTGCGCACTCATTAAAATGGACGATCCGGTGTATGAATATGAAATGGCCAAGATGGCGGTGTCGCCGGCGGCACAGGGTAAAAACATCGGCTGGCTTTTGGGCAAGGCAATTATTGATAAAGCCAGGTCACTGGGCGTTAAAAAATTATACCTCGAAAGTAATACGATACTGCAACCTGCCATTAACCTGTATCACAAATTAGGGTTTCAAAGAGTGGTAGGTCATGCCTCCCCGTATGAGCGGTGCAATATTCAAATGGAACTAGTACTCTCCCCTACCCCCTAAAGGGGTGAAAAAGCGACCCATAAACAAGTGAAAATGTTAGCTTTTGTCTGATACCGGTGCACCAATAAGCGACTTACAAATTACAATTAGTAACTACGGCGTTATTGACAGAACCGGCAACTGGTCACTATTTCTCCAGGGCAGGTAGTTGTTTAACCTTTTCGCTTTTTCCGAAAAAGATCACCTGTATCAATCCGGCGAACAGTACTACCCCAACAGCACCAACTACGTTCAACCACAAAAAAGACAGGATATCGAGGCTATAAACGATAAGAACAAGTGCTTCTGAAAGAATAGCGGCAATAAAAACGGCATGTCCGCCTATTCTTTTTATATACAAGGCAATCATGAAAATACCCAATATGGTTCCATAGAACCAGGACCCCAGGATATTAACCGCCTCTATTAAACTATTGCCCAGGTTATAACTAAACTGTGCCACTATTATACAAAATACACCCCACACCAGGGTATATATCTGCGACCAGCGATATTCCTTTAATGGGGTAGTTTCAGATCTTGACAGGCGTCTGTGAAAATCTATCATGGTACAGGAGGCCAATGAGTTTAATGCGGCAGCAATGCTGCTCCAGGAGGCCAGGAAAATAACGGCAATGATCAACCCTACCAGCCCATTCGGTAAAGCATCTCCTACAAACCGCAGAAAGATATAGTTGGTATCATTTCCATCACTGGCGGGAATCGTTTTCTTAACGATATTCCTGATTGAATCCCGTACCACTCCGGCCTGTTGCTGCTGTTGTTGCAATTGGGTGCGTAACTGGTCAATAACGGGCTGGTCATGTTGTTGCAGCGCCTGGCCAAGCGCTGTTACGGTATTTCTTTTTTCGTCCTGTACCTTTTGAAATTGTTGGGTGGCTGCTGCATATTCGCCGGCGTTTGCACTTTGTTGTAAAGTCTTTTCCTGTGCCAGGTTAAAATAAGCAGGCGCTTTATTAAACTGGTAAAATGCAAAAAGAAAAACGCCGATCAATAATATAAAAAACTGCAAAGGAACTTTTACCAATCCATTTACCAATAACCCGATCTTGCTCTGTTGTTCGGTTCGGGCTGTTAAATAACGGCCAACCTGGCTTTGATCGGCTCCAAAATAGCTCAGTGATAAAAAGAAACCGCCAATTACGCCGCTCCAGATATTATACCGGTCTTTCCAGTCGAACCCATGTTCTGTCATCCCCGAGGTAATTACATTCATCTTACCCGACTTGCCGCCAATGTGTAACGCTTCCGTTAAACCAATTCCCGGCGGAAGCATTTTTATGGCCCACCAGGCCGCCATGAACATGGCTGCATAAATAATAATGACCTGTAATTGCTGGGTATAGGCTACCGCTTTGGCGCCCCCGCTCACGGTGTAAATGATCAGCAACCCGCCCATGAATAAATTCGTGTAGGTAATATCCCAACCCAACATACTATGTAATATAATTGAGGGTGCGAGTATGCTTATTCCCGTTGATATCCCACGCGACACCAGAAACAGGGAGGAAGTGAACAATCGTGTTTTTACATCAAACCGTTGTTCAAGGTATTCGTATGCGGTAAAAAGCTTTAACCGGTGAAAGAGAGGCACAACCGTTATACACACGACCACCATGGCAAATGGCAGCCCGAAATAATATTGCACAAATCGCATTCCATCGCTATAGGCCTGACCCGGCGCCGTTAAAAATGTGATGGCGCTGGCCTGTGTGCCCATGATGCTTAGCAGTACCAGCCACCAGGGCATTTGCCGGTCACTTAAAAAATATCCTTCCAGGTTTTTAGACGTACGGCTGCGATACACCCCATACACAACAATGAGTAATAAGGTGAACACCAATACGATCCAGTCTAACCAGGAAAAATTCATGCGTAGTGTTTAGTAAAAAGATAAAATAGAACTGCCAGCAATATCTGAAAGCCCATCACCAGCCAGTACCAATGCCGCCATTTTTTAAAGACAGGAATTTGTTCTTTCTCAACCGGTGACATGCGTATGAATTTGAGGTGTTATTTCTTTTTCTTCGAAAAGATCATGACTGCCATAAATGCCAGTAATAATCCCAATGCCATTCCCAGCGTTACTTTCTTGATCAGTTTCCCTAAAATGAGACCAATAACTATAGCTAATATGAAGAACCATTCACGTTTTGATAAAGGGGCCATCTAAAATCCTTTCTTTTTATTTAATGCAATGATATTAGCCAGTAACCGGTATGCACCTGGTATGCCTGCAGGTAATTCGCGAAAGAACACCAGGCCGGTATAAACAAATTTTCCTTTACCATAATTGGCAATGATCAGGCTGCCTTTCTGTTCTTTTTCATTCGGATCGGCCATCGATAACGGGGCTTCATAAGTGGAATCTAACTGGTCGGCAAAATAAATACCCCGCTCCTGCACCCAGTTGTTAAAATCTTTTGCGGTGATCTTATTAGGATAGTTTAATACAGGATGGTTGGGTAACAGGAAGTTCACTGTAGCCGTTTCGTCCGTAACACGGTTGCGTGAGATAGCAAAAGGATAAGGCCCTATTTTGGCAGTTACCGAACTGATAAAATTACTGGTATTATATTGAACGATAAGGTTACCGCCGTTCTTTACATAATCCATCAATACATCGTGTTTCCCTTCCAGGTAATCATGTACATTATACGCCCGCACACCGGTGATCACTGCATCAAACTGCTTTAACATGAAAGGCGTAATATCCTTTTCCTTTAATATGGTTACCTCGTAACCCATTTGCTGTAATGCAATGGTAACCTTATCACCTGCACCTTCAATATAACCGATCTTTTTGCCAACGGTCTTAATATCTATATTCAACACCTTGATGGCATCCTGGTAAAAATATTGAATGTTCGGAATATGATCGTAGCGGATATTGTTCAGGTTCAAATAAGCCGGCTGTTCTTCTGAACCATTTTTCAATTCAACAAAGGCCTGCACAAAATCCTGCTCTTTATCCTTTAGCATGGCATTGTCTATCGCAAATATATATTGCCGTTGCATGCCGGGTTGCATAGTGAAGTTGCTATCGGTCTTCGTGCTGTTATCGTACGTAAGCCGCTTTGATATTTTGGCTTTATAACCGGTAAATCGTTTATTGGCCGTTACCGTAATGGCTACTTCGGCGCTTTGCTTTTCATTTTTGCGAAAGATGATGACGCTGGGTTCGGTGGTAACCGTAGAAGAAGGCACTACAACCACTGGCTGGTACAATTCACCTTTCACCGGATCGGTATGTTTGTATTGTACCGGCTTTATAAAAGTGAACGGTTGCCCGGCAATCACCAGGTGGAACTGGGCCTGGTATGCCGGTTCGTTCTGCGGCTTACCTATTAATAACTGATCATTTACATTAAAAGAACCTTCGCTCATCTTTTGTTCGAGCCAGTAAGGTTGTGATATCGGCTTGGTAGTAAACACATAAAATGTTCTCTGCAGGGTTACATTCCGGTTCTTTTCGAGGTTCATAGCCAGCGTAGTGTCCAGTACATCGAGGTTGATCTTGTTCAATTGTATGGGTACACCCAACCGGTTATTGATAGCGATATTAACTTTTATGGAATCACCCTCTACGGCCAGTTCATTGCCGGTTGTAGCTTCAAGCCACAATCCGCTGCATTGTTCAATCAGCCGTTGTACTTCTTCCTGCTTTTGCTTCTTCCAGTTACTATCTTTTAATCCCTGTATGGTTTTATACAAGTTCACCAGGGCGGGAACGGAGTTTTCGGGATTGCCCAGAGAATAGTTTTTCAGGATTTCATCTATCATGGTATCTATGGCACTACCACCTTCCATCTTTGACCAACTCATGTTTACGCCGTCCATGAGGTCGCTTTGCGGGGTATCGCCTTCAGTGAACGAAAAATATTCCAATTGTGCACCTCTGCTGGCGGGCACACCAAAACCCTGGCTTTTATGTTGGCTTCGACTCTCCGCAGCTATTTCACCATAACTTTTACCCACCAGGGCATTGTAACCGCCTACATCTATTTTCAATTGATCGCTGCTGGTGGTATTTGTACTGCCGAAATTGAATGTATTCCACATGATACGTTTTACCTTCCAGGGTTGTACGCCGTATTTGAATTGTTCGGGGAAGCGATTGGGGTCGGCTGCCGCGCGAAACGCTTCGTGGGCAACCACCGCGGAAGCGGAATGATGTCCGTGACCGGCCCGGCTGTCTTCAGGAAAGCGGGTAATGATGATATCGGGTTGAAATTTTCGGATGATCCAAACCGCATCGCTCAGCACTTTCTCTTTGCCCCATTTTTCCATGGCCTCATCGGTGCTTTTGCTGAACCCAAAATCAAAAGCGCGGCTGAAAAACTGCTCGGCACCATCTGTACGTCGCGCAGCGAGTAGTTCCTGGGTGCGTATTAACCCCAGGTCAATACCCTGTTCGTCGCCAATGAGGTTCTGGCCGCCATCACCACGCGTCAATGATAAATAACCTGTCCGGTATAATCGCTCCCGGGCAAGCCATGCGAGTAAACGGGTATTTTCATCATCAGGATGTGCGGCTATATATAATACAGATCCTAATACTTTGAGTTTCTTTAATTGCAGGAAGATATCGGCCGAGGTAGATGCAGGGGGCGTTTGTGCCGATACTGGCAGAACAAACAGCAAAGCAATCAATACCAGTAACCGACCTGGGTAAAATTCATTCATCTGAAAATAATTATTTTTCTTTAGCCAGATGGAACTTACCATGACAAAATTTTCATTTCCCTGAAGGGTTTTAACGAAAATTTTGTCATGGACGTTTCATTCTTATAGTTTTGAGCTGAAACCGGGGGCAAAATAACGCATTGCGGAGGAGTGTGCCAATCCGCTTGTAAATTTTAACACGATTAAATCAATTGGCAAGGTGCAATATGCAATGATTCATGTCGAATTGCCAATTGCGTGTTGCCCATTGCCTGTTAGCCCTACTGCCCTACCATAAACACCGCATTACTGAACAGCAGTTTGCCGTTCTCCCAAAAGCTTCTGAACAGGGGATCATCGGCCAGATAAATAACATTTCCCCGCCCTACGTCCTGTACGCCGAACAGCAACCCGTCTTTCAGTTTATCTTTCAGCTTTGAGCCAACAAAGCCGGCGACCTGGTTGTCTTTTTTGATCACACCCACATTCCAACCCATTTCTTTAAAAAACTCGTAAATGGTATTATCCTGCTTCAGCGTATAATAAGCATCATCATAACCGAATGCGAGGGGGTGCGAATTATCCAATTCAACTTTATATATAGAACCAGGATTAAACCCGGGAATAAAATCCCGCTCCCGGTTTTCATACCGGCGCAGTAGTTTGTAATCTTCTTTCTTATCGTCTTTATCATCCTTATCGCTTTTTTCATCATCTCCTTTTTTGATCTTGATACCCCATTCGGCAGTCGCCAGTTGTGCCACGGCACTTTCCAGCGCAATCAACCGGCCACCACTGCTCACCCAGTCTTTCAACGCGTCATTCATTCCCCGGTCCGATAAAAAGCGATAATTTCCATCGGGCATGATCAGCACATCCAGTTCACGCAGGATACTTTTAGAAAGATCGTTTGTCCAGATGATGTTTACCGGATAACCGATCTGCACATCAAAAAAATGCCATACCTCCCCCATGCCTAAAGACGATACGCCTTCACCGGCAAGCAAACCAATTTTAGGCGCCTGCATACCATGCACTTTCTCTGAACCAAAATCAAACCCTTTATCAACAAAGGAAGAGGAAACAGTCGTATAGTTGATCCCTGCTTTCTGCGCTGCCGAATTTATTATATTACCCAACGAAGCACCCAGTGACTGATTGCTGGTACGGGTAATGATGAGGGTACCCTTGTCAAAATCTTCTTTGCCAGCATTGAACGGTTGTTCAGCATATCGCACTTTTACTTTCTGCTGCATGATCGTACTCAGGAACTGCACACTGTTCAAACCATTCCAACGAATTAGCCAGGCTACACTATTTTCTCCATTCAGGTGTTTTATTTGGGGCGTATCTGTTTCCCGCGCTTTTGATAATCCGGTAACATAGGTGTTTAATCCATAGGTGGTTAGTCCATATACAAAAGGAACCGACCAGGCGGTAATGTCATAAGTAACCGAGTCGCTAAGATGGGAGTTTCTTTCAAAAAGCACCTTCAACAGGTTGGCATTGGGTTGATTGGTGTTGATAACAATATCGTGGCTGTCTGTTTTTACTATCCCATTTTTACCGGTAAAATAATTAGTGCCGGTATAGCTGACGTTGGTGGCATTGAGCCAATCAATATTATTCCGGGTGAGCAATTGTTTCAATCGTACAATCTTATTCCCTTCATCGGCTTTCACAACATAGGCTTTAAACTCACCGGGCGGTGAAGTACGTGCTTTATCGTAATACTTTTTAAATTCCTGCACCACTTTAGCCGCATTTTGCGAAGTGGCTTCAATAGTGCTCATGCCCGTGGTGAAATGGTGATACAACCGGTCCCACAACGTAAGCGTATCGCCATCGCGGTTAATGACGGCAGCGCCACCGCGGCTATGACCACCCTGTTCGTAGGTCATACCAATAGCGCCTTTATATAAAGGATAGGTATCGCCATAGCTGGGGTAGAAAAGATCGAACCGTTCTTTGGTGAAAAACAACCAGCCGTGCTGGTCAAAATACTTCGCATTGTTTTTACCGATGGTGGTTTGAAAATCACGCTGCCACCCGGTGATCACTTCGTGATAAGGCTCGGCAGCCGGTGCAAAGTAATAGGGATTATTATACCCCTGTTCATGATAATCAACATGCACCTGCGGCAGCCACTGGTTATATTTTACAATGCGTTGTTGGGTTTCTACCTGTGTTTGCCAGGCCCAGTCGCGGTTCAGGTCGAAATAATAGTGATTGGGGCGGCCGCCGGGCCAGGGCTCTGCATGCTCCCGGGAATAGGGTTGCGGATTGGGTTGTACCCCTACTACCGAATTAAACCAGTTTACATACCGGTCGCGGCCATCGGGATTAATACAGGGATCGATAATAACCACGGTATGCTGCAACCATTCTTTTGCTTTGGTATTGGCTGGGTTTACCAGCTCGTACAGTGTAAGCATGGCCGCTTCTGAAGAAGAAGTTTCATTGCCATGTACATTATAGCTTAGCCAGACAATGGCCGGCGCTTTTTCATCGGGCGCCATTTTGTCCAGCGTCATGCCTGCCAGCCGCAGGTTGTTTTGCCTGATGGCCTCCAGCCGTTCCATGTTCCCGCTCGATGTTACGTATAACAATAATAAAGGCCGGCCTTCATTGGTAGTTCCATATTGCTCCAGTTTTACCATATCGGGCGCCGTTTCAGCTACCTGCTTACAATAATTCACGATATTATAGTGAGGCGTATACCGGCTACCTAATTTATATCCCAGGAATTGATCGGGTGATTTTACCTGTGCCAGAGCCAGACTGGTGATGAGAAACAATGCCATGCATGCAGGAACTTTCTTCATAATAACAAAAATGTACTGTGAAAGTAACTAAAACGGGGAAAACGAAAAAAGCACTTCACCGTAGTGAAATGCTTTTATTTTCTCATGTGACCACTAAGTTTTTATTACGACGCAAAATTAGCTTCGCGCCAGTGATCGGTTAAAACCTGGCAGGGTGACTATCTGCCTGGAATGTTATTAAAGGAAATGTCTGCGTGAATATATGGGTAAATAATATATCTGGACCGTGTTGATAACAGTGAAAATGCAAAAACCCGCAAAACACATGGTAATAGATATGAATAGAAGAATGTAAGACGCTGTATACAAATGCGTATTCTCATAAGCTCATGTGGTTTGATCCCGGTAAACAGTTTTTGTTAGTGTTCTAAAATTAAAACATTTAACTCAATTATAAAAAAAACCGGAAGCTAATTTTGGTTTGTTAATTTTAGCTACTCAAGATATTTCAAAATATGAATGCTTCTATTTTTTACTCGTTCCCGTTAGTAATTCTATTTGCGGCTTGTTCCGGCACGCGTTCGACAACGTCGCTACCGGTTAACCCCTATGAATATACTATACAAAAAAAGGTAACAGGTGTAAACGGCGCCGTTGTTTCTGCACATCCGTTAGCCAGTGAAACCGGTGTTGCCATCATGAAACAGGGCGGTAATGCTATAGACGCCACTATTGCTACGCAACTTGCGCTGGCAGTAGTGTACCCCGGTGCAGGCAATATCGGTGGCGGTGGGTTTACAGTTATCCGGTTGGCGAATGGCTCAAATGTTACGATCGACTACCGGGAGAAAGCACCGGCTACAGCACACCGTGATATGTACCTCGATAGCCAGGGCAATGCGCAAACGGCTTTAAGTCAGAATGGCCACCTGGCGGCAGGTGTTCCCGGCACTATTGCGGGTTTATTCGATTGTATGAAATATGCCAACCTGCCGTTTAAAAAATTAATACAGCCCGCTATTGACCTGGCCGAAAAAGGATTTGTATTAACCGAATCAGAAGCCAAAAGCCTGAACAGTACAAAAGAATCGTTTATTAAATACAATACCGTGCCACCTGTTTTTGTAAAATCCGGCGGCTGGAAGGCCGGCGACACCCTGATACAAAAAGAACTGGCCAATACGTTAAAACGCATTCGGGATAATGGCCAAAAAGGCTTTTACGAAGGGGAAACCGCCCGGCTGATCGTTGAAGAAATGAAACGGGCTAACGGCATCATCAGCTACGATGACCTGAAAAACTACCAGGCCAAAGAACGGGAGCCGGTTGTGTTTGATTATAAGGGCTATAAAATAATCACAATGCCGCTGCCAAGCAGCGGCGGTATCCTGTTGCCACAGATGATGCACATGATTGAAGATAGGCCGGTGAAACAATATGGTTTTCAGTCGACCCAGTCGGTTCAATTGATGACGGAAATAGAACGCCGCGCCTATGCCGACCGGGCTAAATTCCTGGGAGATGCTGATTTTTACAAAGTGCCTGTGAAAAAGCTTTCCAGCAAGGCGTATGCTTTGGAAAGAATGAAAGATTATAACGCCCAAACGGCCGGCACCAGCCTGGCTACCCAGGCCGGTGTTATCGCCGAAAGTGAAGAAACAACGCATTTCAATGTATACGATAAGAACGGTAATGCCGTATCAGTGACCACTACCCTAAACGGGGGGTATGGCAGCAAAACAGTAGTAGCCGGAGCCGGCTTTTTATTGAATAATGAAATGGATGATTTCAGTGTAAAACCGGGTGTACCCAATTTGTATGGAGCCGTAGGCGCCGATGCCAATGCCATAGCCCCGGGTAAACGCATGCTCAGTTCTATGACGCCGGCCATTGTTTTAAAAGAAAATAAACCATTCCTGCTGGTGGGCACACCGGGCGGCACCACCATTACTACATCCGTATTTCAAACCCTGGTTAACATCCTGGAATTTAATATGAGCACTGAAGATGCAGTAAATAAACCCAAATTCCACCATCAATGGCTGCCCGATGAAATATTCGTGGAAGCGACATTTCCACAGACCGTACGGCAACAGTTGCAGCAAATGGGCTATAAAGTAACCCAGCGCGGCTCCATTGGCCGTACTGAAGTAATACGCATTGAACCCGATGGGTCCTTTGAAGCCATAGCCGACGGCAGAGGCGATGATGCAGCGGCGGGGTATTGAGTTCTTAATTTGTTAATTATTTTCCGGCCGGCCAGGAATTTTTTCAGGCCCTTCTGATCTTTTAAATGACCGTTTTACTTCTTTGACCCTGTGCTTAGCTCTTTTCAGGGACCGTTTAATCTTTTTGATGGACCTGTTTACTCTTTTGAACAACCATTTAATAGCTTTTAATGACCATGTTATTCTTTAAAGGGGGTTAGAAAGAAAATTTTGTGATCATTTTGATCTTTTTACGATGGCAAAATGCGATTGTAGAACTATCTAATTTTATACATGCGTCAGAAAAAAAGTAATTAGGCCCTGTTTATTTTTTGGGGTGCCGCAATGAAATTATATGGTCGTATAATTATTGAAATGGTGCAGAAAACAAATTTTATGATCGCATAATTTTTAAAATGGGTCTGAAAAGAAATTAAGTGATACAGAAAAAGAACAAAATGGGTCTGCAATAGAGCTTTGGATATCCAAAGTGCAATTAAGGATATCGACTAAAAAGTTCTGAGCTCAAAAAAATTTTAAGTGACGCAAAAACTCTTTTTCTGACGCAGGCAAAAAAAATTTACCATCGAATATTTTTTTTGCCTGCCCTCAGGAATGACCGATTTGAATGGCGAATGCCTGAAATCCCGGCCAATTCAATTACTTACGAACTTATTACCTTGCAATAAATTTCCAATTATGATCTCCTCATTGGGAACCGAGTTTTTGCAAACCGCCATCAAGCGATTGCGCTATTATAAATCGTTGGGTGAAAAAACATTTGATCAGTTGACAGATGCCGATTTTCATTTTTCGCCCAATAATACGTGTAACAGCATTGCGGTTATCATTCAGCATGTATCAGGTAATATGCTCAGCCGCTGGACCAACTTCTTAACCGAAGATGGGGAAAAGACCTGGCGCTTGCGGGATGATGAATTTGAAGTGCACAATTATTCCAAACAGCAACTGGTTGAATTGTGGGAAAAAGGCTGGGACTGCTTTTTGAACGCGCTTACACCACTAACAGAACACGATCTGTTAAAAACGGTTTATATCAGGGAAGAGCCATTATCAGTTATAGATGCCATTAACCGGCAGTTGGCCCATTACCCCCATCATATTGGGCAGATCCTGTACATCGGTAAAATAATCAAAGATGCAAGCTGGCAAAACCTGTCGATCGAAAAAGGAAAATCGGAGGTTTATAATCAAAGTGATGGGGTGAAAGACCCGGCGAATATCAACAGGCAATAGCAAACAAGCTGCATAATTGAATTCAGCAATACACCGCATTAAGTACACATTTTCACTCACTTGTACACTATTTTTTGATTAATATCAATCGGCGCATATCCTACTTTGTTGTACTTTCATACTACTAAAATAATTAGTAATATGCCTAGCAATAAAGTTATTGTAGTAAAAGAAACATCTGTTAAGATCATTGAAGTAAATCAGCAGGACTATATATCGTTGACCGATATGGTGAAACCATTTGGCGGAGAGATCATTATATACAATTGGTTACGCAACCGTAATACCATTGAATTTCTAGGCATATGGGAATTAATATATAACCCGGATTTTAACCCTATCGAATTCGATAGGGTTAAAAAACAGGCTGGTTTAAATAGCTTTGCCCTTTCACCCAGAAAATGGATCGACGCAACTAACGCCATCGGCATCCTTGCCAAAGCAGGGCGATATAATAGCGGCACCTACGCCCACAAAGACATTGCCTTTGAATTCGGAAGCTGGCTTAGCGCCGAGTTTAAATTATACCTCATTAAAGAGTTTCAACGGCTAAAAGATGAAGAGAACAAGACTCATCAGTTGGAATGGAACCTGCAACGCACCCTGTCAAAAATAAATTACCGGATACATACTGATGCCATTAAAGAAACGCTGATACCACCACAGCTCACCCGTCAGCAAACCGGAGGTATTTATGCCAGCGAAGCCGACCTGTTAAACATGGCTCTTTTTGGAAAAACTGCCGCAGAATGGCGTAAGGAAAATCCCGGGAAGGCTGGAAATATTCGGGATGAAGCTACACTGGAACAATTGGTCGTGCTCAGCAACCTCGAAAGCATCAATGCTGTATTATTGCGCCAGGAACTTCCCCAATCTCAACGGCTTCAGCAACTCAATGAAATTGCCATTTCCCAAATAAAATCCCTGCTGGCAAACAATTCGATGAAAAAATTGAAGTGAAGAAAAATAAGCTGTAGGTTACCAGCTTACGGTAGCAAACCATGCAAGCACCTCGCTTGCAGTCTGAAGCCTAATAGATTTACCCACTCCCCCTATTTGAACTTAGCCTTCTTTTGAGTAACTTAACGCCTTCATACTGTTTTCCTTCCCTGGCCCAAACAACCAATTTACCCCGTTTACCTTTTTTGAACCATTTACCAGAATTATTCGTTAAAAACCAATGAAATAACCAACCTTCATATTCATTTTACGTATGTACAATACAGCGGTAAGCGTTTTATACGTTTCTAACTATGTTAAAGACACCGGAAAGTTGCTCAAAAACAATTCATTGGTATTGATTTTGCGCAAGAAAGACATTGGTTTTATTACTTTTACATTTAATATGCTCCAACCCTGAGAAAGTTTTGGAAAATATCCCGGACCGTTCTGCTGGTATTGATCGGCCTGATCATATTAGCCTGGTTGGCAATTCAAACCTCCCTGGTCCAAAACTGGTTGGTAAAACAGGTTACCAGCAAGCTTTCCAAAAATCTTCACGCTACCGTTCGTATCAAACATGTTGATTTCGCTTTATTCAATAAAATGGTGCTGGAAGGCACGTTGGTGAACGATCAGCACAACGACACCCTTTTGTATGCCGGCGCCGTAAAAGTGAATATCACCGACTGGTTCTTCCTCAAAGATCGGGTCGTTCTGAGTTATATCGGCCTCGATGATGCGCTCATTCACCTGCAACGCAGCGACAGCACCTGGAACTACCACTTTCTGGCAGCCTATTTCAGCAGTCCCAAAAAACAACAGGTTAAAAAGCAGGACGATATTGACCTCGACCTCGAAAAAATTGAGTTCCACAACGTAAAGCTGATGCAGCTGGATGGCTGGCGTGGTGAAAATATGACCTTGCATGTAGGCAACATGGATGTAAATGCCGAGGAGATCAATCTAAAGAAAAGGGTAGCCCATATAAACGAAATCGAAATCGACAAACCGGTTTTTGCCATTTATAATTATACCGGCAACCGGCCCGATTCGCTACGGCCGAAAAACGATACCGCCGCCATCATAAACGATCCCAAAAACCTGCGCTGGAATCCAGGCAACTGGGATATTGCAGTAAACAAGCTCACCCTTGAAAAAGGTACTTTTTACAACGATGTATATACAGACCGGAAGCCTTATGATCATTTCGACGGCAACCATATTCTTTTTTCCGACATCAACGCAGTATTCAATAAACTGACTTTTAAGCAGGATACGTTAACTGCTGACTTACGGCTTTCTACCAAAGAACGCAGCGGACTGGTTGTTAAAAAACTAAACGCCCGCGTTACCTGGCATCCGGAGGCAATGGAATTTGCCCGCCTGGATATTCAAACGAATCGCAGCCGCCTGCAGAACTTTTTCGCCATGCGGTATGCCACATTCGACGACATGAGCGATTTTGAGACCAAAGTACGCATGGAAGGCGACTTTACGAATGCCGTACTAAACAGCGACGATATTGCCTACTTTGCCCCTGAGCTGCAGGCCTGGAAAAAAGAAATACGCATTACCGGTAAGGTAAAAGGCTCTCTTGAAAGCCTGAGCGCCCGCAAGCTGGTCATTGAAGCCGGCAAAGACACCTACCTCAATGGTAACATCCGGCTTAACAGCCTTACCAACATCGATAAAACCTACATCGACTTTGAAGCCAATGAATTCAGGACCACCTATCGCGATGCGATCACCATCATTCCCGATCTAAAAGAATTTAAACAACCGAGGCTCGATAAACTCGAATACCTGCGTTTCAGAGGCAACTTCACCGGCTTTATAAAAGACTTTGTAACCTACGGTACCATTGAAACAAAACTGGGTGTTATTGTAACCGACGTGAATATGAAATTTCCGGATAATGGCCCAACCATTTATACCGGTGGTATAGAAACCCGGTCTTTTGCCCTGGGAGAATTTGTAGATGCGCCGCAGGTGGGTAAAATAAACTTCACCGGTTCGGTAAACGGCCGTGGCCTCAAAGCCAGTACGCTGAACGCCAAACTGGATGGTAACATCCGCTCACTGGAGGTGAATAATTATAACTACCAGAACATTGTGGTAAAGGGAACGGTTGCCAAACGCCTTTTCAATGGAGAATTGATCAGCAATGATCCCAACTTAACAGCCCGCCTGAACGGGTTGGTCGACTTCAGCCAAAAAGTACCAACCTTTAATTTCGATGCCGAGATCAGCAAGGCCGATCTCAGGAATGTAAAATTAACCCGCGATAGTATTGAAGTAAAAGGTAAGTTCAGGATGAACTTTACCGGCAGCAATATCGACAACTTTCTGGGTACAGCCCGCATTTACGAAGCCTCCGTGCTAAGAAACAGCAAACCGCTTTCGTTCGATTCATTAAGTATTGAATCAAAAGCCATGGGTAATAACAAAGTTATTAAAGTGGTTAGTAATGAATTTGATGGCGCTTTAGTAGGAGAATTCTCCATCAGGGATCTGCCCGCCGCGGTAAAGTCTTTCCTGAATAAATATTACCCCAGCTATGTTGAGCCGCCGCAAACAACACCGAAGAACGAAAACTTCAGCTTTGTATTTACCACCAAAAAGGTGGATGAATACATGAGCTTTATTGATAAAAACCTCAGCGGGTTTAATTACAGCACCGTCACCGGTCATATCAACAGCAAAGAAAACCAGCTCGACCTGAATGCAGAAATACCACAGTTCAGCTATAAGAACATTTTCTTTTATAATGTAAATCTGAAAGGGACCGGCAACTATGATACACTGGCATTGACCAGCTCCATTGCCGATGTGTACATTAATGATAGTCTGCATTTTCCGGGCACCGACCTACGGATAAGATCAGCGAATGATATGTCACTGGTGCAATTAAAAACATCCGCCAATCAAACCCTCAACTCGGCCGACATTGCCGCCCGCGTGCAAACAATGCCAACGGGTGTGCGTATCACTTTCAACCAGTCGAACTTTGACATGAATGGTAAAAACTGGACAGTTGAAAAGAACGGCGAACTGGTGTTGAGTAAAGAACTGGTATCGGCAGATGGCGTAAAAATTTATAACGGCCAGCAGGAAATACTGGTTACCACACATCCCTCCGACATAGGGAATACCAACGACATTAAAGTAGAACTGAAAAAAGTAAATATCGGCGACTTTGCGCCTTATGTAGTTACCGATAACCGCCTTGAAGGTTTGCTGACTGCTACCGCCGACATTATTGATCCATTCGGTAAACTGCAGGTAGACCTGGCCGGTGAAGCGGAAATGTTCCGACTCGATAACGATTCCATAGGTAAACTGCAACTGAATGCCAACTACAGTCAGCGTTCGGGCAAAGTGAATTTTGGCGCCATTTCAGAAAACGACCAATACAATTTCGATCTGAACGGATCGTATAATTTGTCTGACACGGCCAATATAAACCCCCTCGATATAACCGGTAATTTCAGGGATACAAAGATCAAACTGCTCGATAAATACCTGTCAGGCGTTTTCTCTGATCTGAATGGACAGGCTAGCGGACAATTGCGCATCGTAGGTCCACCCGATAACCTGAAGTACCTGGGTCGTATGCAGCTGCGCAATGGCGAACTGCGGGTGATCTATACCAATGTATTGTATAAAATACCATCGGCAGTTTTTGAATTTAAAGATGGCGCTATCGATTTTGGTTCTTTTGCTTTCAAAGATCAGTTTGGCAATACCGGCCATATTTCAAAAGGCATTTTAAAACACCAGGCTTTTGACGACCTGTATTTTGATTTTGCTTTTAATACCAATAAGCTGCAGGTGCTAAATACACCCAATACAAGTAAAGACCCATTCTTCGGTACCCTGTTCGCAAAAGCGAATGCTACCTTTAAAGGGCCATTGGAAAACATGCGGCTGGATGTTCGCGGCGAACCGGCAGATAGTTCCTCGCTGTATATTCGTTCACAAAGCGGTCGTGAAAGCGGACAGGCCAATTTTGTGGTATGGAAGCAATACGGTAGTGAAATGAAAGCACAGCGCAGCACTGACGCCAGTAACCTGCATGTATCGCTCGATGTAACGGCAAACAACTATGCCAAAATGTATGTGATCCTCGATGAATTAACCGGCGATATCATACAGGCTATCGGGCATGGCAACCTTAAAATGGCAACCGGTACCGATGGCAATTTCAGCATTACCGGCCGGTACGACATAGACCGCGGTAATTACAATTTTAATTTCCAATCCCTGCTACGCAAGCCTTTTAAATTGCGGGAGAATACGGGTAATTATATTCAATGGCGGGGCAACCCATACGATGCCACTATCGATATCGATGCAGAATACGAGGCAGATGACGTACGCTTTAGCGACCTGGCAACGGAGGCCGTTACCAATGCCAACTCCAATGTGCGCAAATACCGGGGTAAGGTAATTGTGGTAGCCATGCTCACCAAAAGCCTTATGAAACCCGATATCCAGTTCGAGATTGAATTACCGGCGAACAGCCCGTTAAAAGACGATCCGGATGCGTTGGCCATTTTGCAATTGATACAACGCGACCAGAATGAACTGAATAAGCAAGTAGCCTTCCTGATCGTATTCAACAGCTTCGGCCCGGTTAGTACATCTACCAATCAATCCGGTTTAGTAGGTGGGGTTCTCAGCGGAGTGGTGGTAAACAGTATTTCCGGTGTGCTGTCAAGCGCCCTCAGCAAACAGTTTTCCAGCATCTTCCAAAAGCTGTTCAACGATAAAAGTATTAAGGTCAACTTCAATGCCCAACTGTACAATGGGAGTAACCTGGTTGACAATATCGACCGCAGCAAGTTGAATATCGACCGTACCAACCTCAATTTTAATATTGGTAAAAGCTTCCTGAATGAGCGGCTTACGTTCACTTTTGGCAGCGCAGTTGACTTTGGTTTATCAACCCAACAGGTACAGGCCACCAAAAACCTGCAATTTTTACCCGATATTTCTGCAGATTGGAAAATACGGCAGGACGGAAAACTGGTGCTCACCTTCTTTTACCGCGACTCTTACAATTACATGTATGGAACCGGCGCCCGCCAAAACCGCTCTGGCGCCAGTATCAGCTACCGGCGCGACTTTGAACACCTGGGCGATCTGTGGCGTACAGCAGAAAAAAAGAAAAAGATCAGACCCCCACTTGTAAATGATTCTTCCCGCGCAGATAGCGGCAGTAACTAAAAAAAATGCCATCCGCCAGTTGGCGGATGACATAAAATCAAGTCCTCCGGAATTTATAAAAAACGGCTCAACCAATTATTTCTTCAGGATCTCGTGACCCAGCTTATCTCTTTTGGTAGTGAGGTATTTTTCGTTATGCGGGTTTGGCACTATTTCAATAGGTACAGCGTCTACAATTTCTAACCCATACCCCAGCAAACCAGCGCGTTTCCGTGGGTTATTGCTCAACAAACGCAATTTGGAAATGCCCAGGGAACGCAATATTTGGGCGCCAATACCATAATCACGTTTATCCATGGGGAAACCCAGGTGTAAATTCGCTTCTACGGTATCAAAACCACTTTCCTGTAATTTGTAGGCTTTTAATTTATTTACCAGGCCAATACCCCGGCCCTCCTGGTTCATATATAATATCACACCTTTACCTTCTTTTTCTACCTGTTGCATGGCCGAATGCAATTGTTCACCACAATCGCAACGCATAGAACCAAGAATATCACCGGTAAAACAGGATGAGTGCACCCTTACCAGCACTGGCTCGTCTTTCTGCCACTCACCTTTAATAAGCGCCAGGTGCTCATTTGTAGTGCCCTTCTCATTGAAGGCAATCAGTTTAAAATTGCCATATTTGGTAGGCATATCAACCCGTACGATCTCTTCGATCAGCGAATCGGTTTTCAGGCGATATTCAATCAGATCTTTTATGGAAATCAGTTTCAGATCGAATTTTTTAGCAATTTCTTCCAACTCGGGCAACCTGGCCATGGAACCATCATCATTCATGATCTCTACCAGTACGCTGGCAGGTTCAAAACCAGCCAAACGGGCCAGGTCATTGCCAGCTTCTGTATGCCCTGCCCGGCGTAAAACACCCCCTCTTTTTGCCCGCAGGGGAAATATATGTCCCGGCCGGCCCAGATCTTCAGGTTTGGTAGTTGGGTCTATCAGCGCCTGGATGGTTTTTGACCGGTCATGAGCAGAAATACCGGAGGTACAACCATGCCCCAACAGATCTACAGATACGGTAAAAGCCGTTTCGTGCAGGGCTGTATTATTATTAACCATCAGGTCGAGTTGGAGTTCCAGGCAACGGTCTTCTTCCAAAGGCGCGCAAATTAAACCACGCCCGTATTTACTCATAAAATTCACTACCTCAGGGGTCACATTACGTGCTGCTGTCAAAAAATCACCCTCATTTTCACGATCTTCATCGTCCACTACAATGACCAGCTTACCATTTTTTATGTCTTCTATGGCACTTTCTATAGAATCCAGCATGTTATGAAATTTCGGCAAAGTTAATATAAAACAGGGAAGCAAACAGCCCGCCCAAATGTGGCGACAAAAGCGGCTGCATAAACCGGCAAGGCCTTACCAGCTATTTGTAAGCGATTGATTATTTGCTTTCTATAATAGATACATACAACAAGCATTTGAATGAATTGTTCAAAAACCATAAATGTATCATGGCTGCAGCCTGCCTTATATATCTATTTGATAATTCGTTCAAAAACCTGCCATGGTTGCTTCCCGATAAATGCACATTTAATCTAATTTGACTTTTTATCTATCATGCAGCCTTTTAATAGTTTGCGTTGCCTCTATAGCATACCACGACCGGAATTTACTCTACTTACCATGAAAAACAAGGTGAGCCTATACAGGTATTTGGGTAATATTAAGTGTATCGGTTAACGTTAATAACCTGTGCACTGCTTTTATGGAGGTGTAATATGTTTGATTTTAATTTCAACTACATTTGCTGCACCATTAATGGAACTGCTTAATTGCATGATACTGTTGTGATTCACTTTCAAATTATTATGTTCATCAGATCAAACACAGCGCTAATTAAAGTTTTCTGCGCTGAAAAAAAACATGCCATGGTTCTGCCTGGTTGGCTATCATAAAATTTACAGGTTCGTTTACAAAGCTGTCGGCACCCGGAAGGTGATGTGATTATTTAACGAACCCCTACAATTGCTTGCCTGTACCCTTGAACGAATGTTTGCAAAATTAAACATCGCATATATGAGAAATTTCAAGGCTTATTTTTTAACCCTCATACTCTTTAGTGCCGGAATACTAAACGGGTATTCACAGGTTACATCCAGTGGTATGTCGGGGGTTGTTAAATCAGGTAAAGGAGAACCGTTGGTAGGAGCCACCGTGGTACTGCGCCACGAACCAACCGGATCGACATTCACCACCATAACCAGGACCAAAGGTATTTTTGATCTCAACAACCTGCCACCCGGCGGCCCTTACACCGTTACTATTACTTATACAGGTTATGTTGCTTATAAAAAAAGCGATATAAATATAGGATTGGGAGAAAAGTTCGACCTGCAAACCGAACTGAGCGACAAAGAACTGCAATCGGTGATTATTACAGCGGCAGGCCGTAAAGGGATCACAGAAAAAACAGGCGCCTCCACCAACATCAGTAACCGCCTGGTTCAAAACATGCCCAACATTGCCCGTAGCCTAACCAACCTCACCCGCGTTACGCCCCAAAGCAATGGAAACAGTTTTGCAGGTATGAATAACCGATTTAATAACATCATGATCGACGGTTCGTTGTTCAACAACAACTTTGGCCGTAGCGGCGATGGTATGGTGCCCGGTGGCGCCACTTCAGCTATATCAGTTGATGCGATAGACCAGGTACAGGTAAATATTGCACCCTACGATGTTCGCCAGGCTGGTTTTATAGGCAGCGGTATCAATGCCGTTACCAGAAGAGGCACCAATAACTGGTATGGAACAGCGTATGGCTACTACAGGAACCAGGAATTCAACGGTAAAAAAGTAAAAGAAACAGATGTAACCAACGCCAAACGTTCAACCAAAATATTTGGCGGCAGCATTGGCGGCCCTATCATCAAAGACAAGCTGTTCTTCTTTTTCAATATGGAATCGGAAAAAAGAACACAACCTGGTCAAACCTGGGTAGCCAAAACAAGCGCATCAGATAATAATCCCAATGCCACATCTGTTCTTGCCAGCGACCTGGATGCAGTGCGAGCATACCTCATCAATAGCCCTAAATATGGCGGTTTCGATCCGGGCGCTTACCAGGGATATGATTTTGAGACCGATAATACCAAATTCCTGGGCCGTGTTGACTGGAATATTACCAATAAACACCGTGCAACATTTCGCTTTACCACTTCAGAGACCAATGACGATGATATGGTAAACGCTTCCAGCACATCCGGCCTTAACAATGTAGCCGGTATCAACAACAGCCGCCGCGGTGGACCAACCGGGGGTATGGCCTATACAGGTACCAATTTTAAGAACAACGTAAAAGTATGGTCTGGCGTTCTTGAGTTGAACTCAGCCTTCAGCAGCAAGTGGAGCAACCAGTTTATTGCGTCCTATACCAAAAACGAACTGATACGTGTTCCCAACAGCAATGTACCGTTTGTAGACATTATGAATAATAATACAAACAACGTATATATTTCTTTTGGTACCGACCTGTTCTCATACAAAAACGAGATCCGCGATAAAGCCTTTAATATTGCCGATAACGTTACACTCACAACAGGTAAACATGCTATCACCGGCGGTGTTAACTTCGATGCCATGCAGTTTGCCAACTCTTTCACCAGCGCTGCCGGTCCGGGTTATTACCGGTATTCCAGTCTGGCATCCTTTTTAGCCGACCAGGCACCTACAGTATATGCACTCGCCTATGATCCAACAAATGCAACCGGTATAAAAGTACCGGAAGCAAAATTTTCGCAGCTGGGCTTTTATTTACAGGACATTTTCGCGGTTACCAATAAATTGAAACTGACTTACGGTTTGCGTGTAGATATTCCGATGTACCCGTACAAACCACCAACAAACCCAGAGCTTGCAAAACAATGGTTCAAAGACGAGAACCTGATAGATGAACAATTCGATGTAAGTAAATGGCCCGATGCAAAACCACTGTGGTCGCCCCGCTTTGGTTTCACCTATGATATCAAAGGCGACAAATCGCTTATTGTGCGTGGTGGTTCCGGTATCTTCACCGGCCGTATTCCATTCATCTGGTTAGTGAACCAGGTAGGTGATGATGGCGTTGTTCGTGCCCTGTACCAACCAACAGGCGCTACGCTGGCAGGCATCCGGTACAGCACTGATAGAAATGCATACCTGCCTCCAACACCGCTTCCTCCTGTTGGAACCACCATTCCAAATGGTTCCTCATACAGCGCAGCTGATAAAGAATTCAAAATGCCGCAAGTATGGCGCTCGAACCTGGCTGTAGATAAACGGTTTGCCGGTAACTACACCGCCACTTTCGAGGCTATATATACGAAGATGATCAATAACGTGTATTTCCGCAATGCCAACCTGGGCCCGCAAAACGGTACCCTTGGTGGTGTAGCCGACAATCGTCCAACGTACACGCAAAGGTTAAATTCAAACATTAACCAAATGATCGTAATGGATAATACCAGCAAAGGTTATAGCCTGGCATTGACCGGTCAGCTACAAAAAGCGTTCTCCGATAAGTGGGAAGCTGGTATCGCGTATACTTATACGCTGGCCAAAGAAGTGGCTATCGGAAGCTCTGACCAAAGCGCCAGCGGTTTCAATACCAATAACATCATCAACAATCCCAACCAACCCGACCTGGGTCATTCAAACTATGCTGTTCCACACCGTATAGTAGCGAATGCTTCATATCGCCTGGAGTATCTGGATAAACGAATGGCTACCACCTTCAGCATTTTCTATTCAGCCCAACCCCAGGAGCGTTATACTTACCGTTATGCGAACGATATCAATGGCGATGGCCAACGTAACGATGCCATCTACATTCCCAAAGATGCATCAGAAATTAGCTTTGTAAACGCCACACTTAACGGAAAAGCCTGGACAGCGCAGGAACAAAGCGATGCTTTCTTCCAATACATCGAAAACGACCCGTACCTGAGCAAACACAAAGGCGAATACATGGAAAAATACGGAGCTACGCTTCCCTGGAACCATTCGGTCGATCTAAGGATATTACAGGATTTTATTTATAGAAAAGGTTCAAACAAACATACCATACAGTTCAGTGTAGATGTAATCAACCTGTTGAACCTGTTGAACAGTCAATGGGGCTACAGGTATTCATATACTTTTGGCACCTTCCAGGATATGGGCGTGTTAGGAACTCAAAGTCCTTTCAGTCAGGCTAATCCAAAATATACTTTCGATCCGGCCGGCCCGGCAAAAGGATATCAACCTAATTATTCCACAAGCAGCACCTGGGGTATTCAACTGGGGTTACGGTATATTTTCAATTAAAAGTATAAATAACATTTATAGCGAACCGTCCCGTTCCGGCTAAGCCGTGACGGGACGGTTTTTTCTATGTAGCACATATTAACAAGGCAATACCCAAACACCATAAACGTAACAAATACAATTCATTAACCAAATACATTGCAGCTATTATGGAACAACCTCTGTCTATCTCCTATTAACATTTTTAACACTGAATCCCTTTTTCTGTTATATTTGATTTATAGCATCATCATTACAGTATTTAACGGATTCAAACTGCTACGATTCTTGCCACTTTACGCCTGAAAAACAAGAGCTAACATCCAGTATTTACATCGCTGAAAGTATTTTACCAAATGAAACTTAATCATATGGTAATAGTCTTTTTGTGATATACGAACTACCAGCATTGTTTCTTTGCACCCGAATTAAAACCAAACAAGTCAATATGAGAAGATTCACTCTTTTGCTACTGGCAGTACTATGCTTTGGAGCCAATGTTTTTTCCCAGGAAACAACATCCGAGATCCAGGGCACAGTAACAGACGATAAGGGAGCCCCCCTGTCTGGCGCTACAGTAATAGCCCTTCACACCCCTTCCGGAACAAAGTATGCTACCACATCCCGTAAAGATGGCCGTTTTAACTTACCCAACCTCCGCATTGGTGGACCTTACACTGTTACGGTTACCTATGTAGGCTTAAAAAAATCAGAACAAGAAAATATCAATCTGTTGCTGGGTCAGGAATTTAAAGCAGATTTTAACCTGGCAAATGAAGGAAAGGAACTGAAAGAAATTGTTGTGGCAGCGTCCAAACAAAACAAGGTGTTTAACTCCGGACGTACAGGTAGTCAGGAAGTCATCAATCGCGCCCAGATTGAAAGATTACCTACCATTAACCGGTCGTTACAGGATTTTACCAAACTGGAGCCAACATCCAATGGTATGAACATTGGCGGTCGTAGCAACCAGTACAACAATATGACGGTTGACGGCGCCAACTTCAACAACTCATTCGGTCTTTCCTCTACTTTGGGCGGGCAAACCGGCTCACAACCCATCAGCCTTGATGCCATTGAGCAGATACAGGTGAACGTTTCACCATACGATGTAACGCAAGGTGGATTTACCGGTGCAGGCATCAACTCTGTAACCCGCAGTGGTACCAATAAATTCAAAGGCTCTGTTTATGGGTATACGAAAAACGAAAATACGCAAGGATACAAGGTGCAAAATGCAACGGTGACCAAAACGCCTATCAAATATAGCATACTCGGCTTCTCCGTTGGCGGGCCGATTATAAAAGATAAAGTGTTCTTCTTTATAAGTGCAGAGAAGGTACACCAGGAATTACCGGCCACCAGCTTTACTGCATCCAGTGCCAGTAACCCCGCTGTTACAGGCAGTGTTTCAAAAGCTAATAAAGATTCACTGGATGCATTGATCGCTTTATTTGATCAAAGCACTAAAACAAAAGGTTACAATCCCGGCGCTTACCAGGGTTATAATTTCCTCACCAAGAGTGAAAAGATGACTATTAAATTAGACTGGAACATTAACCGCAACCATACGCTTACCGTTAAATACAATTACCTGAAGTCCTATGCTGACCAGTTCGCCAGCGGCAGCCGGCCTAATAACGGAAGTTCATTGGTAACCAGCGGTTCCGGATCAGCCAATAACAACGCCATGCCTTTCTGGGCTGCCGGCTATGGCATCAACAACAACTTCAACATCTTTATTGCTGAGTTGAACTCGCGTTTTGGTAACTCTATGTCGAACAAATTGCAAATAGGATATACATCGTTAAGAGATTTCCGTTCACAACACTCTCCTTCCGATACCATGCCGTTTGTTGACATCCTGGATGGCTCAGGTAATATCTTTACTTCATTTGGTTATGAAATGTATACCTACAATAACCAGTTGAATACCGATGTGCTCCAGCTAACAGATATCTTCAAAATGTATAAAGGCGCTCATGAGCTGACCTTCGGTTTTCAGGGTTACCAGAGGAAATATCAAAATGCATTTGCACCTGGTTACCGCGGCGTATACCAGTTCAACAGCCTGAATGATTTCAGGAACAGTTTGTTGAATGGTGCGGCCAATGCCCGGAACTATTATTTACAATATTCAGCGTTGCCTGATGGCGCATTCCCTTGGGCTGAAGCTGGCTCTACAGAATTAGGTGTATTTGCACAGGACAAATGGCGTTTGCATAAAAACTTTACAGTAACACTCGGCATCCGGGCCGACATGACCATCTATAAACAGGCATTTACAGATAATCCTTACTTCAACGCCTTAACATTCAAAGACGGAAAGTCATATAATATTGGTAAGGCGCCTGGTAATGCATTGATCATTTCTCCCCGCTTTGGTTTTAACTGGGATGCCTTGGGTGATCATACATTACAGGTACGTGGCGGCGCAGGTATATTTTCAGGCCCTCCACCCTTTGTATGGATCAGCAACCAGGCCAGCAACAATGGTATTCAATTCGGTGCGCTGCAAACCAGCAATGTACCATTTGGGTATAAACCAACTACAGGTGGCGCCAATACCAGCTACAGCGTAGCGCTGGTTGATGAAGATTTTAAATATCCAACGGTATTAAAATCCAACCTGGCCATTGACAAAAAATTTGCCAATGACTGGATCGTTACATTGGAAGGCAGTTATTCAAAAGACATCAACTCAGTGTATTATTCCAACCTGAATTTAAAGGAAGATAATGCACAACCCCTGTCGGGCTGGGATAACAGGAACAGGTACTTTACCGGTTATCTCAACTCTACATCTTCTACTTCTAATACGTATGCACAATATTCCAGCAACAAGTATTATTACAACAAGCCATCTATCAGCAGCTTTACCGGGAATACTTTAGCTGACCCCGCGCTCGGTACAGCCATTTTAATGAAGAATTCCAAGAAAGGGTATGCATATACCTTAACAGCCAGAGTAGAGAAGACCTTCAAAAACCTATATACAAGCGTTGCCTATACGTACAGCGATGCAAGGAACGTAGCGGAAGGTGGAAGCACTGCTTCTTCCTTGTGGAGCGCCAGAGCAGTTAGCAATACAAGTCCCAATGCCGATAACCTGGCTTATGCTTCCTACTACCAGCCACACCGTGTAATTGCTTTTGCTTCCTACCGGTTTGAATACGCGAAATATTTTGCTACATCTATCGGTGCTATCTTTGAAGCAGCACCTGCAGGCGCCAGCTCTTATATTTATACCAATGACCTGAACGGCGATGGTAATACCAATGACCTGATCTTCATTCCCAAAGACCCCTCAGATATCAACCTGATCGCTGCAGGTTCTTATAACACGACAACGCATACCGGGTCAACCACCGGTACCACTGCAGACCCCAGAACGGCTGCCATGATCTGGACGCAGTTAGACAACTATATCAAACAGGATAATTACCTGAGTGCACACCGCGGCGAATATGCCAAAGCCAATGGATGGGTTTTCCCCTGGTATAAAAAGTTAGACCTGAATATTACCCAGGATATTTACTTCTATACTAAAAACAAAGGTGATAACGACAAACACACCATTCGTTTCAGTCTGGATATTATTAACGTGGGCAACTTCGTTAACAAAAACTGGGGATTGGTTAAATTTCCAAGTCTCACCAGCAACTCTTCCGGTTACCAGTTGTTGACATTTGAAGGTATGGCAGCAGATAACAAAACGCCGCTGTATTCATTCCCATATGCAGATGCAACCAGCCAGTCTCCTCGCACCAACAGCTATAACAACAGTACCGGTATTACCTCACGCTGGCAAATGCAGTTCGGTGTCCGATACCTGTTTAACTAAGCAATTCCAAATAGTTATATTCCGTAAACTATATGGCCTGGTTGAAGAGCATGCCAGGTACTCACAAAAAAGCCTCCCCGATCCTTAGTGATTCGGGGAGGCTTTTTTGTGTTAGTGACCTTCACCAACCTGGTATTTGACTTTCCCTGCAAGTAATTCATATTCACTGATAGTTGCATACAACTACCCTTCTTTCCTACTTACTCTATTATTCAGATTATTAATATGTATATTTTACCTGTCCGGCGGTTTCATTCACCGAATTTGAGTACCCTTGAAGATGAACAGAGTTCTCAAATATTGAATAGATGGACAGTACAAATTGATCTATGACTCACCTTTTCCGCCAGCCCCATTTCAAAAACGCCGGCAGCGCTTTGGCCCAGGAACGCACATCGTGCTTACCATCGGGTAATTGCAGGTAATGCATATTCTTTCCTTCGACCCAGCCTTTGGCCAGCAATTCCCGCATCAGGTCGATGGTATCGTCAATAGAATCGATCACGCCATTGTTATTGCGATCTTCGGTTTCATCCAGTTCACCACATTGAAAAAAGAATTTCAACCGGGGATCATATTTTCCCTGCCGTATCTGCCCATGCATCAACCTGTCTGTGGCTTCATTAAAATCTTTATTCTTCCTGTCTTTCAACCGCCACCACAGCGAACCTGAAAACACACCCACTTTTGAAAACACGTCCTTATGATTCCACACCAGGTCCAGCGCACTTAAACCACCCAATGAAAAACCGGCAAATGCCGTTTCCTTAAAAACTATATGATTATAACGCGAATGAATATATGGCAATAATTCTTCCAGAATAAACTGGCGGTATAAGCCGGCTTTGGCGCCGCGGCCTTTAAAATCGGGACTGCTGATCATACCGTATTCCTGCAACCTGTCTTCACCAGAATGAATTCCTATACACAATAAGGGCGTGATGGTTTCAGTTTGCAACAGGTAGGCAATCATTTTATCAAAGCCCATGGCTTCAATATCCTGACCATCGTTCAACAATAATAAACTGAGTTGATTATCTGCCGGATTACTGGCCGGACCGTAAAAATTTATCGTTATGGTACGTTGGAGCGCTTCAGATGGCAATTCAACCGTTTCTACCATTATGCCGGTACTAACTTCTGTTTGCATAGCCGCCAAAATTAGGAAAATATGCAATAGTGGTAACGTTAAAAGTACAGTAATTGTACGATTTGTTTTTTATCGAACCTTCCGATAAATTTGGTAGCAGGGAATGTGTGCAGGATCTGATTCACTCAAATGCGATTGTATGAAAAAAATCGGTATTCTTTTCGGCCGTGAACGAACCTTTCCCATGGCTTTTATTGAACGTGTCAATGGCAGAAATACACCCGATATTATTGCAGAACCCGTTCATATAGATAAAGTAATACAAGGCGCCGCAGTTGAATATGAGGTGATCATTGACCGTATTTCACAGGATGTTCCCTTCTATCGCTCTTTTCTTAAAAATGCAGCTATTTGCGGCACAGCTGTCATCAACAATCCCTTCTGGTGGAGCGCCGATGAAAAATTCTTCAACAACTGCCTCGCCACAAAGATCGGCGTACCTGTTCCTAAAACAGTTATTCTTCCATCGTACGAATTACCGGCCGATACCAGCCATGAATCGTTTGCCAACCTGGCCTATCCTTTAAACTGGGAAAAGATCTTTCAATACGTTGGCTTTCCCGCTTATATGAAACCCTATGCCGGCGGCGGTTGGAAAAATGTATATAAACTTCATAATAAAGAAGATTTCTTCCATATTCATAAAGAAACCGGACAGTTGGTGATGCTATTGCAGGAAGAAATTGTTTTTGACGAATATTACCGGTGCTACTGTATTGGCGGCAAACATGTGCACATAATGCCATATGAGCCGCGCAACCCGCACCACCTGCGTTACAAATGTGATTTCGTGCCATCACCAGACAGGATCCACCAAATGGAAGAGATCGTAATCCGCCTCAATCAATACCTGGGGTACGACTTTAACAGCGTTGAACTGGCCTTTCGCGACGGGGTGCCCTATGCTATTGACTTTTGCAACCCGGCGCCTGATGCCGACCGGCCAAGTGTGGGAGACGATAATTTTGAATGGGTGGTGGAAACGGCTGCTACATATGCGATTGAAAGAGCCCTTATCCATCAACCGGGGCAGGATAATCTTACCTGGGGAGAATTTACCAAACGAAGTGTTAACCGCGCGCCGTTAGGTGAAATGACAAATGAAATATTAGAATCCAAAGCATGAACCTGATACCTTTGCGCAGAACAAGGCAACAAGGAAAATAAAACTCAGAATAAAGAACTCAGTATTTGAACATGGCAAATCTCAACCTGTCGCATTTTACGCTTGGCATTGAAGAAGAATACATGGTGCTTGACCCGACTACCCGTGAGTTGAAGAGTCACGAACAGCGGATCGTTAACGAAGGGCAGAAAGTAATAAAAGATAAGGTGAAAGCCGAAATGCACCAGGCAGTGGTAGAAGTAGGCACTGATGTTTGCCGCAATGTTGATGAAGCCTATAAAGACGTAAGCCATCTTCGCCGCACCATTTCACATATTGCCGGTGACCTGGGTTTTTGGGTAGGCGCAGCGGGTACGCATCCATTCAGTGCCTGGGAAAGCCAGTTAATAACCGATCATGTTCGCTATAAAGAAATCCTGGATGTGCTGCAGGATGCCGCCCGTAGTAACCTTATTTTCGGATTGCATGTACACGTGGGTATGGAAAGCAGGGAAATGGCAAATCACATTGCCAACTCAACCAGGTATTTTTTACCGCATATTTATGCCCTTAGTACCAACTCTCCTTTTTGGGAAGGCAGAAATACCGGTTATAAATCATACCGAACAAAAATATTCGACAAATTCCCCCGTACCGGTATACCCGAAACCTTCGACACCATAGAAGACTATGACAACTTCATAAAGCTGCTGGTAAAAACCAATTGTATCGACAACGGTAAAAAAATATGGTGGGACCTTCGCGTACATCCCTTTTTTAACACAGTAGAATTCAGGATCTGCGATGTTACTTTAACAGTACAGGAAACCATTGCCATAGCCGCGTTATTCCAGGGAATTTGCGCCAAAATATACAAGCTGCGATTACAAAACCTCAACTTCATTCAATACTCACGTTCCCTGATCAACGAAAACAAATGGCGGGCCAGCCGTTATGGCATCGACGGATTACTGATCGATTTTGGAAAGGAAGAGGAGATCAATACCCGCGTACTTATATACGAGTTACTTGACTTTATTGATGATGTGGTTGATGAACTGGGTAGCCGCCATGCTATTAACTATATTGCCAAACTGATGGAAGAAGGTACCGGCGCCGACCGGCAGTTAAAAGTATTTCAACAAACCAACAGCATGGTGCATGTAGTAGATTACATTCATAGCCAGTTTTTGGCGGGCGTATAAATACCTCCATTCCGCCAGTTGGCTGACCACCTCACGATTTATACATATTAGAATTTACAATAACACATCCCTAGTCGCAATTGTTGCGATCTGGCACACGTATTGCCTTTAGACTACAATATTTACCCACATTTAACCGTTTAAAGCGTCAATCCCGTCCCCACGTCCGTAGAAAATATCCGAAATAAAATATCTTTGGTTACAAATCTGTTCCGGTATGAAAAGTTCCCTGGTTCGTAGCTGGCCTGTTATGCTATTGCTGGTATTCGTAGCGTCTTGTGGTAAAGAAAAGAGTGCACAAGAAGATCTTTCGCAATACTATCTCAAATGCAAGATAGGCAACGTCAACAAAACATTTAATATTTCTGCAGCAGCCGCTAAAGAAGATCTGGGCGGCGGCATCGTCAGTTATTCCGTATTTGGAAAAGCGGTTGCCGATGCAAGCAACTTAGAAAGTCTCGGTTTCACCATCCAGCTTTCTATTCCTTTTGTTGCAGGTACGTACAAAGAAAATGATGCCACAACCGATTATTTCCTGGCAGGTATTTACAATCCTAACACAACCGATCCTGCTCAAATATTTGCCAGCGGGTACGATGACTCAAATCCATTCCAAATCACTTTTACAGAGGTGACACCTACTACATTAAGTGGTACTTTTTCAGGAAAGCTGTTTATCAATGGTACCGATCCGACTGCTGATTCTGCTGTTGTTACTAACGGCATGTTTAAAGTAAAGATGCAGTAAACGTACATGGTGAATGGCCCTGATCTTGTTCCCACTCACCCATCACTGTTCTTTTCTTCTTATTTACATCCAATTTCTTTCCTTTTAATATCCCATCCCAATTTTCCGCAACCTGCAACTGAATGTTGAATGGTAAGTCCTGTTATCAGAGCCCTTCATTATCCGGTAAGGTCATAGTATTGTCTTTTAATGCCACCCCTGAAAGTTGCAGGCGTAACGATTCATTGATAAGGTGGCTTATCTTTTCCGCAGCAGCCTGGTAGGGCAATCCTTCCGGCCTGATGTTCGAAATACAATTGCGCGACTCATCTGTTAAACCAGGTGTTGGACGATACGTAAGATAAACCCCTAAACTATCCGGTGAACTTAACCCCGGCCGCTCGCCTATCAACACGGCGACCAGTTTTGCCTGCAGCAGATGGCCGCATTCATCGCCAATAGCAACCCGGCCTTCCTGCACCACACAGATGGGAGCAACCAATAACCGGGCGCTTTCAAAAAGCGGTAGCAATATTTTTAATACAGGTATAGCATGGTTATTAATTGCTGTGGCAGATAACCCATCGGCCAGTACTATACATACATCGTAGCCGGTACTGTTGAACGTCGACAGCTGATCAATCGCTTGGGCATGCAAGCGCCGGCCACGATCCGGATATTGCAGGTATTCACTTCGGTTAGCAGCCTGGGTATGTAAAACAAATGCCGCCTGTTGCAATGATTGTAATTCATGCAACAGCAACTCCTGATCCAAAACAGCATATACTGCGTCCCGCGCATGGGCATGCGCCAACCTGAATTGCAATAACGCCTGCAATGGTTCGGCCGTACCGGTTCTTCCCAAAGCAATGCGGGCAGCGGTGTATGTTTTTAACTCTGCCCAGGGATCAGCTGCTATAGTTGGCTTTTGGATGTCCATTAGTACCTAATGAAAAATTATTTAATTGATCAATTGCAATAACTTATGTTGCTCCCTCACCGGCAAAACGGCTCCCGTTTCATTCATGATCCCCTGCCCTATCAGCCATTGCTCAAACTCCGGCGCTGGCTTTAATCCCAACACCTTGCGTACATACAAGGCATCGTGAAATGAAGTAGATTGATAATTCAACATAATATCATCTGCTCCGGGTATGCCCATAATGTAATTACAACCGGCAACACCCAATAAGGTCAACAGGTTGTCCATATCATCCTGGTCGGCTTCGGCGTGATTGGTATAACAAACATCCACACCCATGGGTAAACCCAGCATCTTGCCACAAAAATGATCTTCCAGCGCTGCGCGAATGATCTGTTTGCCATCGAACAAATATTCGGGGCCTATAAATCCAACCACTGTATTTACCAGTAAAGGAGAAAACTTTCTGGCTACGGCATAAGCCCTTGCTTCACAGGTTTGCTGATCAACGCCCTCATGTGCATTGGCCGATAAAGAACTTCCCTGCCCGGTTTCAAAATACATTACGTTGTTCCCCAACGTGCCGCGTTGTAACGTCAATGCAGCTTCATATGCTTCCTGCAACAGCGCCAGGTTTATCCCAAAACTTTTATTGGTCTTTTCCGTGCCGCCAATGGATTGAAACACCAGGTCGAGGGGGGCTTTTTGTTCTATCAGTTGCAATGAAGTGGTAACATGGCTCAATACACAACTTTGTGTAGGTATATTAAATCGCTGAATGATGGCATCCAGCATATTCAGTAACGTTCGCACATGCTCGGTAGAATCAGTAGCTGGATTAATTCCGATCACCGCATCGCCGCTGCCGTACAATAATCCGTCTACGATACTCGCAGCAATCCCTTTGGGATCATCTGTGGGGTGGTTGGGTTGCAGCCGTACCGATAACCGCCCTTTTAATCCAAGTGTATTTCGAAAACGGGTGATCACTTCACACTTCCTGGCCACACTGATGAGGTCCTGGTTGCGCATCAGTTTTGAAACGGCCGCCACCATTTCCGGTGTTAATCCCGGCGCTAATTGCCGTAACGTGACCGGGTCGGCTTCATCACTCAACAACCAGTCGCGGAACTGGCCTGTTGTAAAATGAGCGATTGGTGCAAACGCGGGTGCATCATGTGAATCAATGATCAGCCGGGTAACTTCATCCTGTTCGTAAGGAATAACGGCTTCCTGTAAGAAGTTCTTCAGCGGTACATCGGCCAAAGCCAGTTGCGCCGCCACCCGTTCTTTATAATCTGCTGCAGCTACACCAGCCAGCGCATCACCCGAACGGTACGGACTGGCCTTTGCCAGTAACGTAGTTAATGTATCGAAGTTGTAAGTATGGTGTTGTATGGTAAATCGGTAAGGCATAACTAAGCATTAAGAACTGGTTTCCGGAGCACCATAAACAGAATCATAAGCAATCCCAATGCGCCAAAGAATATCACACTCAGCCACAGGTTGTACCAAACGATGGCCACCAGGCAAACAACAGCCAGTATCAGGGCCGTCCACGGGAACCATGGATATAAAGGTACTTTGAAAGGGCGTTCCATGTCAGGTTGTTTATGGCGCAATACCAGCAGGCTGATCATGCTGATTATATACATGACCACAGCCCCCAGGGCGCTTAAAGTAATGACCTCACCGGTATTTCCAATGCATAAGGCAATAATACCAATGCCGCCGCCGGCCAGCAGCGCAACATAAGGGGTGCGGAACCGCTTGCTTACAGTTGCCAGTACTTCAGGTAAAAAACCACTTCGGGCCATGGCGTATAACTGCCTGGAGTAACTGATAATAATACCGTGGAATGAAGCCACCAGGCCAAATAAACCAATACCTGCAAATATTTTTGTCCAGCTATTTTGTTTTCCCAATACAATGCTGATCGCTTCCGGCAACGGGTAATCAATACGGGCCAGGTTATGCCAGTTGGTAACACCGCCGGTAAAGAACATGACACCCAACGCCAACAGCACGAGGGTTACAATACCATAAATATAACCGCGGGGAATGGTGCGTTGCGGATCTTTCACTTCTTCCGCCACCATGGCCACCCCTTCAATAGCCAGGTAAAACCAGATGGCAAAAGGCAATGCGGCAAAAACGCCGCTCCAGCCAAAGGGCATGGCATCCTGCTTAAAATTCTCCCAACGAAATGCAGGCGCCACAATACCCATGAACAATAACAATTCGATTACAGCCAACACAGTAACGATGAGTGAAAACACGGCAGACTCCTTGATGCCCAGAAAATTTATCAGGGTGAATACGACATAACAACCAATGGCCACTGGTAATACCGGTAAAGCCGGATGCAAAAAATGCATATAACTGCCGAGCGCAAAAGCAACGGCCGGCGGCGCCAGCAGAAACTCAACCAGCGTTGCATAGCCGGCAACCAGGCCACCCAGTGGTCCCAATGCTTTATATGCATAAGCAAAGGGGCCGCCTGCCTGTGGTATGGCAGCAGTTAATTCAGTAAAGCTGAAAATAAACGTAATGTAAAAGACAGTGACGAGTAAAGTAGCGATCAAAAAACCGCCTGTTCCTGCCACGTCCCAACCCAGGTTCCAGCCAAAATATTCTCCGGAAATAACCAATCCTACCGCCAGCGCCCACAGGTGCACGGGTTTTAATACCTTTTTTAAAGCAGGGTTGCTATGCATGCAATTAGTTTTTAATAATGGGTTCGAACCGGTTCGAACACTAATTTTTGAATTGTTGGCCTTCTATTCAGCAACCGTAGGAATTTCAATGAAGCTTAAATTATAACAAACTACTTAAAACTCGTTAAAGCGTCGAAAAAGAATTTATCAGGGTCTACCTCAGTCCGTTAAAAGGAGGTCCTGCGTCAGCTGACGGGAGGCGTTCTACAGGCTTTTTTGTGCAAAAAATGATGCCCGGCCAACAAATATTAAATTTTGTGTTTAGATTCGCTGGCCTTTTAAAGCCCTGCATCAGTGGGGCATTTCCAATTCTTATAAAACTTTTCATTATGAGATTGTGTCTGTACATTTCCTTTATCGCCATTACATTAGTAAGTTTTACGGGTATGCAACAAAAACAACGGATCATTTTCTTCGGGGATTCTATAACCCAGGCCGGGGTGTCGCCAACCGGCTATATAACTGTACTGGGCAACCTGATAACACAAAAAGGATTAAAGGACCAATATGAACTGGCTGGCGCTGGTATCGGCGGTAATAAAGTGTATGATCTCTATTTAAGAATGGAAGATGATGTACTGGCCAAAAACCCTACGACCGTGGTAATTTGGGTAGGTGTGAATGACGTATGGCACAAGAGAAACGGCACAGGCACCGATGCTCCCAAATTCGAGCAATTCTACAATGCGATCATTAAAAAATTACAGGCAAAAAATATAAAAGTGGTGATGTGCACCCCCGCCACTATCGGTGAAAAAACCGATTTCTCCAATGAAATGGATGGCGACCTGAACAAGTATGCCAATATAATTCGCACCGTTGCCGCGCAAAACAATTGCCCACTGGTTGATCTTCGTAAAGCATTTCTCGCTTTTAACCTGACCAATAACGCCGAAAATAAAGAAAAAGGCATACTTACCTCAGATGGTGTTCACCTGAACGAGAAGGGCAATATGCTGGTTGCTGAGGAAATGATGAAAGTGCTGGTGAAGTAACCCTTTTCACCCCGTAGCTGCAGCTACAATGAGAACTCACAAATTGTGTTAATTTTGCAGCTGTACTATGAATAAACCAACAACCATACGAGTGGCCCTTCTTGATCTGTATGACGGTCAGGTAAATGAGGGAATGCGGTGTATCCGGGACATTCTGCATCAGTATAGTAAAGCGCATGGTATCAACCTGGTATGCAAAGAATTTGACGTACGTCTTAAACACCAGCTGCCTGATCTACACCATGATATTTACATTTCTTCCGGCGGCCCCGGCTCGCCGCTGGTTGGTAGCCACGAATGGGAACGGTTGTATTTTAAATGGGTTCAAACGGTTGAGCAATACAACAAAAGCGAACAGGGCCCTAAAAAGCATGTGTATTTCATTTGTCACTCCTTTCAGCTGGCCGTGCAGTATTTTAAACTGGCCCATGTAACCAAACGCAAATCCACCGCTTTTGGCGTTTTTCCGATACACGTAATGCCGGAAGGTGTAAATGAACCCGTATTTACCGGCTTGCAAGATCCCTTTTATGCAGTAGATAGTCGCAATTTCCAGGTTATAGAACCCGATCACCAACAGATCGATCGTACAGGGGCTTCCATTTTAGCCTTAGAAAAAGAGCGCCCGCATGTACCACTCGAGCGGGCCATCATGGGCATGCGATTTAATGACTACATGGTAGGTACGCAATTTCATCCTGAAGCCGATGCACCCGGTATGAGCCGTTACCTGCAACGGGAAGACAAAAAACAAATGGTCATCAAAAATCATGGGGTTGAAAAATGGCAATCCATGATCGAACAGCTCAACGATCCGGATAAGATCCTGTATACCTATTCGCACATTCTTCCCAACTTTTTGGATCTGGCAGTTGAACAGGCAACGAGGCAACAGGTTATTGAGTGAGGAGCGGCCTCTCGTTCGGGGTTTGGCTTGCAGCGTACAGCTGTATTTCTTCGTACCTTTCCCATCAAAACCTTACAGCATGGTCCCTGGTTTACGGAAAGCATTTAATGACTCTTTTACCAATGAACAATACGAAGCATTCTTAAAGGACCTGAACAGTAAATATCCCGGCGCCATTGAATTCAGGTTATCTGAAACACCGGTATTTGTGAATAAACAGTTTGCCCAACAGATGATCGATGCCTGCGAGCACATCATTGATATTATCACCGATCCGGCATTTAAACAAATGACCGCTTCGTCGATACCACCACAGGAACAGGTTCCCAATGAAAGCGATCGCTGTGAGATGATGGTTTTTGATTTTGGCGTTTGCCTCAACGAAGAACAGCAACCTGAACCGAGGTTGATTGAAATGCAGGGCTTCCCTTCCCTGTTTGGTTTCCAGGTTTATTATCCCGACCTGTTCAGAGAATATTTTCCCATTCCCGATAATTACAGCCAATACCTGAACGGCTACACCCGTGAAACATATCTACAGCTGTTAAAAGAAGTAATTACCGGCGATGTACCGTTGGAGAACACCATTCTGCTGGAAATAAAACCACACGAGCAAAAAACCCGGATCGATTTTTATTGCACCCAGGAATACCTGGGCATTCAACCCGTTTGCATAAGCGAACTGATACAGGAAGGAAAAGACCTGTACTACAACCGGGCCGGACAAAAAACACCCGTAAAACGCATTTATAACCGCGTTATATTCGATGAACTGCAGACGCAGAAAAATACCCTGACCAATTATACCGATATCACACAGGACCTGAACGTGCAATGGGTGCCGCACCCCAATTGGTTTTACCGCATCAGCAAGTTCACGTTGCCTTTTATTCACCATCCATATGTACCCACTACTTACTTCCTGCACGAAATAAAACAAATACCAACCGACCTGGAGAATTATGTATTAAAGCCATTGTTCTCTTTCGCCGGCCAGGGTGTAGTGATAGATGTAACACCCGCTGATATTGAAAAAATAAGCGACCCGCACAACTGGATCTTGCAAAAGAAAGTACAGTATGCCAACATCATTGAAACGCCCGACGAACCGGCGAAGGCTGAGATCCGTATTATGTATGTGTGGAAGAATGGCTGGAACCGGCCCCAACCTGTTATTAACCTGGCCCGTTTAAGCAAAGGCAAAATGATTGGCGTAAGTTTTAATAAGAATAAACAATGGGTTGGCGGAAGTGTTTGTTTTGTTGAACGATAATAGTATTATATAAAAAGATAATTATGCAACACTTAGATGACGTAAAAGGTAAAGAGATCGTACCAGGGTTATATGGCCGTTTTGTACATGGCGAAAACATAACCCTGTCGTTTGTGGATATTAAACAGGGTGCGCAGTTACCGGAGCATAGCCACCCGCATGAACAAATAACCTATATACTGGAAGGTGAGTTGGACATGGTTATCGGTGGCGAAAAAATGTTGCTCACGCCCGGTATGGTACATGTTATTCCAGGCAACGTACCACATAGTGCGTATGCCCGTACCGCCGTTAAAGTGTTGGATGCATTTTCTCCGGTTCGGGAGGATTACAAAGTTTAACTATTTACAGTTCACAGTTTACAGTTCTCCCGGCCGGAATCTATAAACTGTGAACAATGAACTGTGAACTGTGAACTGTGAACTGTGAACTGTGAACTGTGAACTGTGAACTTATAAGCTATTTCCCCTCCATCCAGTCCGGATGTTCTTCACTGTCTTTTTTACGGCTTATCATGTTGATGTTGATTACCCACTGGTCCATTTTAAACAGCATTTCCAGTTCCACTTTAAAATTGCGGTACCGTTCATCAGCCGTTTGAATTTTCATTTCACTCACCAGCATATCGTTCTCTTCAGCCGGTGATTCCATCTCGCCGCTCAGCTCATATACACTGCCATCTACCATTCGTAATTTGCAACGGTTCAGCTGATGAAACAATTTCTTATACTCTTTCGATGCCGTTTCAAACTCCTCACTGTGGAACATCAATGCCTGCCAGCTGGCTGTTGTGTCAAGGGCAGAATGATAAAAGCCAATGAGACAGCTTTCGGCCCCGGGCAGGGTGACGGTTGAAGCGAAATGTTCAATTTCACCATCTGTTTGTACCAGGTCGCCGGTAATGTGTTTGTAATTGTAAGGGAAATCGCCGAGGATGGTTTCGATGCTTTTTGAAAATCCTGATGGCGGGTTCTTGTCGAATAGTTTGGGTTGTGCAGTAGCCGATAGCATAGCCATAACGGCCAACAACAGGTTAGTAAGATTTTTCATCGGGGTAGATGTTTAGAATTTTGGGTACACAATTATACGTTATTTTATTGATCCACTGAAGTATAACCGTGGTTGGTAAGGGAAAATTCTTACTCTTCTTCCGGTGCATTCTTCATCTTACCCAGTACTGCATAGGCATTTTTAGTGACTACCTGCATACCCGATAGTTCAGTCGCTGTGGCACTAACAGCCACACGCTCATTTTCCCTGATACCCGTTTCTACAGCCACCAGTTGAAAATTGTTCTTTCCCGTAACCTGCACCATGTATTGCAGATTGCCATACCGCACCACGGCTTCCTCCGGTACAGTCAGCGATGGTACGTTTTCAATATGTATGGTTGCATTCAAAAACATACCGGGTAACAGGTTTTTGGGTCTTGTTTTAAAATGGCAATGAATGATACCGCTGCGGTTGGCATCTACATTACGTGTCACCAGTATCACTTCACAATCGTATTCATGGCCTGGGTCATCAACAAAAGACACCTTCACCAGCTGTTCTACCTTTATTTTGGGCATGTCTTTTTCAAAAACGGTGAGGGCCGCATGTATATCGTCGGGGTTGATCAGCTCAAACAATACATCGGTAGCGTTTACAAACTTGCCAATATTGACATTCACCTTCGATACAAAGCCGTTAATGGGCGAATACAGAGATACGCTGCGTGAGATGGTGTTTTCATTTAACGTACCCGGATTAATATTTATCAGCCGCAGTTTTTCGGCCAGTCCCTTTACCAGCACTTTCTGAGCGGCAAAATCAGCCTGTACCTGTTGAAAGGTTTTGGCGGCGCTTACCTGCTGCTCACTCAATTCTTTTTGCCGGTCGTATTCCTGTTGTAAATAGTGCAATCGCGCCAGGGCCATCAGGTAATCCTGTTGCAACTGCACCAGTCCCTGGTCTTCAATAAGACCTATTACCTGTCCTTTGTTTACATGCATACCGGGCAACAATGTCGTATGTTTAAGATACCCACCCAACGGAAAGCTTACCGATACAATATTTTGAGGTGGTACATCCACTACCCCGTTCACTTTTATTACGGCATTCAGGTTTTGCTGCTGTACAGGTCCGGTTTCTATACCTGCATTTTTAATCTGTGCATCGGTTAAGGTCACCACATTCTCATCAACTGGTTTTTCCGCTTCAACCGCTTTTTCAGCCGGTGATGAACAGGAGGCTGATAATAACAGCACGGCTATATAATAGAACAGTTTCTTCATTTTGTGATCATTTTCCGGTTAAATATTCCAATTCAATAATGGTATTGTTCAGGGCATGCACTGCTTGCAGATAGCCCAGCTCAATATGTACCGCATTGTTCATTTGCAAGGTCCATTCTACATAACTAACATCGCCTTTTTCAAAACCCAGGCGGGCATTGCGGGTGATCAATGCAGCCTGCTGCAATCCGCTTGTTTCATAATACCGCACCTGCGCTGCGTATTTTTTATAGGCTTCATTGAGTTGCTCCCATTGACTGATCAGGTACTGACTGGTAGCGGCCACTTCCATGCGGGCTGTCTCTTCCTGTACCTGATTTGCCCGGATGCGTGCCTTTGCCGCTTTGTTAAATAGAGGAAGGGCTACTGACATCTGATAAATATGAAAGCGATCACCGGCATCATAGTATTGCTGGTTTACTCCATCTTTTGACTGATACCCGATGATGGATTGATTACTGTAACCAACCATAAATTCGGGAGAAAGCCTGGCCTTCTCTATATTGGTTTGCGCCGTGTTTACCTTTACCTGTTGTTCCTGTAATTGCACGGCAGGATGGCCAGCGATGGCGGTGGTATCGTTTATTCGTTCCTGTTTTTTTTGCAACGCACTGTATTCCGGCAACAGGTACTCGCGGGTGTTTAGCAACCACTGCAATTGTTGTTGTTCAATACGCAGATCGCCTTTTACCTGTTCCTGTTGCAGCTTCAATTGTTGCATTTGCGTTTCTGCATTGCTTTTCTCCAGCATGTTACTCTCGCCGGTCTTTAATCGCAAGGTAGCGGCATCCAGGAAGCGGCTGTAAATAGAATCGAGCCGCAAAAGCAGTTGTTGCCGCTCCAGCATATCAACCATATTATAAAAAACGGTCTTCACTTCTTTATGCAATTCCTGTTGCTTTAATACAACCTGCTTTGTGGCTACCTGTTCCCGGGCCACATACAGTTCTTTTTGCCGGCGGTATACGACCGGCAGTTCAAACGACTGGTTGATATAAAACCGGCTATCATTTTGAAAACTGTTGATATTACCATACTCCGCCCCCACCTGTGTGCGGGGCAGCTCGGTGGTAGCGCTTTGCAATTGTTTCCAGTAACCAATGCCTGTGCGACTGGCTTGTAACGGCAGGTTACCGGTATTGGCCTGCTGTAACATTTGCTCCAATGCCATCTTTCGGGATGTCCCTGTTTGCGACAAAGCCGGCTGACACAAAGCCAACAGTAGTATTATACCAACTGCTTGCGGTATACCGGTTTTTGGTGTGCGCTTCTCAAACCACATATACAACACAGGTAACACCACGAGCGTAAGAAAGGTAGCAGTAATAAGTCCGCCAATGACTACCGTAGCCAGGGGGCGTTGTACTTCGGCACCGGCGCCATGACTTAATGCCATTGGTAAAAAGCCAAGTGAAGCCACGGATGCAGTCATTAAGACCGGCCGTAACCGTATACGTGTTCCTTCCATAATAATTTGTTTTATATCATGTATACCCTGGTGTTTTAATCGAATAAATTCGGCAATCAAAACAATGCCATTCAATACGGCCACCCCAAACAAGGCAATAAAACCAATACCTGCCGAAATACTGAATGGCATGCCGCGCATCCACAAGAAAAGGATGCCGCCTATGGCAGATAAAGGAATAGCTGAGAAAATAAGCAGTCCATACCTGATTTTCCCAAATGCGAAATACAACATCACCAGTATCAACAATAAGGCAGCAGGTACGGCAATGGCCAATCGCTTCCGGGCTTCGGTTAAATTCTGGAACTGGCCGCCATAATCAATATGATACCCGGCGGGCAGGCGCACCTGTTGTTTTATCTTTTTATCCAGTTCTTCTACGATACTCTCTACATCACGGCCCCGCACATTAAAACCGACAATGATCCTTCGTTGAGCATCTTCCCGTTGTATTTGATTAGGCCCTTCTTTTATAGCTACCGTAGCTACCTGGCTCAACGGTATCTGTGCGCCTTTGGGTGTGGGAATTAACAAATTTTGTACATCGCTTACATCCTGGCGTTGGTTATTCTCCAAACGCACAACCAGGTCAAAACGCCGTTCTCCTTCATATACCAGGCCGGCGCTTTGCCCCGCAAAAGCGGTATTCACCACGCGGTTAATAGCTGAGATATTCAACCCGTAATGCGCAATCCCCATTCTGTTGTAAGTGATCAGTATTTGCGGAATGCCGGTGACCGTTTCTACATAAAGGTCTGTAGCGCCCTTAACACTATTAATGATTGGCACCAGCTTATTGGCATATTGTGAAAGTGTATCCAGGTCTTCGCCAAAGATCTTACAAACTACATCCTGCCGCGCTCCGCTGATCAGTTCATTGAACCGCATTTGTACCGGGTACTGAAAACCAAACGTGGCTCCTGGAATATCCTCCAGGGCTACCTGCATCTTTTCCGCCAGTTCATCAAAAGTTTTGGCACTCGTCCATTCTTTTTTGTCTTTCAAAATGATCATCAGGTCACTGGCTTCAATGGGCATGGGATCGGTAGGGATTTCACTACTTCCGTTTTTACCAACAACTTTTATCACTTCGGGAAAACGGCTTTTTAAAATATGGGCAGCTTTGGTTAACGTATTTACTGAAGTATTTATGTTGCTTCCTGTAAGCACCCGGGTCTCTAAAGCAAAATCACCTTCTTCCAACTCAGGAATAAATTCGCCGCCCAGCCTGGAGAATATAAATAGACTGATAACGAAGACCAGCACACTTGCGGCAATGATCGTTTTGGGAAAGCGAAGCATCTTTTCCAGTGCGTTCTGATATATTTTTTCCAGCCGCACCATCATGCGGTCGCTGATATTTTTTTTGTGCGATAACTTTTTGCTGATAAACAAAGAGGTCATCATGGGCACATAGGTAAATGACAACAGGAATGCACCCAGTAAAGCAAAGGTGACCGTTTGCGCCATGGGACGGAACATTTTTCCTTCAATACCCTGCAAAGAAAAGATCGGCAGATAGACCACCAGGATAATGATCTGACCAAAGATGGCGGCGTTCATCATTTTGGAGGCACTTTGCTGCACTTCTTCATCCATGCTTTGTTGGTTCAACTGATTCACGCCTGAAAAATGCCGGGAATGACTCAGCCGGTGCATGACCGCTTCCACTATGATCACCGCGCCATCTACTATCAATCCAAAATCAATAGCGCCCAAACTCATCAGGTTGCCACTTACACCGAACGCATTCATCAATATAACGGCAAACAGCATCGATAAAGGAATAACAGAGGCTACTATCAGTCCGGCCCGCAGGTTACCTAAAAAAAGTACCAGTACAAACAGCACGATCAACGCCCCTTCTATCAAATTTGTTTCAACGGTACCAATGGCCTGGTTCACCATTTTTGTGCGGTCGAGAAAGGGTTCCATGACAACGCCTTCCGGCAATGTTGTCTGAATTTTCTTCACCTTTTCCTTTACCCGTTTAATAACGGCCGATGAATTTTCACCTTTCAACATCATCACTATTCCGCCAGCGACTTCTCCTTTATCGTTATACGTCATGGCTCCATAACGGGTAGCGCTGCCCATACGTACCGCTGCCACATCACGCATCAGCACCGGAATACCGGTATCTGTCATTTTCACTACGATGTTACCTATATCCTGTTCATTGGTTATTAATCCTTCACTGCGGATGAATAATACAGCTGGTCCTTTTTCGATGTATGCGCCGCCCGTATTCTGATTGTTTTTTTCCAGGGCATCAAACACATCGTTCATCGTAAGGTTATACGATTTAAGCCTGGAGGTATTCACAGCTATTTCGTATTGCTTCAACAACCCGCCAAAACTGGACACATCTGCAATACCGGGTGTTCCCAACAATTGTCGGCGAATGATCCAGTCCTGGATCGTACGTAATTCCATGGCATCGTACTTATGCTCATACCCCTTTTTTGCTCTTACCACGTACTGGTAAATTTCACCAAGTCCGGTTGTAACGGGTCCCAGTTCGGGTTTGCCCAGTTCCTGGGGTATTTGCCCCTGCACCTGTTGCAGCCGTTCAGTGATCTGTTGCCTGGCCCAGTATACATCGATATTATCATTAAATACAATGGTCACAACAGATAAGCCAAACCGCGAAAAACTCCTGATCTCTTTAAGGCCGGGTATATTACTGTTTGCCTGTTCAATAGGAAAAGTGATCAACCGCTCTACATCGGGCGCGCCCAATGCCGGTGAGGAAGTGATTACCTGTACCTGGTTATCGGTGATATCGGGCACGGCATCGATGGGCAGCCTGGTTACCGAATAACCGCCCCAAATTATGAGGGCCAGAACGAATAAACCGATTACCAGTTTATTCTTTATTGAAAAACGAATGATTGAATGGATCATGAAATGCTTTTTTGCAAAGGGCATACACACCACGAACACCGATGTCTGGTATTGCACAGAACATGCCTGTATCGCCGCATTATACGCCTTGCTTTATTCCGGATCAAAATGAAATAACAAAGGGCGATGCTACTTAAATAGCACGCTACTTAGTTCAATAAATTAAAAGCTATAGTATTAAGCGCATCTTGGAGGTTGAAAGATATCGGCTACCGCCAGTAAGGAGTGATTATCTTCATCGTGCAGAATAAACTCGTTCTTTGTTTCTGTGGTACGTACCGGCCATTCAATAACGGTGTTACCCGGGCATTCGCAACAAATATTGGCGTTTGTTACGCAACAATCTGAATGACGGAATGGTAGCTGGTTATCGCGCTGGTGATCTTCATCTTTCACATATTGATGAATGTAATGCTGGCTTAAAAACGACAGCAGCGATATGGATGGCTCCTGATGCCGGTGCTCGATAAAATGTTGTATCAATACCGGCATCCGCAGAAACTGGTGTAGTTCCGAGAACGACAGCATATAAATACTCATAAAGAATATGGCAACGGTCTTTTTCAATGCTCAAATGTACAAAAGGATCAGGCAAGTAGCTCTTTAATAATTATTTTTTAACGGTCAGGCAGGAACAACCGGTTTCCGTTCTTCTATAGTATTATTAATTATATTTTATCTGCAAGCGAATACAGCCGCAGGCAACATATTAAATTGTGGTTCAGGCCTTAGACACCAGCATCAAACTGTGCTGGGCGCCTTTGTAATTGTTGTAAATAAGAATTTTATTGAAGTCTTGATATGCTGGCACCTGTTTAAATACATGGGCAGGGAGGTTATTGCGTTGCAGGGCTATACAAGCCAGCCACAAGGCTACTGCAGAAGAAGTAGGATATTCGCCACACATGTGTTTATACCTCGCTACCGGCACTTGGTTACCTGCAATCGTTTCGGCAGCAGTATAATATTTCAGGAGGCGATTGTCGCCGTTCTCGCCGGTAATGAGCAGGTCGATCTTTTCACCGGGCAATAATTGTTTGCTGATGAACTTCTGTATTTGCTGGCGCACCATTTCTTCATTACCGGAATGTAAAGTATCAATGGCCTGTAAACGCGCCAGGGCGGCTGCCGGGTGGCTGTTTACCCAAAACATGGCTGCCCCTTCACCGGCAATACTGGCGGCAGAATTGGTGGTATATAGATCAATGTTACTGGTCGGTTCTTTTTTGTACCAGCCGCCTAAAAAGTCAATATTGTAATTATAGGTACTGATTTCATCAACCGCCCCCACAATATAATGTTGTGCGGGATGCTCTTTTACCTTCATCACCGCATCTATCAACGCATTTTCAAATGCCAGCCCGCGATGAACATGCGTAATGTTATATGTTTTATTGCTGCTTAATAAACTGATCTGCGAAGCGATGGCATTGGGCGTGCTCTGCACAAAGTTGCCGGGCGTTAGCATCCCTTCTTCGTACTCGATGATCTGGTTCAGGAATTTGATACAGTCTTCCATACCACCGTTGGCAGAGCCGATGATAATGCCATGTGGCGCCTGTTGGTGGTGCAGCAGGGGAAGAGCGGCGCCTACACCAATACGTACAGCTTTACCCATCCGGCGCAAAATGCCGGGCGGTATGCCCTCATATTTAGGCTCGATGGCTTTTAATTTATTGTCGTCAGCTTTATGCAGATGTTCTATGTCAACTTCCGGAAAAGTTTGCTGCGGCGAAATACAGGTTGCCCGGTGAATGTATAACATAGATATCAAACTTTTGAAAAGATGAGCGATGTACAATTTCCTCCAAAACCAAAGGAATTAGACATGACATGTTTCAATGCCATAGACTGGTAGGCCTGCACGGGTTTCATACCGGTAGCCGCAATGGGTTGGGTAAAGTTTAAAGCAGGATATACTTCCTGGTGTTCAAGGTTCAGGATGCTGTACACGGCCTCAATGGCGCCGGCAGCCCCGAGTGTATGCCCTATATTGCTTTTGGTAGAAGCAAAGGGCGGCGGCTCATTGAACAGGCGCAGCATGGCCTTGCTTTCCACTTCATCATTGTTCTCGGTTCCGGTGCCATGCGCATTGATAAAACCAATTTCGCTGGTTTCTATATTGGCGCAGATCAGCGCTTCCTTCATAGACAGGTAAGGGCCATCGCCCTGTTCAGACAAGGAGGAAGGATGATAGGCATCGTTACTGTTGCCAAAGCCAGTCAGTTCTGCATACACCTTTTTGCCTATTACGTCTTCCTCTTTTTCCAGCACCAGGAAGGCGGCACCTTCGCCCAGGTTCAATCCTTTCCGGTTCTGGTCGAAGGGTTTGCATACTTCCGGCGCCAGGATATGCAGTGCATTAAAACCGTTGATGGTAAATTTGGCCAGGCTGTCTGCACCGCCTACAATTGCCTTGCTTACAATACCATTCCTGATGAGGCGTGCGCCTAATAAAATGGCATTGGCAGAAGAGGAGCAGGCAGTATTGATGGTATTGACAATACCGAGCATTTTATGACGGGCCTGCAGGTACATGGTTACGGAAGCGCAGTCGTACGACGACAGGTATTCGGAACCATTCTCTGCTTTGTTGCTGTCGTGGTATAATTCATCCGTAAGGCACATGCCGCCAACTGTACTGGCGCCAATAAGGGCTGTATGGGGTGATTGAATTTGCGCTACAGTGAGTCCGCTGTCTGCCAGGGCTTCTTCAAAAGCCGCGCACGCCAGCACCATAGTACGGGTAACACCCGCCTCATTGGCCTGCCAAATGGCCTGCAGGTCTGCTGTGCTGGTTTTGATCTCGCCAAAAGGCATGATGCCCGAAAAGCGGGAAGGGAATAATTGCAAGGTCGAAATACCACACGTACCACGCATGAGGGATGTACGGTTGGCATTCACTGTATCTCCAATAGCACTCATTACGCCCATGCCTGTAACAAAGATCCTGCTCAAAAAAATGAATTTTATTTGGTGCGGTGTTTTGCAATGTAGTCCACCATGGTACTGATGTTTACCAATACCTTACGGCCCTCTTTCGGGTCCTGTATATTGATGCCATACTCACGGGAGAGTAGAACGATCAGTTCTATAGAGTCAATGGAATCCAGTCCCAACCCTTCACCAAACAAAGGTTCTTCATCCTTGATGTCTTCCGGTTTAATGTGATTTAAGTTCAGGAACGCTACAATTTGCTCTTTAAGCTGTTGTTTTAATTCTGCTGTTTCCATTGTATGGTGGTCAAATTAATTTTTTTCTTTTTAACCCGATAAAGGTTATGCCTTGTATAAGAATCGTAATGGCCAGCAAAGGTAAAATATTCAGCCATATATCCTTTAAGTTTCCTCCCTCCAGGAAAAGCCCGTAATAGGCTTCGAGACACCAGTGCAGCGGCGATATCTGCATAACGGTTTTGAACGAAGCGGGCATGGCAAAGGAAGGGACCAGTAAACCGCCCACTGCCGCCATCAATACGATCGATACGGCGCCTAAACCATTGGCCTGCTCCTGTGTTTGCGCAAAAGTGCCTACACAGATGGCAAAGCTGGCGGCGCACCAGCCACAGATCAGCGTAACGATGAGCAGGCCTGCTATATCATGCGGCAGGTTTAAACCGGGTAATCCCATTACAGGGAATAACCAGATGCCGATGGAAAAGATCACGATGGCCTGTAGCAGGGTAACGCCAATATAGGTTAGCTGTTTGCTCACTAAAGATACCAGGTAACTGGTAGGTAATGTCTTGAGCCGTACAAAGCTGCCACTCAGTTTTTCGCGCACTACGCTGCTGCCAAGCGAGATCACTACAAAGAACATGGCAAATAACGTCCAGGCCGGTATATTATGTTGACTGGCATTGGGAATATTTCTGCTGCCATCTCTCGATACGGCTATTTCATGAATGGCTACCTCGCTATTGACGATGTTTTGTTCCAGCGAATCGGGCAGTTCTTTTTCATTCAGCGAAATATATAGGCTTTTTAATACCTGTTTACTTTCAACCACCTGCAGGGCGCTGCGCATGGCCCCCTGTATGCTATGTCTGAAAGACTGCTGCATGACGGGATGGTAATAAAAGTTGATCGGGTCGAGGGAGGTGATGGGCTGCCGGGTGCTGTCTTCGTTCACGCCAAAGTTCTGCAACGCCTGTTCTGAAATGCCCTTTGCCCGGGCGGCCAGTTTTTTAGAAAAACCGGCCGGGATAACCACTGCCACCAATGCATCTTTATCGTGCATTTTATCGGTGATCTCCTTTTCCGTTTGTGCTGCCGGCGCCTGCCACAGCTGGAACATGCCCATTTTTTCGATGGCAGCTACCAACTGTTTACCTGCGGCGCCGGTATCTTTATTACATACCAGCAACGCGATCTTGTTTTCATTCACCAGTTCAAAAGTGCTGTTCTGTACGCTGGTAATTACAATGGCCAGTACAATGGGCATTACAAACATCAGGGTGAGCCCCATCCTGTCGCGGATGAGGATCAGCATATCTTTTTTTATGGTTGCCCAAAGTTTAAACACGTTTATGGTTTATCGTTTTTGGTTTCTGGTTCTTTAAATTCAAACTTTTGTTTATTACCGGCCAGTTGCTTTTTTGTTAAGCCTTCTGACTCCTGAATGCTGTATTCTCTTCTCAGTCCCGATAAGCCTTACCGGTAAGCTGCAAAAAAAGCCCTTCCAGTCCGTCTTGTTGATGGTCTTTCAGCAGGTTGCTGAGCGAGTCCTGTGCAATGATGGTTCCTTCATCGATCATGGCTACCCGCTCACAAAGGTCTTCGGCCTCGTTCAATTGATGAGAGGTATAAATGAGCGTGGTACCTTCCCGGTTCAATACTTTCAGGTAATTGATAATGGCATGGCGCGTTTGCACATCCACCCCAACCGTTGGCTCATCCAAAAATAAAATGCGGGGATGGTGAATGACGGCGATGGCCAGGTTCACACGACGTTTCATACCGCCGCTAAACTTTTTGACGGCCTTATCGCGCACATCTTCCAGTCCCAGTATGCTTAATAATTCAGTGATACGTTGTTGAATGGCGGCAGGCTTTAAACCGGCCCAGGCGCCAAAAAAAGAGAGGTTCTCTGCCGGGCTCAATTCGTGGTAAAACGAGAAGTCCTGCGGCACAAATCCAAATAGCGGGCTTACCGTTTTGCGTTTGTTCACGTTTTGTCCCAGTAATTCAATGCTTCCTTCCTCGCTGCTGAGCAGGCCAGTCATCAGGTTCATGAGCGTTGTTTTACCGGCTCCGTTGGGCCCAAACAGGCCAAAGCGTTCGCCGGCCTTTATTTCGAGGTTGAGGTGGGTGATCAATGGATCGGCCTGGCCCTTATGTCGAAAGGTAAGATTGTGGATACGTATCGCGGGACTCATGGTTACCATTTTATATTGGCTAATGCCCGGAAGGCCTTTTTTTCGAGTTCTGCTACTTCCAGCAGGTAATCGCCCATGGTGTTAAAGTCCTCCTGGCTGCCGATACGCCCTTTATAAATGCCGGCGGCCTGCACGGCGGCTGTGCGCCAGATATCGCCTGCCTGAGTAAAGAGGGGCGCGATCTCCAGTAAAGCATCGTTCTTGCAATAAGCATGCGCTTGTTGTAAGAAGGCGCCGTAAATAAAGCGGAAGCCACCGCCACCGGTGCCTATCTCTTCCTGCATGCGTACCAGTTGGGCGAGGTACAAACCTGCTTTGGGCTGGCCGAGCTTATCGCGCCATTGGCGAATCTTTTTAGCGGTATAACGAATACCTGCCACCCCTGCAATACCACCGGGTATATGCAGCATATCGCGCACATTTCTTTTGATGCCTTTTTGAATGGCGTGGCTTATTTGCTCATCGCTTACGGCACTGTTCTCTTTGGGGTAATATATCTGGCCGCGTGGCGCCAGCGGACCTTTGGCAAACCGCACCCGCTGCAGCTCATAGCTGGTAAGGGTGGTAACCGTTTCCATAACAGGGTCGCTGATGAGGTAATTATCTTCCTCCCTGCCGTACACGATCAGATTATGGGCATTGAAGTGAAAGCGGTATTCCTTGGGAAAATACGTGAGATAATAAACACCTACCTGGCAACCCACGGGGCGGCCGGCCAGCAAACATTCCTGCAGCACCCGTTCTGCTTTTTCGGGTGAGTTGAATTTTTTGCGCACTACGGGAATGCCGAGTGATTTGCAGGTACGTTTGAAAATGAGGCCCGGCTGTGTACGGAAAGCGATGGCCGGACCATTGTTAATCTTTAGAAAAGGAATGTAAACGTAGAACAACCCCGAACCGATACCGAAAACCAATGGCTCCGTCATTTTATTGATGCCAACCCCCTTTAATAAATTCGTGGTAACGCCATTCTCACAATGGGCGGCCTGTATATGCTCAAAGTCAACCTTCATTTATGTTCATAGTTTTAAGGGACTGCACGCTTACTTCAAATACATCGGCATAGCGCTGCAATTTCCTGTCCGATAGCTTTTCAAATACGGATGGTTTCAGGTGGCGTTTGATCTGCCATTTCCAGAACCCGGTATAACCGGCCACAATGGCCAGGTCCATGAGTTTGCGTTCCATAAAGAACAGCAAGGGACTGGCCTCTTTGTTCATTACTTTTTGTTTGGCTGCGGCAACCCTTTTTTCAATATCCTCCCAGGCCACATCGAGGGCAGTGGCCTTTACTTCCCAGCCACGGCTCAATTCGGTAGTGTATTTACCTTGCTGGTCAACGGCATAACAAACTTCCCTGGTGAATTTGTCCAGCACGCCGGGATCCTGGGGAATTTCGTCTTTTTTCATGTTTTTAAATTTGCGAATTGCAGATTCCTTGTATTTCGGTAATTCCTGTAATTCATAATCGGTAATCCGTTACACCACTGTCATCAAACAATATACATAAGAGAACCGGGAGCTTTCAGGTACCATACACAGTATCTTTTCGCCTTTCTTTAATTTGCCGCTATGGAACAACTCATCTACCATTAAATAGATGGAGCCGGCGCCTACATTGCCCACCATGCTCAGGTTTACAAACCATTTCTCGTAGGGAATGTTCATACCCATTTCTTTCAGTTGTTCAAAGATGCGGGGTTTAAAGAACTCGCTGCTCATGTGTGGCAGGAAGTAGTCTATTTCTTCTATCTTAAATCCTTTGCGGTTGATAATTTCCTGTAATTTTTTGCCCCCGAGCGGCACAATGCTTTCACTCAGCAGTTTTACATCCTGCTTAATGCTCAGTACAGACCGGTCCATCAGCTCTGATGGTGAAAAATCCATATAGCTTTTAAGTGTTCCATCGGGTTCCTTGTCGCTGGCCATGTACATACAGGTATCCATCTGGTTGGCGTAAGAAACGCCTTCCAGCCATTCTATGCGCAGGCTGATGCCGGTTTCATTGGGTTTGTCAGATAACAGGAAGGCGGCTGCTCCGTCGGAGAGCATCCAGCGTAAAAATTCTTTTTCGAAGCTGATATAGGGATTCTCTTCCAGTGCGGTGAGTTTCTGTACTTCGTCTTCATACGAATCGGAGCGCAGGGAGCGGCTCAGCCTTTCAGAACCTGTGGCTGCCGCCTGATGCACTTCGCCCGTTTTTACCGCCATCCAGGCGTATTTGAGCGCATGCATACCGGCGCAACAAACGCCACTGGGCGATACAACTTCTATGGCCGGGCTTTCCGGCAGCCATCCATGCACCATAACGCCATGCGAGGGCATCATCTGGTCGGGAGATGAGGTGCCGCATGACAATAATTCCAGTTCCTGTAATTTATCGGGATCATTGTTGAATAATGATCTTATTGCCAACGCCGTCATCTGGGCATTGGTATGGGTTGCTTTTCCTTCTTTGGTAATTGCATAAAAACGGCGGGTAATACCGTTGTTGCGTAATACAATTCTTCTGGATTTGGATGGTTTGGAATTAATAAGACCTAGATACTGCTCCATTTCATCGTTGGAAACAGGCTCGTTCGGAAGAAAGTGTGCGGTATTTGTTATGTACACCTGGTTAAACGACATCTTCTGTTGGAGTTAATTCAATGCTAAATAATATTGTTTCTTTTTATTTATACTGCCGGTCAAAAATGGTTTAAAGAGTATGTTGTTTATCAATAGCACCACGGGCGCTACGATAAAAAGGGCAATTAAAAGATAATATTTGAATACAACAAGCCACATTTTGCGGTTTTTCTTTTTTATGATCATATTTGCCCATATTGAGAACAGGCGGCTCGCCCTCGATTCTACAAACATCAGGTCGCTTTTTACGACCACGGCTTTTTGATGAACCAGTTCCGTTTGCAGGCTGCTCCAGTCGCCTGTTTGCAGGCGCTTCAATGCCATAGCGCCGAACGTCCCGGTTTGGGCAATAGCTGCATCAGACACGCCTGGTTTAGGAAAAATGTTCAAATACCTGTCCTTTTTTCCGCCAAACATCCAGTGTAACATCGTTACGGCGCTTACAAAATTGTTGTGTTGATCGGCCAAAACAATATTGCCCACCAGTTTGGCCCCACCCTCTTTTAACAACTGTTTCACCCGCTCCTGGGCCGATAACCACATATTGCGGGAACCGATCAGGGTTATAACCGGGGTATTCTTCAATACCGCTATAAGTGACGGGTGTTTAAGAACAGAAGTTGCAGGGATGCTGGGCGAAAGGAACCAGGGCTGATAAGCAAAGATAACCAGGTCATAAGCTTTTTCCCGTAATTGAAAGGATTCCAGTTCCCCCGGAATGGCCAATACACTCTCGGGCATGGCATCGAAAAAACGTTCAGAATTCCATGGGAAGGGGAACTTCTTTTTCGGGCTGATCATCACCTTCTCTACAGGTATTCCGGCATCCATAAACGGTGCTGTAAAATTATCGATAATATCCTGTAACTGGCCACTTTGGGTATAAAATATGGCTAAAACTTTCTTGCTCATTATGTAATAAGGGTTATAGGTCGGTCGGCTTTATCACTTTGCTGTTTTTGCTGTAGTCGGTAACAGCTTGTTGTACGTGGGGGGGCAAGGTTTTAAACTGTGTTACGACAATGGTACTGTCTTTTTCAAGATCGTTTTTATAGCCTAATATGCCAGGGGCATTTTCCTGGATCATGAGCCGCAAAAAACGGTATTCTGCATTCCCTGCGTCTTTGTTTAAGGCTGTTTCCAGTTTTTTGTGTCCTGCTTTAAACAGGTTCAGTTTTTTGCCGGCGCCTTTTATCAATGATGCTTTTTTCATGGCAAGGGCGCCTTCAAAAGCCTCTTTACCTGTTATAGAACTTTTAGAAACAATTTCAAGTTGTTTATCGATTTGGGTCACATTGTCTGAAGCCATAGCCGCATAAAAAGACGGCCGGTCAAAATCCTGGCTATATCCATTAACAGCAAAGGCTAAAAACAAAATAAGGAGGGTGGTTCTCCAGCTATTCATCTCGGTAATTATTAATTGGCAAAGATAAGATAGTTTGTGGTTTGTTGTTTCTGGTTCTGCAGGCCGGCCATGCCGTATTAAAACGGGGCAGGCTGATTGATCATGAACGTTGACTGTCAAGAACTACAAACAACAAATTACAAACCCGTAACTGCTTTCTTCTCCGCCGGCGTGGGCGAGCGCACCCAGGAATGATCGTATGGTTTAAAACAATCATACCGTAACAGTTCCGCTAACCCGATCTTATTGTCCATATATCTGGCCAGTGCCACAAAGGCTTCCGGTCTTTCTTTTTTTAATACTAAAAAAGCGGCATTGGTGCCTGCTTTCACCGCTATGGGCACACCACCGCCCAGTTCGGCCCAGTGACCGCCCAGTAACAGGTTTTTTACCGGCGTTTGATAATGCGCCACCTTGCTCTGCATGTTTTTTCTGCCTGGTTTGGCGCCCATCATGGTGCCGTTCTTATTACCCGTATAACGCCAGTGTGTAACGGGTGTTGCCACATCATAAAATAATATATGTGACCGTAACCCGGGCGCTACCGTTCTTTCAACACGGTCAATTAAGATATCGGCGATCTCATTTTTCAGTTTCCGGTATTCTTCATTACGCACGTAATTGCCCTCTTCGTCTGTTTCGGTAAACCAGTTGTTTTTATAATCCATAAAGGCCGGCATAAACAAGGTTAAGGTGCCTTTGCCTTCCGGCGACAGGCTTTTATCGCGTTGTGAAGGCGCCAGTATGCTTATCTCGCTGGTATTCGGATCGCCGTTCTGGTGCGCATCGAACGGCACCCCTTCAGAAGCAACATGCACCAGCTCTTCATTAAAACCCAGTGCTTCTGCCGGGCAATCCAGGCCAATGGATATGGTTACAGATGAACTATAGAGTTCTGCACCACGTAATTTGTTCTTTAGTTTGGCCGGTACAATATGATCAGGTAACATCTTTTCATACAGCGTTTCCACATCACAGGCAGCGATCACATATTTGCTTTGTACATCATATGTGTGGCCGCGATGGTTAAAACGAACACCTGTACTGGTATTGCCATCCAGCAGGATCTCTTTTACATCACATTTAAAATAAACATGGTTATTATAATATTCCACCACATGTTGCAGCCATTCGGGTATTACCTGGCCGCCACCATGGGGAGGACTTTGAAAATCACCGAAATAGGCCCACCCGATAGGAACGAGGCTATTGAGCAATTCAGTATCCGATGTGAATATCTTATGAAGCCGTTCATCTTTAAAAAAGCGGTTTAACCCTTTTTTCAACCCCTTCTCACCGTTATAGGTGATATAAGGAATAAAAGGCAGGGCAAATTCCAGCAACCGGAATTTATTCTTCATACGTTCCATAAAGGTCATGGTTTCTTCGGAACGGAAAACACAGTTGAAGTTTTTGAATGACCGGCCCAGTTTCCAGGCGGCTTTAAAAAAGCGTTCGATCCCTTTTTTCTCATGGGGAAATTCGGCGATCAACTGGTTGCGCCATTCATTGGGATTGTTGGTCAGCAAATAATCGAATGTATCGCCTTTATAGCGGCGAATACGGATCTGCGGAACGGGTGTAGGGTGGTCGTTGCCAATGGCGTCGAAGAGCTGGCATACCATTCCCTCGGGTGCGCACTGGTTTAACCAATGAATAGCGGTATCGAACCGGAAATGATGGCGGCGAAAACCTGCGAGGTAACCGCCGACATGTGGTTCTTTTTCCAGCACACAAACGGAAAAACCGGCTTTGCTCAGTACTGCAGCAGCGGTTAATCCGCCTACACCTGCGCCGATAATAGTAATATCATAAGAGGACTTGAGATCGAGTTTTTGCATATAGGGGGGGCAGTTTTAAAGGCTATCGGCTACTCTTTTGCCGCGAAGTTATTAAAATCCGGCCGTGTTACATAGAAAACAGGGTTTTCACTAATATGATAGAGTATAGCCATGTTTGGAGAAGATAAAACACAGGCAGGGAAATTCTTTAATTTAACCTTAATTTCGCAGGTTAAAACGGGTCATTGGTCTATGGATATCAAAACTGCCTTGCAGATGATCCAACTAATGGCAAATGATAGAAAGCTAATGAGCGACACTACAACATGCAGGGCCAAGTTTGATGAGCTGCTTACCTGTGTAATAATACCTACATATAACAATGCAACAACCCTGGCCGGCGTTATAGCCGATGTAGCTGATTACACAGATCATATTATTGTGGTAAACGATGGCAGTACAGATAATACAGAGGCAATAGTAAAAGAGTTTCCTTACGTTCAATATATCGGGTACCCAAAAAACGTAGGTAAAGGATGGGCATTGCGCAAAGGGATAGCATATGCCATAGAGCAGAGGTACGAATATGCCATCACGATCGATTCGGACGGCCAGCACTTTGGTAAAGACCTGCCGGTTTTTATGGAGAAACTGGAAACCGTAAAAGATGCCATTATTATTGGCGCCCGCAATATGAACCAGGCTTCGGTACCCGGTAAAAGCAGTTTTGGTAACAAGTTCTCCAACTTCTGGTTTAAAGTGGAAACCGGAATTACCATGCCCGATACCCAATCCGGTTACCGCCTCTACCCATTACTTATCTTACAAGAAATGCGGTTTGTGACCCGTAAATATGAGTTTGAAATTGAAGTGCTGGTAAAAGCTGCGTGGAAAGGTGCCAAAGTGGTATCCGTACCCGTTACGGTGTACTATGCCCCCAAAGAAAAAAGGATTTCACACTTCAGGCCGTTTAAAGACTTTACCCGCATTAGTATACTGAATACGGTATTGGTGCTCATCACTTTTTTGTATATAAAACCACGCGATTTTTTTCGCGGCCTTTTTAAAATAAAAAACTGGCGGGGTATGATCCGTGAACATTTGTTCAGTCCCGACCAGCCCAGTCATATCAAAGCCGTATCCGTGGCATTCGGTGTGTTTATGGGTATTATACCGATTTGGGGATTTCAACTGGCAACGGCCATCTTCCTGGCTTTTCTGTTGCGGTTGAACAAAGCGCTGGTGATCGTTGCCGCCAATATCAGTATTCCGCCCATGATACCGCTAATCATATTCCTGAGCTATAAAATGGGTGCGTTATGGATGCCGGGCAATGCCGTGGCTTTTCCCTTTACACGCAACATCAGCCTCCTTGCTATCAGGCACAACCTGCAGCAATATATTTATGGAAGCATTACCCTGGCAGTGGTAGCCGGCGCAATCATGGGCCTGTTGGTATTTACCTTGCTGAAATTAACCAAACGAAAACCAACCCCTGTTTCATAAATTCTGTTTACGATGGGCACTTTTTTTATACGTATATATGACTATTTTGAAAAACACCGTTGGGTGCTTTTCCTGTCGTTTGCAGCAGTGTTTACCGTTGCCGCCTTTTTCGCAAGCCGTGTACAATTTGAAGAAGATATTTCCAAAATACTGCCCAACGATAAAAAGACAGAGAAGCTGACCCAGGTTTTCCAAAATTCCAAATTTGCCGAGAAGCTGGTTGTTGCCATTTCGTTGAAAGACAGTAATGCGGCTGCGCAACCCGATAGCCTGGTAGCTTTTGCCGATGCATTGGTAAATGAAGTACAGGAAAAGCTATCACCGTATATCAGCAAGATCAATTACCGGGTCGATGACAGTGTAAGCCTGCAATTATTTGAAACAGTTAGCAATCACCTGCCTGTATATCTAACCGATAAGGACTACAGCCGTATCGATAGTTTAATTGAGCCGGCTGCAGTAAAACAAACGCTTGAGCGCAATATCCGCACGCTCACTTCTCCCGCTGGTTTTGTGTTGAAGAATATCATCGGCCAGGACCCCGTAGGCATATCCATGATCGGCTTACAAAAATTACAGCAACTGCAGTACGATGAAAATTTTGAACTGTACGATAGTTATGTACTTACGAAAGACCACAAGAGCCTGTTGCTGTTTATAACGCCTGCCTACCCCGCCAACAATACCGGTAAGAACATGGTGCTGTTGCTGGGTTTAGACAATGCCATGAACAAATTGTATACAACTGGTTATGGAAATGTGGATGCCTGTTATTTTGGGGCTGCGGCTGTATCGGCTGGTAATGCGCAGCAGTTACGACGTGATACCCTGTTTACGCAGGGCATCACGGTTGTTTTTTTAATTCTTTTCATCAGTTTTTATTTCCGCAAAAAGCGGGCGCCGCTCATTATACTGGTACCGGTGGTATTTGGCGCCCTGTTTTCGCTGGCGGCCATTTATTTTATAAAAGGGTCTATTTCTATTATTGCACTGGGTACCGGCTCTGTGATATTGGGTATAGCGGTCAATTATTCGCTCCACGTATTTAATCATTACCGCCATACGCGCAACGTGCGGCAGGTGATCGGCGACCTGGCCTTTCCCTTAACCGTAGGCAGCTTTACCACCATTGGTGGTTTCTTTTGCCTTGAATTTGTAGAGCTGGAATTGCTGAGAGACCTGGGCCTGTTTGCCGGGTTTAGTTTAATAGGTGCCTGTTTGTGCTCGCTCCTCTTTTTGCCCCATGTGGTGGGCTCCAAAAAGGAGGCAAAACAACAAGCGTTCCCTGCACATTCATGGATCGACAGGCTGGCGTCTTTAAAACCCGAACATAACCGGTGGCTCATTCTCGGCATTATTGTACTCACTATTGTATTTGGGTACAAGGCAGGTGATGTGAGCTTTGAAAGCGATCTGCTGAATATGAACTACATGCCTGAAAAATTAAAACAGGCAGAAGCCCGGCTCAACCGCATCAATGAATATTCCCTGCGTTCTGTGTACCTCGTTACAGAGGGCGCCACCCTTAATGAGGCGCTGATCGATAATGAACGGCTCACCCATACTATTGAAGATTTGCATAAGCAGAACATTGTCAAAAAATATTCGAGCGTTTCATCGCTCATTATGTCCGATTCATTGCAGTTGTCCCGCATAGCCAAATGGAATGCGTACTGGACACCGGGAAAAAAACAACAATTGCTGGCTGTATTGGAAAAGGAAGGTGTTGCCCTGAAATTCAAACCGGCTGCCTTTGATCGTTTCCGTGCATTATTGAATACCAATTTCCAGGTGATCGATGCGGCTGAAATGACCACCCTCCGTAAAAGTTTCATCGACGATTATATTACAGAAAACCCGGGCAAATCGGTGGTGGTTACCCTGCTTAAAATAGCGCCCGAAAATAAACCGGCCGTATATGCCACGTTTGAGAACAACCCGCATGTAACCGTTATCGACCGGCAATACCTTACGGCCCGTTTTGTGGAGATCATCAAAACCGATTTTACCAGCATTGCATTAATGACCTCTATCCTTGTCTTCTCTGTTCTGCTGATCACGTACGGGCGTATAGAACTGGCACTGGTTTCTTTTATACCGATGGCCATTACCTGGATATGGATATTAGGTATTATGGCCCTGCTCGGTATCCAGTTCAACATTATCAATATCATTATCTCTACCCTGATATTTGCTTTGGGTGATGATTATAGTCTCTTTATTATGGATGGCCTGTTGCAGGAGTATAAAACAGGCAAAAAGAATTTGTCCTCTTTCAAATCATCCATCTTTTTATCGGCCATTACCACCATATCCGGTTTAGGCGTATTGATCTTTGCCAAACACCCGGCCTTACAATCCATTGCCCTGATTTCCATTATAGGCATATTGTGTGTGGTGCTGATCTCGCAGGTGATGATACCCTGCTTCTTTAACCTGCTGATCAGGAACCGTGTTAAAAAGAAACATTACCCCTGGACCTTCTCGGGGTTCTGCATTTCCATTTTTGCGTTTACTTATTTCGTGGCAGGCAGTATCATATTGACGCTGCTGGGCGTATTGGTTGTGAAGCTGAACCCATTTAACAAAGAAAAAGGCAAATACATCTACCATTTTTTTGTTTGCAAATATGTAAAGTCGCTCGTGTATGTGTGCGCCAAGCAGAAAAAGGTGATCGTTAACCCACTCAAAGAAGATTTCAGTAAACCGGCCGTGGTGATCTGCAATCACCAGTCGTTCCTCGATATCCTGGTTATTGTTATGCTGCACCCCAAACTGATACTGCTCACCAACAAATGGGTGTGGAGGTCGCCGGTGTTTGGCTGGGTGGTGCGAATGGCCGATTATTACCCGGTGGCGGAAGGGGTCGAGAACAGCATCGATATGCTGGCCTCCCGTGTAAAGGAGGGGTATAGCATCGTTGTTTTTCCCGAGGGCACCCGTACGGTGGATGGAACCATGAAGCGATTTCACAAGGGCGCTTTTTATATTGCCGAAAAGCTTAACCTGGATATTTTACCCATTGTGCTTGCCGGTACAGGCGATACCATGACGAAGGGCGACTTCCAGTTAAAGAACGGTACCCTGGCGGTAAAGTTTTTACCCCGTATAAAACCCGGCGATACACATTTTGGAACGGGCTATACAGAGCGAAGCAAGTTCATCGGTCGTTATTTTCGCGAACAGTTCAGGCAGTTTAGACAGCAGATAGAACAACCTGCCTATTTTAAAGAAGTATTAATCTACAACTATTTGTACAAGGGGCCCGTCATAGAGTGGTATGTGAAGGTGAAACTGCGGCTGGAAAAAAATTACGGTCAGTTTAACGACCTGTTGCCCAAACAGGGCAACATACTGGATGCAGGTTGCGGTTACGGCTTTTTGTCGTACATGCTGTACTTTACGTCCCCGCAACGGCAATTGACGGGTATCGATTACGACGAGAAAAAGATCACCGTAGCCAATCATTGCTTTAGCAGGAACGAACACATCAATTTTGAATATGCCGATATATCGAAGTTCGCATTTGGCACATACGACGGCATTGTGCTTTCCGATGTATTGCATTACCTGCAACCTGAACAGCAAAAGCTGGTGATCGAAAGATGTATCAACAGCCTGAACCCGGACGGCGTCATCATTATACGCGATGGTAACGTAGAACTTGGCAAGCGGCACAAAAGAACCCGGATGACCGAAGTGTGGAGTACCCGCATCATGGGTTTTAATAAAACAACCGGGGAGGGCTTATCGTATTTGAGTGGCAGTGTTATAAAAGAAGCAGCGGCAAAGTGTAATATGGATTGTACCGAAATAGACAACTCGCGGTTTACATCCAATATGTTATTTATTATCAAGCACCCGCAACCCGTTCATGAAACAGTATGACGTTGTTATAATTGGCAGTGGCATGGGCGGCCTGGTATGTGGTGATATACTGAGCCGTGAGGGGCTTAGTGTATGTATACTGGAGAAGAACAAACAGATAGGCGGCTGCCTGCAAACCTTTGTGCGTGATAAAGTGATCTTCGACAGCGGGGTACATTATATCGGCGGACTGGGCAAAGGGCAAAACCTCTATCAAATATTCAAATACCTGGGGTTGATGGATAAGCTGAGGCTGCAGGAAATGGATGAGGTGTTCGACAAGATCATTGTTGATACAGACGACAGGGAATATGTGTACGCTTCAGGATACGATAATTTCATCAACCGGCTGGTAGCCGATTTCCCGGATGAAGAAAAAGCGATCCGCCTGTATTGCAACAAGATCAGGGAAGTGTGCAGCAAATTCCCCTTGTACAACCTGCGGCTGGAAGGAGGTGAGGAAAAAGCCGGTGTGGTAGAGATCGATACGCAAACCTTCATAGAATCGCTTACCTATAATAAAAAACTGCAGGCTGTATTGGCCGGTAATAATATCCTGTATGCGGGCAGGGGCAAAGAAACGCCTTTTTATATTCACGCCCTGATATTGAACAGCTATATTGAAAGTTCGTGGAAATGCCTCGATGGCGGTTCCCAAATAGCCCGCCTGCTGGCAAAAAATATTACCGCGCAGGGCGGTATTATACAACGCAACAGCGAGGTAAAAAGAATTGTGGTTGCAGCCGGTAAAGCGGTGGCGGCAGAACTGGCCAATGGCAGCCGGGTGCAGGCCAAGACATTTATCAGCAATATGCACCCGGTAAAAACGATGGAGCTGACCGATACGGACCTGATTCGCAAAGCCTATCGCAACCGTTTGAAGAACCTGAACAACACGGTTTCTTCTTTTACGGTAAACATTGTATTGAAAAAGGATTGTTTCAAATACTTTAAGCACAATTATTACTATCACAAGGAAGGAACTGTATGGACGATGGCCGATTATACGGCAGAAAACTGGCCCCTGGGTTATGCCTTGTTTTTGTCTGCTTCATCCAAAAGCGGGGAGTATGCCGATACGATGACCATTTTCACCTACATGAAGTTTGAAGATGTAAAGGCCTGGGCGCATACCTTTAATACCGTTTCTGCAGAAGAAGACCGCGGCGCATCGTATGAAGCATTTAAAAAAGAAAAAGCGGAACGGTTACTCGATGTAGTGTCAGCAAAGTTCCCGGGCCTACGGAATTGTGTTCAAACCTATTATACCGCCACCCCGTTATCGTACCGTGATTATATTGGTACGGATGACGGATCCTTATATGGCATTGCCAAGGATTATAAAGACCCTGTAAAAACCCACATAGGTACGGTTACCAAAGTGCCCAACCTGTATTTAACCGGGCAGAACCTGAACCTGCATGGTATTTTAGGAACTACCATTACAGCGTTATTAACCTGTTTGTCGGTACTGGGCCATGACCGAATCATAGAAAAAATAAAAAATGCGTAAACCGAAAAGAAAAGGAAGAGGCTGGAGAAGGCTGTTGCGTGTATTGGCAGTATTGGTGATACTGGTGCTGGTATTCATAATCTATATGGTACAGGTATCTAAAGTTGATCCGCCAACACCGGGCAATGTCACCAGCCTGCAATGGCAACGTACCGAAGTGACGCCCGGTTTTTATACATTAAACAATAGCTGGTTCCGCAAAAGCAAAAGCGGGTTGTATGAGTTGTACGTAGAAGGGGATGCGTTTGAACGCGGTGTGGTAAATGGCAAACTGACCAAAGAACTGGTGGTGCGGCAGGAAGATCATTTTACCGAACAGATCAGTAAAATGATACCGTCTAAATTCTACCTCCGTTTTCTGAAATATTTTGTTGGCTGGTTCAACCGCCATCTCTCCAAAAATGTAACGGAAGAATACAAGGAAGAGATCTATGGTATTTCCCAATCAGCCTCCGAAAACTATCAATACATAGGCACCAAATACCAGCGTATTTTAAATTATCATTCAGCACACGATATAGGCCATGCCCTGCAAAATATGATGCTGGTAGGCTGTACTTCTTTTGGCACCTGGGATGCGCAGTCGAAGGACAGCTCCATGATCATTGGCCGTAATTTTGATTTTTATGTAGGCGACAAGTTTGCAGAAGACAAGATCGTGGCATTTGTGAATCCCAAAGAGGGATACAAATTCATGAGCGTTACCTGGGGCGGGTTTATTGGCGTGGTAAGCGGTATGAACGAAAAAGGGCTCACCGTTACCATCAATGCCGCCAAATCATCGATTCCCTCCGGCAGCGCCACACCGGTATCGCTGGTGGCCCGTGAAATATTGCAGTATGCCCGTAACATACAGGAAGCTGTTGCCATTGCCCGCAGGCGCACCATGTTTGTATCGGAATCTTTCCTGGTAGGCGCTGCCGAAGATCATAAAGCCGTGATCATCGAAAAAACACCCGATACGCTTGATGTGTATGATCCGCATAGCGACCGGATTGTATGCGCCAACCATTTTCAAAGCAATATTTTGGGCAAGTCAGCATTGAATAAGGAGCAGATGAATGAAAGCGCTTCTGCCTACCGGTACGATCGTTTGGTGGAACTGTTAAACCGGCAGGGGCCCAATACCGTTGAAAAAACGGTAGCCGTGCTGCGCGATTATCACGGTTCGAACAACAGCGATATCGGCATCGGCAATGAAAAAGCGCTCAACCAGTTTATTGCCCATCACTCTATAGTATTTGAACCGCAAAAGCGGCTGGTGTATGTTTCTACCGCACCCTGGCAAATGGGCCGGTACATTGCTTATGACCTCAACAAAGTATTTGGGTTGCGAGGCATGAAGGAAGACCGCGAAATTTGCGACAGCAGCCGAACCATAGCAGCCGATAGTTTTTTGCTGACAGACCGGTATCAAAAGTTCAGGCAGTTTAGAACTTATGCCCAGCGCATAGCCGACAAACAACCAGTGAATGTAGACAGCATGGTTGCCGATAACCCGGCGTTTTATCATGCCTATGTACTGGCCGGCGATTATTTGTATAAACAAAAGCAATACCAGCAGGCAATGCTTTATTATAAGATAGCCCTCACGAAAGAAATAGCTACCAGCAAGGAGCGGCAGCATGTGGAGGAGCAGGTGAAAAAATGTGAAATGGAGATTGAGAAATGAGAAATCAGAATACAGAAGTCTGAAGAACAAAAACGGCGGCGTGAAATAAAATATGATTTACGGAACAGGCATAGATATGATTGAAGTAGACCGGGTTGCCGGGAAGATCGGCAAGGGCGCCGGTTTTAAGGAATTGGTGTTTTCGCCACAGGAGATTGCCTACTGCGAAATAAAGACACACCCGTTTCAACACTATGCCGCCCGCTTTGCAGCCAAGGAAGCATTTTTTAAAGCGCTGGGCACAGGCTGGGTATCGGGAACAGCGTTTAACGAAGTAGAGATCATCAATAATGAACATGGCAAACCTATGGTTAACCTGTTGGGTGAAACAGCCCGGTTCGTTGCAACCATGGGCATCAGTAAAATATCCGTTTCTTTATCGCACCTCAAAACAATGGCATCGGCTATCATAATTTTAGAGCAATAATGACCAAACAACCATCATCCACTATCGGGTTAACCACAGCAGCCATACGGCAAATGCAGGAGCAAAAGCTGCAGGCCTTACTGGCGTACCTGCAGCAACATTCGCCTTATTATAAAGAAATGTTCGCCAGGCACCACATTGCTGTAGAGGAGGTTAAAACCCTGGAAGACCTTACCCGAATACCGGTTACCGGCAAAGAAGAATTACAGCAACACAATGAAGATTTTTTGTGCGTAGGCAAGGACAGGATCATTGAATATACTTCTACCTCCGGCACCCTGGGCAGCCCGGTTACTGTGGCGCTTACCGATCATGACCTCAACAGGCTGGCATATAATGAATGTTCTTCATTTATGTGCGCAGATGGAAAGTCAACCGATGTATACCAGTTGATGCTTACGCTCGACAGGCAGTTTATGGCGGGCATGGCTTACTATTCAGGTATCCGTAAGCTTGGCGCCGGTCTCATTCGTATCGGGCCCGGTGTTCCTTCATTGCAGTGGGAAACCATTTTCAGGTTAAAGCCTACTGCAATAGTAGCGGTTCCCTCTTTTATTGTAAAGCTGATCCAGTACGCCGGAGAGCATCATATCGATATTAATGCTTCTTCGGTGCAAAAAGCCATTTGTATTGGCGAAAACATCCGTAACACCGATTTTTCGCTGAATGTGCTGGGAAAAAAAATTAACGATTCCTGGAATATCAAACTGTATTCTACCTACGCTTCCACCGAAATGCAAACCGCCTTTACCGAGTGTGGGGAGGGCAAGGGCGGGCATAATCAGCCCGAATTGCTGATCGTGGAATTACTGGATGAAAACGACCAGCCGGTAGCAGCCGGTGAGCAAGGTGAAGTAACCATTACCACCCTCGGGGTGGAAGGCATGCCCCTGCTGCGGTACAAAACGGGCGACATCTGTATAGCTTTTGACGGGCCCTGCGCCTGCGGGCGTTCAACACGCCGTTTATCGCCGGTGATCGGGCGCAAAAAACAAATGATCAAATTTAAAGGCACCACCCTGTTTCTGCCGGCCCTGGCCGACCTCCTGAACGGTATGGAGGAAATACGGGATTTTGTGACAGAGGTGTACTCAAACGAAATTGGTACAGATGAAATATTACTATATTTGCTGCCATTGAATACCAGCGAAGAAAGCGACCGGGCTATCCGGGCGTATTTGCAGGCAAGGCTTCGGGTAAGTCCCCATATTAAATATGTTACCGCAGAAGAAATGCAGGCCATGCAACTCCCCGAAGTCAACAGGAAGCCGGTAAAATTTATTGATAAAAGAAATAAAACGCATTCGTAGGTGAATACTATCTGCAGGATGTATAGCGTTAGTGTGCAACATGGTTTTGGCAACAGCGAGCACTCATAGTGAATAATCGTAAAGTGTTAATTTTTAAGGAATAAAATTTGATACCTTCCTGAGTTTTCATTTTTTTTGCTGCCATGGATCTGTTTAAATTATTAACTTTTCATATATGATAAAAGTCGGGGGCAGCGTTCTTTCTTCGGAAGATTTTTCTGACATCATTTTCAGGGGAAAGAGAGTGAGTCTGGATAGTGCGAGCCTTAAAAAGGTGGAGACCAACTACCAGTTTCTCCGGAATTTTTCCAGCAATAAACTCATTTACGGTATCAATACCGGTTTTGGCCCGATGGCGCAATATAAGGTCAGTGATGAAAATATCCTGCAACTGCAATACAACCTCATTCGCAGTCACAGTTCCGGCGCCGGCAGGCTCATGGAGCCTCACCTGGCGAAAGGCGTAATGATAGCCCGTTTAAACAGCCTGATGCAGGCTTATTCCGGCGTTCATCCCGACCTGGTAGAACTTATCAAAGACCTCATTAACCACAATATAGTTCCCTGTATTTACGAGCATGGTGGCGTTGGCGCCAGTGGCGACCTGGTTCAACTGGCCCACCTGGCCCTGATGCTGATCGGCGAAGGCAATGTACTGGTAGATGGCAAAGAAGAGCCGGCAGCCGAAGTGTTTGCCCGTTTCAAACTAAAGCCGTTTTCCATTCATATACGCGAAGGGCTGGCCTGTATAAACGGCACATCGGCTATGACCGGTGTTGGTATGATCAACATCATCATGGCTAAAAAACTATTGCAATGGTCTGTGATGTTGTCGGCCATGACCAATGAAATTGTGGAAGCGTACGACGACCATTTCAGCTATGAGCTGAACATCGTTAAACATCACAAGGGGCAAAACTGGACGGCTGCCCGCCTTCGTGAGATACTCAACGGCAGCAAAATGATCCGCAACCGGTCGGAGCATTTGTACAATCCTCACAACATTAAAGTAGAAGTATTTGAAGATAAAGTGCAGGAGTATTATTCACTCCGTTGCATTACACAGGTATTGGGTCCCATTTACGATACCATCATCCAGTCGGAAAAAATCATTACCGATGAATTGAATTCGGTGAACGACAACCCGGTGGTAGACCATGAGAACGACAACATTTTTCATGGTGGTAATTTCCATGGCGATTATGTATCGCTGGAAATGGACAAATTAAAAACGGCCATTACCAAACTGTCTATGTTGAGTGAGCGGCAGTTGAACTACCTGCTTAACAGCAAGCTCAACCAGAAGCTGCCGCCGTTTGTGAACCTGGGCGTATTAGGTTTAAACTTCGGTATGCAGGGCATGCAGTTCACTGCTACCAGCACCGTGGCCGAAAACCAGACGCTATCCTTCCCCATGTACGTGCACAGCATCCCCAATAACAACGACAATCAGGATATAGTGAGCATGGGTTGCAATGCGGCCTTGCTCACCAAAAAAGTGATCGAGAACAGCTTCCAGGTACTGGCTATACAACTGATGAGCGTATTACAGGCGATAGATTACCTGGAATGTGTGCCCCGTTTATCGCCCGCCACTTCAGCTGTGTATAAAAAGGCAAGAGCCGTATTCCCGGTGTTTGTGGAAGATGCGCCCAAATATAAAGACCTGCAGAACATGGTTCATTTCCTGGAGAAATCAGAAGCCGTAATTCCATTTCACCCGGTACCCGCAGAAAAAAATGGTACTGCTGTCCATTAACCAACCACCCAAAAATCTGAATAACAAACCCACAAAGAGATAAAATTTCATGAAATGTGCATTAGTTACCGGCGGATCACGCGGCATTGGCAGGGCCATATGTGTTAAACTCGCTGCCATGGGCTATTATGTGATCGTAAACTACAAGGGCAATACCGAAGAAGCAGGTAAAACCCTGGTACAAATAAAAGAGCAGGGCGGAAATGGCGAATTGTTGCCATTCGATGTTTCGGCAAAAGAACAGGTAACGGCCGTTCTGGGCGCCTGGATGGAGAACAACAAAGAACAGGTGATAGAGGTATTGGTCAACAATGCCGGTATCAAGGAAGACGGGCTGATGGTGTTTATGAAAGATGAGCATTGGGAAAATGTGATCAAAACCAATCTCGATGGCTTTTTTTACACTACCCGCCTGGTGCTCAATAGCATGGTTTTAAAAAGATACGGAAGAATCATTAATATTGTGTCTCTCTCAGGCCTGAAAGGCGTGCCTGGTCAGGTCAACTATTCTGCGGCCAAAGGTGGGGTAATAGGTGCCACTAAAGCATTGGCGCAGGAGGTTGGCAAAAGGGGTATTACGGTAAATGCCGTAGCCCCCGGTTTTATTAAAACCGATATGACGGAGGGGATTGACGAAAAAGAAATAAAACCCCTCATTCCGGTAAACCGGTTTGGGACGCCTGAAGAAGTGGCACATGCAGTGGGTTTCCTAGCCTCGCCGGAAGCTGCTTACATCACTGCCGAAGTAATATCTGTTAACGGAGGAATGTATTCTTAATACAATCGTCCCGCCCTGGCGGGACGACAAAAAATGTGGAAACATAGTATTCCACAAAGGCAATCTCATACAATATTTTTAGTTAATAGTCAGCATGAAAAGAGTAGTAATTACCGGTTTGGGCATTTATTCCTGTATTGGGAAGAACCTCGATGAAGTGCGGGATTCCTTATATAAGGGCCGATCGGGTATTATACTGGATGCCTATAGAAAAGAATTCGGGTACCGCTCGGGGTTGACCGGTTTTGTGGAACGGCCCAATTTAAAGGGCCTGCTCGACCGCCGTTCGCGCATTATGCTGCCCGAACAGGGCGAATATGCCTATATGGCTACGCTCGATGCCCTGAAACAGGCAGGCCTGGATGCCGATTACATCAGTCAGCAGGAAATTGGTATACTATACGGCAACGATAGCTCTGCCAAATCCGTCATAGAGGCCATCGATATTATGCGGGAAAAGAAAGACACCATGCTGGTAGGTTCGGCCTCCGTATTTCAGACCATGAACAGTACGGTAACCATGAACCTGGCTACCATTTTTAAGCTGAAAGGCGTGAATTTTACCATCAGTGCGGCCTGCGCCAGCGGCTCTCATTCCATTGGACTGGGCTATATGTTCATCCGTAGCGGCATGCAGGATATTGTGGTTACTGGCGGGGCGCAGGAACTGAACCACTACAGTATGGGAAATTTCGATGCCTTATCTGCTTTTTCTGTTCGTGAAGAAATGCCCACCAGAGCATCGAGGCCTTTCGACAGGGACCGGGATGGGTTGATACCCAGCGGCGGCGCTGCAACCGTGGTACTCGAAAGCCTCGAATCGGCCCAAAAAAGAGGGGCCACCATTTTAGGCGAGGTCATTGGCTATGGGTTCAGCAGCAATGGGGAGCACATTGCCAACCCTTCCGTGAGCGGCCCGGTACGTTCGCTTAGCATTGCTTTAAAAGATGCCGGTTTACAGGCCAGCGAAATAGATTATATCAATGCCCATGCTACCAGTACGCCTGCAGGCGATGCCAGCGAGGCAAAGGCCATTTACGAGGTATTTGGCTCTACAATACCAGTGAGCAGCACCAAATCCATGACCGGTCATGAGTGTTGGATGGCAGGCGCCAGTGAGATTGTGTATTCGATGCTGATGATACAAAACAGCTTTATTGCTCCTAATATAAATTTTGAAAACCCCGACGATGATTCTGCTAAACTGAATATTGTAAAAAATACGGTAGAAAAGGATATAAATGTAATTTTGTCAAATTCATTTGGGTTTGGCGGAACCAATTCGTCGCTCATTGTTCGGAAATGGCCCTAAATTAACTAACTGAGTATGAAAAAAAATGAAGACATTATTGACCGTATTAACGGATTCCTGGTCGAGGAATTTGAGGTAGACCCTGACAGGATTACGCCTGAGGCCAATGTGAAGGAGGTACTTGAATTAGACAGCCTTGATTACATTGACCTGGTTGTGGTTATTGAGAATAACTTCTCATTTAAAGTGAAACCTGAGGATTTTACGGGTATCATTATGTTCCAGGACTTCTACGATTACATCATATCACGGGTTAATTCAAAAGAACTGATATAATGCCATCCTGGCAAGGTAAATCCCGCGGAACCACACTGGGGTATAGTATTTTTGTGGGAATTTTGAGGAAATCGGGTGTTTGGCCGGCTTACCTGCTGTTACGGTTCGTGGCCTTGTATTATTTCCTGTTCTCATACCGGTCATCCAGGTTCATATATACTTACTTTCGCAGGCGGATGGGCTATAGTGCCGTTCGCTCGTTTTTCAGTTTATATAGCAATTATTACCAGTTTGGTCAAAGCCTGATCGATAAAATTGTGCTGATGGCGGGTATTCGCAATCGTTTTAGTTTCGACTTCGACGGCGAAGAGAACCTGCACGCCATGGCCAGGCAGGGCAAGGGTGGCTTATTGTTGAGCGCCCATATCGGTAACTGGGAAATAGCCGGTCATTTATTAAAACGGTTGAACACACGCATCAATATCGTGATGTTCGACGGAGAGCACCAGGCTATTAAAGATTACCTGGCCGGCGTAACGGGTGGAAACAATGCCAATATCATAGTCATCAAAAACGACCTGTCGCATATATATGCCATCAGTGAAGCATTTAAGAACAATGAGTTGGTATGTATGCATGCCGACCGGTTCCTGGAAGGCAATAAAACGGCAGTAGCCCCTTTTTTAGGCGCCCCGGCACGGTTTCCGGCGGGCCCTTTTTCATTGGCTACCGGTTTTAAGGTGCCTGTATCGTTTGTATTTGCCATGAAGGAAAGCGCCTTGCATTATCATTTTTTTGCGAGTGCGCCCCGGGATTATGATTATTCGGATAAAGCGGGCGTGCAACAACAATTGCTGTACGATTTTACGCAGCAGATGCAGCAAAAAGTGAAACAATATCCGGTACAGTGGTACAACTATTACGACTTTTGGAAGAATTAGCGGATTTCGGATTACGAATTGGCGGATTGTATTAATGCGTAATCCGTAATTCGCAATCCGTAATCAATAAAATAAAGCATGGTTGATCAGGACATAACGACTTATATCCCTCAGCGAGACCCTTTTGTAATGATCGGGCGGTTGGTTTCTGCCGACGGCAATACCACCCGTACCAGGTTTACCGTATTGGAGGGGAACGTACTGGCAGAAAACGGCTTTTTGACCGAGCCCGGGCTGGTGGAAAATATTGCCCAAACGGCTGCCGCCGGAATAGGATATATTTGCCGGGCCGAAAACAGGCCCGTGCCTGTGGGTTATATTGGCGCGGTGCAGAACCTGGCCATTACCCAGCTGCCGGCTGTTGGGGAGGTAATAGAAACTGAAGTAACGGTAAAGAACCAGGTGTTCGATGTAAGCATCATCAACGGCACCATCCGTTCAAACGGGCAGGTGCTGGCACAATGTGAAATGAAAATCTTTATTGGTAAATAAAAAACAGCTAAACCATGAAAAATAACCAATTACTCCGTTGGCTGATTGCCGGTATGTTTTTGATCGTTACAGCACAAAGCACCGTAGGGCAATCCATGAAAGATGTATTTGCCAGCAGCGAAACGCCTATCTTCTATTATGGTATCGATTTTACAAAAGCCAAACTGATTGATGATGCCGCCGCCAATGCCATGGACATCCGCGACCGCCAGTTTGCCGGTATCAACGATGTGGTGGTAAACGAGCCCCAGAAATACGATTTCGTTGGCGCATTCCACAAAAGCAATGTCGATCACGACCTGAGTTTTGTGCATGCCCGCAACTCAAAAGTAAATGCTGAAGAAATCAAGTCTACCAATACATCCGATTTCACGCGCCTGAAGAAAACCGATATAGAGACGCTGGTAAAGGGTTTCGATTTTGGTACCAAGAATAAAGCCCTTGGTCTGTTGTTCATTGTAGAAGGCATGAGCAAATCGGCCAAGGCCGCTTCTGTATGGGTAACTTTTGTGGATGTAAAAACCAAAAAGGTGTTGCATACCGAAAGAATAGAAGGCAAAGCCGGCGGTTTCGGTTTCCGTAATTACTATGCAGCTGCTATCAAGAATGTTCTTGACCAGATAGAAAAGAAGAAGTATAAAGAGTGGAAATCACAGTACGGGGGCTGAGCGCAAACCCCGCATCCCTTATCAAAAAACATACAACATCCCATGCAAAACGAGTTTACAGAACGCACAGAGGTATTGGTGCGGTTTAATGAGGCAGATCCTTTGGGCATAGTATGGCATGGGCACTATGTTCGTTATTTTGAAGACGGGCGTGAAGCTTTTGGTATAAAGCACGGCATCGGGTACCTGGATTTTTACAACAACGGGCTGGTAGTACCCGTGGTAAGTATCCAGTGCGATTACAAACGATCGCTGCGTTATGGCGAACGCGTGATCGTTGAAACACATTTTTTGCCTTGTGAAGCCGCCAAGTTACAATTCAACTATCGCCTCTATAATGCCAAAACAAATACACTGGTAGCTACCGGTTCTTCTGTGCAGGTGTTCTTAGACCGCGACAGTTCAACGCTTCAATTAACCAACCCGCCCTTTTTTGAGGCATGGAAAAAAAAGGTAGGATTGATATAATATAAGACCTATAAGGTTTGCTGCTCTGAAAATAGGCGCAGGTCTTATAGGTTTATTCTTTAAATAGTTTTAACCGGGTAATGAGAGACGTTTTTGTTGTTGCAGACAATATTGTATCACCGCTGGGAATAACCACCGCTGAAAACTTTAGCCGGCTTGCCAGGGGTATGTCCGGCATACAGCAGCACAGTGATGCAGCCATGGCTGAACAGCCATTTTATGCGTCTTTGATCGACAATGCCTATTCAAATAGCCGGGCGCCTTATACACGGTTTGAACAACTGGTCATGGCTTCTGTAGGGAATGCTTTGGTAAACAGCCGTATAGACGCACGTGATCCAAAAAATCTGTTCATTCTATCCACCACCAAAGGCAATATCAGCCTTATTGAAACACCGCCTGTTGACGCTGCGGTAAAACAGCGCGTGGCCCTGCATCGATCTGCACAGGTAATTGCTGATGTTTTTCATTTTGTCAATAAACCACTGGTAGTATCGCATGCCTGTATATCGGGTATCGAGGCCATTATTATCGGGTTGCGCTTATTGCAGGCCGGTCAATATGAAAATATAATAGTGGCGGGTGCAGATCTGATCACACGCTTTGTATTGTCGGGTTTCCAGTCGTTCCAGGCCATCAGCCCTGAACCCTGCCGGCCATTTGATGCAGCGCGCAGGGGCATAACGCTCGGCGAAGGAGCTGCTACTATTGTTCTGTCATCCAATAATACATATGAAGGCACATCTGCGGTAAAAGTATTGTCGGGTTCTGTGAGCAATGATGCCAACCATATCTCCGGTCCCTCGCGTACCGGCGAAGAGCTATGCCTTGCCATTACCAAAGCCATGCAACAGGCAAAGGTAACGGCCGGTGATATCGACTTTATTTCAGCACATGGCACCGCTACCCTGTACAACGATGAAATGGAAGCCAAAGCCATCAACCTGGCCAACCTGCAAGCGGTTCCTGTAAACAGCCTGAAGGGCTATTACGGTCATACGCTCGGGGCTGCGGGTGTTATTGAATCTGTTATTGCCGTTCAGTCATTAAAAGAGAATATCGTGTTGCCTACATTGGGTTATACACAATCGGGCGTAACCCAACCGCTGAACGTTTGCCATACCCTGCTAAAAGGATCATTCAGCCACTGTTTAAAAACCGCTTCCGGTTTCGGTGGTTGCAATGCCGCGATCGTACTTAAAAAACAAGTAGCATAAAACTTAAAACAAAATACACCTTATTGAAATGAACTTTTATAGCAGCGATAACAAAACAGCATTAGAAGCTAAAGGATTGGCGCAATTCATTGCGTTTGGTCCCATGATATTCCAGGTTACCAAAGTTCTGCGGGACAAAGGCATACTGACCGAAATCGAAAAAAGCGGTACAGCAGGTTTAACGGCTGCTGATATTGAAGAGAAAGTAAAATTGAGCCGCTATGGCGTTCGTGTATTGCTGGAAGCCGGATTGGGTATTGGTCTCGTTATTATTAACGACGACCGTTACACCTTAACCAAGACCGGTTATTTTATTTTGCATGATGGGCTTACGCGCGTTAATATGGATTTTACGCACGATGTGTGCTATAAAGGCATGTTCCATCTCGAAGAAGCCATTGAAACCGGTAAGCCATCCGGGTTAAAAGAGCTGGGTAACTGGCCTACCGTTTATGAAGGATTATCACAATTACCGCCACATATACAGAAAAGCTGGTTTGCATTCGATCACTTCTTCAGCGACAATGCATTTCCTGCTGTGCTGCCTAAAGTGTATAAGAACAGTAATATCAAAAAGCTGTTGGATATTGGCGGCAATACCGGTAAATGGGCCATTGCCAGTACCGGGTATTCGCCCGATGTTCAGATTACGATCATGGACCTGCCCGGCCAGTTGGATATGGCAAAGGCCCGAATGGAAGAGCTGGGCTTAAGTCATCGTGTATCATTTCACCCGGCCAACCTGCTCAATGAAAAGCAGGAGTTTCCGAAAGGATTCGATGTTATCTGGATGAGCCAGTTCCTCGATTGTTTTTCGGAAGATGAGATTACCTCTATCCTGAAAAGATGCCATACCGCCCTCGATGAAAATGGCTACGTGTATATTCTGGAAGCATTCTGGGATACACAACGTTTTGAAACGGCCGCTTTCTGCCTGCAGCAGACCTCTATTTATTTTACGGCCATTGCAAACGGCAACAGCCAGATGTACCATTCGGAGGTATTTAAAGCCTGTATTACAAAAGCAGGTTTTGAAGTGGTGGAGCAAACTGACGGTATTGGGTTAAGTCACACGCTTTTGAAATGCAAAAAGAAATAACAATTACGGATTTGCGAATTACGAATTCCAAAATCCGCCATGCACTTTATATCTAAATCGGCAATAATTAATTGCGTATGAAAGTCGAAAAAGTTGATGTATTAGTTATAGGAGCAGGCCCTTCCGGCACAGTAGCCGCTTCAATTATTAAAAAAGCCGGCTATAGTGTAAAGATCGTAGAGAAACTGACATTTCCCCGGTTCGTGATCGGTGAAAGCCTGCTTCCGCGTTGTATGGAAGCCCTGGAAGAAGCCGGTTTTCTGGAAGCCGTAAAAGCAGCGGGTTTCCAGGAGAAGTTTGGGGCCAAGTTTGTCAAGAATGGTAAAATATGCGATTACATATTTGCAGACCAGTTTACCAAAGGATGGACCTGGACCTGGCAGGTGCCGCGTGCGGAGTTCGATAAAATACTGGCAGATTGCTGCGTAAAAATGGGCATCCCGGTGAGTTATGAAACAACCGTTACCGGTATCACTTTCAACGGATCTGATTCTGTAACGACAGTAGAAGATGTACAGGGTAATAAAAGCCAGATCGAAGCCCGGTTTATTGTAGATGGCAGCGGTTATGGCCGTGTTATTCCCAAGCTGTTCAACCTCGATAAACCATCTAACCTCGAAACAAGAAAAGCCTTGTTTGTGCATACGGTAGATAAGAAACGGTCGATGGCCGATGAGCCCAACCGTATTACCATTGTGGTGCATGAATATGGAGTATGGATATGGATCATTCCTTTCAGCAGCGGTATTACATCGGTAGGTTTTGTGGGTCACCCGGGCTTTTTTGAAAAAAACACAGGCACACCTGAGGAGCAAATGCGCGCGTTATTTGCTTCAGAACCCTATTTTGCAGAGCGGTTTAAGGATGTGGAATTTGTGTTTGAACCAAGGATGCTGCAGGGCTGGTCATCTACTACCGATAAATTCTATGGCGAAGGTTTTGTGTTGACAGGTAATGTAACAGAGTTTTTGGATCCTGTATTTTCATCCGGTGTTACACTGGCTACCGTGAGCAGTCAAACTGCTGCCAAGCTGGTGATCCGCCGGTTGAAAGGAGAGCAGGTAGACTGGGATCATGAGTACATGGAAGTAATGATGCAGGGTGTAAACACCTTCCGCTCATATGTAATGGCCTGGTACGAAGGTACGCTGGATACCATTTTCTTTGCCGATAACCAGGACCCCACGATCAAGAGCATGATCTGTTCTGTATTGGCCGGTTATGTATGGGATACTACCAATCCGTATGTTAAAAACCATCAAACGGCATTGCACAAGCTGGCGCGTATTATTGACCTGCGTGATAGCATGCAAAAAAAATAAAAAACCCGCTGTAGTACTTGTCTAACGCACTATATATAAAAGCCAGCTGTGTAATAAGCAGAGAAACTGTTTATACCAATGATGTGGCCGTGTACGGTTTGCCGGGCGCCGCACTGCCCAATTTTTTGGAGGGCGCCTACCAGTTTTTCGGGTGCAATTATCCCAAATTCCACAAAATGGACAACCTGGGTAAACTCGGATTCCTGGCATCGGAACTGGTACTGAAGCCATCTGAGATGGAAAGATATGCACCGGCCGACAGGGGTATTGTGATGGCTAATGCCAACGCCAGTCTCGATACCGATCTTAAATATTATGAAACGGTACATACCATGGCCAGTCCGGCTTTGTTTGTGTATACCCTGCCCAATATTGTAATAGGAGAGATCAGCATACGCAACCAGTTTAAAGGCGAAAATGCCTTTTTTGTATTTGATGGCTTCGATGCTACTTTTATGCACAGGTATGTGACCAACCTGTTTGCAAGTAACCTGGTGCAGGTATGTGTATGCGGGTGGATAGATGTGCTCGATGACCAGTATAAAGCGGTATTGTTGTTGATAGAAAAAGAAAAGCCTCACACGGGAGAATTGTTTACACCCGAAAACTTTAATAAAATATATCAGTTATAACATGGATAAAGAACAATTAATGGCCGATCTGAAGAAACAGATCATAACGCAGTTGAACCTGAAAGATTTGAAACCGGAGGACATTGGCAACGATCAGGCTTTATTTGTGGAGGGCCTGGGTCTCGATTCAATCGATGCCCTGGAACTGATCGTATTGCTGCAACAGGAGTACAAAATAAAGCTGAGCAATGCCGATGAAGGTCCCAAAGTGTTTCAGTCTGTAAAGACTATGGCCGAATATATTATTGCTCATCAAGGCCAGAATGCATAAATGAGTACAAAAGTATTTGTTGCGGGCGTTGGCGTTATTTCGTCCATTGGTAACAAGGTGGCCGAAAACCTACATGCCCTGGAACATAGCAAGCCAGGTATGGGTGAAATGAGCCTGCTGCAATCCGTACACAAAAAAACATTGCCCGTAGCGGAAGTGAAACGGAGCAATGCTGAACTGGTGGCTGCAACGGGATTGCCTGCCCATACCACGCGTACGGCTTTATTAAGTTCCATCGCGGCCCGCGAAGCCTTTGATGATGCCGCCATTCCGGGATTTGACCGGTTGCGCACCGGTTTTATCTCTGCCAATACGGTGGGCGGTATGGATAAGAGTGAAGATTTTTTTGTGACCTTTCATGCCAATGCCGCTACAGGACGATTGCGTGATGTAGTGAACCACGAATGCGGCAGCGCTACAGAAATAGTGGCCGATCAATTAGGGATCCGTAACTATATTTCCACAATCAGTACAGCCTGTTCCTCTTCTGCCAACGCTATCTTTTTTGGCGCCCGGCTCATTAAGTATGGACAGTTGGATGTGGTGATAGCCGGTGGCGCCGATGCGCTGGCTAAGTTTACCCTCAATGGGTTTAATAGTCTCATGATCCTGGACCAGGAGTTTTGCAAACCCTTCGATGAAAACCGCAAAGGGTTGAACCTGGGCGAAGGAGCCGGTTATGTAGTGCTGGTATCGGAAAAGGTAGCAGCTACATTAAACAAGCCGGTGTATTGTTCGCTCAGCGGTTATTGTAATGCCAATGACGCCTATCATCAAACGGCATCATCGCCCGATGGTACTGGTTCATTCCTGGCCATGAAAGGAGCCCTGGAGCAAAGTGGCTTAACAGCGGCCGACATCAGTTATATCAACTTACATGGTACGGGCACGCAAAACAACGATATTGCCGAAGGCGCCGCTATCAAGCAGTTGTTTGCACCGCATTATCCCAAAATGAGCTCTACCAAATCATTTACCGGTCATACCCTCGGTGGCTGTGGCGGTATAGAAGCGGTGTTCTCTGTGTTATCTATTAAGCATGGCATTACTTACCCTAATCTGCGTTTTCATACACAGATGAAGGAACTGCCATTTGCTCCCGAAACCAGCTTCTCGAAAAATGTACCCGTACAACACGTATTGTCTAATTCATTCGGGTTTGGAGGAAATTGTTCATCGCTCATCTTTTCAACCTTGTAAGAATGAAGAAGTACATACGGAGCACCGGCAACATATCACCCCAGCAAACATTTGGTCAGCCGTTTACACAGGCTGAAATAATAACTTATACCGGCAACCGAATGACGGCTGCAGAACCTGATTACAGCAAACTGATCGATGTAAAGCTGATCCGCAGAATGAGCCGCATCATCAAACTGGGTGTGGCCGCCGGCATGGAATGTTTGCAGAAAGCCAATATAAACGCACCCGATGCCATTATTACCGGCACGGCGTATGGATGCCTGCAGGACACGGAAGTGTTTTTAACCAGGTTGGTGGAAAACAAGGAAGAATTACTGGCACCCACCGCTTTTATACAATCCACCCACAATACCGTAGGCGCGCAGATTGCGTTGATGCTGAAATGCCATGCATACAACAATACGTTTGTGCATCGTGGTTTTTCGTTTGAGAGCGCCTTGCTGGATGGCTGCCTGTTGCTGGAAGAACAAAAAGCCAATACCGTACTGGTAGGAGGTATTGATGAAATAACCGACACCAGTCATGCTATATTGACCCGTCTGGGTTTGTACAGGCGTGGCGCTAAAGGGGGTGAGGGCGCTGCCTTCTTTTTGCTCGCCAACCAGCCATCAGGTATTGATTATGCCCGGCTCGATGGCATGGAAACCCTCTACAAGCCAAAAACAGTGCGTGATGTTGAAGCAGCCATACAATCTTTCCTTACCGCCAATGGCATCGGTATGCACGACGTTGACCTGGTGATCACCGGCCAGAACGGCGATGCAAAAGGAGATACTATCTACAAACAATTGAGCGCTGTTGTATGGAATAACACACCTGCTACCGGTTTCAAACATTTATGCGGCGAATATCCTACTGCCACAGCTTTTGCGCTATGGCTGGCAGCGGAGATATTAAAGGAAGGCAAGGTGCCGCCGGCAGTTGGCCAGGTAACCGTTGATAAACCGGTGAAGCGCATACTGATCTACAATCATTTTCAAAACATACATCATTCTTTATTCCTGCTTACTGCATGTTAACGTTCAGGAATACGACCATCTTTTTTATTGTGTTGCTGGTTGCATTAATAGGGTACCACTGGCAGCATGATCTTCCTTTTTTTATATACCCGGTTGTTCTTCTCATCTGGTCTTTATTGCTTTTCTGGGGCAGCTATTATGTAGGTTCTCAATTTTATATTAAAACGATTTGTGCTGCTGTCACCCGCCAAAAAGTAATTGCCATCAGCTTCGATGATGGTCCTGCACCCGATTATACACCGCAGGTATTACAGGTATTACAGGAACACCAGGTACCGGCAGCTTTTTTTTGTATCGGGAAACGGGTGCTGGAGCATCCCGGTTTGTTTAAACAGGTGCACGAAAAGGGACATATCATTGGTAACCACAGTTATTCGCATGCAACCTGGTTCGACCTGTATTCATCTACAAAAATGTATGCCGACCTGCAGCAAATGGATGCAGCCATGCAGGAAGTATTGGGATTAAAACCGCTTTTGTTCAGGCCGCCGTATGGGGTTACCAATCCCAACCTGGCAAAAGCCATCCGTAAGGGCGGATATATACCGGTTGGCTGGAACGTACGTTCGCTGGATACGGTGATAAAAGACAATGATAAATTATTACAAAGAGTTGTTAAAGGTGTGCGTCCCGGCGCTGTCATTCTGTTTCATGATACCAGCAAAGCCACGCTCGACATGCTTCCTGCGTTTATAGCACATGTGCGGGGCGCAGGATACGACATTGTTCGATTGGATAAAATGCTTAATTTGAGCGCTTATGCGTAAAGGAATTTTTTTGATAGCTATTATAGGCTGTGCACTGGGTATGCAGGCACAATATACGGGGTATAAACCTGTTGCCAGTTTCGACGATTTTAAAACGAAGTTTGCAGCGGCTTCTCAAAAAACAACGGCTATCAAAAGCGATTTTGAGCAGGAGAAAAACCTGAGCATGCTCTCCGAAAAGATCGTGAGCCATGGCAAGTTCTGGTTTAAAAAAGAGAACATGGTGCGCATGGAATACACCAAACCTTTTCAATACCTGATGGTGATCAATAACAACAAGGTGTATGTAAAGGATGGTCAAAAAGAAAATACAGTTTCCACCACTTCCAATAAACTGTTTAAGCAGATCAACAACATTATGGTGGACTGTATGAAGGGCACGGCATTGAACAATCCCGATTTTAAAGTACGGGTATTTGAAGGCAGCACCAACTTCCTGGTTGAATTAACGCCGGTACCAAGGAACCTGAAAGAACTGTTTAAGAACATCACTATCATTGTTGATAAAAAAGAGTACGGCGCCAATAAGATCGAACTGCACGAGCAGGGTGGCGACAATACCATCATCACATTTACCAATAAAGAACTGAATGCAACTATCCCCGATGCTTTATTTGCCGTTAAGTAAGCCGGGAAGCAACCCGCTGTTTCCTGTACAACATTTTCCGACTTTCCGGCTTTTCGACTTCCGGACTTTTACAAGCATTTTGCTCTTTTTACTGATAGTACTCGCTTCCTGTTCCTCCGCCTATAAAGGATTACCTTCTGTACAGGGCGATGTTGCCTGCATTCAGCAATTCAAACCTCAGTTTACATCGGTATTATACGCTGCACAGGTTGATGTGGCAGGCCGTCATTTAAGCGGCTTGCTATTAATGAAAATAATGCCCGACAGCAGCACCCGCGTGGTGTTTACCAGCGAAACCGGTTTTAAATTCTTCGATTTTGAGTTTTCGGCCAACGAGCAGTTCAAGGTGTACCAGCTAATAAAACAAATGAATAAAAAAGCGGTGATCAAAACCCTGCGTAAAGATTTTGAGCTGGTCATGCTGCGAAATACGCCGGCGGCCGGCGCTTATATTGTAAAAGAGGATGAACTCAACTATTATGCCTTCCCACAACAAAAGGGCGTGAACTATTATGTTACCGACAGTGCCTGCACACGGCTCGTGCGTATGGAAAGGGCCTCCAAACGGAAAGCGGTAGTAGAGGCCATTATGCAGCAATATGTAAACGGCGTGCCCGACACCATTGGCATCACGCATAAAAACTTTAATTTTACCATCGGTTTAAAATACCTGCCCAAATAATGTTACAAGAAGATTTTTTTACCATTACCACGCTGCAGGCAGATAATAATACTGTACATGCCGTATTGGAAATAAATGCTGCACACCGCATTTTTGAAGGCCATTTTCCCGGTCAGCCGGTAGTGCCCGGTGTTTGTATGATGCAAATGGTAAAAGAGGTAATGGAAAAAGTAATTGGACGCACCACCCGCCTGGTAAAAGCCGATCATCTCAAGTTTTTATCGATGGTGAACCCCAGGGAAAATACCACCATTACAGCACAATTGAAATATGTGCAGGCCTTCAATGGCGATATACAGGTAACCGGTTCTTTACTTAACAATACTGCTACCTGTTTAAAATTTTCGGGGGTACTTGTTTAGTAACCGCCATTCAATAACCAAAAGCCCAAAACTTGTATTCGCTTGTTGCTTGCAGCTTGCGCACATAAAAAAAGCCACGCCAAAGGCGTGGCAATAACTGTTAGTAAAATTAATTGCTATTTAATTTTTTGGGCCAGTTCTTTACCTGCTTTGGCATAAGCTTCCCCAATACGTACACCACTGTCGAAATCGCCACCCCAGAAAGTTCTGCCGGGAGAATTATCGATGGTCGCTTTAGCGATCACTTTGCTCTTATTGGCTGTTTCCACCACGGTAACTTCTGCATCGATATATGCATTCTTTTTGCTGATGCCGATATTGTAACCGGGCTCAATAAAAGTGGTGTGAACGATGATGGTGTATTTAGCCTTCAGGTCAATATTAAATTTGCCTTCCTTGGTGAACAGGTTGTTGAATTGCGTTTCATAATGGTTTTTGCGGTCTTCTTTCCAGGCTTGTTCCCATTTGTCGCCTTTACCAGCCTCTTTTTTTTCCACTTCCCCCCGCTTCTTGGCTATATAATCCGCTTCGCTCATTTTACCAACCTTCAGGTCGTCGTAGGTAAATTCCGTAATGATGTTGGTTTCATTTTTTAATACATCGAGTTTACCTTCAACAACTCTGATTTTCTGAGCGCTCACATCACAGGTAACGATGGTGGTGGCTAACAATACAGCAAAGGATTTCAACAATTTCATGTTAGGTATTTTATGATTTGAAATAAAATTACTGCAATTTAAAAACAAATCGCGGAGTTTTTAAATACATTGGTTACCTGTTACATAATCGATCTAAAATACCCAACCATTTGCAACCCACCATCCCTCATTAATTCACAAAACTCCAGAAAATACCTAGCCGGATCTGTAAACCGGGATAGGGGTAATTTGCCGTAGGTATATTATTATTGGTGAACTTAACCTCCGGAAATTTGATGGTATTCAGGTTTTCGGCCCGAACATAGGCGCTAAAACTTTTAATTCGAAAATGTAGGTAAGCGCTTATATCGGGAAAATTCAAGCTAACCTTGGTTTCATCCTGGAAAAAGTATTGCCCGATCAAAGGGGAATACTGGGGTGCTTTATAGGCGGTAAAATAACGCCCTTCGGCGCCAAAACTAATCCGCAGGTTTTTAAAACCCAGGTTACCGTCGTAACCAACCTGGTTGCGGGTACTAAGCAATGGTATATTTACAGGTCCGTCACCTACCCGTTGCTGTAATACCACCCACGTTTTCCAGTTCCAGTTGCCACCGAGCCGGAAGATCTTTTCTGCCGATATCTGTAGCACATTGAACAAGGTAGTTGCCTGATCTACCTGAAAGTAATTTTTATAATAGGCATAATTGGTAACCAGGTAATAACGCGCTGATAATTTCAATCTCAACTTGGGTTGCTCAAAAGCGCCAAATAATATGGTGGTATTTTCTTTTTTAAAATCAACAGGACTGGCGACTGTATCTATGTAAAAACTGCTGAGGGAATTGAATACAAAAGAAGGCGTGCGGTTGGTGTTTTGAAAACCAAGTTGTAAATAACCGATCTGCCGGCTGATCAATCGTTGCAGGCTGATGTAAGCATTATAATCACCGGCATTATTTCCGGCTACATAAAAATTACCCGTGGCCTCTATATCCCACTTTCTGTTACGGGTACGGTTACGGTATTCACCATGTACAAAAAAGTTATAATAGCTTTTGCTGAAACTGCTATCTTTCACATAAACAGAATCAATAAATTGTCCCTGCAAGGATTGCAAAGAAGCACCCAGCTTCAGAAATTGCTGTGCATTCTTGGCATCGGGGAAGGTATAGATCGAAAAATCATTCAGCAGTTCGCGCCAGTGTTCCCTGTTAAAATAAGTATCCCTGTTTGTTCTCAGGTGAATCGCGTATAAGCTATCATAATATGAGCTGTCGGAATAGGTATCCCGAAACCGGTAATGATAGGTGCTTAAGGCAAAGGTATGTTCCAGTCGCAAACGCGGATAAAACAAAGGAATGACTGTGGTATCATTTACAACCATGGAGTCCTTTTGCCCCAGGTCGTACTGTTGCCGCAATAAGTAGGTAGCATTGGTATAGTAAGAGCCGGTAGCAATATTGGTGCTGAAAAAGTTTCGGCTACCAGGTTGGTCGGGTCCCAGCTTCGTAGGTATATTCGAACGCTCGTCATAGGAGCCGCCGGCGCTATCTAAATAGGCATTATCTTTTATACCACCGCTTTCTGCGGATTGCAGTTTGTTGCCAATGATCACTACGAAATTCTGGTATCGTTTGTTTTTCGACTGATACCAGGAAGTAAAGCGGTAATTATTATGATTGGTATTTTGGTTTTGAAATATGCCAGGTGCATTGACCAACCGGTATTCAAAAGCCATATTCCAGTTAGGCTTTAGATTCTGGGTATGCATCAGGCGGATAAATTGCTCTGACTTGGAGCCCAGCATATAATTCAGTTCGGCATATGGCCGTGTGGAATTATAAAAACGGGCATCCTGCACCGTTAAATTATAAATGTCATACGCATGAAAACCATGATCCCAACCTGCTTTCATTTCAGGCGTAAATAACAAACTGCGGGAAGCATTTCCAAAATTACCCAGGGTAATGTGGTACCAGGGTGCGGGTATACGTTTGGTAAAATCGTACAATACGGAATCAAAATCCTGCAACCGGCTCGTATCGAGGTAGCGAAAGCGGATAGTGATCGAATCTTCCAGACCGGTACGGTGTGCCAGGGAATCGCCACCACCCGACCCTGCGCTCATTCCGCTGAACTTGCCCTGTGCCTTGCGAAACAGATCACTCTGTGCCTTTGCGCTGTTCACAAAGCCGGTCAGTAATAACATCGTTCCCAAAAATATGTACCAGGTCCTTAACAAATATGTACGATTAGTAAACAAGGCGACAAATTAATAATTATTAAACCGTTACCGGTTATAGGAAAGTTAATTATGCTGATTAAGCGAAGTTATCAGCATGCCGACAGCGTCTGCATCTTACAGCTCAGCTACCAGCTGTTTAAATATAGTAGTGAACTTGGGTTCGGCTTCTTTGGCGGCCAGCAACACTTCTTCATGCGTTATGATATTATCTTCTTCCCGTATACCAATATCGGTAATAACGCTAACGGCAAACACAGGCAGGCTCATGTGCGCTGCAATGATCACTTCCTGCACGGTGCTCATGCCTACGGCATCACCACCGAGCCGGTGAATCAGTTTGTATTCAGCCCTTGTTTCAAATGTTGGACCAGTAACGCCAAAATAAACGCCTTCCTGCACTTTTATTTGAGAAGCGGCCGCTATGTTGCGGGCCTTTTTTATAAGATCTTTTGAATAAGGCTCACTCATATCAGGAAAACGCGGTCCCAACTCAGGGTAATTCTTACCTATCAGCGGATTGATGGTGTTAAGACTAATATGATCGGTTATGATCATGAGGTCGCCTACCTTAAATGCCGGGTTTACGCCGCCAGCCGCGTTGGATAACAGCAAATACCGGATGCCCAGTTGTTTCATTACCCGTACAGGAAATGCCACCTGCTCGGGCGTATATCCTTCATAAAAGTGAAACCGCCCGGCCATCACCACAATTTTTTTACCGCTCAATTCGCCAAAGATCAGTCTGCCATGGTGGCCTTCTACGGTAGAAACGGGGAAATTCGGAATAGCCTCATACGCAATTTCTTTTTCTACGTTAATTTCCTGCGCAAAATTCCCCAATCCGCTTCCCAATACAATGCCCACTTCGGGTGTATGGGGGTACATGCTTTTTATGAAGGAAGTAGTTTCTTCTAATTGCTGGATGATTCCGGGCATAAATGATTAATAAAAATTGATGGTGTGATTGCTGGTTGAAAATGCGTGCAAATATAAGGAATACCAGATACCCGTTGTCGGTTGCCCGTTTTCCGCAATCGTTCCCGGAAACAGGATTACCCGAAACAGGAAACCGGTAACTACACTTACAAGCTTTTTTCACTATTTTCGCCAAAATTTTTTACGGCATGAATCTTCACGAATACCAGGCAAAAGAATTACTGAAAAAATACAATGTACCGGTGCAGGAAGGAATTCCGGTCGACAGAGCCGATGCGGCCGAAGAAGCATATAAGAATTTAAAAGTTCAATATGGCAACAGCTTCGCGGTTGTAAAAGCTCAAATACATGCGGGTGGTCGCGGTAAAGGCAAAGTAAGAGGTACCGAGCAACGCGGTGTGGCAGTTGGGAAAAGTGCCGAAGAAATAAAAACAATCGCTTCTAATATCCTGGGTGGCACCCTGGTTACCATTCAAACCGGTGATGCAGGTAAAGTGGTGCACAAAGTTCTGGTAGCCCAGGACGTATATTATCCTGGCCCTAACCCGGTAAAGGAATTTTACTTATCTATTCTACTCGATCGTACAAAAGGTCAAAATGTGATCATGTACAGTACCGAAGGCGGTATGGACATTGAAGAAGTAGCCCACAACACCCCTGATAAAATCTTCAAAGAATGGGTACACCCCGGTGGTGGCTTACAAGGCTTTCAGGCCCGCAAAATTGCTTTTAACCTGGGTTTGAAAGGTGAAGCATTCAAGAACTGCGTGAAATTCGTTATCAATTTATACAATGCATACGTAGGGTTGGATTGTGCTATGCTGGAAATCAACCCTTTATTTAAAACTGCCGACGAAAAGATCATTGCCGTTGACTGTAAAATGAACCTCGATGATAATGCATTAATGCGTCATCCTGAGCTGGAAGCATTGCGTGATATCAATGAAGAAGATCCTACTGAAGTAGAAGCCGGAAAATACAACCTGAACTTTGTAAAACTCGATGGTAACGTAGGTTGTATGGTAAATGGCGCCGGTTTGGCCATGGCTACCATGGATATGATCAAACTCAGCGGTGGTGAGCCTGCTAACTTCCTGGACGTAGGCGGTACTGCCAACGCAACTACTGTTGAAGCTGGTTTCCGCATTATTTTAAAAGACCCGAAAGTAAAAGCGATCCTCATCAACATCTTTGGTGGTATCGTACGTTGCGACCGGGTTGCCCAAGGTGTTATTGATGCCTATAAATCAATCGGCAATATCACTGTACCCATCATCGTACGTTTACAGGGTACCAATGCTGAAGAAGCTAAAAAACTGATCGAGGAAAGCGGCCTGAAAGTACAATCGGCCATCCTGTTAAGCGAAGCTGCTGCTCTGGTAGGTAAAGCGGTTGCTTAAGACGAAATTATAAGTCTGAAAATATATTGATCCCGCTTCGAAAGAGGTGGGATCTTTTTTTGGGGAAATAAAAAATGAAGAAGTAGAAATGAGGAATGAAGAAGTAAGGAAATTCTGAATTCTGTTTAATGTAAATGGTATACCGTTTTGCTGTATTCCATTATCAAATTAGCATATTATCACATTAGCACATTCTGTCTTCATTCTTCCCCTTTCATATGCCGCTTTAGCCAGCCTATTACAAAACTTACGCGTTTATGCGTATTCTGAAGAAGTTGGTAGTATAAAATAGATTTTACCGATTCGGGCTTGTCTTCCAGCGGATATTGAGGATGGCCTTCTTTATCAATAACCTCAAAATGATTTATAGTGTAGCGATAACGGCCGTTTATTATTTCAATGCTCATGTGCAGGGCAACCGGCACAAATGAAGGTGTTGATATGCCGTGTTGTTTGGCTTTAACATGGATATAGCCCTTGCCCGAAACCAGCAAATTGGCTGGCTGTTCAATGCGGGCTACAGTGTCCCAATGCACCAGGAACGGCTGGTTAAAGAATGACTTGGCTCTCTCCATGGAATGGGTAGTATTTTCAGCCACGATCTCACCATAATATTGAAATTGGCCCGTTGTTGCACGCGGGATCTGGCCTATGGTATTTGATACCAGCACTATACATAACCATATCATTAAAAAGGACCGCATATTTTGTATACAAGTTAACATATTGCACGGATTGATGAAAGCCACTCAACATAATTACGGGTTTACCGGTCATTATATTGCTTCCCTTTATAAAAACAAATGTCCCCGCAACGGAAGCGGGGACAATTTTTTTTTTGAGAGACGGTGTTCTTGTTGTTTTCAAAGGATTACTTGGATCGGTTTTCAAAAGGGATCATCGGATTTTTTTTCTGGTCTTTCAAAGGGACGTGGATCTGGTTTTTCTTTCGGACTTTGGACTGGTTCTTCGTTCGGATTTTTGGACTGGTTTTTCTTTTGGACTTTGGACTTTTGGACGGTTTAACACAGGAATACGGTTTGGTTTTTCGGACGTTTGGACCTGGTTTTTCAAAGGGACGTGGATCTGGTTTTTCTTTCGGACTTTGGACTGGTTCTTCGTTCGGATTTTTGGACCTGGTTTTCTTTCGGATTCTGGATCTGGTTCTTCGTTCGGATTTTTGGATCTGGTTTTCTTTCGGATTTTCGGATCTGGTTCTTCTATCGGATTTTGGATATTTTGATCTCGTTTGTTTGACTACATAAATATCGAAATATTATCTGCTTTGTTTTCATTTTGCCTCCTCTCATTCGCTCAACTCCTTAGTAAACTTATTCGCATCTAGGAATATACCCTTACCCTTCGCTTACCCCTATCCGCACTTTGTAAATTCCAAATCTCTAACAGGTATGTGCATAAAAAAACCCGCCGTTACCAGGCGGGAAATATTGTTTGTTATATTAATACAATATACCACAGCTAAACTGGTTTTCAGAGATACAGGATTGTTATACTTGTTATTTCTTTTTTCGGTTTTCATTAGACGTTGGATGAGCAAAAATATACAAAACGTTGTATGCTTTCTTGCTGGTATAAAAATGTAACTATTTCTTTAAATTAGAAAGCATTCATCACCACAACTTCACTGTATCTGCGTTTATTTTAGAAACCACTAGGATGAAACATGTACGCTTCGTATAATCACAACAACAATGTTTCGTACATTTACTATCCTCCTTAATTCATTCATTTACTATCTGCAACACATTACAACGGGGATATTTAAATACGCATCAACTATTGCGGAATAATTATACGATCTATAACTTTATATACCTAAGTACTAAATAAGGAAAACGCAAGTGCTGTTGCTATTTCGATCGCTATCTGTTACTGATATGTGTTTCCTAAAATTGCCCATTTTTACCCTCTACCCCAACTGTTGGTGTTGTTACGATAACCGCACCGTATTTTCTGAAATTCTAAATTCTAGTAATTATCTATTGTGGATAACCCGGCTTTGGCATAGATTTTTATCCAAATAAAATGTTAAACCATTCGTTAACCTGATTAATCTGTAGCAAATGAAAAATCCCGTACGGCTATTCTTCGGTTTCATTTTCGTAACCTATGTGATCATTTACAGCCTGATGGCTCTGCTTGCATAGTTTATTTTGAAATGTACTTGTTCCGTTTAAATTTCCACCCCCTCCCCCAAACGTTTATACTTCGTCCTTCCGTATATCCGTTTTCTCCGTAGATGCTTACCCGTTGATGTCACCCAATGGTATTTTGCTGTTACTCCCGGTAGCCATCGGGACCGTACTGGTATTCTATGCCATTATTCTTTGTTACCTTCGTTACATGCTACCCGTTACCATCAGAACCATTCAACCTTCCGATAACCAGGCACTTGCCGTAATTATCAGGAATGCATTGGCTGAATTTGGAGCCAACAAACCAGGGACTGTCTATTACGACGCCACTACTGATGCGCTGTATGAGCTGTTCCAAAAACAGGGCAGTATCTATTTTGTAGCTTCAGAAAACAATCAACTTATTGGTGGAGCCGGCATTTATCCCTCGCCCGGGTTACCGCCCGATACCTGCGAACTGGTTAAAATGTACCTGGCGCCTGCAGCGCGGGGAAAAGGAATTGGAAAAATGTTGATAGAAAAAGCCCTTCAGTTTGCCAGTGATACAGGCTACCGCAATGTTTATATTGAAACCATGCCCGAACTACGAAAAGCGATGACGGTGTATGAGAAATTCGGATTCAGGTACCTGGATGGGCCAATGGGCGATACCGGTCATTTCGGATGTGAGGTATGGATGCTGAAAAGTTTATAGTTTCTGGTTTGTAGTTTCTGGTTCTTTATTTCGGAATTACCTATTTGCTGCATCAGCATTATCTTCAAAGTTAATCAGGCTTTTCAAAGCGCGAAGCAACCATAAACAATAAACTATAAACCACAAACTAAGAACATGCTTTAACTTCATAGATGGGACTAAACAAATAGAGCTTCCCCGTTTCTACTTCAACACACTGGAAGCGTTTGCGCAATTTCTTTCCTTTTTTAAAAATGCGGCCTTCGCCAATATCGAACAATTGCCCTTCGGGTAACTGCTCCACCATCACCAGCCCATTATCACGATCAAACTTTTTCAACACCCGCATCAGGCCTTCATCGGCACAGCTGCTGGCTGGTAAATCGTGCATAGACTGCTTAAGCGCTTGTTCAACAACTGGCGGGAAGATCTCTTTACCCAAAAAATCCTTCAACAACATCGCATAACAGTTCTTCCACTCCCGGCCATGGGGCGACACCCGATGGCCAAACTCTATGAAAGTTACCAAATGCGCCACTTCATGTATCAGGGTGATCAGGAATGCGTATGGATTTAAATTGCCATTGACGCTGATGCGGTGATTTTTTTGGGTAGTTGCGTGGCGGTAATCGCCCAATACTGATTTTCGTTCGCGGGTGATCGTTAAATGTACTTTGTACTGGTGCAGATATTCCAACACCCGTGGTACGGCCGTTGCGGGAATGAATTTACTGAGGTATTCTAAAGGTGCCAGTTGCTTAGACATTCTTTTTTTGCTTGCTCAATTTCATCAGAATAGCTACCTCCAGGGTGGTATACAGCAGGTACAGGAACATACATCCGAAAATACCTCCTTTATTTACCCCCTTTCCGGCTATGCTAATATAAATAAAGACAGCCACCAAACAAATCATCATTTTTGACACTACCCCCGAATATACCGTCCGCACAACCGCCTGTGGGTTTTTAGAGTTAAACGAACGGGTGAACAGGTAAAAGGAAATGGCGGAAGCCGCAAACAGGACCAGGTTACCGATAATTAATACATCCACATTCAGGTCCCAATTGCTAAACCGGGACCGGTTGGTCACAAACAATACATTGGTAATAAAAAACATCACTAACAACGGACGAAATGACCTGGAGACTGTTTTAGTTGTCATTGTTTTAAAAAATGGATGGCAAAGATAGACCGGAGAAATGAGAAATAAGAAACGAGGAATTAAGAATGAAGAAGGATAGAGAATGTAGAAGTGAAGAAGAAAGGTATAAAGGAAACCACTTAACTGGCTTTTTTTATTGATTAGCACATTAGCAAATCAGCATATTAGCACATTGACAAAACCTTCCTTTTCCGGTAACAACATGGTTATCGAATAGGTGCGTTCAACAAGTACATAGGGGTGTAACCAGAGGCTAAATCAGGCTTTCTGAAGCTTTTCTACCTTTTTATCGGCAAGCACTTCATTTACCTGACCATTGGTAGCCGTTGTCATGTGACACTGGCCATTGAAATTGGCGCTGGGCTCTATTTGCAGTTTGCCTGCATATAAATTGCCACTTACAAAACTGCCGCCTTTTAACTGCAACAGTTCTTTCACCTTAATAGTGCCGGTTACTTTACCCATGATATCGGCCTGTTGACCCGAAATATCGCCATCTACTGAGCCATTAGCTCCAATAACCACCTTGGCCTGGCATTGAATGTTACCCTGAAGGCTACCATCAATACGAATGTCGCCATTGCTGGCAATATCGCCTTTTAAAGTGGTTCCGGCAGCAATAATGGTAGCCGCACCTGTTCCTGGCGCAGATACATCGCCAGCGGTTTCGGATTTGGATTTTTGATTAAACATACGGTATGGTTGGTTTATTCTTCAATATTCTCAGTTTGGGGAATAGTAAGCGTTGTAGTGTCCAGTTTAACGCTGATATTCCCTTGCAAAACACTTTTTACGTTGTCCAGATACTTGTCTTTATACTGCATCGCCTGCTCTAATGAATCGGTACGTACTTTCAGTTCACGCAGCTCACGCATGGTGTTTACATCCCCATATCCAGGTATATACATCCGTAAAGGCGTAAATACGATAAGCGCTACCGTTAACCCGGTCAGTAACACAAACATGGTGCTAAGTGTGATATAAACACTCAGTCTGGATAATTTAAACGTCACAACCTCTTCGTAAGTATCATCGTTCATCACTACCAGTCGGTACCGGTTCTGCAAGCGCTTCAGGGTAGATTGGGCATCGAATTTAGCCATAGAGAGAGTTTCAAAACGCTAAAGGTAATAAGTTATTTTAATTGATCGTCATGAGTATAAAAATTAACGTGTTTACAAAATATTTTTCTTGAAAATCAGTTAATAAGATTTTAGTTTGTGCTAGAAATTCAAAGGACTTGACGAGGATAATTGCATTACTTATTGTCTTAATAACATCGCTGCCGGCAATTTACGCGCAGCCAACGCTCTCTTATGACCTAAAGAAGCCAAAGAAATACGAAAACCGCAAACTCGCCTCCGAAAAAACCGAAGACCGGAAATTTCACCTTGTTCGCCGCTTCACGTCAAACGGTACTACCAAGTTCAACTATCATTTTAACGCTAATAAAAAGCTGACCGAAGTACTGGCCCGGGCCAAATCACAGCATAAAGACGATTACACCCGCCTGCTTTCTTTTTATAATTACAGCCTGGAGGTAACTGCAAAGGATAAAACAGAGCTCGATTCGGTTATTTATAAAGCCAATACCGGCATTCTGGTGCACGACCTGAGGAACAGTTGGGTGGATAATATGTATATGCTAATGGGCGAAGCCTATTATTTTAAGAATGTGCTCGACTCGGCCTATTTCAGTTTTCAATATATTAATTACGCATTTGCGCCTAAAGAAAAGGACGGATACGATAAACCGATAGGTTCCAATGCCAATAAAGATGAAGGCGGCAGTGTTTTCTCCATTTCTACCAAAGAAAACAGCAGCCTGCTCAAAAAAGCATGGTCCCGCGCGCCCAGCCGCAATGAATCATTTATCTGGCAGATCAGGACCAGCCTGGCAAAAGATGAATTACCCGAAGCAGCCGGTTTAATTGAGACCTTAAAACATGATCCGCTGTTCCCAGACCGGTTAAAGACCGATCTGCACGAAATGCAAGCCTGGTGGTTCTATAAACAACAATTGTACGACAGTGCCGCTGTTTACCTTGAAATGGCGCTTGATAATGCAGAAAGCCGCGAAGAAAAAGCCCGATGGGAATACCTGATCGGTCAATTATATGAAAGAGCCGGAAAGTCAGAACAGGCGGCTACCTTTTTTGAAAAAACGGTTAGCCATACCCTTAATCCGGTACTGGAAGTATATGCCCGCCTGAATGCGATTCGCCAGCATAAAGGTGATGATAAAGTGATTCAGGAGAACATAAAGGAACTGGTGAAAATGGCGCGGAAGGATCGCTACCTCGCTTACCGTGATATTATCTATTACGCAGCAGCAGAAATGGAGCTGGAAAGAAATAATGTGGCCGGCGCCAAAGCGCTGTTATTAAGGGCAACTGCCTCACCGGGCGAAGACCCTTCTGTACGTTCCAAAGCATTTTTATTATTGGGCGATCTGTCGTTCAAAGAAAAAGATTATCCAGAAGCCAAACGATATTACGATAGTATTACCACCATCAATCCAGAGGTGGTAGACCTGGCAACGTTGAATAAATTAAAATCGGCGCTCGCAAAGATCGTTGCCTATCAAACCACCATCAACCGGGAAGATAGTCTGCAACGTATAGCCGCCATGCCTGATGCCGCACGGGAAGCCTTTCTTAAAAAACTGGCAAAACAATTGCGCAAAAAACTGGGGTTGAAAGAAGATGCCTCCGGCGAAGTTGCCGGCGGCCCATTGTCGTTTAATAACGATACTGGTCCCACCGATTTGTTTGGCACGAATACTAAAGGCGATTGGTATTTTTATAATGCCAGCCTGAAATCAAAAGGCTATACTGAATTTAAAGGTCGTTGGGGCAATCGTCCGAATGTAGATAACTGGCAGCGGATGGCCGCTATTAAACAATCGGGGCCCATTATAGCAGCCAATGGGGATGATACAAAAACAGGAAGTGGTGCACCTGCCAGTGCGCTCACATACGATGAGTTATTAAAAACGATCCCGTTAACACCGGCGCAAATCACCACATCAAACGATTCTATTGAGAACGCACAGTTCAATTTAGGTAAAGCCTATCTGGAAGGGTTGGAGGATTATACATCTACCATCAATACCCTTGAAGCGTTCCTTATCCGTTTCCCCGATACCAAACACCGGCCGGAAGCTTTGTTCCTGCTGGCTTATTGCTATACCAAAACCGGTGATGTGGCAAAAGCCACAGCTGTGCAGAATGAGCTGAAACAAAAATACCCGGGTACGAACTTCGAAAAGATCGTGTCAAATCCCAATGGCGTATCGGCCGATAGTTCAGCGAAGCTGGAAATGACCCGCCGTTACGACAATATTTACAACTTATATATCGAAGGTAGTTTCGACGAAGCGCAGGCGCAAAAGAAGATTGCCGATAGTATGTACAACAAAAATTACTGGACACCCCAGTTGCTGTACATCCAATCTGTTTATTACATCAAGCAACGCCAGGATGATTCGGCCAAAAAATCATTGCAGGATATCATTCGCCTGTTCCCGAATTCACCCATGGCCAGCAAAGCGCGTGCATTGATAGACGTATTAAGCCGCCGCAAACAAATTGAGGATTACCTCACCAATTTACAAATTGAACGTCCGGCTGAAGACAGTACGGCCGAACCAACGGGTATTGTAACGCCGCCACCGGTAAGCCAACAACCTGTTGTTGCACAACAACCGGCCGTAACGCCACCGCCTGTTGTGAAAACCGATCCGCAGCCGGCCAATGTGCCCAAAACGCAGCAGCCACCTGCCGTTGTGCCAAAAACACAACAGCCTCAGCCTGATGTGGCCAAAACCGACAAACCGGTTACGCCGCCGGTAAAACCGCCTGTAACCCAATTACCACCGCCACCGGTGATGAAAAAAGATTCAGTGAAGGCGAAAGTGGATGCACCAAAACCGCTCGTATTGACCCATAATGCAGAGTCACCGCATTATGTAGCCATTGTGCTCGATAAAGTAGACCCCGTTTACGTGAACGAAGCGCGCAATGCATTTAACCGCTACAACCGGGAGCAATATTCAGCCAAAGGATTTACCGTAAATAACCAGAACGTCAGCGATGATTACAAGCTGGTATTGATAGGCACCTTCCCCAATGCTTCCGATGCGATCGCATATATTGATAAAACCCGCAAGCTGGCGACCACCGAAATAGTGCCCTGGCTTCCTGCCGCTAAATACTCCTTTGCCATCATTACCGATAACAATCTTCAGGTGTTGATGAATAGTAAAGACATTAACGCTTTCAAAAAATTCCTGTCAGATAATTATCCGGGCAAATTCTAATTAGGTTCTAATAACCAGGCAATTATGTATCAAGGCAACCAGACATAAAATAAATGCCATATACTTTATTCTCATTGTCAATACATTACAATTTCCCCATCACACACTGGTAAATCGTTTAATAGCGCAGGCTGAACCACAAAACCAGCCCGATCACCTAAAAAGCTGGTAACAGAAAATTATTAAGAATACTTTCGTAGCCGCCTGTAGATTTATCCGCCTTAAAGCATGATTTTTGCAAATCGTAATAGCCGGTTCCCCAATTCCGGTTTACAAAATTCCCAACTATGACGCGCGCAGTTAAAATATTCTGGAAAGTATTCCTTATTGGATTCCTGGTAGTTGTATTGCTGTTCACCCTTATAAGCTTTGGTTTATTCGGTAAAATGCCTTCTTTAGCCCAGTTGGAGAACCCCTCCATTACCCTGGCTACCGAGGTATACGGTGATGACGGCACCATGTTGGGGAAATATTATAAAGAAAAAGGTAACCGCAGCTTTGTTCAGTATAAAGACATTTCAAAACATGTGGTCGATGCGCTGGTAGCTACTGAAGATGAACGTTTTTACGACCACTCGGGCATTGATGGCCGGTCGCTGGCCAGGGCTATTTTCTTTATGGGTAAAGAAGGGGGTGGCAGCACCATTACCCAACAGCTGGCCCTGAATATGTTTGATGAAAGAGCAGAGAACAAGATCACGCGTTTAATACAGAAGTTAAAAGAAAACATCATTGCCGTAAAACTGGAAAGGAATTTCACCAAACAGGAAATTCTGGCCCTGTACCTCAATACAGTTTCGTTTAGTGATAACGTATATGGCATACGCAATGCAGCCCGCACCTTCTTTTCAAAAGAACCTGACCGCCTGAATGTTGATGAAGCAGCTGTGCTCATCGGCATGTTAAAAGCGACCGGTACCTATAACCCACGCACCAATTACAAATCCTCTTTCGAACGCAGGAATACGGTACTCGATCAGATGTCGCGCAATAGTTACCTCTCCGAACCGGAAGCTACTGACCTGAAAAAACAACCTATCCGTCTTAATTATAAAAAGCTCAACGAGAACAATGGTATCGCGCCTTACTTCCTGGATGTGATCAGGGATGACGTGAAAAAATGGTGCAGTGAACATAAAAAACAGGATGGCGATAACTATGACATCTATGAAGATGGTTTGCATGTTTATACTTCTATCAATCCCCGCATGCAGTTGTATGCTGAAGAAGCGGTAGCCAAACACCTGCCCGTGCTGCAGCGGGTGCTTGCCAGCCAGAAAAGCTTACGGAGCGACCTTGTTTGGAAAGGACATGAGAATGTACTGGAAAGCAATATGCGCAACTCCGACCGCTGGCGCAACCTCAAAGCAGAAGGATTAAGCGACGATGAGATCAAAAAATCATTCAAGCAGAAAGTTCGCATGAAAGTATTTGCGTGGAACAATAAACGGGAGAAGGACACCATAATGTCACCGATCGATTCCATCAAATACCATCGCGAAATGATGCAAACCGCATTTATGGTTACCGATCCTATGAGCGGACAGGTAAAGGCCTGGGTAGGTGGTATAGATTTTAAGAACTACAAATACGATCACGCCAACCTGAAAACAAAACGGCAGGTAGGTTCGTCTATAAAACCATTTTTGTATGCACTGGCTATAGAAGAATATGGCTTTACCCCTGAAACAATGTGTGAAGCTACCCAGCAATACTTTCCCGGTTCAGGCTATGTGCCTGCAAAGCCAAATCCCAAAGTATCGGGTGTACGCACCATGGCTACCGGTTTGGCCTATTCTATAAATGAAGTAGCCGCTTATATTATAAAGCAAACCACACCAAAGCGGTTTGCGGAGTTTTTGCATCAGATCAATATTCCAACCAAGGTGCAGCCCTACCCTTCTATCAGTTTGGGTAGCTGCGAACTATCGTTGTATGAAATGATGTGGGGTTACAGCATGTTCCCTACCGGTGGCTTTAGTATTAAACCGGTATACATTACCCGCATTGAAGACAAGAACGGTAATGTGCTTGCCCGCTTTGATACGGAACGTAAAGAAGTGATCAGCCAGGCTTCCGCCTATACCATGGCCCGCATGATGCAGGGAGCCGTTGACTATGGTACCGCAGCCGGATTACGCGGTCGCTTAGGCGTTGCAGAAATGGGCGGTAAAACTGGTACAACCAACGATAATTCCGATGCGTGGTTCTTTGGTTATACGCCTCAGCTGCTGGGTGGTGTTTGGATCGGTTGCGACGACCGGTTTATCCGTCTTGAAGGCGGTCTTGGTTACGGTGGCGCCGCTGCCAGGCCCATCTGGGAATACTTCTTCACCAAAGTTTTCGCCGATAAAACCCTGGGCCTTGATAAACAAGCCAAATTTGTACAGCCGGAGGACATGCGGAATAAGTATTACAATTACTATGACATCACCGATCATACACCACCTCCCGGCGCCGAAGGCGAAGATGTGGGCAACGGCGGTGCAGATGCCTATCTTGGCAAACCCGATACACAAAATATTCCTACCGAATCCAAAGAGGCCATGGAAGAGCAAAAGGTGTTGAAAGAAGCATCCAGCAACAAAAACCAGGTGCCTAAAGATTCTGCCTTGCCAGAAGATGAGAAGAAAAAGAAAGGCTTTTTCAGACGCCTCTTTGGCAAGAGAGATGAGTAATCAACAGGCAAACGGATCCGGCACCGATTTGTCGGAATAACCTGTAACCTGTAGACTGCAGCCTGCAACACATAACCGGTAGCTAGTGATTGATGCCTGCAAACCGGTAACCGGTATGCTGAAAGCGGTCACTGGTACCCAGCAAAAAGCCCCAACCGGCAACCCATTCCTGTAACCACCTAACCCGCCGTTATACAGCAGGTATAATATTCATTCAGTGGTTTTAAAATACTATGTAGATTATATTTTAAAACAAACTGACAATGAAAAAGATACTGTTTACCTGCCTGATATTCACCTACGCTATCGTTTCTTATGCACAGTTATTGGTTCCACCTGGCGGTGGCAATAAAAAAGCCATGGTCGGCGAACGGATCGGTATTACCGATGTCACTATTCATTACGACCGTCCGGCAGTAAAAGGCCGTGAAGGAAAGATTTGGGGCGAACTGGTTCATAAAGGTTTTAACGACCTGGGGTTTGGCACCAGCAAAGCCGCTCCCTGGCGGGCAGGGGCCAATGAAAATACGACCATTGAATTTTCTACCCCTGTAAGTATAGAAGGACAGGCGCTGCCGGCCGGCAAATACGGTTTCTTTATTGCTTACGATCCCACTGAATGTACTGTTATCTTCTCTAAAAACTCCACCTCCTGGGGCAGCTTTTATTATGAACCTAAAGAAGATGTATTGCGGGTTAAAGTAAAACCGCAAGCAATCGATAAAAGCGAGGAATGGTTAACGTTTGCCTTCACCGATCAAACTAAAACCGGCGCCACCGTTGCCCTGGTATGGGAAAAACTGAAAATACCGTTTAAAGTAGAAACAGATTATAATAACCTGCAACTGGAATCATTCCGGCGCGAACTGCGTAGCGAAAAATCCTTCAATCCCGGCTGGCAAAGCTATAACCAGGCGGCTCAGTTCTGTCTGGATAATAATGTCAACCTCGAAGAAGGCGCGCAATGGGCAGAGAATGCCATCAGCTTACCATTTGTAGGGGAAAAGAATTTTGTGACACTGTCAACCAAAGCCGGTTATTTAAAGAAATTAAATCGTGAAACAGAAGCGGAAGCCCTGATGAAAGAAGCATTACCAATGGGTACCGTACAACAGATCCATGGATATGCCCGTCAGCTGGCGCAACAGAAAAAAGGAAAGGAAGCCTTCGAAGCTTTTAAAGTAAACTACGATAAGAACCCCAATGAGTTCACGACTACCGTAGGTATGGCGCGGGGCTACTCAGCCATAGGAGATTATAAAAAAGCGTTGGGTTTTGCCCAGAAAGCGCTTACCAAAGCTCCTAATGATGGCAATAAGGCCAATGTAGAGAAGATGATAAAGACGTTGCAGGAAGGGAAAGACATCAACTAACCCCCGGTCCGGCAGCTGGCGGAAGGAACCAGACGTCAGAACATAATCGAGATACCGTTTGCCCTTTCACGTTTCACGTCTGCCGTTTCACGAAAAAGCCGCCCTATTACCAGGCGGCTTTTTCTATATAACTTAACAAACCTATTAACGTCCCTATTTACAACCCAGCAATTCGCATAACCGCGTTTCGAGGTCGGCACCACGGAGGTTTTTGCCTACGATCTTTCCATTGGGATCGATGAGAAAATTCTGCGGTATACTTTCTATTTTATATTTCCGGGCCGCTTCATTTTGCCAGTATTTGAGGTCGCTTACCTGGGTCCAGGCAAGGCCATCATCTTTAATAGCCTGTATCCATGATTCCCGGGCTTTATCAAGCGATACGCCCAGTACAGTGAAATTCTTGTTCTTAAACTTGTTAAAGGCAGTCACCACATTCGGGTTTTCCATGCGACAGGGTTTGCACCAGCTCGCCCAGAAATCAACCAACACATATTTACCACGGAACGAGGTCAACGAAACCGGCTTACCGGTCGTATCATTCTGGGTAAATTCAATGGCATCGCTGCCAACAGCGCCCACTTTACCATCGGTTATACCCTGTTGTAATATTTTACCATAAAATCCCTGTTGGCTGGCGGCACTTAATAAGTTGAATCGCTTTTCCAATGTAACCGGGTCCTGCTCCAACTCACGGGTTACTACCAGTAAGAACGGTGCCACCGGAGAAGTCTTTTTCTCAGCAACAAATTTATCGATAGCGATCACTATGGCATCAAACGCCTGTTTATATGCTGCCATCAACGTATCGCTGGGCTGCGTGTTGGGCTTGCCGTAGATCTGCTGATTCAGGGCGGTGAGTGTTTGAAATAACGGATTAAAAGTATTCTGGAACAGCGTGAAATCGCTGTTGATAGCCGATCCCTTTACATCAAATTGCTGAACGTTCTCAATATTGCCTTTTACCGTTATGGTTTCATTGCCCATAAACAATACCGACTTTTTTCCGGCCACATCAAAATTCAACTGATGCAGATTGGGTTCGGCCACCGTTCCTTTTAAAACAAATGTGCCTTTAGTTACCAATGCTTTTGCCAGGGTATCCGTGGGTTTATTCAAATCAACCAATGTTACCCGGGAATTCTCAGCCAGGCCAGCGATTGTACCGGTAATAACAAACCCCTTTTGCTGGGCCATCACCACTACAGGCATTAAAAAAAGTGCTATTATCAGCTTCTTCATGTTATTTTTTATTGGAATGTCGGTTTTGCAAAATGCTTACTACCTGTTGCAAATTATGACCTTTTGCGTTAAGTAAAACTAAATAATGGAAGAGCAAATCGGCCGCTTCGTTTAAAAAAAGGTCTTCGTTGTTGTCCTTACTTTCGATGACCAGTTCTACCGCTTCCTCGCCCACTTTTTGGGCAATTTTATTGATCCCTTTATTAAAAAGCTGCCGTACATATGATTTTTCATCCTCGCTTTTTTTGCGTAACTCTATGATATCCTGTAAGTAATATAAAAAGTCTTCAGAATGGTTCCGTTCGCTCCAGCAAGTGTCGGCGCCGGTATGGCAGGTAGGACCCAGCGGCTGCGCCTTGATAAGCAAGGTATCGTTATCGCAATCTGACATTATTTCTTTTACCAGCAGGTGATGGCCGCTCTCCTCGCCTTTTGTCCACAACCGTTGTTTGCTGCGGCTGAAAAAAGTCACTTTCCCTTCGGCCATTGTCTTCTTCAGGGCTTCATCGTTCATAAACCCCATCATCAACACTTTATGGGTGAGAAAATCCTGGATGATGGCAGGTACCAGGCCGTCGCTGTATTTTTTGAAATCTACTTTCATGATGAATGATCTATGCTGGTCTTATTGCAATTTGTTTCTCCTGCAAATATCCCTTTAATTCGGGAATTGCTATTTCTTTAAAGTGAAATATACTGGCGGCCAGGGCAGCATCGGCCTGCGCCTGTTCAAATACATCTACAAAATGCTCCATGGCGCCACCGCCGCCGGAGGCAATTACCGGTACTGGTAGCTGGGTGGCCAACCGGCGCGTTATATCCAGGGCAAACCCTTTTTTTGTACCATCGTGATTCATGGAGGTAAGTAATATTTCACCGGCCCCCAAATCAACTCCCTGCTTTGCCCAGTCGAAGCAGCGGGCATCGGTCCTGGTACGGCCACCGTTCAGGTATACATACCATTCGCCGTCTTCTTCCTGCCTGGTATCAATAGCCAGTACTACACACTGACTGCCAAATTCTTTTGACAGGTCCTGTATCAACTGTGGATCTTTAAAGGCAGCGGTATTCACAGAGATCTTGTCCGCCCCGTTTTGCAACAAGGCACTTACATCATCTACACTGCTGATGCCACCACCCACTGTAAATGGAATATTGATGTGATGTGCAATGCGGTTCACCAGTTCACGCAATGTCTTTCGTTTTTCAACGGTTGCGGTTATATCTAGAAACACCAGTTCATCGGCACCCTGTTGTGCATATAAAGCACCCAGTTCCACCGGATCGCCGGCATCACGAAGATTTACAAAATTGGTCCCCTTCACCGTACGGCCATCTTTGATATCCAGACAGGGGATGATTCTTTTACACAGCATTTGTTTGTTTTTGTCGTGAACGAGATGCAAGGTGGGTCTCTTTTTCAAAGAGGCTCACCTTCTTGCAAGGTGAGCCTCCCTTTAAGGGAGACCCACCTTCTTCAAATCCTCCAACGTGATCCTATTCTCATAGATCGCTTTTCCTACAATAGCACCGGCACAACCTATCTCCGCCAGGCTCTCCAGGTCTTTCATGTTGCTTACACCGCCGCTCGCTATGAAATGAAGCGATGGAAAACGCTCGATAATCTTTTTATACAACTCAGTAGATGGTCCGGCCAATAACCCGTCTTTACTTACATCGGTACAAAACACCTGTTGCACGCCGTGATCAATATATTTTTGTAGAAAGTCATAGATAGAAATGTTGGTCGTTTCGAGCCAGCCGCCTACCGTGATCTTTTCATCTTTTACATCGGCACCCAACAGGAATTTTTCGGCGCCAAATTGTAGCAGCCATTTTACAAACTCAAATTCATTCTTCACCGCTAAACTTCCAATGGTGGCCAATGCAGCTCCTGATTCAAATACTATATTGACATCCTTCTCAGTTTTAATGCCTCCACCAAAATCAATGACCAATTCGGTTTTGCCTGCAATGGTCTCCAACACTTTCCAGTTCTTTACAGCGCCTGCTTTGGCGCCATCCAAATCAACCAGGTGCAGGCGCCGCAATCCGGCATCTTCAAACTGCTTGGCTATTTCCAACGGATGCTCATTGTAAATTTTCTTTTGTTCATAATCGCCCTGCGTTAACCGCACGCATTTTCCATCAATAATATCAATAGCCGGAATGATCTGCATATGCTTTGATTGCGATAATTGTTTTTCCATTTTAATAAAATCCAGGCCCCATTTCTGCCAGGTTTTTCCTACAGCCTGCATACCGAACTTTTTATAAATAGCGGTAGCGGTTAACCGGGCATTACACCAGATGCTCTTTTTGCCCTTACTATGTGCCCAGTCCATTACATGTTTCAGTAAAGCAGTTCCAAATCCCCTGCCCTGCCTGTCGGTTCTGGTGGCAAACTTTCTGAATTGAATGGCGTTGTCTCTGTCAAATAAAGAGATAACAGAAACAAGCTCCCCTTCTTCATACAATCCCCAATGCAAGCCGGCATCATCATCTTCCAGCTGAACAAATGAAATGCTTTCCTGTGGATACATCACCGCCTGCCGCATGGCCCACACTTCGTTTAAAGGAACTGGTTGTACTGGCATATTACAAGCTCAAAAAGTTTTTCAATATCTGTTCTCCCACTTTAGCGCTTTTTTCAGGGTGAAACTGGGCGCCATAAAAATTATTCCTGTACAGGGCTGCGCTGTACGGTTGTACATAATCAGCCGTGGCGATGGTATGTTCACCCAAAGCGGCATAATACCCATGTACAAAATAGCAATAACTGTTTTCGGGTAATCCGCTAAACAGCTTTGTCTTCAAATTGAAGATGTTGTTCCAGCCGATCTGTGGCACTTTGATCCGTTCGCCGTCAGCAACAGTAGCTGCAGCATCAGGTTTGAATAATTTCACCTGCTCGTCGAATATGCCCAGGCAGGTGGTATCATTCTCTTCGCTGTATGCACACATCAATTGCATGCCCAGGCAAATGCCCAGCACGGGTTGTTGCAGGTTTTTAATAACCGTATCCAGTTTATGTTCTTTCAGGTAGCGCATGGCGCTGCTGGCCTCTCCTACTCCGGGAAAGATCACTTTACCGGCGCTTTGAATTTGCTCATAGTCATCGGTAACAACCGCATTCACCCCAATTCGTTCCAGTGCATACAGTACCGACTGAATATTACCTGCATTGTATTTTATAATTACCAGATCCATTATGTATTTATATCAGCTTTTAATATCCGTTATAAATTTTTTAGTAGCGCCTTCCACATCAACAGCATTCTCCAGCGCTTTTATAAACGCCGTTCCAATAATAGCCCCATTGGCAACCTGGCAGGCTTGTTGAAAAGTTGGTTTGTCTTTTATACCGAAGCCAACCAATACCGGGTTCTTCAATTTCATGTTCTGCAGCCGTTGTAAGAAACTGTTCACGGCATTCATATCCTTGTCTGTACCCGTAGTGGAAGAAGAAGAAACCGCATACAGGAAACCGGTACTTAAACTATCCAGCTTGCGGATGCGCTCTTCTGAGGTTTCAGGCGTAACCAGGAAAATAAAATTCAGGCCATAGCGCTGTATGATGGCGCCGTATTCCGTTTCAAATTCATATTCCGGCAGGTCAGGTAATATCAATCCATCTACCGGTGCATCGGCAGCATGCTGACAAAACCGTTCAAACCCATATTGCAATACCGGGTTCATGTACCCCATTAAAATAACCGGCACATACACTTCTTTCCGAAATCCCCTTAACTGTTCAAATAACGTTGCAATGGTCATTCCGTTAGCCAGCGCTTTGGTGCTGCTTGCCTGTATCACAGGCCCGTCTGCCAGCGGATCGCTGTAAGGCATGCCCAACTCGATCATATCAACCCCACTGTCCTGTAATGCTTTCATAACCGGCACCGTACTGGTTAACTGCGGATACCCGGCCGTGCAATACACATTGAGAATGTTATTTTTCTTCTGCTGAAATAATTCCTTTATACGGCTCATTGTTGTTGTATCTTTTAAATCCGTTGTTACGCGTTGCGATCATTATCCCTTCCCTTCCATGGCCTTCATATAGGTAGCCATGTCTTTATCCCCTCTTCCACTTAAACAAAGCACTACTATTGAATCTTTTTTGAACATGGCGTTTGCCGGGATGGGCGCTTCTGATTTTTTTGCTTTTACGGGGTTCAAATATGCCAGGCTGGCCAATGCATGAGAACTTTCCAGTGCCGGAATAATGCCTTCCAGTTTTGCCAGATTGAAAGCGGCCTGCAGCGCTTCTTCATCAGTAGCGCTTAAAAAGGCGCCGCGACCTGAATCATATAAATGCGCATGCAGGGGACCGATACCCGGATAATCGAGACCGGCTGAAATGCTATGCGGTTCCACCACCTGGCCATCTTCGGTTTGCATCACCAGGCTTTTGCTGCCATGTAACACGCCGGGTTTACCTAACTGGGTAGTAGCTGCGCTGAGGCCACTGTGAATACCATGCCCTGACGCTTCTATGGCCACCAACTGCACAGCGGGCTCGTCCAGGAAATGGTAAAATGCACCGGCCGCATTGCTACCGCCACCTACGCAGGCTAATACATGCGTTGGTAATTCACTCCCTGTTTTTTCTTTTAACTGCCACCGTATTTCCTCACTGATCACGCTTTGAAAACGCGCCACCATGTCGGGGTACGGATGAGGCCCAACCACACTGCCAATGATATAATGTGTGTCAACGGGGTTATTGATCCAGTCGCGGATGGCTTCGTTGGTAGCATCTTTCAGTGTTTTACTTCCACTGGTAGCCGGTATCACCGTAGCACCCAACATTTTCATTCGGGCAACATTCGGCGCCTGACGCTCGATGTCTTTTTCACCCATATACACAATACACTCAACGCCTTTCAGCGCGCACACGGTAGCGGTAGCCACACCATGCTGGCCCGCGCCGGTTTCGGCAATAATGCGTTTCTTGCCCAACCGTTCTGCCAGTAATATCTGCCCGATGGTATTATTAATTTTATGTGCCCCGGTATGACACAGGTCTTCCCGTTTCAGATAGATGGTTGTACCGTACTGTTTGCTCAGCCGTTGTGCAAAATATAAGGGTGTAGGCCGGCCGGCATAATCGTGTAACAGGTTGGTAAATTCTTTTTGAAAGGCAGCATCGTATATAATGTCGAGGTATTTCGATTTCAGCTCTTCCACATTGCGGTGCAGCATTTCGGGAATATATGCGCCACCGAATTTTCCATAATACCCCTGTGCATCGGGTTGCTGATATGTTGTTGTTGTCGTCATTTGTATTCTATTTAACGGCTTAAAGCCTGTTCTATACCAACGCTGCTGTGCTGTTCCATGGCGTTGAGCAGCGCTATTGTTAACGGGTGCGGTTTTTCATAACTTGAATTTACCTGAGGAACAAAAAGCGTGGCCACAAAAAACGGATGGTCTTTTAATTCCATAATCCTCGCTTCTTTATGCACATCGCTGGCTACCATCCTGAAACCAGCTTTATGAATCTGTTCCTGGTATTCGGGGTTGAGGCCGAAATTGCAATAATAATTCTCATGGATCGTATTGCTATTAAAGATGGAATACACCAATGAATCTTTATCTGTTATTTCAATTTCGAGCGGTTGCCCTTTCAATGAACAGGTTAAGGGATTGATCACTAATCGTGATGCATAGGGGTTCGATTCTGCATGATCCGCGTCCTGTATACCGAGCACATTCCGGGCAAACTCGATGATCATGTGTTGAAAGCCACCGCAGGTGCCCAGTGTAGGTATATTATGCGTACGTGCATATTCAATGATCTTCAGCACCCCCGACATACTTTTATACGGACTACCAGGTGCTATCAGAAATCCGTTGTACGACCTAATAATGGTTTCAAATTCCGGTTCAATTCGTTCGGTATCTACCCATTCAGACTGAAAAGATTTCCCGAACCGTTTGGCAGCATGATCAAATGCTTCGTTGTTGGCGATGTGTGTAGCGTTCGAAGCAACAAAATCACCCATGATCCCTAACTTTATCATAGTATAAGGTTTTGATTGCTGTTCTTTTTCTACTCCTCTACCGGTTGTTCCGGCGTCTTCAGCAACAATTGCATAAAAGTAAGATCGAGCCATCGGCCAAATTTGTAACCGACCTGTTTAAAGTGTGCAACTTCTTTAAATCCAAAACTGCGGTGCAGCATAATGCTGGCTTCATTGGTAGCATCGATACCCGCTATAATGGTATGCATGTTTAATTGAACCGATGCATCTATCAGGGGCGCTATCAACAACTTCCCAATCCCTTTACCTCGTTGATCCGCGGCTACATATACCGAGTTTTCAACCGAATACTTATACGCCGCCCAGGCGCGAAACGGACCTATAGAACTAAACCCAACTACCTTACCATCCCCGGCTGCTACAAATACGGGAAAGCCCTGTGCCTCTTTGATGCGAAACCATTGCCGCCGCATTTCCAAAGTATGCGGTTGGTAATCATATACCGCCGTGGTATTTACAATTACGTCGTTATATATTTCCAGCATGGCTTCCAGGTCCTGCTCAAGCGCTGGTCGTATCTGTATCATAGAATAATGTTATTAATACCGGCTATTCAATTTGCTAACAAAATCCTTCACTTTCGCCATATCCTTTATACCCGGACTTAATTCAAACTTGCTATTGATATCTACCGAAAACAATGCTTTACCGATCGGTAGCGCAGCAAACTCTTTCAAACTTTCCTCATCCCCCGGTTCAATACCACCGCTCAGAAAAAAGGGTTTGCCAATGGTGGCATCTTTCAGCATATTCCAGTTAAACTTTTTACCGGTACCGCCATAACCAGCCCCCATCGTATCGAACATAAACATATCGCACACATCCATATAAGGCCGAATCATCCATTCAATATTTTCGTTCTCACTGATGCGGAATGCCTTAACCACCGATACGTAATCGGCAATCTTTTCACAGTACTTCGGGGTTTCATCTCCATGTAATTGTACCATGTGCAGGCGGCATTCATCTACCATATGTAACACTTCTTCAATAGAAGCATTTACAAAAACGCCTACCTTGTTAACGTTGTTCTCCTTCCTGATCTGGCTGGTGGTTAGGCCTTTGAATACATAGCGCGGACTTTTTGGATAGAAAATAAATCCGGCAAATGTCACACCCATGCCGCCTAATTGTTCCAGTTGTTCAGGCAGTGTCATACCGCAAACTTTTACTCGCATAGCGTAGTCAGGTTTTTAATTGTTAGGGTTGGCCATGCAATCGCTACATTACTTTGATTCCAGTTGCGCTATGAATTTATGAAATGCCTCGCCTGGTTGTGCTTCTTTCATAAAATTTTCTCCAATCAAAAACCCACGAAAGTTATGTTGTTTAAAAAGTCTGATGTTGGCTACAGAACTGATCCCGCTTTCGGCAATCTTGATCTTGCCGGCCGGAATACGTTCTGCCATCCGCAGGCTTCGGTCGATATCTACTTCAAATGTTTTCAGGTTACGGTTGTTTATGCCTACCAGAGCCGTTTCATCGCAAATATGTTCCAGCTCTTCTTCCCCATGCAGCTCCAGCAATACCTCCAGTTGTAAAGAAGCGGCAAAGGATGCCAGTCGTTTTACCTCAGCGGGGGTAAGGCATGCTGCTATCAGCAGGATCACATCGGCGCCCATGGCCCTGGCTTCTATAATCTGGTATTCATCGATCATAAAATCCTTACGCAGAATAGGGACCTGGTTGATCCTTGCTCTTATGAGATCGGCCGTGCTGCCACCGAAGAATTGTTCATCGGTCAATACAGATAATCCCGAAGCGCCGAACCGCGCATAGGCAGAAGTAACTTCCACTACATCGGCCGCTCCATTGATAATTCCTTTGGAAGGCGATTTCCTTTTAAACTCGGCAATTATTCCGGTCCTGGATTCATCGAGCAAAAACTGCCTGAGCGATAACACAGGCCGGTTGAACAGCTCCTGTTTTTCCAGTTCCCCCGCTGGTGTTTGCGCCTTTCGTTCAGCAACTTCCTTTCGCTTGTGTTCTATTATCGTGTCAAGTATGTTCATTCTTTAAGTGATCATTTGTGAATTAAGACCGTTCAATCGTGAAACGGCAGCCGTGAAACGTGAAAGGCTCATACCTCAGGCGTCCTACCTCTTACCTCCTACTTCTGCCTCCTATGCCCTACTTTGCCTCACATCGTAACAATGGTTACTTATATTACTGTAAGGCCACTAGTTTCTTCAACGCCTCATTGGCCTTCCCACTCTCCAAACTGTCTACTGCTTTCGCATACGCATCGTCATAGGTTTTAAAATTACCGGTGCAATGCAAGGCCATGGAAGCATTGGCCAATACAACCGCATTCTGCGCCCAGGTTCCTTCGCCCTTTAATATTTTAGTGAAAATTTTAGCAGCTTCTTCCACGGTGTTACCGCCATAAATATCCGTGGGGTTTACCATACGCTTTCCCAATTGCTCGGGCGTCATTATTTGTTCCCCGTTATTGGTTATTACCTTGGTATCGTTGGTCAATGAAATTTCATCATACCCATCTAATCCATGAATGATCGTAAACGCTTTATCGGTTAGTTGTAACAGGTAATTGTAAATACGCGCCATTTCGAGATTGTATACCCCAACGAGTTGATAGGGCGGAAAAGCCGGGTTAACCATGGGACCTAGCATATTGAAAAAGGTTCGCATACCCAGGTTCTTCCTGATAGGGCCCACTGTTTTTAACGCCGGGTGGAACAAAGGCGCATGCAGGAAACAAATATTGGCCTCGTCTACTTCTTTTTTTAAGCGATCCTGATCGTTCTTGAATTTATACCCCAACTGTTCCATTACGTTGCTGGCGCCGCTGATGGAAGAAGCCCCGTAATTGCCATGCTTGGCCACTTTCTGCCCCGTGCCAGCCACAATAAAGCAACTGAGGGTGGATATGTTAAACGTATTCTTGCCATCGCCGCCCGTTCCCACAATATCAATAACCGGGAAGCCATTCAGGTCTACTTTTACGCACAGTTCCAGCAAAGCATCCTGAAAGCCCTGCAGTTCTTCGATGGTTACGCTACGCATGAGATATACGGTCATAAAAGCCGTTACTTCATGTTCATTGTAAACACTTTTACCAATGTTCAATAAAACATCCTTTGCCTGCTCGCGGCTCAGCGTTTTATGTTCAAACAGGTATTGTAATATCTTTTTCATATTGCTTACGAGTAATGAGTCGTGAATGTATTGTCTTCCATTATCGAATTATCACATTATCAAATTATCACATTAGCTTTTCAGCCAATTCCGCATAATGTCTTCTCCCCTTGGCGTCAACACACTTTCAGGATGGAACTGCACGCCCTGCACATCGTACCTGATATGCTGCAATGCCATGATGAAATTATTGGCATCACGGGCGGTGATCTCCAGTTCGGCAGGAAATCCTTCTTCACTGATCACCCAGCTATGATAACGGCCTACTTCAAATTCGTCGGGCATACCTTCGAAAAGTGAGTTAGTGCGTGGTGATGGGGTTATCTCATCCACAACAGCTGTTTGCGCTTTCGCGTCTGCCGTTTTACGTTTCCCGCTTCCCGTTTCACGTTTCACGTTTCCCGTTTCCCGATTCACCAATTGCACCGGCGTGGCCACACCATGATAAACCGTGCTGAGGTTAACCAGTTTTCCGCCAAATGCCTGCCCAATGGCCTGGTGCCCTAAACAAACACCCAGTATCGATTTTGATGAGGCATATTCTTTTATCAGCGGCAGCAATAAACCGGCTTCCTCCGGAATACCAGGACCAGGCGATAAAATGATCTTATCGTACGCCTTTACTTCTTCCAGCGGGATCTGATCATTGCGGTATACATCTACTTTCTGGTGCAATATCTTTTCAACCAGGTGTACCAGGTTGTAGGTGAAGGAGTCGTAATTATCAAAAACAAGAATTTTCATTTTGTTCATTTATGTTATGCTGCTCCGCCTTCTCCGCCAGCCGGCGGATTCGGCGAACAAGCCGGGTACATATTAAATTATTTCCTGGGCAAACACGATCGCCTTTTTCAAAGCGCCCAGTTTGTTATTTACTTCCTGCAATTCGCTTTCTGGTTTGCTGGCAGCCACTACGCCTGCGCCTGCCTGATAGATGAGTTTGTTCTGCCGGCTCATGAATGTGCGTATCATAATGGCATGATTACATTGTCCATCGAAACCCATAAAACCAATAGCGCCGCCGTAATAGCTTCTGGCCGTAGGTTCAAAAGCATCGATCAGTTCCATGGCTTTGAATTTCGGTGCACCGCTTAATGTACCTGCCGGGAAGGTTTTTGCCAGCAGGGAAAACGGATTGCTGCCCGCGCGCACTTTACCACTCACTTCACTAACCAGGTGTATTACATGCGAATAATATTGTACTTCGCGATAGTGATCAACTTTTACTTCATCGCACAAACGGCTGAGGTCGTTACGCGCCAGGTCAACCAACATCACATGTTCTGCATTTTCCTTGGCATCGTGCAATAGCCGTTCAGCTTCGCGCTGGTCTGTTTCGTCGTCTCCGGTTCGTTTAAAGGTGCCCGCGATGGGGTGCACCACCGCTTTGCCGTTTTTCATGATCAACTGAGCTTCGGGCGAAGAACCCATCAGCTTGTAATCGCCATAATCAAAAAAGAAGAGATACGGGGAAGGGTTGATGTTGCGCAATGCGCGGTATACCGCAAACTCATCACCGGTGAAGGCTTGTTCAAAACACCGGCTCAATACGATCTGAAACACATCGCCCCGCAAACAACTTTGTATGCCTTTTTTCACCATGTCAGTATAATCGTTGTCGGTCATGTTGGATGCCTCGGCGCCTTTTGCTTTAAAAGGATAAACCGGCACATCCTTGCTGCGGATCAACGATTCTACTACTGGCAATTCACTTTCCACACCTGCCATGATGTTCTCGCAGATGTATAATTCGTCTTTATGATGATTGATCGCAATTACATATTGATACAGCCGATACCGCATGAGCGGGATAACAGGTTGCCCGTTGGGCGATTTGCGCTCAACCCCCAATTGAATGGTATCAAAAAACTGAACGGCATCATAGGTAGTATAGCCGTAGAGCCCCTGTGCAAATTTGGCTTCTCGGCCGCTCCCGTTAACAGGGACAGTCTCAAAACGCTGCATAAACTCCCACAGCTTTTCCGGCACTTCGGCGCTGTTTGAGATGGCTGCTTTTTCAGGTGGCAGGCCCGGCAATTTGAATTCGATGCTTTTGGCAGAAGTGATCTCAATACCGGCAATGGCATTGATACAAATGAAAGAGTAGCTGTTATCGGCTGCGTGGTGGTCGGTACTTTCGAGCAGTACCGTATCGCGAAAACGATCGCGCACCCTCAGATAAATACCTACCGGCGTAAATACATCGGCCAGCAGCTTTTTACAATTGGTAGTAATGTTTATCTTTTTCATTGTATGGTTCCATCAAAAAAATTCAAAAAAAAGCCCCGATGATACATCGGGGCCCTGAATATGGTGTTTAAATAAACAACAATAGCAGCTTACAAGCCCCTTTTTAGGTTTGTATGCCACCACCAATGATTATTTTGTAATTGCATTTTCATTATGTTTACAAAAGTGCTTTGCAAAAATGATTTGACCAAATTTATTTTTACTCCTTGATTTCTTCTTATCCATAACCAACTATTTAAATAAAAATACGAATTTTAGCGCTGAATGGCAGTTGGTATAGAACAAGTTGACGCTGAGCAAAGTACTTTACCAGCCTGCATTCAAAATAATACCCCCTGACCCGTTTACCGTCCCGATAGCTATCGGATGAATAATTTTTACGATTATTGCATTATTCCTATTCATTATGGTTATACAACACAAGCTATTGCAAGGAAAAGGTATGTTCTATGTAGGGCAGGATGGCGCTATCCTTGCCGAAATGGTATATACAATGGCCCCTAACAAAATGATCATCGAACATACCGAAGTTGATGATTCCCTATCCGGTAAAGGCGTTGGAAAGCAAATGGTACACACCGCCGTTGAATATGCCCGCACCCATAACATCAAGATCGTTCCGCTTTGTCCCTTTGCCAAATCAGTTCTGGATAAAATGGAAGAATGGCAGGACGTGTTAGCTTAAGGCACAAGGAAACACACAAGAATACAAGGTACAAGAAAGGCACTGGCGCTTGAACCTTGTGTCTTGTACCTTGAACCTTGTAGCTTTATTTGAGCTGTCTTTTATACAATTGAATGGCGTTTTCATAACCCAGGTACAAGGCATCGCTTATCAATGCATGCCCGATAGATACTTCCAGCAGACCGGGAATGTGTTGGGCAAAATAAGCAAGGTTGATAAGGTCCAGATCATGACCGGCATTAATTCCTAAACCCAGTTCATTGGCCCGTTTTGCTGCCATTACATAGGGGGTAATGGCCTTTTCTTTATCATTCGCATATTCGCGGGCGTAGCCTTCCGTATACAGCTCAATACGGTCGGTACCGGTTTCGGCAGCACCGTTTACCATCTCTTCAACCGGATCAACAAAAATGGATACGCGAATGTTGGCCTTTTTAAATACCTGGATCATTTCCCGCAGATAATCGCGGTGTTTAATGGTATCCCAGCCATGGTCGGAGGTCAATTGCCCTTCTGCATCTGGCACCAGGGTCACCTGATGGGGTTCTGCTTCCAACACCAGGTCAACAAACTTTTGTTCGCTGCAATTGCCTTCTATATTAAACTCTGTAGTGATGATCTTTTTAATGGCCCGTACATCGTTGTATCGAATATGCCGTTCGTCGGGCCGGGGATGTACCGTAACGCCATCGGCGCCAAACCGCTGGGCATCTATAGCCGCTTTTACTACATCCGGGTTATTACCACCGCGGCTATTGCGCAGCGTGGCAAATTTGTTGATGTTTACACTAAGCTTTGTCATGCCCAAAATTAAGTTTTATGTGCTAAGTTTCGAGCGCTAAGTATAAGGCTGGTATTAAACCCGGATTTTTGGACGGAGTACTAAAAAAAAGGGAGCTGTTTTTGTAAACAGCTCCCACGGGGTTAGGGGTTCTATATGCTCAATATGTTCTATCCTTTCGAAATATGCGTACTGTATAAAACATCACCTTCCAGGTCAACAATGTCAAGCGAATAAACACCTGTTGGCAAAAATTCCACTTCGCTTATATTGGTAATGTTTATTCCTTTTACTAAAAACCAGCTGAACATTTTCACGATCTTATCGTCCTCATCGAACATACGCACAATTACATGTTTGCCTTGCGCACAGGTTACATCGAGTGTTATGGATGTGAAAAAAGGGTTAGGGCGGACAACAACTTTAGGGATCATAATTTGTGAATTTGGGACCTCTGATGGACTGGCATTACCAGTATCTCCACCCTGGTCAATCTGCAATAACCGGTTCAGTTTTTGTCGCATTGAAACAGCGTTTTTTTCCGCCTTGTGCTTTTCTGTGTTATGACTATGGTTTAATGGTATCACAAATAATGGTTTAGAATAGAGTTGCTAATGGAATGCCATATTTTAAAACAATCATAATCAAACACATATACACTCATCGGTTGTTCATTTCGTCTCAGTTTGGGATAAAACTTTATTAATTTGGGAAAGCTTTCCGCTGTTTGTGCTCTTTCATACATGTTTCCACTGTTTAATGCAGGTAAACCTGTATGGACGCTGGTTTTGCGCCTCGGTTTACTGTTTATTTTTCCACTTTTGTTCTGCATAAAATGTGACCTTTCTCGTCCATTACATCCAGCAGATACATACCGTTACCGAGTTTATTCAGGTTATTGATATTGCTGATGTTTACTCCTTTCTTCAGCTTCCATAAAAAAAGACTGATGATCTTTCCAGTCGTATCAATCATTCGTACTACCCCCGGTTGGTCCTCGCTGGCACTTATCTCCAGGGTAAGAGAAGAAATGAATGGGTTGGGTCGGGTTGTTATTACGTTTACTGCCATCATATGCTTGCAATTAGGGTTTAGGGATTAAACAATCAATCGTTAGGGTTGTGGTATGATATCCTATTAAAATGCCAAAAAATAACCCACTGAAAAGCAATCAATTACAGCTTTATGTTGCAACATGATATTCTCATTTCCGGAAAATTTGTAGGGAATCGGGAAAAATCTCATGCTTGCCGGCCCGGCACTGTTAACTGTCAGGAAGATCCTCTTAACTACCTCGTTGGAATCTTCATTAAACCATTATTTCTCCATTGATCCTCCATTCATCCTCCATTCATCTTCCATTGATCCTCCATTATGGAATGGAAGATGAATGGAAAAAGAATGTCTCTATAATGTAGATATAATGAACTTTAACTGTACTCATCTTAAACCCATCAACTATGATTAGAGGACTGTTAGTCAGAAGTAAATTCATACTTCGAACACAAAAAAAACAGGGTTACCCAATAATGGATAACCCTGTTTCAATATGTTGAACAGCCTTAATTAAAACCTCGCTACCAACTTCAGGTTTATTAAGCGGGGCGTAAGCCGGTTAGGCATGGCAAAAATGGTGTTGGAAAAATCTTTGATCAGCATGTAAGAAATGGTATTGTCCCGGTCAATCAGGTTAAATACTTCCAGCGTAGCCCAGATGTTTTCAAAATTGCGGAAGGGGCTATGACTGCGGCGGTTGCTTTTTTCGCTATCCAGCAGCAAGGCGCTGAAGCCAATATCAATACGTATGTAGGGTTCAATGATCAACCCATTGCGGTATTTTACACTATTGGGAATGTTATAAGGCAAATTACTTCCATACAGGAAGTTGAGATATACTTTCAGGCTCTTATTGGTGCTCAGGTAATCCTGCAGGAACATGCCAAAGGTCAGGAACCGGTCACTAGGACGGCGTAACCAACCTGCTTCTGTTAACGTACTGTCGGTTACCGTACCGGCTGAATCAATGGAATAATTGTAGTAGGTATCACCCTTCAGGTTCTCGCGGGCACGCATAAAACCCAGGCTTATCCAGCTTTCTGCATCTTTAACCAGCTCGCCAAACAGGCGGGTCTCAAAACCGGCGGCATAAGCTTTGGCGCTGTTCTCCCCAAAATAACGTAATCGCACATTATCTATATCATACGGCACTACGTCCCACATGTTTTTAAAATAGGCTTCGGTTGTTAACCGGAATGGACGGTTGCCGGAACGGAAGTTATAATCGAACCCGGCGGCCACCTGCCAGCTTTTTTGGGCTTTCAGGTCTTTATTCACTGTTCCATTATACCGGCGTAATTCGCGGTAAAAGGGTGGCTGGTTATAAATACCGGCAGCCCCCCGGAAAATAATATCCCGTTTCCAGTGAGCCGGTTTCCAGGAAAAACCTACCCGGGGTGATATCAATAGCTCGTTGTTGAGGTCATTGTAGTTATACCGCACACCGGCCTGCAACACCACACCCATTGAGTCGTGTAAAATGATATTATCCTGAATGTATCCGGAAAGCCGGGTAATGGTGAAGTCAGCTTTTGAGTTCAACACTTTATTCAACACCAGTGCATCAGGATTATAAGGCAAACTATAACCCGCCGAATCCTGGTATTCCCATTCATGGAGTTTATCGCTGATGGTTTGCCTCTCCGCACTTTGTCCCCATTGCAGGTAATGACGGCCTTTATCGAGCATGCCTTTATGCGATGCATTCCATACCTGTATATTGAGTTTGTTACGGGCAAAGTTTTGGTACAGCCCTGCCCCCAGCGGGTTATTGATCAATCCAAAATCAGATTTTGATTTATCGAACTCCCGCTCCCCAAAAATATAAGCCCCGGTAATATCAACGCCTTCCCGTTCATCGTTCTCAAAACGGCTAAGCATCCATTTTAACCGCAGGTTCTTTTTGGGTTGTTGTGTAAATGATAAACCCAGCATGTTGGTGCGGTACCTGTCTTCTTCGCGGCCATCAAAATAAATATCCAGCCCCAGGTTGGCGCTGAAGTAAGGAGAGAACACAGAAGAGGTCAACTGGCTGTATTCCGGTATTAGCGTGAATTTGGTTTGGGAGATATTACCCAGCAGTTCAATGCTGTTCTTTGCATTGATCTGATAAGTTAACAAGGCCTGCAGATCAGAAGAAGAAGGCACATAATTACCCTGTGTTTCCTGGCTTTTGAGCAGGTTTCGGTTACTGCGGTTACGTACACCAATCAGGTAACTGAATTTGTTGTTTTTGGTAATGCCTTCAAGATGTAATCCCTGTTCCAGCAATCCTACATACACTGATCCGCCAAAATTCCGCGGCTTCTTATATTGAATGTCCAGTACCGATGACATTTTATCACCATACTTTGCCTGAAAACCGCCATTGTAAAAACTTACATTACGCGCCAGTTCGGGATTGATAAAACTTAACCCTTCCTGCTGACCGCTGCGTACCAGGTACGGACGAAATACTTCAAAATCGTTTACATAGATCAGGTTCTCATCGTAATTACCACCCCGTACAGAATATTGAGAGGTTAATTCATTATTGGAACCGACAAATACTTTTATGAGACTTTCTATACCACCCGTGGGAGAAGGAATGTTAATGGCATTTTTGGGATTGATGACCACAAGTCCGGCTTCACGCCGCTGACGCTGGTCGGTTACTACTACCGGATCCAGTTCGCTTGTTCCGCGTTCCAGACGGACCACTACGTGTTCTTCTTCATTCTCATTGAGGAGGAAATTGCGTTGCTCGGTCTTATACCCGGTATAGCTGAATACGATGCCAAATGCTTTATCAGCCGGCACCCGCAGGCGGAATGTACCGGAATCGGAGGTAATAACGCCTTTTAGCCGCCCTAATACCACTACCGACACATTATCGAGGGGTTGCTCATTTTCACCCACCACCCGGCCTGCTACCCAGGCCGTTTTCTTTTGTGCAACCACCCTACCGGAAATACAAACTGCGAAGAATACCAGTAAAAAAGGGACAACTTTCACCCGGGTAAGTTTTAGTGCGGTCGAAATTAGTTGAATTTGACGTCATTGTAAACAGAAAAAGATCAATTTTATTGCTTGCGGAACGCACAATACGGCTTAAAGCTGAAAGCTTCCCGCTGCAAGCTATACGCTACATACAATACAACCTTGGGATGAAAGCCGAAAGCGGTAGAACTATAAAAGGAATAAGTCATGTAAGGATCCACCTTCCCTAACCTGCTTCAACACATCGTGGCAACCGGCAACCGGGATCCGGCAACTGGTTAACCCGCCTTGCGGCCAGCTCAACACAGCCCTTTTAAATAGTCATTTTGTTAGCTGTCCTTACCTGTTGCACGAAACTGCTATAACGAAACTGTGTATCTAACGCATACTTTCACTTGTAAAAAATCAATTTTAGCCTAAGCATACCCTTTATACGGTAAGTACTTTTCTGTATCAGTTATTTCATGTCAACCAATTCCTGGAAAATCGTTCCCTCCCAGGGACAATGCCAAACTTTGGCACACCATAACACGCTGATATTTAGCAACTTACTTTTTGGCACTTGGTTGGAAATCACTATACCAACAACGCAATCAGCAAAACGAAGAAAAAGATACGGAGAGAAAGAATGAAGATGGTAACGAAGCTGATTGCAGGCCGTGGGGCGGGGGATTTCTTACTGTTATAGAAATAACTTCAACATATTATATTTGGAAGGCGTGTTTTGTACAGGGGCTGAATGTCTATTCGGCCCATTTTTTTTATGCTTAATTGTATAGTAATGTTAGTAAACCCGCTGTAAATATTATATTCGCGTCATATATCGACTTACCTCCTTTCACCCATTCCCGTAGCAGCGTTTTCATTCGATTTCTTACCAACACTAAAACAAAAATTAACCAATGAGCAATCCAGCATTTCAATTTGCGTCGCCCGAGATCTTAACCAAGCTTGCCAGTATTAAACCTTATGTACTGGTAGTATTAACCAAAGGCGAAAATTATGGGCTAAGCGATTCTCCCCGTATTATTCAAAGCGAACATTTACCGTATATATTTGAGCAGCGGCGCGATAATCAAATGGTATTAACCATGCCTGTTATGGACAACGACTCTAACATTGCTGCTGTAGCCGTTTATAATACCACCGACAAAGATGAAGTAAAACACCTGCTCGATAAAGACCCTGCTATAATGGCCGGCGTTTTTGATTATGAAGTAGTGACCGGGCTGGGTTTACCAGGCGATAAATTACCATAAGGCCAATGTGATAATATGCTAATGTGCTAATAAAAAAACCGGTGGGTATTGCGGGTACGTGTTTACACTCGTTTGCAATATCCGCCGGTTAACGAAAACGGAACGAACTTCTATTACAAGTTTAATTCAAAGGTTCTCTGGATCCAGCCTGTTGTAAAACCGACTACAACCAGTACAACAACTATTAACAAAAGTATTGCCCATGCCGGTATTCCCCGGCGATGTACAGCGGTACGTCTTGTTCCGTTATGATGATCTGTTACCAATTCATTTTCTTTTGCAATTCTTGCTTTTATAACATATCCGGCATACCGGCTACTAAATGAATCAATTTCAGCCTGGTTGTTTACCATTTGTTCTGCAACAAATAATTCTCCGCTCGCTGATGGTTGAAATGCCTGTACTACCACCGGAAACTCTTTCTCATTTATTACCATAACAAACAATTTGTTTACGATGGTATGTATGCAAAACCATTGCCATGGAGGGGACTGGTTTATTTGCTGAAAATGAACAGGATCGGCAGCTGAGGAATTATATACACAGTTGAGTGTACAAGTATTTTCACGGAGTTGCAATGATACCGGATCGCTGTAGTGAATTGTATTTGTTTAATTTTTTATTCCCTTTCTCATTCTTCATTTCTTATTTTTCATTTTATAAAGGCCAGCGTACAGGTTGACGCTCTTTATTGGAACGATATAAAGCAGTGAACAGCTCCACTGTTTTTCTTCCTTCCCTGGCTGTTACCAATGGTTCCCTGTTTTCGGCTATGGCTACTATGAAATCCCGGTTTTGCTGCCGAACATAATATTCAACCGGGTCTATAGTATTGAACTCTGCGGTATCTTCTGCACGAAATGTTTGCAATTGTTGTTCTTCACCAGGTATCGTCCAGATATCGTTTAAAGGGGGTTCCGCTATCGTTGATTGACCGGGTAAAAACATAAGGCCGCCATCTGTTTGAACACCGGCCGATGTGCCATTGGAACCATGTATATGTACTTTGCCATAGATGCCCGGTTTTTGTGCATTGCTGACCACGATATTGGCTACCGCGCCATTCTTAAAACGGATAATAGCTACCGCAGTATCTTCCACTTCTATATAAGGATGATTGATATTCTGCCAAACCCCATACAACTCTTCCATTTCACTGCCCATATACCATTGCAACAGATCAAGCTGATGCGGCGCCTGGTTCACCAGCACACCCCCACCCTCCTTGTCCCAGCTTCCCCGCCAGGGATCGCTGCTATAATATTTTTCATCGCGCCAGCCATACATCACTACCGACCCCAGCATGGGCGTACCCATTTTCCCATTGTCTATAGCCTGCTTTATTCGACGGCATGAAGGGTAGAACCGACGCTGGCTTACCATGCCCAATTGCTTATTATGCGTTGCTGCCGCTTCCATCATGGCATCACAGTCTTCTAATGAAACCGCGAGCGGTTTTTCTGTAAGTACATGAGCTCCGTTCTGCATAGCAATGACAGCCGCCTGCCGGTGGGCCGGATGCGGTGTGCATATAACTACCACCTGCACCTGCTCGCGCTGTATCATCTCTGTAATATCGCTATACGCTTTTACACCAAAGCGGGCTGCCGTAGCCGCTGCCTTCTCTGTATTGCGGCTCTGCACGGCCACCAGTTCGGTCTCTTCAATATTCTTTAAGGCCTGCGCATGTACCTGCGCCATTTTCCCACAACCAATTATAGCTGATTTCAACTTTTGCATACCTTTCCTAACTTTAGAAACAATGGAAAATAAAAAGTTCTGAAATTGTCATCTGTCCATATCTGTTCAATAGTCGCCGCCAGTTCCTCTACGGGATTATATTGATGCGCTTTTATAAAATGCTGTACGCTCGACCAGGTATTGAAATAACCAATCAGTTGCTGCCGGTTCCATTGAACGTTTATATGAAAGTCTTTCGATGGTAATGGCTCATAGGGAAAAGGGACCGTTGTATAATGATCGTCGATATAGCTTCTTTCTTTGTCCCAATATGCCCCTACTTTATCGCGGTAAAATGTATTGATCAACGTATTGATGGACTCATCTTCACATACCACCAGGCTGTAGCCCCAAACAGCTACGATAGCGCCCGGTTTGGCTATGCGTTTTACTTCTTTGCCAAATGCCTCAAACTGGAACCAGTGATAGGCCTGGGCCACGGTAATACAATCAAATGTGTTGTCGGCAAAAGGAGTTTGTTCTGCGGTACTTGCTAAATAAGTGATCTTTTCATGCGGTTGGGCTTGTTGCAATTGCTTTTCACTGATATCCGTTGCCATAACCGCATCAAAATACTTCGCCAGTTCAATGGCAGCCTGCCCATTGCCAGTGGCACAATCCCAGGCGCAGGTCCTATTGTTTACATGCTGCAGGATAAATTCATATAACTCATGCGGATAACCGGGACGGTATAACGCGTAGAGCGTTGCCTGGTTTGAAAAAAGATCTTTTGCCATAAAGGATCAGCTTATCTTTTTCAACTGTGCTATGGTGTCTTTGGGATCTTTTGATTTGAATACTGTATTACCTGCTACCAGCACATGCGCACCGGCCTGAATAATAGCTGGTGCATTCTGCAAGGTTACCCCGCCATCGATCTCTATTTTGGTGGCGAGCCCCTTTTCATCGATCATCCGGCGCAGGTTGGTGATCTTTTGCAGGGTATGCTGAATAAACTTTTGCCCGCCAAAACCAGGATTTACACTCATGATCAATACCAGGTCAATATCGTGTAATACTTCTTTCAAAGCTGCTACCGGGGTGTGCGGATTCAGGGCTACACCAGCTTGCATACCCAGCGATTTTATCTGTTCAATATTTCTATGCAAATGCGTGCAGGCTTCCAGGTGTACTGTTAAAATATCAGCGCCGGCCTTTTTAAAATCTTCCACATATTTTTCTGGCTCCACGATCATCAGGTGCACATCACATACTTTGGTAGTGGCTTTCCTTATGAAATCGATGATCATAGGGCCAAAAGTAATATTGGGCACAAACCGCCCGTCCATTACATCGAGGTGAAACCAGTCGGCTTCACTTTCGTTGACCATTTTACAATCTGCTTCCAGCCGTAAAAAGTTGGCCGATAAAAAAGAGGGTGCTACTATAGCCATACTTAGTTCTTGGTTTTTTAGTTCTTAGTTCCTACTTCTTACTCTATCGATGCCTTCTTTCGCTTCTTCAAACTTTTTGTCAATGGCAAGCGCGCGTTGATAATTTACCAGGGCCAGGTCTTTTTTACCAAGCGCCTCATAGCAACGAGCCATCCAGTACCAGGCATCGGGATTGGCATTGGCCACTGTGGCAGCCATGGTGAACACCTTTAACGCACTGTCATAATGTTTCAGATCATGCAACACAATGCCTTTTTCAATATAGGCGTCAGCAAATTTCCAGTCGCGGCTAATGCACTCATTAAACAGCTGCATAGCCTTGTCGTATTGTTTGGTATCAGAATAAAAACTACCCTTCAGGTACAACACGTCATTGATAATACCAGTAGTATCTTTTCGTATGAGGTCATCGCAAACAGTGATCACTTTCGGATTTAAGGTAGCTGCATATAAACTGGCCAATGCAAGTCCATTGTAGTTAATGGGCTGTACTTTGTATGAATATTCAAGCGCCTGAATGGCTGCCGGCGTATCTTTTAACCTGGCCAGCAATACCCCTTTTTCGTACCACACTTCAAAATTGAGCGAGTCCTGTTGCGCCCATTCATCGTATTGTGCAATGGCTTTTTTTGTTTCGCCCATCTGGGTGTAGATCTCGCTCAGGCGGCGATGCAGATCGGGATTGGCAGGCCATTTGGCCAAACTTTCCTTTAACAGCTTAATGGCTTCTTGAGGCCGGTTTATCAGCATCAGGCTCGATACATATTGCAGGGCAATAAATTCTTCCGGCTTCAACTCCCAGGCTTTTTTATAGTCAACCATGGCCAGCTCGTGGCGGTCGTTCTGTGAAAGCAGCACGCCTCGTTGTAAATACAGTTCCTGGTTTTGTGGAAACTGCTTAATGCTGTCTGTTAAACCTGTATAGGGGGGTGAGCTCAATATTTTTTCTGCCGATTCCTTATCTCTGGTGCCGGAACTGCAACTGCATAACCAACATAATAAACCTGTCAGTAATAAACCCTGTAAGGAGAACCATTGTTTCATCTGCGTTATATATGTTTTTTTCAAAGGCCGGCCTGTTGGATGAATATTATGAAATACTTAAATATCCATGCCCCGATCCAGGGCAAAACTAACCGTTTTTTATAAAGTACTTATGACAATATTCTGACATGCAAACTATTTAACAAAATTATCTTCATTTATATTACAACCAGCTAATCATTCCACCATAAAACAATTAAACAACTGTGCATGAATAAAAAATGGATGTTGCTTCTGCTGCTGACTGCTATAACCGGTATTTTCATAACCGCGTTTAACCATATACCATTGCCATCGTTAAATACTTTGCAACAGGCCGACACATTACTTTATCCTGAAGAAAAACATTTTAAGAACATACAACAGCTAACGTTTGGCGGCGACAATGCCGAAGCCTATTTCAGTTACGATGGTCAATGGCTCGTTTTTCAACGTACCAGCGCCAAAGACGGCCTGCCATGCGATCAGATATTTGTTGGAAAGATACCGGCGCCGGGCGCCCCCTTTCAATACAAAATGGTGAGCGCCGGTAAAGGACGAACTACCTGCGGCTTTTTTACAAAGGATGGGAAACATATTATATACGCATCTACACATCTGGGCGGCGATAGCTGTCCGCCTCTACCCGACCGGTCGAAATATGGTAATAAATACATTTGGCCCTTGTACAGCAGCTACGATATTTTTATGGCCGACCTCAATGGGAAGATCGTTAAACAACTAACGCACAGCAAAGGATATGATGCCGAAGCAACCCTTTCGCCCGATGGCAAAAAAATGATCTATACCAGCGTTAAAGATGGTGATATTGACCTGTACATGATGGACCTGCAAACAGGTAAGGAAAAAAGGATCACCAACACGCCGGGGTATGATGGCGGCGCCTGGTTCAGTCCCGATGGCCGGCAAATCATCTGGCGCGCTTCACGGCCGCAAACACCCGAAGCATTACAATCCTATAAAGCGTTGCTGGCTGAGAACCTGGTAGCACCTACACAAATGGAAGTGTATATAGCCGATGCCGATGGCAGTAACATGCACCAGGTTACCCAACTGGGGCAAGCCAACTGGGCGCCGGCTTTTATGCCCGATAACAAACACATCATCTTTGCCTCGAACCATGAATACAAAAGAGGCTTTCCGTTTAACTTATATACGATGAAGGCAGATGGCGGCCAGTTGCAAAGGATCAGCCGCGACAAAGGTTTCGATGCTTTTCCAATGTTTAGTCCCAATGGTAAGCAAATTGTTTTTTGTAGCAATCGCAACAATGGCGGAACCCACGATACCAATATCTTTATTGCAGATTGGGAAGAAGAGTGATAAAGATCAAAAGATATTGATAGTTAACCGGTAATCAGGAATCAAATTTGAGATTTCCCTCCTCCACCATTAGCTTTGCGCCAAATCTCCAATATGAATATTTTAGTTATACTACATAGCTGGCTTCGTTGGATACTGCTGATCCTGTTATTGGCATCTATCGTAAAAAGCTTTTCGGGTTTAAGCAGTAAAAAAGCATTAACGGCAGGCGACAAGAAAACATGGTTATTTACCATGATCTCCGCCCATACTACGTTGCTGATCGGTTTGATCCTATTGTTTTTTGGAACATATGGTATCGCCAAAGGTGTACCCGAAGGTATCAGCGTAATGAAAAACAGTACCTACCGTTTTTTCTGGGTTGAGCATCCTTTGATGATGCTCATTGCTGTTGTATTTATTACCATCGCGAGAGGACAGGCAAAGAAATCAATCCCTGATGCTGTTAAATACAAAAAAGCATTCTGGTTCTTTATCATTGCCCTGCTTTTGATTTTAGCTTCCATTCCCTGGCCTTTCCGTGCAGAAATAGGTCGCCCATTGATCCCGTAATATTGTAGAATTTATAATACGACATTCCCGATAAAAATGCCATCCCGCTGTCAGCGGGATGGCATTTTTCATTTTATTCCTGACATATTTGCATATTGTTTACCATGTCGTCGAACTGCCAATTCATCGGTGACGATGAACGAAGGCTGACAGCCCCCTCATTTTCAAGGCGCTAACTGCTTCTACCTGCTTCATTTCAATTCATTTATCACAATCCTCCATGGATATGTAACAAAATGAAACACAACACAATAATAGGTTTATGCACACGTTTTTGGATGCGGTGCAAATTGAACCTTATACCCGAGCAGGACACTACAGGACATTCGTTTGATTTAAATACGATACGTTTGTGCACCCGGAACTGAATGGAAAAATCAGAAGGCCGCTAATACGACATCCTAAACTTTCCGTATTGAAAAGTGGCTTTGCATGGTTCTATCGTATATAGAAAAACGATATGCTATTTTGCTTGCTCCAGTTGAATAAAATACCGTAAAACTTATTGGTACTGAATTTATAAGATCAAATATTTCGGCAGACTTTTTGAATTTCATATATAAACGTTATCATGACACTTTACACCTTGGCGAGAATCCGTACTGGCGTTTTATTTTTATGCTTACTATTCTCCTGCTCGACCCTTTTTGCTCAAAATCAAACAATCAATGCTGTTTACGCAGGTACTGCGTATGAGTATGATCAAACTTCTGATGCCGGCGAAATGGTAAGAACTGATTATGTTTTTTACTTCAGGCCTAATTCATCTTTTTGTAGTGGATTGGATAGAGCCGATTGGCAAAAGCGGGTAGACGGAACCTATTCCATTACCGGAAACCAGCTGAAAATGAAATTCCTGAGCGATGGTTCTGAAAAAATAATCCTGTTAAGTGTTACCGGCGAAACCGGCCAGTCAGGCGCTGCTACTTTCATAAAACTGAGCGTTACCAATACTGTACCTCCCGGATTTTTCAAATATGTAAGATCAAGCGGAAAACAGGATGGGTTTTATTTTACCGATGGCAAATTTAAACGTACCACCAGCCTTACTACCGTATCTGGTGGAAGCAATAATAGCGGAGATAACGGTTCTTATACTATTAGCCAAAGCCTGTTAGCCCTTAAATATGATAACGGTCGTACGGCTAACTACAGCTTTTTCAGCAGCAGTGATAAAAAATCAATTGTTGTTGTAAATGGTGAGATCTATTATCTCGATGAAGATGAACAGGCTAAACATGAAGGTGATGCAAAACCTGCAGTTGCAGCTACCAGTGGACTGGATGCAGGTATGAACCTGTTGAAACAAGCCAATCAAACACATGGTGGCAAAAGCCTGGATAACCTGAATACATTGAAAGCGGTGATGAACACCAATAACCTTACGCTTACTATGCAGGCCGATTATGCCCGCCAGATAGTTAGGCTGGAATCATCTTTGCAGGGCAATACCATCCTGTTAGAGCAGATGGAAGGAAATAGTGGCTGGAGCTTTGATGGCAGTGGCTATGCTACCCTGTCGCCACAACGGGTTACCGAATTGAAACGTTACCTCTACTGTGGTTTGTTAGGATTAAAATCAGATATCCTGGCCAAATCAACTGCGACCATGCAAACACAACAATACGACCTGTCGTCTGTAATGGTGATGGTAAACAGCATGCGCTCCGGTTATATCATCAACAACAAGAACAACCGCCTGGAAGCGTTGATCATGGTTGATCCTTTGAGCGGTACCACAACCTTTACTTATTCAGACTTTAAGAAAACAGGCAGCATCCTGTTACCATATACTGAAATTATGCAGGCAGGTAAGCACGCACAAACGATTACCTACGAGAGCTACGATATAAATCCAAGCTTTTCGGCCAATACATGGGCGAAACCTAAATAAGTTTATAGTTTAGGATTTGTGGTTGCTACGCGTTTTGAGCAGTGTTTACTGTAGGCGGCCTCACTAAAAAAAATGTTCAATCAAAATATCAAGCCCTGAGGATAAAATCTTCAGGGCTTTTTCTTTTCAATTCCGACCTAAGACTTCCGACCTACGACTCAGACTTCAGAAATCCGTAACTTGCCGTCCTGAACTGCAACTATGATCACATACAATCCTAAAGACTGGTTTACCTTTATTTTTCGATTTCATAAGGCCGATACACTACGCCAGCTGTCCCCGCTTATCATTGGCATTTGTATATATTGCTGGATCGTTGCTTTCCTGGAACTGAATGTTTTTAATTTATCTAAAAACAGCCATGTAACGAATATAACCGCTATGCACACGCTCCTCAGCTTCGTGATCTCGATGCTGCTGGTGTTTCGTACCAATACAGCATATGACCGCTGGTGGGAAGGCCGTAAACTGTGGGGCTCCCTGGTGAACAACAGCCGTAACCTGGCTATTAAACTACACGCCATGTTGGGCTTTGAAGAAGAATCGCACCGGGCTTTTTTTAAAAAGAGCATTCCCATGTATGCCTCCGTATTATCGCATCACCTGCATGCAGAAGCAACCCGTCTGGAATTGGATGAGCATGAGCATCCCGAATTGCGTAACCTCGATACCAGCCGGCATTTACCCAACCAGGTAGCCTCGCTGATATTTCAGCGGGTGAACCGGTTGTATGAAGAAGGAAAGATCAAAGGCGATCAGCTGATCGTTCTCAATAGCGAATTACAATCATTCACCGATATCTGCGGCGCCTGCGAGCGCATCAAGAACACGCCCATTCCTTTTTCATACAGTGTGTTCCTGAAAAAGTTCATCTTCTTTTATGTAATGACCCTGCCTTTCAGCTTTGTCATTAGCCTGGGCTATATTGCCATTCCCGTAGTAGCTTTTATTTTCTATGTGCTGGCCAGTCTTGAACTGATAGCCGAAGAAATAGAAGATCCGTTTGGCGGCGATGAAAATGACCTGCCTATGAACAAAATGTCCCAGAACATTAAAAAGCATGTGGCGGAAATAATGAGCTAAGCCAATACTTTACTCGTAAATGGAATGAAATAACTGTTGTAAGTTTTCATTGGAAGTGGTTACCGCAGGTAATTGCTGTATTTGCTTTTCTATATTGCTGATGCGGTCTTTAAAAACCGGGTGTGTGCTTAAAAAAGAAGACGGTTCTACCCCACCGCTGCTTTCTTTTTGCAGCATGGTCATCAATCGCAGCATGCCCTGCACATTGATATTATTTTTAGCCATCAGTTGCAGCCCATTATTGTCGGCTTCCGTTTCCAGCGACCGGGAGTATTGCAATTGTTTTAAAGCATTGGCATTATCCACTACCACGGTAGCGATACCCGACTCACTGCCCACGACCAGGGAAAGGAACATCTGGCGCGCCAGATCGCGGAAAATATTTCTTAAAGTATGGCGCAACCCAATATGCGAAGCTTCATGCCCCAGCAGGGCAGCCAGTTCATCGGGCGATTTCATATTTTCCAAAATGGAACTGTGCACAACAATATGACCGCCGGGTATGGCAAAGGCATTCATTTCGTTCGATTCTACAACGGTTATTTTAACCGGGTACCCGGTTTCATAATGTAATTGTTTATAGAAATCATTCAGGATAACTGTTTTGCGGGGATCAACGCTATACTGATGCAAAACCGCCTGGTACATTTGTTCGCCCATACTGATCTCCTTTTCCTTTGAAAAGCCTTTGGCCATCCGTTCACCCAGCCTGGGCATTAACCACAGGTATACGAGTACCAGTGCAGCCAGAATTATCCCGGCAATCAAAGCCAGCTTTATCCATATGCTGCCCAACATGCGGGTATGCGCTTTACCGAACAGGCGATGATGCGCCAGGTTCTTTTTAAACGCCTGTACCAGTTGTTCATCCCGGATAACCAGGCGTTCCGTTTCGCCCAGTTTATTACGGTATTGTAATTCACTATTCATATCCTGCTGCCGGAAGTCGATGAGGTCCTTTACCAGCCAATGCACATCCTTTTCCTGGTTTTCCTCATCGCGGTACCGAATAGAAATGGTGACCGCCGACAAAAAAATGGTAGCCTGGTAAAAATGACCGGCAGCTGTAAAATAAGTAGCTGAATATGTTGTGCTCATTCTGGCACTAAATTACGGAAGAAGGAAGTAGGAAGTAAGAGATAAGAAGAACCCGATTATGGAAAATTAATAACTAATCCCTGCTTTGTAATATTTCGGATTTCGTTTTCAGGATTGGGATTTGGTATTTTTCCTAATTCGTACTTCTTACGTCCTACTTCGGTCTTATATTTGATTATAGAAACTCTTTCTTCCACGTATGAAACAAATCTTTGGTTTTGTAGCCTTATTAATCTGTATCACAGCCTGTAACAGCAGCAAAAAAGTAACCATTCAACCGGCAACCGAAACAGCGGCCCGGCTTTTGCCTGCTTTGCCTACCTCCCAGATCAATATACCTTTCAAGATATACATGAAGCCGCTGCTGGCGATGATGGATTCCGGCACCGCAAAGGAGTTTACCAACGATAAATGGCCCAATTACACGCAATCGGGTTGCGATTTCCGTTATAAATTCCGTTTTGTGCGTTCACCGTTTGTATTTGGCTGCGTCAATAATAAAGTCACTATTGGTTTTCGCGGTAATTACCAGATCGCAGGCAGTAAAACAGTGTGTGCACTCGATAAACAGGTATCGCCCTGGGTCAGCGGCAGTTGCGGTTTTGGCAGCGAAGCCCTGCGCCGGGTCGATCTCAACATCAGTTCTACCCTTACCCTGCTTCCCAATCACCAGCTACTTACTTCTACCAAATTAGATAAGCTGAACGCACTGGATAAATGCGAAGTCACCCTCATGCATAATGACCTGACGGGCGAAATCCTTGACAGCATTAAGACCTCGATTGAAACGTATTGCGGCTCTTTCGACAAGTTTGTTCAAGACCTTAACAACAACAACATATTGCGTGAATGGCGCAGTGGCGGCAGTCGTGTTATGCCCATCAGCACCTATGGTTTTTTAAACCTTAATCCTTCAGCGTTGAAGGTTAGTAAATTCAATGTATACAGAGATACGTTGTACTTTTCGATCGGTTATAGCGGTCAGCCGAAATTCTCATCAGACAGCCAACGACTGGTTACCCGCGCCGCATTACCACCCATCAGCAATTCCGAGTATAGCACCGGCATCAGTACTTACTTCGATGCCGTATATCAATACAGTTTTTTTAACAAGCTCATGAATGACAGCTTGCGCAATAAGCCTTTTGAAGTGGACGGCAGAACCTTCGTAATAAAGGATGTAAACATCGGCGGTACCAACGATGGTAAAATACAGGTTGATGTTTCTTTCACCGGAAACCGCAAAGGTGTTTTGCACCTTAAAGGCACACCCATCCTCGATGTGGAAAAACAGGTACTCTCCATGCCGGATATAAGTTTCGCGGTTGATACAAAGGATATGATGATAAACATTGCCAAGGGGCTGTTCCGTAAAAAGATCATGAAGCAGCTGGCTAACCAGTCGGTACTCGACATTTCTGCCCTGATCGAAAAAAACAAGGCCGCTATTGAAGCCCGGTTAAATCAAACGGCAACTCCCTGGATGAGCACAAGCGGCACTTTTCAACAGTTCAGACTGGTAGGTTTGCTACCTCAAAAAGACTACATCCAGGTACAGGCATATATCCGCGGCACCCTTATGCTTATTGGCCAGCCTCCGGCCAGTATGCTAAAGAAATAGAATTACTGAAGAATACATTACAAAAAAGCCTGAAGGCATACCTTTATATTGGAATTCTTTGTTAAAAACTTTTCAGGTACAAGGCAACCAGCAAACCCGTTCCTTCGTAATAGCGATAGAGTTATGAAAAACAATTAGTTAGCAAAGTATATATTCCCGCAAACCAACACCCTTGCTAGATAACTCGAACATTTCTTCCTTACTGAATGGCTGTCGCAAAAATGATCGCAACAGTCAAAAGGAGTTGTATTACCTGCTCCGTGGCTTTGCTATTAAAATATGTTACCGGTATACTAATGCCACGGAAGAATGCGAAGAGATTGTGAATGAAGGGTTTGTAAAACTCTTTAAAAACGTTCACCAGTTTGATGAAACCAGGCAGGACGATACCTTACTATCGCTTAAAGGGTGGTTTAAACGAATCTTAATAAATACCTGTATCGATCATTATCGTAAAACCAACGCATCGGTGAATGGCCACGTGCTTACGCATGAATCAGAAACCATTGCTGATCAGGGTGAAAACGGAATTGATAAATTATCTTACAAAGAGATCATTGAAGTCATCCGATTGTTGTCGCCGGCATACCGGGCGGTCTTCAATTTATTTGTAATCGATGGGCTTAGCCATGAAGAAATTTCACAAACACTGGGAATATCAGTGGGCGCCTCAAAATCCAACCTCTCTAAAGCGAGAGACAACCTAAGAAAACTATTGCAGAACAAAAATATTATTAAAGCGTATGTATCCCCTCCACGATGATGACCTAGACCGTATGAGCCGCGAAGCTGCCGAGCACTTCGAGGTGGAGCCAGGCGCTTCCGGATGGGAACATCTGGAAAATCGCCTCGACAAGGAACTGCCGCAAAAGAAAAAAAGGCGACGTTTCCTGTTCTGGCTGTTTTTAATTACGGCCACCACCGGCGGCGCTTTAGTCGGCATTCTGAAATACACGCCGGTAACGCCATTGGCGAATAATGCGCCACAGGTAGTTACTCCGGTAGATCAGCATGCTCCTTTGCAAAACAATGACCCGGGAAATGCCAACACGGCAGGTACTGTAAAAAGCGATCAGGCCCCTGGTAACCATTTAACAGACGGCGCGCCGGTACAGTCATCACAAACAACCACCATTCCGCAACCGGTTACTGGCAACCAGGAACCTGCAACCACCGCAACCAATCAACAACCAATTACCGCGGGCAATAAGCAACCTGCCCCTGCTACGGCATTGGCAACAACGCCTGGCAAAAACATATCAAAGCCGGCCGCAAGAACAACAAACACGAGATTGAAATCGGCATCAAAAGAACCGGGAGGTGATAAAACGATTGATAAAGCACCTCTTACCTTAAACTATGCGACTACAACACCCGACCTGGGAAAAGATAGAAACAGCATAAAGCCATCAAATCGCAGACGGGGCCAGCAACAACGCACTACAGCCGGTAAAAACAACAAGAACGATAAACCAGTACCAGATAACACGATAGTATCTGATACCAGGATCACCTCAGATCAAAATACAAACGGAGAACCGGTTGATAACAACAAAGACCAGGCAACTGCTCAGGCGATTAATGATACACCTGTAGATTCTCTGAAAAAGAGCAATACGATTGCACCGCCTGTGGCCGATTCTACCCAAACCCTTGTTGAGGAAACAGTGAAAAAAGTACCTGGGAAGAAAGATAAAATAAAACAACCCCTGGAACTGGGGCTGATGGCCGGCCCCGACAAGAGTACCGTTGCTTTTGGTCCGTCAGATAAAACCGGTTATATCTTCGGCTTGCAGATAGGCTACCGGTTCTCGAACCGATGGTCGGTAAATACCGGTATCTTATACACTAAAAAGTTTTATAAAACCGACAGCCAGCATTTCCATTACAAAAACCCGATGAACTGGGAGCTCGATAATGTAGAAGGGAACTGTTCAATGTGGGAGATACCGGTGAACGTGCGCTATGATGTTTCCTTCAATGACAAACGGCGTTGGTTTGTAAGCACGGGGCTTTCTACCTACCTGATGGATAAGGAATATTACAACCTTTACTATTCCAGAAATGGAATTCCCTATGCTCCATATCCGTTGCCATCAGATAGCAACTCAAACTATTTATTTTCTATTTTGAACCTGTCGGTAGGTATGGAACGTTCATTAGGCAAGCATTTTTCCATTCAGGCTGAGCCCTATCTAAAAGTGCCGTTAACAGGATTAGGAACAGGCAGTATGCGAATGGATAGTTATGGAATTTTCTTTACGTTGAAATATAAACCCACGTTTAAAACAAAGAAGTCAAACAATAAATAACAGAACACGCCATTTAGATACACACATTGAAACAACACCCACGCTGCCGGATGTCATGTCCGGCAGTTTTTTTATGCCCACTCACTCGGCGTCAAACCAGATCTTCTTTTCGTTATTCCAGTCGCCATTGTAGTTGATGAATAATTCTTCCCCGGGCTTTATAATCCGAATGGTTTTAATGGAAATAAGATCATGCTCATAATCCATCTCGTATTCGCAATTTGATTTATAGGCATGATTATATACCGGCACATAACCCAGGGCCATACAACACTGGTTGTGCTTTTCGCCCCATTCAAAAATATAATCGTGCAATAAGGTCTGGTCAATCAGCTTTCGGTCTGCCTGGCCCATTACGATCACTGGCGCAATTTCTATAACAGTACCGGCCTTCAGCTTTTCCGAGGTAAATACGCCCCGCCCCATTTTTTTGGTTGGAGCGATATACAGACAAGGTAGAATCATTGTAAATATTGAATATCGAATGTAGAATATTGAAGGGAAGAATCAGTAATGTTAGGAGAAATTTCTACTCCAGGTCAAAGGAGCCCGGCTAAGCCGGTTACCATTTGCCTATGCCGCCCAATTTTCAAATTTCAAATTAGCTATTTTCAAATTATTACTCGGTAAATTTGACCCATGAGCATGGAAATAGAAAATGCCAAAGAGCAGTTCCTGCACCTGATCCGCCAGGAAGATGTGTTACAGATGCGGGAGTTTTTGAACGACCAGAACATCAGCGAGGTGGCCGAGCTGATCAACGAATTCCCGGAGTATTCAAGCCAGATCATTGGCAATATGAGTATTCACCGGGCATCCAGCGTATTCAAAATACTTGACCTGCAGGCCCAGAAAGCGATCATCCAGGAATTAACAGCCTTTAAAACAGCCGAACTCCTAAACGAGCTGCCGGCCGATGACCGTACAGCATTTTTGGAAGAATTGCCGAGTGAGGTAGTAAAAGAACTCATCAAACTGCTCGATCCCGAAGAACGTAGAGTAACGCTGTCGCTGCTCGGTTATCCCGAAAGCAGCGTGGGTCGCCTGATGACCCCCGATTATATTGCCGTTGGTATTGACTGGACCGTACAGGAAGTGCTGGACCATATTCGCGAAGTAGGAAAGGACAGCGAAACCATTGATGTTATTTATGTGGTGAACGACCGGGGCGAGTTTGTTGACGATATCCGGATCAGGGAAATCATTCTCGCCAATCCGCAAAAAAAAGTAGATGAAATTATTGATAACCGTTATATAACCCTGAACGTAAATGACGACCAGGAGGTGGCAAACCAAACGTTCAAAATGAATAACCGTGTTGCCCTGCCGGTGGTGGACGATAAGGGCATCCTGCTCGGCATTGTGACCATCGACGACGTGTTGTGGGTAGCCGCTGAAGAATTCAGCGAAGACATTCAAAAGATCGGGGGTACCGAAGCGCTGGACGAACCGTACCTGGAGATGCCCATTATGAAGCTCTTTAAAAAACGGGTAGTCTGGTTGATCGTGTTGTTCCTGGGCGAAATGCTTACCGCAACCGCCATGGGTTATTTTGAAGATGAAATTGCCAAAGCGGTGGTACTGGCCTTGTTTGTTCCGCTCATTATTTCAAGCGGTGGCAACAGCGGATCCCAGGCATCCACGCTTATTATACAGGCTATGGCAGTAGGCGAAATTAGCATTACCGAATGGTGGCGGGTGTTGCGACGCGAGCTCATTTCTGGTTTAATGTTAGGAACCGTATTAGGGCTGATCGGCTTTATACGTGTGGCGCTATGGAACAGCATTTTTCATACCTATGGTAATCACACGGTAATGATAGGTTGTACAGTAGGTTTTTCATTAATAGGCGTTGTGTTATGGGGTACGGTGTCAGGCTCTATGCTGCCCATTATTTTAAAAAAGCTGGGCGCCGATCCGGCTACTTCTTCGGCGCCGTTTGTGGCTACCCTGGTTGATGTAACCGGTCTGGTAATTTACTTTTCGGTGGCGTACGTTTTTTTAAGCGGTATCCTCTTATAAACAGTTTTGCCCTAATTTTCAGGGCATGAAACAACTGCTGCTCCTGTTGCTAGTGCAACAAACCCTTATAACCTATAGCCAACTCAGTCCACTAAGCGTAGAAAAAATAATGCGCGATCCGAAATGGATTGGCACCTCTCCTACTACTCCGCTATGGTCAGCAGACGGAAAATACCTGTTGTTTAACTGGAACCCCGAAAAAGCTGCATCCGATTCCCTGTACTATATTACGCCCACAGCCACGGTTCCGCAAAAATCTTCCTGGGCATTTCGCCAGAAAGTGATCACGGAAAACCAGATACAATATAATTCGCGACGCGATCAATACGTATATGCACAAAACGGCGATATATATATCGTGTTTATAAAAACGGGAATAAGCCGCCGCCTTACACAAACCGTTGCTGTTGAAATCAATCCGCAGTTTTCCTTCAACGATCGCCAGGTAGTTTACGTCCGTGAACAAAATGCCTGGGCTTCAGATATTAAAACCGGGTTAACTACCCAGCTCACCAATTTTCAGCCAGCCGCCACAGCGCCCGGTACGGTCACTGCCAAACGCAACCAGCAGGAAAAATGGTTGCAGCAGGAAGCCCTCGAAAATTCCGTGGTATTACAAAGACGTAAACAGAAAAAAGACCTGGCCGATTCCATGGTGAAGCAATTCATTAAAGAAAAAACACTTCGCGTCATTCCGCTCGATGGCAAAACTGTGTCGATGTTAGCTATTAGTCAGAATGGCCGTTTTATATCTTATCGGTTGGCCACCACTGCTACAGGCAAATCAACCATTGTACCCAGTTACGTTACGGAAAGCGGTTTTACTGAAGACCTTTCTGCCCGTACTAAAGTAGGCGTAGCCCAAAATATCCAGGAACTGTTTGTATTTGATACTGAAAAAGACACGGTGCTGATCATAAAGACCGACTCCATTCCCGGCATACGCGACCTGCCGGATTATATAAAAGAGTATCCGGCTGTTTATAAAGAAAAAAGCAAGGACCCGCCATTGCGTGTTGTGAATTTCATCAACGCCAACTGGGCGCCGGCCAGTAACTATGCAGTGGTGGATGTGCGTGCGCAGGATAATAAAGATCGTTGGCTGTTATTGCTCGATGGTGCAACGGGTCGTTTATCGCTACTTGACAGGCAAAGAGATGAAGCCTGGATCGGCGGTCCCAGCGTCAGCGGATTCCCTGATTATAATTCAGGCTGGATAAATGATCAGACTTTCTATTTTCAATCAGAAACCACCGGATATTCACATTTATATACCATCAACGTAACAACAAAAGAAAAGAAAGCGCTCACCAGTGGCAATTACGAGGTGTTAAACGTTCAGCTTTCTAAAAGCAAAAAGTACTTCTACATCACCACCAATGAAGTGCATCCGGGCGAACAGCATTTTTACCGGCTGCCCGTAACGGGCGGTAAGGCAGAACAGATTACCACATTTACCGGTTCTAATCAGGCAAATCTTTCACCCGATGAAAAATGGATAGCCATTTTGTATTCATACAGCAACAAACCCTGGGAGTTATACCTGCAACCCAATAATGCTTTGGGCAATTCGGCCAAAGCAAAACCCATTCAAATTACAAATCAGGCGCAAAGCGAGGAATTCAGATCCTATGCATGGCGCGATCCGGAAGTGATCACTTTTACCGCCCGCGACAGCGTCCCTGTATACGCCCGCCTGTTCAGGCCGGCACAGCCACATGCCAATAAACCGGCTGTGATTTTCGTACATGGCGCCGGATATTTACAAAATGCCCATAAATGGTGGAGCACTTATTACCGGGAATACATGTTTCACAACCTGCTGGCAGATAATGGCTATACCGTGCTGGACATCGATTACCGGGGCAGCGCCGGCTATGGCCGCGATTGGCGGACCGGTATTTATCGCTTTATGGGTGGCAAGGACCTTGATGATATTGAGGACGGCGCCCGCTATCTGGTTCAAAAATGTGGGGTTAACGCCCAACATATTGGCTTATATGGCGGATCATATGGTGGTTTTATAACTTTAATGGCATTATTCAAAAAACCTATTATCTTTGAGGCCGGAGCCGCATTAAGGCCTGTCACCGACTGGGCTCATTACAATCACGGCTATACCTCCAATATTTTAAATGAACCTTTTAGTGACAGCATTGCGTATCGCCGCAGTTCGCCCATAAACTTTGCAGCAGGCTTGAATGATCATTTGCTAATTTGCCATGGCATGATCGATGTAAACGTTCATTTCCAGGATGTTGTACGTTTAACGCAACGCCTCATAGAATTAGGCAAAGACAATTGGGAGCTCTCCGTTTATCCGATGGAAGATCATGGCTTTACCGAGCCTGAAAGCTGGACGGACGAATACAAAAGGATCTTCCGTTTATTTGAAACCAGTCTAAAAAAATAATCCATTTTTCCGTTATTGAAACGCAAAACGCAGAAAGCGTCAAGCTGAACGTAAAAAGGCTGAAACCGGCTGTTTTTCGCGTTTGGTGTTAAAGCATTAAGCGTTGGGCGACGAGCATACCACTTAAATGGTATGTTAACCTTGCATGTTTTTGCATACTGCATGGGCTTTTTTTTGATAATATTGCGCAACCGTTTGCGTGTTTCGGCATCGCAACAAAATATAACTCAACACAGCAGCGAACCTGTTGATTCAACACTTAATATTTGTAAAACTTAAACCCTGTAATTATGTGCGGAATTGTAGCATATATAGGAAATAAGCAAGCCTACCCGATCATTTTAAAAGGATTAAAACGACTCGAATACCGTGGATACGATAGTTCCGGTGTAGCCCTGTTAAACTCCGGCTTAAATGTATATAAGAAAAAAGGTAAAGTAGCCGACCTTGAAGAAACACTCGTAGGTAAAGATCTGCATGGGCACATCGGCATCGGGCATACCCGTTGGGCCACCCATGGCGAACCATGCGATCGCAACGCGCACCCGCACGTATCAGAAAATGGTAAACTGGCCATGATCCACAACGGGATCATCGAAAATTATACCCAGTTAAAAAGTGAGCTGCAGAAAAAAGGATACTCTTTCACCAGCGATACCGATACCGAAGTACTGTTGAAGTTTATTGAAGACATTCAGGAAAACAATAAATGCAGCCTGGAAGAAGCAGTACGTATTGCGTTGAAACGTGTGGTTGGCGCTTATGTAATTATTTTAATTGACCAGGATAATCCCGATACGCTTATTGCCGCCCGCAAAGGCAGTCCGCTCGTAATTGGTATTGGTAAAAACCGCGATGAGCATTTTCTCGCTTCAGATGCCTCTCCTATTATTGAATATACAAAAACAGTGGTGTATGTAAACGATTATGAGCTGGCCATTATAAAACCCGATGAACTGATCTTAAAAAATCTGGGTAACGAAAAGATCACGCCGTTTGTACAACAGCTCGATCTGGAACTGGCAGCTATTGAAAAAGGCGGCTACGAGCATTTTATGCTGAAGGAAATTTTTGAGCAACCCAGTACCGTGTTCGATTGCTTACGCGGACGTGTAGATGCTGCCAACGGAACCATTACCATGGCCGGTGTTGAAACAAATATAGAGCAACTTAAAAATGCTCAGCGTATCATCATCATTGCCTGCGGAACCAGCTGGCATGCCGCTTTGCTGGCCGAATATATTTTTGAAGAGTTATGCCGGGTGCCGGTTGAAGTAGAATATGCTTCAGAGTTCCGCTACAGGAACCCGGTAATACATAAAGGAGATGTGATCATTGCCGTATCGCAAAGCGGAGAAACAGCCGACACCCTGGTGGCTATTGAAAAAGCGAAAGAACAAGGCGCTTTAATATTTGGTATCGTGAACGTGGTAGGTTCTTCCATTGCCCGCATTTCACAAGCTGGCGCATACACCCATGCCGGTCCGGAAATAGGTGTTGCCAGTACCAAGGCCTTTACTGCCCAGCTGGCCGTATTGACCATCATTGCCCTGAAACTGGGTTATGAAAAAGGTACGCTCGATACTAAACGCTACCTGCATTTATTGAACGAATTACAGGCTATTCCTGAAAAAATTCCTGCAACATTAAAACAGGCGGAAGCGATAAAACAGCTGGCTTATAAATATAAAGATGCCCGTGACTTCCTGTACTTAGGCCGTGGTTACAACTTCCCCATTGCCCTGGAAGGCGCGTTGAAGCTGAAAGAAATTTCTTACATTCATGCAGAAGGCTATCCGGCAGCGGAAATGAAACATGGACCAATAGCGCTGGTTGATGAAAACCTGCCTGTAGTATTCGTAGCCACCAAAGACTCTTACCACGAAAAGATCATCAGCAATATTCAGGAGATAAAAGCCCGGAAAGGAAAAGTAATTGCCATTATCACAGAAGGCGATGATGTAATTACCAAAATGGCAGATGATGTAATTGTAGTGCCGCAAGCCGATGAGCTCGTAGCGCCAATGCTCAGTGTTATTCCATTGCAGTTGCTGGCCTATTACATTGGCGTTGTTAAAGGACTGGATGTAGATAAACCAAGAAACCTGGCTAAGTCTGTGACAGTTGAGTAATTGAAAATAGGCTACAGCAGACAGCGGGTTGTGAATAAGGAGTATGAGAATTGATTGGAAAGAGCCGTCTGCCGTTTGCCGTTTCACTTTTCACGATTCAAACATCACCCATGAACGAAATCAATCGTCAACCTCTCAATAAGTTAGGGTACGATTTCATTCCAACACCTTATTTACCCAAGGGGAAGAATGAGTATTACCTGCGCAATAAACAGAACAAGAACGGTATTCACTACCGGCATTTATCCGCTTACGAAATAGAAGTGCTGGTACGTAACCGCAACACTTCCGATAACTGGAATAACCTGCTGGTATCGGATGCGTTCAATCCGGAGCTGGTGCAGAACTGTAAGTTCTTTGGACTGGTTCGCATTGGCAAGCTGGAACCTTATTACCTGGAGTATCACAACCTGCGCCGGCCGGTAGGTTTCTACAACAGCACAGTTATCAGTTGCGATTTTGGCGACAACGTGGTAGTAGACAATGTGAATTACATCTCCCATTATATTATTGGAAATGGCGTTATACTGGTAAACTGTAATGAGATTGCCACCACCGATCGCTCCAAATTTGGCAATGGTATTTTAAAAGAAGGCGAACCGGAGAATATCCGCATCTGGATGGAATTGTGCAATGAAAATGCCGGCCGCAGTATTCTGGCCTTCGACGGTATATTACCCGGCGATGCATTTTTATGGACGTATTTCCGTGATGATGATAAATTATTGAACCGCTTCAAGGAATTTACCGAAAAGAAATTCGATGCGCTCCGTGGCTATTACGGTACTATTGGCGACAGAACAGTGGTGAAGAATTGCAAGATCCTGAAAGACGTAAAGATCGGCAGTGATGCTTATTTGAAAGGCGCCAATAAAATAAAGAACGTTACCATTAATTCATCCAGCGAAGCCAATACCCAGGTAGGTGAAGGTTGTGAACTTGTGAATGGCATTATCGGTTATGGTTGCCGGCTGTTCTATGGCGTTAAAGCCGTACGCTTTGTACTGGCATCGCACTCACAACTTAAATATGGAGCCAGGTTGATCAACTCTTACCTGGGCGACAACTCAACCATCTCCTGTTGTGAAGTATTGAATTCGCTGATCTTCCCTTCGCACGAGCAACACCATAACAATTCATTTTTATGTGCTGCGTTGGTGCAGGGTCAAAGTAATATGGCAGCAGGCGCTACGGTAGGTTCTAACCACAACAGCCGTAGCCCGGATGGTGAAATAGTAGCCGGCCGCGGTTTTTGGCCGGGCTTGTGCGTAAGCCTGAAGCACAATTCAAAATTTGCCTCTTTTGTTATCCTGGCAAAAGGCGATTACGGTACTGAACTGAACATTTCCCTGCCGTTTTCGCTTGTAAGTAATGACCTAAGCAAAGATCAGCTGGTGGTAATGCCGGGCTACTGGTTTATGTATAACATGTATGCACTGGCCCGTAACTCCTGGAAGTACATCGACCGCGATAAACGCATCGATAAAACCCAAACGCTGGAGTTCAATTTTCTGGCGCCGGATTCAGTGAATGATCTGTTACAGTCATTGCCCTTATTGCAAAAGTTCACCGGTAAAGCCTGGTTAAAGCGCGAAGGCAATACCAAAAAAATGTCTGACGAAGATATTATAGCCATCGGTCAGGTGTTGCTCGATACAAAGGACCCTGTCGTGAACGAATTGCCAATTTTGGCTGATAATTTTGAAAACAGCCGCCGCCCGGTGCGAATCATTAAAGTGATGAAAGCATATCACCTGTTCAAGGAACTGGTGATGTATTACCTGGTACAACAGTTGCTGGAACACATTCGCACCAACAACATTAAAACACACGAGCAGCTGATCGAAAGCCTGCCTGCCAAAACTGCTATTGCACAATGGATGAACGTAGGCGGCCAGTTGATACTTCGTTCAGAAATAGATAAGCTGAACAAACAGATCGTTGCCGGCAGAATTAAGGATTGGGAAGCAGTACATTCTTTCTATGTACAGCAGGGTCAACATTATCAGCATGAAAAGCTGGCGCATGCCATGGCAGCGGTTAAAGAAGTATTTGATATCAATTTGAAGAAGGCCAGTCCGGCCATTATAAAAAGCCTGTTGCACCAAAGCATCAGTACCCGTGAATGGATGGTAAAAGAAATATACGAATCACGCGCCAAGGACTATCGCAATCCTTTCCGCAAGATGGTATATGAAACTACCGAAGCGATGAACAAAGTGGTGGGCAAGCTGGAAGACAACAGCTTTATCAAACAGGAACAAAAAGCACTGGAAGATTATAAGAAAGAGATCCAACTGTTGGTTACTAAATTAAAATTAGATAAATCGAATGCTAAATTAAAAACAGCATAAACGGTTCAAATATCAAAAGGGGCAAATGAGTAAAAGGAGTTCAGTGTTTCTTCCTTTTACTCATTTGCCCCTTTTAATTCCATTGATCGATCTTTCCAGTTTTAATTACTTTATATATACGAACCGTAATACATTCGAAGACCCTTTTGGTGTAAAAGCCTGAATGCTATAAATTCCTGCCGGCAACAATGGCATTTCTACCGGCAAATGGGTTACACCCCGTCCAATGCTTGTATTTATTACTTTTACAATCACCCCATTATTATTCACAATACATAATTTTGCCTGCGTTTTCTCAAAAGTGCGGCAGGTAAGTATTTGAGCATTACGGAGGGTGATCGACACTAATTGTAATGGGCCTCTAAAATTATTTACCGTATTATTTCGGCTATCCCGTATAGTATCATCGTTCAATGCAAGTGGGCCATTGACAGGAACGCTGCTGCCTAATGTAAAAAGATCAGGAGCTGCGCTCCAGGAACCCACCCCATTACTCACTACAGATCCACGCGAACCGGCAGTGCCTGTAAAAGCTGTATTACCATAATCTACCCAAACGTTGTTTTCGAGCCTGGCAACCCTTGCTGTAGTAAGATTGGTTCCAATGCCACTGTTGGGTCCGTTAAATGACAATTCAATGGATGCGGAAGCCAGAGGGCTGGCATCCGCCTGAATCGTCCAGTATCCGGTTTGGGTAATATGATTGATGCCCGAACCATATGCGCTACTGATCTGTTGTGGATCGCTGTTAAAAAACTCTACGTTGAAATGGCCGTTCGCATTTTTCAATACCAGCCATCGCATGGCGCTGCCCTTTCCAACGGGGAAGAAAAAATGAGCGGCGGCGGATAGTCCTTCTTTTCGAAGCGGGCCATCAATATAGCTGTTGTCCGACAAGCTATCAACAACGATACCGCAGCCAGCAAGCAACCTCAATATATTAACAGCGGAAGTAGTTATTTTTCCATTCGCCATGTTTAATTTATAGGGCAACGACCAGGGCGAGGTGAGCGTAGCACCGGCTGCATTATTCATTTTTATGGCAACGCTATCCTTTATTTGGCCTTTACAATCGATTTGCTGATTGACGTTACCGCTGAATACTATTTCAGGAAAAGAGGTGCCTGTTTCATAAATTAAGCCCGTGACGGATTGTACAAGGTGCCTTTTTATAACGGTTACCAACTTGCGGGCTGAGTTGCCCAGGTTTATGGTTCCTCCCTGCTGGATCAAATCACGCCCTATAAAAAGTGTATCAGTAAAGTTGAGGCTAAAGTTTACTCCGGGCCCTTCATACAGGTCGCTTTTTACAGTAACCCTATTAGTACCTGTAGCCGTATACGTAACTGCCCCATTCATAGCATTGGATAATAATACCAGTTTTCCGTAAGTTCTACCGCTCAGTGAAATGGTGCTGGAGGCTGTAGGTATATCAAACTCAAATATCCCCTCTTCAGTACCGGGCGCTTTTGATAATACCGTTACAATAGCAGCATGACTACCGGAACTGTTTTGGATATACCGGCCGCCATTAATAATTTTTAGCGAATCAGCTATTTCAACGGGCAAACCATTGTCAGTACCGGATGCATTTTTAAATATGCCGCCGTTATCAATCACCATTCCATAAACAGCACCGGAAACTTTAAAAGCAGGAAGGGCCGTATTGGTTGCAGGTAGTATAAGTTCAATATTATTCCCTGAACCTGGCGTAATGGTGATTGATTTTATATGTATAAAACTATTACCTCCCGGCAAGGCAACAATATAACCACCCGTTATAAATGTGTTATCTAAAATCACATCATCTGGAATAGCAGGGAGTACATCGCCGGCCCAGTTTTGGGCTGTCATCCATTGGCCGTCTCCGGCTTCACCATCCCATCGAAGTTGAGCAAAGGAAGGAACACAAACAAAATGGGCAAAAAAAAGCAGTGGTTGCAGGTATAGCAACAATTTTCTATTTCGCATAACAGTATAGTTTATGCTACTTTGTAGAGCCTGTATATCGAAGGTAAAAAAATAATTATTTCAACCAAATAAAAAATTGCATTTTTTTCGAATACCTGTTAGTGTAATACATAATGCTATATACACGAGTATAATTTTGTACTCGTGGTACAGTGCTAAAACATTATAATGCGCTGCTACACATAAAAAAGCCGGAAAGTTGTTTTTCTTTCCGGCCTTTCGCCGATGGTGGCCGCTTTTTCAAGCGTTAAACATTATTTTTTTCTGAAGAATAATCTAACTGGTACGCCGGTAAATTTAAAATTCTGGCGTAATTGATTCTCGAGATAATTTTTATACGGTTGCTTTACATCGTCGGGAAAATTGCAGAAGAAAGCGAACGACGGAACATGTGTAGGCAGTTGGGTAACATATTTAATTTTAATAGGATTACCGCGCACTACCGGTGGCTGATATGCTGCAATGGCTTTCAACATCACCTCATTGAGTTCTGAAGTTGGCACTTTGCGTGATTTGTTTTCATATACCTCCAGCGCCACTTCAATCGCTTTATGTATACGCACTTTTTCCAGGGCAGAAATAAAAAGGATAGGCACATCGGAGAATGGCGCTATGCGTTTCTTCAATTCTGCTTCATAATCCCGTGCTGTATTGGTTTCTTTCGTCATGGTATCCCATTTATTTACCAGCAGCACGAGCCCCTTTCCTTTACGCACAGCCAGACTGAAAATACTCAGGTCCTGTGCTGTGATGTTTTTTTCGGCATCTATTACCAGCAAACACACATCAGCCTCATCCATGGCTTTAATAGCCCGGATCACCGAATAAAATTCCAGGTCTTCATGCACTTTTGATTTGCGGCGGATACCAGCCGTATCAATAAGAATAAATTCCTTGTGAAAAAGATTGTAATGGGTATGAATGGTATCGCGGGTAGTACCGGCAATGTCGCTTACAATGGTGCGCTCCTGCCCTATCAGGGCGTTCAGCAAAGATGATTTACCTACGTTCGGTTGCCCCATGATCGCAAACTTTGGCAATGCGCCTTCCGCCTCCAGGGCAGCAACATCGTCTTCGGTAATTAATGCAGCCACAGCATCCAGTAATTCACCGGTGCCGCTACCACTCATGGAAGACAGAAAGAAAATATTATCAAAGCCGAGGCCGTAAAACTCGGTCGCCTCCAACAGGCGTTCATGATTATCGACTTTATTTACAACGAGGAAAACCGGTTTGTTGGCGCGCCGTAATACATCGGCCATGGATTGATCGAGGTCGGTAATACCGGTAGCGGCATCCACCATGAACAACATGGCGTTGGCCTCTTCAACAGCGATCAGTACCTGTTTGCCGATCTCTCTCTCAAAAACATCTTCGCTTCTCGGTACAAAACCGCCGGTATCAATGACGTTAAATGATTTACCATTCCAGTCAGCCACACCATACTGCCGGTCGCGGGTAACGCCGCTGACATCGTCCACTATTGCTTTACGCTGCTCAAGCAAGCGATTAAAAAAAGTGCTTTTCCCTACATTGGGTCTTCCAACTATTGCTACTGTAAAACCTGCCATAAAATGTTGCTCTAAAAAATTTTTAGTGATAACCGTACTCTTTTAACATAAACTCATTATCGCGCCACTTAGGCCGCACCTTAATAAAGAGCTCCAGAAATACCTTTTGTCCCAGAAATTGTTCAATATCCTTTCTTGCATCCGTGCCCAACTGTTTGATCATTTTGCCCCCTTCACCCAGTAATATGCCTTTCTGCGTTTCGCGGTTTACGATAATATCAGCAGCAATTTTCACTAAGGTTGATTTCTCCTTAAACTCGTTCACAATAACGGTTGTATGATAGGGTATTTCTTCCTGGTATAAATAGAATATTTTTTCCCTGATCATCTCAGCACAAAAAAAGCGGGTAGGCAGGTCGGTCATTTCATCGCCTTCAAAAAAGGGCGGGCTCTCCGGAAGTAATTGCAGAATAGCAGCAATCAGTTCTTTCAATCCTGTTTTCTTCAGGGCCGAAATCCCAATCAATGCTTTGCAATAAGGTTTGGAACCAAAGAAAGTAAATATCTTTTCTTTTTTTTCAGCCGAAGCACCATCCAGTTTATTGACTACGATGATCGCGGGTCCTTTCAAACGAAGCGCTTCAAAAATAGTATTTACTTCATCGGGGTTTTCATTTACATCTACCAGCAGCAAGGCCACATCGGAATCTTCCAGCGCCTGCCGAACCGCATGCATCATTTTTTCCTGTAGTTTATACTTCGGGTCAATGATGCCGGGGGTATCGGAAAATATGATCTGGTATTCAGGTTCCGTTAAAATGCCTTTGATGCGATGCCGGGTAGTTTGCACTTTTGGGGATACAATAGCCAGCTTTTCGCCCATAAGAGCGTTCAGCAAAGTACTTTTGCCCGCGTTGGGCCTACCAAATATGCTTACAAAACCCGCTTTCATTGTTTGCTAAAATTCCTGCAAAGGTAGAAGAATAAAATTTGTTTGGTTGCAATCATTTATACCTTTATCTTTGCAACCCAATTAACGAAGAAGGTTGGTGCCGCAAAGGCGGTTGAGTGTTGAGAATTAGAAAGTTAAGTTTAGCGAGACTGGCTTTAACGACAAAGAAAAGTTAAAATCATTATATCGCGAAGTAGAGCAGCGGTAATTAATTGGGCTCATATCCGCCGATTGGCGGACGGAGGTTCGATCAAAAAGAAAAAAGATTAAAACTTATATCGCGAAGTAGAGCAGCGGTAGCTCGTCGGGCTCATAACCCGAAGGTCGGAGGTTCGATCCCTCCCTTCGCAACCAAGAGAGGTTCCTTAAAAGGAGCCTTTTTTTATGCCCCTACCTGAAGGTTCATTCAAAAAAATAACTCCTGACGCTTTACCAGGAGTTGTGCATTAAAATATTATTTATTGCTTCTAATGATGGAGAAATTTATTAATCCCCTCTTTATTTAATAAAGCGAAGTCAATCGCAGTCTTCACAAAATCATTCAGTGAAATATTATGTATGGCTGCATAAACAGCCGCATCCCTATGGAGCTCAGTTCCTATTCGAACATTAAAGGTTCCTTTATATGTTTTGTTAGGTTCCTTTCCCAGTTCTTTACATGTTTCCAAATAATCTTCAACAGCCTCCTGAAAAGATTTCTTTAATTCCTTCACTGAAGCACCTTCAAAGCTTATCAAATCATCAATGCCAAGGATCTTTCCATAAAACACTTCATCTGCTGAACTAAAGTGAATGGATGCAACATAATCCTTGTATTGTAAGATGTCATTCATCTTTTATATAACCTTTTTCTTTTAGCTGGGTTATCACTTGCTTGATCGCATATTCTTTAACAATATTCCCGGGATGTGGTTTATGGAGTATGATCACATTTTTCATTTCATCCGCAAACTTTCTTCTTGAACCTCCGGTCTTTCCCTTCTTCAATTCAACAAACCCAAACAATCCTAATAATTTAGTTAACTCTTCCCAGGTAAAATCTTTGGGAACCGATAACAATCGAAAAATTAATTTTTCTATCCTTGACATAAAACCTCATTCCGTTTAATTAAAATATTCTTTAGCAGAAATATTGTAACTATCCCTTCATGAAGTATCGCTTAGAATATATAGTTATGATATATTGATAAGGCCACATCTGCAACTATATTTCAGTTGCAATATATACAATTTATTAGAATTTATAAACTCTTCGGGGGCATATATATAAGAGACTGATTATGAATAACAATGGGGTGATTAGATTAAGAATAGGCATCCTTGAAATACTTATAGCCGCAACAAAAAACCCGCCCCACAAAGGGGCAGGTCGTTATCGCCTTTTCCTTTTATACATCGAACATCATCAGGGATAATATTCTCCCTGTCGCCTTTCTGGAATGTAGCCTATTATAAATCTGGTATTTGTGATTGGATGCAAGCGCTGTATCAGCCAGGGTATTTATCAGTATCTATCGCAAACAGTATCGTATAGCTGATATTAGTTATTTCAATCATTTTTAACAACGGTCACCCATCATTGAAGTTACTATTTTTTTTCTTCCGTGTACTTTTTTAAGGACATTTATTATAAGACATATATCTTAGCGCCCCTTTACTAGTGTTTTATAATAAGGGAATCCTATCTTAATTGCGTACATGCGAAAACGTAAACCGCCAGCAAAAAGACCTATAGCCCAGGAATTATCGGCTGTCGAAACCGAGAAGATGTTAAATAAAATTGGAAAAGTACTGAAGAATAAACGCCAGGCGAGAACAACACTGGAAAGCTTTTCGTACGAAATTAATATATCAAGAAGCGCCATGACACGGTATGAAGCCGGTGGCGATATGTATTTAAGTACCTTTTTGAAATTGTTACACGGATTGGATGTTACACCAGAAGAATTCTTTAAGGATGTGTAAACTATTAATATGTTATTCGACTCATATATTAAGTGCTTACCCTCTTTTCGAAACACTGCCGCCCCCGGTGGCTGATTTATATTTTATCACAGGGTTTCCTTTATAATTAATATCACTGCCGCCACTGGCTTCAGCGGCCATTTCTTTGGTAACCGTTATGCCGACATCACTGCCGCCACTGGTTTGTATAATGGCATATTCTGCCGTTAATTCAAACCCATTGAAATCGCTCCCGCCACTGGCATCTACTTTTACATTCACGGCATCCCCTTTTACATGAACATCAGAACCGCCACTTTGATCAATTGTAAGATCAGTAACTGATAGCTGACCGTTAAAATCACTTCCCCCCGTTAATACCAGATTTAATTTATCAGTTTTCAACACCCCTTTTATTACAATATCCGACCCGCCTGATGCCTTCAAATTATTTAACGACTTTACCGCCACATATGCCGTCATTTTCTTGTTCTTCCAATTCCACCCCTGCTCCAAATAGATCTTTAGCTCACCGTTTTCCACAACGGTTTTCATTTTACCGCGATAGGCTATATCCGTAGCACTTACCGCCACCTCTTCCTCTGTTCCCTGTGATATGTACAGATTAATACCATCTGACACCTTTATGGCCTGAAAGCTGCCCACCGTTCTTTTTTCGACATTAGCGTCATAGATCACTTTCTCCTGGCTATAAGCCATGAAATTGATTAATAACAACATAGACGTCAAAAGGCGCTTAAACATACAACTCCGTTTGCAGTGAAACGGGCAAAGATGCCCATATGTTACAATATCCTTAAAAAATAATGTTCGTATCTTTGCCGGCTCTTTTAAAAATATTGAGATTTCAGTTTCCCGGGGTGCTATCCCGCCGTTGGCGGGACTGCTGAGAAAATACCCGTTGAACCTGATCAGGGTAATGCCTGCGCAGGGAAGGTAGTTCCGTCATTCGCCTACGCTTCACTTCCGCAGCATTTCTCTCAAACCATTTTTTCAAAAAAAGTGATACACATGCAAAAAATGATTTTGGGGATTTGCTACTTGTTTTTCTGTCAATGCCTTACTGCTCAAATCAGCGGCAAAGTAACAGATGCAGCATCCTCAACGCCTGTTGGCTCCGCCACCGTAGAATTGAGTAATGGGATGTCCACGCTTACCAATGAAAGTGGATTGTTCGAATTCAAAAAGATCAAACCCGGCAACTACACCATTCAGATCACGTCAATCGGATTTCAAACTTTCAGCCAGCCTGTTGCCTCCGGCAATACAATAGTCATTAAACTGGAGCGGTTGAACCTATTTTTACAACCGGTTGAAATAAAAGCCACCCGCGCCGATGATAAAGCGCCTTTCACTAAAAACAATCTTTCTAAAAAAGATATTGAAAAATTAAACCTGGGGCAGGACCTTCCTTTCATATTAAATCAAACACCGTCGGTAATCGTGAATTCCGATGCCGGTAATGGAGTTGGCTATACAGGCATCCGCATCAGGGGCAGCGATGCTTCACGCATTAATGTTACCCTCAACGGCATCCCTTATAACGATGCAGAATCACAAGGTACTTTCTTTGTTGATCTACCCGATTTCACTTCTTCGGTAAACAGCATTCAGGTGCAACGTGGTGTAGGCACCTCATCCAACGGCGCCAGTGCTTTTGGAGCTACTATTAACTTAAGCACCAATGAAACTAATACTACACCATACGCTGAAGTAAACAATACTTATGGCTCATTCAATACCTGGAAAAATACTGTGAAAGCAGGCAGCGGATTGATCAACGATCACTTTACTATTGATGCCCGCATTTCTAAAGTTTCAAGCGATGGTTATATCGATCGCGCCACCAGTTCACTGAAATCTTTTTATTTGTCCGGCGCTTATATAAACAAGAATACTTCAATTCGCATGAATGTATTCTCGGGTAATGAAAAGACCTACCAGGCCTGGAACGGAATTCCGGAAGCTAAACTGCGCAACAACAAAACGGAGCTCGAAAACCATTATAATAACAACCTGGGCACGTTATACTATACACGGCAGGATTCGGTAAATCTTTTTTCTTCCGATCCCAGGAAATATAATTATTTCACATACGCTAATCAAACCGATAATTACCAGCAGGACCATTACCAGTTGTTCATCAACCACGATTTCAATGGCAAACTGGCTGTTAACACCGCTTTCTTTTTAAGCCGCGGAAAGGGTTATTATGAAGAATACAAACCGATAAGATCTTTTGGTGATTATGGATTGAACGATGTTGCAATCGGTTCGGATACCATTCGCGAAACCGACCTGGTTCAACAACAATGGCTGGATAACTATTTTTATGGCCAGGTATTCTCGGTTCAATATAAAGACGGCAACCATCAATTGATCGTTGGTGGTGGCTGGAACCGCTATGATGGAAAGCATTATGGCAATGTGATCTGGTCGGCCCAGGGTGGTGTACCAAATGGTTATCGCTGGTATAATACAGATGCGTATAAAACAGATGTAAATGCCTATGCAAAATACCAATTGCAATTGAGTGATAATCTGCAAGGCTTTGTTGATTTGCAATACCGCCGCGTTTTGTATTACATCGGTGGCTTTAAAAATAATCCCACGTTATATCAACGTAACAATTACGACTTTTTCAATCCGAAAATAGGTGTTGCCTATTCGAAGAACAATTTACAGGTATACGCTTCCTATTCTCAAGGGAGAAAAGAACCCAACCGCGATGATTTTGAAGCAGGCATCAGTCAGCAACCGAAACCCGAAAAATTGCACGATTTTGAATTGGGCGCAGAAAAGAAAACCAGCGAATACAACTGGGCAGCAACCCTTTATTATATGTTATATAAAGATCAGCTGGTGTTAACCGGTAAGATCAATAATGTAGGCTCTTATACCCGCAGTAATGTTCCTAACAGTTATCGCATGGGTATCGAATTGCAAGGCGGTATACGATTTACCCACTGGCTCAATGCATCGGGTAATATAACTTTCAGCCAAAACAAGATCCAGGACTTTACTGAATTCTTTGACGATTATGATAACGGTGGACAAAAAGCAATTCCCCATGGTAATAGCGACATTGCTTTTTCACCAGCCATTATTGCATCGGCCATGTTGAATATAATACCTTGCAATAATGTAGAGATAAGTCTGCCGGCTAAATATGCAGGCCGGCAATACCTCGACAATACAACGGACAAAAAACGTAGCCTCGATCCTTATTATGTACAGGATGCCCGGATCAGTTATACGATGCGCAAGGTGTTGTTTAAAGAAACCAATTTCATTGTGCAGGTAAATAACGTTTTCAACAAAAAGTATGAACCCAATGGCTATACCTACAGTTACCAGTATGGCGGTTCGGTGATCACTGAAAATTTTTATTACCCCATGGCCGGCACCAACTTTATGGTTGGGTTGAATGTGAAGTTGTAGGCACGCGAGAAATAACTTAAAAAGTAAGGCCCTGTCTTAACCAGACAGGGCCTTTTTATTGTAAGAACTTTTAGAATTCCTTAATATTCACTTCTCCTCTACGGCTGCACACCAGCACTATCAACCCGCTGCCTCACCGGCTTTTCCGATTGCACCCAAAGATCAATAAACTGTCCCTGGCGTATACGATTTACACTGCCGGTTGATGAAAGGTGATCAGGATGTTGCCTGGATACATATCCATTCTGATCTGCGCCTGGTGGTTGAATATTACCAACCGTCAATCCGTTGGATTCCAGGATTGCTTTTGCTTCACTTAAAGTAAGACCAAACAAATCTGGCACTTCAAACTCTTCTTTACCCGTACCGCGTCCCAGTACCAATACGATCCCGCTTCCCATGGGTATTTTAGTACCCTCTTTTATGCGCTGGCCTTTATAATGTTGCTCAAGTACAAGGTCTTTGGCAAAATAGGGCGCATAAATGGTGTCTTCCAGTTTCAGCTTTTGTTGCTGCAAGGTGATCGCCGCACTGCGGAAACTTTGCCCTTCCAGTTTGGGCATTTCTATTTCAGGCGCTACATCCCGGTTAATGGTCAGAAAAACCGTACGGTTCATCTTTACCCGGGTTTCGGCATTTGGGAATTGCTTTACAATCGATAAAAGCGCGGCCGTATCAACATATACGGTATCCTGTATCTCTACTTCAAATCCCTGCGTCTCCAGAATTTTCTTAGCCTCATCAATTGATTTGCCTGTTACGGAAGGAACGGCCAATGTTTTATCGTGCCGTGTTATCCAGGATAACGACTGCAAAAAGATAAAAGATAATACAAGCAGGACACCCATACCCAACAGGATATTCGCCCAAAGTGGTTTTCCGGTAATGAATTTAAACACAGGTGATATTTAAATTTTGATAAATCAGGATACAGATCTCACTTGTGCCCCTACGAATACAAGCTGCAAGCCTCAAGCTGCACGCCACACGCAAAACATCTCGCGTTTGGCATTTTGCCTATTGACTATTGGCATTCCCAAACTTACTCTGCCAGGCCATCATACCACCCGACAGGTTCTTGGTATTGGTAAATCCAAGTGTTTCCAGAATCAATGCTGCCTGTCCACTGCGGTTACCGCTGCGGCAATACACAATTACTTCTTCATTCTTCAGGTTATCTAACTCATCAACCTGCATCGTTTGCACTTTACCCAGAGGAACCAATGTACCGCCGATATTAAATTCAGCACGCTCATGTGGCTCGCGCACATCAACCAGGTTTAATTGCTCGCCTTTGTCAAGGCGTTCTTTTACTTCTTCCGGAGTTATATTCTGCATAAACACTTATTTAAATTATTTTATTGCTATTGTTCTTCCTGCTCATTTGGCGGCAGCTTAACCGGTTTATCCGTTTGCAGCCACAGGTCAACGGATTGTCCCTGACGAATGCGGTTTACCCGGCCATCGGCTGTCATGTGTTCCGGAAGTTGCCGGCCAACGAAGGCGTTGGGATCAATGCTGGGTATCACTGAACCTACGTTTAATCCATTTGATTCCAGCAACACTTTGGCGTCGTTGTAATTCAATCCAACGAGATCGGGTACACTAAAATCTTCATGCCCTAACCCGCTGCCCAACACCAGCACGATATCACTCCCCTGTGGAATTTTAGTACCCGCCTTAATGCGTTCGCCATTGTATTGTTGTTCCAGTACCGAGTTCTTGGCAAAATCGGTACGGTACAGGGTATCTTCCAGTTTTAATCCGTATTGATTCATCGCAATTTCCGCACTGCGAAAGCTTAACCCTTCCAGGTTAGGCATTTCAATAAGAGGCGCAATGGCTTTGTTAATGGTAAGGTATACCGTCCGGTTCACTTTTACCACGGCTTCGCCATCAGGAAACTGCCGCAATACCGATAAAGGCTTTGCCGTGTCATTATAAATTGAATCCTGTAATTCTACTTCAAATCCTTTGCTTTCTAATATTTGTTTGGCTTCTGCAAACGATTTACCAGTTACGGCAGGAATGGTAAGGGTTTTATCATGCCTGGTAATCAAATGAAGCGATTGCAGAGACACAACTACCAGTAAAAGAACTATGCCTATTCCTGTTAGTATGTGTATCCAAAGGGGTTTCCCTGTCATGAATTTAAACAAGGTAGTATCTGTTTGTTTTATGTTCGTGAATCGTCATTCGCCTCTACTTCTTACTGCACACTTCTATTTTCTACTTCGACATTTCTCATTTCCTGGTAAGCGCATCTTCAATCAATGCCGTATAAAAATCCTTCAACGTCCAACCCATGGCACGCACCTGTTGTGGTACGATGCTTGCTTCACTTTGCCCGGGCACCGTATTAATCTCCAGCATATACGCAGCCTGTTTGGCTTCATTGTATATAAAATCAATACGCACTACACCACGGCAATTAAACAACTCATATATTCTTTTGGCAGTACCCCTAACTTTTTCTGCAATGGCTTCATCAACCTGTGCAGGGGTAATTTCTTCGCTCAGGCCCTGGTACTTTGCCTCATAGTCAAAGAATTCTTTTTTCGTTTTCACTTCGGTGATCGGCAGGGTGATGATGCCTTTGGTTGATTTAAACACACCAATGGTGAACTCACGACCGGCGATAAACTCTTCTACCAGTATCTGATCATCCTCCTTAAACGCTTTTTCCAGGGCACCGGCAAGCTCTCCCGCAGCATTCACCTTGCTCATTCCAATGCTTGAACCGCCATTATTGGGCTTTACAAATACCGGCAGCGTCAGCTGGCTAAGTATCTGTTGGGGCGTAATGGGAATATGTTTAAAAACATGAACAGATTTGGCAACATCTATGCCAGCAAAGGCCGCTACAGCTACGGTATATCTTTTATTAAAAGTAAGTGCAGAAGTCGCTGAGTCACAGGAGGTATAGGGTAAACCGGTAAGGTCAAAATACCCCTGTAATTTGCCATCTTCACCGGGTGTACCATGTATCCCGATCAAAACCGCATCAAATGTTAATTTTTTGCCATCAATAGTCAGCGAGAAGTCGTCGCGGTCAACGGATACCTTTTGGCCATTCCCGGCCTCATAAAACCAACCCTGGGGGGTTATATCAATTTTGTATACGTTAAACTTATCAGTATCAACATTCTTTTCAATCGTGAGTGCACTTTTATAGGAAATAACAGCTTCTGTAGAGTACCCACCGGTAACAAAGGCAATATTGGGCTTCATGTAATGATTGGAAAATTTTAAGCAAATAAACGAAAAAGGATGGAAGCCGGAAACTACTAAGGCAGGTATTTATAAAAGAGACGGCGGGCATGCGGGGTACAGGCTGGGAGCCCTATACATGTAATTTTTCCTTTTTAGCCATTAGTTCCTCTACCGTTTCCTGGTATGTTTCGTCAGGAACGCAAGAATCAACCGGGCAAGCCACTACACATTGCGGTTCTTCATGAAAACCCTGGCATTCGGTGCATTTGTCAGGAACGATATAGTAATATATGTCGCTTATAGGAGCATGGCTGATTGCGGCATCTGTGCTATTACCGTTAAGCAGGGTATAATTACCTTTCACTGCTGTACCATCAGCCATTCTCCATTCAACCCCGGCTTCATAAATAGCATTATTAGGGCATTCTGGCTCGCAGGCGCTGCAAACGATACATTCATCTGTAATCTTTAAAGCCATTGTCAGGAGTTTATACAGTTCCCCCTCCAGTGGAGGGGGTTAGGGGGAGGCCAAAAAAAGGCGAAGGTCGTTAATCCTTCGCCTCGATTCGGCAGGAAATATCACCCGCCACTTACAAGTAGCACTAAGGCTACATTACTATTCTGATAGAAAGTTAGTAAATCTATTGGCTTCTATCAAAAAAAATTTGCCAAAATAAAGTCCGCACAACGATTAATGCATAAAGCATTTTTTGTCAGACCTTACCGCATTCCTCCTTTTCCTAAATGTGTAGTTTTTCCTTTTTTGCCATCAGTTCATCCACTGTTTCCTTGTACATATCATCAGGAACACAGCAGTCAACCGGACAAACGGCTGCACATTGCGGTTCTTCATGAAAACCCTGACACTCGGTGCATTTATTCGGAACGATATAATACGTATCTACACTAACAGGGGCATTAGCCGTGTCGGCATCAATAACAGTTCCATCCAATAATACAAACGATCCTTTTACAGTAGTGCCATCTGCAACCCTCCACTCTACCCCACCTTCATATATTGCATTATTTGGGCATTCGGGTTCGCAGGCCCCGCAGTTAATACATTCTTCCGTGATTTTTATTGCCATAACTTGCTGAATTTTAAACCTGCCTTCAGAAAGGCAGGTGAGTTGAATACAACTATTTTTGCACGACAAATATAAGGTGGAATGAATTTACAACAACGAATCGTTTTATTGGCCCGGCTAGGTGACTATATTTTACAAAATAACGATAACTGGCAGGCTACCAAGGAAAAGGCCGGTTTGCACAACCCCTGGTTCACCCCTGAATTTATTGATCTGGCTTCCCGGAATATCGCCCTTGCTTTTTTACAAAAAGACAAACTTTCGGCCTGGGCCCAACAATACAATATTCCAGCTGACAATACCCAGCCTGAAAATATTGGTATTGTTATGGCCGGTAATATACCACTCGTTGGTTTTCATGATTTTTTATGTGCTTTTATAACCGGTCACCGGCAAACTATTAAACCTTCTTCCAAAGACGATATTCTTATTAAACACCTGGTTCAACAACTGTACGATTGGGACGAGGCTACCAGCCAACTGATTTCTTTTTCCGAAATGCTAAAGAACTGTGATGCCTATATAGCTACCGGCAGTAATAATTCTGCCCGGTATTTCGAATACTATTTCAGCAAATACCCGCACATCATTCGCCGAAACCGTACTTCCGCGGCTATTTTAACGGGAGAAGAAACAACGGAGGAATTAGTAAACCTGGCCGATGATGTTTATCTGTATTTTGGTTTGGGATGCCGCAACGTCACCAAATTATACGTACCGGCGGAATATGATTTTCTGCCCCTGATAAATGCGTTTAAAAAATACGATCACCTTAGTGATCATAACAAATACAGAAACAATTACGATTATATACTGGCCGTGCTGATCCTGAATAAGCAATACTATATGACCAACCAGTCTATTTTATTGAATGAGAACAAAGAACTGTTTTCGCCCATCAGTCAACTAAACTTCGAATACTATAAACCCGGTGAACAGCCGGAAAAGTCGCTTATCAATAATCCGGATGTACAGTGCATCGTTGGGAAAAACCACATTCCTTTCGGCCAAACGCAACAACCTTCCCTTACCGATTATGCCGATGGCATAGATGTCATGAAATTTTTGCTGGAATTAAGAAAAAACTGACAAAATTGACTAAAAGCTCGCCTTCCCCCATCCATTTGAGTTAACCGTAAAATATTTTAACTTTTGACTGGCAACCCATTCAGAATTACCTATTCCTCCTTACTTTTCAGTAAATTTGAGAGGGGAAGTACGAAGACTTTAGTAAATTAATTGTTAAACCGAATTTACAACGCTGGTTTCCTATGTTTCCTGACGTTAATTTGTTGTTGTCAGGCATATATTTTGAAACAAGTAAAATCTCATAAAATTTATAACGATTATGAAGTGGAAACAAATATTGGCTATTGTACTCATTAGTGCCTCTACTACCGGAGTTACAATGTGGGGGTACAATCATTTTAGCCATGATGATACGTACGTTTATCACAAAGAAGGGGACACAGGAAAGATTCCGGCTAATTATGCTGGCTTTAACGGTGTGGTTGGACAAAACGGTCCGATTGATTTTTCGCCCGCCGCTGATGCAGCTACACCTGCTACAGTACATATTAAAACAAAAGCAACCCGTACCGTAAGCAATAACCTGCCGCGCAATAATCCTTTCGGCGATCTGTTCCCCGACCTGGATGATTTCTTCGGCGATAAATACCGTTCCATTCCGCAAATGGCTTCCGGTTCCGGCGCCGTTATCAGTGAAGATGGATACATTGTTACCAACAATCACGTAGTGGACGGAGCTGATGATATTACAGTTACCCTAAACAATAAAAAGTCTTTTAAAGCCAAGCTGGTTGCTTCTGACCCCAGCAGTGACCTGGCTGTTATTAAGATCGAAGCGAAGAATTTACCGTTCCTGTTATATGGTAATTCCGATGAGGTGAAAGTAGGCCAATGGGTACTCGCAGTTGGTTATCCTTTAACGCTTGAAACGACTGTTACCGCTGGTATCGTAAGCGCCAAAGGCAGAACGCTTGACATCAACCGCCGCCAAAGCGATAATCCGGTTGAGTCATTTATTCAAACAGACGCTGCGGTAAACCCCGGCAATAGCGGTGGCCCGTTAATTAGTACTGACGGAAAATTAATTGGTATTAACTCAGCGATCGCTTCACCCACCGGCGCGTACGCAGGCTATTCATTTACCATCCCGGTTAATATCGTTAAGAAGATCGTTTCCGATCTCATCAAATTTGGAACTGTGCAAAGGGCTTATCTGGGTATAGAATATCCAAAAGATAATTTAAGTGATGACGAAAAGAAACAGAACGGTATCAAGGACGATGGTGGTGTTTATGTAATGGTTGTTCGTGAAGGTGGTGCCGCCCTGGCTGCCGGTATCAGAAAAGGTGATGTGATCACCAAGATCAACGGAACTCCTATTGTAAGTGGCGCCGACCTTATTGGACAAATTGCTACTTACCGCCCCGGCGATAAGATCACCCTTACCTATCAACGCGATGGTAAAGAATATACCACCGCCATTCTTTTAAAGAATAAGAGCGGAAGTACCGATGTGGTAAAGAATTCTGTGCTCGATAAATTAGGCGCAGAACTGGAAGGCCTGAACAAAGATGACGCAAAGGAATTAGGTATTAAAGGCGGTGTGATCGTAAAATCAATTTCAACCCGTGGCTTATTAAGCAAAGTAAGGATCCAGGAAGGTTATGTGATCATTAAAGCCAATAACAAAGAGATTTCCAATGTGGAAGACCTGAGAAAGGTGCTTGAAACCAGCACAGGTAGTGTGAAACTGGAAGGTATATATCCTGGTTATGAAGGCGTTTACCCGATCATCATCAATCTGGGCAATCAATAAACGAACAGTAAATATTATATGTAGAAGTGCCATTCTTTAAAAGAGTGGCACTTCTTTTTTTATATAATTACCGCACCAGCACCAGGTAATCGTATCCTTTTAACTGGGGTGAGAAAGATGCATTTACCGTAACTGCTTGCTGGGTGAAAACGTTGGTGAATTTTCCCTGTACAGGTGAGCCCGATAGTTGTACAGCTATTTCCTGGTTAGAAAAATTCAATAGAACCAGCACTTCTTTTCCTTCATACTTACGTACAAATGCAAGCAGCCGCTCATCATTGTTGGTAACGAGTATTTGTGGTTTGGCAACCTCGCCGGCCTGCAGGGCCGGATGCTGTTTACGTAGCTGCAATAATGTTTTATAAAAGGTATGCAGTTCCGGCGTGCCATTCCAGTTTATTTCATCCTTATCAAAAAAGGGTAACCGCTTACGCAGAGGTAATTCCTGGGCGGAATATACCAATGGAACTCCATTCCAGGTACTATTAAACACAGCCAGGGTATTAGCCATATCACCATACTTCTCATATTCTGTACCGTTCCAGGTATTCTCATCATGGTTGCTGGTAAAAAGCATGGGAAAGGTGCCGGCCGGCAAATCGTACTGGTAATGATGTAAAACTTCTTTTAACTCGCTTAGCGTAATTTCCTGGCGGAAATATTTTTGGGTTGCTGCCATCCAGCGCCAGCCATACAAACAATCAAATACCGTTAAATAAGGTACATCCTGTGTTTCGCCCAGCCAGAAAAGCGGCTTTATAGCATCCAGTTCATTCCGGGCATTGCTCCAGAAATCGAGGGGTACCAGGTGGCACATATCGCAGCGAAATCCATCTATATCGCACTCCTTTACCCAAAAGCCCATGGCATCTGTCATAGCAGCCCGCATGGTATGATCGTAGAAATTTAAATCAATTACATCGTGCCAGTTATGCGTATCGTAAAACTTGCCCTCAGCATCTCTTTTGTAAAACTCCGGGTTAGTCTGCGTCCAGATATGGTCCCAACCCGTATGGTTGGCTACCCAGTCAATAATGACTTTAAAACCCAGTTCGTGCGCCTTTTTCACCAATGCCGTAAAATCGGCCAGGGTACCAAACTCCGGATTCACCGCTTTATAATCTGAACAGGCATAATAACTGCCCAGGGTTCCCTGCCGTTTTTCCAGGCTTATAGGCGTTATCGGCATAAACCATAATATATCTACACCCATTTCCCTTAAACGGGGCAGGTGATTGGAAAAAGCATTAAAAGTTCCTTCGGGGGTATATTGACGAATATTTACCTCATAAATATTGCTGTTAACGCTCCATGCTACCGTTGAAAATCGTCGCTGCATAATCTTATTCCTGTGGTTGGTTTAACCAAAATTACGGGCAACTGCGTAACCCGCCAATTATCCCTGTTCGCTTTATGATTTATTCATACCCTGGTTACCCCTTGCGATTGCTTCATTGCTGGTTAATCGTTTAACAATCAAACTATTCAGGGATCTTAACAATCTTACTACGCTACAGGCGCCTCATCTAAGATTCAACTTTTGTACCTTTGCGTTGGCATGAAAACATTTAATGTACCTATAACTTACCGTAGCCCGCTGATATCGGCCATCAAAAACAGCCGCAAACAGCAGGATAAAATGAAGAAAGATTTTACCCCTACCCTGCTGGCGCTGGACCCATTGCATATTTACCTGGCGCGCCACTTCGGGTTTTGTTATGGGGTAGAAAATGCCATTGAGATCTCCTTCCGCACTATAGAATCGAATCCAGGCAAGCGCATATTTTTATTAAGTGAAATGATCCACAACCCGCAGGTGAATGCCGATCTGCAAAGCCAGGGTGTTCAATTTCTGCAGGATAATTATGGTCATCAATTGATCCCGTTTGAGGAATTGACTGCCGATGATGTGGTGATCATTCCGGCGTTTGGGACTACCATTGAAATTGAGTCAAAACTGAATGCGCTGGGTATTCCGATCGAAAAATACAACACCACCTGTCCTTTTGTTGAAAAAGTATGGAACCGTGGTGAGCAGATTGCTCAAAAGGGATATAGCATTGTTATTCACGGTAAACCGAAACACGAAGAAACAAGGGCTACTTTTTCACATGCCGCCAGCAATGCCCCTGCTGTTATTGTAAACGACATACAGGAAGCCGAAAACCTGGCTAAGTATATTACCGGTGAAAAACCAGCCGAACTTTTTTATACAGAATTTGCCGGAAGATTTTCTGCCGGCTTCGATGCCGCGCAACACCTGCAACGCATTGGGGTGGTGAACCAAACGACGCAACTGGCTACCGATACCCAGGCTATTGCCGAGTTTCTGAAGCAAACCATACAACAACATTACGGCTTAACGCCTGCCACTATTGAAAGCCGTTTTGCCGATACCCGCGACACGCTTTGTTATGCTACCAACGATAACCAAACGGCGGTTACCGGTATGTTACAAACACCGGCTGATATTGCCATTGTGGTTGGCGGTTATAATTCCAGCAATACCACCCACCTGGCTGAGTTGTGTGAACTACAACTACCTACTTATTTCATCAATTCGCCCGATAAACTGCTTTCTTCAAAAGATATTCTACACTATAATTTTCATACGAAGGAAGAACACATTGCGGTTGATTACCTGCCCACTGGTAATTTGGCCCGCATTCTAATCACCAGCGGCGCCTCCTGCCCCGATGCGGTGGTGGAAAGTGTTATTCGCAAACTCGCTTCGTTCTATGGGGTAGAATCCAGGCTGGATGCATTAACCAGTGAATTGGCCGGTTAATCGTTGCCCAGGGCGTTTTTACCTGTTAAAAAGAGCTATACACCGGATTCATGGCTATGAGTTGTACGCATGGTTAAACCCCCTGCGCCTTACGGGGTCTATACACCATTAGGGACAAATCATATAGCCATGAAATGGGTGAGTTTTATATTGCTGGTGATGTTTATCGGCCGGGGAACTGCGGCTACGGCACAGCGACGCATTTTAAATATCAATCAGCAGGAACGGTTGCGGTTGCGTGACCTGAACCTGACCGACGATCAAAAAAGAAGACTGGCGTTGCTGGTTCAGCGCGAGCGGTTACAGTTTTATATGAATCAGAAAGAGTTGGATGCCATCTTAACTGATAAACAGAAGGCATTGTTGCTTGTATGGAGGAACAAGCGCATGGGTAATCCGCAGGATAGTACTAAAAAGGGAGCAGGCCAATAAATTGATGATGTATCAACTCATTAGCCTGTCAAATAATTATTAATTATCTTATCAATAACCTCTACACCATCTTAAATGTTTCGAGGAACTTGGTATTGAAATTACCTTTTATAAAATCTTCATTGCGCATCAGTTGCTGATGGAAAGGGATCGTTGTTTTCACTCCTTCAATCACATACTCACTTAACGCACGGCTCATGGTATTGATGGCTTCTTCGCGGGTACGTGCCACGGCAATGATCTTGGCGATCATAGAATCGTAATAAGGCGGAATTACGTAGCCTGCATATACATGCGAATCGATGCGGATGCCATGTCCGCCGGGTTGATGCAACGTAGTGATCTTGCCCGGGCTGGGACGAAAATCGTTATACGGATCTTCGGCATTGATACGGCATTCAATTGCATGCAACTGCGGCTCATAGTTCAAACCACTGATGGCTTCACCACCCGCTATCTTGATCTGTTCTTTGATCAGGTCAAAGTTGGTTACTTCTTCTGTTACGCAATGTTCTACCTGAATACGGGTATTCATTTCCATGAAGTAGAAATTGCGATGCTTGTCTACCAGGAACTCAATGGTCCCTACGCTTTCATAGCCGATGGCAGAAGCTGCTTTTATAGCTGCATCTCCCATGCGTTTACGAAGTTCGGGTGTCATAAAAGGTGAAGGCGATTCTTCTACCAGTTTCTGGTGACGGCGTTGTATAGAGCAATCTCTTTCGCTGAGGTGACAAACTTTTCCGTAGCGATCGCCGGCTACCTGTATTTCAATGTGGCGTGGTTCTTCCACAAATTTTTCCATGTAAATGCCATCGTTCTTGAACGAGGCGGCTGCTTCAATTTTGGCAGTGCTATAGGCCTTTTCCATTTCATCTTCCTGCCACACTACCCGCATCCCTTTACCACCACCACCGGCAGTTGCTTTCAGAATTACGGGATATCCTACTTCTTTTGCCAGGCTGATGGCTTCTTCCAGACTGTCGAGCAACTTTTCACCACCGGGCACCACAGGCACACCGGCTTTGATCATGGTTTCTTTGGCAGTCATTTTATCACCCATAGAGCGGATCTGGTCGGGTGTGGGTCCAATAAACTTTATATTATGTTCGCCGCAGATTTCCGCAAAACGGGCGTTTTCGGCCAAAAATCCATAACCGGGGTGTATACCGTCGGCATTGGTGATCTCTGCCGCGGCCATAATATGCGGAATGTTGAGGTACGAATCGGAGCTTGCCGCTTTTCCTATACAAACAGCTTCGTCAGCAAACCGAACGTGCAGGCTGTCTTTATCGGCAGTGGAATAAACAGCAATCGTTTTGATGCCCATTTCCTTACAAGTGCGTATGACCCGAAGGGCAATTTCTCCACGATTGGCAATTAATATTTTCTTGAACATGGATTTAAATAATAATGTGCTAATGTGCCAATGTGTTAATTGAAATGCAACTGAATGATGCTAATTAGCACAATAGCTATTTATCGAATTAGCTAATTAAGTTAAGCCGGTTCTACCAGGAACAAAGGTTGGTCGTATTCTACCGGCGAAGCATCTTCAACCAGCACTTTTACAATACGGCCTTTTACTTCGCTTTCAATTTCATTAAACAGTTTCATGGCTTCAATGATGCAAACTACTTTACCGGTTGTAACCTCATCGCCTATTTCTACGAACGCAGCCTTACCGGGTGCGGAACTGCGATAGAAAGTACCTATCATCGGGCTCTTAATGGTTATAAAATTGTCTGCAACAGTGTCTGCAGCTTTTGGCTTATCACCGGCGGGAGTTGCATGCGCAGCATTTTGAGCAAGAGAGGTCTGCTGTGGCATGGCAGTCATCATAGGCATATTATGTACAGGAGCAGCAATGACATTCTGAGCCGGTTCTTCTTTTTGCTTGATGGTTAATTTAAATCCCTTTTCCTCAATCGTCACTTCCCCAATGTTTGATTTGTTGATCATTTTGATCAACTCCTGAATTTGCTTAAAATCCATCTGTAAAAATTTTAGTTGTCGTTTAAGTCCTGTAGAACAGGCGGCTAAGATAAGGATTACACACTAAATATATCCAAAACCGTTTTTAAAAATGGCGTTGGGCATTTATCAAAAAAAGAGGACAATGGAATTGTGTTCCATTGTCCTGACATAACGTAAGTATATGTATTATTCTTTTACGCGTTCAACATATTCACCAGTCTTCGTATTTATACGAATCAACTCTCCTTCATTCACAAATAACGGTACATTCACCGTGGCGCCGGTTTCAACGGTGGCAGGTTTTAAGGTACGGGTAGCCGTATCCCCTTTTACCCCCGGTTCGCTGTAAGTGACTTTCAACACAATTTTATCGGGCAGTTCTACACTCATCGGTAGTTCAGTTTCGGTATTAACCAGTACTGATACTTCTGCTCCATCTTTCAAAAACTGGGGAGCATCTACCATGGTTTCGGCAAGGGCTATCTGTTCAAACGATTCATTATCCATGAAGTTGTAACCAGTATCGTCTTTGTACAGGAACTGGTACGTTTTGCGTTCTACACGTACGGGATAAATGGTATCACCGCTGTTCCAGGTTTTTTCAATACTGCGGCTATTGTCAAGGCCTTTCAGCTTTGCCCATACCTTGGCAGCAGCCCGGGCCGTTTTATTTTCACCAAATTCAACCACCGTATATAAGCTTCCGTCAAGTTTAATGATCAAACCGCGGCTGATATCTGAGGTACTTGCCATAAATTATAAAAATTTCAAAAGTCAAAAAAACAAGTGATAATCAAAAAGTGGCAGCAAAATTATGGCAAAATTGGCAGGTGGCAAAATAGACGGCGATTAAGGCAGTTTTGTGGCCCCGCCCACCTTTATAAAGGGTTCACGTATGACTGTGACGGTTTTCTTATCCCTGGAGGGCTTTACAATTACCATGGGCTTATTTGTCGCAATTATGTTTTCGCCACCTGACACCCCAGGATACAGCGCCGCTATAGCGCTGTTTTGTGTTATTACTTTATCCAGCGATCTTGCCTCGAACCAGGTGGCCGGTTTTTGGGGATTATTAGGCTCGGTAGCTGCCTGAACCTTCGCCGCCGATTTGGCTGATACGGCACTGGTTACCGTTGCAGCGCTGTTACCCCTTACCCGGGCAGCCATTTTTGAACTGCTCCGAACATTAGCAGCCGCTACCGGCGTTCCATTTTCCTCAGAAAAGGGTTTTGTCTCAGATTTATTGATCGGCGTAATATTTATCACTTTTACCGGATTTGGCTTCAGTTTTATATTTATCGTAGGTTTTCCAGGTACCACCCTGATCTCCTTAACGCCCTGGGCGTTTTTTGGACTAATGGCGTCCAACATCAGCGTCACCTTTTGTGTTTCAACCACTGTGGCTGGTTTCACCTTCTCTATCGCTACATCTCTTATAACAATCGCAGTTCCAGGCTTAACCTTAACAGAGGTTACCGGTTTTACATTCACCGTCGTTACCGGTTTTGACTTTAGAATGAGCTTTATTGGCCGGGGCGGAATTTCACCATAATTAGTCTCAAACTGTTTGTCTTTGTTCCAGTCGGTTAGGGCAACGGCTTCTACGATCTTATTGTTTTTGTCCTTCACAATCACGATGCACTCGCCATAATTGTCGGCAACGGTGATACAATAGCCTTTTTTGTTTAAACAATCCTGTAAAACGATAGCTGGCGGCACCGGCACACCAGGTACTTCGACCCTTTCAATGGCCTCAGGCGCCTCGGGGGCTTCCGGCACTGCACGGAGTTCAACTATTTCAGGGGGTTCAGGAGCTTCGGGGGCTTCGGGTAATTCCCGGGCTTCGGCCTTTTCCGGCCTTTCGGGGGCTATCGGCGCTAAGGGATGGTCATTTTCGATTGGCGCTAATTGGGCAGGTGGCGTTGGCGGTTCTGGCAATGCGCCATATTTCTTTTCAAACACAGTTTTTTCCTTTGGGTTAGTAAGATCGTATTTCTCAATCTTCCCGTTCTTTAACCGGATGGTTACCTTCTGTCCATCGGTTACATCTATGTTGTTTATGTCCTTCCATCCCGGTGGTGTCTTTACAGCATTAGGAATAGTGTCGGTCACGATGCCGGCTAAAGGCTGCTGACGCTCCTGTGTTGTATTGCGAAAGGCTAACAATACTACGACCAGCAATGGTAGCATAAATAAAAACCGGATAAGGTGCACTCTGGCGCTTTTTGTTTTGTTCATCATGGCTATTCTTCTTTTTAAAGATGAAAAATTAAAATTGGTGGCTATACTAAATGAATTGACTCCTATGACTTTTAATAACAGGTACTGGTATTGTTTGCGGTCGAGCCCGGTTTGCAACACCTGCTGATCGGCAATAAACTCCAGGTTTTGGCGAATATCATGGCGCAGCAGCCAGGCAAATGGGTTATACCAGTTAAGGATACACAACAGTTCGCTCCACATAATATCCAGTGAATGCCGTTGCTTTACATGTATGAACTCGTGGTGTATGATCTCTTTTAGTTCCTGCTCGGTATGCTGGTGCTGGTTTACATATATTCCCCTGCCGAATGAAAAAGGAATTACGGGTTCGTCAATATGGTACAGCTTTACTTTATCATCATACAGCAAGACTGCCTTTGACCGCATTTTGAACAGGGAATAATATTGAATGAACAGGCGTAGAACCATTACCAGTATACCTGTGATAATAACAACGATAGCTACTTGCATCCAGTTGATATGGACGGCCTTTCCATCGGCCGGCTGCGTTATTTGCGTTATGGCCGGTATGTAGTTGATAATAGTCGATTCCCGTAGTGTGGGCTGGTTAACGATTATGGTAAATACGTTTACAAAAGGAATTACAAAACATACGATGGAATATATCAACAGGTACCAGCGGTTCCAGTTATAAAAGGTAAGTCTGCGTAAGAACAACTGGTAGAACAGGTAGACTATGGATAGGCTGATTGTTAGTTTTAAGAGATACTGCAGCATAAAGGTTCGTTTGGGATAATTTCTATTTATTTCCTTTCTCAATCATCTCAATAATATCTTTCAATTCGTTCGAACTTAGTTTCTTCTGCTCCACAAAAAAATTCACCAGCTCCTTGTACGAGTTATCGAAATAATCTTTTACCACCCCGTTCATAAAATGCTTTTTGTATTCTTCTTCCGTTATGGCCGGTTTATACATATAAGTATTGCCAACCAGCCGGCTTTGCAGCAAGCCCTTTTTTTCGAGGTTCTTTATGGTAGAGGCCAGGGTGGTATACGGCGGCTGCGGCGAGTCCATATTTTCCAGAAACAACTTGATGTTTCCCTCCCCTGTTTTCCAGATCACCTGCATGGCCTGCTCCTCTTGTATAGTAAGTTTTTCCATTTCTACGAACTTTTCGTAAACCTACGAAAAAGTCGTAAGTATTGCCAAATCTTTTTTGTTAAATGAACTTAACCTTTGCGTATCATGTTCATTTACTGCTATTTTTGAAAAAAAATAAATGTGAGTGACCTCGTCATAGGCGGAAAGTTGAAGGGGTTGAAAATAAAGCGGTAAGCGAGGCTTACCCTGAGCGGAGTCGAGGGGCGAAACCTTTTTATAGACTAAAAGTAAATATTGACGAATGAAAAACCGGCTATTCCTATTAATCCTGGTACTTGCGGTAAAACTGGCATCGGCGCAAACCTTACCACCCGACAGTCCGGCCTACAAGCGGTTCCCGACGGTTCCACCTTTCAGTATTGTTCAGGTAGACAGCACCACGCTTACCAAGGAGAAACTGAAACATCAGCCTACCCTCATCATGTATTTTAGTCCTGATTGCGACCATTGCAAACACCAATGGGCCGATATGGAAAAGCGGATGAAGGACCTGAAAAAATACCAGATCATTATGGTCACTTATCAGCCTTTTGAAGAAATGGTTGGCTTTTATAAGGCGCACAAAATTGAGGAGTACCCCAATATTAAAATGGGCCGGGATTCCAAATTCTTCCTGCCGCCCTTTTTCAAGATCCAAAGCCTGCCCTTTCAGGCATTATATGATAAAAGCGGTGAGTTGATCACCACATTTGAGGGGAATGTGAAAATTGATAAGCTGTTGGATGCCTTTGCCAAAGGCAAATAATGGCTTGAGAGGTGGATCAAACAATAAATAAAAAGTCATTTTTCTTTTATCGCGCCCTATTTTTGCGCAAAAATTAGCTCAACACCTTAAATTTTTTCTGATGAAAGTAACTGTTGTAGGCGCCGGTGCAGTGGGTGCTACCTGCGCTGATAATATCGCCCGGGCCGAACTGGCTGAAGAACTGGTATTGTTGGATATCAAAGAAGGTCTGGCCGAAGGAAAGGCCCAGGATATGATGCAGACGGCCGCTTTATTAGGCTTTGATACCCGGATCACCGGTAGTACCAATGATTACAGCAAAACAGCCGGCAGTGATGTAGTTGTAATTACATCAGGCTTACCCCGCAAACCGGGTATGACACGTGAGGAACTGATTGGAACCAATGCCGGTATCGTAAGAGGCGTTGCCGAAAACATTCTGAAACACTCCCCCAATGCCATCATTATTGTTATCAGTAACCCGATGGATACCATGACCTACCTGGCGTTAACCGCTACCGGTTTGCCCAAGAACAGGATCATTGGTATGGGTGGAACACTTGACAGCGCCCGCTTTAAATATCAATTGAGCCAACACCTGAATTGCAGTCCTGCCGACCTGAACGCAGTTGTAGTAGGTGGTCACGGTGATACAACCATGATCCCTCTGATCCGCCTGGCAACCTGGAACAGTGCTCCCGTTACTCAATTCCTGAGTGAAGAAAAACAAAAACAAATAGTTGCCGATACCATGGTAGGCGGTGCTACCCTTACCAAACTGATTGGTACCAGCGCCTGGTATGCACCCGGAGCAGCCGGAGCAGCCCTGGTTGAAAGCATTGTACGCGATCAGAAAAAATTATTTACCTGCTGCGTATCCCTGAATGGCGAATACGGTCAAAAAGACATTTGTCTTGGTGTTCCGGTTACCATCGGAAAAAGCGGCTGGGAAAAGATCCTGGACTTTGGTTTGAATGCCGAAGAACAAGCACTCTTTAACAAAAGCGCTGATGCCGTTAGAAGTATGAACGACGTACTGAAGACGCTGTAAAAATACACGAAGTAAGAAATAAGAAGTATGAAGTAAGAAGATCACGAATTTTCTTATTTCATACTTTTTCCTTTTACCCCCTGTCCTTCAAATTCCTACGTCCTACCTCTTGCCTCTTACTTCCTACTTCTCTAACTTCCGGCTCAATAGCTACTCGTTAACAACCAGCCCCCTACTTTCCCCGTCCCCGGCATCGATTTTGAAGCATACTGTATATATCCTCACTACTACCTCGCTATCTGCTGCAAGCTATTTATGTACTTCTAAAATAGTATGGTATGAAATACGTATACAAATGGAATTGTAAAACAGCGTGCATGATCGCTGTTTTATTGGTAAGCCAGATAACAGGGAAGAATGCAGTGTTAGCACAATCTGATCCCGGCTACACAAAAGCCGGCTACGTTCCTGTTAATATGGGGAAGTTAATGCCCAATGAAAACTTTGCGGATCCACGGCTGCAAACCAGGTTTGTTTATGAAACAAACAATAACATGACGCGGCTTCCTGAACCGGTGGCCATGCACGACCTGTACCTTACACCCGGCAATGATGGTATAGTAATAAGATGGCGTACGACCTGGGAACCTGATAATCTCAAATTGTATGAAATAGAATTCAGTTCAGATGGCATCAATTTTCATCAGGCAGGTGTTATTCCCGCCGGAAATTACCTTAACGGAAAAGGCTATGAATTCAGGCATTTCCCGCTAAACGTTCGCGACCGGTTATTTTACCGCATTCGCATGACTGATAAAAACGGGCGCTATGATTACTCGCCTGTATTAAGCCTCGCCGCCACTACCCCTACCCAGAATTATGTATTCCCTACCGTTGTAAATGCGGGCATGGTGAGCGTATACCTGAACGACTCATTCAAGATGGTACAAATTGTAAACTCACAGGGCATGCTGTTACAAACGCAAATGCTAAATGGCAAAACAGGTAGAACAGATATTCCATTAAATATCTCTGACCAGGGCATCTATTTTGTGCGCATAATGGGTCAAACCAGGGATAGAGATATTGTACAGAAAATATTTATAAAGTAGGTCGTTTAACCATTAATCACTAAAGGCGGTCTGGCTGTTGGTCAGGCCGTTTTTTTTGTGCTTCATAAATAAATTTTCCAGTTTTGTCCTGCCCGGTGCAGCCTGTTCGTCATTTACCGGTAACTTAATCTGGTAATCTTTAAAATTTACAATTATGAAGGATTTCATGTTCATTTTCATTGGCGCTACTCAGCAATATGAGTTCTCTCCTGAACAAATGCAGCAGCATATGCAAAAATGGTTTTCCTGGATCGAAGAACTGAAAGCTAAAGAAATATATGTATCCGGCGAAGCCCTGGTGCCTGGTGGCAAAACAGTAAAAGGTTCCAAAGCCCTTATCACCGATGGACCGTTTACCGAAAGCAAAGAAGTGGTTGGCGGATTTGTGATCGTGAAAGCCAATTCACTTGCTGAAGCTACAGAGATAGCCAAGGGTTGTCCCGATCTACCACTGGAAGGAAACGTTGAAGTGCGGGAAGTGATGAAATTTTAAGTTTGTATAAATCAGTATGAAAGAAGAGGCACATGGCACGGTGACGCAATTGACCGATCATCTTTTCCGGCACCAGTCGGGAAAGATGATCGCTGTGTTAACGCGCATCTTCGGTATGCATAACCTGGAAATGATTGAGGATGTGGTGCAGGAATCGTTTTTACGCGCCATGCAAACCTGGACGTTCAACCAATTGCCCGATAACCCCGCAGGCTGGTTAATGCAGGTAGCTCGCAACCGGGCCATTGATATTATCAGGCGACAACAACATTTTCAACAGTATTCGCAGGAACTGGCCAGCGAACTGCAACGGGAAACGGAACACACCGTTCAGCATTTTTTTGGGGAAGCCGAAATCGCAGACAGTCAGTTGCAGATGATCTTCGCATGTTGTCACCCTGCTTTAAAAGAAGAAGACCAGGTAGCGCTTACTTTAAAAACCGTATCGGGTTTTGGCGTTACAGAAATTGCCCATGCCCTCTTTTCGAATGAAGCCGTTATTCAAAAACGGTTGTACAGGGCCAAACAGTTTTTAAAAGACAACCAGATCCAACTTGATATTCCAGCCGGGCAAGAATTAACCGGCCGGCTCGATATTGTGTATACCGTTTTGTACCTGCTGTTCAACGAAGGATATAATTCAGGTAATGCCGATGAACTGATCAGGCGCGACCTGTGTGCAGAAGCCATGCGCCTTTGCTTTTTGTTGACACAACATAAGACCGGTAAACAACCAACTTCATTTGCTTTGTTGGCGCTGATGTGTTTTCAGGCATCGCGGTTTGAAAGCCGCATAGATGAGAACAACTCCATTATATTGTTACAACACCAGGACAGAAGCACCTGGAACAAAGCGCTTATTCAAAAGGGGTATGAATTCCTTACCCTGTCATCACAAGGTCCGGCCCTAACCGTATATCATCTTGAATCGGCCATTGCAGCAGAACATGCCCTGACGGCCTCTTTTGCAGAAACCAACTGGCAACGCATGTTGCAATTGTACGATATGCTATTGGAACAAAAGCGCACCGCGCCGGTTATATTGAACCGCGCTGTTGTGCTGGCGCAATTAGATCAAACGAACACGGCCATTCAGGAAATATGGAACATCAATAACATCGACCATCTTATAAACACCCAATATATGTTCAGCGCTGTGCTGGGAGAACTATACATGCAATTGGGCGATGATCATAATGCCGGCAAATTTCTGCAACAGGCGCTTTCATTAACCACATCACTGGCAGAAAAAAAACTGATCACCGCCAAGTTGGAAGCGCTGGCGAAAACTAAAATGAATTAATTACTTATTCAGCCGCTGATTCACGCGGGTAACGATATCAGCCATAGAGATCTTCTCCATGCATTTAAAATGTCCGAGCGGACATTTATTATACCCTATTTTAGAACAAGGCCGGCAATACAATGGCCGTACTTCCATAATATCATAGGGTAATTTGTCTTTCGGTAATTCTGGCGATAAGGCGCCGTAGTATGGATACATGCCAAATTGCGGCACAGTATTTCCCCAGATAGAAATGATGGGCTTTTTAAAAGCGGAAGCAATATGCATTAACCCGGTATCGTGCGTAATGATCAATTTGGCGCGGCGTACCAGGTCGGCAGATTCATTGATGTTGAATTTACCGCATGAATTATAGATCTTATGCGGGTCAACGCTGGCAATTTGTTCACCAAGCGCCCTGTCTTCTTTGCCACCCAGCAAAATGATCGGGTGCTCAATAAGGCTGCAAAGTTCCTGCAGCTTATGTACCGGTAATTTTTTGGTATTATGTGCGGCGCCGATCACCACGCCAATATAACCGGCAAGGTGTCCGCCAGGTATATCCTGCTCTTTTACTTTATCAGTATCAGGAATGAAGTAATCTAACCCGCGGCCATCGTTCTTTACACCCAGCGATTGCACCGTTTCCAGGTAACGGTCTACAATATGCACATCGGGCAGCACATTCAGTTTAATAGTGGTTAATATAAACTTCTGAATGTTGAGCTTATTGAAAGAAAACGACTTCTTGCCCAATGCTTTTTTTACCCGCATGGTACGCAGGTTATGATGCAGGTCTATCACATAATCAAAATTCTCCTGCTGCAAAGAAGCAATGGCAGCATCCAGATCGTCTTGCAGGTAATGCAGTTTATCAATATAGGGATTGGCTTCCAGTACCGCGCGGAAACCGGTTTTGGTGAAATAATGGATCTCTGCATCCGGCAACTGCTTTTTCAGGCAACGGATAACAGGGGTTGTTAAAACAATATCCCCAATAGAACTAAATCTGATAATAAGAATTTTCATTTTCTGGTCTAGGCTCACTCTTCAACGTAATTAAGATCTTTATGAAAGGTTTCCTCAGTCAATACAGCGGAAACTATTCCGATGATCATGACAGTTATACCGGTGATCATGCCGCTTGTTACATATCCCACCGACCCCTGTAATGAGGTAAATAATATAGAGATCAGGATCAATGCCCCACGCACCATATTGGGTACCGTAGTAGCGGCGGTTGCTCTTATATTGGTACCGAATTGCTCGGCAGCCATAGTAACAAAAATGGCCCAGAAGCCCGTTCCAAAACCCAGCACCGCACAGGCTGCATACAGACTGTTTACCGATTGACCATGCAGGTTAAAGAACCATACAATGCCAATAGCTGTTATTCCATAAAAAATAAACAGGGCTTTTTTACGGCTTTTCAATGACTGGCTTAACAAGCCAACGGCAATATCGCCTATTGAAATAGCAGCATAGGCAAACATGACGGCTTTACCGGGGTCAACCGTGCCCTCAATACCCATTTTTTCGCCAAACTCTTTGGAGAAAGAAACGAGGATACCAATCACATACCAGGTAGGTAATCCAATCAAAATACTGCACAGGTATTTTTTAAGCCGTTTGCCATTACTAAACAACATGAAGAAATTTCCCTTTGACACTTTGCTGTGCTGAAGGTTCTGGAACATGCCCGATTCAAGCACGCCCACCCGCAACAGCAATAACATAAAGCCAAGCCCGCCGCCAATAAAGTAACAGGTGCGCCAGGGAAAATTCTCTTTGAAAAAGAATGCCACCACAGCGCCGGTCAAGCCAATACCGGCCACCAGCGAGGTACCGAGACCTCTTTTTTCTTTTGGCAACAACTCACTCACCAGGGTTATACCGGCGCCTAATTCACCAGCCAGGCCGATACCGGTTATAAACCGAACGGCGGCATACTGGTTTACCGTTTGTACAAAGCCGTTGGCAATGTTTCCCAGTGAATATATAATGATAGAAGCATACAATACTTTTAACCGACCTTTTTTATCGCCCAGCACACCCCATAAAATACCACCAATCAACAACCCGGCCATTTGCACGTTAATAATGAATAAACCTTCTGAGGCTATCTGGTCTTTGCTTAATCCCAGATCGGTTAATGACGTAACACGAATGATACTAAAGAGCAACAGATCGTAAATATCAACGAAGTAGCCCAATGCAGCTACAAGTACAGCCAGGCTGAAAACAGAAACTTGTTTCGATTGCATTCGTTATTTAATTGGAGGTTGAGAAACCTTTTCTTTCTTTTTACCGGAAAGTAGTTTTATCAATACCGGTAACGTAGTAACGAGTACGATGCCCAATACGATTATTTCAAGGTGTTTCTTCAGGTCAAAATCAAATTGGGTGAATATCCATTTTTGTAAGAAATGCCCGGCAATGATCATACTGAAAACCCAGGCAATACAACCTATCATGTTAAAAAAAGAAAACTTCTTTTTATCCATATCAACAATACCCGCTACAATAGGTGCAAAGGTTCGTATAATGGGTAAAAAACGGGCCATGACGATGGCGCCGCCGCCATGCTTTTCATAAAACTCATGGGCATCATACAAATACTTTTTCTTAAACAGGAAACGATCGCGCCAATGGAACATGGTTGGACCAATCTTTTTGCCAAACCAGTAACCTACTGCATTGCCTAAAATACCTGCAATAGAGATCAGGGCTATCAATATGCTGAGATCGAGCCATTCATAACGTATACCCGTAATACCGAATTTTTTGAACAGGTTCTCAACCAGGTTGGCGCTGTAAATACCAGCCACAAACAACAGGCTGTCGCCTGGTAAAAAGAACCCGACAAACAAACCCGTTTCGGCAAATACGATGAATAGCAGCAGGAAAAAACCGCCGTAAACAATATAGAACATGGGGTTCAACAGGTCTTTCCAGTTAAACTTTTGCTCCAGCACGATGGGCTCGGTTTCTTTCAGCGAGGCAATAGCCACCGTATGCGGTTCATGATTCGCAGCATTGATTGTCATGGAATCACCGGGTGTTACGTTGATAGTGGCAAAGCCCAGATGATCTGTCTTGTACTCTGTAGTTTGGCCTGCAATCGTTACGGTTATTTTTCCAACCGATGCTTCGTACTGATTGGTACATTGAATTCTTATTTGCTGTTGTGCCATTGCCCCGGAAACTGTCAACACATTCAACAATAAAAATATCAGTCGTTTAAACATAAAGATTTAATGAAAAAGTTTATTTGTCAATAGCAGTGCCCGCTGCAAATTACCAACAGTCAGTTACTGATGCGGCAACATATAGGTGACACCATTCATTCCTCTAATCATTTACCAAAACCGGGTCTGCTGCGGCCATTTCAGGCTTCAGTTCCCCTTCCCATTTGCTAACCACACTGGTTGCCAGTGCATTTCCTACTACATTGGTCATGGTGCGGAACATATCGCAAAAATGATCAATCGGTAATATCAATGCAACCCCTTCGGGTGGAATTTTAAACATGGCGCAGGTAGCGGTTACAACTACCAGCGATGCGCGCGGCACGCCTGCAATTCCTTTACTCGTTAACATCAACACCAGTAACATGGTTAACTGGGTACCCATATCCAGGTGAATACCATACGCCTGCGCAATGGCCAAACTGGCAAAGGTCATGTACATCATGCTGCCATCAAGATTAAAACTATACCCCAACGGCAAAATGAATGAAACTATTTTATCCTTGCAGCCAAACCGCTCCAGTTCTTCGGTGAGCTTGGGAAAAACCGCTTCGCTGCTGGTGGTACTAAAAGCAACCAGCATGGGCGAGGAAATTCTTTTTAACAATTCTCCGATCCTTTTGCCCAGGATCAAATACCCAACCGATATCAATATAACCCACAAAAGGGCAATCCCCATTAAAAAGAACAATAGGTATTTTCCGTAAAACAAGAACACTTCCAGCCCTTTGGTAGCGATTACCGCGGCAATTGCGCCAAACACGCCCAAAGGTGCAAAGTTCATTACATAACCCACCATTTTTAAAATGACGTGGGCAACGGCATCCAATGCTTTGGTCACAGGTTTTGCATAAGAGCCCAGCGCCGACATGGCTACACCAAAAAAAATACTGAAGATAACAATCTGCAGTATTTCATTATTGGCCATGGCCTCAACAACACTTTTCGGAAATACGTGCTCCACAAACTTGGTAATGGAAAACTCCTGTGTTTTGCCAATCAGGTCCTTAGCCCCAGCCGTATCGGCATTGCTCAAATCAACAGCATGACCTGGTTGCGCCAGGTTTACGATAAGCATACCCAGCAACAGGCTTACCAGGGAAGCAGTAACAAACCATAACAATGCTTTGCCGCCTACCCGGCCCACCGTTTTCAAATCACCGAGTTTGGCAATACCAACTACCAACGTACAAAAAACCAGCGGCGCTATAATCATTTGAACCAGCCGCAGGAAAATAGTAGTCAATAATTTAATATTATCACTAAACGATTGAATGGCTTTAATGGAGGCGTTTCCGTGTTTAGAACCAACTTTGATTTTATTAAGCGTCAGTTCTTTATCAGTAGCATAGGCTTCACTGGTGTTGGCAACAACAACCCAGGTTCCCGGCGCTGCTTTTGTTAAACGATAAATGGCGGAATCTTTAACGACCTCAATGGGTTGTATCACTTCTTTTCCTGATAAAACCAACGTGATCGTGTCTTTGCCCGTATAATCTTTAACAGGAGAATAGGTTATTTGATGACCTGTACCCACCCGGTGCATCAGGTAACCCACAATAATACCCGCCGCCATTGCAACCAGAATATATAGCGTGAGCCTGTTTTTCTTCATGTAGTTCGGTTAAAAGTAATAGGGTGCAATATAATATTAAATGTATAAACCAATTTGTTAGATCATTTTATCTTTTGCCTGGAAATGTGGAGAGTATTTAAGATATCTTTTATGCCGTAATTTTAAGAAATCCTTATCTTTCCGACCTATACATGATTACAGGAAATACTATTCATTCAAAAAATTCTAACTAACTCTTATGAGTTTATTTGTAAAAAAACCGTTAGACTCTTTATTAAACGAAGTCAAGGATACCGGTGGCCATTCCCTTAAAAAAACCCTGGGTAAAGGTTCTCTTATAGCCCTGGGAATTGGTGCTATCATTGGCGCCGGTTTGTTCTCCATTACCGGTGGCGCTGCTGCCAACCAGGCCGGTCCTGCCATCACCATCTCCTTCATTGTTGCAGCACTGGGTTGTGCTTTTGCCGGTTTGTGTTATGCAGAATTTTCATCTATGATCCCCGTTGCGGGAAGTGCCTATACTTATTCCTATGCTACCATGGGCGAATTTGTTGCCTGGATCATTGGCTGGGACCTTGTTCTGGAATATGCTGTGGGCGCCGCTACTGTAAGTATCAGCTGGAGCCGGTACCTGGTAAAATTCCTTGCGGGGTTCGATATTCATTTACCCGTTTCCCTGACGGCCGGGCCCTGGGACGGCGGCTTTATTAACGCACCTGCAGTATTTGTAGTGATCCTAATGAGTTTGTTATTGGTAAAGGGTACCAAAGACAGCGCCACGGTGAATGCCGTTATTGTTGCCTTGAAAATAACAGTTGTATTGATCTTTATTTTCCTGGGCTGGAAATATATCAACACAGCGAACTACGAAAATTACATTCCGGAAAATACAGGCAATTTTGGTGAGTTTGGTTTCAGTGGTATCATTCGCGCAGCGGCTATTGTGTTCTTTGCCTACATAGGGTTCGATGCGGTGAGTACCGCCGCCCAGGAAGCAAAGAACCCCAAAAAAGACATGCCCTGGGGTATCCTGGGTTCACTCGCCATTTGTACCGTTCTCTATATTCTGTTTGCGCACGTAATGACGGGCGTTACCAGCTATACCACATTCAAAGGTCAGGACGGTATTGCTCCCGTAGCTGTAGCTATTGATCATATGGGTACAGCCGATGCAGCTGGTGTTATTCACCCCGATTATCCCTGGTTGAACAAGGCCATCGTATTAGCTATTCTGGCTGGTTATATGTCGGTGATACTGGTGATGTTGATGGGACAAAGCCGCGTTTTCTTCAGTATGAGTAAAGACGGATTGTTACCCAAAGTGTTTTCTGAAGTTCATCCTAAATTCCGCACGCCGGCAAAAAACAATTTATTGTTCCTGGTTTTTGTGAGCCTGTTCGCTGCTTTTGTACCAGCCCGTGTTGTTGGTGAAATGACAAGTATCGGAACGCTATTCGCATTTATCCTGGTTTGTATCGGCGTTATCATCATGCGTAAAACAATGCCTAATGCGCCGCGCGCTTTCGTAACGCCGCTGGTGCCATTAATCCCTATATTGGGTGTGTTCACCTGTTTGTTTATGATGGTGTTCTTACCGCTCGATACCTGGATCCGCCTGATCGTATGGATGATCATTGGTCTTGATGTTTACCTGGCATACGGTGTGAAGCATAGCGCATTATCGGCTGGCAGTCCGGACACTATACCCCAGGGCAACAGAATTGGCGGTATATGCGGATTAAGTCTTTCTGTGATCCTGGCGATTGTAGCATTTGTGCATCATACATTGACGTCAACAGAGGCTGCAGAAGCTGTTGCCAAGGGTGTTAAGCTGGAAGATGTGCCCAATGATGCCGGCATATTCTATTTCTCATTGGTTTTTGCCGCTGTACATGCTATTTTATTCGGCGTAAAAATGGCAAAGAAGCGATAATTTATATATCATTTTTATAAAAGCCCCGTCCCAGCTAAACCGGGACGGGGCTTTGTTTTAATACAACTATGTTGGCTACATGCGTCAGTTAATTTATTTTTGCAGCCCGATTAACAACAAACAATAAACTACAAACTAGAAACTAATATATGGGTCGCATTTTTGAAGTACGTAAATCAACCATGTTTGCCCGGTGGGACCGGATGGCCAAACAATTCAGCCGTATTGGAAAAGAAATTGCCATTGCCGTAAAAGCTGGTGGCACCGACCCAGGAACCAATCCGGCCCTGCGGCGGTGTATGACGAACGCCAAGAGTGTGAACATGCCTAAAGACCGAATTGAAGCGGCTATTAAGCGCGCTTCCGGCAAGGATATGGAGAATTATGAAGAAATTCTTTATGAAGGGTACGGACCAAACGGCGTTGCTATTTTGGTAGAAACCGCTACCGATAACCACGTACGCACCGTAGCCAACGTAAAAGCTATTTTTAATAAAGGCAACGGTACCCTGGGTAATAGCGGCAGCGTGAGCTTCCAGTTTAAAAAAATGGCGGAGTTTAAATTGAAACCCGAAGGCCTAAACCCCGATGACCTGGAACTGGAACTGATTGATGCCGGTTTGGAAGAAATGGGAGAAGGAACCGGGGCGAATGGTGAAGCCGTACTGATTCTGCGGGTGGCTTTTAACGATTTCGGCAACATGCAAAAAGCACTGGAAGAAAAGCACATTACCCCTATCAGCGCAGAAGTAGAATGGATCCCTGGTACAACTGTACATTTAGAGGAAGAACAGGCCCAGGAAGTTTTGAAACTGGTTGATAAGCTGGAGCAGGACGACGATGTACAGAAAGTGTTTCATAACCTGCAGTAAGAATATTGAAATTATATATTATAAGCCCGGGTGTTACATCCCGGGTTTTTGATTTTAAAAACGCCTCAGCCCGGGGTGAAAGCCGGCCGAAAATAATTTTCAGCGCATAATTTCTAATTACAAATGGGGTGTGACTTCCAAACAGGAGTTTTGACATTCCAAACGGGAGTTTCGACATTCCAAATGAGGATTTCGACATTCCAGATGTGAGTTTCGACATTCCAAATGAGGATTTCGACATTCCAGATGAGATTTTCGACATTCCAAACGGGAGTTTCGACATTCCAGATGAGATTTTCGACATTCCAAACAAGAGTTTCGACATTCTAAACGAGAGTTTCGACATTCCAAACAAGAGTTTCGACATTCCAGATGAGATTTTCGACATTCCAAACGAGAGTTTCGACATTCCAAATAGGAGTTTCGACATTCCAAACGAGAGTTTCGACATTCCAAATGGTCATTTTAAATTTTAAAAATAGAGTCTAAAATTTAATAAGCAATTGGGAACCATATGTTTTTACAATTTCCTGGGTCACAAACTGGATAATTTGATTCATTTCGGGTTCGCCAGGTTAAAGGTTCAACAACGTTTCGAGGTTTGAATCATTTTCAGGAAAATGATGTTGCCGCCCGGATATCATCTCATTCACCCTTATAGAACAGAATTCATCCCAATGGCCGTAATTTTGTCCATTAATGGCCAGTACCTCTTCAAAATACATTATTCTCTTTGATGGTGTGTGCAACCTGTGCAACGGTGCTGTTCAATTCTGTTTAAAAAGAGATCACAAAAAGCAATTCCTGTTTGGATCGTTGCAGGGAAAAACCGGGCAGGAGTACCTGAGCAAATACCACCTGGCAACTGATCAGTACCATTCATTTATGCTTATTGAGGGAAATGTGCTGTATACACGTTCAACAGCCGTGCTGCGCACGCTGAAGCACCTGGGCCGGGGCTGGCAGTTGTTGTATGTGTTTATTTATATACCCCAACCCATTCGCGATGGCTTTTATAAATTAATTGCCGCTAACCGGTATCGGTGGTTTGGGAAGAAAGATCAATGCAGAATTCCTTCACCAGAGGAAAAGGAACAATTTCTTGACTAATATGATAATGAAATACTTTAAAACCGCTGCAAGCCACACGCTTCACGCTGCACGCAATTACATTTTAATGGAGAATGCGTAACAACTATGGTGTATTCGCTTTCTCATTCTTCATTTCTTTCCTCTTCAACGATCAACATTGGAAATTCAATATTCATTATTTAACAGTGCCATTTCCTTCTTCCGCATCTTTCCGCATCCCTTCTCGTATTTCTCTTTGAATGATGCCCTTGAACTTCTTCTCATTAACTCCCCAGGTAAGCACGGTGGCTATAGTAACAATACAGAAACTACCAATAACAATCAATATGAGATTTTCAGGTAGCCCAAAACCCAACACCTGTGTTAAAAAAGAAAGCACCAGGGTAGCAATGAAAGTCCCCAGCAAAATATACAACAGGTAATATTTCACCCGGCCGCCTGTTCGCTGTTCTTCCCAATATTTTATAAATCGTTTTTCGGTAGCTGTTAGCACAATTATTATTTTTATAGATCAATCTCTCCTTTCATAAAGAATACGCATTGCCCCGCCATCGTTACCCGCTCATCAAGGTGTTCGCACCACAATTCGCCCCCGCGTTTCGATAACTGGCGGGCATGCAATGTTTTCTTTCCCAGTTTTTCTGCCCAATAAGGGATCAGTTGCGCATGCGCCGACCCGGTTACCGGATCTTCATCAACGCCCACCGAAGGTGCAAAGAAACGGGATACAAAATCGGCTTTATTACCTTTTGCGGTAAGGATCACCTTCTGCCCCATCTTTTTCAACAAGGTAAAATCGGGCTGACAAAGCTGTACCATGCTTTCATCGGCCACTTCTACCAGGTAATCACGATACTTGTGTACACTGGTAATGGCAATATTACCCAAAGCAGCAGCCAGTTCATCGGGCCAGGTAGTTACCGGTTCCGGTTTCCAGGCAGGAAAATCCATACTGATCTTGTCGAAGTTTTTTGTAACCACCAGTATACCGCTCTTTGATTGAAAGCGAATGGCCGGATAACTATAGCCCATTACATGAAATAAAACATAGGCGGAAGCCATGGTGGCATGCCCGCACAGGTTGATCTCTGATAAAGGCGTAAACCAGCGGATCTCGTAATCCGCATCCTTGCTCGATGAAGGCACAAAGAAAACTGTTTCGCTGAGGTTGTTTTCCATAGCCAGTCTTTGCATAAGGCTATCACTGATCCATTGATCAAGGGGAATTACAGCAGCCGGGTTACCTCCGAACAAATGGTTGGTAAATGCATCAATTTGATACAAATGTAATTTCACAGGAATTGTTTTGAGGGGTTATAGGTAAAGGGCACTTAGTTCTTAATTACCAGTTCCTGGTTTTAAGTCCTAAGTTATGCGTTCGTTTTTTTAAGTTTTACGTTCGTTTGTTAAGATAATGTTGTTCGTTTTGCCGTTTTTTCAATTGTCGTCCTCGCTGTTGCCGTTTCACGTCTCACGTTTACCGTCTCACGCCCCTACTCCGACATCATTTCCTGAATAGCATCTACGATCTGCTCCACATTGGGTTTGCTGAAGTAATCGCCATCGCTGCCGTAGCTGGGTCTGTGCGCCTGTCCGGTAATGGTGCGGGGCGATACATCGAGCCAGCGATAACCGCCCTGCTCTTCCAACACTTTATTGTACATGTAACCGCAGGCGCCGCCGGGCACATCTTCATCAACAAATAAAATGCGATTGGTTTTCTTCAGCGAATCAAGTATGAGGTGGTTCACATCAAATGGCAACAGGGTTTGCACGTCAATGATCTCACAACTGATATCGGCATTCTCCAATATGGCAGCTGCTTCGCTGATAATACGCAACACACTGCCATACGAAACGATGGTAATATCGGTTCCTTCTTTCAATACTTCAGGAACACCCAACGCCACTTTATAATCAACAATATTAGTCGGTAATTTTTCTTTGAGGCGGTAACCGTTCAGGCATTCTACAACAATAGCCGGATCGTTACCATGTAACAGCGTATTGTACATACCGGCAGCCTGCACCATATTACGCGGTACGCAAATGTGCATGCCCCGCAGCGAATGCAACATCATACCCATAGGTGAACCGCTGTGCCAGATCCCTTCGAGCCGGTGTCCCCGCGTACGTACAATTAACGGACAACTCTGGCGGCCCCTGGTGCGCCAATACAACGTGGCGGCATCATCGCTCAACTGTTGCAGTCCATATAACATATAATCGATGTACTGAATTTCGGCAATCGGCCGCAGGCCGCGTATGGCCAATCCTATACCCTGCCCGATGATGGTAAGCTCACGGATAGAGGTATCGAATATCCGGTTCTCCCCATATTTAAGTTGTAAACCGGCAAAGCCCTGGTTCACATCACCGATCTTGCCTACATCTTCACCAAACGCCAGTACTTTGGGATTGCTCTCAAACAATTCATCGAAATAATGATTCAGGATCTCATACCCGTTCATCGTGGGAGAATCGCTGGCAAATTGTAACGGTGAGGTAACAACCTTCAACGGGCTCTTTGGACTTTCGTCGTACAGGTGACTGCCATAACAATCATACCCTTCTTTACGCAATTGCTTATATAAGTCTTTTGCTTCTGCCACCTGAGGTGCATGGCCAGCCGCCTGTATGGCTTTATGTAAAGCCTGTATCGCATCTTTACGTAACGGTTCGCGGTTGGCAACCAGGGTATTTTTGGCAGCCGCTATTTCGCCGGTGGTATCAACACCCTGAGCGATCAATCCATTGAGCAATTCCAGGCATTGGGTTACCAGTTGTTTACCGGGTACAATATAATTCTCCCAGGCCTTTTGCTTGCTTACACGCACCATATCCTTGGCCGCAGTTTCAATATCTTCCAGCTCTTCTTCGCTGGCCAGGGTATTTTCCAGGATCCATTCCCGCATTTTTTTATTGCCATCCCATTCGCGTTCCCAGGCAAGCCGTTCAGGCGATTTGTACCGTTCGTGGCTGCCCGAAGTGGAATGTCCCTGCGGTTGGGTTACTTCTTCCACATGAAATAAGGCAGGAATATGTGTTTCGCGCATCCGTTTAATAGCCGCTTCAAACACTTCGCACATGCCGGCATAATCCCAGGCCTTTACTTTATATATTTCAAATCCATTGGTATTTTCTTTTCGCTGCATTCCGCGCATAGCCTCGGAAATAGAACCTTTGATCGTTTGCATGCGGCGGGGTACCGAAATGCCATATCCATCATCCCATACAAAAACAGCTAAAGGTATTTGCATCACACCGGCAGCATTCAGGGCTTCCCAGAAATGTCCTTCACTGGTAGACGCGTCGCCGATAGTACAGAAACAGATTTCATTACCGTTGTTGCTCAAATGATCCAGATGTTTCAGCACATCAGAATTACGGAACAGTTTAGAGGCCAGGGCCATACCCAAACCACGCGGCATTTGTCCGGCAGTAGGCGCCAGACCGGCAGCAATATTTTTTCGGTTCACCAGGTCGAGCCATTCCCCTTGTGCATCTACGATGGGCGTGGCAAAATGAGAGTTCATTTGCCGGCCGCCACTATGCGGATCATGCGCGGTATCAGGATTGGCATACAATTGTGAAAAGAATTCTTCCACAGTGGCCTGGCCCGTGGCAAAAGCAAGCGTTTGATCGCGATAATAGCCTGACAGGAAATCGCCGGGCTGGAAAAATTTGGAAGCTGCAATCTGTGCAACCTCTTTGCCATCACCAAAAATGCCAAACTTGGCTTTACCGGTAAGTACTTCTTTACGACCCAATAAACTGACCTCCCGGCTTTCGCAGGCCAGGCGGTAATCCTTTAGTACTTCTGCGCGAAATTTATCGAAAGACAGCTTCTCGCCGGCAAGCGATTGATTGTGAGTGCTATTTTCCATTCGACAAAAATATTAATATTAATGCCAATTTACGGGGTTGTTAAAAAATTGTCATTAGCCGGAAAATTAATTGGCAAATAGGGCGTTAAAAATGTAATTTTGAACACATTACGGTTACATATATTATCACCATTGATATGAATTGTGACCAGGTTTCAGCTAAAAAATTTCCGGGATATTGTGTAGCTTAGTGTACTAAGACCAAAAACCATAAATTTTGTACGTATGAAGAAGATATTATTGCTGGTTTGCTTCGCTGCTTTTGCATTTGTTGCACAGGCACAAACCGCGGCCACTACAGCTGCAAAACCTGAGGAAATTCTGCAGGTAAAGGAAACTGCTTATAATTTTGGAAAAATTCAACAAGGTCGCCCGGCAACTCATAATTTTGAGATTGTAAACATAGGGAAGGAACCCCTGATGCTTGAAAATGTGCAGGCATCCTGCGGTTGCACTACACCTGAATGGAGTAAGGAGCCAATACAACCAGGCGCTACCTCCATTATTAAGGTAGGTTACAATGCAGCCGGCGAGGGTACTTTTACCAAGACCATTACCATTCAATACAATACCAACCAAACCAAGGTATTGAGTATAACAGGTACAGTTTTTAAAGGGCCTACAACCTCAGCACCTGTGAATGCGTCTTTATCATTATTGAAAAACAATTAAAAAACATAAACTCATGAAAAGAATTGTATTAGCCGTTGCAGCACTGATCGCATTTACAGGGGTATTCGCTCAAACTGCTCCTGTTGCAACAGTTAAAAAAGCTGATAACTTCATTAAGTTCAAGGATGTTGTACACGATTTTGGAAAGATCAAACAAGGTGTACCAGTTACATATGCATTTGCATTTGCAAATATTACCGATAAACCCGTTGTTATTGAATCAGCAACCGCTTCCTGCGGCTGTACTACACCGGTTAAACCCGAAGCGCCTGTAGCAAAAGGTAAAGATGATAAGATCACTGCCGGATTTAATGCGGCGGCCGCCGGCCCATTTAATAAAACCATTTATGTAAAAGTTGCCGGGGTCGATCAGCCCATGGAATTGAAAATTACAGGCGAAGTATTGAGTGCAGAGGAATATGCCAAATTCGAAAAAGAAAAAGGGAACAAGAAAGGATAATCCTCACGATATTAGAAAGTAATAATCGATTTATATGAATGATCCTCACGGCTTTAGCTGTGAGGATTTTTTTTTGAACCAGGTTTTCTGTTTGCCGGTTACCACACAACAAGCGCTGCGATTTACCAATTGGTTGATAACCAACCTGTCAACAGGCGGCGAGCCATAATAAGAACAGCGCTGTATGTTAGTAACTTATAGCACATAGAACATAAAACCGAGAAACCTATATTTGCGAAATGCTAACAATCAGTAGTCGCGGCAAATTGATGCCGCCATCACCTATACGGAAACTGGTACCTTATGCTGAGACCGCCAAGAAAAAAGGGATAAAGGTATTTCACCTGAATATTGGCCAGCCCGATATTGAAACGCCTGAACCCATTTTGAATGCCGTTCGCCATGCCGATTTTAAAGTGTTGGAATACAGTCATAGCGCCGGAAATGAAAGTTACCGCCGCAAACTGGTGCAGTATTATAAAAAGGCCGGTATTGAAATAGATCACACCCAGATCATTATAACAACCGGAGGTTCGGAAGCCATTTTATTTGGTTTTATGAGCTGCCTTGATGCGGGCGATGAAGTGATCATTCCCGAACCGTTCTATGCCAACTATAATGGATTTGCCGTAGCTGCCGGTGTTAAAGTAATACCGGTAACCTCACATATTGAAAATGGTTTTGCACTACCTCCTATTTCAGCATTTGAAGACCTGGTTACACCCAAAACCAGGGCGATCCTCATTTGCAATCCCAATAACCCCACCGGTTATTTATACAGCCGGGAAGAAATGGAAACGCTGAAGCAGCTCGTTAAAAAACACAACCTGTATTTGTTTTCAGATGAGGCGTACCGGGAGTTTTGTTACAGTGGCGAGCCAATAAGCGCTATGCAACTGGAAGGACTGGAAGAGCATGTGGTATTAATGGATACCATCTCTAAACGATACAGTGCTTGTGGCGGTCGCATCGGCGCCCTGGTAACAAAGAACAAACAGGTGTTGGATGCAGTGATGAAATTTGCACAGGCGCGGTTAAGTCCGCCCTCTTTTGCGCAGATATTGGGCGAAGCAGCCGTTGACCTGCCCGACAATTATTTTGATGCAACAAAAGCAGAATACCTGAAACGGCGCAATGTGCTGGTAAAACGGTTAAATGCCATGGAGGGAGTCACTTGTCCGAACCCCGGTGGAGCCTTTTATGCCATAGCGCGTTTACCCATCGATGATGCCGATGTTTTTTGTCAATGGTTACTGGAGTCGTTTTCCTATAACGGAGCAACCGTAATGCTGGCTCCGGCTACTGGCTTTTATGGTACAGCAGGTTTGGGTAAGAATGAAGTTCGGTTAGCCTATGTATTGAATGTGCATGATCTCAATAGTGCGATGGATTGTTTGCAGCAAGCGTTGAAGGAATATCCGGGGAAGAAGTAAGCCTGTATTAATATATTTCTTGAGTCCCGACCCGGTTAAACCGGGTCGGGACTTTTTGTTTTTGTGACTAATTAGTTGTCGAAGATCAAGTGGAACTATTTTTTAAAAATTATTCAATATGGTAACTTCATTCACATATATAGAGCGGTTATGGACATACGTGGATATGAGCTAAAATTAACAACGCACCTTTGGACTTATGAGTTCTATAGTGAGGGTCCAAAAGGTAAAATCAAAAAAGTAATTCAGTTTACTCGTTATAACGCTGATGGCCGAACCAGTTTTAATCTTGGTTTTGGAGATTGGGACGATGAAAAGAAAATGGTTGATGACTTAATTATCACTGATAATAAAGATAGTTTAAAGGTACTTGCAACAGTAGCACGGTCAGTTATGGCATTTACTGATATCTATTCCAATGCATTAATTCATCTTAAAGGAAGTACCCCATCAAGAACAAGATTGTACCAAATAGGGATCACAAAGAACTGGATTGAAATAAGCGCACTATTTATCGTACTTGGTTACACTAATAATAAATGGCATCTCTTCCTTAAAAATGACAATTATGATGCCTTTATGGTATATCGAAAAAAAAATGTATATTTATAATAATAAAATGAGGTAAAATGAAGCCATTAGCTAACAATAAAAAGTCGCCATATCATAATAAATGGGCAACCGGTACCATTAGCAATGAGGTAAATGATTACAGCAATGACCCCACCTTTATTAAAAGGGCAAAAGAAGCAGAAGAGTTTCTTAAAAAACACCCACTACCGGAAGAGCTTTTAAAGATCATAGATGCCCAGAATGGCAAAAAATAACCGATCTGAAAAATCATTTAAAAGAGTCCCGCTAACGGCGGGACTTTTTGTTTTAATATACTCCTCACATTACCGGGCGATCAATGGACCGGCCCAGCAAAGAAGTAACAACCTTATAATACCGGTTGCTGGTTATTTCACCAACCGTTGAATAATCAGGAATAAAACCGGTTCCCCTGCAAAGGTCCTGAATAGATATCATTGCTTCGGGTTTGGTCTTACAGGCAACTACCAGCTTTCTGCGTCGCCGGGCGCCCGTCTTACTTTCTCTCACAGTAACCATATAATAAGCCATGGTGCAGGTGCAAACGTTTTAAATACGTTTCCACCAAATTATTGACTCACACGCTTTTGGCCATTCCTAGTGTTTTTATTTTTTAAACAATAAGGGCATTCTTTTAGTGCCGGATAAATAAATCATGTCCTACACCGGTAGAACCTTATAGTGCATATGCAAAAAGTCCGCCGTTGGCGGACTTCTATAAAAAGGAAAAAGTTCTATGTAAGGTAAGCGCAGGCGGAGAGAATGCTGTAAACTACAAGCGTCATGGTGACAATCATTCAATAAGATGCATAAGCATTCAGCGGCAGGCAGTTTATGCCTTGCTACCTATATGCCTGTTGCCATTTTTCAAAAACGGTTCTATCATCATGCCATAATGATTAACCAAGGTGATGGCATGATGCGGGTACGGATTCAGGAAGTAAGCGATGTATATTTTAAAAGGATGTCAGTTTAAAAAAGAGGGGGCCAGATAAAAATAACGCCCCCGAATTAAATCCAATATCCTTTGAATATCCTGTGCCTATCAAAGCAAATTGCATTCCAACTGTGTTGCATTTTAACTCTTTCTTTAAAGTTATTTTTTGCAACTGCATTTTCTGATCTACGATGTATTCCTTTTATCGTAATAGTACGAAGCATCGCCTTGTTTCAACTTACTACGATCATTGATAGAATCTATTAGTATGGAAATATCATAGCCCATGGTAAGACAACCAGGCCCCTCCCCTTTAACAAAACATTTGCTGCTCGCTTTATGAAGTACCTGCCGGCCGGGCATCCTTATAAACAAACCCTTCTGCAATATGAAACATACCATGCTGGCCACTTTGCTGGCCCTGCCGTTTATTGGCCTGTCGCAATACACATACAAAAACCTGCAGGTAAATTATCTGGAAACCGGTACCACTGCGCAAAACTATACCTACCAGAACCTACGGCTGTATCCCGTTTATGCCAAACAAACCTTTACCAATGAATTTAAAAGTGTCGGCAAATACATGACCCTGCAGGAAGCGATTGCCAAAAACAAAGTGAAGATCACAGAGAACAGCAGCAGCGGCGATGTTAACTCACTCCGGATCGAAAACATTTCAACCGATACTATTATTGTAATAACAGGTGATGTGGTTAAAGGGGGCAAGCAAGACCGGATCATTAATAAAGACCTGGTGCTGAAACCCAAAAGTGGGAAGAAAGAACTGCCCGTATTTTGTGTTGAAAGCGGACGCTGGTCATCCGGCGGTGGTTCGCATTATTCCGCCCGCAACTATACAGCTGCAGCCCCGGCAGAATTCAAGGGGTATTATAATAAGGGTAGCATGGGTTTGCGCAAAGTAGTAGAGAAAGAAAAAGACCAGGGCAAAGTATGGGGGAAGGTTGAAGAAATCAATACTGCCAATAAAACATCTACAAGTACTAAAACCTATACAGCACTTACCACTTCTGCCGACTTTACCAAAAAACTGGATAAATACCTCAGCTTTTTTAAAAGCAAATTTGCTGCAGACCCCTCGGTTATTGGTGTAGTGGTAGTTACCGGTAACAAAGTACTGGGCTGTGATATGTTCGCCACGCACGACCTGTTTGTACAACAATTTGAAAGCCTGTTGCACTCCTATGCTACGGAAGCCATTCTCAATGGCAAACCGGTTACCGCCTCTACAGCTATTGTAAAGGGGTATATGGATAAACTCCTGAACGATGAAAACACACAGCTGCAAACACTAAAAGAAAAAGGAAACTCCTTTACTGAGAAGGGAAAGAAATTGCGGGTATCGAGTTTTGATTAATACATAACCGGCGCCATGAAAAAGCCCCCCGTCTCGGCGGAGCCGAGACGGGGGGCTTACAATTTTCCTTCCTGGTTTATTCAACATTAAGCAGGCAATTGTTTAAGGTACGATCAATTTATAGGTAACTGCGGATCCATCAACTGTTTTGATATTTACAAGATACCAACCTGCTGGCCAGCCTGCAGTTGAAATATCAGTAACCTGGTCGCTAAATGCCAGTCTTCTGAACAATGTACCATTGCTTCCAAAGATAGTTACCGTTTTAACGCCGGAGCTATTTACCACCAAGGAGAAGCGGTTATTGGCAACCGGGTTCGGATAGATAGTCACCAATGGCAACAGGCTATTAAAGTCAACAAAACGAATAACCGTTAAAGTAGTAAACCCGCTGTGCTCAATGGCACGGATGCGGTAATACAATTTGTTGCTACCGGTGATCGCATTATCTGTAAATGAATAAGTCGTTTGTGACGCAGCAGCCGATACCCAACCGATAACGGTGAAATCACTGCCATTTTCCGAACGCAGAATTTCAAATGTCGAGACAGCATCTGACTGTGTGTTCTTCCAGTTCAGGATTACTCCCTTCCCTTGCTTAACAGCTGTAAACAATTCAAAGGTGATGGGCAGTACATTGCCAGCAGAAGAAATAACAATGTCTGAACTGAATTTTTTCAAATTATCCGCTGAAAGGTCTTTGGCCGCAGTGCCATCGGCATACAGGATATTATCGCCATTATCGCTGATAATTTGTAATCTGTCTGCAACCAATGTACCACTGCTACTGATCTGCATTACGCCTTCCGCATTCAGCGTGCTGATGTCTAAAGAAGGAATAAGCACCGGCGCATTAGCCGCGAGGCCGGTCCAGCTATATACGGCCCCCATGGCTGTTTCATTATAACTGCCGGCTACTATAATATAATTGCCATTCGATAAACGGGTGATATCCCTGATACCACGGCCACCGAGGTCCAGCTCAATGGGCGAACCGAAAACCGGCGCGCCCGATGGAGCGCCGTTGTTAAACCAGGTCTCGAAATTCTGTATAGGTGCAATAACTGCTTTGGTGCGGTTGACAGTTGGAACCAGCGGCGCCCTGAAACCAATGTACATGGTCGTATTATCCGGACCAAACACCATTCCTTCTATATTAAAACCGTCGATGGCTTTTGCATTTACACCGTTGGCGGCGCGGGCGGTAAAATTATATCCATTGGCATCGCCCCAGGAAATTAATTGATTCCGCAGATTACCATAATAACCGGCATTTGCAAATGACGTAGCACTGCCGGTTCCATTAACTGTAACTGCAAATAAGCGGTCCCGGTTTGCTTTATAAGCAAAACTGGAATTGTTACTCATTGAACCCAACCAGTATATTTTTCCGGCGGTTGCAATGCTCTTTACACCGGCTTCCACATCCACCTCCTTCCAGTTACCGGTGCTGCCATCGGTAAGCCCTAAAATATTGCTTTGGTTGAAATCAAAAGTTTTAACCGGCAATCCTGAATGCTTACGGTTATATACATAAAACAAGTTGGTTTCGTCATTGGCAACGATCATGTAATCATCATCCAGCGCTATAGCAGCCGATGCATCAGCAATACCCGTATGCCAGTAGTTAGCCGGGGTAACAGCCGAAGATTGTGAAGCCGCATAAGCGAGTATATAAGATGTATTGGTAGTGCCATCATTTACTGTTACGGTAATATTGGAATAGCCTACCGCAGCAGGTGTGATCTTCAGGTTACGGGAAGCGCCAGTACCTGTAAGCGCCAGGTTAGCATTGGGCACTACCGTGAGGTTACTGCTTGTAACAGAAACGGTCAGACTACCTACAGGCGTTGCATCATCCCCGAGTGTAAAATCAATGCCGTCTATCTTTGCCGGGTCGGCCGCATCGCCGATAACACCGCTGATTGCAAAAGGGGTCACCGGTGAAGTACTCACACCACCGTCGAGATAATTGGAAGTTGTGGCTACATCGATAATGATCGTTGGTGCTGTTGATGAAACAGTACAGGGGTCATATACAACCGTAGCGCGGGTACTTTTACCCGGACTGCCTATATCCAGGCCGGTGGAGGTAAATGAAGCTTCTGCATCTGCCACAGCAGAGTAGGTCCAGGCCGCAATGGTATTGGCGCCCAAACCAACAGCGCTCACCCAACCACTTTTATTTTGTGTACGGATGGTTCCGGGAGCAAAGGTTTGATCACCATAAGTGAGGCGGTCAACGAGAGTATTCGAAGCATCATACAGATTAATCTGATCTTCACGTCCCAGGTTGACTGCCAGCCCACCGATGATCTTTACGCCGCTGCACAAACCCCAGGCGGTACGAAAGGCTGCAGCTGTATTTTCAGTAAGAATAACAGATTCACCAGGTTGCACAGTTCCAAACAAACTAAGCGATACAGCGCCAGCAGAAGTTGCAATATCAGAATAACTCCAACCCGTCATATCTATCGCGCCGCTACCCACATTCGTAAACTCAATAAACTCGCCATTCACTCCAGCATACATATATTCTGTAATGCGCATCTGCGCCTGAGAAGTAGAAAAGAAAGCTACAAATACACCAATCAAAGAAAACAGGCGTAACATTTTTATCATGCGTTTTTATTTGTCGCAAAGGTTTCCTGCGTGCATGATGATAAAGTTACCGGAATATTATCATTGTATTAAACCAGTGTCATATATACAATAAACCGCATGGATCATTTCTGCATGACCAGTACGCCGTTGACAATAAAGGTGCGGTTATATATAAAGTAGAAAAGGTGTAACCCTTTTCATCCAGTCACCGGTTGAGAGCCGCATTTTCATTTGTTCATTGAAATCGGCCATTGGCGTTTCAAAAAATTGTTCAATACCGGGTATGCCTGCGAGCAGATCGAGATGTTGTTTGCCGGTGGGATTTACATGAGTGGGATAGGTGGCCCAGGCAAACCGTTGCGGATGCAACTCTTTGATGATCCTGATGAGCAGCCAACCGGTAGCTACCGGATGAAAAGTTACAGGGCCTGTAACATGTAGCATTACTCCCTTACATGTCTGCACTGCATATTTACTTTCCGCTGGCGTAAACACAATCGGCCTTGCCTGTACGTTGTTTGAAATGGATGCGATTAAGGTATTAAACAGGTCAGCTGTTTTATCAGCCAGCATCCAGGGAGCACCTGCAACCCGAAACGGTGTGGTAGTCCCCCTACCCTCGCTGATGTTGGTAGCTTCCAGGAAACAAAGTCCGGGATACAACAGCGCCGATTCAAAGCCGGTGATAGCGGGCGAAAGGGGTACGAACGAATGACACCAGTCGGGATAATAGGAGTTCCTGTTCCAGTTTATACATGGAAGCACCTCCAGCTGACAATGAATAGCCCGCGTTTCGTTGAAGTACCTGGCTAATTCACCTAACGTACAGCTATGTCTGACCGGTGTTGACCAGCGGCCGATAAAGCTGCTGCAATGAGATTCATCCAGCATCGGACCTTCCGCCATCAACAAATTACCGGAAAGCGGGTTTGGCCTGTCTGCTATTACGAAAGGAATATCACAGGCAGCGCAGGCTTCCATCACGTGGGTCATCGTCCATAAGTATGTATAAAAACGGCTGCCCACATCGGGGATGTCAAACAACACCAGATCGATGTCAGTAAGGTCTGTTTGCACAGGCGCCAGTTTATCACCATACAAACTGGTCACCGGCAAATTCGTAAGAGCGTCCATAGAATTATCCATGGCATGACCATCAGCGCCGGTGGTATCGAGGCCGTGTTCGGGAGAGAATAATTTGACGATGTTAAAACCGTGCTGCAATAAAGCCAAACGCGATGGAACAAACTGACTGGTTGTTGCTGCATGATTGGTCACCAGGGCAATGTTGCTGCTTTTCCAGTTGGGAAACTGCGTCAGTAAAACATCGATGCCTGTTTGAATGCGATGCATGGAGAAAAAGTTTTAATCATACCGACACTGCTCGCCCTTTCGGGCAATTAACGATTTAATTTGTTCCACAGCCAATTGAAATCGTTCTTCCCAATTCCCTTTTATTTCTATGAAGTGAATGTCGCGCCCGGCTAATACCTGCCGGTGTGAAGCGTCTAGCAAATCACGTTCTTCCTGGTACAACCTTGTCCCATCCTGGAACCAGGCCACATCATTATTCAAATATAGATATAAGTCGGCCCGGTTTGCATTGTATATCTCGTCGCTTACCATAAGCTCCTTGTCAAACGTGAACCGGCAATAGGATTGTGTTATGTGGATATCGGTATCAATAATAACCAATGCACTGTCACCGGATGCGGCTGCTGAAATTCGTTTTGCATGTTCCCGCGCTACCAATTGCAGGTCATCTATAGTGAATGCATTTGAATCGGGGATAAGGTCCCTTCCAGCCTCCAACACTTTATTGCAATTAAAATAAGCCGCCAGGTCCTCTGTCAACGTTGTTTTACCGGTTGACTCTGTTCCTACAATGACCACCTTTAATACCAGATCGCGCTTTACCGCTTCAGGAATAAACATCCAGTTTGTCAACAAATCATGTCGAACGGAAGTAGCCGAAACAGGGAAAAGCTTTTTCGGAATATCAAAGGGTAGATGCTGTATATGCATAAACTCCGCCACAAAATAACCATAATCTTCAGAAGTAATCACCAGGGAATAGTCTGGAAATAGCTGTTTGAAAACATTTGCCCATACCTCTGATACCGACTTTGAGGAAACAGACGAATTAGGTAATTGGGATTCTACGTAATCTAAAATACGTACTTCAATATTTTTCTGATCCGGAAACGTTTTCTCAATCCATGATTTTCTAACGGAACCGGAAATGGTTTCTTTCTCACTGACGCAAACCAATACGGTAAGGAAATCGCATTTGCTCAAGGCAAAATGTATCATTGCCTCATGTCCTTTATGAAAAGGCAGGAACTTGCCAAAAACAAATGCCTTATCCATTTTTTAATTGTTTGTTCCAATGGTACAATCCGTATGATGCCAATACCCCAAATATCAAATACTCCAGGGAAACAAAATAGATTTCCTTTTTGAAATACAATACCACACCAAGCACATCCACTGTTATCCATAACACCCAATTCTCAATCTTCTTCTTTGCCAGTAAAATGGTGGCAATAATGCTTAACATCATGATAAACGAATCGGTGAACGGAAACGATGCCGGCCCTGCAAAGATGGACGGCAATAATAGATATATATTTTTGAACAGGGAGCCAAAAGCTATAGTGCCAATAACAATGGCACCTGCCAACCATAACCTGTTACGGGAAGTAACAGTAGCCATCTTCTTTTCTACCGTTTTCGTTTTCCAGTAATACCAACCATAAATGGTAACAATAAAAAAATAAACCTGCAAGAACATATCTGCATAAAGCCGTACCTGGAAAAAAAGGATAAAAGCAAAAAGCTCATTGATTATTCCCGTGGGCCAGGTCAGGATATTTGCCCGGGAAGCGTAGTATACTGACAAGAGGCCGGATAAGGTCGCTATCAACTCCACATAGCTGATAGGATACCCAATAACCGAAAAGGCAATATTTTTAATGTCGAAGAAATTCATCATAAGGTATATTTTACGGAAGCATACACGGTAGTGGGCGCCTGTACAAAATACTTTTTGCTTCCATCATAATCAACATAGCCATTGTTAAAATATTTGGCATTGGTGATATTGTCTGCAAAAACACAAAATTGAAATCCTTTGAGGGTATAGCCAATCCGGCTGTTTAGCAGCCAATAGCTTTTTACCGTTGATGTGTTGGCAAAATCAATAAACGATTTATCCTGGTACCTTACCGTCATAGCCAGGGTAATATTTCTGTACCCATAAACTGCTTCCTGGTTAATGATGATGGCTGGTGTAAGTATAGGACTAAATGTTACCTTTTGTTCTTTTATCCGGCTGTAATTGTAAGAAGAATTATTAATGAGCGATAGATTCCTGGTCGCATGATATACGGCATTCAATTCAATACCGGTCCTGTAACTCTTATCGACATTATTGGTAAGCGCTAACCCGTTCGGACCGAATTTTCCATTCAATACAATTTCATTTTCAAAATTCATATAGTACAGATTGAAGCCGGCGCTCCATTGCTTCGACTGGTAACGCAAACCCAGCTCATGGTCTACAACATATTCAGGTGTTTTGATGGCAAGCACAGGATTGCCCGCACTATCTGCCAGTAAATCATCGCTGCCGCCAAACAGATCGTTCCTTGTTGGTTCCCGGCCGGTACGGCCAATGCTATAGTATACTACGAGATCAGGTTTGATCTCAGCACTTACTCCTGCTTTGGGATTCAGGAAATCCCAGGATAATTTATCCAACGGCACCGATCCTTTGTAATCAAAATTGGTATAGCGGTATTGAATATCTGTAAAGAAGGTAAACCGGTTGAACGTGTAACCAGCCTTCACAAAAGCGCTTGCCTCGTTTTTGTAGCCGGTGTTTTTGTACAGCCTGCCTAACGATTTTTCGCTGAACAGGTGTTGGCGATTGTATACATTTCCGTGAACGCCTGTTGTTACAGTAAACCTGTTCAGGGCGAGATTATAGTTGCTGAAAAAACCGATTAAACTGGATTGAAAGGCATAGTTATACAGTTCATCGGTGGTGGGAAGTCCTAAAAAATTGTTGTTGTTATAATCATAATTGCCCTTCAGGGATGAATAATAAATGCCACTCTGCAGCGAGGAAGTTTTGTTCAGTTGCCACCTGTTTAATAATTGCGTTAGCCATTGGGTGAATTTATCTTTCTCATTTTTGTTGGCATTGGTGCGCCTGTCGATCGCGATCAACGAATCGGAAACGCCGATCCAGGCCAAATGATTACGCTGACGTCCACCCAGTACATTTAATTTCCAGGTGGTTTTGTCGCCAAACCAACCGCCGCTCAAAAAAACAGATTGCGAATTATTAGCAGCATTGTATTTATAGCCGTCGGAATAGACTTCAGATACTCTTGCATAAAACGCTTTCCTGTTTTTAACACCGCTATTGTATTCGCCAAATGCCCTTACACTATTGAATGACCCATAGCCAACACCGACAGTTGTTTTAGCAGAGTCGTATAGGTTGGGTGAGAACAATTGCAAACTGCCCCCATAACTGGCAACACCATTTTTACTGGTTCCTACCCCTCGTTGCACCTGGATCCTACTGATTGAATTTAAAATGTCCGGGTAATTTGAAAAATAGGCGCCCTGATCTTCCGGTTCATTCAACGGAACACCATCAAGCGAGATATTAATACGGGTTTGATCGATGCCACGCATTCTGAAATACGAATACCCCTGAAAATGGCCAGCATCGGAGTAATTGGTAATGGAAGGCAGTTGATTCAGCAGAAAAGAAGGCTCCTGGCCAACGGATTTTGTATCCAGTTCTTTTGAACTGATATTCTGAAATGTTACCGGGGTTAGTTTATCAGCCTGATAGGGCACGACCACTTCTTTCAGAAGGGTGGTTGTGGTTAAGCGAACAGTGTCCTGGGCTACAAGGAACTTACCTGCCAGCAATGCTGTTATTGCCAGCGCAAAATATCTTACCATGCTTTTTAAACCATTTTTAAGGGTCGTAATGGCATAAAGATAAAAATATTTTTATACCACCCGTAAAAACGGCTTTCTCGGGGTCAACTCCACGTTCGACCGGTAGGGAACAATTTCAGGATGTAGGGATATTGCAAGCAGTACCAACAACGGAATGCCACCATAAACAGCAGTTGCACCCCAGATAGATTTGAAAGTATCAATCTTTGCATCGGAAGGATTGTTGGATCGATACCGTATGGAAACAGTTGCTCCGGGCTTCAGACGTAAACCACCGGGCCCTTTAAACCATATTGTGTCACCGCCCTTTATAAAATAAATATCTGAAAAAGGCGTCCGCATCTGGTCAAGCGCATTGCCCTGGCCTTCAAAAGCAAAAACACCCGTGGCTTTTTGGGATTGCATTAACCAAACGACCTTGAATAGTAGTAGAGGGATAATTAATAATAGAAACAATGCCAAAAAGAATCTGGTGCGGGGTATTACCATATAAGAAATATTAAAACGTAATATTATCCGATAAAGTATTGGCAGTTGTTGATCCGGATATGAATATACGGTAGAATTCCCCGCAGCAGATTATAATGTAAGGTTAAATCTTCGATGGCGCTAAAAGCTCACTATTTTTACGCTTCTACCCCGTTGAATTGCTTTAAAGTAGCCTCGGGCGACAGTAGAAATGATTGATACACCCCTTCTGTTTTACCAGGTCTTACCGCATATTCATTTTTTTGCAACGCGTTATAAATGTCCTGCGCCACTTCATCCGGAGATAATTTTTCGGCATTGAATCCTTTGGTCATTTCGGTATCAACAAATGGCGGAAACACTTCAAAGAGTTGGATATGCGGATTCGTTTTTTGTAATACCATCCGTAATGATTGAGAATAGGAATGCAGCGCCGCTTTTGTAGCACTATAGGTTGCCAATACCGTAGAAGGCAGATATGAAACGACTGATTCGATGTTGATGATCGCCGCTTCCTTACTGGCCTTCAGAAAGGGTAATAAGCGTTCGGTAAGCCTTACTACAGACAGGTAATTCAGGTCCATTTCAAACTTTGCTTTTTCATAAACCCCATCAGCGCTATCGAGAGGATATGCTGTTACCACACCCGCATTATTCACGAGTATATCGAGACTGCCGTATTTTGTTTTAACCTGCTGCACCAGGTTCTCTACGTCTGCATCTTTTGTGATATCGCTAACAATATAAGATGCCTGGGGTAATTGGGCAACGGCTTCTTTAAGCCTGTCTTCCCGTCTGCCGGCAAGAATAATCCTGTTGCCTTTTCCAGATAATATGTTGGCTATAGAAAAGCCAATACCAGTACCGCCTCCTGTAATCAGGATGGTTTTGTTTTCGATGTTCATTGTGTATGTTTTAATTTGAGTAAACTACTTCATTATATACCGATCGGTATATACTTAGGCAATAAAAAAGACTACTTGCTATAGTCTTTAATTTCTTGTTTTAGTAAATCAATAATTATTTGCAATTGCTTTGTATTACCCTGCAAGCGGGCGATCCACAAACCACCTTCAATCATAGCAAAGGCCTTTATAGAGAATGACTCAGCATCAACTGTTTGTTTGAATTCACCGGATTGAATACCGGCTTTGATAATTTTTGCAATACGGTTTTCCGTGGCCATAATGGCTTTACTTACCTTGATCTTTATCTGAGGATTGGTATCGTCGGCCTCGGTTCCAAAATTCATAAGCGGACAGCCATAGTTATTATCCTGCGTTGAAGAACCGAGATAAAAATCAAACAGGGCATACAGCTTATCACGACTGGAGGTGGCCCTGCCTATCGCCATTTCAATATCGGCACTGAGCCTTTTCACCAGGTAATCAAAAGCTTCCAGGCAGATCTCGTCCTTGCTTTCAAAATTACCGTATACACTCCCTTTGGTAAGTTTGGTAGCCTCCGTAATATCATTGATGGAGGTGGCAGCCATACCCTTTTTATTAATGATGGGGGCTGCTTTCTCTACAATAAAATGTTTTGTACGCTCTGCTTTTGTCATAACACCACAAAAGTATACCGTTTGGTATATTCTACCAAATTTTTCTTTCCCCTTCCTTTACTTGCAGGCAACAGGTTGATTATTACTCATCAAAGTAGAGGTCCAATTTCTTCATGCGCGCAATGATGGCGCCCCTGGTGCGGCCGAAGTGGGCGGCTATTTTACTAATGGAAGTACCATCATCATAAAAATCCTTCAGTTCCTCATCCTGTTCCTCGGTCCAGGGTTTGTTGGCATCTTTATTTACTTCTCTGTTACGAAATACCGTATAAGCCTGTACCGGAGCAGGTTTGGCTACCGGCTTCTTTTTAGCGGGTGATTGTTTAGCAGCAGCTGCTGCCTTTTCAGAAAAGTAACTATTATAATCAAAGTTTGTTTCCCTGACTTTTACTTTTATTATCCGGGGAGAAACAGGAAATTCTTTAGGCAACAAGGTTTCAGGAATGTGCAGGCTATTTTTGGTGCGGGTAATTGCCACATACAGTAAATTAATTTCTTCATTAAGCCGGGCAGTATCAAAAGCGGCGGTCTTATCGCTTTTATGTTTTTCTTTTAACTCTTTCAGCTTGCTCTCACTCAGGAAATCATTCACCAGGTACACCACATCATATTCCATTCCCTTCGAACGGTGAACGGTAGAAAAGATCATTTCTGCTTTGTGTCTGTCTTCGTCACCGGTTTGCAGTTCTTTGAGCGATTTAATAATACCATGTATTTCATTACCATACTCGCGCACTATTTCAATCATGGTAGCCAGTTGATGATCTTCTGTTTTTTCAACGTATTCTTCCAGGTCGTCCATGTCTTTCATGGAACCAACCAGTTTATCGCGAATGCGGTCATGATTGCCATTATACAAACTCAATACATCGTAGAGCGAAGCCCCATCATCGGCATACATATAGGAACTGATATTGCCTTCAAAGTAAATATGCTTCACCTTGGTGTTATCGGTAATAAATTCAATAGCCTTCAACAACAAACCCAGGTTGGTGCGGGCAATGGTTGCTTTTGTAACTTCTTTTTTACCAGTGCCTTTACCGGTAATAGCAACTGGTTTGCATTCGAATAAATGATTTTTCCAGGAAAGAATTTCGGTTGCGAGATTAGCGATGTCCTGTGTGAACCGGAAACTGGCTGATAATTGCAATGTATTGAAATCAGCTTTATCCAATGAATTCACCGCATGCCGCCAGCCATAGATCTGTTGATGGGTGTCGCCTACAATTACTTTAGTCGCTTTTTGTTTCATAAAAACATCGAGCATGGCAGCAGAAGCATCCTGGGCCTCATCAAAGAGAATATAATCATAGGGCAGATCAGGATTAGACAATTGGAATTTCTTCAGGTAAAAGTCGTGCGTGATCTCTATCTCACCCCTATCCATTTTCGCCAGTAACAAACGCGTACCATCTTCAATGAATTTATAAAATGTACGAACAAAAGTCCTGGCCTGCGCATCCACTATAGTGTCGAGGTAATTAAGGTCTTGCACCTTCGCCTTATCACTATTACAGAAATACGTAACGAATTTGCTGATATGATTGGCAATGACAAATTCGGCATGTTTCTCCCCATTGCCACGAATGTCGAGCAGCTGACAAATTTCACTGTTCTTATACCCCTGCGCCTTTACTTTATAATTGAACCGGAAGACGATGTGTTTGTAAGCCAGCGAGTGAGCTGTTTCTACTTTTGTATTGGCAAGACCAACCTCCGCAAACTTACGGGTAGCCTCTAACTTAACCGATTTATTAAATGCGAGATACAAAATGCGTGCATTTACAGGCCGTGACGCCGCATATTCAATAATGGTAGTGGTTTTACCTGAACCAGCAACCGCATTGATCCTGAGATTACCGTTGGAATTGATGATAGCCGTTTGCTGATCAGTAAGCACTTTTTTCTTCAAAGGTTGATCATGGTTGTTACCTGCTGCAGACATAATACCAAAATTAAATATTCTTCGACTTCGCTCAGAACAAAAGGCTCCTGCGTTGAAGCCTTTTCCTGATGGCAAAGGTGGGCGTTTTTTAGAACACGTGCAAGAAATAATGATAGGTGCATTGCAATTCAATGAGCACCGTTATTGGCCGCCGGCAACATGATTTGTATGATAATGTTCGGCCAGTTCATCGGTACCAAAATCGTGCTTCAGGTCGCGCAAGACCGAGTGCACATGGTTGGCATTATTTTGTGTATTGTCGTACTCGATAATGATCGTTGGGCCTTGTATCCGGTAATAATATCCGTCGGTATTTTGGCGTTGCTGCGAACCTGCCCAGGCAAACTGCAGTTTATCGAGGCCGGCTGCTGTAAGCTCTTTCATCATATCATCGGCAAATAATTTGGTATATCGATGAATATATACCTGAATCAGCTTTATAAACAAGGCTTGTTGCTCCTTATTTAATTCGTTATACCGGATTCCCTGCGGATGTTCGATCATTGCCTTTCGCTTATTGAACGTAATGATCTCCGGCAATGCTTTTTCATTAATTACAGCCCTGGATAACTGTTCATTAGAGAGTGATTGCAATAAAGTAAAACCGCCATCAGTTTCGGCCGCCAATGTTTCTTTTCCTTTTTGAACACCGTTGGGTACAATAGCCGGGTTAGCACCCAAAAAACCGGGTGTGCCGGACACAATACGGTTGTTATCGGCAGAAAATGTAAATGAAATATGATGTCCTTCCAGGCGCCAGCCCCAGGTACCTTTTTCAGCCGGCTTTCCAAAAATGGTGAAATAGTATTTACCGGCATCGCGGTAATGATCATTGTTGCCCCGGCCTTCCAGTTCTTTTAAGATGGTTTCCAATTGAATAATGTCAGTCACATGTTGCATGCCGCGTTTGCTTAAACAGACGCTTAACAAATCGAAACCAGCTTTTTTTTGTTGTTCATTCAATTCTTCCAGTGGAATGCCTTTACGGTCGGATCTGGGAACAAAATGCCAGTTAAAACGCTCGTCGTCGGTAAAGGAATACTGCACCTTTTTCTGTTGTACTGCGGTCAAACTATTGATAAACCGGTCAGCGGTTTGCACAAGGTTCTCCTGCGCCATGCACACAACCGAAAGGAAGGGGATCGTCAGAGCAAGCAAAGACCGTTTCATGGAATTGATTTGTACAGTAAATTACAATTTGTGCATACAATACGATCATTTATGGAGTATCCGGGACTAAATTCCGGCGGATTTAAGGGAAAAGGCGCTCAAAAGCCTATTTTCCCTTAAATAATTGTAACAGAAGTGCTTAATAAAATTTTTAGAAACCCCATTTTTTTATATTTTTGCACCCCATTAATCACATCCCTGACAAGCGGGGATAAAAATGGAAAAGTGTTGGATTCATATCCGCCAGCCGGCGGACCCGGGTTCAACATAAACACAAACATAAAAATGGCGCGATAGCTCAGTTGGTTAGAGCACTGGATTCATAACCCAGAGGTGATGGGTTCAAGTCCCATTCGCGCTACAGAGATTAAAAGCCTTCACGAAAGTGAAGGCTTTTTGTTTGGATTCAACTCCCAGCGCGGGTACGAACGACGAAAGGTAGAATCCCAGGCTTACAAAGTCTGGGATTTTTGTTTTTGGGGCATAGAAGTAAAATTTCAACTCTGGATACATTGGATTGGCTGCTCTAACAAGAGTAGCCTTTTTTGTTTTATTGCATATGCCGTACAAGTATTACAAAACACAGAAATTTTAATTATTGGTCGGTCAGTATTGTTTTTGTAGAACCAAGAAAAAGGGTACACGAATGTTAAAAGCGGAGCAAGTCAATTATTGGGGGTAATGGATAGGAAGCAATGACCGGCAATTTTAAGTTGGGCGCCTTTGATCTAATTGCCAGTGGTATCACTTATAGGAAAACGTAAACCTCGTATCATAGGCTTGCCTCCCATTAGTCCAGGTTGGATAGTAATTCTATCTAAAAGTGATGAAGTCATGATCTAAAAATTTGCCCTCTTGTACAAATCTAACATAACATGTAAGATTGCACGGCATTAATGTGTGTTAAAGACTCCTTATTCTTCATGCTAAACTTTGATTAAATTTAAAGAGTTACCCTTAGCGATTGTAATTGAAAACATTACATAACCAAAACCATTAACATTTATTGGCAGCCGTTATACATATTATTCTATTTTTATTCTTTCAGCAAGACAGCCTGTTTAAACCTTCCATTATCACTCATTCCCTTAAACGCAGGAATAATTCAATATCCCGGCGACAGCGCTTCTTGTTATCATCATTTTAAAAACAAAACTGCTGACAATGAAACTTTTGTTCTTTTTTTCCTGCGTGTTATTTGCGCATAAGTCAAGTGCCCAGATTTTAAAATTGACGGCCGGTACCGATATGACGATTGTGGGGGGAACCGTTTTTAAGACAGAGGGCTTAACGCTCACCCCTTCCGCAAATTATACACTCAGCGATAATACACTGACCATATCCGGGACGCTCATTCACCCAGCTTCAAATCCTCATATTACCAGTGTATATCAATACACAAACAACACCAACCCTTTTAGTGGTTCGTTGCAGATCAATTATACCGACGGCGCTGAGCTGAATGGTATTGCTGAAGGCGACCTTACCCTCAATATATATAATGGAACATCCTGGACTAACTATCCTATCGCTACCCGGGACGCAACAAATAATTTTATACTTACTACCGGGCTAAGTGGTGTTGTGCTTAACGAAATTACACTGGCCGGGTTGTTAAATCCCTTGCCGCTGGTTTGGCGTTCGTTTTCCGCTGCCCAACAAAACCAAACGGCGTTGTTGCAATGGGCTACCGCACAGGAACAAAACACCCGCGATTTTGAAGTGCAGCACAGCAGCAATGGTATTAACTGGACAGGTATTGGCGTGCTGCCAGCCGCAGGCAACAGCAACATCGCTAGCAGGTACAGCTATGTGCATGCAACACCTGTAACCGGCATTAATTATTACCGCATATTACAAACTGATATGGATGGGCGGAATAGCTACAGTAATCTGAGAATACTTCAGTTTACAGCCACCGACAAACTTTTTTCCATAACAGCCAACCCGGTAACCAATAATGTACTCACCGTGCAGTTAACTACTACCGCCGTACTTGCATTGTACACCACAGATGGCAAACTGGTGTGGCAGCAGCAATTAAATGCAGGAACAAAATATATCGATGTAAGCCGGTATGCAAAAGGCGTTTATTTATTTAAAGCAAACGCTACTGTAAAAAAAGTAGTGATACAATAATACGAGCCTGAACCACTAATCAGAAAACCTACAATTAAATTTTTCTACAATGAAACTATTTCAACATTTAGTAATCATTTCTTTACTGTTAGTCTCTGTAAGCGCCCAGTCGCAAATAGGCATCGGTACTACAACACCGAACGCTTCCGCCCAGTTGGATATAACCTCCACGGACAGGGGGCTGTTGATACCTCGCATGACCTCCGCCCAACGCATAGCCATTAGCTCACCAGCCGAAGGGTTGATGGTGTATCAAACCAACGGCACTGCCGGGATATATGTATATAAAGCAGGCGTATGGACAGCTGTTTTGGTCACCAGCCTGGACGGACTTATTGATGCCAAGCAAGGAGGAACTAATTTTTCGAACAGTTTATTGCTCGGCCATAGAACAACAGGCACATTAACTACCGCTGACAGGAATATAGGTATAGGCGTTGGGGCGATATCCAACATTACGACTGGCGATGATAATATTGCCATTGGATACCAGGCTTTGAACGCCAATACTACTTCCAACGAAAACGTTGCCATCGGAAGACAGGCCATGTCGGGCAATTCAAGTGGAAGCAGTAACACGGCAGTGGGTCTTCAGGCAATGGAAGCAAATTCCAGCGGCCACCACAATAGCGCATATGGTTATCTTGCTATGGTTAGTAATAGCTCCGGTTCTCAAAATGCGGCTTTTGGCCAGGAAGCGATGCAGGGTAATGACGGGGGAAATAAGAATACTTCTATTGGAGGAGAGTCTTTGTATAACAACAGCTCAGGAAGTAACAATATAGCGATCGGATTTGGCGCCATGGGCAGTAATACCACGGGAAGCAACAATACAATTATAGGTTATGTTGCCGATGTATCCAGTAGTGCATTGACCAATGCTACCGCTATTGGCAATGGTGCAGTCGTAAACGCCAGTAATAAAATTCAATTGGGGAATACCAGCGTGACGCTTGTCAATACAAGCGGCGCCTTTACTTCAAACGGCGCCATAACCGGTACTTCTATTGTGAAATCCGGTGGTTTGGTTTCTCAAATATTAATGGCCAATGGAACGGTGGCTACTGCGGGAACAAATATTACCATATCGGGCGGCACTATCTCTGCTGCCGTACTGGAAGTAGCAGATGAGTTTACTGCTACCGCCGCTCAAACGGGTTTTACCTTAACTCAAACCAAATCGGCTAACAGCAGGGTAAAAATGTATATCAATGGCAGCAGAATCAGCAATGCGGCCTATGGGGTAAGCGGAACGACCTTAACATACAATCCTGCTTTAAACGGTTCGTATGTTTTATTGGCAGGCGACCGGATCCAATTTGATTATTATTATTAAGGTCTTTTACTGCAAATGTTTGGATAGGAATCAGGCGAGCTCATAAGCAGATTGTCCGCGAAGACCATGCAAATAACCAGCCCCAGGTGCAAATTGGTGAAGATGATGTAAAGTTCATTGCACCTGGCGCTGTCGATTATTTCATTAGCAATATACCGCGAGACTTTGATCTATACTGGGAAATTTATTTACTGTTCAATACCGCTCATGATCTTGTTAACAATGAGCCAGTTGCCATTGATCCGGTGCAATGATAGGAAATCATGATAGAGCATATCATACGCTTTCACATGTACCTCGGCAATGGCGATAGAGTTTATTACCTGAATGTTCAGAATATCCCCTTTAAATGGTTTGCCGGAATCCTTCGGACTTTGGCGATGCGCTACTACATCCAGCCATTCAGCTACTGTTTTGGCATAAGGTTGTCCTTTTACATCGCCGAACAACAAGCTGTCAGGATGAAAGATGCAGTTCAGTTTATTCAAATCGCCTTCATAACTGCCTTCAAAATAATATTTCTCCAATGCCTGCGCAATGGCAGTTTTATCTGTTTGCTGAGTTGTCATATCATTGGTGTTTATCACACGAATGTATGAAGGGTAAAAAGGAAAATTGTGTGATGCAGATCACATCTTTCTTTGGTCCTTAGTACAACATAAAGTTTTGAAGAATACAAAAGAGGATTGCGTGAGGCACATCATATTTCAGGAGTTGTTCAGGCGATAGAGTGTTTCCCTCGAAACACCCAAATAAGCAGCGATCAATCGTTTGGGCACCATATTGTACAATTCAGGGAATAAAGTTATCAGTTCTTCATACCGGTATTTCACGTCGTTGTTCATCGTGCTCAATAATCTTTTCTGCGAAGCCACATATTCACTCGTCATGCGGGAGCGAAAAAAATGTTCTAGCTGATGGCTCTTTTTACAGGCGTTTTCCCGGTCTTTGTGCGACAGGCGCAACACTTCCGTGTCTGTTATACAACCTATATTGATAGTGGCTTTTGTGCCGCCGTATAAGGCACTATAATCAGATGCCCAACATGCAGGCATCGCAAACTGCATAACAAACATTTTCAGATTGTCATTTACATAAAAGGTTTTAATACAACCGCTAACCACAAAATATTCACAATCTATTCTATCGCCTGCGGCAAAAATGTATTCTCCTTTTTTATAACATTCCGCTGTGAAGCAGTTAAAGAAGTCGTCGAACTCATCATCCGAAAGTTTAGCGGTTTTCCCTATATGTTCTTTCAGTAGTTGCTTTGGATCCATATGCTATAATTTTTTTTGCCTGATTGATGATTATGATCGCAAATTTAAAATTACAACAAATTAAAATGTTCGCAGTTTAACGGCTTCCAAAAACTGGTTCCTGAACTTATCACTCACAGATATTTGCATGCCGCCTATAAAAACATGGTTATCCTGAATTTTATCAAGCCGGCTTATATTTACAATGTACGAGTGATGCACCCTTATAAAGGGCGTGGTAAGTTGTTCTTCTATCTCTTTCATACGACGGTATACCAGCAATTGTCCGGTAGAAGCGACCAGTCGTACATATTCTTTTTCCCCTTCAAAATACAGGATATCTTTCAGCAGCACCTTATGGAGCGTTTTACCTGATTTAATAAAAAAATATTCTTCTGTCAAAGGAGGTGAAAGTGGCCGGTCGTCGTCCTTTCTGGCAAAATGCGCTTCTACTTTCTGTACGGCTGCATAAAAGCGTTTGAGGGTAACAGGTTTCATCAGGTAATCGAGCGTTGGATACCCGTAACTGTCTGCAGCATATTCCGAATAGGCAGTGGTAAAAACAATATATGTATTGGCCGGCAGTAACCCGGCCAATTCCATACCGGAAAGATGAGGCATATTAATATCCAGAAAAACAACATCCACTTCCTCTGTTTTCAGGAAAGCCAGGGCTTCCAGGGCATCATAACATTTGGCCAGCAATTGCCATTGAGTGGTTTGCCGGATAAACATTTCCAGCAGGTTAACGGCATTGGGCTCATCGTCAACGATAATGCAGCGTACACTCATTGGATTGGAATTTTTAAAAAAGCATGATAATATTTTCCAGAAGACCAGGTCCTTAATTCGAAGTTATTGCCAAACAATAACGAAAGCCGCTTTTGCAGATTCTTAATGCCAAAACCGCGAGTGGCCGTTTCAGTTTGGGGTGCGTGCAGCAGGTTCATTGTCTGGAATACCAGGTGCTCATCGGATTGTATCAGCGAAATACTCACCTCATTCCCGGTGATGGATTTATCGATCCCATGTTTAAAGATATTTTCTACGAAGGTCATTAATAACATGGGTGGAATACCTGTAACAGGATTGCATTGCCTGGTAAAGGTAATAGCCACTTCGTGGCGTATGCGTATCCTTTCAAGAGCAATATAATTCTCAAGGAACTGTATCTCGGTGCCCAGCGTTACTTTTTCCCTGGGACTTTCGTCAACAAAATAGCGCATGATCTCCGAAAGCCGTTCAATAAAGAGGGCCGTGCGGGGCGATTCGCGGATTGCTTCATAATAGATGTTATTCAGGGTATTGAACAGAAAATGAGGCTGTACCTGGGATTTTAGCAGGTTAAGCTCGGCCTGACTTTTCTGGGCAATAATTTCATCGGCCTGTTGTTTTAACGTAAAGTAGCGAAGTGCCAGCCGGATGATAAAACTGATAACGTATACAACTACACCGGTAAAAATACTGTAGGCAATTGCTTTCATGCCAAGTGGTACCGGCTTTTCTGCAAAGAAGCGGTTATAGATAAATAGTAAGAGACTGGCCCTGGCAATACCTATCAGCACCAGGAACAGTATGGAACCTGCCACATATTGCACAATACGACCTTTCTCATAAAAAACCCGTATCAGGAAATTGAGGTTGCCATAAACGATGATCGCATAGATGATGATATTCAAAGCTGCATAAATAGCCGACTGCCCCGGTCCATCCATAGGAAGCATTGAAAAAAAGGTAACCAGGAACATGATCCCCCATATGAGATACTGCAGCTGTACAGGCCTTGCATTCCCGTTAAAAATAGTCATCGTTAAAATTACAATGAATTTCATGATAGCTGCTTTTTTTCAACCATTCGCCTTTTATTCTCAACCGTTAGGGTTGTTTAAGAAGGTCGTTGCCTTGTTGAATAATATAAGCTTTTTATTGAACCTTTTTTTAAATGCAGACCGATTCCATGAAATTTATGCATCCCTAATCATCATATACAATACACATGAAAAAAAATTGGCAATGGATTCTGATAACTATCCTGCTATTGGTCTTACAGTTAATCAGTGAGAACTTTTTATTTGCCCAGGTAGATACGGTATATCCGGGCTCAAAGCATTTGAATACAGGATCTCTTAAGCCGGGACTTAAACAATACCTGGTCTATCACCAATGGCCCCAATACACCAAAATGTTGCAATTCCAGTATTGGGTGCGTGATATCAGCATCGAAAAGAAAGATGGAACGGACGTATTTGCTATCCGCGAATACTGGTTCACCCCTGATAGCAACGAGTACCGAACGTTTGTATCGCTTGGCAGCGTGAAAGATTTTACACCGCTGTATCATGCAGCGGCAGCTAAAGGTAAAATAGCGGCCTATAACTGGAGTAACACAGATATTAAAGGATCTGATTCGGTGGACGGAAATACCCAGAAAGACTTTCACCTGGCATTTGACCGTCCCAATTTTAACTGGCATCTGGATATAGAAACCTTTGAAATGCTTCCGCTGGCAATCGGAAAAACCTTTGCGATTAATTTTTATGATGCAGGCTTATCTCCACCAAAATTTGTAACCTATAAAGTAACGGGCAATGAAACGCTTCGTACGCTGGACAACCGGCAAGTAGCATGCTGGATGCTGGAAACATCGGGATCATATAACGGTAAATCTTATACACAAACATTCTGGATCAGCAAAAAGGAACATGAGCTTTTGAAAGAAGAGGATGCATTTGATGGCAGGTTTCGTTATAAAGTTAAGTTACCGGGGCTGACGCCGGATATTCTTCACAGGCATCATTGAAGTGAAATATTTTGCAAGGAAGGTGTAATTTCGGATAATACAGAACATAGAAGCAATTACTGTCTTGCTCGAAATTACAGCTATGCAAAAACTCATACTTCTTATTATACTGCTACCATTTTGGGCTTTTGCTCAAACATTAAATACAATCCAAAGCCCGACTGATGTGTATCCAGATAGCACCTGGGATAAAATGTCAAACCCAGGTGATTACGGCTGGGACATAAATAAGCTTAGACAACTTCGCAGCTTTATTGTCGATAGCGCTCAAACAACGGGAATGGTGGTTATTCAAAGTGGTAAAACCCTTTTTGAATTTGGAGACATTCAAGAGCTGAGTTACATAGCTTCCTGTCGAAAAAGTGTCCTTTCAATGCTTTACGGACCGTTTGTGGAAAATGGAACCATCAATCTAAGTACAACAATAGAGCAACTTAGATTGGATGATATTGGCGGACTTGCATCTATAGAAAAGAAGGCAACTATAAAAAATTTACTCACAGCCCGGTCCGGTGTTTATCATCCGGCAAGTAATGAAGGGGATGCTTCATCTATGGCACCCAAAAGAGGCAGCATTCAACCGGGCAGTTTTTGGCTGTATAATAACTGGGATTTTAACATAGCAGGCTACATTCTTGAACAGCAGACAGGCAAAAACATTTATGACCTTATTGATTCTGTTCTGGCAAAACCTTTACAAATGCAGGATTGGAAAAAAGAAGCACAACGAAAAACAGGAGACACCACCAGGTCTAAATATCTTGCTTATCACATGTGGTTTTCTACCCGGGATATGGCCAGGCTTGGTTATCTAATGCTTAGAAAGGGAAAATGGAAAACAAAACAGATTTTGCCTGCGAGTTGGGTGGCAACCACTACTTCACCGGTTACTACTTTCAAAGAGGCAGAGCAAAATAAAACGGCTTACTTCCATTTTGGTTATGGGTATTTATGGTGGGTTTGGGACAACCCTTATAACCAGGGCTTCTATGAGGGCGCCTATACAGCCAGTGGCGCTTTTGGACAGTTTATTACGGTTATACCAAAGCTCGACTTAGTAATTGCTCATAAGACAAAATATGAGTATGAACGTCAGGTTCCAACCGGGATCTATTTAAAGATTTTGGATAAACTACTTTTAGCCAGAAAGAAATAATAAACAGTCTGCCAGAGCCAACCATCAAATAGAACTAAAACCTAATAAGTAGAATTCTTATCCACAAGACAACATTAGTACTGGTCGTTTCCTACATTTGTGATCCCTATAACATATATAGCTAAACTAAGCTATATGCATACGATGCACCTTCTTCACTGTTAATAATTCAAACGCCCCTGCACACTTGTCACCTTTTCATAACAGGAGAGGCCAACCCGTTTGTCTTTTTCTGAACCATGTAAATAAACCAATTAATGAAACGACCAATGAAACCAATTTTCCTCTTTGTAAACCTTTTCCTCTGTGCCTGTGGATTTGGGCAAACACCCGTTGCCACCAACGGTCAGCTAACAGTAGTAGGTACCAAATTAACCAACAAGAACGGCTACCCTATTCAATTACGTGGCATGAGTTCACACGGTATTCAATGGTATAACCAGTGTTTGACCGATGCCTCGCTCGATGCGGTGGCGAATGACTGGGGAGCAGACGTATTTCGTATTTCCATGTATATCCAGGAAGGGGGCTATGAAACCAATCCCACCTATTATACCAACCTGGTAAAAACACTGGTGAATAAAGTAACTTCACGGGGTATGTATGCGCTGATCGACTTTCACATGCTTACACCCGGCGATCCCAACTACAACACCAGCCGCGCCATCACTTTCTTTACCGAGATGGCCAATACGTTTAAAAACAATAACAACATCCTGTATGAGATCTGTAATGAACCCAATGGCAATGTAAGCTGGGCAACCATTAAGAATTATGCCAACCAGGTGATCCCCGTCATCAGGGCTATTGACAACGATGCTCCCATTATCGTGGGCACCAGGGCCTGGTCTTCATTGGGTCTGTCAGAAGGTAGTAGCGCACAGGAGATCGTGAACAGTCCACTTACCTTCGCGAATATCCTGTACACTTTTCACTTTTACGCCAAAGACCACCGGGATTCTTACCTCAACCATCTTGACTGGGCTTCTGACCGGCTGCCCATCTTCGTTACCGAATTTGGCACGCAGGAAGCTTCCGGCGATGGCGCCAACGACATGACCATGTCGCAACGGTATATGGACCTCATGCGCACGAAAAAGATCAGTTGGGCAAACTGGAACTATAGCGATGATGCCAGAAGCGGTGCGGTTTGGACAACCGGTACCTGCTCCGGCACTAACTGGACAACCAGCAGACTGAAAGAAGCTGGTTTGTTTATTCGCAACAATATACTGAGTCCGGCAGATGATTTTGGTGGACCAACAAATCCTAATCCTACAAACATTGCCCTGAACAAATTCGTTACTGTTTCTTCTATTGAAGACGGCACCCTGCCGGGTTCTAACGCCGTAGATGGCAATGGTTCAACCCGCTGGGCCAGTGCAGAGGGTGTTGATCCGCAATGGATCACCGTTGATCTCGGTAACAGCTATGCCATCAACCGTATCCGCATCAACTGGGAAGCTGCCTATGGCAAGAATTTCCTGGTACAGGTTTCAAGCGATAACAGCAACTGGAACACTTTGCAAAATGTGCAGAACAATACTTCGTTAAGCAACGACTACACAGGCTTATCTGCTACAGGCCGTTATGTACGCATTTACGGCACTGCCCGTGGCACTACTTATGGTTATTCCATCTATGACCTGGAAGTGTACGGCACACAGGTTACTGCCGCTGCCAATATTGCTTTGAATAAAAATGTAACCGTATCTTCTGTTGAAGGAGCCGGGCTTGAAGGGAATTATGCCGTGGATGGCAACACCACTACGCGTTGGTCGGCTACCTTGTATGTTGATCCGCAGTGGATCACCGTTGACCTCGGCGCCCAATACAATATCTCGCGCATTAAATTCGTGTGGGAAGCAGCCTATGCAAGGAATTTCCTGGTACAGGTGTCTACTGATAATTCCAGCTGGACAACAGTAAAAGATATCCAGGGAAATACTTCGCTCACCAATGACTATACGGGATTGACAACTACAGGCAGATATGTCCGCATGTATGGCACCGCTCGCGGTTCTGATTATGGTTATTCTATTTATGAGTTGGAGGTATACGGTACAGCTGCTACCGCTCGCACATCAACAAACGCAATAACTACCACAAACAACCTGGAGCAAAATATACAGGTATATCCTGTTCCTGCAAAAGATGAAGTAACCATCACCCTGCCTGAAAGCGCACAAAGAACTCAGGTGGTGGTAACCGATATTAATGGAAGGACCTATTACACCGGAATGGCATCGGGCAATGTTCACAAATTACACATCAATAAATATCCTGCCGGTATATATGTAGTGCAGCTTATTAACGGTGATAAAAAGATCATTAAACGGATCGTGAAAAAATAGCTATTGGTTTTTTGCAGTACAATTATCAAAACAAAGGGCTGTCTCAAATAAGAGGCAGCCTTTTCATTTACTTCCCTGTTGCTCCCCTCTCCACACTTTTAATATCTTCTTCCCGGTTCTTTTTAAAATCAAACTTGTCGAAATCACTGTTTGCCGGTATGTGTATCGTATAACTGTCGAGCCTGTCAATTTCAATGGTGATGCTGTCTGCTTTTAGATCAATGATATGCCCACCGGCATCTTTTTGGTCAGACAGAAAATGAAAATGATAGCCTGAAATATTGGTATTATCCATAAATGAAGGCAGGCGGTAACCTATCAGGTCACCCTTCGCGTTACTAAATTCAAAAAAATGTTGCAGCGGCAACATGGCGGCCAGTGGTGTATGGTCATGTGCTTTTACCGGCGGGAAAGCCCTGGTTTTAAGATAGCTGAATTTTCCACTGATATGAATGGCATACAGGCCGTTCACATTTGTAAGTATGCTATCGAGGTAAGCGAAAAGCGATTTCTTGTCCATTGTTCTGCCAGGGGTGATCTTTTTATCGGGTTGAAAAAAATGGACCATGGCAAAGGGTGTTAATTGCCGGTCGTCTACTACAAAAGTTTTACCAGTGTGTTGGGTTTGATAAATCTTTCCCTGGAATACAACAAGTTCTCCATCCAGTTTATCCGGAGCACCTAATCCAAAATTGCCATGTTTCTTAAGCAAGCTGTAAGGATAGTTTCCATCGTATAACCCTCCTATCAATGCGGCGCCAACCCCTACTGTGAAGAGGTGATTAGGTGGTGTATCTGCACGATTGTCAGGTGGTGTTGGAACAAAAGAAATGGCGGAAAATATAGTGATAGTCAGGGTAGCGACCCCTAAAATAGTTGTTATGCGCATGTTGTTACTTGATATTTAAAGGGCAAATATATCACAGCTAGCAACAAAAAAGCCCCGCTAACGGCGGGACTCTCTAATTTTTTAAGTATGAATGATATTCCTTACTTCTTTCCTATGCGGTACATTTTGCCGGCATCGGTAACGGCGTACAACGCACCATCCTTACCAACGGTGATATCCCTGAACCGCTGGCTTTCTTTTTCCAACAACCTTTCTTCTCCAATCACTTTATTGTTTTTAATGACCAGTCGTACAACATGTGGCTTGTTCAAAGCAGCAATGAATAAATTGTTTTTCCACTCCGGCATGTTGTCGCCATTGTAAAATGTCATACCACTTGGCGATATCACCGGGTCCCAATAGTAAACCGGCTGTTCCAGGCCTTCTTTCTGCGTAATGCCGTCGCCAACTTTTTCTCCGCTGTATTCAATGCCGTAGGTAATCGTTGGCCAGCCGTAATTTTTTCCGGCTTTAATAAGGTTCAGTTCATCACCTCCTCGTGGACCAAATTCACCTTCCCACAGATCGCCGGTTTCTGGATTCCAGGCCAGACTCTGCACATTACGGTGTCCATAAGAATAAATTTCCGGCCTTACATTATTTTGACCCGCAAAAGGATTTCCGCTTGCCGGTTGTCCGCTCGTAGTTATGCGAACGATTTTGCCCAAACCAGCATTGAGCGATTGCGCCAGGGGCCTGGTCTCGATGTCAGAACGTTCACCGGTGCTTACGATCAGGTTGCCTGTTTTGTCGAACAGGATCCTGCCGCCGTAATGCAGGTTGCTGTTGTGTTCCGGTGTGGCGCGGTAAATAACCGTCGCATTTTCTATCCGTTGTTCGTCATTGGCAAGCCGGCCTTTTGCTACACTGGTGAGTGTACCTTTATTAATATCCTCAGAAAAAGTCCAGTACACCATTCTGTTACTGGCAAAAGACGGATCAAGCGTTAGCCCTAACAAGCCACCCTGCGCCCGGCTGTTTACCGGTAGCAGCCCAGTAATTGGGTTACCTGGTTTTCCTTCAGCCGTAACGATGCGCATAGTACCCTCTTTCTGTGTGATGAGGAACCGGCCGTCGGGCATTACGGCAATGCCCCATGGTGATTTGAGATCGGAAGTGATCACGGTGGCTTCATACGGTGTTTTTGTAATAACCCGGTCGATCCGCGTCTGGCCCGGGAAGGCGGGCTTATACGTCGAGTTGGGGGTTTGAGTTTCTACAGGCCCACCCAGCGTATCGCCGGTCTTGACGGGATCCGCATTGGCGCTTTCCACGGCCCTTTGATTGCTGTCCTTACAAGCAATGGTTGTTACTGCAAGGCAAATCGCTAAACAGAAGATCTTACTCATATTGTGTAATTTATTTATTCCGGGTCAGGATTAAAGCAAATTAAGTATTTAGCATCAATGTTTATGCCTGACCGTCGGCTGATGTCTAAAAGCTACAAATTCTCTATAACATCTCTATAGGCTTTGCCAACCGGGATAGCTATGCCATTCACCTCCACCGTTTCAGCTGTATAGGATTCAATCTTGCTTACTGAAACGATAAAAGACCGGTGAATTCGCTTAAAGAGATTGGCTGGTAAAAGCGCCTCTATTTCATGCGTACCCATTTTTGAAACGTATTCTTTTTTGGTGGTAACGATCTTGATGTATTCCCGCTGACTTTCAATATAAACGATCTCTGAGAATAATATTTTCACCTTCTTCTTCTGAACATTTAGAAACAGGTAGTCTTTTATCTCCTGGCTTTCATAACGTGGCTGTTTTTCTGCTTGTGCTGTTTTCACTTTGGTTACCGCTATTAAAAACCGTTCAAACTCAAATGGCTTTAACAGGTAATCTGTTACGTTTAAATTAAACCCCTCTACTGCATATTGATGATAAGCCGTAGTTATGATTATCGCAGGCGGAGATGTAAGTGTTTTCAAAAAAGCCATGCCTTTTAATTTAGGCAAGTGAATATCTAAAAAAATAAGGTCGGTATTATTTTGCCGCAAGTAGTCTGTTGCAAGAATAGCATCTTTAAATGTTCCCTGTAATTCCAGGAATGGTACCAGCAAAATATAATCAGACAAAACCTTTACGGCTAATGGTTCGTCTTCTATTATTATGCACTTTATTCTAGACATGGCTTGCCAAATTAATTTTCAAAACAGCGGTAAACTCAAAATTGCCCTGTTCAAGAGATAGATTATAATCTGTATAGAGCAATTCCAGCTGACGTCTCAGGTTAGAAAGACCGATATTTTCTTTTCCCTTTTCTTCCGCAGCCAATTCCCCGGTAGAATTTTTCACAACAAATGATAACAGTCGCTTATTAACGGAAAGATGAATATCCACATACGGCTGGTTTCTTGTTTCCGAAACACCATGCTTGAACGCATTTTCCACTAATGGCATTAGCAACAATGGCGGTAATGCCTGCTTCATATCTTCAATGTTATGGTTAAAATTGATACGTAAAGAATCATCGTAACGTAATTTTTCAAGGGCTATGTAGTCACTGAGGATCTTTAGCTCCTGTTCTATGGCAATATACTCACCACCTGCTTCGTAAAGCATAAAACGCAATATCTTCGATAACCGTAAAATGGATTCAGGCGCCAGGTCAGATTTATCCCTTGCCAGGGAATATATATTATTTAACGTGTTGAATAAAAAATGCGGATTGGTTTGCGACTTGAGATAATTCAGTTCCGCCTGCTGCTTTTCAATACGCAACTGCTGGGCTGATTGTTTTAATTTTATATATCTGTAAATATGCCTTATAATTCCAAAAAAGAAAATGGAACCTACGCTGTATGCCATGCTATAAGATAAACCTTCATCGGTTGAAGAAAAGGTTCCCAGTGCAGTGTAAATACGTAATTGGATCCCAATCAATCTCCAGCCATACAAACCAAATGAATACAACATCAGATGGGCCCATATAGTCACAAGCCCAAGAAGAATATTGTAAAAGATGCTTTTCCTTTTCCGTATTATAAAAGGCAAAGTGTGTTCGAACAATATAAAATTGAGGATAACAATATAAGCAGTCCACCAAATTTCATTGATCGACCATAGCAGGAACTCCCCGGGATGTCTTATTAAACCGATAAACAGCTGTAAGCATAGCCAGGCCAACCCAAGCTGAATATAAAATTTATGCTTCTTTATAACATGTAATGGCTTCATCTATTGCATCAATTTAATCATTTCCTTTTTATTGCCTGAATCATTTTATTGGTTGACGCTATTGTACTGTTTGTTTACTATAAACCGCTGTTTATTGACATCGGCGTTACTTGCTTTCTTTAATTAGATATCCTTGTTAAAAATACATAGTATATGAAAAAATATTTCCCCATATTGATGGCCATACTATTAATGGCTGCTCAACTGCAGGCACAATTGGAACCCACTGCCGGTAATTGGAAAACCTGGTTCATCACATCGGGCAGGGATTATCGCTTACCATCACCATCCTCTTATAAGGAAGAAGTTGCGCAGGTACTTTCCCTGCAACAAAACCTGGATGCAGCGGGTTGGCAACAGATCAATTACTGGAATGCGGGCGCCCCCGGTTACCGGTGGCAGGATATGATGTTTAATTTATGGATGAAGGACACCACCTATAACGGGGCCCTGGCGAACATGCTGCTTGGCGTAGCCATCTACGATGCAACCATCGCTGCATGGGATACCAAGTATGCTTATAAACGACCTCGCCCCTTTGCTGCGGATAGCCGGATAAAGGCCTATGTACCAAAACCTGAAAGTCCTTCTTATCCCTGTGAACACTCTGTAGCAGCCGGCGTGGCAGTTACGCTCATTTCGCATTTCTACCCTTCCCTGGCCGATTCTGTCAACCGCCTGGCGCAGCAACTCATGGCCTCACGTATTGCAGCCGGCACGGCTTTTCCCAGCGACACGCGTGCTGGTTTTGAACTGGGCAAACGAATAGCCGAAAAAGAGATCGGTCACACGAAAGATTTTATACCTAAAACTGCCTGGGATGGAAAAATGCCACAGCAACCAGGTCTTTGGAAAGGGAAACCGACATGGCCGCTTGCAGGTCATAATAAAACCGTGGTACTGGATAACAGCAGCCAGTTTCGTCCCGGCCCACCTCCAGATTTTGCAAAAGAAATGGAAGAACTTAAAAATTTTAAACCTTCGTTCCGTTCCACAGCCAACGCTTTTCATTTTGCCAGCCAGCAGGATGATGTGCTGTCAAAAAAAATATTCGAATATAACCTTCACCTGAACCCGCCGCGGGCAGCCAGGTTGTATGCGATCGTGTCCATAGGATATTATGATGGCTTTACAGCCTGCTGGGACGCCAAATACACTTACTGGGGCATTCGGCCGAATCAATACGATACCACCTTCCGTCCCGTCCTGTTTCATACCCCGCCATTCCCCGGCTATCCATCAGGTCATGCCATGCTTGGCGGCGTCATGGGCGAGCTGTATTCGTATTTCTTTCCGGCAGACAGCGCTTATTTCCGACAAAGAGCAAAAGAAGGGGCAGAATCCCGCTTCCAGGGAGGCATACATTTTAGATCAGACAATGAGGTAGGTCTTGAGATGGGCAGAAAAGTAGCGGCAGCCATTATTAAGAAAGCAAAGACCGATGGTGCCGATGATGCGTTCATGTTAGCAAATCAAAAAAAGGCAATCCAGCAATAATTATTTATATATTTTATCGCTCCCGCTGCACTGTAAAAAGGCTTCACGAAAGTGATGCCTTTTTTTTGTTACGGGCATCCCGCCCGGTTGTTTGCGATAGTATTATCCGTTTTCACTATTATTTTTCTTTATTTTTATAAAAACATTGACCGTGAAGAAACAACTACTGCTTTTTCTTCTTCCACTGCTTTCACTGGTTACCTATTCGCAAACCGATTCAATTACCATTGAAAACAAGGCAGTAGCACGAATGTTTTATTTTTCGAAAAATAACAATGGTTTCTATACAAAAACATTTATAAATAAAGCTTCGAAACAGAATTATGTAAATCCGGCAACAGAAGAATTTAACATTTGCGTCAACGACAGTTTAGTGAACGGGCTCAATTGCAGGTATCTCAATCATTCAATAAAAGACAGCAACGATACAAAAACGCTCACAGTAACACTTCAAACACCTTTTGCAAATGTTTATATTCAACTGTTATATGAAATTTATGCAACCATTCCGCTTGTACGCAAACAATTAAAGGTCATTAATAAAAGCACTGCCGATATTGCACTTACCAATCTTGATGTTGAAAAACTGCGCTTCCAGGTTGTAGATAAATATATGAACGAAGTGTATTTCAATTATGGAAACAACATAACCCGTATACCTTACAAAGGCGATTATAACGATGCTGCCATCATGTTGTTTAACCTTACTGCGGGGCAAGGCGCCATTTTTGGTAACGAAGCGCCAAGCGTTTTGAAGAACACTGAAATTTACACGAACATTCACGGATGCATACAGGTTGGCATGCGGCACATCAATGAAACATTTCCTTTCAAAACATGGGTGCAGCCCGGAAAAATATTCAGTAGTCCCAAAACATTTATCTACGTTTTTAATTCATTTAAATGGCAGGATGGCTTTGAGGGTTCGTATAAAGATTTTGTGAGGAAATATCTTGGCGTGAGCTTATACACTAAAAACAACAGGCCTTTATTTTTATACGACACCTGGAGGCCCTTTGAAGATACCCTCGATGAAAAGCTCATCATAGATTGTGCAGATAAATTGTCGACAACAGGTTGCGACCTGTTTATTTTAGATGCGGGCTGGTATAAATATTCCGGTGATTTTATTCCTGACAGCTCCAAATTTCCAAACGGACTAAAAACAGTATGTGATTATATCCGAAGCAAAGGCATGCAGGTTGGAATATGGTTTACAGTTGCAGGTGTAAATGCAAAAAGCAAGATTGCCCTACAGCACCCGGAGTGGCTTATCAAAGACAATAAGGGTAATACCGCCAACCTGCACGGCCTGGGAATAAATAAAGACGGTACCGGATGGGGAGCCGCGTTGAGTACAATGTCACTTGGTTCACCTTATTATGATCACATAAAAAATTGTATAAGCACCTATATAAAACAGCTGGGTGTTACTTATGTGAAACTCGATTTGTCTGTTGCTGCTTCGGCTTATGTGCATCAGCCCGATCATTCCGGCGACTATGAAACCAACGATTCCAAATTGTATAAGGACCGGGCATCATCTTATTGGACAATTTATGAAAGATGCATGCAATTGATGGATGATTTGCATGAGTCATTTCCGGAAATACTAATCGATTGCACTTTTGAAACATGGGGACGATACAATATTGCAGATTATGCGTTGCTCGAGCATGCCGATTACGATTGGCTCACAAACTTTGAATTTGAACCACCTGTTGGTCCCATCTCTATTCGCCAAATGAATTATGATCGTGCACGCGTTATTCCAAACAGTACATTGTTAATAGGAAATCAGTATATTGATTTTCCCAATTATAAATACGTTTATTTTTCACTGGCATCGGGTGCCCTGGTGATGGTTGGTGACCCAAGAAAATTAACTTCAGAACAACAAAACTTTCTTAACAAATGGAATAATTACCTGAAACAAATCGAAGCAAAATATCAATATTCACGTTATTATGAGCTATATGATATTTTCGATCGGCCAACAATTAATAATTGGGATGGATGCTACCGGATCAATACCGAAAAGCAAGGCGGGCTTATGTTCTTTTATCGCAATAATTCTTCTGACAGGCAACGCACTTTTAAAATTCCATGCCTTCAGCCACAGAACCGGTATAAAATATATTCTTTTGAAACTGGTAAAACGCTTGGTATATACAGCGGAAAAACATTAATGGAAACAGGAATTACAGTTACCATCCCTTCAACATACACCGCTCAGGTATTGACGATTGAAATGGAATAATCTGGCCAAACTTTATTAATAATAAATTAAAACAAAAACACATGGCTCAAATTACAGTAAAAGACGGTACCGAAATTTATTACAAAGATTGGGGAACAGGACAACCGATCGTTTTTCATCATGGTTGGCCTTTATCAAGTGATGACTGGGATGCCCAGATGATGTTTTTCCTTAATCTCGGCTTTAGAGTCATTGCTCATGACCGAAGAGGGCATGGAAGATCATCACAAACTGCCAATGGAAATGACATGGATACGTATGCGTCTGATGTTGCAGAATTAACACAAGCGCTTGATTTAAAAAATGCGGTTCATGTCGGGCACTCAACCGGAGGCGGCGAAGTGATCCGATATGTTGCAAAACATGGAAAAGGCCGGGTAGCTAAGGCTGTGCTTATAAGTGCGGTTACGCCGATCATGGTACAGACCGAGAATAATCCCGAAGGCATTCCTATGTCTGTATTCAATGACATACGCATAGGTACCGCCACACAACGTCCTCAATTCTTTCAGGATTTTACAATTCCATTTTATGGATACAATCGGGAAGGCGCAAAAGTGTCGCAAGGCATCAGAGATAATTGGTGGCGCCAGGGCATGATGGGTGGAATAAAAGCGCATTACGATTGTATCAAGGCTTTTTCAGAAACAGATTTTACAGAAGATCTTAAAGCTGTGGACATACCAGTACTGGTCATGCATGGCGATGATGACCAGATAGTTCCTATCGCTCTTACCGGCGCAAAGGCAGTAAAGCTTTTAAAAAATGGAAAATTGATTTCTTATCCGGGCTTTCCACATGGAATGCCAACCACAGAAGCCGCCACAATAAATGCGGACCTTTTAGCTTTTATTAAATCGTAATAAGTCTTTTATACTATTATCTAATTAAAAAGCTGTCAATATTTTGGCAGCTTTTTGGTTTAGGTTAACGTCTACAACGTCCCTACCCAATTTTTCCCGACAACCTAAGCGCCAGTGCTACCAGTGTTCTTACAGGATTGGCGGCTGAGCTGAATGGCATTACCGACATGTCGCAAACATACAGGTTTTGTGTACCTATTACTTTCAGGTCTTCATCTACTACAGCATGTGCACCAAAGTTTCCATTGTAATTCGTACGGTAAGGCATTCTCAGCGTGCCCACAGCGTGATGTACCGTACCAGAACCAAAACCTTTTCCATTTACGCCAAACCAGCTTTCCCGGCCATTCTCTACGATGGGCCGCGCCTCCTGTCCATTATTTTGAAATTGAGAAAATATCTGGTAGGTAACCGAGTTCAATACTTCAAATATCTGTTCAAAGCTTTTGTTCCATCCTGCCAATGCAGGAAAGCGAACGTCCCGTAAATAACTCAACCACTTCTGGTTCCTGAATTTAATTTCCGGTACATAGCCGAAAGCCGGCGGGGGCATGATCCGGTTATTATCATCCAGGCAATTCCCAAAACTAAATTTGATGTCTAGCCGGGATGCACCATCTGTGACGATAGGCGTTCCAGGGGCGCTCGGATCATTCTCACGTAAATGCCAGTATTCATGATTGATATTCATCTCTACATTAAAAGGAAAACGGATCTGGTTTTGCTGATCGCGCAGCCCCCGTGAGTAAAACACAATTTTCGCATGCGAATCTTTGGGTATATCTACATTGCCAATATTTGTAACAATGGTAGTAAGCTCATTCGTGGTAGGATGATCTGTTAAACCCACTCCTGCCAGGTCGCGTGTTGTATTGGGCAATGAATTAAAAAGACCTGATGAACGACGCAGCAGCTTGGGACTTTCTATTGACCCACCAGCCAACACAACGACATCTGCGTGGTAGGTACTGATTTGATTATTGAGCGTGTTGCTGGTAATAAGCGCATACCTTCCACCCGCACCGATCTGCACATCTTCAACGAAATGGTTCAACAATAAATGTAGCCCGCCTCCTTTTCCCTGGTTCTGATCAGAGATCAACCCAGCCTGGTTGATAAGCAGTTCAGCTGTATTGAACACACCGGTGGGCTCTGTAAAGAACCTGTCCTTTGGTGTACCATCAGGTGAAAGATACGGCTGATGCAATGCCCGCGGTGTTTCCTGAATGGAAAAGTCCTGAACCAATGAACTCTGTTTAAGCTTGTTTACAATAGCCTGTGCCACCGTTCCCATAGTTGCTGATTCATTCATCTTTTCACCAGCTTTAGCCAGGAGCCCGCTTGCCAGATCCTGTCGCACCCCCGTAGGAAAAAACTCCAGTTCCCAGGGTTGAACCGTTGGGATGAGGCCAGACCAAAAAATGGACCGTCCTCCTAAATTCAACTGTGGTTTTTCATGGATATATTCAGCGCTATTATCGTTGCCTGACTGCCAGAAGGTATCACAGGCAAAATGTTTGGCCAATTGCGAATTCGGAAAACGGCAGATATTATATACATGCGTTGGATAAATATAAGACCCTGCTTCAAGTACCAGTATCCGTTTGTTAGTGCCAAGCCGGTCAGCCAGATCATCTGCCAGCACACCCCCACCAATCCCTGAACCTACGATGATGATATCGAACTGCGTGCTTTGATCTGTATACTGTGGAAAGAAGCGGGTTTGCGAAGGGCCCGATGCAGCAATAAAATTAGTATAGGTCGACGAGCGAAAACTCATAAGCGCAGGGTTTAATTGGTTAAAAGGTGACTTATAGAAATATACGAAATATTTCTATAAAGCCCCCGGTGTTCACGAAAAAGTAATGTGGGAATCCCAATAAAAAATTGACGTTTTAAACAAAGTAATCTGACGTTTTAAACAAAATGGCTTCTTCTTGCCGTCTTTAGCTTTGTGGTATAAAATATTTAAAACAATGAATACAAAAGACAATTATAACGGCGCTTTACAAAAGCCAATTGGTAGCGGGTTCAATGCAACATCAACCGCTGCAGATGTAATAAAAGGTATTGACCTCACCGGTAAAACAACTATTGTTACGGGTGGTTATGCAGGTATAGGACTGGAAACAGTAAAAGCCTTTGTTTCGGCCGGAGCACGGGTAATTGTACCGGCTCGTGACATCAACAAGGCTGCAAAGAACTTGCAAGGGATACAAAATGTTGTTATTGAAACAATGGACCTGATGGATCCGGAATCAATAAATGCTTTTGCGAAAAAGTTTCTTACTTCAAATGACAAGCTGCATATGCTGGTTAATAATGCAGGTATTATGTGGGTTCCTTTGCAGCGGGATAAACGCGGATATGAATCGCAGTTCGCCACGAACCATTTAGGGCATTTTCAACTAACGGCAAGGCTTTGGTCTGCATTAAAGAATGCCAACGGCGCCAGGGTAGTAACCGTTTCATCATTTGGCCACCAGATGGCGCCCTTCAATTTTGATGATCCCCATTTTACAAAACGCGCATACGAAACGTTACAAGGTTATGGACAGTCCAAAACAGCCAATAATCTTTTTGCTGTTGAAATGGACCATCGTGGTAAGGCGTTTGGTGTTCGGGCATTTTCATTACACCCCGGCTCGGTAAATGGTACCGATCTTGGACGTGTAGCTCCTATGGCATTATTTCAGCAAATGGGCACCCATGATAAAAACGGAGATATATACCCCGAAGTGGCCGCCAAACTTAAGACGGTAGCACAGGGAGCTGCTACTACAGTATGGTGCGCAACCAGTGCGTTATTAAACGATTTGGGCGGCGTATATTGTGAAGATGGGGATATAGCCGAACTGGATGAAGGAAATATAGAGCACAACTACAGCGATCCTTCATCATCGAGAGGTGTACAACCTTACTCGGTCGAGGCTGAAAATGCAAAAAAGTTATGGAAGCTCAGTGAGGAAATGACGGGTATTACCTTTGATGCCAATTGATTGCTTCTTTATTTTTAAATTTACATTCCTGAACGCATGGAATTCGAAACTAAATATATAACCCCTGATATTAAACTGTCCGTTTATAATGGAAAGCTTTTTAAAACGGAAGTGGTTTTTGAACATCATATGTTGGTTTGGTTTATTTCCGGCGAAACCAGGATCATTCAGTCCGATGCCACTTACCTATTTAAAGCAGGAGATATCTTTCTAATTCCACGCAATCAGCTGGTCACTGTCATTAACTATCCCAGTGAGGGGAAGCCCCATAAGTCCGTTGCCATGCATATTACCAGGGAGCGGTTACAGGATTTTTACAGCAGGCACAAAGCTACCGGTAGTGCAAAGCCGATCCATAAAACACATGTTTTTCGAAAACATCCCTTACTGGAAAGTTGCCTGGCATCGCTCATTCCCTATTTTGACCTGGAAGAGGGCCTGCCTGCAAATATTGCATCCATTAAAATTGAAGAAGCTATCAGTATCCTGCGATCGATTGATCGGGACCTGGATAGTTTACTGGCTAATTTCGAAGAACCGGGAAAAATAGATATCACTGATTTTATGGAACGGCATTATATGTTCAACATGCCATTGACAAAGTTCAGTTATTTGACCGGCCGCAGTGTGGCTACTTTCAGAAGAGATTTTATAAAAGCCTTTCAAATGACACCCCAAAAATGGTTAACGGAAAGAAGGCTGGAGCTCGCACATTATCAAATTGAAGAAAAGCAGCGCAAACCGATTGATGTATATTTTGAAGTAGGCTTTGAAAACCTATCCCATTTTTCGCATGCCTTTAAAAAGCATTTCGGGTATGCGCCGAATGCCATCAATAAGAAACCCCGTTGAAATGTAGGGGAAATAGGTGCACACAGGAAAAGGCTCTGGAAGGAACCATTTACTTATTATCAACACCTAAATATCTCGCTGCCCCATTTCCTATTTCAAATAAACCTCATTATATTGTCAGCGGTATAAACAGACAATATGACGGCGATTGAGAAATTATATAAAACTTTAAACGAACGCAAACGACCAGAAGACGTTGCTGAAATGGTTTTTGAACTGACAAAGAACAGTTTAACAAATAAAGAACGTTTAATTCTGGAGCAGGCCACCAAAGGTTCGCTTAATAATAAACTGTCTGGTTATACTTCAATGCTACAAACTTTTGCTGAAGCAAAGGGGGCAGGTAAACAAGTTTCAAAAGCTATTGAAATCTTCAAACTTGAACCATCCAACGAGGTAGATTACAATGATCAAAATAACATTGAGGCATTTATAAACTACGTTTCTCCCATTATTCACAAACAGGTTGGAGAAAACGATTTTAAGAAAAGCAGATTAAACAAAAGTCAAAGAAAAGAAATCAACCTGGACTTGTCCAAACGCAGTTATAACAAGAAATGGAGGCTTCTTAAACGATTAGAAGAAAAATTGCAAAAATTCATTCGTGAAAACAAAAAGATAGAGTTTCAAAAAATAGGGAAACATGGTTTAGCCCATACATTAGACTTTGATACTTTTTCTTCAGACTTAAATACGGCTTGTTTTATTGCTTACTATAATTCCCGTTGTAATCTAAGAAGTGCCTTTACAAATACAAGCCAGGAAAAACCATTTGACACCATTTGTGAAATGTTACTTAATAGATGCAAAGGTGAAACAACAAAGCCCTTCGACTTTTTGAAAATATCAAAACCGGAATCATCTAATAATACAAATTGGTGGGCAATTTCACATATCTACACAAGTCAGGAAGTATTATCAAAATTAACTGATGAGCAAAAAGGATTGCTTTTGGGCCGGTGGACAAGCATTCTACAGGAGATTGCTGCATTGCTCGATGAAGTTTGGTCAGTTAGCAATATAAACAAGCAGTCTATGGTTGTAAAAAAAGGTAACGACTCAACAACCTGGAACAATACTGCAGGAGCCTGGAATAAGGCAAGAGATAATTGGATGAATTTAATTTATTCTTTAGGGCTTGATTATATACTTGACGATATTTGTTTTGGAAAGGTGTTACGACTGATGGCTGCAGATGTAGTAGCCTGGCATTTGTCTACTGGAGGTAAACTTGATCCTAATACTGAAGTCTGGAATAAGTTACCATTACCCTGGGAAGTATTTCAAAACAAAGCAGCTTGTAACAAAGACCTGGTTATACAGTATTGTAAAGAAGCAGGACTTGATCCTGAAAAGTCGGGTTGGATTGCACCACGGATTCATAGCGTAGCAGCATTTAAACCGACACCAGAACTTGTTCACGGTGTCGCGGTATCAAATCCATTCCTGGCAACAGTTCTAAAAAGACATAAATATTATTCGGGAAAAAACGTTAATCCGATTTATCCTGAAAAAAATTAGATAGGTTAGTTCAGTGGTAGAACGTTCGGCTCTTACCCGAATGGACGCAGGTTCGAGCCCTGCACCTATCTCCGGTTTCTGATATAGCTCAGTGGTAGAGCTCCCGGCTCTTGGACCGGGCGGACACAGGTTCGAGCCCTGTTATCAGAGCAAATACGCAGATTGTGCGTGCCTGTAATCATCACAAGTATGTAAAAATACGTGCATCAACTGAAGCTATTCTATTCCCCATCCGGGTCCACCACATCCGTTTCCGCCACCCGGCCAACCTGCCCATCTTCCAGGCGCACTTTTATCCCCCTCGAATGATAGGCCGCCGAGGTTAGCAGATCTTTCACGATACCATAGGTTAACTTCCCCGAACGCTGGTCTTTTTTAAGGATAATCGCCACTTCCAGTCCTGGATAAACATCTTTTCTATATTGGCCGTTCATATACTTTCAGTTTAGCAGCCGTAAAAATATTGAAGAAAGTATGATTTCGAAAATATAACATGATTCTCCCTGTAGCGCCTGTCGCAATATCCCCCCTTGATTGTCGCAATTGGCCCCGCTGAAAAGCCGCTTTAATTGTAGGTTTACAATGATCAAACTGTCATTCATTAAAACAGTATAAAATGCTTCAGCATAAAAATGCAGTTATCTATGGCGCCGGTGGCTCCCTGGGCGGGGCCGTTGCAAAAGCACTGGCCAATTATGGCGCCAACGTTTTTTTAACTGGCCGTACAACCAACTCACTGCAAAAAGTAGCAAATGAGATCCTCGCGTCTGGCGGTCGTGCAGAAGTAGATCAGGTAGACGCATTAAATGAAAAAGCAGTCAACAGTCATTTGGAAAAGGTGGTACAGCAAGCCGGCTCAGTAGATATATCATTCAACGCTACCGGTACCAATGTGGTTCAAAATATTCCATTGACAACTATGTCGGCGAATGATTTTATAAACCCCATTACCTTAATGATGCAAACCCGTTTTTTGACAGCCATTGCCGCCGGAAAAATAATGATGAAGCAGGGATCGGGCGTTATTTTATCATTGACGGCAACGCCCGGTGGCATCGGCTATCCATATACGGGCGGATTTGCGCCGGCTTGCAGCGCCATAGAAACCTTTTCGCAGAACCTGGCTTCAGAGTTAGGCGTTTATGGTGTTCGGGTGGTAAATATGCGGTCGGGTGGTTCGCCCGACTCACGGGTATTTAAAGAAGCGCTTGAGCAAATGCCGCGCGAAATGGAGATTGCCCTTCAAAAAATGGAAGCAGACACTATGCTAAAAAAATTGCCGATGATGGCAGATATAGCGAACCTGGCGGTATTCCTGTGTTCTGATATGGCTCGCAGAATAACGGGTGTTACGGTTGATGTAACCTGTGGTACAACTGCCGCCCTGAATTACAGAGTGGTTCCTACTACCGACCTGCGGTCCGGACAAACACTAGCTTCCTGATATTACAAAAAAGGCCGTTTTCATCCCTGTGTACGTTGCGCAAAAAACACAGGTTGCTTTATTTTGTATTGTACTTTCCTGTTGTGTTGAATAGCAGGCTCCCATTGGCGTGATTTGCGAATAACATCAACAGCAATTTTATCAAAAGCAGGATGAAATGATGTACCCACGGTAACGTTTGTTACATTGCCTTCTTCGTCAATGATAGCTTCTATCACCACAATGGCTTTATCTCCATTGACGAGTTTGTAATCTCTGGGAAAAGAAAGTTGATTGTTCAGGTACTTTTGCCAGGATGTTGGGCCGCCGGGATAACTGGCACGCCTGTCTTTGTTCACCGTATCAGTGGTATTGCCCTGTTCATCAAAATAATGCTTGTTCATCAATACCCCATCGGTATACAACTCGATAGCACTTGGCTTGCCATTACGATGATAATAAACCCATTTACCCTGCTTTTTTGCACGTGGGCCGTAGCTGCCCGCATAAGAAGGGGTACCATTATTGAACCAGCCTACCTCTACCCCGCTACCATCCGCATTCCAGATGGACGAATCCGAGGGATAACCGTTTTCATACCATTTACAGCTTACGCCGGTCTTATGACCATTGCTGTAAGCGGTGGAATCGCTGATCATACCATTATAATGATAACTCACCCAAAGACCATCCTTCTTTCCATGGATATAACGGCCAGACTGCGATAAGCTCCCATTGGAATGAAAATAACGAAACGCTCCGTTCGGTTTCTTGCAGACACTATCGTCATAGGTACCTTTCATTTGCAACGATTTTTCCCGGATAAAATAGTCGTGGCGATTCCAGCCTGAATCTGTCTTTTCAATAGTTGCATAGAAGCGCGCATTCTCGGGGGTTGTGTCCTTCCCCCGGTAATCGTAATATTTTTCAATTCTCTGGGAGAAGGTTTCTAACGAAAAAATAATGGCTAATAAAAACAGAAGGGGTCTCATGAGGCTAAGATAAAAAACTAATGATAAAAATGCGCTGGCCTGTCATGTAAAGCTTTTATTAAAAGATAAGCATACCCGATTATAATTGGTCTTGCGCCGCTTACACCTTTAAATATTACTTAATAATATTATACTTTTAACATCCAGGTAGCTTGTATTTTAGGCGGCGGGGTCTTACTGTTTCGAATTTCGGGCGGCATGGTCTTGCGTAAATGAGGCAGTACACTCAACTCCATAAAATTCGGCGTGGCTTCTTTTACTATTTCAAATCCCTGCTCTTTAAAGAAGGTTTCAGCAGCCTGATAGCTGTCAAACTTATTGTTCTCTATATTATGCTGCTCAAAGAACGCGGTCTCCCCCCTGGTATGCGGAAAAGCCTGTTGCACTTCGAGTGAACGCTTTATATATACATCCGCAGTGATCCAGCAACCGCCTCGCTCTTTGAGCAAATGATGTATCGTTTGGCAAAGTTGCTTTTTCTCCTCCTGATTAAGGTACATGAGCAAACCTTCGTTCACAATTGTTACGGGCCCAGTGGCAAACTTGTTTACGACGCTATTAAATGCAGCTGCATCCATGGCATTTAATGGTACCAATTCCAGTTTGCCTTTTCCGTTGTCACCTGGTAATTGATTGCTGATCATCTGTTGTTTGGCTGCAATTACTTCAGGCAGGTCGGTATCTATATAATGAATGGCTTCCCGGTTGCACATATCCAGTCCGCGCAATGAATAACCCGATGATAGTTCTATGATATTTTTATTATCTGTTTGCTTCAGCAGTTGGTCGATGCTCCAGTAGCGGCTTTCAAAATGCATGACACGTAGCCAAAAACCAAAATCTTTGTCATCAAAGTTCAGGTCGAACGGCTCCGGGCCCTGCATAAACGCAGCCATCTGCCTGGCATAAGGGATATTGGTGTACCCCTTCATCATCAGTAATGACTTTGCGGAGGGACTTATGCTACTATAATCCCGGTTTTCATCAAATGCATTATTTATTCTATCTGTCATAAGCATCAAAAAAGCTACCTTAAAGGTATCGAAATTCTTTCAAGTTCGGTTCATAGCCCCCGTTAAACGCTCCTAAACATGTAGCCAATACTTTCTACAATATTCCTTGCTATACTGCCATCGGAATCGAGCCGGGGATTGAAAATGGTAACGCTCATTCCGGCAATATTTACTGAAGTAAGCAATTTACGCATGAGATGTTCAACCTGACTAAACGAAAGACCGCCCGGTAACCGGTACTCTACGGCGGGATTTATTTCATCAGCCAATACATCTGTATCAAAATGTATCCAGAAAGACTCAACGCCTAGCCCTTGCGCATACCGTAAAGCAGCAGCCGTGATTTTTTCTATTCCCTGTTCTTCAATATCATTCAGGCTAAAACAGGTAATACCCGATTTCCTTATATCGCGGCTACCATACTTTATTGTTTCTTCTATGTCCCGTTGTCCTATGTGAATTACATGTCCATCTTTTACATATGGTTGAAGATTGTTAATGTTAGTCAATACAGAAGGACCGCGGCCTGTTACAATGGCCAAATCCATATCGGCCACTTCGCCGGTTGTAGATCTTTCAGGTTCATAAAAGTCTGCATGCGCATCCACGAAGATCAGGCCATACGAACCTTTTAGTTTTAATGCGGGCATAATCCCGATAAGGATACTGCAATCACCTCCTAGAATCAAAGGGAAATGACCTTCATTGACTGCTTCAGTTACAGCTTCACCCAAATTGAGTGAGAATTCCCTGATCAATTCCGGGTTCAGGCAATTTGTTTGCGGATCCCGTCGGTCACTATAAAATTCATTCAATGTATCAACATGCCTTACAGGATGCCTCACCTGTAAACCCGCTTCTAACCCGGCGGCCAACAGGCTTTTAGCAAGGTCCTGTACCCCTGCAGGTCGCAGGCCCAGTATAGAAGGCGCCGAGATAATTTCTATATTATAGGCTTCGCGAGGTATTCGATGACTCATTCATAAAGCTTTATAAATGAGTTTACGCAACAAACAGGCCATATAGCTGTCCCTGGTTCTGTCCCAAAAGCGCACAATACAGTATCAAAAACGGACACCACCCGCCTATAGTAAAACATTAATTGACTGATTGTCATAGAACAACTAATTTGGCTCATTATAGGTTTAATTTATTGAAAGCGATACCAGTATGCTTAAAAACTTTTTCAAAACCGCATGGCGAAATTTAAGGAGGCAAAAGGTCTTTTCCTTTATTAATATTTCGGGACTGGCATTAAGCCTCATTGCCGTTTGGCTAATCGCCCTTTTTATTGCGGATGAGTTGAGCTACGACAGGTATCATGAAAAGGGCGGCCGGATCTACAGGTTGGTTTCACACGGGCAATGGGGCGATAACAAGTTTGATATTACCGGCACATCCGGACTTGCAGCGGAAACGCTAAAAAAGGATTTTCCTGAGGTAGAAAATGCCCTGCGCATCGATGCAGAAGGTGGAGGCATTATTGAATTTGAGAACAAGAAAATAAAAGAGGGCGCTATATTTCTTTCAGACCCTTCTTTCTTCACCATCTTTACCTATCACTTCCTGGCAGGTTCCGTAAACGCTTTGCAAACACCAAACAGTATCGTTCTTACCAAAACGCTTGCCGCTAAACTTTTTGCTGACCCCAATGCTGCGCTGAATAAAACGGTATATATCGACAAAGCGCCGTCCATTGTAACAGGCGTTGTTGAAGATGTACCCCTTAATTGCCATTTTTCTTTTAAAGCGATCCGTGCTATTCCTGCTGATTATAAAGGCGATTGGGGCAACCTGAGCATCTACACATACATACTGCTTAAAAAGAATGCAGACATAAACCGGTTGCGGGCAAAGATGCCGGCTTTTGTTATAAAATACCTGACCATAAATGCGCAGAATATACATTTCACGTTAGAGCTACAACCGTTAACTTCTATCCATTTACAATCTCATCTGGCTTATGAGTTGAGTGAGAACCGTGATATTAAATACATCTATGTTTTATCCATTGTAGCATTGCTTGTATTCATAATAGCACTCATCAATTATATAAACATTACTACCGCACGGGCTTCAGTACGATTGCGTGAAGTAGCGATGAGAAAAATAATCGGTTCAAGCAGAAACAGTCTGATCGGTCTTTTTTTGACTGAATCTATTATCACCATATTTTTTGCGGCCGGTATCAGCATCCTGTTGGCTTCACTTGTAATGCCATTGTTCAATGAGATTACCGGAAAGCAACTCTCTATCTGGCAGTTTGGTATTGCCCGTACCCTACTTTTAATGCTTGCATTTTCTTTTATTGCTGCGCTGATTGGTGGATGGTACCCTGCTTATTTCTTATCGAAGTTTAAAACAATACCGGCTTTAAAAAACCAGCTGGGTGATGTACATGCACAATCACTTTTTCGGAAGTCCCTGGTGATGTTTCAGTTTGCCGTAACGGTAGTTATGATCACCGCTTCCCTGGTCATTTACTTGCAGCTTAATTATATGTTGAATACAGATCTTGGATTTAATAAAAAACAGATGCTCACGTTTCACCTGGATTCAAGAGATGTAAGACAAAAGGTTCCTGCCATTCGTACCGCATTACTGCAAAACCCGGTCGTGAGAGCTGTAGCTTCTGCAGGCAATCCCATTGGCAATAATAATATCGGGATGCTGGATTACAGCGTAGAAAAGAATGGCGTGTTCGACGAACATTCCAACCTTGCATATGGACTGACCATCGATGCTGATTTTATTCCGGCTATGCAGATCAAATTGTTGGAAGGCCGGAATTTTTCAAAAGATATTCCTTCTGATAATAATGGAGTCATTGTGAACGAGGCTTTCATTAAAAGACATGGTTGGGCCTCAGGAATGGGTAAAAGAATTTCAAGGGGGAAAGATTCAACCGGAAAGTTTTATTCTGCAAATATTATTGGCGTGGTAAAAGATTTCCATATCTATTCTTTGCAACACAAGGTGGAACCAACGGTCATGGAACTTCCCAAACAGGTAACCGACAGGGATAACATATACGTGCGGCTCGATGAACATAACCTCACCCAGGCACTGGCCTTTGTAGAGAACACCTTTAGAAAATTTGATGCATCTTCTCCTTTTGAATATCATTTTCTGGATCAGAATTTCGCAGCTCAATACAAGGCTGAAGAAAAACAGGGACAGGTATTGCTTGTGTTTACCCTTCTTACGATAGGGATTGCCTGTTTGGGTTTATTTGGACTGATCACTTTTACGGTTGGAAAACGGGTGAAAGAAATTGGCATTCGAAAGGTGCTTGGCGCAAGCGTAGGCAGCATGGTTTCCCTGTTAACTGAAAGTTTGCTGAAAGTGGTCTTCATTTCTCTGCTGGTTGCTATTCCGGTTTCCTGGCTGGTAATGAATAAATGGCTGGAAGATTTTGCATACCGTATTCACCTTCAGTGGTGGATGTTTGCTTTGGCAGGAATTATTTCACTTATCATTGCATTGGCTACTTTAAGTATCCAGGCAATAAAAGCCGCCATTGCCAATCCGGTAAAGAGTTTGAGATCGGAGTGAGTAGCCTGTTGCATCGAATATAAAATAATTAAAAGAAAGCTCCCGAAAAGGAGCCCTTTATTAGTTGCCGTATTTACTCAATACGAGGCAAATTTTCCCAACCTACTGAAATACCCTTTTTATAATGAATTACTCTTTTTATAATGGGCCATTAACTCGCCATAAGCAAGTACATGGCCTTGCATAGCCTGTTGTAATGCTTTTTTATTTGAACCGGCTGGCAGATCTAACTGACTATCTATCGCATATACTTTAAAAAAATAGCGGTGTGAGCCTGAAGGTGGGCATGGTCCCCTGTAACCTTCTGTACCAAAGCTATTAACGCCATTAACGCCCGGTACGCTGTTTTCAGCAATGGGTTCGTTAGGCGGAATATTCCAGACGATCCAATGATCAAAAATTCCACGCGGTGCATCAGGGTCTTCTACAACTACAGCTAATGTTTTTGTATTTGGAGGCAAATTGCTTACTTCAAGGGAAGGATTTACATCTTCGCCTTCGCAGGAATACCTTTTAGGAATATGCCCACCCTGGCTAAATGCCAGACTAACCACATTTATCGATACATCTGTTACAACTGACATAAAAAAACATTTGAATGATGATTAATGTTCATTAATGTTCTTTGTGTTGAAAGGCCTTCTTATTTTTTGTTTCTTTTTTATTATGTGTAATATCATCAGCTTTTATATCCTGCTCTTCATTTTTTCTACTGTCAAGATTATCTTTATTTTCCGGCCTTATATGCTTGTCTTTTTGCGCTTTAGCATTTGTTGAAGGAATGATTGAATTCTTTTTCATACAATACTTTTAAAGGTATCTGCATCAATTCGCTTGCCATATCCATTGTTCCGCCATCCATATGGCGCAGCTTTTGTGTTAGTAAATAGTATGTAGAATTGTATGCTATTGAATCATTTAAATAGTAAAACTATGAAACTCTTAATTTGTATAATGCTAATTGCGGGTGTAATTGCATGTAAAAACAAGCAGTCGAACCCCGACAGTGTTAAAATTGCCAAAGAAGCTAACAAGGATAAAACAGATACAGGCAGTAATATTCAAATGAATGAAGATGCAACTACAGCCACTATGGCTGTAGAAAAAGCTGATGCGGACTTCTCGGTGGAAGCCGCCAATGGCAATATGATCGAAGTTCAGTTGGGCGGACTTGCGAAAACAAAAGCAGCAAAAGACAGGGTTAAATCTTTTGCTTCTATGATGGTTACAGATCATAAAAAAATCAGTGAAGACCTGCAAAAAATAGCCACTTCAAAAAACATATCCCTGCCGCAGGAATTAAGCAATGAGGCCAAAAAAGATATAAACAGGCTGAGCAAAAAGGATGGGATAGACTTTGACAGGTCCTACATAAACATGATGGTTGCCGATCACAAAAAAGACGTAAACAAATTTGAAAAAGCAGCCAAAGATTGTAAGGATCCGGATTTGAAAAACTTTATTGAACAAACGTTACCTGTATTAAGAAAACATCTTGATTCCGCCAAAGCAATTGATAAATTATTTGTTGTAGGACAAAGAGAACCTGCATATCCATACGAAAAATAACTGGTTTTTAAAGTCGAAAATTGTAATCCAATGTCGTTTAGTTTGGCCGCGTTCCAATACTTCGATTACGCAGGGCTTTACTAAACGACATTGAATTAGAAAGCCGTCCGTACGCGAAAACGCCGGAAAAGCTAAGCACATATCTTGGCGTTTACCGGTATTCAAACTAGCTTGCAGCAAAGCTTCATTCTGAAATGAAAATCTTTGCTGAAACTGAAAGACTATTACTAAGAGAGATCCATTCAATAGACGTTGACGGGTTCTTTGAGTTGGATTCTGACCCCGAAGTTCACCGGTATTTAGGTAGTACCCCTGTACAGAACAAACAACAGATTGTTGAAGCGATACAATTTATCCGACAACAATATATTGAAAACGGCATCGGCCGGTGGGCAGTCATCGACAAAAAAACCAATGATTTTATTGGTTGGGCGGGTTTAAAGTTAATTACCGAACCAACTAACAACCATGTAAACTTCTACGACCTGGGGTACAGGCTAATTCGAAAATATTGGGGGCAGGGCATTGCGACAGAAGCGGCCAATGCGTCGCTGGCATATGCGTTTGACACCCTTAATGCTAATGCGGTTTATGCAATGGTCGATTGCGAAAACGCCGGCTCCAATAAAGTATTATCCAAAGCAGGGCTGACTCTTATTGAAACATTTGTTCATCGGGAAATAAAATGTAATTGGTATAAAATTGATAGCAAAGAATTTGAAAGCAAAAGACAGGACCGCTGATAATTACCGCTTCAAAATAAACAGTTTTTTATATTTTTGCCAATACAATCGAATTCTATGAGGCTAAGATCATCATTTTCAATTCTTCCCCCGCCCGTAATTTAACAGGCAAATAACTGTCGGTTAAATTATTTCAGTTGCAATTACTGCAATAACATTTCCCATTACAGAATGTAACAGGGCTTCAGTTGTTTTGTCTGTTCTCACCTGAATTCAATTTCTCTTTACAACATTCAAAACAACGAATAGACGATGTCTAAATATATTCTCATGGTATTTACCGGAGCGTGCAGTTACGGAATACTCTCCACATTGGCCAAACTCTCGTATAAAGAAGGATTTAATGCAGCCCAGGTATCATTTGTACAGGCCTTTATTGGCGCCCTGGTACTTTGGTCGATGGTCATATTACAGGCAAGAAGAAGTTCCGGAAAAAAACAGGCATCGCCCATTACCGGCAAAACACTACTGCTGTTATTGCTGACAGGGGCAGCAATCGGACTAACCACTTTTCTCTATTATTTATCTGTACAGTACATACCAGCGTCAATCGCCATCATAGCACTCATGCAATTTACGTGGATGACCGTACTGCTTGACTGGTACCTGCTGAAAAATGCACCGGGGAAAATGCTGCTAATGGCTATTGTCTGTATTCTGGTGGCTACCGTTATGGCCTCAGGCGGGTTTGATTCTATAAAAACACTTTCTTTTACCGGTATTTCCATTGCCCTTGCTTCTGCCCTGCTATATGCGTTCTATATAATTGCCAACAGTAGAGCAGGTAAACAAATACCATCTATAAAAAGGAGCGCCATTATGGTGACTGGCGCAGCTGCCGGCATCTTCCTGGTAAACTGTTACCAGTTATCAGGCAGCATTCCGCTCAGCTTTTCGTTTTTCAAATGGACCTGCCTGTTGGCTTTATTCGGCACCATCATTCCCCCGCTTTTATTCGCCAAAGGGATACCTAAGGTAGGCGCATCCGTTAGCTCCGTGCTTATGGTAGCCGAAATGCCGGTAGCCATTATATGTTCATCACTGCTGCTGAAAGAAGCTATTCATTGCATTCAATGGGTGGGTATAATCATTATGCTTTGCGCCATTGTTTATTTGAATATAAGCAACCGGACAAAATAAGTTGTCAGGTAGAAAGCTAAAAAGGGTCATCTCATTTCGGAGACGACCCTTTTTTTCATGTAACATTACTGACCTCCTCAACGAGTAAAATAGAGCGTTTCAACTCTAAGTTCTCAGAGAACCGTGCGTAATACTCTCGCATTACACGGCTCCTATTATCTTTACCGATGGCACTGCGCCTAGTATTTTCCAGTGAGCGAATAAATCGGGTTTTCTTATGCTTACAAGCTTCAGCCATATAAACCCTTTCTTTAAGCTCGGCCGTATTTTTAAATACTTACTTCTCGCCCATTTGATAATTCTTAAATTCACTTCACGCATAAATGTCTTAAGTTTTGAAGTATAAAATTTACCGTAGTAGCTGATCCATCCTCTTACTACAGGGTTTATTTCTTTAGCAACCTCTTCGAGAGTGCTTCCTGCTAGTTTGAGTGTTTGCCATTGTTTCATCTTCTCCCGCATTGAGCTCAACGATTTATTACTTACAGCGGGAAGGCAGTTAGTGAAGGATTCGTTACGATTGCTATTCTTTGCTTGCCGGGGCTTGAATGTATACCCGAGAAAATCAAAGCTTACATTTTCGTAATCGCCTCTGCGATTGCTGTCTTTACAGTAAACAATCTTTGTCTTTAGCGGGTGTAATTCCAGTCCGCATTCTTTTAGTCTTCGTTCCAATGCTTCCTTTACATCCTGCGCATCTGTCTTAGAATAACAGTGTATCACACTATCATCAGCAAAACGTTCAAACGTACAATGCGCGAAATTTCTTCGCAGCCATACATCCATTGCGTAATGCAGATACAAGTTCGCCAACACTGGTCCAACTACTGAACCCTGGGGAACACCTTTCGTTCTTTCCATTAGTGCTCCATCAGCAAGCTGTACTGGCGCCTTTAACCATCTCTCGACGTATAACAGCATCCATTTACAACTAATGTGTTTCTTCACTGCCTTCATCAACAGTTCATGTGATAAATTATCAAAGAAGCCTTTAATGTCAACGTCAACTACCCAGTGGTATTTCCAGCACCTGATTCGTGCCTGGTTTAATGCCTGTATTGCAGACTTATTAAACCGGTATCCATAGGAGTCATCGTCGAACATTGGATCTAATTCCATTTCTAACAGTCCTGCTACTACCGTTTGAGCGACCCGATCAGCTACAGTAGGAATACCTAATGGTCTTTTACCTCCATCTTTCTTGGATATTTCAACCAACAATACAGGCGGAGGCATATAACTACCGGAACTCATTTGGTTCCAGATTTTATAGAGATGATTCTTGTAGTCTTTGTCGAACATACCTAAACTCATCTCATCGACACCTCCTCTGCCTTTATTGGCTCTAACCCTTAAGTAGGCATCCATCACCCATTGCCTCTCGATTGTAAACGGTTTTGTTTTGCTCATTTTCGTACCTCCTGAAGTTGCCTCCAGTTTTCGTCCATGAATAAAAAACTAGATAATACAATCCCTTTGCTCCACTCCCATTACAAGAGCTTCATCACTAATACGGATTGTTCTGCCACCGTGCTACGCATTAGTACTTTCTCTCTTACCGGTTCACCGGCTTGTAGATTTTCCTTTAACATCGTAGCGACAGCTTCTCACGTTCCTTGCACATGCCTGTTGTAAGATCACGCCCCCTGTATGCCGGCTGCCGCAAGAGCATAAACAGGTTATTCTCTTGCTTATCCCAGGTCGATATTATACCATGGTTTAGACAACGTTTTACTTATTTCGACACTTCATCAGAGGTTCACTTGCGTTCGTCTTCTTACAACGTACCTGACACTTTTAAACCGAATGTCTTTTCTTCTAACGCTCCCCACTACGGCTACTTAACCGAAATGACTTAGAAGTGGTTTGTAACCAACGCCTGCACGTCGATTACGGAGGGCCTGCCTCCATCATATGCAAAGCATCAAACAATAAATAATCAAAGAACTTTTCTTTTAGAATTCATCATTCGTTCGTGACACCTAATACCCAAGGTTTTGTCCCAGCTCAGGGTTCTGATCTCTTGCGAATTGTGGTATGGGTAATACCATTTTATTCTCATTTACCGGTTTGCCTTTGGCGCTTAAAACGGTAACCGCCCGCCCCGTTCTTTTCAGATCGAACCAGCGATGGAATTCCAGCGCAAATTCCATCCGTCGTTCATGTTCAATAGCCAACTCAAGGGTGGGATATTTGCCAGAAGGATACCCGGCCGCTCCGTATAAGGGCAACCCGGCTCTTGCTCTTACCTTATTCATGTACTGCACATCGCCGGTAGCTTCTGTTAGCATCAGCAACACATCGGCATAGCGTACGATTATAAAGTTGTTATTGCACGATTCCGCCGCATTCACAATAGGCGCATTGATGTCTTTCCATTTCTTCTGGAATTTGATGGCGATCCAGTTGCCGCCTTTATAATACCCCAATTCAATGGAAGTATCCCTTCTCTTATCGCCCGCTTCATATTCGTTGTACAGATCGTCGGTTACCTGGTTCATGCCGCCGCCAAAACGGGTGATGGCAAAATTCTCAAACGGCGAAAAAGCCGGCCAGTAGGTGCTGGATGGATTGTTTGCGCCGCCTTTGTATTGAATTTCAAATATCGACTCTTTGGTATTTTTCTGTGCCAGCGTGGCTCCCCATAACGATCCAAATTCCGGCAACAGGTTATAAATAGTTCCATTATACGAATTGTATACCTGTTGCAATACCTGCGCTGCTGCGGCCTTATTACCCATGGTCAGGTATACTTTGCCCAGTACAGTTAATGCAGCGCCGTTTGATGCCCTGCCGGTTTGCGGCACTTTATCCGGCGCCGTTAAATGATCTGCTGCATATTTCAGATCCTCGATCACCTGGTTGTATACCTCCGCTTTGGGTGTGCGGTTGGTGGTAAATGCTTCTCCTGACGAGATGGGTTTTGTTACCAGCGGCACATCGCCCCACGCCTGTACCATGCCGAAATAATACAACCCTCTTAAAAACCGCATTTCAGCAGTTACCTGGGTTACATAAGCATCTTCGAGCGAAGCGCCTGCTATTTTATCCAATACAATGTTCAGGTTGTATAACGACACATACGAATCGTTCCAAAGCTGGTTCACTACATTGTTTGCGGGATTTAACGTATAGTCCCGGAACGCCCACCTGTCCCCCACAGTTATACTTCCCGAACCGGCCACCTGGAAAATAGTCGCATTGTCAGACATCAACTCTCCGCAATACGACATCAGGCCCGTCGGTCCATACATGGTATATAATGTGGCATATGCATTGTTTACCGCCAGGTCAAAATCACTTTTTGTTTTATAGAAATTGTTAGCATTGCTGTTTGATACCGGCGCCAGTTCCAGGAACGTTTTTTTGCAACTGGCAATGGCTGCTGTTATGAAGAGTATGCTGATAATTACTTTCGTTTTCATAAATTCTTTTTTTGAGAACTACCAATTGTTACAGATCCACTTTTAATCCAAAAGTTACCGTAATGGGTATGGGGTAACTTCCATAATCTGCCCCCACCATTAACCCCGGCGGAAACGGCGTATTGCTGGTAGCCGCATCGGTTCCGGTTGAATAAATGCTGTTCTCCGGATCGTACCCAACGTATTTACTGAACACATGCACATTCTCGGCATTTACATACACCCGCACTGTACGGAACGATAGTTTGGAGGTGATTGCCGCTGGTAAAGTATATGATAAACGTATATTCTTTATTCTTACAAAACTGCCATCTTCGATCCAGTAACTCGAGAACTGGGTTTGCATGCCTTTGAATTCGGCATTGGGTTTAAATGTTTTTCCATCACCCGGTTCCTGTTCCGACTTCCAGTAGTTTGATACCGATGCATACGCATTGCGACTGTCGTTCCAGTATTTATTATAGCGGGTTTGCTGATTCACGATCTCGTTGCCAAAAACACCATGCAACATAAAGGAGAACTCAACATTTTTATAACTGATGGTGTTTATTAGTCCGGCAGTAAAATCAGGCTGGGCATTACCCAGGTTGGTTCTGTCATCTGCATCAATTTTACCATCACCCGTTACATCCCGTACCCTGGGATCGCCCGGTGTTACTACAACGCCTGATGCATACTTCGGCCCTTTATCAATTTCATTCTGGTTATTGTATACGCCATCAAATATGTAACCTACATAATTACTGATCGGCTTTCCTACTTCCGTCACAAAACGGCTTCCCCATTCTTCTACTATTACCGGTGCATTGTTAGGGCCGAGCTGTAATACTTTATTTCTATTGGCAGAAATATTAAAGTCGGTTGACCATTTGAAATCGCTGTTCACTATGTTCTTTGAATTAATGGCCAGCTCCACACCCCTGTTCCGTATGCTGCCAATGTTGGTCAACTGTGCGCCAAACCCGGTGAGTATGGGTACAGGTACATTTAACAACAGGTCTTTGGTAACCGAGTTGTAAAACTCCGCTGTCACGTTAATGCGGTTATTCAAAGCCGACAAGTCGACTCCCACGTTAAACTGGTTGGTTTTCTCCCACTTCAAATTGGTATTGGGAATGGTGGTCACTCTTATGCCATTCACTACATTATCGCTGTATGCATATTTCGACCCGTCGAGCAAACTGATGGGACCATAGTTAGGTATCTGGTTATTACCCGTTGACCCATAACTTACCCGTAATTTCAAACTGTTGATCGCGTTCACGGATTGCATAAACGGTTCGTCTGAGATCAACCAACCGGCTGATACAGAGGGGAAATACCCCCACCGGGAATCCTGGCCAAACCGGGAGCTGCCGTCACGCCGGATAGTAGCATTTAAAAAATATTTATTCTTATAACTGTAGCTTACGCGCGACAGCCACGACAATAATGCCCATTCGCTTGCAGTGGTAGTACTTAAGCTATAGGTACCGGCCGCATTCAATGTTTGCACCAGGTCGTTGGGGAAATTGGTTGAACGCTGTTGCGATGTGTCGCCGCGTTGCTTTTGAGCGGTATAAGCAACCAGCGCGCCAATGGTATGTTCGCCAAAAACTTTATCATAGGAAAGCGAGTTCTCTGTAAGCCAGTTCAGGTTATTATAGGTATTATACCTTCCTTCCGCCGGCAATAAGGTGCTATATCCATAGCCGGCATTGGTGCGCCAGAACCAGTTATAATTCCGTTGGGTGAGAATGGCATTCGCACTGCTTTTGAACGTAAGGTCCTTTATAGGTTTGTATTCAATATAAGCGCCGGCAATGGTATTATATACTTTATTGAGTTTATCGGCATATTTGATCAATGAATAAGGATGCCATAATTGTACACCATAAGCTGTAAACCGGTTCCAGGTTGAATTGGGATCCAGAAAGCCCAGGTTACCATTCTCATTATATTCCGGGAATATAGGATCGCTTTGCAGGGCCAGGCTCACTACATCCGATTTGCCTTCTACCCCATCGATGCGGCTGTGCGTTCCTGTAAAGGAAATATTTAATCCGGCTGTTACCTTTTCGGTAATCTTTTGCTTGATGTTCACCCGCAAAGAAAGCCGTTTATAGAAGTTGTCAATAACTACCGCATCCTGGTCAAGAAAGCCGGCCGAAAAAAGATATTGCGCTTTATCGGTTCCCCCACTTACAGATGCCTGTATGTTTTGCGATTGAGCTGTTCTGAATAATACATCCTGCCAGTCGGTTCCTTTTCCAAACTGCTCAGGATTGGTTAAAAAATCGGGCGGTATCAAATAGGTTTTACTGCCACCGCGTGCACTGTTCGGATCGCTGGCTTTACGGCCTGGTCCCGAGGCTACCCAGGCGTTGTTACGCGCATCGATATAATATTTTATCCATTGCTGCGCATCCATCACATCTACTTTCCTGTTCACTTTTTGCAACCCCAATTCATAAGCCAGGTTTACTGCCGGTTTACCGGCCTTGCCCAGCTTTGTTGTTACAATGATTACGCCGTTTGCGCCTCTTGACCCATAAATGGCTGCAGAGGCCGCATCCTTTAAGATCTCTATCGATTGTATATCCTGTGCATTGATCACATTCAGATCAAAGTTTTCCATCGCCATGCCATCTACCACATATAATGGATTCGTTCCTGCAGTAATGGAATTAATTCCTCTTACCCGTATGGTGGGACCAAACCCCGGCGCCCCTTGTGTGGTTGAGATATTTACACCCGGCACGGTTCCTTCTATAGATTGCGCCACGTTGCTTGAGGATCGGTCTTTAAACTGTTCGGCGCTTATCGACACCACCGAACCCGTTACCGCCCGCTTGCGTTGCGAGCCATAACCAATGACGATCACCTGGTCTAACGAGCCGGGTACGTCTTTTAATTTAACCACCAGCGAAAGCGTGATGTCATTTTTAATATTGTATCCCGACAGGGTTTGACTTTCATACCCCACAATGGAAAAAGTAAATTTATACGGACCACCGGCAGGGATGCGCGAAAATGTAAAAACCCCGGTGCTGTCTGTACTGGTCCCTGATGTGAAATTATTGGCGGTATTGCGGATGATCACCGATACCCCTGTCAATGGGTCACCGTTGTTGTTTTGAACAACTCCTTTTACAATGCTTGATTGTTCCTGTGCTTGCAGCAATTTGGCGGGCAGGAGATGTAGTAGCAAGATAAGGGCATAGCAGGGCCCCGACTTAAATACATTAAATCTCATATGGCGTATCGTTTTGTGTGGTAAGAAAAGCTGAACGCAGAACGCTAAACGCGGAACGCGGAACGCCCAATACAGTTGGTCTTTGCGTTAAGCATTTAGCGTTTGGCGTTTAGCATGTATTTATTATTCTCCCTGGTTACCGTTAAATTATTAAGTCCGGCGATTTGTTTTAGAATATTGCTGACCGAATCATTTTTACTGAACTTTCCGATGAAATACATTTTTTGAATGTCATTTTCCGAATACACAATATCAACTCCATATATTGCTGATAATTGCTTAAACACCTGCACCAGTGGCTGATTATTGAACATATACCACGATCCTTTGTCTCCCACGGGCAGCGAAGGTTGATCTGCCGCCCCGTGTTCATTTTTGGCTGCGTTCTTAGCGGTGGCATTATCATCTATAAACCGGCGCACACGCGCGGTATTTTGGGTATTGCTATACAACAGTTCTTCACCGGGTAACAGGTAGAAATTATTTTTCAACCCGGGCCTAATGGAGTCTGCCGGTTTTACCACTACCCTTCCTTCATATAATTGTACGGTTATAAAATCATCACGTTCAAATGCGGTAACGGAAAATTGCGTACCGAGCGCAGTGGTAGCAAGTTGGCCGCTGAATACCGTAAATGGCCTGGTTTTATCTTTTGCTACTGAAAACCGGGCTCTCCCTTTCAATAGAATATCCCGTTTATTATTGGTAAAGGGTTCATTCCAGGTTACCTCACTTAATGGATCTAATACTATTTCAGAACTATCGGATAAAATAAGTCGCTTTACTTTATCAGATGTATTCACTTCGTGCCGTACGACAACACTTGCCGGATTGTTTTTTTCAACCGTAGCAATTACCGGATTGGTATTGCTTTTTTTAGCGCCCCACCAGTTGTACCCTACGGCAACGATCAATAAAACCGATGCGGCGATAGCCGATGCAACCAATAATCTGCGAACAATGCTGCTGCCTCCGGCTACCACACCGGTATAATCCCTTTCACCCCGAACGTCCTGTTGCAGACAATCCTGAAAATATTCCCACTCTTTGTCTGTATTAATTTCATCGGGTGTTTGATCTGTCTTCATCAACTGCCAGGTGTTTTTCAATGCTTCATAATATTGCCTGTTTTCTTCACTGGCACTTAACCATTGCAACAGCCGGGCCTGTTCATCGCTGTTCAGTTCGTTGCAAAAATGTCGTGTAATTAAATCGTCCAATGGTTCGCTGTTGTTCATGTTCTGATAGTATTACGGTTGAGAAAGCACTTACCGTGACAACCTGTACAATTATTTTTTATGCAATTATATTATTGATAACCATTACTATGAAATAAGCAGTCAGGTAAGCTGCCAGTTTCAGGCGCAGTTTTTTCAAAGCCCGGCCCATTTGGGTTTCTACTGTGTTCACCGAAACATTCAGTTGCCGGGCAATTTCTGCATATTTCAATCCTTCGTACCGGCTCAACTCAAAAATGGTACGCATCTGCTCGGGCAATTCAGAAACAGCAGTATCAATATCGGTGCTTAATTTTTTGGCGTCGTAGCTTTCCTGTGGCGTTGAACCGGCGCTTTCATTTCGTTGTTGTACGAATCGTTCGAAACGCTCCTTCACTTTGGCGTGGCGCAGAATATCGAGGCTGGTATTATTGATGATCGTATGCAGAAAGGCTTTTACCGGTACATCTACTGATAACGTGCTTCGTTTTTTCCACAGCTTTATAAATGCTGTATGCACTACTTCTTTGGTAATGTCGGTATCGAAACCATATTTATGCTGGCACCAGGCGCACAGAGAAGTGAAATGTTGTTTGAAGAATTGTTCAAAAGCAGCATCATTGTCCTTTATGGCACGCATCGTTGAATCGTTACTATCAGCATTAAATATATGGTCAGCACGCATGTACACCCCGTACTTTTAGCAGTTAGGAAGAAAAAATCCAAATCTCAAATCTCAAGATCCAAACAAATACCAAATTGCAAGATAGGAATGATTCATTATCCGGCTAACCCGCACTATCCGGTTGAGCGTCTAAAACGCCAATAATTATTTTTCTCCTGATTTTGATTGATAAACAGGCAATTGTGTGTTACACGCTACCGTTCCAGCTTAAACCCAGGCTCCAGGCGAGGCCGGTTGGCCGCATTGGCCACCGCGAAACCGGTCGCATACATCCAGCGGGTCATTTTGGTTAGTTTTTCTATATTGATGGCAGCTGCTTCATCGGCCGGTGTATGATACAATGGATGGGGCAACGTACTAAAAAATAGCGCAGGTATATTCTTTTTTGCATACGGAAAATGATCGCTGCGGAAATACCAGCTTTCGAAATGCGAAGCTTTATCCCACTCCGTATCGAGTTTGAATTTCGGGCCTTTTGCATTTTCCAGCAGGGCAATATTCACCAGGTCTGATGAGCTCAAATGCGGCGGAATCATACCCAGCAAAGCGGCGCTGTCTGGATTATTCATCCCGATCATATCGCCATTCAAAACCGCCACCAGCGATTCGCGGGGAACCGTAGGATGTTCGGCATACCAGGTTGAACCAAACAAGCCCCGCTCTTCCGATCCATGCCATACAAACAAGGCACTGCGCTTGCCAGGTTGCTGATGAAATGCGCGGCCAATCGCCAGCAAGGCAACGCTCACGGTAGCATTATCATCGGCGCCGTTTAAGATAGAATCTTTAACGCCTTCGATATTGCGTACACCGTCATGATCCTGGTGGCCACTGAACAATACATATTCTTTGGACAGCACCGGATCGCTGCCTTTTACTTTCGCCACTACATTCACCGATGGATAGGTAAACGATTCGGAATAGATCTTTGCATCCAAGCGCTGGCCTGGCATGCGGACGAGGTTAAGCGCTTCTTTTCTTACCCAGATAATGGGAATATCTTTCAGTTGCTGCCGGTTGGTGAATAAACTGCCTTCTATCTGGTAGCTACCGCGGTTGGAATATTGTGCCGCCCGTGGCCATGCCTGTTCGGCCAGGTCGTCTGATACAAACACGATGGCCTTTACACCTTTGGCGCCCAGCTTGCGCGCCCATGCCGATACAACAAACCCACTATAACGCCATGCAATGGTTTTCCGCGGATCAGTTAACCCCTGGGGTGCGAACTGCAGGGCAACTACTTTTCCTTTAATTGTTTCTTCTGCTACGGTATCGGGATTTTCTACAAATACGATTGGTGCATCTATTGTGGCAAAGGAAGGTTCATATACAATCGCATCTTTCCATATTGCAAAAGAGCGATCGCCTATTTTAATAGTACTGCGATTGCTTACGCGCTCGCGTATCAAAGAAAAAAACTGGAAATAAGTACCATCATCGCCGGCTGGTTCCAGTCCCGCTTTCCGCGCTTCTTCTGCAAGCCAGGTGGAAGCTTTTAATTCATCGAGCGTACCGGCTTCCCGGCCTCTGAAATGATCATCGGCCAACTGGTACAGATCTCTTTTAAGATCTGCAGATCGTATGGCCTCCACCGGTGCTTTTTTCGGCTGTGCCAGCATAACGGTCGTTGATAATAATAACAGGTTGAATATGGCGAAGAAGGAAGCACTATTCCTCATGCAGGTTATATTTTATTCGTAAATATAGCTATAAAAAGGTGGGTCTTCCGCTAGCTAGCGGAAGGCTCACCTTTGATACAAAAAAAGGTGAGCTGCCCACTGAAGGGCAACCCACCTTAGAACATTATCACATTGACTATTAGTTCTTCGTGATCTTGAATTCCACGCGACGGTTCAACTGTCTGCCTTCATCCGTTTCATTTTCAGAAACCGGCATGCTTTCACCATATCCTTTCGATACGATCCTGCTCGCGGATATACCTTGCGAAATAATGTATGTCACGCACGATTTGGCACGGTTATCAGAAAGCTTGAAGTTATATTCGTCTGAACCCTTACTATCCGTGTGTGCACTTAATTCAATTTCAATAGCCGGGTTTTCTTTCAACAGTTTTACGACACGGTCCAGCTCAACATTCGACTCCGGACGCAGGTCCCATTTATCAAAGTCAAAGAATACATTGTTCAACCGCACCACCTGTCCAATTTCAATGGGCACCAGGTACAGGTCTTTATGTATTTCTTTATAACCGGCTTTCACCATCGAGTCCAGGTTCAGGTTCTCTGAAATGGCGAAGAATTTATCGGCGCTGGCGCGAATACTATAATTCTTATCGTAAGGCAATACGATCTTGAATGCGCCATCGGTTGGGTCGGAAGTACCAGTTCCTGCTTCTACCCCATCAGGTAACGTTTCGTAAATAAGCCTGGCGCTTAACGGTTGTTTTGTTTTTGCATTATACACGTTGCCGCTCACCAGCAGCACCGGGTCTGGTTTTTCACGCTCCAACAGTTTCACGCGTACAATATCGCTTTCGCCATATGTATCTTTATTACTTGTCAAATACGCATACTCTCCACCGGCATCCAGGGTAAAGAAGGCATCCCAGCCTTCTGTATTAATGGGGCTTCCCAGGTTTACGGGCGTGCTCCATTTCGTCCAGGTTTTATCAAGGCGTTTGGTCATCCAGATATCATTATCACCCAAACCACCAGGCCTGTCACTGCTGAAATACATGGTTACGCCATCAGCCGCGATATAGGGCGCCATTTCATCACCGGGTAAATTAATTTGTTTACCCAGGCTCTTAGGTTCACTCCAGCTTCCATCTGGTTGCGGAAAGCAAACATACAGGTCGTTTAACGAGCTGCCTGGTTCGGGCGTCATATAAAGTACAAGGGCCGTTAGATCCTGTGTAAGAACAGCGCCAGACACCAGACCGCGGTCATATTTCTGATAGTTTTTGATACGTAACATTTCCGGTTCGCTCCAGCGGCCATCGGCCTGGCGGGAACAAAGGCTAACGCCTTTGCCAAAATAAGCACCGCCATTGCCAAAAGCACCGCGTATTAAAATGCGGTTATTGCCTGGCGATATCCAATACACAGCATTGTATTGACTTGTGTTCAGCGGATTTTTTAAATGGCGGGCTTCCTGCCATACACCGTTTGAATCACGGGTAGCATACCAGATGTCCTGTGAATTGGGTACCGAGTTATACTTTGTATTGGCGGGGTGGTTCTCACAAATAAAAAATAACAGGTTGCCATCTGCAGATACGGTTGGCCGTAATTCGGGCAGATCGGAATTGATATTTTGACCCAGATTCTCGATCTTGATAATGGTGCCGGCCGTAATGATATTATCCTTTTGGGCTATTAATTTGCCCGTATCACTTTCATTGCTCATTTGGGCAATTGCCTGTTGCAGGCCAAAGGCCAGGGCTAAAAAGGTTACTACTCTTTTCACAAGGTTGGATTTAATGACCTAATAACGTACAATTTAGCTCTGGATTGCCCGGTTGAACACAGATAAATTTTTATCAAAGGTCGCCCGCTCCACGCACCGTTCATACAGAATAAAATTCTAAAGTGTATAATTTATACTGAATTTTATTCTATTATTTTATACATTCGCAGAACAATGTACCAATTAGCAGTCACAGCAACCTGCCTTTTTTAACCAACTACAAATCAACCATTTATGGAAACCTTGTCATCGGCTGTACCGGCAATACCGGTAAAAAGCAAGCGTATTCATTCCATCGACCTGCTGCGGGGAACCGTTATGATCATCATGGCGCTGGACCATGTACGCGATTATTTCCATGCCGGCACATTCCAGTTCGATCCCACCGATCTTACCCGTACAGATGTGCCGCTGTTCTTTACCCGGTGGATCACCCATTTTTGCGCACCTGTATTTACCTTCCTGGCCGGTGCTTCCGCATTTTTAAATGGTACGAAAAAGACAAAAAAAGAGCTGTCGTTTTTCCTTTTCACCAGGGGCTTGTGGCTGGTTTTTGCAGAAATGCTGATCATTACGTTAGGCTGGAGTTTCAACCCGCAATACCCGTTTTTAATTCTTCAGGTGATTTGGGCGCTGGGTGTTAGCATGATGGTGCTCTCAGTTTTGATCTATCTGCCGCGAACATTCATCCTGATCATCGGACTACTTATAATAGGTGGTCATAACCTGCTTGATAGAACGCAAGCCGCAGGCGATCAATCCACATCGGTTCTAATGTCCATCCTGCATGAACGGCATATCTTTTTCATGAAACCGTTTTCGGTTATGCTTGGGTATCCTGTTATGCCCTGGATTGGTATTATGTTAACCGGCTATGCCTTTGGCCAGTTGTACCTGCCCACATTTGATGCCGGTAAAAGAAAAAAAATATTATTGTACCTGGGGCTGGGCGCCATTGCCCTGTTCATACTGGTTCGATTCATTAATATATATGGCGATGCCAATCACTGGTCGGTTCAAAAAACACCCGTATTTACCCTGATGTCATTTTTAAATACCACCAAGTATCCGCCTTCTTTATTATATATTTTAATGACGTTAGGCCCCTCCATGCTGTTCCTTGCTTTTTCAGAAAAACCATTGAACCGCTTTACCGAAAAGCTCGTTGTTTTCGGCCGCGTGCCCATGTTCTTTTACATTTTGCATATTTATTTGATACACGCATTGGCCGTTATAGCCGCGGCCATTTCAGGGTACAAATGGAGCGACATGGTATTAACGGGTTGGGTAAGTATGAATGAACAACTGAAAGGCTTTGGGTACAGTCTTGCTTTTGTGTATGTGTTATGGATAATAATTATCGTTGCCGTATACCCGCTGTGCAGGCGTTACGATAACTATAAAAGGGCAAACCGCACCAAATGGTGGTTGAGCTATATCTAAATACATCAGGTCTTCGCTTTTTTGTATTAATTTTATTGAAACAACGCCACCATGGCCAAATCAACTAATAAAACAACGGAGACCAATAACAGCGTTGATGACTTTCTACAGTCGGTAGCTGACGAAACCAAACGCACCGATAGCTTTGAACTGGTAAAGCTGATGAAACAGCATACAGGGTTCGACGCCAAAATGTGGGGACCGGCCATTGTAGGTTTTGGCAGCTACCATTATAAATATGCCAGCGGGCGGGAAGGTGATGCACCATTGGTTGGCTTCTCGCCCCGGGCAAAAGAAATATCCCTGTACCTTTCACAGGAATTTGCCGAAAAAGAAAAATTGCTTCAACGCTTCGGAAAACACAGGACCGGCGTAGGCTGCGTGTACATAAAAAAACTGCAGGACATTAATATTGAAGTACTTGCCAAACTAATCACTGCTTCTGTCAGGCACCTGCAGGAAAAATATCCTTCCTGAATTCCTTCCTGAATTCCCTCCTTAATTTCATGACCCAGGTCATTGCAACTGCCATAAATGCAGCAAATGCGAACAATTGTTTGTCATTATAACAAGACCTTCGCCACCCCCCAGCAAAAATCACTAGTCAGATAAGTATCCAAATTCAACAGGTTTAGGCCTGATCTAACACCTCTTTTACATACAATCCTACCCCCTGCAATCATACCCCGGGAAATAGCCATGGTTTAGGTAATGATGAAGCATTCCTCTGCTTTTTCATTGCCAGGATACTTTATTGTTTAAACCAAAACATGAGACTATGAAGAAATTGTTAGCATTATTATTCATGACTGCTATGCTGTTTACAGCATATGCGCAAACCAAACCGGTAACCGGAAAAGTTACCGATGCCAGCGGCATTCCATTGCCGGGCATTTCCATAACCATCAAAGGAACTATGTCAGGTACCACTACTGCAGAAGATGGGATCTTTAAATTGACTGTTCCCGAAAATGCCGTACTGGTTATTTCGGGCGTTGGTTATGAACCATCAGAAATGAGTGTACGAAACCGTACCGTATTTAACGTACAGTTAGGAACCGAAATTAAATCACTCAGCGAGGTGGTAGTAACCGGTACAGGGGTTGCTACGGAGAAGAAAAAACTTTCCATCGATGTAGCCAGTGTGGGAAGTAAAGACCTGGCTAAATCGGCCATTGCATCCATAGACCAGGCGTTGATCGGTAAAGTAGCCGGCGCCCAGATACAGATCAATTCCGGTGAGCCCGGTCAAAAAGCGAATATCATTCTACGTGGTATTAACTCCCTCGGTTCTTCTACCCCTATCATATTGGTCGATGGCGTTCAGGTAACAGACATAAACGGACTTGATGTATCGAACGTTGATAAGGTAGAAGTTGCCAAAGGACCTGCCGCCGGCATGCTCTATGGCGCACAGGGCGCCAATGGCGTTATACAGATCTTCACGAAGAAAGGCAGCCGAAATAAACCACTGAATATTACTTTGATGTCGAAAGTAAGTATCGACAAAGTGATCCTGGGAAAAGACAAAACCCTCAGTGCAAAAAACCATCACTTTACCCAGGATGCCCAGGGCAATATACTCGACCGCAATGGCGCCATTTTGCAACCTGATGCCAATGGCATGTGGCCCGAACCGGCCGAAGATGATTTTAATACAGATTTCAATTTAAAGAATAATAAAACCTACCCGGCCAATCTGCCCCAGTATAACCACCTTGAACAGGCGTATCAAACCGCCATTTCAACAACCCATTCAGTAGGCATTTCAGGTGGTGGCAATAAAACAGATTATTCCTTTACGCTTTCACACCTGAACCAGGAGAATGTGCTGGACAATCGCTTCAAGCGTACCAACCTGTCGGCCAACCTGGGTTTTGAATTATTCAAAGGATTTACGGCCCGCAATTCAATGCAGGTCATATTGCAGAACGAAAACCTGATCTCCGGAACGTATAATGTGAGCTCCCGCATTAAATACAATGTCGATGCCTTATTTGAAGGCACTAACAACAACCGGTTCGAAATGATCAACTCTTATCCCTGGATAGATTTTACAGCAACATATCCCGGCACCAATTTAACGGTTGTACGGCCCCGGGATGAGAACCAGTTGAATGTATTGTCCGAAGCCGACTGGCATTCCCGGTTCAGTAAGGATACCCGGATCATCAATAACAGCAACCTGAATTATAAATTCCCACGCTTTGTGGAGCTGGATTTTAAATATGGCATTGAATTATGGAATTCAGAATTCAATGATCTGTACAAGAACCAGGAATTAGCGCCGCAGGTTGCCCTGGGTTTCTGGGGAAATACCGCACAGGGTTCTGCACGAAATGATTTCGCGAAATCAATTTACCAGAATGCCCTCACAACCATGTATGTGAGAACAGACTTCAGAAAAGATTTCAAGATAAACCTGCCGATCACGACCACTACGCAGTTATCGTACGACTGGCGTAAACTGGAATATAATTCCTTCTATTCACTGGGACTGAACCTGCCCCAGTATCCACCTTCCAATATTTCCGCGGCCGCTTTGAAAACCAGTGGCGATGGCAGCTTTAAATACATCACCTTCGGCTACCTGGTGAACCAAACCATTGACTTCGGTAGTTTATTCGGAATTACCGGCGGTTTCCGTTCCGACTATAATTCGCAATTTGGCGATCAAAAGAAACCATTTACGTTTGGTCGCGGAACGGCTTACTTCAGACCTTCTGAAATTATAAAGGCGAGCAAACTGACAGAGTGGAAAATACGAGGTGCCTATGGTGCTGCCGGTATTCCACCCAATGAATTTGACGGTGAATATTATCGCCGCCAGACAACGCTGGGCTCAATTCAATTAGGCGAAGGCGTTGGACTTTACCTGCCCAACATTCTCGGGAACAAAAACCTGACAGTACAGGAAGTACGGGAAATAGAAGTAGGTACCGATGTAACGGTAACGCCCGGTACCACAGCATGGTTTAACAGGATCAATCTATCGTTCACCTACTGGCATAAGAACAACAAGAACAATATTCAATATGTAGACCTGGCCCCTTCCAGCGGCGCACAACAGATCCCCGACAACCTGATAGAAATAACCGTAAAAGGCGCCGATGTGAGCCTTGATGCCAATATGTTCACCAATAAAACGGTGGACTGGCAACTGGGTGTTCGGTTTGGTACTTTTAAAACTAAAGTTGACAAAGTAGCCAATGCCCGTGATTTTGTAAGCGGTTTATTTATCATAAAAGAAGGCGAATCGCTGGGTAATTTTTATACCCAAAACCCATTGACAAGTATTGACCAAATCCGTACGGTGGATAAAACCAGGTATATACCGGAAGCCAATGCCGGCAATTATGAAATAGTGGAAGGCATTGTGGTGAATAAAACCACCAAGCGGGCAATATTAACCGATCCTACCGATCAGAGCATATCGGGTAATGCCTATCCAAAGTTTACCATGTCATTCATTAACAATGTAACACTTTGGCAAAAACTAAATATCTCCATGCAGTGGGATTGGTACCATGGTAATGAGATCTATAATCTTACCAAACAATGGATGTACCGCGACCGGCTGCAAAAAGACTTTGACAAGGCCATTACGATAAACGGTGAAACCGGCGCCTTTGTGAATTTTTACAATAGCCTTTACAACAGCGTTCAACGTACCGGTTGGTTTGTTGAAGATGGTTCGTTCTGGCGAATGCGAGACCTCACCTTTACATATCAGTTAGGTAGTGCGCTGAAAGTTCCCTGGATAAAAGGCATAGCCCTTTCCGCTTCAGGCAGAAATCTGTTAACTATTACAGATTATGAAGGACTTGACCCGGAAGCCACATCGGCCCAGGACAGCCAGGGAAACCGCTCTGTAGGCGCAGGATCGAATATAGGTGCAGATTATTTTTCCATTCCCAACCTGCGTTCGTTCCAGTTTGGCATAAACCTTCAGTTCTAACCTAAATCTGATTTTTATGAAACGATACCTCATATATATAATAACAACAGCGCTCATCGTTGGAGCCTGTAAAAAGACAACCCTCGAATTAAACGATCCCAACCTGCCAACACCGGAACTATCATTGGTAACGGAAGCGGGGTTGAAGAATTTTTCATTGGGGATACTGCAAAAAATGATAGCGGATGTTCCGGACGAAGGGAGTACCAATATTTTCCACATTGCCCTCACCAATCACAGCATCATGGGCGATGAGGCTTATGTGCCGTATGGCAACTATGGTTTACGCTGGGTTGACCAGGTATACAGGATCACCCTGCCCGGCGGTACGGTAATAACCAACCCCAATGGCCTTGATCAGAAGACCCAGTTGCAGGGCTTCGATTCACGAGGCGCCGGCGAACTGAACGCTTTTCAATATGAATGGTCAAGCTGTTATTACATCATTGCACAAGCCAATCAACTGCTAACGGCCCTGGATAATGCGGCACTCAATTTGACCGGAGATGCTGCCAATAAGAAAAATACCTTTAAAGCATGGGCTTTGTTTTGGAAAGGATATGCGTATTCCCGTATTGGATCCATGTACCTGGCCGGGGTTATTACCAATGAGGCCGGGAAGACCAATGGCGACTTTGTTGACCACACCGTCATCATGACCGAAGCCGATAAAGTATTGAATGAATGTTTGACTACATTAAATGCCGTTACCGAGTCGGGAGATTATACCTCCATTATGCAGTCGATCGTGGCATCCTTTAACGACAACAAAAAAGTGGTTACCCCTGCCATGTGGAAACGGCAAATATATTCCCTGCAGGCGCGCAATTTAATGGCCAATAAAAAGATCACAGAAATGACCACGGCCAACTGGCAGCAGATCATTACACTCACCAACCAGGGCATACAGGCTACAGATATCATATTCCGGTTTGGCATGGACCCCAGCGGCAGTAACGATGTGTCAAGCGGATTTTATCACCCCTACGCATTTATTGGAGAAGTGCAACAATTTTCGTTTGTAAGCGAACGGCTGGTACAGGAATTCAAAGCCAATGACAACCGGTTAAAGATCGGGTTCGTTCCCTTCTCAGTACCTAAAGTAAATGAAAGAGGCCGCGGTTTACAGTTTGGCACCCGGTGGAACCCGGTGTTCATTGAAGATGGCGGACTGTATGCTACTGGTGCTAACAGGGGGCTGGTTCCGTGGGCCTGCAGTTATGAAGAAAACCAATTAATGAAAGCAGAAGCGTTGATACGTACGGGTAGTATTGAGCCCGGCTTACAACTGGTAGATGGGGTGCGCGATTTCCAAAACTCGGGGTTAGCGCATGTGGCAGGCACCGGTTTAAATGCTACCCAGGCGCTGGAAGAATTCAGAAGGGAAAGAAGAGTAGCGTTGTTCCTGTGGGGCACGGCATTTTATGATGCACGGCGCTGGGGCGTTACCAAACCAGCTTCCCAGGGCGGAGGAAGAGCCAATGCCATTGTGATGATCCCAGGCAATTTGCTCACGCCTGCACAGGCAGGCTCAGTACCCACCGCTTGCTTTATGGAATATAATTATATGGATTACTGGGATGTACCGCAAAATGAACTGGATTTTAATACGCCGGGAAGCGCCTCTATTCCGCTGAAGAATTAATCTCACACCTGTTCCCGAATCGTCGGGGACAGGTTTTTTTTATACTATCTTCTTCAATATCGTTGGTTGCTCAGGCACCAATGGTAATTGCATGTTTGATACCGTTTCAGCATGCCCCAAAAACAAATAGCCGCCGGGTTTTAGTTTCGCAGCCAGCCGGTTGATCACCGCACATTGGGTAGCCTTATCAAAATAGATCAATACGTTGCGGCAAAAAATAATATCATACTTATTGGGAACATCATACGCATCATCCATCAGGTTAAGCCGTTTGAATTCAGTTTTAGCCCTCGTGGCTGCATTCACCCGAACGGTTTGTTTTGCTCTGTCTTTACTGCGCATCAAATATTTTTTTCGCAGCCACATAGGAATATCGGTAATCCGATCTTCGGTGTAAACAGCTTCCGCCGCTTTTGATAACATTCTGGATGAAATATCCGTGCCCATAACCCGGTAATCGATACCGTTGATCATTTCTGCAAACTCATTCAGCACCATGGCTAATGTATACACTTCTTCGCCGCTTGAACAACCGGCGCTCCATACATTAATTTCTTTGATGCCATCATACCCTTCGCATAATTTGGGCAATGCATACTGACTTAAAAAATCAAAATGCGATGGTTCCCTGAAGAAGTCGGTTTTGTTTGTGGTAACCGCATCGATCATGTGGATCATCTCGTTCTCTATACCCTCATCGCTGAACAAAAAATCACAGTATTCTTTATACGACGGCATATGCAACGCAGCCAGTCTTTTTTGTAAGCGGCATTCCAGCATTACTTTTTTAGCCAACGGCATTTTTATACCATAGGCATTATTGATATAGGTACTTAACCGGTTAAAATCACGCGTTGTCATTTTTTCTATTTGCTTTTTCAAACATCAATACTGCTCGAAATCATTATCCAAACGATCGCCATTTTTGAAAGGCATCGCTACTTTATGGCCGTTTTGTTTTGAAGCCATCTCCGGCTTATGTTGAAATAAGTGCCCGTTTGTACCCGGTTGCTTTTTAAATGCAGCAGGTAATATGGTTCTATAGTTGTTTTGATCGCTGAGTTTAAAAAAGCCTACAGCCTGCTTCAATTGTTCAGCCTGTACCATCAGCTCTTCGGAGCTGGCCGCTACTTCTTCTGATACAGCCGCATTTTGCTGAATCACATGATTTAACTGCTGCAGGGCGCTGTTTATCTGTTCGGCATTTACCGTTTGTTCTTTACCAGAGGTGCTGATCTCTTTCACCAGCGCAGCTGTTTTTTCAATATCCGGTGAAATAGTCGACAGTAACTTGCCCGATCTGCCCGCAATATCAATACCTGCCGAAGAAAGTTGGTTGATCTCATTGGCAGCGGACTGGCTTCGCTCGGCCAGCTTCTTTACTTCGGAAGCCACCACGGCAAATCCTTTTCCCTGCTCACCGGCCCGCGCAGCCTCAATAGCAGCGTTTAAAGCCAGCAGGTTGGTTTGCCGGGCAATTTCTCCTATAATGGTTATTTTACCGGTAATATCTTTCATCGAAGCTTCTGTGCTGTTCACCGCTTTGTTACTCTCCGTAATATCGGCGGCGGCTTTAACGGCTATTTTTTCCGTAACAAAAGCATGTTCATTATTGTGTTGAATATTGGAAGCCATTTCTTCCATGGAGGAAGCCACTTCTTCGGCTGAGGCAGCCTGTTCGGTAGCGCCGGAACTCATCGTTTGTGAAGCAGCGCTTAACTGTTGACTGGCCGAGGCAATGGTATCGGCGCCGGCAATAATGCCGTTCACAATATCGCGCAATCGTATAACCATATCCTGTAAAGCGGTTTCCAATTCACCCTCGGGTTTCTTACTCACATCAACCGTTAAATCGCCCTCCGCCACTTTTTTAGCGACGTTTACACTCTCCTGCAATTTCAGGGTGGTTATGTTGATCTGATCGAGCACCTTCCCTATTTCATCTTTTTTGTAATCGGTGATCTGCGAAGAGAAATCGCCTTTGGCCAGCTTTTGCATGGCCGTATTGGCCTTTTTTACAGATTTGGAAATGGTAGAAATGATAACATACAACATACCGATCTTGGCCAGGAGAATAAGGGCAAAAACGATCAGCATATTCCGGCGGCCTTTAACATATAAAGCCTGGGTATTCGCTTCAATGTTTGCCAGATCTGCTTTATTATGCTGGACCATCTTGTTTAAAATAGCTGTTGCCTCATCTATAGTATTAATTGATTCATTGATGATAATATTATAGGCCTCGGCATTGCTTTGCGTTGAGTTTACCTCGCCGGCCAGGTGTTTTACTTTATTAAAACCATCGAGGTACTGCTTCCATTTCAATTGAAAAATGTCAAAATCCTTTTTCCCCTCTTCATCCAGGATCGGCTTAAACTCATTCATGTGCTGATCAATTTCTAGCAATGTATGGTCGGCTTTTTCACGCAGCGTTTTTAACTTGCCATTGTCCTGCACTATATACATATCCTTTTCTATTCTCGAAATAAACTGAACATCGGCAGCCAGTTTACCCGATAACTCGATGCGCTTGGTATAGGTGGTAATAACCGTTTTTACCCATTCATTTAATTCATGGCTATTATTATTAGCGAAATAAAAAATAGTTCCTGATAATAATATCATCACTACAGAAGAAATAAACAAACGCTGTTTTAAAGTAAATGCTGTCATGGGTGAAGGTTAAAGGATATCTTAATGATTAATGTGAATTATTAATTAGCAGCAGTCAACAGTACCAATTCATCCGCTGCGAAAACTTTATCAGGATCCAATATCATGGCAAAGCCATTGCCGGTGTTGCCCATGCCAACAATCAATTCATTATTGCAAAAGGCGCCGATGCCGGGTGATGGCTGAATGGCTGCATCCGGAATTTCAATAACTTCCTTTACCGAATCAACCAGCACACCTACCAGCAAAGGTTCATTACCGGTACCTACACCCACTACAATGATGCAGCTATCGATCGTAAAAGGTGCATCGGGTATCCCGAATTTAATTCGTGCGTCTATAACAGGCAGTATATTGCCCCGCAGATTGATCACCCCCCGCATAAAAGACGGGGACAGGGGTACTTTTACAATAGGTATAATTTCCAGTATTTCAAGCACCTTACTCACAGGGAGGGCAAAAATCTCCTTATCGAGTGTAAATGTTAAATACGAATCAGCTTGCTGAAGTACCATCATACCATCCTGCTTTTATTATTGAAAAATTGTTCAATTACATTATTTGTATCCAATACCAGGGCAACGTTGCCATCGCCTAAAATAGTAGCGCCTGAAACAATATCAAGGTGGTTGAAATAACGGCCTAATGGTTTTAACACGGCCTGGAATTTGCCCGCAATGACATCTACCAGCAGACCGATCTTTTTTTCACCATAATGAACAATGACTATTTCGCGGCCATGCACATTTGTATCAGCGCCTGCCAGTTCCTGTTGTAAATTGATAAATGGGATGGCCTGGTCATCGATCACTATTAAATTTGAGAACATATTCAGAAGTTGTACCTCGGCTACTTCGTGACAAATGTCTACTACCGATAGCGGGATCACATAATCGGCCCCGTTCACTTTCACCAGTAAGCCATCAATGATCGAGAGGGTAATAGGCAGCTGAATTTTAACGGTAGTACCCACATTTTCGGTGGAGTGTATGGTAACCTGGCCTTTGATATCGGAGATGCGGCGTTTTACCACATCCATACCCACACCGCGGCCGCTCGTTTCTGTTATTTGCTCTGTTGTTGAAAAACCCGGCAAAAAAACCAACTGCAATAATTCCTTATCACTGAGCACATCGCTTTCACTAATGAGTTTCTGCCTGATGGCCGTACTTCTGATCTTTTTTATATCCATGCCTTTGCCATCATCCTGTATTTCGAGGTATACATGCGCACCGGCACAATAGGCTTTCAGCAAAATGCGGCCATGACGCGGTTTACCAGATTGCTCCCTTAATGCCGGTTCTTCAATCCCATGGTCGATGCTGTTACGCAGTAAATGCATCAGGGGGTCTTGCAACCCCTCCATAATATTTTTGTCGAGTTCCGTTTCTGTTCCTTCCGTAATAAAATCAATTTCTTTGTGTAATTCAGAAGCCAGGTCGCGCACCAACCGGTGAAATGGCGTTACCATATTTTCAACCGGCACCATACACATGCTGAAAGCATTATCCCGAATGCGGGTAGAAATTTTTTCCAGGCTTTCCACGGCGGCCAGCATTTCCGGTTGTGGATGTTCAGCGGCAAGCACACTTAATTTAGCCTGCAGGGTGATCAGTTCCGTTACCAGGCTCATCATAGCATCCAGCCTTTTCACCGGCACCCTGATGTCCTGTATAGTCGCTTTTCTTTTGTAAAAAGGGGTATCATCTGTAACAACCGTAACGTACGCCTCATTTCTTTCCTCGTGGTTGGTTACTTCCTGCCCTTCACAAAAGGCGATGGATTGATGATCTCTTTTGGCATGTTTTGTATACTTGATGATCGTTATTATATCAGTCGTTAATATTTCATGAATATGTTTATTGGCATCGCCAACCTGTTTGTCGCCATGTAATAAAACAGATAAATGATCTAAAGAAGCCAGTGTAATATTGATGATGGCGGCAGAAACCTTTATTTTTTCTGCCCGCACCAGTTCATAAATGGTTTCAAGGTGGTGGGTAAAATCAGTTATAATTCTGAAGCCCATCATAGCGCTATTTCCTTTGAGTGTATGCAGACTGCGAAATATTTGTTGCACCAGGGAAACATCATCAGGATGTGTTTCCAGTAAAAGCAACAGCTTTTCCAGGTCAGCGATCAGCTCCAGGGCTTCACTGGTATATTTGGCTTCAAGCGGGTTCATTTAACCGATCATCTGTTTAACCGTAGAAACCAGGTTATCGCCAACCATATCTTTCGATAGTAACGCCGTGGCGCCGGATCGTTTTAAATAATCGGCATCATTGGTATGATAAGAGTCGAATAATACGATGGGTATGTGCTGATAATCGGCATGCAGGCGTACCGCACTAATAAGGCCGAGGCCATCCATATTGGGCATGTTGAGGTCGGTGATCACCAGGTCAATATGCCGGCCATCAAAATGTTTGAGCGCATCTTCGCCATCGATACCAGCCAGCGTTGTATACCCTTCCTGCTCCAGGGTGAACCGGATCATTTGAACTACAAAATCGGAGTCGTCAACAATCAATACGGTTTTGTTCATACAATAATATTTGGATTTTATGACGGGCAGGCAACATCGTTGGTCATGCAGCCTGCAGTATTAACTATTACATAACGCTTCAGGAAAGAGTAAAACCTATAGGCAGCATGCCCTTAATCAGGTTGTTACTGATTTATACCTAGTAACCGGATATGTATATACTAAAGAAGTATGACTCAGCCCAATTGAGGCAGCGGGGTAAGTTAATGGGAGGATGAATAAAAAAATAAGGGAAACACTTATTTCATAATAACGGCTTCAATGCTAAAGATGGCCAGAATGTCGTCCATCTTCCGGGTTATTTCAGGATAATCTTTCCCATTTTCAGCGGCCAGGATAATGCTGTTATTCTCTGCCGCCGGCCGCACTCTTCGTAAAAGGCCCTGATGGTTCATATCAATAACGTAATAATAGTACCCTGCATTAATGATCTTTGTGAACCGGAGTTTTTTCAGGGCAACCAGGTTGCCACTTTTGAATTTTGGTTCCATGCTATCACCAATCACCGGTATTACGCCATCTACATCACCAATAAAAGGAGAATCCATTCGCCAGGCAATCAAAACGGGTTTTTTGTTTATGATAATTATGGAACCCGGGACCCCATTGTTTTCAGCTAAAGGCAGGGCATTATCATCCTGCGAAAGAAAGATGCCGGTAAATAAAGAAGGGGCCGTTATTTGAGCAGCCGCAGTACCATTTGATCTGGCATCCTGCAGTATATGCTCGGGCGCATTTTCCATTTCATTAATGTACTTCTCCAGCTCTTTGTATTGATTAAAATCACTGGGCTTGGTGCCTTTCTCCCACTTATACAGGTTTTCCTTTGAAATGCCGGTAGCCGCAGCAATGGCTGGCATTTTAATATTCGTTTTTTTCCGAAACTCTTTTAACCTTTTACCGATATCCATTGATATTAATCAATTAAGTGAGAATAAGTAACAAATTACACTTTCGCTTTTTCAAAAATGGAATATTTTACATTACCTTTATTAGCAATATTACTGTACCAAATTAAGAAATAATGAAACTCAGCCAAAAATCATTAAAGGCAATCAATAATCCAGCTACCCGTCGTCGCTTGATGGATGTGCTTGACTGTACGGAGTTTACCATTGCCAGGTACATTCAAAAGAACAGTGACAATCTTACCAAAGCAGCGGCTTTAAAGGTAATCAGGGAAGCCACCGGGTTATCGGATGAAGAAATACTGGAAGTAGAAAAGAATTAATACAATTACAAAGCTCCATTAAATACGATAAACCATTCCACGATCCGTACCCTATTGCTTTACTTTTAATTTTTCCCTACCAGCCGGGAAAGAAAAAATAAAACAGGTCCAAATTCGGGTTGGACCTGCTTTTAAAGCTAATTACACTATGGTGTAATAAGTAAGCACGCATTTACACTTTACCAGAGCAATGGTAAAAAAATAACCATACAAAGGAAATTACTAATACTTAAAACAAGTTAGCAGTTCTGCTGTACTAAACAGGAGTAAAAAAAAGTTGTATTTATTGGCGAAAAGGTGGGAAACAGGCCAACTTTATGAATTTATTATATATTTCAATATCTTAATATACCAGCGGTTATTCTGAAAATGGCTTCAATGTGCTCCCATTGGCGTTGGATAGGCGGATACTTATCCTGGTTGGGATTATCGGAAACCAGTTGAATACTATTCTCTGTTTCACCCTGGTAAACCCGCCTTACAATACCATCCCAATTTTTATCGATGATATAGTAATAGAATCCCCAGTTCAATCTTCTAAAATCGTTCAGCCGGGTAATAGCTACCCGGCAACCATTACAGAACGTAGGTTCCATGCTTTCCCCGGTTATTTCAATGACGCCTTCAACAGTTCCCAGGAAAGGGGCATTGATGCGGTCGACGATCAGTTCAGGTTCATTATCAAAAAAAGTAACCGTACCGGCGGCGGCTTTACCATCGGTTTGAGGAACAGGTACCCGGTTTCGGTTGAAAGGGAGGCGCAGCGTAGCAGGTTTTTTATTTTCCAGTTCAAGCTGTTCTTCATCCAGCTTGTTTTCCATCTTATCGAGGTAGGCCTTCAACCTGAAATAATCATTGATATCACTGGGTTTAGTACCCTTCTCCCATTTGTATAAAGTTTCTTTTGCAATGCCGGTCAGGGCTGCAATGGCAGGCATTTTAATATTTGACCTTTCCCGGAATGCTTTTAGTCTTTGTCCGATATGATGATCCATGGGAATACTGATTCTGGTAATAATTCACTGAATATGTTACACGTAAGATCCGCTAAGGGCACAGCTCCGCCCAGTCAATCAAATAATATTGATTCGCATCAAATAAATCGAAACTTGTTAAATAAAAAACCAGGCAGGGTATAAAAATGTACCAAATTCCATTATCTTTATTTCTTTCCAGTACAAATGTATAATTTATTACATTTTAATTAGCAATTATTGCTAAATGATCCATTATTTTGACCAACGTCATTTTCCCGGACACACGCAACAATTTTTTATTACTTAAAACAAGTTACTATGAACAAAGTAATTGTAAAGACGACGTTCCGGTTTACAAAAAACAAAGGCAAAACAACCGCTCTGGAAGTATATGAAATTGAGCAAAGGATAAGTCAGGATCAGCCGGCCTTTGCAGGCAATAGCTGCCATTGCGCCCATTCAGCCAATCCCGATAATAACAGGGAGAAAAAGATAACGGTAGCATGGGAATATTGAACCCAGCGGCCAGGTGTTAACGAAACCAGCCGCCCCAGGTTTTTGGTTACCATGTTGAAAATGAAAAAATTAAGTATACCGGTGCCGCATATCCATGCAGGCCGGTATACATTTAATATTTTATTAAAAAAATTGACCTTTATCGTTAGGAGAAAAAAAAGTACATTTGATAATAGCAACTGATTTATAGCAACTCCTCACTGCAACATTTTTCCGACCTTATAAAAATAATATCGCTGGTATTCAATTTGGTATAGTGCACGGATCCTTTATGCATCAGAGAACAATATGCAACAAAATAAACCTTTATCTAAAATTATCTTATGATCCAGAAACGTTTGAGGAGAACATTCCAGGAGGCCATTCATTCTATTAAAGACTACATTGATCAACATCCATTAGAAATTAAAACGATCTCAGCGCTCATTCACAAAACACATTCACAGATCGGTGTCAACTTGCTTCACCAGGGATTCCGCCAATTATACGGAATCGGAATTAAAGAATACGAAATCAGGAAACGATTAGAGACCGCTGCCAGCCTGCTACAGGAAGATGACTTAACTATGCAGGAGATTACGGCAAAATGCGGTTACAGTTCACAAAGTTCCTTTGTACGGGCATTTAAAGATGTACATGGCATTACACCCGGACAATGGCGAAGCAAGCATGTTCCCCTGCTATTGCAGGAAGCATGTTAACAAACCATTACTACCCCATTTTTTTATTGTAATTAACAAACTGTTGCAGGCAGATCATCATGCGATTTGCCTGTAACAGCTTGAACTAACACGCATGTGTAATTGCCATCACAACTCTGTACAAACAGAAGAAAAAGGTGTGTGATATTGTATAAAAAAAATGCAAATGGGAGAAATCATTTTATGTAAATTAATAGCAAGTATTCAAATGTGTATTGTAGTTATATGTCAGGCAATAATATAATGACATAAATTATCGTCAGGAGAATACCACTTTTAAACGCCCAAAGCCAACGAATCAGGGTAAGCCGAAAACCTCAAACAGAGTAGGCGAATCATTAACCGTTTAACTTTATCCAAATGACAAATTTAAAAGCAGTATTAGCTGCTACAGCTATTTCATCACTGATTGTTATTGCCTTCGGGTATGCTTCTAAATCAAAAAAAGCAACAGTAACTTACTACTTTGATTGTAGTGTAGGTTTAATTCGCGGCCCCCTTAATGGAACTAACCTTTTAGTTCAAAGCGAAGTAAAAATGATAGCCAACTGGGTAACTACAGTGCACCACTGCTACGGTGGGGATTATCTCTGCGGTATAATGTTCGATCAGGAATCAGGAAATGTATCTGATGGTATTGCTGATGGTCAATATTCATTGCAGGAAGCAATTGATCAGGTATTTGCTGAATATATAAGATCTTCGCAATTCACACTGCCTTCACATAACAATAGCTTTACTCCTGCGATATCAGGTGCAAGTGCTATTACAATTTTGAGAGCTTCCAGCAATTCATGCCCCTAGAATAAGAAAGAATGAGGCTTGCAAAAATTATAGTACAACAGGAATAGCCGAAAACCTACAAAAGAGTAGGCATATCATTAACCATTAACTTTATTCTAATGAAAATGATTAAAATTTCTATTGCTTTAATTTTAGTTTGCTTTTTGGGAGTTACAATTGTGGCATATAATTCTAAATCCCAAAAACCAACTGCTCAGGTAACATATTACTATGATCATAGCGTTGGTGTAACTTACTGCCCTATTACCCCAGGAACTATGGTATTGATACAAAGCGAAATAACAGACGCTGCCAATTGGACTACTACACCACCGTCACCGTCCTGCTCACCTGGCGCTTGCCTTTGCTCCATAACATTCGATCAGGAGCCAGGAGATGCTTCTGATGGAATTAGTGATGGTCAATATTCATTACAGGAGGCACTCAATGCATTATGGGCAGAATATGTAAAGGCATCGCAATTTGATCTACCTGCTCATAACAACAGCTTTACGCCATCTGTATCAGGCGCCTCTGCAATTACTATTGGAAGAAGTTTTAGTTAAATAAAGCGTGTGATTTTGTATAAAAAAAGTGCAAACCCGAGAAATTCACGTGCGTAACTTAACCCTCCGAAAAATGCAAAAAAAACAAACAGGTAATATAACTTTACATCGTCAACCTGGCTGAACAGTTAGATTGATAAAATAGGAGGGGCCGAAAACCTGAAACAGAGTAGGCTATCATTAACCGTTAACTTTATCCAAATGACAAAATTAAAAGCTGTGTTGGCAGCTTCAGTCTTAACTCCATTAGTCATTGCTGCTTTGGGGTATACTACCCAAAAACCCAGCGCAACTGCAACATTTTACTTTAAGAAAGGTACAAATTTAACTCGCAGAGTCATTAATCCTGGAACTCAGGCATTAAGCCAAAGTGAAATAACAAATACAGCAAACTGGACTACAACAACTCAAATAAGCGCTCCTGGGTTATATCTCAGTTCGATAACCTTTGACCAGGAGCCAGGCGATGAATCTGATGGAATTGGTGATGGCCAGTACTCATTACAGGAAGCAATCAACGCATTATGGAATGAATATGTAAGGTCTTCGCAATTTGATTTACCTGGACATGACAAAAGCTTTACCCCTGATGTACCAGGTGCAACTCCTATTACAATTGGAAGAACTGCTTGTAATTCAGATCAGTGCTAATAGAAGAAACAAGCGTGTGATTTTGTATAAATAAAATGCAAACAGGAGAAATTTGAGGGTGTAAATTGCATACAGATAATTGATGAAGCAGAATGAAGAGATGATACAGAGAAATTATAAATCAGGAAATAATCATCAGGAGATATACCAATCAACAACAGCCTTTCTTGATCTATTATAGAAGGTTTTTAACAGTGGCTTGCTGTGCTGCCCTTTTTATCTAATTGGGGCACCCTGCAGTGAGCACTTCACAAAACGTAACACCGATGAATTATTTTTAAACGCAGTTTAAAGAACGCTAGCCCATAGTGTACAGGCATTGCCGCACCAATGCCAACCTTAACAGGTAGAAGAATCATACTTACATTTTATTGAACTATTAAGAATAGCAATAGTTATCCGGGAAAGTTCCTTTTACCCGGATGTAAAATCTTATTGTTATGCAATTTGCCCCTTAAATAAATTTAAAGGACAAGTATGCTCCTGAATAAATAATATAATCAGGTAAACTTATTGCGCGCATCGCCAGCCTTTAGTGGCCACTGAGGTTGGCAAAACAGGGAGTGCCGAAAACCTGTAAAAGAGTAGGCATATCATTAATCAGTTAAATTTTATTTTTATGAAAATTAAAGTTGTTTTAGCTTCTTTAGCAGTTGTTGCTATTGCTGTTGTTGCTTTTTCTTTTGCTAAAAAACCAACAGCTACTATGACATACTACTTTGATAATAGCCAAGGTTTAGTTCGTGGTCCTCTCAATGGTTCTAACCTTTTAGTTCAAAGTGAAGTAAAAATGGCAGCCAACTGGATAACTACACCTCAAACAGGTACTGGTGGAGATTTTCTGAACGCTATAAAATTCGATCAGGAATCAAGTTCTGATGGAATCGCTGATGGTCAATACACTCTTCAGGAAGCTATTGATCAAGTATATGCTGAATATGTAAGAAATTCACAATATACTCTGCCTGGTCATAACGCAAGCTTTACACCTGCTATTTCCGGAGCATCTCCAATCACAATTGAAAGAGCATCTTCTAATTAATATTAGATTGCACAAAAAAGAGGAAGGGTTTCCCTTCCTCTTTTTTCATAACCTGCAGACTCAAAGTATTATTTGGGATCAATCCATTCGCTTCCGGCATTATTCCAGCTATCCCAACAGCCCCAATTGCTATGTTGATTTATAAAAAGCAAACGCTCATTAGAGGGTGTATTAATAGACTGAATATTAAATGCCTTATTTCCTTTTATTACAACGTCGGGATAGTTGGCCCGTTGTGAATCTAAAATTTTCTTAACCCGATTCCGTAAGTCTCTTAAATGGGCTATAGAAGCCTGATCCTTATATGTTGGCAATGCTTTATCAATGACAGTATATACATTACGTATGTGCTGCTCTATTATAGTACAGGCATCAACCATACCAAAATCAGATGTTTTAAATTCGATAAACTTGGTAAGCTTGTAAACATAAATCTTTTGCAAGTTTCGACGGCTAAGCTCAATAGGTTCATGCTTTTTTAACTCTTTCCATATTCCGGACTCCATGTCTGTAAGCAATTCATCAAAACTATAGGTTTGAGTGGCAACCTGATTGGTTTCATTAAAAAGCATTTTATTCCAAAGTGGTGGATAAACTAAACTATGCACCCACCATTCCTGTAACTTATATACCCACAAAATACCAAGCCCTCCAACCATTGACCATATTTCTTTGTTATCGATCCAACTCGGAGTAGTAAATAGGTTTTGTTGCAAAAACTGTACTGAAGCACGTTGTTTTTCCTTACTTGGAAAACTATATAATGGCTCAGCCTGTTCCACTGTTTTAGGTGTCCGGTATATTGCACCGATGTCATCAATTACATGTGAAATATAATTTGAGTACTGCATAATTACAGCCCTTTGTAAACGACTTAAATCCTCAAAATTTCCATTAGCTGTTTCAGTCCACCCTTTAAGATTGGCCATAACACGCTGTAAATTTTTTATCCCATAGTTGCTTGCTTTCGCGGCATCATCTCCTATATCTTCTATCTTCAACCAGGAATCCGGCAACCATCCATCTGAAAATGCCAATCGTTTATCTTCATTCTGCCTTTTAATTACCCATTTGTTCAACCATGATTTCTCTTCACTTTCTGATTTAAAATCTGGTAACCATTTGTACCCCCATTCAATAGCCCACTCATCATATACGCCAATTCGTGGAATTAAATCCTTTACATCAATACTATCTTCCGGTTGCGCTACATAATTAAATCGTGCGTAGTCCATAATTGAAGGAGTATGGCCGTTTTCAGCTACATAATGTTTACTCCTTAAACTATCAACGGAAATGGTAGTAGAAGCCCTGAAATTGTGTTGTAAGCCAAGCGTATGCCCTACCTCGTGTGTACATACATACCGGATCAATTGTCCCATAAGTGAATCATCAAACTGCATTTTTCTGGCTCTGGGATCATTCGGCCCTGCCTGCACCATATACCAGTCATGGAGTAACTGTAAAATATTATGGTACCAATAAATATGGGATTCCAATATTTCACCACTACGTGGGTCACTTACATGTGGGCCCATGGCGTTTGGAAAGTCGGAAGCCATATATACGATCGCATTATGTCTTGCATCCTCTAAACTCCAGGTTGAATCGTTTTTAGGTGCTTCTAATGCATATATTGCATTTTTAAATCCAGCTTTCTCAAATGCAAGTTGCCAGTCTTTTACACCTTCAATAAGATATGGCACCCATTTTTTGGGTGTTGCCGGATCGATATAAAATACAATTGGCTTCTTAGGTTCTACCAACTCACCGCGTTTATATTTTTGAATGTCTTCATCTTTGGGTTCGAGCCGCCAACGGGTAACTTTATAACTGGCTTCTACCCCTTCTGAAACATCAAAGTTCCGGTACCCCCTTGCAAAATAACCTACTCGTTCGTCATACTTCCTGCATTTCATTGGTTCGTCTGGAAGCAAGACAATAGAACTGTTCAGTTCATAGGTAAGTATCTGGTTACCGGATATACTTAAAGCTTCGCTTCCTGAATTATAGGTTTTAACTGTACGAATTTCAGTATTTAACGGATAAGAATGAATATTTGCGATATAAGATCTGTCAGCCAGCATGCCCCCTAATTCATATAGCTTCCTAATTTTAGGATGGAAGAAAAATATATCATTATCGCTCTTGATAAAATCAGTAATATCAATAACCACGCCTGTAGAATCAGGAGAATATGCTTTTATGTCGAAAGAGGCAACGATTGGCTGCATACTGGAATTATGCAAGGAACGAGACATGCCATTTTCACTACTATCACCTGTTATATCCAGAAATGACATGCGTTTAAAGAATATTTTTTGTTCCGGCCCCTTTTCAATATGCACAACGCTCTCTCCGATACAATCACCGGCATACCCCATGCGCCCTTTATCAGGTTTGGGCCCGGCAGCTGCTTTACTAACCCGATTTACAATCAGGATATCTTTATTAAATAGCGAGTTGGCAATTTCAAAAAAATAACGATCATTGATTTTATGCACCTTAAACAGGCCATCATCTGTTATAGCTTTCTCCGAAATTACATCTTTGTAAAGTTTGATGCTTTTTTTTGTAGTATCAGCCGTTTTAACAGCTGTCAATGGGGGCGCCCCCGTACCCTTTGATTTTCTTGCAACCTTAAGTGATAATGAACAGGAAAGAAATAATACCCCTGCCATCATCATCAACATCACTCTTTTTAACATCATAATTTGATTATACATTTTCAAAAAAATATTTTATGTTCAATTATCAAACCCGAATGTCAACCCAAATTGCAAAGTATTTGAAAGCGGATTTTTATTGATGCGTTTTCCTGAAGGAGCCAGATAACAAAAGTTTACAGTAACTATATTGTATTTTATACCTATACCTGCAGATAAATGCTGCCTGTTGCCTTTTGCTGCATTTTCGTGGAAGTAACCCGCCCGTAAAGCAAATTGATCGTTATACCAGTATTCAATCCCTAATGAAATCTGCCACTCCTTTAGTTCTTCCTTAAATCCTCCTGGTGCATCGCCAAAAGATGAAAACCAACTACCTACTACAGATTTATTCCGGTATGATTTCAATGCCACCGTATCACTTAGATCAGGTGGTGTTGGCACCAACAATTTATTAACATCCAATGCAAAAATTATTCTGTTTTGTTCGTTAATCGCTTTTGTGTACGATGTTCCAAGGCCCAGATTTGCTGGAATAAAATCTTTTTGTCCGCTGTTTTCTGTGTAAGAGATCTTTGATCCAAGATTAGCCAGCGTGGCGCCAAAGCTCCAGCCGTTCTTATTTTCATTTCGAAGATCGTAATAGAACCCGATGTCGGCTGCTAATGCATTTCCAGCCTTGAAGGTCTCTCCATCCTGCCCTCCCCTGCCAAGGTCAGAGCGAACATATCTTAGGGTTAAGCCAAGGCCTATTTTGTCAGATAGTTTTCTCGAATAGCCCAGGTCGACTCCAAATTCATTTGGATGGTAGGTCTGAAGATGATTTCCGTTTTTATCCGTAAATTCAATATCTCCTGGATTAAAATACCTGACGAGCCCGTGGATAGCTTCATTATCATTAAGCCTGTAAAAACCACCCACAGATGCCAGGTAAGTATCGCTACTCCATTCTTTTAACCAGGGTGAATAATTCGCATTAATCATTCCTTTACTTGTTGCAAATGGAAGCTTAGCCACATTCCAGTTTACGGCATTAACACCGGGAGTTGTGGCAATGCCTGTAGCCCCCATTCCGCCTGCTTCTGCATCTGACGGGATACGAAGAAAAGGTACAGCAGTTGTAACAACATTAACTGAATTTGTTTGCGCTATTAATGAGTTACCTAATAAAAGTAAAATTGCGATAACGTTATATTTCTGCCTGATCATAAAATTCATTTAATGAAGTTACTGCTTGAGTATTCGCATAGTATATTGATGTTGGTCATCTCTATACCGGATATGATATACGCCTGCTGCCCAGCCTCGTACGTCAATTGTCGTTGAAGCGCCATTTAATCTTAGGCGTATTATAACTCTGCCCATAGCATCGGCAACCATAATTTCGCCGGTAGGGTTGGTGATTCCATTAACTCTGATTTGGAGTGTTTCCCTGACAGGACTGGGATAAGCCTGCAATCCTTCAGTGTCAAATTTAGCAGTACTCCAACCAGAAACGGTTCCATTAGTACAAACACTTCGTACATGGAAATAATAAGATGTTGCTTCGCTTGCTTTATTTATAAAATAAAAGGTGTCTGTAGTAATGGATCCGCTTAGGGGTTTTGCGGCATTATAGGTCAAAGCGTATTCATACCTAACTGCATTATTTACCTTATTCCATGAAACACCCCAGTTTTTTGAAAGAACGGTCATATTAGGTGTTGGTGTAAAGCAACCCGTACTAAACGCTTTTGTAGTCCATGAAGAAAACGATCCGCTCCCACAATTAGAACGAACATGAACATAATATTGAGTAACTCCATTCAAAGTTGCTGTATTTAAGGAAGTATCAGTAATAGCAGTACCTGAAGATGGCGGCACAGAACTGGTTGAAATAAAATATTCATAACTCGCAGCGCCAAATACTTTATTCCACTTTATCTCAACTATTCCAGCTGAAGAAATACTGATTACGACCAAAGGTGCTGCTGGCGGTTTACAACCGGTAACAAAAGAAACAGTTGTCCATTCTGAAAAATTTAATTTGGAACAAATTGTACGAACATGTGCATAATAAGTTGTTCCATTTAACAGGCCTGTAGCATTTACAAAAGTATTTGATGTAGCAGTTCCTGATATAGGCGGAGTTCCAGTTGTTGTAACCGCATATTCATAATTGTTGCCTCCGCTAACCGGTGCTTTCCACGATATGTTAGCTTGCGATGCAGATATATCCGGAACCTGAAGGTTTAACACAGCATTACAACCAGAGGGCGTTTTGCTCACCCCTCTGAAGGCAACCGTATTTGCAGTAGCAACAGATGCAATTACAGTGGGTACACCTGTCAATGTACCATTGTAGCCCGAATTATCAATTAACTTAATAAGTTCTCCTCCACGTACACCGTTACTGTTTGCCCCTTTTCTTGTGGCAAAAATCGTAACCACATTATTTGACACCTTTAAAGTCAGGTTTGTATAACTATCGGCAGTGGAGCCCACATTTCCGTTTGATACCCATGCACCCCCTACCAATGAAAATTTCATGATGCCACCAACTGCTCCCTGATCCGCAATATATAACACATCAGCTCCTGTAACATTCGGGTCCAGATCCGCAAATTCAAATTGTATCGGACTCAGTGTTGTCGGTAATCCAGGTAATACACTGAGGCTTTGACCCGCAGTAACAGGCAACCCATTCCCAATCTTATAAACAGACCATGGCGCTATCGTGCTTGATGTATATAACTGGCCATCTGCTATTGTAAGATCATACTGCGTACTGGAACTGTTGTTCACCAGCACAGAGGTGGTGCCTCCAACTGTTGCGTACCGGATAGCGCCAAAGCCGCTAAACCATAAGCGATTGCCATCATCTGATATGGCAGAAAGAGGGATATTGGCATTTTCTACAAAATCTGTAACGGCTGTAGTTGTATTCACCTTTCCATTAAAGTCCACCAGCCCTATTACGGCCGCCGTTGATCCTGTTCCACCAGGCGCCGTATTAATGCCCGGAACCACCAGATACTTTCCATCGACTGATAAATTCATCATCCCTTCAAATCGTCCACCGCCAAGTCCACGCGCTGTTAAAATGTTATTGGTTCCGCTGATGGCGGTAGGCATTGCAATTGACTGAACAAGACTGCCATCTGCGGTATATTCATCCAGGTATACAGCCGCTGCTGCTGTAGTCAATGCAGCACTTCCATTGCCTACACGGTATACAATTATATTCCCCGCCGTAAATGGTGCAGGTTGGGGCACCAACGCCACCCCTCTGAAGGCAACCGTATTTGCAGTAGCAATAGATGCAATTACAGTGGGCACACCGGTCAATGTACCATTGTAGCCCGAATTATCAATTAACTTAATAAGTTCTCCTCCACGTACACCGTTACTGTTTGCCCCTTTTCTTGTGGCAAAAATCGTAACCACATTATTTGACACCTTTAAAGTCAGGTTTGTATAACTATCGGCAGTGGAGCCCACATTTCCGTTTGATACCCATGCACCCCCTACCAATGAAAATTTCATGATGCCACCAACTGCTCCCTGATCCGCAATATATAACACATCAGCTCCTGTAACATTCGGGTCCAGATCCGCAAATTCAAATTGTATCGGACTCAGTGTTGTCGGTAATCCAGGTAATACACTGAGGCTTTGACCCGCAGTAACAGGCAACCCATTCCCAATCTTATAAACAGACCATGGCGCTATCGTGCTTGATGTATATAACTGGCCATCTGCTATTGTAAGATCATACTGCGTACTGGAACTGTTGTTCACCAGCACAGAGGTGGTGCCTCCAACTGTTGCGTACCGGATAGCGCCAAAGCCGCTAAACCATAAGCGATTGCCATCATCTGATATGGCAGAAAGAGGGATATTGGCATTTTCTACAAAATCTGTAACGGCTGTAGTTGTATTCACCTTTCCATTAAAGTCCACCAGCCCTATTACGGCCGCCGTTGATCCTGTTCCACCAGGCGCCGTATTAATGCCCGGAACCACCAGATACTTTCCATCGACTGATAAATTCATCATCCCTTCAAATCGTCCACCGCCAAGTCCACGCGCTGTTAAAATGTTATTGGTTCCGCTGATGGCGGTAGGCATTGCAATTGACTGAACAAGACTGCCATCTGCGGTATATTCATCCAGGTATACAGCCGCTGCTGCTGTAGTCAATGCAGCACTTCCATTGCCTACACGGTATACAACTATATTCCCCCCCGTAAAAGGTTGCTGGCTAAAGCAGCAAACATTATAGGTTAAGTATATGATCGTTATTAAAAATTTTGAATTTCTCATTAAGCAGTGATTTGATTAATTAAAACTTCGATCTCATCTAGGATTTTGGGGAATGCCCGATCGGTTAATTTCCAAATCAGGGATCAATAACGTCCATCTTGAATCATTAGGCGGAAGCGTATAAGTAGTGCCATTGATAATCCTCTTTAAAGTAATATTGGCGCCTTCCAAATTAAACCGGCGCAGATCGCTCCAGCGGAGTCCCCTGAAAAGCAACTCTTTTCTTCTTTCAATAAGCACTTGATTTAACGCTTCATCAGGAGTAGCGGCTGTAAGATCAGTATACGTATTAACCACCCAACGATTACGCAACACCGTGTTGAGATCGTTCATAGCAGCATCCTTACTCCCTGCCCTTGCTCTACACTCAGCTCGTATAAGGTATATTTCATCAGTAGCAATACCGTCAAATACCAGTTCAGGTGAAATAGTAAAATAACCTCCCCACCAGTAATAAGTATTTCCATTAGAACGAAAAAAAACTTTTTTTCTCAGATCATTCGCCTGATAAGACTGGTAAAGCGTAGAGTCGATTTTACAATGAGTAGGACCAAGCAGACTGGTGGGGCCGTGGACCTGATAGCTTAAAAACAGAATCTCCGGATTACTCTTAAAAACAGGTAAATTAGGTTGATTAGCAGGGGTCAAAGAATTATAATCCAACAATTTATTATTCAGAGCCAAAGCTGCTTCAGCATAAATGTTTGCATTTACATAATCACGTATGGAAAGATATACACGTGCAAGCAAACCATATGCGGCAGCTTTATTGGGCCGGGTTACCACTAAATTGGTAACAGGCAAAAGCTCTGCAGCAGTTTTTAAATCTTCTATTACCAAATCATATGTTTGTTGAACAGTAGCTCTTGTAGATTTGTATCCAACAGCAGAAACCGTGCGTAAAACTATCCCCAGGTCATTACTGGCAGACGAAGAATAAGGATTACAAAAAAGTTGCGCCAATTGATGAAACATAAAAGACCGGTAAAAGAGAGCTGTACCTTTGACGTTATTATAACTATTTTTTTCAGATTGCGTAGTTTCTATTTTCGGCAGGTATTCCAGTACCAGATTGGAATAATAAATAGCCTCGTAAGGATAAACCCAAACATTACTGTATACTTTTGCTTCTTTATCCCAAATATAACTGGCACGATCTTCTATACTCTGTGACCCGGTCCATGAAGAACTTGTTAAATAATAATTATCTGCTACAAATTCCAGATAGGCGGGTGAGGAATTGTTAATATTTGTATTGTCCATTAATGCTTGTAAATCGGTTAAGCTTGATGGTACAGTCTGATCTTGTGATCGCTTTTCATCGAGATATTTTTTACAGGAAGTCTGACTAAAAAATATCAAAGATATACTTAAGAATATCTTTACCAGGCTTGTAATATTTTTATTTTGTTGCATGCTACTTTTGTTGATTGTTTACATAACCCGCTACTTATTTCTGTATTTTCTCTCCTCTATTATAAATCCAGACTTAGTCCTGCGGTCCAGCTCACAGGTGTGGGTGTCATAGCATTTCCGCCACCAACAAAATCTGGGTCCAGGTTAAAATCATTTTTTCGCCAAAGAATACAATTCAAATTATTCACATACAGAAAGACACTTGCCCTTTTTATAGGAAACATAGGCGCTATTTTGTTATTCCAGGCATATTGCATTCTAATATCCTGTAGTCGTATATTATCTCCTCTCAGAACATTAATTTCTGAGTTCTGATAAAATATCTCCCGATCTGTATTAACGGGGTATACAAAAGAAGGTACATTGGTAAACTGTTCATCTCCGGGCTTTTGCCATCTCTTGTAATAGTCGGCATGACCATTTAAACTTTGGACTAATGTATTATAACTGATTGTAGGTTTCCGGAAATAAAAGTTCAGGCGATAAGTAATATTAGCAGACAATGTAAACTTCTTCCAACTAAAAGTATTTCCAATAAAACCTGAGTAAAGAGGAATAGAAGAACCATGAAAAACCTGCTGATCAAGGCTATCATTAAAAATAGAATTATAATTAGTCGAAAGTTGTTTTTTCAGATATCCCCTGGGATCACCTGTTACAGGATCAAGACCACCCCATTTATAACTGGCTAATCCATATACAATCCTTCCATTAGCTGCATTTAATGAGTAATTTACAAGGTCCTGTGCCTTATTATAATTGGCATTGCTAAGTGAAGCTATACTGGATACCATCATCCTGGCATGGCTTAGTCCAAAATTTGTTTGCCAATTGAAAACGCCAGTAATGTTTTTTGAAGACAGGTTTATCTCAAAACCATTTCCTTTCAGACTCGCAACGTTCGTAATAAGACTGAGCACTCCGGAGGAAGGCGGATATCCGACTACAGAAATAAGATCGGTAACCTTTTTTTGATAAACATCTAAACTACCGGTTACTCTGTTTTTAAACAAACTAAAATCAAATGCAGTATTAATAATTCTTACATTTTCCCATTTAAGGTCTGGATTTGGTGCATTATTAAGTAGTGCAAATGTTAAACCCGTCAGCTGATCCACTCCAGCATAATAAGTCATAGTTGGCAAACCGGTAACATTACCGGGATTACCGCTAAAGCCGTAGGAAGCCCGAAAACGAAGGGAAGACATCCATTTGATATTATAGAAATTCTCTTTTGATATATCCCAACTAGCACCTGTTGACCATAAAGGTTTCCATCTTCTATTTGTATTAACTCCAAAAAAATTGGAACCATCTTTCCTGGCGCTGGCATAAAAAGAGTAACGACCGTCATATGTATAAGACATATTACCAAGAAAGGATACAAACCTGTTTGTTTGAGCAGGAATGACTTTACCTAAGTTTGCTATTTGCTGGTTCCCTGACAAGCCTCCGTACATCGGAAAATAAGAAACATAATCAATGGTAGACTTATAAGCGCCAGTTTCTTTATTATAACCAAAAAACCGATTAGTGTTACCAGATGATTTGGTCTCTGAAACTTCTGTAACAATCATCGAAGTGACCAGATGTTTACCGCTAAATGTTTTATTGAAGTTAATTTGTCCACGGGCATTTGTGCTTATTGATTCATTATTATATATATCTAAAATGCCGCCGGCAGGAATTGGATTTCGAAGATCAGAATTGCTTTGTGACAGATTGGTATACTGATTAATAAGGTTACGTACAAAATAAGATTTAACGCTATGAAAGTCATTTTTATTGAAAGACTGATTATTGTACTGGTACATGCCAGTTATATTCAGCCAGCTATTGAAGCGATATGAAATGCCCATGCTTAATCCTATAAACCTGCTTACCTCTTTACTGTCCGCCAATGCAATTTCTTCTAAAGGACGATATCGCCAATCAAGTAATGCCCCGCCCCCAACTGTATCTACATACCCCAATCTTCTTGATTCGGCAATTGCCAGCGGATTGCCTTCTGCATCGGCCAGTTGGGTATATGGAACAGCTTTACTGGGTAATGAAAAATTAGTGCTTTTCTTTATTCCCTGAGTATAGCTAATACCTGTTGTAATTTCCAGCTTCTTGATGGGACGAAATCCTGCATTGGAAGTAATCGTAAATTGATCATCAGGTTTACTCTTCTGAATATTATTCAGATTTCGGTTATACCCCCCTGAAAAATTGTAATTAAATAAATTGGTTCCTCCAGTTACATTAATATAATGCTGCTGTAAAATGGCAGGTCGATATACATATTTATTCAGGTCCCGTCTTATATCCCTTTGTTTGAAGGCATCTATCTGTGCCGATGAATCTTCGGCAGATATCATTCCTGACCTTCTTTGATCCAACACTTCAACTACAGGAGATATAATTGGCCAGGTACTTTTATTAGTTAAATCTCCATCATACCTCCCATTTTTGAAAAGCTGGTGTTCTATATCTACAATATCAGAGGTACTTATCTGTGGATAATAATATAAATCTGGCTTTTCATTGATAGTAATGTTGGAACTCATTGATAGATGCACGGGCTGATTGTACTTGCCCTTTTTTGTTGTAATCACAATCACCCCATTTCCGGCCTGAGCTCCCCAGATAGAATTAGCTGCAGCATCCTTTAATACAGTAATATTTTCTATATCGTTTGGATTGATGGCATCCAAATTTTGTCTGAATGGAAAATTATCAACAATAATAAGCGGTTGTTTATTAGCATTCTCTAACGTGCTTACGCCCCTTATTTGAACATTTTGCAACTGTTCAGTAAAGCCTGACTTTTTATCAAATAACATACCCGTCACTGTTCCATCCAACCTGTCAATAATATTCATCCCCGCCCTCCTATGAAACGCCGCACTATCCAACGTTGCCACCGACCCAACAAACCTCTCCTTGCTCACCTGCTGATACCCTGTGTTTACGGTAACTGTTACTTCCCCCAAAGAAGACACCTTCGTTTTCAAATTAATCAACAACTCCTGCTGCCCACTCACTTTCAATTGAAATGTCTCCATGGTAATATGCGTGAAGATCAGCATCGCATCCCGTTCCACCGTCACCAACGAAAACTCCCCATTCTTATCCGTCAAAGCCATTTTCTCCGTTCCTTTAACCCTTACAGTCACTCCTTCTACCGGTTCCCCTTTTTCATTCAAAACCCGCCCTTTTACATCAATTAAAGGCGGGCCGGCTGATACTTCTCCAATGGTAAGTTCTGCATCTTTTCTGTTTGTTTTAATAGCTACGCTTTTCCCAACTATCTTATAAGTCAATGCCTGGTCCTTCAAACAAATGTCCAATGCTTCCGAAAGGGTTGCATTGGAAACCTGTATAGTGACCCGCTTGTCTTTCACGGTTTCGTCCTTGTAAATGAACACAAACCCCGATTGTGCTTCAATCTGGTCAAATACCTTTTCCAGGGGTGCATTCTTCAGGGAAAGGGTAATCTTATCCTGGGTTACTCCCTTCGCCGAAACATGCATCGCAGCAGCAAATAATAAAACAGCAGCTAACTTCATGATCCGCAATGTTTTTGTCAATTCCCATTTCAGTTGTAATTGCCCAGGCTTACACCCGGCAATAGCAGCTTTGCCAGATACAAAATCTGTCATAGTTTTGTTGTAGTAGGTTAATTAATAATACTCCCCAACGTTTATTTTAGTTAACCTCAATTTGCCGGTTGTAGTAGTGATACAATCGGCATTTTTTTGCCTATGGGTGGCGGTTAACTTTTTGCGGATTCGGTTTTGGTTAGTTGCATTGCGTATGGCAATTGTTCGCTAGGAAGAAGGTGTGGTCAATGATCAAAGGGATTGGAATTTGACAGTGTAGCATCAATGTCTGATAGCTGTCAGCTTATTATTTCCGGTAGTTGCTGTCGCTGGTATCCGGTTAATAATGGCTGTTGCTTATTCTCAAACATTGACTTAATTCCAATGCAAGATGTAGTAGTTGTCGTATTGCTATTTATGGATAAGAATGCATTTCCTGAACCGGAAATATAAGATATGATTTTTGTAGAATGAATAACAGAGAACGTAGATGGTGTTCCCTTTACAGCACCCATGGAAAGAGTAACTGCGTAGCTTAGTGTGGTCATACCAATAACCAAACACAGGCTTAGTAATTGCCTTGTTGCTTTCATGTTCGTAGCGGTTTTTAACAGTTTAAGTACATAGGTCGTAACGCTTTTGGCCGCAACAACCGTTCATTGCTTTTCTAAGGATTGAATATTTTCAATATGGTAAGCAGTGCACTATTTCTGCCAATCATATGAAACTACCATCAGTAAAAACCGTGCTGCCGTCATCATTACATAAAGCGTTATCCTAATACTTCTACGCAATCATTTTCGACAGCACGGTTTTACCATTATAACGTTACCAGGCCTTTACCAGTTTTACTTACAAATCGTACAAAAAAGCCCCCTACCCCATGGCGCCGAGGGCTTTTATTCGGTGAAGTATCCACTATCCGGATTTCTTATAATCTGTTAACAATGAAAAGAACTGTTGAATAAGGTTTGTTTATGCAGCCGTTAGCAGATCCAATTCCCGGCGTACATATTGTTGCACTTTTTTCATGGCTATATTTATACTGGCATCAATCGTATTCACCGAAACATGTAATATATCTGCAATCTCTTTACGGCCTAATCCCATTTCCCGGTATACAAAAACTTTTTGCTGCTTTTCGGGTAATGTTTGTACCGCCTTTATAGTTACCCGGTTTATTTCTTTTACGATTACTTCATCATGGTTATACGCATCTGTATATGCGCTGCAATAATTTTTATACAATGGCTTTTTCCGCAATTCCTTTTTATATTGATTATGACAACCATTTCTTGCCATTATTAACAGGTAACCTTCCACGTTTTTTAATAGACCGTTTAACCGGTCAAATTGTTGCCACATTTTTAAAAAAACTTCCTGCGCCATATCTTCCGCTTCCTGCTTACACCCTGTATATATATACGCATACCTGAACACTTTGTACCAGTAATGTGCATAAATATCACTAAAGGATTGCTCTTTTCCCAGCTTGTCCAGCTCTTGCTTTAGCAAAGGCCGGGGCGTTGGCATTTCGTTATTTTCTACGGCTTTATATATACAAACCTGGTTCATGTTGCATCGACTTTTTCATTCATGCCGCATACGGTATGTTACATGAATGGTTAGCCTTTAATGATTAACTTTTTTCCTTCTATTCTATAATTTACATCCAGTTCGTTCAGGAGTTTCAATACTTCGGACAGGTTTGCGTTTCTATGTATTTTACCACTTATTTCTGCGTTGGTTATTGTGCCTTCATATACCACATCCACATCGTACCAGCGGGCGATTTGCCGCATAATGGTTTGCAGGTTTTCATTCTTGAAATAGAACAATCCATTCCGCCACGCTACTTCTTTGGTAATGTTAATACCCGTTTTTACGGTAATGCTTTTTTCTGTCGCTTCCGCCTGCTCTCCCGGTTTTATCATTACCTGTTGATTCCCCCGCTTCACTTTTACAGCGCCTCGCAGCAACGTGGTTTTCATGGACCCTTCATCGGTATATGAATTGATATTGAAAATGGTTCCTACTACCTGCACTTCCATGCCATTCACTGAAACGGTAAATGGTTTCCGGTCGTTATGTGCAATTTCAAAATACGCCTCGCCGGTAATTTCAACTCTTCTTTCCTGTTCATTAAATGCTACAGGAAAACGGATTGAAGAGGAAGAGTTGAGCCAAACAGCACTACCATCAGAAAGCTTTACCGGATACATTTGTCCCCGTGATGTCTTTAATGTATTGTAGAGCGCTTTGGTTTCCATAGTTGCATCTCTTTCATACGCCAGTTGTCCATCACTGTTCATCACCTGCATATTTCCCTGCTGCGCCAGCTTTCCGGAACCGGCACTGTCAAGGTCAATGGTTGAACCGTCTGACAAAACCAACTGGGCTTTATAACTTCCAGGTGTTACATCGTTTGGCAACCTGTTTTCCACAGGCTGAACGGTTGCAACTGGCTGATGGGTATCTTTCTTTAACAGCAGCCACATGCCCGTTCCAACAACGGCAGCTACTATGGCGGCGGCAGCAACGGTTTTCCCCATACTATAAGTGGCGCGCTTCATGGGTGTTACCAAAGCGCCGGGGAAAAGCAATTCCATTACCCGCTTTCTGGCATCGTTCCTGGTACCTTCAATTTCATGAAGCTGGTTCAGCCGCGCCTGTAATGCTTCGTTGTTCGTTAGCGTGTCAAAAAGCCGTTTGTTATCTGATGATTCATTGATCCAGTTATCCAGTTTTGTTTTTTCTTCTTCGGTCAGCTCGTCCTGGTTGTACTTTAATATAAGGCTTCCCATTTCAAACAAATCGTCGGAAAGATTATAGGATTCTTCAGCCATTCATTAAGCTTTTAAAAATGTGATCTGATTAATGTTTTATTCCTGCCTTAACCGAAAAAAATAACAATTTGGTAACCGTTACATAATAGAAACGGATGGCAGAGATACTTTGTCCAAAAAACTTTGAAATATTTTTTTTTAGGATGTCTACAGGTCCAAATAAGCCAGCGCCAGGCAAAAGAAAACATAGCCTTCCTGTGAAAATGCGTGTTTTAAATATTTGATAGCCAGGGACCTTTGTGTAGTAACGGCGCTCTCGGATATTTGTAATGCAGATGCTATTTCCTTCGTTTTTAACCCTTTAAAGTAGGTAAGGATGAAAATTTCGCGGCACCGGTTGGGAAGTTTTTGCACTTCTTTGTAGATCTTGTTGATGAGGTCAGATTCTATGATAAAATGTTCCGCCTGTTTTAGTTCTTCTGCTGAATGCAGGTGCGTTTCATATTCCTTTTTTACTTCGTTTAATCGTTGCCTGTACCGTAAATAGTCGAGACACTGGTTACGGATCGTTATATATAAAAAGGCTTTTATATTATTGGCTGTCTGGAAATTATCTTTTAAGGTCCAGAATTTACGGAAGACTGTAATAACGATATCCTGCGCTTCTTCGCGACTGCTCACCAGTCGTTCTGCGAAGTATTGCAGCTGTGTGTAGTATTCGTTGAACAAGTGATCGAATACCCGGCTGTCGTTGTTCTTTAAGCCGTCAATAATCTGAGTCTCAGTAAATTGGCTAGATTTCATTGATTACTCCTGTGGAAATTCATAGAGGAATTGTACTTATAATTTAATTTACTGAAAACAAGGCAATCAGTTGCAATGCGATGCAGCGCATCCATTGTAAAAGCCGGCCGTTATGCGGCGGGATGGTTTTTAGGTTAATGATTAATTGTGTGTGGGAATAAGGCGGATAGGTTATGTGAGTAACAGGCACATACACTGCACGAAAATAAGGTGAAAAAACGTTTTATCCAATGAAGTTTGGATTCCAGGATTTCCACATTACCAGATTTAACTGGATATTAAGTTACAAAAAAACATCATTCTTTCTAATTAGTGGTGCGTTTTAGTTTTTTTCTTTATTTACCTCACAACCTGGCCTGGGGTACCTCAGATCCGTTTTTTGACTGATTTTCGGCTACCTGAATGGGTGACAGACTGTAGGGGACTTGTCTGGTAGTGGTCAGAGAGTGGTCTGGGAATGGTCTGGATATTGTCTTACGCACCAGGGTTCCTATAGGGTCCCCAGGCAATCCCCAGAGCATCCCAGTGCAATACCCAGGCCTTAACCCTAGTATTAGGCTACCAGTTTGGTACTCTTCCGCTACTATTGCACTACCATCTGGCCAGCTAAAGCTGTCATGGTGGGGTAAACTTACCAATGAGCAGTATGCCTTTGACCGTCTACCTCCTTCGGGACTGAGCAAAGACTAAGTTTACCCTTCTTCGCAAACCCTTCGCAAGTTCTTCGCAAATTTGCGAAGAAGACCCGGAGCAGTCCCGAAGCAGTTACGAACAATTTGCGAACAAAGATGAGTGAAAACACAGCACCATCATGGCACAGTATCCAAACTATACATGTAACGTTCCTGCGACACGATGTAGTTTACTTCAATTTCTTCGGGTGTTGTTGCAGGCGGCTTCGGACCTCGTTCGGGATTCGTTCGAGATTCCTTCGGGAATTGTTCGGGTTTCACTGGGAGAACCCCGAAGAAAGCCGAAGGAATCCCGAACAAAACCAGAATCAGTCTGCCACGAGGTCCGAAGCGGGGTCGAAGAAAGTACAAGTGTGAACTCAATGCGGTTAATATGTGTATCGAATATACTATTGCGTTATAGAAAACCTTTAGCATGCCATTTGGAGGGAGAGCCCAAATGGGGGAAGATCATAGATTCTCGCGTGTTCTATATCGATATAGAATTGATAGTAGCTGACAGATAGATAACGAGCTGGCACCTGGCCGCTAAATCAGTCAGAAAAACGGGAAGAAGTAGCTGAAATAGAAAAGCCACCCGCCGGGCGGATGGCCAACTAATGTTAAATTATATCGTACGTGTGTACCTTACGCTTTTTTTCCTTTTGCTTTTCCCTGGGCTGCTTTCCCCTGTGCTGCGATCCTATTCGCAACTCTGATCTTACGTCCTTCACGCCGCGCCTGTGTATTCGGGGTAACGTAATTAGGATCTTTTGGCTCTCTGCAGGCAAACCGCTTCTTGACTTTAGTGCGGGGTAAAATCACGGTTATTTTCTTAAATCCTGTTTTTTTGATCTTAATCTTATTTCTTGCTTTCATAGCAATTGCTTTTTGTTGTCAAAAGACGTTTATTAATAACACTGGTTTCGCGCTAAAGTTAACCCTTGTTGGTTTACAACCCATCTTTTTTCCTTATTTTTATACATCCTGCATTCATGAAAAGCCATCGGTTATTGGTTCTGGCATTGGTAGCGGCGTTTATTCTTCCTGTAGTTGACTGTATCTGATGGGCTTTCATACTCTGCTCACAATGGCCGGTCCATGACCAGCCTTCCCTCTCAAAACTATTGCAAAAAGTACCGGCATCGCCTTACCAGCGGGCCTCTTGTTCGTTAATCAAAACCTTGGGGACATTTCATGATGCACATCGTAGCCTGCCGCGCTAACGGGTACCGCCCGTTCTTGGCCATTGCCTGTATGGCATTTTTTATTCTACTCGTATTGGGAGCCTGCAAAAAAGACAAGGAAAAAGGTATTACGGAAAGACTGATGAATAAATGGAACCTGGTGCAAATCAGCGACACCGCCTATGCTACCGGCGCTTCGCCCGTAATTACCCAATATCCGGGAAAGACCGGTGAATACTTCGATTTCGCAAAGAATGGAAAGCTGTATTCTTATATCAAAAACACCCTGGATTCAGCCCAATACACGTATTCGGAAGCCAATTTCAAAGTGAATGTGGGGGACTTCCGTTACAACATTCTTATTTTAACTGATGAAACCATGATCCTGTACGAACCGCATTATACTACTTCTACCACTGCATATACCGCCTATAAGATCACGTTGCAGCGGTAAGGTGAATGGGTGTCATTGTATCTGGTAACTGATACTAAACTGTTTCCCGGCTTTTGAGGCATCTTCCCAGGAACGCCGGTACAAAAACCGGATGGAACCATTTACCACCTGCGTTGCCGGATCAAGTTCAAATACATCCATGCCGCCCTCGCCTATTGCGGCATCGGCCTTTGTCTTATACTGATGTGATACACTAAAATGATTATTGGGTTGCACTTCCCAATTGTAGCCGGTACCCGGACTGGCCGGTAGTTTTATCACCACATGATCATCCATTTTCAACTGTAACTTTTTTCCGTTATCAGATTCACTTAATTGATACTCCTGCATACATTGCATTTTAAAAAACTAATTGTAAAGGCACAAGGTTCAAGCGCCAAGGTTCAAGCCCTGAAATTCGAAGTTTCGATAAATTCAGGTTGCCTGAGTTTTAAACACTTGAGCCTTGAATCTTGTCTCCTTGTGCCTTGTTTCCTTGTATTACCAGGCATACATTTCAACGATCTGGTCATTTTCGATCAATACATTTACCAGTGTCTGCTTTTCCAAAGCAGTTCCGGCCAATATATTGAAGGCTACGATGGAAGAATCGGAACCGCTGTAAAACTTTTTCCAGCCAAGATCGCTCAGGTTAACCCATGCATTTCGGGTTTGGGCTTTGGTCCATACACCCACCACCTTCTTGTTAGAATGCCACACGCCGGCGCCAATGCCTTCTTCTGCTGCCTGTCCTTTTTCAAACTGGGAAATAGAATCAAACGGTGTAGCCAATGCTGAACCGCCATTCGAATTACCGTTCTCTATTTTTGAAACAGGTAATAATGGCTGGGCGGCCGGCGCCATAGCTTCGCTTACTGATGTTGCTGCCGATGGCAGTTCAGTAGGTATATTCTTCTTGGACATGTTATAATTTTTAAAAGTTGAAGGAAAATGTTACGCATAAACTTCTGTGATAATGCCATTTTCAACATGGGCAGAAACATTTCGTCCGGCAGATTTAGCAGTTGCCAGATCATTCAACAGGAGGAAGAAATTGGTATCATTGCTGGGAGATATTCTTTTCCAACCTTCATTGCCCAGGTAAGCATACGCATTGCGGTCCGATTTGTTGTTCCACAAACCTCTTACGCCTACATTGTTCAACCAGGCTGTGTCAACAATAGCATCAACACCTTGCATGGCACTGTCGATACCGCATTCGCCATAGCCTATTCTGAAATAACCGCTCTCACCAAAGCCTGGGCCCCAGCTATTTTTACAGATCCAGAATTGTTGGGCATCGTTATACCCTACGCAGCATACGCAGTGGCCACCTTTGAATACGGCATTGGCCGATTTGCGGTACACACCATTATTATAAGCGAAGAAATCGGAGTATACCGAGAAGCAGGCGATCATTGGTCCATTCGTAGCCAGCCACTCTTTAATGGCGGCGATATTCGTTTTGTTGGAATAAGACTGAACTTTTGTTACGCGGTTTTGCCAATCGGCGCAACGTCCTGTGCAGTTTTGATCACCGGCAGTATACGGATAACAGGCTTCATCTGTAACCCCGGTCGTTTTATAATTTTCAAGGGCTCTGTCGGGCCACCAGCCATTATCGCAGTTACGGTTTTCTGCTCTTGCCAAACAATAGAACAGGTGTGCTTCGGAATGGTCAACGGCATAAGCCGCATTGTTCTTTAAGATCTTGATCCTGCTTTCTACGGCAGCAACGGTACCAAAGGCTACGCAGGAACCGCAACTGCCCTGGTCTTTAATAGGCGTTAGAAAATTCAGTCCGCCTTTGTTGCGCCAGTCGAATGATGCAGGGGCACCAAACTCGTTGCCATAAGCGCTTTTGCGTACATTAAAATTGAGTAAGTTAGCCTGAGCCATAGCTTCCTGTTCGCTAAAGCTTGGTTCGCCGGGACCAGGTGTATACCCGAGGCGTTTGACCTGTTCAGCTTCAGACAATTCAAAAATCGTGTTAGTGCCGGCATTCCAGCTGCTGTCATTTTGCAGCAGGTTGCTGCGGAGCGCATTCAGTTCTTCTGACTTGTTCATAAGCGCATAATTTAAATGGTTAAAGAAAAATAATTACAAGTACAATCAGGCCGATATGTTCACATCGATCGGTATTGTTCACTGCCAGGCGTACAGATAATTGCGCTTTGTTTTTATAACAAAGGCATACAGGATCCTTAACCGTATTGTTTCAATACTGTGCTTACTGCCGAAACTGCTTAAAGACTAATTTGGTTGAGAAGAAAGTTTAGAGAGGATACACGGAACAGTTAGAAAATTCTGCCTAAGCTACATTAAATAATTTTAATAATCTATACCCAAAACCGGTAATCATATTTCGTTGAAAGCTGGTTTTCATGATACAAATCAGTGTATTGATAACACTAACAACATGATGAAGATCAGCGTCCTTTTAAAGGGCCTTAGTATATTATCCACATTACTAATGAATTACATTATTTTTATATACCAAAAAACAACTATAAACGTTTATAATAACAGCACTACCTGTATAAATGCAACATATTGAAAAACAGGTAGGCGTAACCCTTTTAAAACCGTACCTCATGAATTACCAGCAAATTGCATCGGTATGTTCCTATACCGGAATAGTAATTTTACTAGTCGCATGCCATTCGTCGCACACCACAGTATATAATAATGTACCACAACCCATACCGCAAACCAGAGTAATTGTCGTTAAAGAGCAACCGCGTGTTGTTGAAAAAGTGGTGATCATAAAAGAACGACAACCGCAAGTTGTAGTAAACAAAACAGAAACCGTTTACACGAATACAAGAACGTCAACTACACCTGCCACGACTACACCACCACGAACTAATACACCCACAAGGCCAACATTCCCTAATAAATTTTCAACAACGAAAGAGCGGGAAGAGAAAGACCGTTTGGAAAAAGAACGTATTGATAAAGAACAAAAAGAACGCGAAGAGAAAGAGCGTTTGGATAAAGAAAGAAGAGGTTATGGACCGGGCGGACGCTTTGGACAAATGCAAAAAGAAAGGGAAGAAAGAGAACGCCTCGATAAAGAGAAGAAAGATAAAGAAGAAAAAGACCGTATAGCTAAAGAGCAAAAAGACAGGGAAGATAAAGAGCGTTTGGATAAAGAGAAAAGGGGCTTTGGACCGGGCGGACGTTTTGGACAAATGCAAAAAGAACGGGAAGAAAAAGAACGCCTCGATAAAGAAAAGAAAGACAAAGAGGAGAAAGACCGCATAGCCAAAGAACAAAAGGATAAAGAAGACAAGGATCGTGCTGCTAAGGATCAGAAAGATCGTGAAGACAAAGAGCGCGTAGCAAAAGAACAAAAAGATAAAGATGATAAAGACCGTGCAGCGAAAGATCAGAAAGATCGCGAAGACAAAGAACGGGTAGCCAAAGAACAAAAAGAGAAAGAAGATAAAGACCGCGCTGAGAAAGAACAAAAGGACCGTGAGGAGAAAGAACGTGTAGCCAAAGAACAAAAAGATAAAGATGATAAAGATCGTGCTGATAAGGAACAAAAGGATCGTGAAGACAAAGAGCGCGTAGCAAAAGAGCAAAAAGACAAGGAAGAAAAAGACCGTATCGCCAAAGAACAGAAAGAGAAAGAAGACAAAGACCGCGCTGATAAGGAACAAAAAGACCGTGAAGAGAAAGAGCGCGTCGCAAAAGAGCAAAAAGAGAAGGACGAAAAAGACCGCATTGCCAAAGAACAGAAAGAGAAAGAAGACAAGGAGCGCGTTGAGAAAGAACAGAAAGAAAATGAGCAGAAAGACAAAGAGGAGAAAGAGAAAAAGGAAAGTGAAGAAAAGGGCAAGGGTGAAAAAGAAGGCGGTGCAGAAAAAGAAAAGAAGGAAAAAGGCGATCAGTAATTAATAAAAAACATACACATAACCGTTTTTGTTATAAGGTGGGTCACCCTGTGTGGCCCACTTTGCATTTAATAGAGGATCCACTCACACGGCTACAAGAAAAGTTCACAAATCATCAAATATTTATTTTAAGATATAGATCAGGATTTTAACGATTCCTTACAATTATTTTATCAACTAAGCATTTGGGTTGTATTTAGGATAAATACAATTAGCGTTACCTTTACCGCCGTATTTAAGTTAACCCAAATACAAAAACCTTTATGAAATCAATTCACATTAACCCAATTTTCCGGTTCAGTCGAACTATCATTGCGTTAGGCCTGGCCATCACGTTGCTTTTTATATTTTCCTGTAAAAAAGATAAGGATTCTAAAAGCGATCAATTAAAACAAAAATGGAATCTGGTAAAGAGATATGATACCATATATAATGCTTTAAGTCGCAGTGATACGCTGGAATATGATGGGCAACCCGGAGAGTATTATGAATTTGGCCATGATGATTCAGTTACTCAGTCAGAAAAATCCTTCGGCGGGAATTTTCTGATTTATAAATGGTACTACAAATTTAATGAGGCCAACATGACGCTGGAAAATGAATTTGGTACTGAACCCTACCAGATCAGGGAGTTAACAGGTACTAAACTGGAATTATATAGAAGATTCACTACTGGCAGCCATTCTTTTCACATAAGACACATTTTCCTGGAAAGATAACAGATACGACAATTAGCGTAATCATATACACGCATAAAAAAATGGATCTATTACAGATCCATTTTTTTATGCGTAGTAAGTTGCAAATAATTTTATTGCTCAGGCGCAATGATACTCATGATGCTTCGCTTCAATGCCGGATCCGGTTCCAGCATCTGGTATAATATTTTGGTCGATTCTTTCTCTGAGTTCACCAGGTCGTGCAGGGTAACTTTATCTAATAACTGATCAAGCGTATACTGTATCATCTGCCACAATGAACGGGCCGAACAATCAACCGAATTGGTACACAATTTCATGGTGCCGGCATGCGAACCACAGAATGTACTGTTGAACATGGGGCCACCCAAAGCCTTCAATGCATCATTGATCACAATTTCTTTCGCAGGTTTGGCCAATACATAGCCGCCTTTATTGCCGGGCTTGCTGTTTATAAACCCTTTCATGCGCAAAATACGGGTGAGTTTTGCCACATACGTACCCGTAAGGCCTTCCGCTTCACTTAACTGCGGAATGCTCATACCATTCGTATCCTTGCATGCCGCAAGTCGTATCAATATACGCAAGCCATATTCTTCCTGTGCAGTTATTTTCATGTAAAAATGAGTTCTTGTTTGTTAAAACGTTTCCTGGCGTTCAGCGTTAAGCATTTTGCATTCAGCGTTCTTACATAAATCCTAATTCCAATTGTGCAGCTTCCGACATCATAGTTTTATTCCAGGCCGGGCTCCAGGTAACCGCCACATGCACGTCATTCACCCCTTCTATCAAGCGTACCTTCTGATCTACTTCAACCGGTAACGACTGGGCCGCCGGGCAACCCGGCGCCGTTAAGGTCATCACTATTTGTACATTGTTGATCGGCAGCACATTTATTTCATATATCAAACCCAGCTCCCAAATGCTCACCGGTAATTCGGGATCAAAAATAGTTTGTAATACCTCAATTGTTTTTTGCTTCAGCGCTTCGTTCTCCATGCGACATTGAGTTTTTAATTTTAAAGGCAAGCGCATAATTCTTCATCTGCTTTACCATGGCCAGCAACCCGTTTGAACGGGTTTGCGCCAGGTGGGTCGTCATGCCTATCTGTTGAATAAATCCCAGGCTGGCCTGTATGATCTCATCAGGCGTATGGCCTGTAAGCACCCTGATCAGCATGCTGATCAAACCTTTTACGATGATCGCATCGCTATCGGCTTTGAAAAATACTTTCCCGTCAACATAATCAGCTACCAGCCATACGGTGCTTTGGCAACCTCGCACTTTGTTTTCATCGAGCTTGTGTTTGTCTTCCAGTACTTCCAGCTTCTTACCCAGGTCAATGATATATTCGTATTTATCATCCCATGAATCGAACAGTGAAAATTCTTCCACTATTTCATTTTCAATCTCCTGTATGGTCTTATGATCGCTCATTATTATAATAACATTTTTAAGGCCTTTTGCAATCCCACGATCATTTGATCTACTTCTTCCCTGGTATTATACATGGCAAAAGAAGCGCGGATAGTGCCCGGGATACCAAAGCAATGCATCAATGGTTGCGCGCAATGGTGACCGGTGCGTACCGCAATGCCGCGGTTGTCGAGCAGGATGCCGATATCCTGCGGATGCACTTTATCGATCACAAAGGAAACAACGCTCACCTTGTTAGCAGCGGTACCAATGATCTTTACACCGGGTATTTGCAACAACTGTTCCGTTGCATAGGCCAGTAATTCATTTTCGTGGTTCCGGATCTTTTCCTTACCAATTTTGCTCACAAAATCGAGCGCCGCTTTTAATACCACGGCATCGCCGATATTGGGTGTACCAGCTTCAAACTTATAAGGCAGATCGGCATAGGTTGTTTTTTCAAACGACACTTCTTTGATCATTTCGCCCCCACCCTGAAAAACAGGCATGGCTTCCAGCAAATGCTTTTTGCCATACAACACGCCAATGCCGGTTGGTCCGTATACTTTATGTGAGGAGAAAGCAAAGAAATCGCAATCCATGGCCTGCACGTCAATATCCAGGTGAACGGTTGATTGCGCGCCATCTATCATCACTACAGCGCCGGCCTGGTGTGCTAATTCAATAATCTGTTCAACCGGGTTCACGGTCCCTAGTGCATTTGACACATGCACTACAGAAACCAGTTTTGTTTTTGAACTCAGCAGTTTTTTATATTCATCCAGTAACAACTCCCCGTTTTGCTGGGGAATCACTTTCAGCACAGCGCCTTTTTCTTCACATAATATTTGCCAGGGAACGATGTTGGAGTGGTGCTCCATTTCGGAGATAATGATCTCATCACCGGCCTGTATATTTTTACGTCCCCAGGTATACGCTACCAGGTTAATGCCTTCGGTAGTACCCCGGGTAAAAATGATCTCTTCTCTTGAGGAAGCATTGATAAATTGACGGGCTGCATCGCGACTGGCTTCAAAGGCAGCGGTTGCTTCCTCAGCCAGCGTATGTATACCCCGATGCACATTCGCATTAAAGTTGGTATAATAATCAACCAGTGCATCTATCACCACCTGCGGCTTCTGCGTAGTTGCGGCATTATCAAAATAAACCAACGGATTCCCCTTCACCTGCCGGTTCAGTGCCGGGAACTGTTGCCGTATGGCATATACATCCAGTTCCTTTGCTATGGTGTTAGTTTGTATCATGCTATATTAAATTCCAAACGTTCTGAAATCAGTTTATCAACGTAATCCCGGATGGGCGCCAATTTAATCTGCTCCAGGATATCCAACACAAACCCGTGTAACAACAACGAACGGGCAATATTCTCCGGAATACCTCTTGAACGCAGATAAAATAAACTTTCATCATCCAGACTGCCAATGGTACAACCGTGCGAACATTTTACATCATCTGCAAAGATCTCCAGCTGCGGTTTGGTATTTACGCTCGCGCCTTCCGACAACAATACATTTTTATTGCTTTGGTACGCATTGGTTTTCTGCGCATCCTGCCTTACAAATATTTTTCCATTGAACACACCGGTGCTCTGGTCGTCTAACATACCCTTGTACAATTCATTGCTTTCGCAATGAGGCTTGGCATGGTCTACCACCGTATGGTTATCGATGTGGCTTTGGCCTTGTTGTAAATAAATACCGTATAAATGTGCTTCACACCGTTCTGCGTCCAGCACAATGTTCAGGTTATTACGAACCAGGCCTGCATTCAGCGACACGGTCACGGTATGTGTATAGCTTTTTCCTATTTGATGTATATGCGTGGTAGCAACCTGGCTGGCGTGCGATGCATCGGTTTGGATCTTATAATACTCTGTGATAGCATCTTTCTCTACCACGATCTCGATCACGCGGTTGGTAAAACTTTCCTGTGTACCCAGGGTGTTGAAAGTTTCTACAAACTTCACCTGTGCATTTTCACCTACATACACCAACGTACGCGGTTGTGCCAGAATGTTGGCCTCCCGGGCATCGGTAATATTATAAATGTAAATGGGATGTTCAATGATCTGTCCCTTTTTAATATGCACAAACACACCATCCTGCACAAAAGCTGTGCTCAGGGCAATGATACCGTCTTTCAGGTAATTGCTGCTATTACCCAGGTGTTTTGAAACAATATCTTTGTATTCATTCTTCGCAGCTTCCTGCAACGACTGTACAGTCAATCCTTTTGAACGGACTACAGATAATTCAGAGGAATAGCGGCCGTTGATATAGATCAGTTCGTTGGCTTGCTCGTAACCTGGTAAGCGAAGAGATGCCAGTTCAGCCGCACTCAATGGAGCCTGGCTTTCGGTATACTGGTATTCTTTATTAAAGAAGCTACCGATACGGGTATACTTCCACTCTTCGTGACGAGTGGTTGGGATGCCCATTTTATTTAAAGCATCAAATGCCTTTTGACGAATAACCCCAAGCCCATTCAGATCGTTTACAGAAGGTAACTGATTATACCGCTCCTTTATATATTCTAAATTGTTCATTGTGTAAATTTTGTACCGGCTATAATGCCAAATGCCTGCTGAGTTGTTATGCCTCTACTTTATTCTCGTCTTTAATAAAATCATAACCTCTTTCTTCCAGTTCCAGCGCCAGTTCTTTAGGGCCCGATTTTACGATCCTTCCGTTATACAATACATGCACAAAATCAGGAACGATATAATCCAGCAAACGCTGATAGTGTGTAACCAACAGCACTGCATTATCCTTGCTGCGTAATTTATTCACGCCATTGGCAACGATGCGGATGGCATCGATATCAAGGCCAGAATCCGTTTCATCGAGGATAGCCAGTTTGGGTTGCAGCATGGCCATCTGGAATACTTCATTTCTTTTCTTTTCACCACCGGAAAATCCTTCGTTCAAAGAACGGCTCAGTAATGTTTGGTCGATATTTGTCAGCGCCATTTTTTCCTTCATCAATTTCAGGAAAGCGACCGCATCCAGCGTTTCTTCGCCCCGGTACTTACGTACTTCATTCACCGCAGTTTTTATAAAGTTGGTGGTGCTTAAACCTGGTATTTCTACCGGATATTGAAAGGCCAGGAACAAACCTTCGCCGGCTCTTTCTTCAGGTGATAATTCCAGCAGGTCTTTACCGCCAAATTCAACCGTGCCTGCTGTTATTTCATAGTCTGCACGGCCGGCCAATACCGATGCCAGGGTGCTTTTTCCTGATCCGTTCGGTCCCATAATGGCATGCACTTCACCTGGCTTTATTTCGAGGTTAATACCTTTCAGAATTTTCTTCTCGTCAATACCTGCATGCAGGTTGTGAATTGATAACATAGTAAATGATATATTTTATCTTAATCTTAAATTTTGAATCGTGAATTAACCAACGCTTCCTTCCAAACTAATTGCAAGCAGCTTTTGAGCTTCTACCGCAAATTCCATGGGCAACTGGTTCATTACCTCTTTGGCAAAACCGTTAATGATCAGGGCAACGGCCGTTTCGGTATTAATACCGCGCTGGTTGCAATAGAAGATCTGGTCTTCACCGATCTTTGAAGTAGTAGCTTCATGCTCTACTACCGCTGAACTATTTTTTACTTCGATATATGGGAAAGTATGTGCACCGCATTTGTCACCTAACAGCAATGAGTCACATTGGGAGAAGTTACGGGAATTGGCTGCATTTTTACCAATATGCACCAGACCGCGATAACTATTATTACTAACGCCGGCCGAAATACCTTTTGATACAATACGGCTGCGGGTGTTTTTTCCCAGGTGCATCATTTTGGTACCGGTATCAGCCTGCTGGTGGTTATTGGTTACTGCAACTGAATAAAATTCTCCGGTTGAATAATCACCTTTTAATATTACACTGGGATATTTCCAGGTAATAGATGAACCGGTTTCAACCTGCGTCCAGGATATTTTTGAATGGGCGCCCTGGCAAATACCGCGTTTGGTTACAAAATTGTAAATACCGCCAACGCCATCTTTATCGCCGGGATACCAGTTTTGAACCGTTGAATATTTGATCTCGGCATTTTCCATGGCGATCAGTTCTACCACGGCAGCGTGTAACTGATTTTCATCGCGAATGGGCGCTGTACAACCTTCGAGGTAGCTCACATAACTGCCTTCGTCAGCGACCAGCAGCGTACGTTCAAACTGACCGGTATTCTCAGCATTTATGCGGAAGTAGGTAGATAATTCCATCGGGCAACGAACGCCTTTTGGAATGTAGCAGAAAGAACCATCGCTGAAAACGGCTGAATTCAATGCCGAAAAATAATTATCGGTGATAGGCACTACTGAACCTATATACTTTTTTACCAGTTCGGGATGCTCCTGAATGGCTTCGCTCATGGAGCAGAAAATGATACCCAGCTCACCCAGTTGCGCTTTAAAAGTGGTACCGATAGAAACGCTGTCAATAACCGCGTCGATGGCTACATTGGACAGGCGTTTTTGCTCATCGAGGGAGATGCCCAGCTTTTCAAATGTTTTGCGTAACTCAGGATCAATTTCGTCGAGGCTGTTTATCGTCTTTTTCTGCTTGGGGGCGGAATAATATATAATGTCCTGGTAATTAATGGCGTCGTATTTAATATTGGCCCAGGTAGGCTCTTCCATTTTAAGCCAATGTCTATAAGCTTTTAACCGCCATTCCAACATCCATTCCGGTTCGTTCTTTTTGGCTGAAATAAAACGGACAGTGTCTTCATTTAATCCGGGAGGCGCTTCATCCGCTTCAATATCTGTTACAAAGCCATATTTGTAATCAGTGAGAACCGTTTTCTCAATTGCACTAAGCTCATTATTCATAGCAAATTCTTTTGAATTGACCTGTTTTCTGTTTAGGAAGCACAAAGGTACAATAATCTATACTAAAAAGTATAAACAGCATTGTATCATTTCTTTTTATAAAGGGATAAATTATTTTTATCACGGGCTATTTGCTGATGTTCAATGGGTTTGAACCGGATTGGCAGGTTATTGGCGCCTGTTTTAACTGTTGGGTGCGTTCAATGGGTAGAAATGGCCGGGCGTCGATTTGCGCCGCAAAGGTAGGCATTTATTGATTGTTTTGCTGTAGCAGGTTTATGAGATTTTTAATGAAATCCCTTTATATCCCATGTTAGGGGGAGAAAGCTCGTTTTGATGTTATTTATACACTAATACACATACATTTGACCCACTAATCACTAATACCCGTTGATTTATGGATGGATTTTTAGGAGAAATTCGCCTGTTTGCCCCCGGTTTTACGCCAAAATACTGGGCACCCTGCTCCGGTCAATTTATAAGTATCCAGCAAAACCAGGCTTTATTTTCCATACTCGGCACCAACTACGGTGGTGATGGCATCTCCACATTTTGTCTGCCTAACCTGGCAGGAAGATCAGCCATTGGGGTGGGACGAACAGATTCCGCGTCCCCCTTTTATACCCTGGGACAAAGGACCGGAACTATTGAAAACACGTTGAATTGGTCACAACTACCGGTACACACACATACCCTTACTGGCTCCATCAATCTGCCGGCTACCAGCCAAACCGGTAACCAGCAATCGCCTGCTGCGGGCTTTTTCGCCAATGATGGAAGTAAAAAGTACGATGCCCAGCACGATGGCGTAACCATGCAACCCGCCACCGCGAATCTTGCTACCAGTGCTGCCGGGGGCAGCGTTCCCTTTAATAATATGATGCCTTACCTGGTAGTAAACTATATCATTTGCATGTACGGTGTTTTTCCTCAAAGACAATAATTATACAATATGCCATATATCGGAGAGATCAGGATGTTCGGCGGTAGCTTTGCGCCCGTGGGTTGGGCTTTTTGCCATGGCCAGGCATTACTTATTTCAGAATATGATGCCTTACATACCCTCATTGGTGAAACCTATGGTGGCGACGGCCAAACCTATTTTAATGTACCCGACCTGCAAGGCCGCATACCAGTGGGCCAGGGCAGCAGCGTGTTTGGAACTTTTACGCTGGCACAAAAAAACGGGCAGGAAACAATTACGCTCCTTCCATCAAATCTGCCGCTTCATAATCATCTTGTAACAGGCAGCGCCAGCATACCGGTATCAAGCGAAGACGGCCACCGCGTTACACCCGGTAATAATTACCCGGCTGTAAACGGACAGAACATTTATTCTACTACAAGTGACGGCAGTCAAATGGCAGGTTTTACGCCCTCGCTTACGGTTGGCAGTACGGGTAGCGCCCAGCCCGAGCCATTCAGTAATGTTCAACCCTACCTGGCCGTTCATTATATCATTTGCCTGGAGGGCATTTATCCCACTACCTAACAATACATTTTATGGCTGATGAAATTCTTGCAGAAATAAGATTATTTGCCGGCGATTTTGCGCCTGTAGGCTGGGCATTTTGCAACGGACAGGTAATTCCTATAAGACAGTACACCGCTTTATTTGCATTGCTGGGCCCTACCTATGGCGGTGATGGCAGAACTACTTTTGCCCTGCCCAACCTGCAGGGACGCGTAGCTGTAGGCATAGGACAAGGCAATGATCTATCATTCTATGATTGGGGACAACAGGGAGGTTCTGAAACCACTGTACTCACTATCAATAACCTTCCCGCACACAGCCACAACATAACAGGCGTAATTACTCAACCGGGCACAACCACGGCAGGAAACACCGATACTCCCTACAATACGTATCCCGCCATGCAAACAGGCACGGCTACTTACAACAGCGCCAAAGACGCTGGCAGCACTATTCCCATGCAACACAATCTCGCGATTGGCAATTCAGGCAATAATTCACCGGTTGGTATTATGCAACCCGTGCTGGCACTTAACTGGATCATTTCCATGGCAGGTGCTTTCCCATCGCGCCAGTAAGTAATCAAAATAATATACCTAACACCAACATATGGCCTCTATAGGATTACTGCTACCAGGTTCAACACTCTACCCCTCCATAGGAATTGATTTCCTGCAAGGGATAAAAACCTGTTTTTCCTACCACCAGGCCAATGAGGTTACCTTTCACAATGCGATTGCCGGGTTTGGGTTGAATGAGGAAGAACTGTATAAAGAAGCAGAAAAATTATTGCTGGTACATGATGTGGATATATTGGTGATATACGCAGAAGATCACCTGGCAAAGACATTGGGTAAACTGTTTGCCGCTGCCGGTAAATTGTTGGTCATAGTGAATGCAGGCGCACACTACCCTGCTGTAAATTCAGGCAACGACCATACGCTGTTCAATTTGTTGAATGACAGCCTGTGCGCTTATTTAACCGGACAATTATGCCAGCAATCAACACCCAATAAAAGCGCTATTTCCGCCACTTCTTATTACGATGGTGGTTACCAGCACGCCCATGCGATGGGCAATGCATTTGAAGCGGCAGGCGGCGCAATACGATTCAACTTTATCAGTCATTATAAAAAACAGGCGTTTACCATACAACCGCTGGCTGCTTTTATACAAAGCAACCCGGAAGTGAACACCTTGCTTTGTTTGTATAGCGGCGATATGGCCCGGTGTTTTTATGAACAGGTAGCACCCTTACAAAAACAATACAATTTGCAGTTGTTCGGCTCGCCCATGTTGTTCGATAGTACGCCAGGCGATTTTACCGACACACATCCTTACGTACAACACATACAGGGCTATACCCCCTGGGTACCCGTACTGGATAATGCGGACAACAACAATTTCATACAGCTTTTTAAAAATGCACACCACAAGGCCGCCAACCTGTTCACCTTACAGGGATGGGAAACCGCCTTGCTGATGCTGCATTATTTACAACACAAACAAACCGGCTCCGCTGTGCCCGCAGCCATTGAAAAACTGAAAAAGCAACCGGTGCAAAGTCCGCGCGGACAACTGCGCATAAACAACAGCAATATAGTTACCGGTCCGGCTTACCTGGTAAGCGCCACCGGCGAACTGCAAATACAGGTGAGGGACGTGATAGCCGATACCACCGCGGTATTTGATGAAATGATGCAACAGGTGCCAGACGGCATTATCACCAGCTGGCGAAATACATATCTGTGCATTTGATCTATTCATTATATCCAATAACCTCTTAAGAACCATTCAACTATTTTGATACGATAGGGCTTCCCTATTATAAATAACAAATATTCACATGCAACAATTTTTCAGGATTGCGGGTTCCTGTATCGCTGTCTTGCTGGTTATTACCGTGCATGGTTATGCACAAAACAACCTTTCGGCGGGCGACATAGTGATCACCAGCTATCAAAGCGATAAAGACCTCAGCCATGTTGACCTGGGTGGCGCTACCGCTTATACCGATCGTTTTTCAATAGCGGTATTGAAGAACGGTGGATTGGCCGCAGGCACTGTTATCTATTTTACCGATAATGGCTGGAATGCCAGTACGGCTAATTTTATTTCAGGCTTATCGGAAGGTTTTATAAAATGGACCGTGCCTGCCGGCGGTATTGCTTTTGGGACCGAAGTATTTTTCATCAGCAGCTATAACGACCCGGTTACAAGCTGGGTCGCCTGGTTAAATGAAAATGGCACCGGTACTGCCGGCACCGTTTCCACCGAAAGCGGCACCAATTACATGGAGCTAAGTTCCGGCGGCGACCAGGTGTTGGCTTATCAAACAGGTTCCTCCGCAGGGCCCGCCGGCAACTATCTTGATGCTAACCGCCAGTTTTTAACCGCCATACATGCTAACGTGGAGCCCACTATAACTAATTATACCCAATGGGATGGCAGCTCTCCTGCCGGCGGTCATCAAAGCAGTTTGCCACCCGGTTTAATCAATGGCGCCACTGCCTTTTTATTATCGCAGGCTACGCTGCCCGTAGCTACCCCAGGTAGTGGAGAATTCGATAACGGAAAATACAACGGTACCGGCTCCACCGCCTGTGCCTTAGCCACGTTAATAACATCAGTAAATACCCCTGCCAATAATACGCTTAGCAATACAGCGTTTGCCATAGGTACAACCTCTGGCCACTCTTCATTTACCCTGAATAATCCGGTTACGGTGAGTACCAATCCTGTAGCACAGAACGTATGTTATGGGTTAACGACCGCCTACTCCGTAGCTGCCGCCGGTACGGGCACATTAAATTATCAATGGCAGCAAAGTACCGATGCCGTTTTTACTTCGCCCGTTACGCTTGGCAACAACAGTGTGTACAATGGCGTAGCCACACCTGCACTAAGTATTCTTGACAATACCCTCTTAACCGGCCGTTATTACCGGGCCGTTGTAAGCAATACGTGCGGCCCGGTAAACAGCACCGGCGCATTGCTCACCGTAAATGCCGGCTTACCCACTTCAGCCGCCTCACTTACCCAAACTGTTAATACCCAAAACAACTTTTACTATAGTGCTCCCTGCACCCTGATAGCTAAGGTAGTGCCATCGGGCGCCAACGCTGCTACCGATACTATTACCAGTAAAGTATGGGTAGAAAGCGCTGTGCCTGTAGCAGCCAGTAAGCCTTTTGTTGCCCGGCACTATGATATTTCACCGGCCATTAATGCCGCTACCGCCACCGGTACCGTGACGTTATACTTTACCCAGGCCGAATTTGATGCTTTCAATGCAGCCATGGTCAGCGATCCCGATTTACCTACCGGCCCCAATGATAATTTGGGTAAAGCCAATTTGCGTGTGGGTAAATTGCCGGGCACCAGCAGCAATGGCACCGGGTTACCAATTTCTTATAATGCAACGAGCGGAATTGTGATTGACCCCAATGACCCCGATATTGTATGGAACAGCACGTACAACCGCTGGGAAATAACCATACCCGTTGCCGGCTTTGGCGGTTTTTTTGTACAAACGGCTTTATTCGCCCTGCCACTGAACCTGATCAGTTTTACCGGCCGTTTAACCAATAGCGATGTACTACTACAATGGCAAACCGAAAGCGAGATCGACCATGATTATTTTGAAGTAGAAAGAAGCATAGCCGGACAAAACTTTACATCTGCCGGGCGCGTCGCAGGCAGCAATAGCAGCGGGTTGCGGAACTACAACTTTGTTGATGCAAATGCCGCACAATTGAGCCCTTCAAAATTATACTATCGCTTAAAAATGGTAAGCACCAACGGTGCTATAGAATACAGTAAGACCGTAACTATATCGCTGACCGATGCCAATTCACCGGTTATCGGCATAACGCCCAATCCGTTTACCGGTTATGTAAAAGTAACCGTGCAAATGCCCGAGGCGGCACAGGGAACGCTTCAACTAAGTGATGTGACCGGTAAAACACTGAAAACAGTGTACCTGTCTGTACCGAAAGGAGAAACCATTATTCCCGTGACCGGTATTGATAAACTGGTACCCGGTATTTACCTGTTGAGGATACAATTGAACGGGCGGGCATACACGTATAAATTAGTAAAATAACACATTAACCTACAACCATGCGACGTCGCGATTTTTTATATAATTCAGGTTTATTACTACCAGCACTGCTGGCATCCCCTTCATGGGCAATGGCATCGTCCAAAACCATCAGCACTTCGCTGCTTATTATACACGATGAGGAGGCTACACCAGCATCTGTAGATAACGTGTTCAACCGGTTAGGGGTAACAGTCACCCAACTGAACGCCAGCAAGATCACCCACCTTCGCTATACTAAAAATGGCTTTCAGGTGACCACCAATGAGAACATCACTTTTGTAACAGAAAAGCTGATGGTGCATACCCTGCAACGTATCAATAAGCCACAAGCTGTGGTTGAGGTACATACAGGTAATAAGTTATTTCCACTGGCTTACCTCACTGATACAGCCAATAAGGTAACACCGGAATGCTGGTTTATGAAGGCCAGGCAACTGCATACAGAGCGAATAACACCTTTTATCAACCGAAACAAACATGCGGTACTGTGCCTGTGGGATGTGTAAGTTCCGGGTAAAGCCGGGACGGCTTTTTTACTGTTTAATCGCGATCAGCTATTCCAGCTACAATATTCCCTGCAATACCCGCCAAACATTCTCCGCTACGATCTTATGTCCTTTTGGATTGGGATGAATGCCATCGCCCTGGTTCAACGAAGAAACACCTCCTACATTTTCTAGCAGGAATGGGATAAGTTCCAGATTGTTTTTGGCTGCTAATTGTTGAAAAACCACCCGGAACGCCGAAGCATAGTTGCGGCCCATATTGGGTGGCACCTGCATGCCTGCCAGGATTATTCTGGCATCAGGATACTTTTCACGCACCCTGTTAATAATAGCCTGCAGGTTTCGGGAAGTTTCGGCAATGGGGATACCGCGCAGACCGTCATTTCCGCCCAGTTCCAGCACAAATATGTTTACGGGTTGCCGCAGTATCCAATCGATGCGTCCTTTACCGCCTGCCGTAGTTTCTCCGCTTAATCCCGCATTGATCACCTTGTAGGGTAGCTGCAATGAATCTATTTTTTCCTGCACCAGGGCAGGAAAAGCTTCCGAGGGGTCTACGCCATAGCCGGCAGTCAAACTATTACCATAAAAAACAATTGTCTTTGCTTTTGACTTATCCGTAGATGATGGCAGCTGCTCTCTCTTTTGTTTGGTTGTATCGTTCGTTTTTTCTGTATTGTTCCCGCAACCAGCCAGCATTCCGATTATCAGCAAGCCGGCCAATACCTTTTTTACACCCATATAAAAATTACTGCTAAACTGTTTCATTCAATACCTCCTTTATATTAAACCCCAATTATTAGTTCAAATTAGTTGTTGAATTATCAAATTAATAAGAAAGAACTATTCCTGTTTTTACCGATCTTCCATTGTAAGTGATGATTTCAACCCTTTACACTCAAAATAACATTAATTTAAGCAACTTTATGACCACACAACTGTAATAAAAGATCGTATACATAACTATTATTAAGGAAGCGAAGAAACAGGAATTTTTCACCATGGCCCTTCACTATCTACGACAATTATGGAGACAATTCTGAATGTTAAAAAAGTAAGTAAAACATATCAGGGTGCTGGTCAAACCCTGACCGTGCTCAATGAGGTGGATTTTACGGTAGAAACCGGTTCTACGGTATCTATTGTGGGTCCGTCGGGCAGTGGTAAAACCACGCTGCTGGGCTTATGCGCCGGGCTTGACCGCGCCAGCCAGGGCTCGGTTGAACTGAATAACATCCGGCTCGACCAGTTGAGTGAAGATGAGCGGGCACAGGTACGCAACCGCTATGTGGGGTTTATTTTTCAGAACTTCCAGTTGCTGCCTACCCTCACGGCCCTGGAGAATGTGATGGTTCCCCTGGAGTTGCGCGGCGAAAAAAATATACGAGCAAGATCCATCAACCTGCTGGATAAAGTAGGGCTGCAAAACCGGCTGCACCACTACCCTGCCCAGTTGTCGGGCGGTGAGCAGCAACGGGTATCGCTTGCCCGCGCCTTTTCCAATAGCCCCCGTATTTTATTTGCCGATGAGCCAACCGGCAACCTCGATGTTGAAACCAGCGATAAGGTGATCAAGCTGCTATTCGAGTTGAACCAGGAAGCCGGTACTACTTTAATTATTGTAACGCATAACCTGGAACTGGCCTCTCAAACAAAACGCATTATAAAACTCAAGGGTGGACATATAGTGGCGGATGAGCTGAATTAATTGATTTAGAGATCTTGAGATTTCGGGATTTAGAGATTTGAATACAATCCCGGACAAAAGAAATCCCAAAATCGCTAAATCGCAAAATCAGAAATAATAAACGGGATGGATTTAGAAAGATTCAAATATAAAAGGCGGCTCCGATTTGGCTGGTTATTGAAAATGGCCTGGCGCGACAGCCGCCGTAACCGGTCGCGTTTGTTTTTGTTTATATCCTCCATTGTGCTGGGCATTGCGGCATTGGTAGCCATCTTCTCCTTAGGTGATAATGTGCGTACCGACATCGATCAGCAGGCGAAAACACTTGTAGGCGCCGACCTGGTGATTGAAAGCAATAAAAAAATCAGTTCCCGTATAAAGCCCCTGCTCGACTCCCTGGGCGATCAGCGTTCCATTGAACGCACCTTCGCCTCCATGATCTACTTTACCAAAAACGATGGCACCAGGCTGGTACAGGTACGGGCGCTCGAAGGCGACTATCCCTATTACGGTTCCATAGAAACCACCCCTGTACGGGCAGCCAGAACTTTTCGTAAAGGCAGGGAGGCACTGGTAGATAAAACCCTGATGCTGCAATACAATGCGCAGGTAGGCGATTCCATTATGATAGGTGATGTTACGTTTGCCATTGCCGGCGTTATTACCAAAGCGCCGGGGCGCACCGGTCTTTCTACAACTGTGGCGCCGCCTGTTTACATTCCTCTTAAATATCTCGACTCTACCGGCCTTATACAAAAAGGCAGTCGTATTGCTACTTCCTATTATTATAAATACACCCATCCGGCTGTCATTAATGGTATTATTTCGGATATAGAACCTCGTTTAGAAAAAGAGGGCCTGGATTACGATACTGTGGAGGAAAGAAAAAGAAGTACCGGCCGGGCTTTTGAAGACTTCAACCAGTTTTTAACCCTCATTAGTTTTATTGCGCTATTGCTGGGTTGTATAGGCGTAGCCAGCGCTATCCATATTTATATACGTGAAAAAATTGCGTCCATAGCCATTCTGCGTTGCCTTGGCGTAAACTCGTCGCAGGCATTTTTAATTTATTTAATACAGATCGTTGCCATTGGATTAATAGGTTCTGTTTTGGGTGCGGCATTGGGCATTGTCATTCAACAGCAATTGCCGGCTGTATTCAAAGATTTTTTACCGGTGCAGGTAACTACCATCATTTCCTGGAAGGCGATCACGCAGGGTATTATATCGGGTGTTGTAATATCCTTACTATTCGCGCTGTTGCCATTGGTAAGTGTAAGAAATATTTCTCCGCTGTTCACCCTGCGTTTATCGGTTGAACAGATCCGGTTTCGCGATCCGCTTAAATGGCTGGTGTATGCCACCATCCTGTTTTTCGTAGCAGGCTTTACCTGGTGGCAGATCCATAACTGGCGGCAGGCCTTCATATTTACCGGGAGCATTCTCGCTGCATTTTTGCTATTGTCGATGGTAGCATTGCTTTTGCGATGGCTGGTGCGCCGCTTCTTTCCCGCTTCGTGGAATTACCTGTGGCGGCAGGGTTTTGCCAACCTGTACCGGCCCAACAATCAAACCCTTATTTTGATTGTGACCATCGGGTTGGGCGCCACATTTATCGGCACCTTGTATTTTATTCAGGATATACTCATCAGCCGGGTAACATTATCGGGCAGCGGCAGTCAGCCCAATATGGTATTGTTCGATATTCAGAACAGCCAGAAAGACAGCGTTGCCGTGCTTACCAAACAATATAAACTGCCCGTGATGCAGCAGGTACCTATTGTTACCATGCGGGTAGAAGAGATCAATCACCAGACATCGGCACAGGTAAAACAGGATTCCGGTTCGGGATATCGTACGGAGGCCTATGAATGGGAATTCCGCGTTACCTATCGCGATACCTTAACCAGTTCTGAAAAATTAACCTCCGGTAAATTATACGGGCCGGTAAGATCTGCGGACGATGTGATCTATATTTCAATGGAAGACCGGTATGCCAAACGCATTCATGTTAACGTTGGGGATCATATTATTTTTAACGTGCAGGGCACACTGATCCCTACGGTTGTCGGCAGCTTCCGGCAGGTTGACTGGCAACGGGTACAAACCAACTTCAGGGTGGTTTTCCCAACCGGTGTACTGGAAGAAGCGCCACAGTTCCATGTATTGGTAACCCGCGTGCCATCACCGGAAGTATCGGCCCGTTTTCAGCAGGCCGTGGTACGAAAATACCCGAATGTATCGGTCATTGACCTCAACCTGATCCTTACGGTACTGGATGAAGTGCTGGATAAGATCGGTTTTGTGGTCCGGTTCATGGCCGGGTTCAGCATCATTACCGGATTGATAGTACTTATTGCATCTGTGCTCATTAGCAAATTCCAGCGTATGCAGGAAAGTATCCTGCTGCGCACATTGGGCGCCAGTCGAAAACAAATACTCTTTATTACGGCGCTCGAATATTTCTTTTTAGGCGCCCTGGCGGCAGCTACGGGCATTTTGTTATCACTGGCAGCCAGCTGGGCATTGGCGAAATATAGTTTCAATGCGCCATTTACGCCACATTGGCTACCTGTTCTTGCTTTATTTGGCTGTATTTCTTTATTAACGGTGATCATTGGCCTTTTTAACAGCCGCAGCGTACTGAACAAACCACCATTGGAGGTGTTGCGCAAAGAAGTGTAATACCGCTCAACGCATCATTAAAGCTGAACGCAAAACGCTTACGGCATTCTGCGTTCAGCTTTCGCGATTTATCTGCTATAACGCATATAAAAATCGTATGCCCATTGGAAAAGCAGGTAACAAACGATTTACTTTGTCAGATGAAGCAGATCTAAAATTAAATGAAGTAGGCGCATACCGGCTGTTAGCTTCGTCGGGAAGCCATTCTTCCTTATAATGAAGGCCAAGCCCCCCAAATATTTCGAGAAACAACCGGTGGTTCCTTGTTAATGCTTTCCTGCCTCCGAACAGAATTTGTGTGCCCACTACCCGTTTCCGGTAATGGAATACTTTTTTCTCTTCATATGTAGGCACATCATTCACTACATCCTTCCCCAGCCAGTCGTTGATATGATACTCCACACTTTTATAGTGAAATTGCAGGTCAATAAACCAGTTTCTGTATTTACTCGTATATTTTCGAATACCGGGACGTAGTAATATACCGCTGGTCCTTTTAGCGTTGCCGGTATATATCGAATAAAAAATATAACCTGCATCCATAGTAACAGACCAGGATTTATTTAACCGGTACTCTCCACCAAATGAAACGTTTCCATCAAATACATCTGTTAAACCTAACGGATTCGCCCTGAGGTATACTTTCCCGGTGTCGTTCCGCCATGTACGGGAAGAATACGACTGAGCATTACCAACTGCTGCCATTAACAACAGGAGCAGGCAGAATAAACTGATACGGTGCATTATTTAATTTTTGTAATAAGTTTTGGATCCAGGCGCGTGGAAATATCATACAAACTCAGTCCATCCTGAACCTGGCAAATAAGGGTATTGTTATAGGGGATCACATCCATAAACCAGCCATCGTTGATCGTTTTAATGAGTTTGGGATCGAACGCATTTTTGATATTAAAAACATTCAACCCATTGCGATCACATACATATAATGCGGTATCAGCATAGCCCAATCCATATGGTTCACTAACCGGGAAGGTTGCTTTTTGCACCGGTTTGGTAATATCTTTTATGTCGTAGGCGGCCAGTATGCTTTGAGTACCACCACACATGCTATTCGTACGTAAAGTAGCAAATGCCACAGAATCTTTGGCCACTACCGGATCGCAACGGCGAATAACCTCGGGGGAAATGGCCGTGCTTAATTTTTCAGGAGATTCCGGATCCTCTACAGAAAATATATGCACCACACTCGTTGATCCAATGAACAATTTATCTTTAAACGGATAAATGGTTTCAATTTCAAACCCAACCGGTACCGTATTTTTCAGAACCGGATCAGCCAGATCAGCAATGTTAAACACCTTCAGGTTCGACCTGTCAACTATATACAAATAGTTACCCTGAATGGCAAACCTGGCTGTTGAACCGCCGGTGCCCGTGTTGGTGCCGGAATCAGATGTTTTTTGGCATTTAATTGCTGCTAACAGCACAATCGATAGCCCTATAAAAAGTAATATTTTTTTCATACTGGTATTTTTTAGCGCTTGCAGTTAGCTGATTTTACAGTTTGAAGTTCCCAATCTACCACAACGCCCTTCGCAGGATCAGGGCAAACAAAATAACCGGTTTGGGGCGGGTATTTCTGGCCAACATATGGAAATGCCTCTTCCAACCGTTTGATCACAGCAGGATGCATAATGTCGCGAATATCCACTACCACCAGGTCATTTCCATTATTGGCATATATGTAATTGCCTTTTACCGCGAATTCAGTATTGTAAGGAATGTTTAAAAAGGCAATCTTTTGCGGATGTAACCGGTCGGTATTATTAATGATGTGGATGCCTTTATTTAAGTCGTTCTGAAAAATGTAATTCCCAAAGGCATATATTTTTCCTGATTTTTCGGTTGTTCGTGCGCTGGAGAGGGAAACATTCTTTTCAGTTGCAGACATGTACACGGGCACATAGGCTTGAATATCTCCGTTGTAGTGATTATCGTCATAATCCGGGTCGCAGCTATACAGGCACAAGAGGAGCCCTATGCCCGTAGCAATTAGTAATGGTTTCATGCGTTTAATTTGTGTTACCAGACAAAGTCCTTTTAACAGCCGTTGCAGCTTTTTATTTTGCTGTCCCTGTTTAGGGATTCCTTAACGTTTTAATGAGGCAACATCTTTTTTCTGTATATTAGCGCCCATCTTTAGATACCTCTTCCACAAAAAAAAGAAAACCGGAGGGCATAACAATTAGCCTTAAAACGAAAAAAGCGACAGATCATACATCGCTTTTACAGGCATTTTATTTCCCCGGTCAAAGATTGATCCCGAAAGCAATTGCAGTTGGGCCAGCGTTTGCGCTGATTGTATTGAATCGTTATATCCTTTCATGAAAATACCGTAGAACCCTTCCGGATCCCCTATTTAACCCCTAACCTGAATGTATGCGTCAGACCAGAAAGTCGTCTGTCTTGTTATTATTATTGTTGATCCCGATACTCTTTGCATCTCCGGCATTCACGCAGGTGACAGCCGGTATAAGAGCCGATGGCCGGATTATAAATTACGGAGATACCGTGCGGGTATGTGAAGGCAATTCGCTTACCTACCAGAGTTCAGCACAGGGCTCTATGAATATCTACTGGAAATTTACCGGTGGCAGCCAGGCAACGGCTACCGGCCTGGGACCCATCATCGTGAATTATCCAGCTGCAGGGTTCTATATAACCAATCAATTAGTAGACGGCGGAAATATGGTTGACTCCATGTTTATTGTGGTGCATGTTTCGAATAACAGGCCCACAGCCGGTTTCGGTTTCTCACCAGATAATGTTTGTGGAAATATCAATACGCAATTCACGGATCAATCGATCGGAACCGGATTGTCGTACGACTGGGATTTTGGCGATGGCAGTACCAGCACACTGGCCAACCCTACCCACCAATTTCTACAAGCGGTAGGCATGCCCGGCACAACGGTTTACCCCGTAAAACTGGTTGTTACCAATTTATATGGTTGTAAAGATTCAACTACCCGAAATGTTACCGTTAAAAATGTTCCGGATGCAACGGTTGGCAATGCCGATGCCGCTATAAGCTTTGGTACCTTCAATGGCGTGCCTACTTTCAGGCGCTGCTCGAATATCGCTTCCTATATTTTTAGCTTTATTAATCAGTCAACTACAACGCCTATTAATACCAGCTATGCCATTTCATGGGGCGATGGTACACCTGATACTACATTCAATACCTGGCCAGCAGCCACTATCATAAAACACATTTTCCCTTTAGGCAGCAGCACCATGACGGTTAGCGTAACCGGCTCCGATGGCTGTATAGGAATTAAAAAATACATTGTATTTCTCGGTTCTACGCCGGCAGGCGGTTTGTCGAGTCTTGGCAATACGGATATCTGTGCATCCGATTCATTGCGGTTTGCCATCAACAATATTTCAGCCAACCCGCCAGGCACACAGTATACATTCCTTATTAATGATGGTACGGCTGCGCAGGTATTTCAACATGTTCCGCCATCGGTTGCATCGCATTTCTTTTCACAAGGTTCCTGCTCCTTTGTAAGCAGCAGCGGTAATAATACATTCAACAATGCATTTGGGGCTTATTTAACCATCGAAAACCCTTGCGGTACTACCAGCCCATCGGTAGTGCCCATCTATGTATCGGGTAAGCCACGCGCCAATATATACATTGCCCCGTCCGAAACAGTGTGCACCAATACAAACGTATCCCTCATCAGCAATTCGGCATATGGGTCAGTGATCACGCCCACCGGCGGCACCGGTTCTACCTGTATCAATTCGGGCAAACAGGTTTGGACCATTTCTCCGGCTACCGGTTATACGATCACCTCAGGCTCCACGGGTTCATTAAACGGTAGTTCCACAAATGGCTTTTTATGGACAACCGGTACTGGTTTACTAAATCTGAATTTTACAGCAACCGGTACGTACACGGTAAAGCTGTATATATTTAATGATAAGTGTGGTTTAGACAGTACGATGAAGGTGATCTGCGTTCGCAAGGCCCCCGATGCTCAATTCACTATGAACCGCAAAAGCAGTTGCGGAGCTGGCAGCGCCATTTTTACCAATACTTCACCGGCAAACGGATGTCAGGGCGATAATTATAAATGGACGGTAACCTATAGCGATCCGTTGGGTTGTGGAACCGGCCAATCCCCTACCTGGCAGTTTATAAACGGTTCAACGCTGAACAGCGCCTCGCCTGAAATACAATTCAATGTACCAGGCCGGTATGTTGTGCGTCTTTTGGTTACTGCCGTAACTGCCGGGCTTGCTTGCCCGGAATCGTTTAAAGAAGATACGTTTTATGTAAAGGGGTTACCCAATGCGGCCATCAATACCATCGGTCCGGTATGTATCAGTAACGGGCTTCTGCCATCAGCTATTACAAGCACTTGCTATTCGCCCGGCCCTATGGGCTATCAATGGACGTTTGCCAACGGCACGCCCGCCACAGCAACCCAATTGGATCCTGGCACCATACAATATACCAGTACCGGAACGTTTGCGGTTCAATTCAAAGTAATCGACAGCAGTTGCAACACCAGTGCCCTGGTAAATACAACCGTCACCATTATCGATAAACCTGTTGCCAAAGCCGGGAATGACGTCACTATTTGCAGCAGGGAAACCATTGCCATTGGTTCACCAGCGGTAAATGGTGTAACGTATCAATGGTCACCTGCAACCGGACTTAATAATGCGGGAAGCGCCAATCCGTTTTTAACCCTCGATTATCCAGGCACCGCAGCCGATACCACCTATGGTTATAAATTAACAGCCTCTATTGGCGCCAATTGCGCTACGGAAGACTCCATATATATCACCGTAAAACGCCGGCCGGTAGTTACCATATCCACCGCGGCCACTGCTATTTGTATTGGAAACAGTATTAAACTGGCGGCTGATGGCGCCACTGCATATACCTGGTGGCCAACAGCAACATTGACTGGTATTACGCCAGACACTGTAATTGCAACCCCATCTGTAACAACTACATATTATGTTGCAGGGTTACTGGCCAACGGTTGTGCCGATACAGCCAATGTGCAAATAATTGTAAATCCCGATGCCAAAGCACAATTCACGGCAACCGGCACTACCAAATGTGCACCGGTAAATCTGGATTCTGTAATTAAAACGATTCCATTCCCCCAAGGCAATGGCATGTATAACTGGTATGCCAACGGAGTAAGTATTGGGTCTAATACAAACGGTGCATTTCCCAGCTATCCGATTACCGGCCAGGCCCAAACCGTGGTGGTAAAGCTGGTTGCCACCAGCGCCCATGGTTGTAAAGCCGATAGTATGGAGACCATCTTTCATACCGTACCAGGCGTTACGGCCGGCTTTACAAAAGATATGTCAAAAGGTTGTGGTCCATTGAAGGTCGCGTTCACCAATACATCGAGCCAGTTAAATGGCATACAGTTCTTCTGGAATTTTGGAAATGGCATCACCAGTAGCCAGCCGTCACCTTCCGTTGTTACTTATAATAACAGTCCTGATTTTCGCGATACGACCTATTATATTACCTTGAAAGCCTATAACGGGTGCGATACTTCGTACCATCGTGACAGCGTGCTGGTATATGCCGATGCAAAGGCCCGGTTTACAGTTGATACCACGAAGGGTTGCTCTCCTTTTGATGTAACTATAACCAATAAATCGGCCGGTAACAACTTTGCCTATTACTGGAATTTTGGCGATGGCTTTAGGGATACAACTACCAGCAACAACACCTTCGTTCATATTTATCATACAGGGACCATCAGCACATTCGACCTCAGGCTGATTGCCGAAAATCAATGCCGGCGCGATACACAAACCATCAGCCTGCTGGTAATGCCAAACACCATTGATGCACATGTATCGGTAAACGGAAATCAACTGGAAGGTTGTGCTCCGCATGCCGTTACGTTTAACAACAGCAGTACCGGCGCTTCCATTCTTACCTGGAATTTTGGCGATGGATCGCCATTAGCAACAACACCGAATACTCAAAATATCGTAAACCATACTTACGTCAATGGCGGCAAATACACAATAAGTATCAAACTGGAAAACGGTTGTACCGATACATTGATATATCGCAATGTCACCGTATACAGTAAGCCCATTGCCGGATTCAATATCAGCTATCCTGTTATTTGCACCGGTAGCAATGTGTTTACAACCAATACCGCAACCAATGCTACTGCCTATGAGTGGCTGTGGGGTGACGGGCAAATTACTTCGGCGGGAAACGCACATACTTATCTATTGCCAGGTACATACACCATTCGCCAGGTTGCCAAAAAACTGAACAATTCAGGTATGGTATGTACAGATACCGCTTCGCGTGTGGTAGTAGTAACAGATAAAATCATTTCGAAAATATCGGTACGCCCGGGTAAGACCTGCATTCCATATACCTTACAAACTACCGCAACGGGCGCAGCAAATGCCATAAAAACGGAATGGACATTTTACGACAGCACCCAGTCGCCCTTTGTATTCAAAGGCACCGGTATGGTTGCAGCGCATATTTATAAGAAACCCGGCATTTATTCGGTGAAGCTGGTAGTGCATACCACATCGGATTGCGCAGATAGCACGACCTATACTTTTGAAGTACACAATACACCCGTAGTTCAATACACGCCGGCTAATAGCAGCACCTGCAATCATGATACAACCATCTCGTTCAGGGCCGGCATTAAATATACCGGTACCGATAAAGTAGACCTGAAATGGTTTATCAATAATGGCCTGGAGGGTATGGATAGTCCGTTTAATTTCCGGTTCCGTGCACCGGCCCTTAGTACTGTGCCAACATTATTTACTATTCAGGTACTGGCCGAAAATGAAGCCGGATGCGGTGATACTGTTTCAGGGGGCAGCCTGAACATTCAACCATTACCACGCCCTGCTATTGCGTTGTCGCCATCAAACGTATTGGTACAACCTGATTACACCTTTACATTTTGGGATTCCATACCAACCAACACCAATAAAATATATCAATGGGATATGGGTGACCGTACCCGGCAGCAACTTTCGGGACAAAAGATCACCTATCAATATGCTGATACGGGTTCTTATCGCGTGCAGTTGCTGGTGCAGGATTATGGAACCGGTTGCAGTGGCTATGATACGGTGCGTGTACGCATCCTGTATATACCAGGCTATTTATATGTGCCCAGTGCCATTTGCCCGGGTTGCAGCAACCACTCTTTACGGCAGTTTCTGCCCATGGGTAAAGGATTGTCGCAATACCGGTTGCGCATCTTTAATTCGTGGGGACAAAAGATATTTGAAACAAGCCGGCTCGATGGCAATGGATCGCCCAGCGAACCCTGGGATGGAAGATACAACGGACAACCTTTGCAACAGGACAGTTATGGCTGGCAAATAGAAGGCCGGTATATAAACGGTACCGAATGGAAAGGCATGCAGTATCCGGGAAGCGATAAGCATGTAAAGGCCGGGTTTATTACGGTAGTTAAATAAAAATGAGGAATGAAAGAGTATTGAGGCATCAATGAATTGCGTGCGTCACGAGTATAAAGAACCACAAACCCGAAATAGAATTATGTTCAAATATCTACTAACTGCATTAATGGCCCTTCTGGTTACCAGTGCTGTGTATGCGCAGGACGGGGTATTTTCACAATCCTTTCTATCACCTATTTACCTTAACCCGGCAGCAACGGGGGCAGGTGATTACGATCTTCGTGTGAGTGGCATCTATCGCCGGCAATGGTGGAGCATTCCTTCTCAAATTTCATACAGCGCCGTATCGATCGATAAATTCATTCCTTCCCTCAACGGAGGTTTTGGATTAATGGGCACTCATTCTACCGAAGGCTACCTGAAAAAGACCGGCATCTATGGGTCCTATGCATATACCATTTGCTCGGGCACTTTATCACCGGCAGAAAATGGGGATGAGCCCCGTTGGTTCGCCAGTGGTGGATTACAATTTGGTTTCGTGCAACGACGAATTGATTACAGTAAGCTGGTTTTTGCTGATCAACTGGATGTGGATGGTGTAATTCCCGGCAGCGTATCTTCTGCTGACAAAGCTGTAAACAGCGGTAAATGGTACCCTGATTTTTCAGCCGGGCTTTTCTTCAATTACAACTGGAATGAAAATAATCGACTATTACTGGGCGGTAGCGCCCACCACGTAAACCGGCCCGATGAATCAATCACCAATACAGCCGATTCCTTTCGCAGCCAGTTACCCGTTCGCTGGTCTGGCAATGTCATGTATACTTATACCAATCCCGAACAAACCTGGTCCTATAGCATAGCCGGTATTGTATATTCACAGGCTAAGCAAAATTCGTTTCAGGTAGGAACCGAGATCACCCAAAATCAGTATGATATCAGCCTGGGTTTATGGTACCGCGGCAGCGTCAATTTTCGTAATTATGATGCCTTTACAGTTACCCTATCCATCAACCTGGCCGGTCATAGCGGCGATGGATACAAAGTGCGGGCTGGTATAGCGCACGACGCACCTGTGGGTCAAAACCGGTACTCCTATACCACTGGTAGTTCTGAATTGGGTTTTGTATGGGACCAAAGTACTTATGATCAGGAATCGGGTAATGCCTGTAAACCACGTATAAACAGTAAAAGTGCCTGTCCGATACAGTAGTTATAATGGATCGTGATCCTTTATTTTATACTTATAGTCATCAAAAAGCGGGAGTGGCTCTTTTACAAAAAGTTTATTGGGAGTTTTGGCTTTCAGGATAGCCTTTTCTTTATCAGCTGTAACGTTTGCTTCTTCATTTATTACTTCTTCATTCTTATAAGCCAAACGCAGCAAAGTAGAATCCTCGGAGGCAGGTAAATGAATGAGTTGTTTATTAGAATTTCTTTTCATGAGCAGTGCATTTAGTAAGTTATCAGGGCCTTACATAGTTAAAATAACAGGCCACCCATTTTTACTGATAATCTAACTAAAATGCACGCAGTGTGTTGACGTTTTTCCACAGGTACTGACACTTATTTGTGGACAAACATTATTCAGGTAAAACCTCCACAGCTTTTTGCTCGCGAATGGTTATGACATCACCAATACTAATAACACCCCTTCCCTCATACACTACATTCTGGCCAAAGTATGTCTTATTATATTTTAAACGATATGAGCTAAGTGTTTTAAGTGGTTCTTTGTTTTTTTCGCCGGTTTGTTGATCAATAGTGGTTATTACACAACGGGAACAGGGTTTCACCCCAAATAAGTTAATACCATTGATCTCAAAATGTTTCATGGAATCTTCCAAAAAAGGCGTTCCACCATTAAATACAATATTGGGTCGAAACCGGTTCATAGGTATTGGAGCCGGTAACCGGCTGTTCAGCTCATCGAGGGATGCTTGTGAGATCAGGAGCAAAGGATAGGCATCAGAAAAACTGGTAATTTCTTTATTATGCGCATAGCGGCTATCAACATAGCGGTGAGTGCTACCTGGCATGTAAACCAGTTTGCAGGTTATGCCCAATTGTTTGCTGAACCAGGCATCGGCAGCATCACTTACCCGCTGTGCACGGCAATGGCTGCTCCACACCGTAACCGTAAAGGTTTCGTCAGTAGCAGGTTGAAAAGGCACCAGCAGTTCAGCGCCTGCTACACTGCTATTTTTGACCAACAGTCCCTGTTCAGTCAGTTGCACTTTTAATAAAGCCATAGCATTCACTTCGCGCTGTGACAGGAACTGGTTATTCGTATCAACCAGCATCCATCTTCTATCGTTTTCAAAACCACGATCGGTAAGACTGGCGGAGTTTACGGCAATCCCTCCTAATGATTTAATGGGATAAATATATAGTTCGGTGACTGTAAGCATACGCTAAGGTAAAAGTTGTGCATTGTAATTTGAACGCGGTGCGAATAAAAAAAGCCTCCCGATGTATCGGGAGACTTCCTGACTTATGTCAGCAGATATTTTGATGGAACATACCCCGGCTAGGCGATACCAACCGAAAGTGTCCATGAATGATCTGTAGATTTCATGAATACCTCCTTTTCTTTGGTGAATTATAAATATACGCAAAAAACATCATCAGCGAAAAGGTGAAAACACATGCACAACAATATAAAAATGTTTGATCCTGATCTATACGGCGTTGTCTGCAATTTCATAAGAAAAAATTTCTGGTATTAACTTTGCATTATCAGAAACCCTGATATCATGATAATATCGAACATGCGATCCGGCAATGTCTGTGCAACCCTGAAAACATTGATGCACATTCTCACCTGTAGTGGATAATATCATAGTATCATTATTCGTAACACTGGCAGCAGCATCTGTTGGTTAAAGGTCTGACATTTCTATAGTAGCAATTCTACGCAAATACTTTTCTATGATTATTTCGCCTTCGGCAAAGAACATATGCCATACCTGTGGTGTGCGGTATGGTACTTCTATTATTCCCACTATGTGCGAGATCTGTGCCGACGACCGGCAGTTTCCTGGTTTTACCGGACAAATATGGACAAGTTATAATGAACTAGCCGCCAAAAGCAGCATTCGTTTTTCCCGCTTGCAATCTACTATATACGATTTAAGAATAACGCCGGCATTTGCCATTGCACAAAAGGCACATTTGGTTCTATCTTCTTCCGGCAATGTATTATGGGATTGTTTACCTTTTATCGACGATCAAACCATTGCCTTTATCAGATCACTGGGAGGCATCAGGGCCATTGTTATTTCACATCCGCATTATTATAGTTTAATGCAGGACTGGGCTACCGCTTTCGACTGTCCTATTTATTTACACGCCAATGATAGGGAGTGGGTCAAAGATCCGGGAGGATATATTGAATCGTGGTCGGGCAGTATAAAAACACTTTGGGATAATATTAGTATTGTACACGTAGGCGGACACTTTCCCGGAAGCACCATACTCCATTTACCTGATCATGGAAGAGCAGGTTGTTTACTTACCGGCGACAGCATTTATGTGGCCCCCAGCCGCCGGCACATGGCCTTCATGTATAGTTACCCCAATCACATTCCCCTCCCCAAAAAAGACATTGAACTTATATATGAACGAGTGCACCCCCTGCCATTCGACGCTATGTATGGAGCTTTTGAGTGGATGAATATTGCTGAAGGCGCCCGTGCTCTCTTTGAAAGATCGATCAGCCGTTACCTTTCCATATACTGACCTCCCTAAAATTTTTACTTTTTGATGACAATGAACAGTTCCGTTTTTTTCACTGGCGAAATCAGGTGAATTACTTATCCGCCCTTAGAAAAAACACTTAAGCGATTTTTTAATATATTTTTGTAAACTTGCATCCCGCCGTTGGCTGTCTTTAAGGATGGGCAGGTAACGCGCTTTTCTGGTTCCACGACTACTCTGATTATAGCAACCTCCGTTATTTGAAACTGGATCGTTATTCCTGTACCAGCAATTTATTGATAGTCACTAACCTTATCATTATAAACTTTCGGTTAATGGACCGGAGTTTCATAAAGATATGTTACAAACTAAAGGTTCCCGATAATAAGATGATCATAAATTGAAACCCGATGAAGAAGCAATTTTTGGAAAAGGATGATTGGCTTACAGCATTTAATCAAGGGAATAGTAGGGCCTTTCAGGTTATTTTCGAGAACTACAACAGACTACTTTTTACTTGCGCCATACAACTGGTAAAGGACAAAGAACAGGCAGAAGATATTGTTTCTGAATCCTTTACAAAACTATGGCAACGTCATGATGTTTTTCAGACCGAAGAACACATAAAAGCATTTTTATTTGTTACCACCCGCAACGCAAGCCTCAACTACCTGAGGCATATACAAAGAAAAACAGCCTCACAAAGTGAATTGTCGTATCTCCAGAGAGACAAAGACGATCAGGATGTTATTACCGATATGATAGAGGGCGAGCTTTTAAGAATGATCTATCCCATGATCGAAACCCTGCCCAATAAATGCAAAACAATTTTTAAACTGATCTATTTTGAAGATGCCAGTACCGATGAGGTAGCCGAAAAACTACATATTACGCCGCGGAATGTATTAAATCAGAAAAGGCGCGCCCTTCAACTGCTGAAAAAAAGATTACTTGTAGCCGTATTTATAAGCTTTTGCTTAAACGGCTCAACAGCAAATAAGCAAAAATACGGTCGGATGATCGAAAACATAGTAGTTTCCCCTATATGTGCTGAATAACCAACACCTTTATTTATTTTTTAAATTTTTTTTGTCAAAAACCTCCTTTGGTTGTTTTTATATAAGTAAGGTTTTAAAGGCTCAGAGAGTTAGGTGACTTTCAAGTTTTAAATACCATTAACTATGCAGGAAAAGGTAAATAGAATCACAAGTCTGATCGAAAAGTTCCTGGAGGAGAGGTTAAGTCCAGAGGAAGAAGGGGAACTTAAAGAATGGTTAGCGGAAGCTGAGCATAATAATTCATTTTTTCAGCAGATCACCGATAAAGATGTTTTGCGGGAAAAATTGAAGATCTATGCAAGCACTGATAGCGAAGCTATTTGGCAAAAGACGCTGCAAAAAATTAATGAAGCCGAACTGGAAGGAGCCAAATTACTGGACCTGTACCCTGAAAAGAAATCGTTCAGAATACCATTTGGCAAAATTGCAGCGGCAGCCTCTGTTATTTTGCTTATTTCTGCTGGTACCTGGTATTATTACAGCCAGTCATCTCAAAATAAAACTGCTAAAACAGATAGTAACAAGGCCGGAATAACGAGCCAGATCGTTCCCGGTAGTAATAAAGCCATATTGACCCTGGCCAATGGATCAGCAATTGTACTAACCAATTTGCAGAACGGAAATGTAGCAGATCAGGGTCAGGCACAGATAACCAAGACTGATGGACGGTTAATATATAACAAGAAGCCGGATGCTAAAAACTCTTCAATTGGGCAGGATTTATACAACACAGTTACCACCCCAAGGGGAGGCGAATACCAGATTACTTTACCTGACGGAAGTAAAGTATGGTTGAATGCGGCTTCATCATTGCGTTTTCCTATAGCCTTCGCCGGGAACGAGCGAATTGTTGAACTCACCGGCGAAGCTTATTTTGAAGTAAATCCTCAGGAACAGAATACAACAAGTAAAGATGTAGCTGGCCGTAAAGGAAAAATTGCCAAAACACCATTTATCGTTAAAATAAACACCCCGGCCGGGAATAAGAATGAGGTGGAAGTATTGGGAACGCATTTTAACGTAATGGCTTATTCGGAAGAAGGGACAATTAAAACGACCTTAATAGAAGGGAAAGTAAAAGTGACATCCGGAAATAATTTCCAAACTATCCGGCCCGGCGAACAGGCCAAGCTGAAAGAAGGAAATATAATGGTTCAAAATGTTGATGCAGAGGATGTAGTTGGATGGACAAGCGGATTTATTCCGGTCGGCGGTCCTGATATTGAATATACATTACGTCAAATATCCCGTTGGTATGACGTAAATATTAAATACGAAGGGAAAAAGCCCGATGTTTCTTTTGAGGGTAAGCTTCCCCGTGCCGCTACCATTGGAAACATTATAAAACTGCTGAATGCCAATAATATAAAGGCGCGATTAAACGAAAAGGATAGAACTATTATAGTAACATCATAACTATCAATTAATTAATAGCACAAGTAATACCTACTTCTAAAAGCTGTAATAATATTTCCGTTAATCATTAAACCACATCTAACACTGTTCTTCCATGGTACATTATGAGCAGTGTTGAGCTAAAAAGCTACCCTGCGACCATGAGCCTTCAAGCTCATGGTTGCAGTACGGTGGCTTAATTTTTTTTTGTAATATTTCTCCCTACCTTCAAGGCTAAAGTGTAATTTTATTAGCCGGATACTAAAGATGGTCGCCTTAATTGCGAAAAGGTGTATTTAGTCAACTTTTTTCCGATTGTGCGGGAATGCGGTTGACTATTTTTATTTTTACACAAAATAAAGGTCTCAAAGCAAGGGGTACTGTCACTTAGTATTCGCAAGGAGGGGTTTTGATTATGAAACACATAACTGCTTTTCTAATCATTGCTTGTATACTACTGAGTGTATCCACACTTGCACAGATCACATTCTCAAAAAAGAATGCAACCATTAGCGATATCCGCAAAGTATTGGAAAAGCAGGTGGGTTATACCATATTCAACTCGAATTCCATCTCAGCCAAATTAAAGCCTGTAAGCATTCATATCACCAATGGAACTGTTGAAGAACTGCTTGATGAATATTTTAAATATCAGACCTGCACCTATACCATTATAGACAAGGCTATAACCATCATCCCCAGAGGTAAACAAACAAATACCGCTACCAAACAGGCAAACATTAAGGGCAAGATCATTAATGAACAGGGCGAACCTGTACCAGGCGCTACCATTACGGTGAAAGGCAGCAACCAGCAAACCAGCACCAACGAAAATGGCGAATTCAGACTGAATGACGTTAGTGAAATTGATATAAACATTGTTGTTACCAGTATCAATTATGAACCCGAAGAAGCTAGCTGGCAGGGCGAACCGGAATTAAATATCCAGCTAAAACAACATATCAGCGAACTGAATAAGATTCAGGTAGTTTCTACCGGTTACCAGAAGATATCGAAAGATAAATCGCCGGGCTCATTTGTGAAGATCGATAATGAACTGGTCAACCGCCGTGTTTCTACCAATATCCTCGACCGGTTAGAGGGCATCACCAGTGGGTTGATATTTAATAAGAATGTAAATCCGGCCACAAACCAGTCGAACCTCTCCATCAGAGGCCGAACCACCATTTATGCCAACCCCAACCCGTTAATTGTAGTTGATAATTTTCCCTACGCAGGCGATATCAATAATATTAACCCCAATGATGTAGAAAGCATAACAGTTTTAAAAGATGCGGATGCCGCCTCTATCTGGGGCGCATATTCTGGTAATGGTGTTATTGTTATAACTACTAAAAAAGGCAAGTTTAACCAGCCTCTTAAGTTATCGATAAATAGCAATGTTACGGTAGGACAAAAGCCTGATCTGTATTATAAACCGATATTGAGCTCTTCAGATTATATCGATGTTGAAAGGTTCTTATTTAGCCAAGGTTTTTATGATAATAAAGAAACATCCCCCAAGCGGGATGTACTATCACCAGCGGTGGAAATAATGTACAAGGAAAAGAAAAGAGTGATCTCATCTACTGAAGCCGAAGAACAGTTAAATGAGTTAAGAGGCCAGGATAAAAGAAAAGATCTGGAGAAATACTTCTACCGCAACAGTGTTAATCAACAATATGCCTTAAACGCCAGCGGCGGCAGTAGTAATAATAATTATTACTTATCCTTAGGTTACGATAAAAACCTGGATAACCTGGTTAGAAACCAGTTTGACCGCTTAACCCTGACAGCGAATAATTCATTTTCGTGGTTGAAAAAGAAACTGGAGCTCAATACCGGTATTATTTATACAGAATCAAGAGCACGAAACAATAACACTGAATCGTCAAATATTATATACCCGTATTCCGATCTGGTTGATGACTTGGGAAACGGATTAACAGTATCGCGAGACTTAAGGCAACCATATAAAGATACTGCCGGCAAAGCGGTGCTGGATTGGGATTACAAACCGTATAACGAACTTAAGTATAGTGACAACAGTACAAAAACAACAGATTACCGGATCAATACCGATGCAAAATATACGATCTTAAAAGGGCTAAACGCTACTATCTATTACCAATACAATAAGGGATATATTGAACAGGAAGATTATAAAAGCCAGCAAACCTATTATACCCGGAATTATATTAACCAGTTTACAGATACTAGTTCCGGCCAGGTTGTGAGGCGTGTTCCATTGGGCGGGATCTTAGATCAGAGCGCCATCAAGTACGAAGCACACAATACACGATTTCAAATTAATTATGACCGTAGTTGGTACAATCACAAACAAAGCAAACATCACCAGATCATGGCCATGGCAGGCGCAGAAGTAAGGGGAATAAAAACCTTTCTTGAAACACTTCGCTTATACGGGTACAATAAAGATATGCCAACCACCAACATTGTCAACTACGACAGTGCTTTCCCGCTGTATTATGCACCTTTTATCTCCAGAAAAATAGATTTCAAAAACCTCAATAGAAACGAAACTGACCGATACATATCTTACTACCTAAATGCCAAATACATTTTTCAAAGGCGATATGTATTATCTGGTAGTGTTCGCAAGGATGAATCGAACCTGTTTGGCGTAAGCACGAACCAGAAAGGGGTACCCTTATGGTCTGTAGGCGCCAGTTGGGATATGAGCCAGGAAAACTTTTATCATATTGGTTGGTTGCCTTATCTGAAGTTGCGGGTTTCAAATGGATACAAAGGCAATGTTGATAAAACGGTATCAGCCTATACAACAGTGCGTAATGATGCGATAAATAATTGGAATTTACTACCAGCCTCTATCGTAAATCCGCCGAACCCTTCGTTGCGCTGGGAAAAAAATCATATGGTCAATTTCGGGATTGATTTCGCCTTAAAGAATTGTGTTATTGAAGGCAGCCTCGAGTATTATACCCGAAAGGGAACCGATCTGATCGGCAATAGTCCAATGGACCCTACTACCGGCGTTTCTTTATTTCGTGGTAATACTGCTGATATGAAGGGAAAAGGAGTGGATATTATACTCCGTTCGAAAAATATCAATAAACGTTTTAAATGGCACACTACTTTTCTGTTAAGCTATAATACAGATAAATTAACCAGTTACAAACTGCAACAAAGCAGCCCCATCTGGTATTATTGCGATCCGCAATTCCTGAGCCCCATAGAAGGTAAACCACTTTATTCCATTTTCAGCTTTAAATGGATGGGCCTGGATCCAAAAACTGGCGATCCGCAAGGTTTATTTAATAAAAAAGAAAGTACTAATTATAGCGATATTACAAACTCTGCAGATATTTCTGACTTATTATATAGAGGCCCTGCGAATCCCACATATTTTGGTAGCCTGAGAAATAATTTCAGCTATAAACAACTGGAGTTGTCCTTTACCATTACCTATAAAATGGGGTATTATTTCAGAAGAAATTCTATCAATTATTTTGATCTGTTTAGTAACGGGGCACCAGGGCATTCTGATTATGCATTGAGATGGCAAAATCCCGGGGACGAGAATTATACATCCGTACCATCCATAATTTATAACTCCGGTGCTAGCCGAAGCACTTTTTATAAATACTCAGATGTACTGATTGAAAAGGGTGATCACATAAGGTTACAGGATATTCAGTTGAGTTATCAAATGGACAAAAACAATACAAAATGGTTGCCTATGAACCAGCTCCGGGTATATATCTATGCTAATAACCTGGGAATTCTTTGGAAAGCCAATAATAACGGAATAGATCCAGATTTTATTTCAGGAACACCCAATCCCAGAACGATTGCAGTAGGGTTAAAAATTGATTTTTAAGCAGAAAACCTTTTCTAATGAAAGTATGCTTGTACATATCTGTATTTCTTTTTAGTATTTTAAGCTGTAGCAAAAAGGAATTTCTGGATGAAAGACCCAAGTCGGACCTGTTTGTGCCAACGACCCTGGAAGATTTTCAGGCGTTGCTCGACAATGATGCTGCTCTAAATTTAACCCCTGTATTGGGCGAATTATCTGCGGATAATTATCATCTTCTCCAATCTTTATGGCAAAATCTCGGCACAAAAGAACAAAATGCATACATATGGGCTTCTGATATTTTTAAAGGAGAAGGTAATGTTTCAGACTGGAATACTCCTTATCAACAGGTATTGTATGCCAATGTGGTGCTGGATGAGCTGAAAAAAGTGACAATTACACAAGATAACTGGCAACAATGGAATAACATAAAGGGATCTGCCTTGTTTACAAGGGCCTACGCTTTTTACAACCTGGCCCAGGTATTTGCTCTACCTTATAATGCCTCCACGGCGAATGAAGACCTGGGTATTCCGTTAAAATTAACACCTAATGTAGATGAATCAATAAAGCGTTCAACGCTTGAGCAAACCTATACGCAAATTATAATCGACTTGCAAGAAGCAAAAACACTTTTAGCAGACTCTATAACCGGTTATAGAACCCGCCCCAATAAACCGGCTGCCTTTGCCCAGCTGGCCAGGGTATATTTAAGCATGCGCCAGTATGATAAAGCAGGAGCCTATGCAGACAGCAGTTTACAACTGTATAGAGCACTGATAGATTATAATACGAGAGATGCGAGTTTACCTAGACCCTTTGACAAGACGAATGTAGAAACCATGTACCAAAGCAAGTTTGTTGAAACCAATGTGCTTAAAGGCGTATTAGGTTATGGAGCCGTTGATTCCACATTATATAACTCTTATGCAATGAACGATCTGCGGCGTACCCTATTCTTTTTGGTAAACCCGGGTAGAATTAATTTTAAAGGAAGTTATACCGGCCTGATACAGGCTTTTACCGGACTGGCAACCGATGAAACCCATTTGATACGGGCAGAATGCCGGGCGCGGGCCGGCAATTTAAATGACGCTATGCAGGACCTGAATACCTTGCTGATACAAAGGTGGAAAACAGGGACCTTTGTTCCATTTACTGCATCTACACAGGAACAGGCATTAAATACAATACTGATTGAAAGACGTAAGGAAATGCCCTGCCGGGGCATTCGGTGGACGGATATTCGTCGCCTGAACCTGGAAAATGCCAATATAAAGCCAAAACGGAGCTTCAACAACCAGGATTTTGAATTACCGGTTAATAGTCCACTTTATGCCTTACCAATTCCACCGGATGCAGTTGTAATGGGACAGTATAAACAAAACGAAAGACCTAAATAAAAAGCCGGCCATTAAATAAATGACCGGCCTATAGGAATGTTTTTTTACTTTTTATAATTGATTGGGAATACAAATGCAATAACATTTGTTTAATCAATTAAACAGAGCTTTAGTACGATTACAACGGCACATACGCCCCTAGATGACAGGGAGCATATACATTGGGTTGCCCAATAGGATCAGGTTTGTAATAGGTGCAGGTACCGCCGGTAACAAAACAATCAAAATCCGCTCCATACTCACCAACTTCAACATAACCAATTCCATTATAATAATATTGAGTCGAGTGTTCACATTGAACACAGGAATTGGTAGCAAAAGCGCCACCAACCGCAGTTAGAATTGCTATAGCAATAAAAGCCAGTTTAACTTTGTTCATACTTGTCCTTACATTAATGGTTGACGTGTTGTGCCTACTCTATTATTCAGGTTTTCGGCTTACCCTTACCCGTTACATAGGTGTACACTTACTCCGGAATAAGTGACGCAGCTAAAACGGGAAAAAGTTATTCGTATTTGATCTGTGCCATTTTATATGTCTACAGCATGAACAGGAACACGCTTCTTAAGCATGATGCCCAGTATTGAAATCCCTACAAAAAATAAATTAAAGAAAAGATGCTGAGGCCAGGTGAGCTTTCGGATTACTCCACCACAGGAACAGGGTATATATTTAAACGCATGTAACAATATAGCCACTGTATATACCGTAAATGCCAGCATCAGAAACAAGGACGCATATAATGCAGGTACTCTGGTTTTCTCAAATATCAATCCAACGGCAATCAATACTTCAATAAATGGAATACTCCATACCAGGAATGGGGTAATCCAGTTTGGAAAGGGCTGGTTATTCATTTCACCAATAAAAAGTTTAAAAGCAAGCCATTTGCTAACGCTTGCATACAAAAAAAGCAATATCAATAAGGAAGATATTATTTCAATAATTATCTTTCTTTTCATAATATGAAAGGGTTATAAGGGGCAACAGTTATTGATGAATGGAAGCATCCCAAAATTCACTGATCCTGCTATACGTTAGATGGTAGATTAGAATAAGGCATTAAGGGGGATAAGGCAGATTTGGTAGAATTGAGGGCGATGGTAGAACTTAAAGTTAAATACTAAAAGACTATGTTCAAAAATTTATATCAGTTATTTTTAGCTTATTTAAAAAACTAAAATCTACTTTACAATTTATGCAAAAAATATTCTTACTTAAAACAAATTGTTTAAATATTTATTGCACAATTGTGAATCTGGTTTAGCGAAACATACTTATTACATTTTTTTATAGTTCGTTTAATGGTGGGAATAAACTTTGGGAAAATCCCATTCATTTATTATTCAATTTTAGGGTGAATTACCATCAAAATATACTGCTAATGCACTTTAGCGACAAAACGCTCGCCTTGCAGCCATCAAACTACAAAAAATCGGCCATTTAAGACGACCTGCTTTTTTAATGAAAAATTTACTATAAAACGATGGTAGCTAATTTTTCTCTTTCCTCTCTCAGATTAAAGGTTATTTATACATGTATTCATGTACGCTTTGCTACATGTTTTCGATTAGGCCTTTATGTATTATTTCAAAATAAAATTTTTGCGCTGCAAACAGAACTATTTCTTTATTGGCACAAACTGTCCTTTGCGATATGGTAAAAATTCTTTGGGGCGGGCAACTGAATCTGGAAGAATGAACGTACATACATTTTGAGAATCAAAGCAGTTATAGTCAGTACCAAAATCACCAACTGGTGTATAAGTATCCTTTACCGGAATATATTGGGTTTGGTCATTTTGCATACAAAAACGGGTAGCAAAAGCACCGGCAATAGCAATAGTAATGGCAATAGAATTTAATATAACCTTAATTTTTTTCATACTTAGGTGTTTAATGGTTAATCATGGCTGCCGCATCGCCGGAAGCCATATTATGCATATCGATTCGTATGAGTAACGATTATATAAATACCCATGTATTCAACACATGCGTATAATAAATAATCTGCCTACATAAATATTAATTTTTGCAAAAAGCTGCAACAGTTGGAGGGTCACATTAATTAGAAAACGGCAAATTATTCATATTGTTATGAATACAATCAGGCCGAATATCTACTATGAGTCTTAAAAAACAGAAGCACTAACTATTCAAATTTTACTTTCTTTTTCAGTTACAGGAGTAAAAGGAATCTTGATTATATAAATCTCCTTACGTTAAGGTGCTACTGTTTTTGTAATAGTTTTTACCAGGGAATCTGCTTAAAAGTAAAAAGAAAAAATTTGATTCAATAAAAATCAATGAACAATATTTATTTCAAATTATATTCTCCGTTATATATTCATATTCCACAGGTGTTCATTTAATAATATACATAACAATTAGCTATATAAATTAAAGTTGTTATTTTAATTACAATAACAACTTTAATTTATTTTTAATACGCTCCGCTATATAACGATATAACATCACATGTTCTTATACTATACTAATAGACTTACAAAGGAGAATGTTAGGGTTATGTGGCTTTGTTGGAAGAACAAAAAAGTGGCTAAAGCCCTGCAGGCTTTACAAATGAAGTATAAAGTGCCGATCGATAGAAGCAGGCTTAACAGATTAAACCTGGTTAATATCATCGTCATCATCCTTTTTCTGTAATTGCTTTATGATAACATTCATTACCGGAAAACGAATAAGTTTGTCTTTTGCCATCCATATTATAATGCCCAATAACAAATAGAAACCTGCTACAATCAAAAAGCCTGAATATGATTTCCCAATCCACTCACTCAACGCCCAGGCACCAGCAATACTTCCGAAAACAATAACAAATAAAAATAACACTACTACAATGGTAACTGCGATCAGATTGCTTATCACCATGGATGTTTTTTCGGCAAGGTGTAGTTTGGTTATTTCAACCCTGGTATTTATATACTCCTTCACATGATCGGTTAACCCTTCCAATTTTTCAAACGTATCATTCATATTTGGCTGTATTAAAGTAATTCATCATTAAGCAAAATCTTTCTCTTGGTGCTCCATATCATCCTTCATACCATTTATCTTTTCTTTCATTTCATTGAACTTATTTTTAATGGCGTCTGACATTTTTTTTCCTTCTTCATTAATTTTTTTGCGCGTCTCCGATCCTTTGTCGGGCGCAAACAATAACCCAATTGTAGCGCCTACAGCAGCACCAATTATAAAGGCAGATAATATTTTACCACTGTTCATAAAATAAATTTTAAGTTATAATAAATTGGTTGAACACATTTCTATACAAAGTTAACCGCAAGCGGCTTACATATGGGATGATTATTATCATATTGCTTACCACCTCATTTCACCCCACTTTTTAAAAACTGTAGAAGCAATGACAAACTCTCAAAACATGCTATGTTACAATAGATTATGGGTTCATAAACGCAAAACACCTATGTTGGCATAGATTTTTAAAATCATATAATATACGCTTATCACCAATATGAAATCAAAAGAAATGCCTCAGTTTGAAATAATAACCAATAATGAAGACAAGCCCCCTGTGCCCCATCCTATAGGAAACAGTTCACATACAGATATGAATAACAGTATTGAAAGTTTTTTAACTGTTGGCGCCAATCAAACTTCTGATGATTTTGAAGAAATCGATATCCCCTATCAGCAACTCATTCAGACACTACCGGGTGCTATTTACACCTGTGACGCCAATGGATATATTTTGACGTACAACCAGTCCGCAGCTGTTCTATGGGGCCGTAAACCGGAAATAGGCAAAGACACATGGTGCGGTTCCTGGAAAATTTTTAAAGCAGATGGCACTCCCCTGTCACGGGATCAATGCCCCATGGCAATTGCACTTAAGGAAGGAAAAGTACTCGATGATATAGAAATTATTGTTGAACGTCCGGATGGTCAGAAACGGAATATTATGAATTACCCAAGACCTTTTTTTAATACTACAGGAAAAGTAATTGGGGCTATTAATATGCTGGTTGATATTACAGACACAAAAAACATCGAAGAAAGAAAGGAACATTTTGCAGCTATTATTCAATCGTCTGACGATGCCATAATCAGTAAAACACTGGAGGGTACCATCACCAGTTGGAACAATAGCGCGGAAAGAATCTTTGGTTATACAGCCCAGGAAATGATCGGAAAACGTATAACAAAAATCATTCCTGTAGACAGGTTGGATGAAGAGACTAAAATCCTGGCCCGGCTAAAAAGAGGAGAAAGGATCGATCACTTCGAAACCAAACGGATTACTAAAGATGGGAGGTTGTTAGATATTTCGTTAAGCATATCACCCATTAAAAATAGCAAAGGAATCATTATCGGCGCATCAAAAATCGCCCACGATATTACAGCGCAAAAGAAAGCGGAGCAATTAATTCGGGAAAGTGAAGAACGTTTGCGTTTGGCTGTAGAAATAACAGAACTGGGTATGTGGGACCTCGATTTAACAACAGGTTTAACCACCACTTCACCTGAACACCGAAAAATTCTGGGCTATGCAAAAACACAGCAATGGAGCAAGGTGCGCTTTTTAGACCTTGTTCATTCAGCGGACCGGCCGTGGGTAGAACAGTCCATTCAAACAGCCTTAATAACGGGAAAGATATCTTACGAAGCCCGTATCATCAGACCCGATAACTCAGAGCGATGGATACGGGTGAATGGAACTACCATTTATGATAAAAAACACATCCCTGTTAGATTACTTGGAACTGTGCTGGATATTACGGACCAAAAGAAAGCCAAAGACGAATTGGAAAAAATGGTTCGCGCACGGACCAGTGAATTACTGACTTCTAATTCAGCGCTTGAAAAATCAAATCATGAACTGGAACAATTTGCCTATATCGCCAGTCATGATCTACAAGAGCCCCTTCGCAAAATTCAAACCTTTGCTGACATGGTTAAAGAGCATCTTCATGACAATGAGATCGCTGAAAAATACTTTAATAAAATATATTCCTCCGCCAAACGTATGTCCTCACTCATTAATGATGTGCTCAACTACTCGCGACTTACCAAAACAGGTGAACAATTTGTAAATACTGATTTAAACAAAATATTGATGGACGTATTATCTGACTTTGAATTACTCATTGAACAAAAACAAGCAATTATTACGTATACCGATTTGCCGGAAATCAAGGGCATTCCATTACAATTACACCAGCTTTTTTCGAATTTAATCAGTAATTCATTGAAATTTTCAGAAGGAAATTCTCAGATAACCATAACAGCAAAAATGCTTTCTTCCGGAGAGGTACAGGAACATTCGCGTTTAAAGAAAGCGGGTAAATATGTACAATTGGTGTTTCAAGATAATGGAATTGGCTTTGAACAACAGTATGCAGAACAGATCTTCATCATATTTCAAAGATTGAATAACCTGAAAACATATAGTGGCACCGGCATTGGCCTGGCATTATGTAAAAAGATCGTTGATCACCACGATGGAATTATTACAGCGAAAAGTGAAATTGGACAAGGCGCAACATTTACTATTACATTACCGGTTATCCATTGAATAAACAAAACTACCAGGTCTGATAATAAAACGAAGACTATACTAACATTTTTATACAAGGCCTAATTAGGTAGACCCTCTCACAATCAATTTTGCCGCAAGTTCTACCTCAGTCTTTGCAAATTTAATTTCCGAATTTTCGCATTGCTCCATTAATAGCCCTACCGCTTTTTTGGCAATTGCTTCAACAGGCTGTTGAATGCTTGTAATACCGGGAGGATACAACCTGAAAATGTCGTGATCGTCAAAACTAATGACAGCAATATCCTGTGGGATTGCCATTTTTAGCCGGTTGATGCTTTCCAGGCCTAATATTCCAAGGTAATTGGTTGCAAAAAACAATGCATCCAACTGGGGGTTGTTTTCCAATAGAGCTGCAATGAGCTCAACAGCTTCTTCCCGTTGATGTGTATATGGGATTTTTAGAATAATATCCTTATTCAACCGGATCCCTTCTTTAGAAAGCGCGCCAATATAACCATCGAGCCGTTGCTCCATTTGCATAATATCAAGGTCTACCGTAACAAATCCTATTTCACGATAGCCCTGTGAAAATAAATGCGACATCCCCTGCGCTACTGCTTCTGCATTATTAACCAACACATGAGAGGCATCTACATTCGGTAAATACCGGTCAATTAAAACAACAGGCCGTTGTAGTTGTACCAGTTGCTGAATATCCGCTTCCATATGCGGCGCCGGGGTGATCAGGTATCCATCTACCTGCCGTTGTGAAAGCATATTGATCAATTCTTTTCCTTTCGATGCATTATTCTCTGTGCTGCAATACACAACCCGGTAACCATACTGTTCAGCCTCTTCTTCAATCGTTTTTGCTAAAGTGGCAAAAAAAATGTTGCCAATGTTTTCAACAATAAGGCCCAGCGTTTTTGATTTACCGGTCCGTAAACTAATGGCAAGCTGATTGGGATAATAACCTGCATTGCGGGCGACTTCAAACACCCGCTTCTCTACAGTTTCGCTAATGCGCATTTTGCGTGCCTTGCCGTTCAATACAAATGATACGGTAGACGATGCAACGCCCGCCATTTGTGCAATATCCTTTATAGATATCTTCTTCATATGGTTATAATTCTTACCGGACAGATGCCGGAGATACAGAAAATGGAAATGCGGCCGGTGTAATTCCTCTGGTATAGGAGGGCTCTTTTTTTACATCATACATCAATGTACCTCCCTTTTGTAATTGGCTATGATCGATCCAGTTCTTCGTATGCTTAACTCCGTTCAAGGAAATGTTATGTATATAATAATTGTTCTTATCTGAAGCAGGCGCCTGTATAATCAGCTTACGTCCGTTTTCAAAAGTGACGGTCATTTTACGGAACAGCGGTGTTCCAAAAACGTATTGGGTTGTACCTGGACAAACCGGGTAAAAACCCATAGCTGAAAAAATATACCAGGCCGAGGTTTGGCCATTGTCTTCATCGCCACAATATCCATCCGGTGCGGAGTGATATAATTTATCCATTACCTGGCGCACCCAGTATTGTGTTTTCCATGGTTCGCCTGCATAATTGTATAAATAGATCATGTGCTGAATTGGCTGGTTACCATGGGCGTATTGCCCCATATTCATGATCTGCATTTCGCGAATTTCATGAATGACACCTCCATAATAACTTTCATCAAATACAGGGGGAAGCGCAAATACCGAATCAAGCATTTTCGCAAACATTTTCGACCCACCCATCAGGCCAGCCAATCCCTGTACATCGTGAAAAACACTCCAGGTGTAATGCCAGCTGTTACCTTCGGTAAAAGCATCTCCCCATTTGAATGGATTGAATGGAGATTGAAAACGACCGTCTTTATTTTTGCCACGCATCAGGCGGGTTGTACTGTCGAAAAGGTTACGATAGTTCATGCTACGGCGGGCAAAGCGATCAATTTCTTCTTTTGGCCGGTTTAATGATTTGGCTAATTGAGCAATTGTAAAATCATCATACGCATATTCCAAAGTACGGGCAGCATTTTCATTGATCTTTACATCATAAGGAACATATCCCAATTCATTATAATACTGCACGCCTTTTCTTCCCACTGATGAAAGCGGACCTTCATGCTCTGTATTCTTTAAAACAGCCTCATATAAAGTATTGATGTCATATCCGCGTACTCCCTTGATGTAAGAATCGGCAATCAACGAAGCCGAGTTAGAGCCTACCATGCAATCACGATGGCCCGGACTGGCCCATTCGGGCAACCATCCGCTTTCCTTATAGGTGTTTGCCAACCCCTGCATGATCTGGCTGTTCAGGGTTGGATACATCAGTGTAAAAAACGGAAACACGGCCCTGAATGTATCCCAAAAGCCATTGTCGGTAAACATATAACCAGGTAATACCTGACCATTGTATGGGCTGTAATGAATCGCTTCATTAGCCTTGTTATATTCAAAAAACTTTCGTGGAAACAACAGCACCCGGTATAAACAGGAATAAAATGTTTTTAATTGTTCTTCCGTACCGCCTTCTGCCTGCAACCTGCCTAATTCGCGATTCCAGACCTGACGGCCTTTGTTACAGGTATTATCAAATGAATCATTTCCAAGCTCACGTTGTGCATTTAATTCGGCTTGCTCATAGCTGATAAACGAAGAGGCTGTTTTTATATGCACCTGTTCACCTTTTCGTGTTTTAAATCCAATGATAGCACCTGTATGATTCGACTGTAATTCAAGGGTGTCCTTTGCCAGTGTTTTATCGTGCCAGGTATGCGCTATTGAAAAATCTTTATCGAAAGAAATAATAAAGTAATTTTTGAAATTGGAAGGTACTCCCCCGCTATTGGCTGATGTATAGCCTATAATTTTTCTTTCGGCAGGAATGATCTTTATATATGAGCCTTTGTCAAAAGCATCAACCACTATAAAGGAACTGTCACATGCAGGAAATGTAAACCGTAACTGGGCGGCCCTCTCGGTGGGGGTAATTTCTGCAGTTACATCAGGATCTGCCAGGTAAACACTATAATAATAGGGAGTAGATCTTTCTGTTTTATGGGAGAACCAGCTTGCGCGCGAATCCTGGTCAAATTGCATTTTCCTGGTAACAGGCATTATACTGAATTGCCCGTAATCATTTATCCAGGGTGAAGGTTGATGGGTTTGTTTAAATCCCCTGATCTTATCGGCATTGTATTGATACGTCCAGCCGCTACCCATGGTGTTGGTTTGTGGTACCCAATAATTCATTCCCCAGGGAAGTGCTATGGCAGGATAAGTATTTCCGTTAGAAAGTCCGGGCTTTGAATCGGTTCCCATTAAGGGGTTTACAAAATCTACTGGATCCACTGCTTTTTGAACTATTTGTGCCTGAGAAAAAACACAACAAAAAGGTATTGCCAGGTAAATTATTGCTCGCATGTAATCAGTTAGTTTAATGTACCCAAGAGTGTCAGCAATCGTAAATCTGTAACAATGTTACACTTCTAAAACGATTTTGCAAAATTAAAAAAATAGCCTTTTCATATATTTTTTTCTGAAATCCGGGAAGAAAAGGGAGGATAGAGCCATATAATAAGCAGGGTTCCAATGAATGTTTAATCGGCAAAAAAGATGTATAAGATCAACAGCATCAACAGCTCTGATGATATTTTGGCGCCCATCGAATAAAAGTAAATACCAGGTTAATTGATCAGCCAGTATAACCCCACCGTGTTTTATAAAGCAGTAGCTACGAGGAAGTGAAACAAATTGAATAGAAAATGAAACAATTTGACAAACTTAATTTTTTACACATCGGAACCCGGTATGTTCCAGCCCTGTGTCGGGTGAAGTTTTCATACGAGCCGACACCCGGTAACTGGCGCAATAAGAAGCATGACATAAAAAAGAGCCGCCGCGCACTACTCGTTTAGGTACAGTGGGTTCATCGGGATCGTGGCTGGCAGCAGGACCTGCCGGGTTTATCAATTTTTTTGAACCAGTCTGCGTATAATAATCCGATCTGTACCAATCGGAACACCACTCCCACACATTTCCGGCCATATCAAACAAAGCATAGGCATTAGCAGCAAACGATTTTACCGGCGCTACGCGGGCAAATCCATCAGCAACAGTGTTGCGATCGGGAAAATGCCCTTGCCAGATGTTTGCCTTCTGTTGGCCCTTATCGACAGGCTCAGTGCCCCAGGTATATGGTTGATAAGGTAACCCTGCTCTTGCCGCCCATTCCCATTCTGCTTCTGTAGGCAATCGCTTGCCGGCCCATTTGGCATAAGCCGTCGCATCATCCCAGGACACCTGTACAACCGGGTAATTTTCTTTTCCTTCAACACTGCTACCTGGTCCCTGGGGGTGCTTCCAATCGGCGCCTTTTACCCATTGCCACCATTGACTTACATCATTCAGCTGAATAGGTTGGGTGGTGGGGGTGAAAACCAGTGAAGCTGCCACCAGTAAAGTATCAGCAGGTTTGGGGGTACCGGGTGGTAATTGTTTTTTTAATGCTTCCCAATCGGGTGCACGCTCAGCCGTTGTAACATAACCGGTTGCTTTCACAAATTTCCTGAACATGGCATTGGTCACTTCGGTAGCATCCATCCAAAAACCATCAACGTGAACAGTATGTTGCGGGTATTCGTCTGGCCTCCCCTCTTTATCGGCAGCGCCCATTAAGAATTCACCTGCAGGAATTTTAACCATACCGGAGTAGGAATTATCTCCACCAGGCGTTATTGTAATCGTTGAGTTGTCTGTTGCAAACCGCGATGGCAAATTAGAAGAACACGACATAACAGTATCACCTGCAGGAATATTTTCTTTTGCAGGTGTTGTTCCAGCTGACTGTTTACAACCCACAGCAATTACAGTAAATATTACTGCAGAAAGCCAGGTCAACCTATTATTATTTCTAATTATCAATATCATTCACTGTTCTTTTTATTGGAAAGACCGGATGATTGTGTAAACAAAGGAAAGTCCGGACTTTCACGGTGCTGTTGTTGCATAATTTTTTGTATCGCCTTCACTACATCAGAATGTTTGTCTGCAACATTTTTTATTTCTGAAACATCTGAATACAGATCGTACAATTCAATGGGGCCATTGGGTTGGCTGGCTGCATTTAATTTAACGCCTTTCCATTTTCCCATACGAACAGCCTGCTTTCCGCCCTGTTCATGAAATTCCCAATACAACCACGGGTGTACCTGCGATTTTTTTTGTCCCAACAATACGGGTACTATTGAAATGCCATCAATGTTTTTTGGTTTCGGTTGTTTAGCGATTTCGGCAAAAGTTGGTAGAAAATCCCAGAAGGCTCCGGCATAATCAGAAATGCTGGCAGCTTTTATTTTACCAGGCCACCAGGCAATCATCGGCTCCCGGATACCACCTTCATACAGATCTCTTTTAATACCACGTAATGAACCATTGCTGTTAAAGTAGGCCGGATCGTTACCTCCTTCTTTATGCGGGCCGTTATCGCTGGAAAAAATCACCAGTGTATTTTTATCAATTCCCAAATCCCGTAATTTTTGAAGCACCTGCCCTACGTATGCATCTAACCGGCTTACCATGGCTGCATATGCTGCATGTGGATATGCCTGTGGTGCATATCCTTTGCCATTCCAGGGCTCTACGGGAACCGGTTGTTCATTAAACAGTTTTTTATATTTCGCAAACAGGCTATCGTTCGGTACTTGCAGCGCTGCATGTGGCAAGGTATAAGAAAGGTATAAAAAGAAGGGCTTGCTTTTTTGCTGTTCAATAAAGTTCAATGCCTTCTGATGTATTAATTCGGCTGCATAATCGGTAGGATGTTCAGGCGTATTGGCAGCAAAGTCAACGCGGGTATCATTTTCCCATAAGTGATCGGGATAATAATCATGTGCTTTGGATTGACAGTTATATCCATAAAAAAAATCAAACCCCTGTTTAACTGGATCCCCGGACGACGCTACCGGTCCAAGTCCCCACTTGCCAAAATTACCAGTTGTATAGCCTCCTTTTTTTAAAACCTCAGCAATAGTAATTGCAGAATCAGGTATAGGCCATTGCCCTTCGGGTTCCACGCCTTTATTACCCCGAATAGGGGTATGCCCCGTATGCTGCCCCGTAAGCAAAGATGAGCGGGATGGAGCGCAGACTGCAGTGCCTGCATAAAACTGTGTGAATTGCATGCCCTGTTTTGCCATGGCATCAAGGTTAGGCGTTTGAATCAGTTTCTGTCCATAACAACCCAGATCGCCATAGCCAAGATCATCGGCCAGGATAAAAATAATATTAGGCCTTACTGCTTTTGTTTGCTGACCGGTACTATACCCAGGTTGAAGCAGGATACACACACTTATTAAGGCAATCGTGATAGAAGGTTTGCTCATTTGCATTGGCATTTACTTAACATTTAGACGCTATTACTCCACTAAATTAATAGATTTTACAATATAGATCGTATTCCTTAAAAATTGCTGTTTTATTTTAAGACACACGGGTACAAGGCATTGCTGAATAAAAATATTCAAATGCTATAAAATAACCGCCGGAATACTTTATTTTGAAAAAAAATCACGGGATGAACCAAATCATTGAAAAAATCTCACAAACAGCCCTATTTTTAAAAGAGAAAGGTTTTACCGGTGCATCCACCGCTATAGTGTTAGGAACCGGGCTGGGATCATTTATTGATCGGGTTGAGGTAGTTCAGCAAATATCTTATAATGAGATCCCACATTTTCCTACATCCACTGTTGAATTTCACAAAGGAAAACTGATACTGGCCGCTATAGGCAACAAAAAGATATTGATCATGCAGGGCCGTTTTCATTACTATGAAGGCTATAGCATGCAACAAATTACATTCCCGGTTCGGGTATTTAAAGAATTAGGAATAACCAGTTTGTTATTGAGTAATGCAGCCGGTGGTATGAACCCTGAATACAAAAAGGGCGACCTGGTTCTATTGACCGACCACATAAACCTGCAACCTGAAAACCCCTTACGAGGTTTAAATGAACCTACGCTGGGTCCACGATTCCCGGATATGAGCCAGCCATATGACATTCGTTTAAATAAGCTATTCATTAAAACGGCGTTGGATCTATCGGTACCGCTTAAACAAGGTATATATGTGGCCGTACCAGGACCCAACCTGGAAACAAGGGCCGAATATCGTTTCCTTCGGGTGATCGGTGCAGATATGGTAGGCATGAGCACTGTACCTGAAGTCATTGTAGCCAATCAGATTGGACTGCATTGTGCCGCCGTTAGTGTAATAACCGATGAATGTGACCCCGAAAACCTGCAACCGGTAAATATTGAAGATATTATTGCGGTTGCCGGAAAAGCCGATCAAAAACTGAGTATTGTCTTTAAGGGTGTGATTGAACAATTGTAATTTTTGCAGCCTTGAGCAATCGCTTATGCTTATGGCTCCTTAGAAGTGATCAACGATTGCAAATAACTGCAAAGATCTGAAAAACGAGAAGGTTTGGTAACAAAGGATATTCTATTATCTTCGGCACTATAACTTCAGGTATGCTCAATTATTCTAAAATGTTCTTTTTGCTTAGTAGCTTTTTCATGGTTTGCGCCTGTTCGAATCGTATGACTCTACATAAACTTCAAGACCAGATCAACGTTAAACTGGCAGAACAACCGGGCAATTTTGCTGTAGCTTTTAAAGACCTGACTACCGGAGAAACATTACTGATCAATGAACAGGAATTTTTTCATGCAGCAAGCACCATGAAAACGCCGGTTATGATTGAAGTATACAAACAGGCTGCAGCCGGCGCTTTTTCCCTAAACGATTCCTTTGTATTAAAAAACGAGTTTAAAAGTATTGTTGACAGCAGCATTTTTAACCTGAATGGCGATGATGACAGTGAGAAAGAGCTTTACCGCCATTTAGGTGAAAAAAGAACTTTATATAACCTGGTATACGATATGATCATTAAGAGTAGCAATCTGGCAACCAATACGGTTATTGAATTGGTAAACGCCCAAAATGTTACTAAAACCATGCGGCAACTGGGTGCAAAGCATATACAGGTATTACGTGGTGTAGAAGATTCCAAGGCATTTGCAAAAGGGTTCAATAATGTTACAACCGCAAATGACCTGATGGTGATCTATGAAAAAATGGCTAAAGGCGAAATAGTTGATAGCACTTCTTCACAGGCCATGATTAATATTCTATTAAATCAACAATTTAATGAGATCATACCGGCCCGGCTGCCAAAGAAAGTGAAGGTAGCTCACAAAACAGGCAACATCTCTCACGTTCAACACGACTCGGGTATTGTGTTCTTGTCCAACGGAAGAAAATATGTTTTGGTATTATTGTCGAAAAACCTGCAAAAAGAAGACCTGGCCATAAAGGCGATGGCAGATGTATCGGAAATGATATATAAGTATGTGAACAATCCGGATAAGTAAAACGAAAACAATCATGGAATGATTGCCTGTTTATCACCGTTAAGCCAACCCATATACTGGTTAGTGTGCATGTGGTTCTAACTTTTCATTTTGATCGGGACAGTGAATGGTTTCTGACTCCAGTTCAATAGTACTGTGATGAATGTTATGGTGTATCAATTCATGCTTCAGTTGTTGTATCACTTTCAGCTTTTCATCAAATGGTAAGCGGTCATCAATAATAATATGCGCTGTTAATGCATTCTCTGTTGTGCTCAATGGCCAGATATGAATATGATGCACATTCACAATATGCTTAACAGATAATATAACGCGGGTTATTTCTTCCAGTTCAATGCCGGCCGGCACGGCATCTACCGACATTTTAAAACTATCTGTAAGCAATGACCAGGTGCTTATAAGTATGATAACCATTATAGCCAATCCAATAGCAGGATCTAACCAATACCACCCGGTATAAGAAATAACAATACCGCCAATTACTACACCTACTGATACCATAGCATCGGCCAGCAGATGCCAATAGGCTCCTTTTATATTCAGATCGGCATCTTTATTTTTGAAGAAAAGAAAAGCAGAAATACTGTTTACAACGATACCTATTGCAGCTACCCAGGCAATGCCCCCGCCCTGCACCACCGGAGGTAATTGCAGCCGGAGGAATGACTCGTAGCCCAACATACCAATGGCTACAAGTAGTAATAATGCATTGAAAAGGGCTGCTAAAACAGTAGATTTTTTATATCCGTAAGTAAAGCGCATGGTAGCTTGCCGGTGGGCTAATTTGAAAGCAATATAGGAAAGCAGTAAACTAACTACATCTGCCAGGTTATGCCCGGCATCACTCAAAAGCGACATTGACTTATAAGCCAATCCCGCCACTGCTTCTACCAGTACAAACAAAATATTCAACCCAATACCTATCTGAAACGCTTTCAGGCTCGCTTCATTAAACGATACGGCATGTGAATGGCCATGATGTGAGTGGTCGTGCGCCATATAGCAGGCATTTAGACTTGCCTCACCTGCAAATTAACAAATTTGTTTATCATGAGGCGTTAAACACCGGTTAGCATCAAAGTCAATGGGGAACATCAATATAAAAAGCAGGTGGTAGAAACCACCTGCGAGTCACATGAGAAAAATTCTATTACCGCAACTGGTTTTATATGATCCAGGGATGAGTTGCGATAGCTAAAGAAAAAAATCCCCGGAGTTCGTTTATTGAATCGGCAATCGTGAATAGCTCACGCAATTCAGGGTTTCTGAAATTTAATTATTGTCGTTTGCCGTTTCACGTTTGCCGATTTCTACCGTACTGCTTTGGAATAATGCAAAGGACGTTTATGCAAAATTTCCATCAGCATTTCAAACAGATCATTATCCCTGTAATTGTACCGGAACTCTGTTTCTTTTACGTGCAAATAAAGTGTACCACTGTTTAAGCCACGGAATTTTATTAACCGTGATTTCAGCATCCCCCAGAACATATCGATTTCATCAATGTGCGATTTGCTGGTGCGCTCGCGCGATATTAAACCGGGTACCGGTTCATTGATGCGATACAACCGGATGCTGTTAAAATCGGCAATGCCATTGTAAACATGCAGGCGATATTTTTCAATAATATCTCTTTCGCCTTCTGTTTTTCCTTTTAACCAGTCATACATCCACTCTGCATCGATGTTTGCAATTTTATCGGTGTGAATGGAATCATCGTTTTTAAAAATCCCGTAAAACGATTTCTTTGAAGCAGCTCCATTAGAAGCAATCCCATTTTCCGATGAATGATAAGTGACCGTTCCATTTGTGAAATGAAATGGATTTCTCTCCTCGCAAAACTTTGCAATGTGTGTACGAATTAGTTTAAAGTACGCATTTACCGTAATCCGACTAATTCCAGTAATGTTGGCGATCTGTGTGGCTGTCAGATCTTCCGAGAATAATTTAATAAGTTCCCGAACTTTCCTCTCAGAAAGATGGGCCCCCTTTAGGTATCTGTTTTTCATGGCTGCTTAGGTGGTTTGAAGTACGTAACTCTACGTAAATAAGACAAATTTTATTATATGCCCCATGTTAAAATATTATAAACGGCAGAAGGATAGGATGTACGATACAACCTACTTATCTTGTAGAATAAAACGCAGAAATAAAATTATCTTGAAGTGTTATTTATGGAATCTAATCAGGAGAATAATAATTGCTTAATGGCTGCTGATACTTTTTCACTATTTGGCAACATAGCTTGTTCCAAATACATATTCATAGGTACAGCCGGCACATTCAAAGCACCCAATACTTCAACCGGCGCATCGAGCCATTGAAAACAAGCACGGGAAATGCGTGCGGCCAATGCTTCTGCAAAAGAATTGTTTTGCTGCTCTTCTGTAAGCACCAGACATTTACCATGTTTTTTTACGCTGCCAAAAATGAGATCTTCATCAAGCGGATATAATGTACGCAGGTCTATGATGTCTACCTGACCAGAAAAGTTTTTCGCCGCCGAACGAGCCCAATACACGCCCATTCCATATGTTATTATGCAACACGATTCACCGCTATTCATTTTCTCCTTATCAGCTTGTATGACCAATGCCGCTTTACCCAATGGCAATAAGTAATCTCTGGATGGCTCAATAGTTTTGGCATCTTCTGTACCTGGTACTTTGCTCCAGTATAATCCTTTGTGTTCCAACATTATTACCGGATTAGGGTCAAGGAAGGCAGCTTTCATCAATCCTTTCATATCTGCCGCATTAGAGGGGTATACTACTTTTATACCTTTAATAGATAATAATGTGGTCTCTATACTTCCGCTATGATAAGGTCCGCCACCGCCATACGCACCAATAGGGACCCGTATTACTGTTTGAACAGGGAATTTACCGCAACTCAGATAACATGATTTTGAGATCTCGGTTACCAGTTGATTAAACCCCGGATAAATATAATCTGCGAATTGTACTTCAACAATTGGCTTAACGCCCACCGCACTCATTCCAACCGTTGAACCAATAATATAAGCCTCCTGGATAGCTGTATTAAATACTCTTACATCACTAAACTGTTCGGCCAGGGTTGCCGCTTCGCGAAAAACGCCACCCAGGCGCCGGCCTACATCCTGTCCATATAACAAAGCTTCCGGAAAGTCTTCCATAATTTCCCGAATGGCAAACAGTGCCGCATCCACCATAATTATTTTTTCGCCGCCAGGTGGCGTGCGTTGTCCTTTTTCTTCGGTAACAGGCGTAGGTACAAAAACATGGTCCATTACAGTAGCCGGGTCCGGTTCCGGTGATTGCACGGCTTGCTGAAATTGTCGGCCCACTTCTTCTTTTGTTTCGTTTTCTATGTTTATCAACTGTTGCTCATCGACACCCATACTTAATAAACGTTGCCGCAGTTTTGGTGCGGGATCGTTCAGGGCATGTTTCTCCAAATCCTGCTGTGACCGGTAAAACTCTTTTCGCACCCCGCTGGTATGATGCCCCAGCAAAGGCACTTTTGCCTGCACCAGATACGGCGTTCTTTGTTGCCGTACATATTGCACCACGCGATGCATAGCATCAAAACTTTCTTCGAAATTGCTTCCGTCAATCCGCACCCTATCTAATCCCGGAAAACCACCGGCATAATCAAAGGCATCCATAACACGAACTTCTTCAGCACTGGCGCTTATGCCCCAATTATTATCCTGCACCAGGTAAATCACTGGCAGCTTTTTTAAGATGGCAAACTGAAATGCTTCACTTACCTCGCCTTCTGTTACACTGGCATCGCCCAGTGAACAAATCACCACCGGCATTTCATCATTGGGCCCTTTTATTAATTGACCGGATTTAATTTGTTCGAGGTATTGAATCCCCTGCGCAACGCCGGTAGTTGGTATTACCTGCATACCGGTAGCACTGCTTTGGTGTATGATGGTGGGTTTATCAGCACCACGATAGTTAGGATGCGAATAATATTCGCGGCCCCCGGTAAAAATATCATCGCGTTTGGCCAGCAGCTGCAACATTAACTGATAAGGTGAAAAACCCAATCCCAGTAAGATACTTTCATCGCGATAATACGGACTGATATAATCACAAGGTAATAACTGAAAGGCGGTTGCCAATTGAATGGCTTCATGGCCGCGGGAGGTAGAATGAACGTATTTACAAACGGTACGGTTTGCTTCATAAGTGTCGGCCATGGCTTTGGCAGTACACATAAGGCGGTAGGCTTTCAGTAAAATATCGGTATGCATCATAGTTAACCGACAAAAATAATAATAACAAATGTTAGTTTGGAAGAAAAAAATGAAAGTAGAAGGTCAGCAGTGGGAAACTTAATATGGAAATAAGATTAAAGCGTCAATAACGCCACAAAGGGGCTTTTGGGAGCAGGGTTGGTTGGCATATGCCTGATTTCCGTTCAGGCAATAAAAAAGCCCTTCCCGAAGAATCGGGAAAGGCTATTTCCTTGTAATGATGATCTATTTGTTATTTGATCTCTAAACTTAATAAGCTGTCGTCCTCAATAAAGGCTTCCAACTCGTCACCAACTACACATTCGCCTACACCAGCCGGGGTACCGGTAAACACGAGGTCGCCAATGTTCACTGAAAAGTAATTGGAGATATAAGCAACTACTTTATCAAAGTTATTGATCATTAAACTCGAGTTCCCCTGCTGCACCAGTTCTTTATTTTTATACAAACAAAAGTTGATGTCTTTTTTGTTTTTGATATTCGGTAACGGGATCCACTTGCCAACCACTGCGGAATTATCCCAGGCTTTTGCTTTTTCCCAGGGTAGTCCTTTTTCTTTCAATTCATTTTGAATATCGCGTGCAGTGAAGTCGATACCAACAGATACGGCATCATAATACTTACTGGCAAACCTATCCTGGATGTATTTACCATTCTTTGAAATACGCAATACCAGTTCACATTCATAATGCAATTCATTCGTGAACTCGGGGTAATAAAAAGGGGTATGAGCCTGCAGTAAAGCACTTTTAGGTTTCATAAAAACGATGGGTTCATCTGAAACCTCGTTACCCAGTTCTTTTGCGTGAGCCACATAATTACGGCCTACACAGAAAATTTTCATACTCAACAAAGGGTTTAATTGAGATAATTGTTTTCAAGTTTCATGCGCCTGGAAAAGCCGGGGGTACGTGGGCATAGCGATATTGAATATCAAATTATTACTCACCTTAAATATTGGCCTTGCGAAAATAAAGATTCAAATTAACAAATCATAGTGTAAACTCCAATTTATTCGCTTCATTCATAGTTCGTTCGATGCCAATGGTGATAAAATTTTCTATCACTTCTACACATTTTTCAACCTTTCGTTTTACTAAGGGCAATTCCTCAGGCGTCCAGCGTTCAAGTACAAAATCCGCCTGCCTTCCCTTGGGGAAATTGTTACCGATACCATATCGTAATCGGGGGTATTTATCGGTAAGAAGGGTCTCCTCTATGCTCCGCAATCCATTATGACCGGCACAGCTACCCGAAGGTCGAAGCCGTATCCGGGAAAGCGGTAATGCAATATCGTCTACTATTACCAATAATTGTTCCAAAGCGACCGATTCTTTTTCTATCCAATACTTTACAGCCTTGCCACTCAGGTTCATATAGGTGGAGGGCTTGATAATTGTCAATTTTTTGCCCTTCCATTTCAGCTCACAAACTTGTGCCAGCCGTCCCACCCCAAAAAAACCTCCATGCTTTTGGGCAAAAGCGTCCACTACATCAAAACCTATGTTGTGACGTGTGTATTCGTAATCATTTCCAATATTACCTAAACCTATCAGCAGGAATTTCATAGTGGCAATATTTGAACAATGGGTGGTGGGGTAAGCAGAGCGGAAAGGCCCAAAATGATCAAAACAGTCTAATGAATCAACAGGTCAAATCAGACAATCCTATAGGGATCAAATTGGTCAAATGAGTCAATTCTCACGGGTGATCAGATCAGCAAAAAAGATCAAATAAGTCAATGATTCCTTTTTCTCAATTCCTCATGTGACTCACCTGACCTTCTTATTTTGACTTAAAAGCCCAGCCAAAGCCGGGCTTTATATGCATTTATTTATTTTACTTTTTGCCAGCGGGTGCTTTAGCAGCAGCGGCAGGCGCTTTTGCAGCGGCAGCAGCGGCAGGTGCTTTAGCTCCGGCAACAGGTGCAGCAGCTTCTTCCTGTTTCAACTGACGTGTCATTACTACCGAAGCAATGGGAATACGTGGAGAGTTCAGGATCTCATAATTTGCTTCCTTAACATCTTCAACACGAATGTTGCCATTCAGTTCCAGGTTGGTGATATCAACCTCGATGTTTTCTTTCAGGTATTTGGGTAATGTCTTAATTTTTAATGCCTTCATTTTTGTAATAAGACGACCACCTTCTTTTACCCCGATCGATACACCGGCAAACTTAATAGGAATAGTAGCTATTATTGCTTTGTCCTGAACCAGTTCCAGAAAGTCAAGGTGTGCCAGTGCATCACTTACCTTATCAAACTGAATGTCCTTTAAAATACATTGGTACTTTTTGCCTTCTACTGTAATGTCAGCTAACTGGAAATCAGAGGTATATACGATGGATTTGAAAGCCAGCACAGGAGCTGCGAAATTAATTTCCTGTGTACCGCCGTAAATTACACCAGGCACCAGTCCCTGAGAGCGAAGTTGACGGGCGGCTTTTTTCCCGGTTCCGGTCCTCAGTTGTCCTTCGATTGTAATTGTCTTCATTGTTTATTTTAATTTAAAAATTCCTTTGTTGTGAAACGGTAAATTATTAGCTGTTCCTTCTCTGGCTATGGATAAATAAACCAGTGATACTTCTATTCTCATAAGCATTGCGAATGGCTACTGCAAACAATTCGGCAACGCTCAGGATCTTCACTTTCGCTATCTTCTGCTTCATGGGGATGGTATCACAAACTACCAGTTCTTCCAACACACTGTTCTCAATATTTGAATACGCATTGCCGCTTAAAACCGGGTGTGTACACAAAGCACGAACGCTACGAGCCCCTTTTTCTTTCAACAATCCGGCGGCTTTTGCCAGTGTTCCCCCCGTGTCGCAAATGTCATCGATCAATACAATATCCTTGTCGGTAACATCACCAATGACCACCATGCTGGCAATTTCATTGGCCCGTTTACGGTGCTTATCGCAAATCACCATTTCAGCATTAAAATAGGACGCAATTTCACGTATCCGGTTTGCACTTCCCACATCGGGGGCCGCAAAGGTAAGGTTTTCCAACTGAAGTTGCTGGATGTAAGGAATAAAAATGGCAGAACTGTCGAGGTGGTCAACGGGTATATCAAAATACCCCTGGATCTGCGGAGCGTGCAGGTCCATCGTAATCACGCGATCGGCGCCGGCAGCCACTAACATATTGGCAACCAGCTTAGAACCAATGGCTACGCGAGGCTTGTCTTTTCGATCCTGCCGCGCATAGCCATAATATGGTATCACTGCCACCACCTTATAGGCCGAAGCCCGCCGGGCGGCATCGATCATTAATAATAATTCGAGCAAATTCTCGGCTGGGGCAAAAGTACTTTGCACCAGAAAAACCATATCGCCACGGATACTTTCCTGAAATACAGGCTGTATTTCTCCGTCGCTAAAGCGGGAAATGGTTATTTTTCCGAGGGTGGCTCCAAATTTTTGAGCTATTTTTTCTGCCAGGTATTGTGAACCTGTACCTGAAAAGATCTTAGATGACATTTGCATACCGCAATAAAATGTGCGGCGAAGATAACGCGAAGCTTGGTATTTGCCCGATAACCTATGTACAAAAAATTTATTTCTCTTTGTGCAGAAATTTGTATCTCAATGGTTACTGATTAATCGGTGCATCCCCAAAATCGTGTTACTTGGTTACAGTCAGCAGCATCCTTGATCCAGCAGGCGCCATAGCAGCCGTTTTATGGCCCGTTTCCCCGTCTTTTGCTATCGACTTTTTGGGATAGAACGCATAAAAAATTGCAGAACAAATAAAAATTGAGAAGAAAAGGGCAACAAAATACATTCCTATACAGAATAGGAAGGGTTGATAACCTCCAATTGCGGCTAATGTAGTTTTTCGATTCATGGGGATTAGATTAAATAGTTTTTAAATAGATCTGGATTTTATACTGAAATAACGCACAAACTAGTACTTAAAGTACATTTTGTGGTTATAGTATTTGTCCGAAAAGTACTAGAAATATTTGAACTATGCAAGAGTTAAAAATTTCAATCAAAAAGTGGGCTAAGGACGACCGGCCCCGGGAAAAGCTACTTGGGAAAAATCCATCTACTTTAAGCGACTCGGAACTACTGGCCATCCTTATCGGGAACGGTAATCGGGAAAAGAATGCCGTTGAACTGGCAAAAGACGTCCTTCGGCTGGGGAAGAACAACCTAAATGAACTAGGTAAAGTTACCATACAGGAGATGATGAAGTTAAAAGGAATAGGCAAAGTAAAAGCCATTACCATCATCGCGGCCCTTGAATTGGGCCGCCGCCGGCAGGCTGCTCTTTACCTCGATAAACCCATGGTTAAAAGCAGCCGGGATATCGCCAATTACCTGCAGGCCCTGTTCCGCGACCTGCCTCATGAGGTATTCGCCGTAGCCTATTTGAACCAGGCCAACCGCATTAATCATTTAGAAATAATAAGCAAAGGGGGTATTACCGGAACCGTTGCCGATCCCCGGGTCATTTTAAAAAAAGCCATACTGGAAGACGCGGTAAACCTGATCATTTGCCATAACCATCCTTCAGGCAGTTTAAAACCCAGCCGGGCCGACCAGGAATTGACGAAAAAACTAAAGGAAGCGGCAAAATTATTCGACATCTCCCTGTTTGACCATATTATAGTAAGCGAAAGCGGCTATTTCAGCTTTGCAGATGCCGGAATACTATAGACAATAGACAAAATGCAATAAGCACTCTAATGATTATGGGTAATTCCGACTATTGTGAACCTTTGTCAATTGCCAATTAGTTTACGCCTGGGCTGTTGGACCGCCAAAATTCATGGGAATTTGTACATCTTCCAGGTCCTGGATCTTTCCGTTGGCGGCTTCAAATCGCTGAATATTTTCGGTTAAAGCCTTCATAAAGCGTTTGGCGTGCTGAGGAGTTAATATTATACGTGATTTTACCTTGCTTTTTGGCGTACCGGGCATTACGTTCACAAAATCTATTACAAACTCGGCGTGGGAATGCGTAATGATGGCAAGATTGGCATACTCTCCTTCCGCTACTTCTTCAGAAATTTCAATATTAAGTTGGTTTTGTTGCTGATTTTGTTCTTCCATCATTAAAAGTTTAAGGTCCAAATGTAAGAAACCGGGCGAAATGGTTCGTACTGAATTTTATTTTTCCTCGCAGAAGCCTCAAAAAAGAAACCGTCCCGGCTGGGGCCGGAACGGTTTGTATTCTAAAAAAATTATACTACAATTTATCCCAGAACAATTTGAATTCCACTTTATCACCGCCCATTTTGGCTGCAGCGCTGGTATAATTATCACCATTTAATTGCTGCTCGTTACCTGGGTAAGGGAAACGGTTGGGGAAGCCTGAAATGGCGCCTACCACCGGTGTCAGTTTCGGATAGTCGAGCCTTCTTATTTCGGTCCAGCCTTCGAACGGACGGTTATGTAAAGCGATCCATTTCTGGAATCCAATCTTCTGTCTCCAGCCACCAGCAGCAGGCGCGGTAGCATAAGCCACACCTGGTTGCACCAGGTAAGCAGCGGCCTGAGCGGCCGTTCCACCCCAATAGAGAATGGAACCGGTTATCGCATTGTTATAATGTTCTGCGGCAGTACCGGCAACATTATACCCACGCTCAATAGCTTCGGCACGTAAAAATTCTGTTTCCACATAATCAAGGAAGATATAGATAGAATCGGCAGCAGAGATCCTTGAGCCAGGGCGGCTGAAATCCTCAAAAGTATTCGACCCTCCCACAATGCCCCCGGCATAATCACCGGCGTCGTTGGTAGTAAAAAATAATGATTTGCGGGGATCGTTCAATGAAATTAACGGATCCATCAAATCTTTTGCAGCAACATAATCTGAACGGCCACCAACAACAATGTCTGTATACAAAGGACTTTGGTTAGGGCTGTTCGGCTGGTATTTAAAAAATGCGTTCTGCTGAAATGTGGTAAAAGCTTTTGGCTCGGCTGCTTCCACAGCGGCTTTGGCAGTTGCGTTATCTACATCGGCCAGCAGCATACCCATTTTAAATTGCAGGGTATTGGCAAATTTTATCCAATTGGCAACACTGCCTTTATTTATGATATCATCTGCTGCTGCAAAACTGGTGGAAGTGGTCTTTAACTTGCTGATTGCGTCTGCCAGTCTTTTTAACAGGTCAGCATAAACGGTTTTGGCATCATCATATGCCGGGAATACGTTTTCACCATCCAAAGCCGCTTTGTAAGGAATATCGCCAAACGTATTTATCAGTACATTGTAAGCATATACCTGCATGACTTCAATAATAGCCAGCTGGTTTTGTTTTATGCCTGGGTCTAAAAAGGCATCGGCATTAATGAGCCTTGCGCCTTCTGCCAGATCTTTTATCACATCGCGATAGAATCTCGTCCACCAGGCTTGTGGAATAGCACGGGTGGTAAAATTATACTGCGCTTCATCCTGGTATGTCGCCATAGCCCAGTGATTTATAGTAAACCGGAATACATTTATGTTTACGCTGGCATTGACCAGGCCATCGGCCATGTTCCTGGTTGCATTTGAGAACAGCATCGATCCGGGAACAATGGTGGGCTTTTTTGCGTCATTATTAAAACGGGAGATATCTTTTGTACATGCCGCCAATAACAATACCGGCAATGCTAAATATAGGATCTTTCTCATGATTTGTTTCAGTTTTAGAATTTCAGTCTAACATTCATACCAATAGAACGGGTTGTTGGATAAGCACCGCTTTGCATACCGATTAAGTTACCTGCTGAAACAGTTTCTTCCGGATCTGCGTAAGGTAAGTTTTTATGGATGATCCATAAGTTGCGGCCAAATACAGAAATATCAATTCCTTTGATGGCTTTAACTTTTCCAAAAATGCTCGATGGTAATGAATATGAAATATTTGCCTCTCTTAACTTAACGTAGCTGGCATCGTAGGTATATGCTGCCTGAGGCTCCTGCGGAGAGTTAGCATCTACTACTACCCGTTTGGTGTTTACTTTCCCATCTTCTGTTACCCCCTGGAATACTACACCACCACCATCGGCCAAACTGTTACGAACGGGGTTACCCAGGTCATTTAAACCAGCCGATTCTTTATAGACACCGGTGCCCTGTGCATAGAACTGGTCGAGTGACCAGATACTACCACCTTGTTTCACATCGATCAGGAAGCCCAGTGACAGGTTTTTATATTTAAAGGTATTATACACACCACCGATCCAGTCGGGGTTTACGTCTCCGAGAACATTCGATGTGGTAGAAGTAGATACGTAATATCCGTCAGCATCGATCAGCCTTTTGCCATCTAACATTTCGTATGATTTACCCTGAATGGTTCCATAAGGTTGGCCAACGGTAGCATTTATACTAACACCACCCTGGAACGAACCGATCTGCAGGTTCTTGGCACCACCATTCAATGACAGCACTTTATTACGGTTGCGCGTATAGTTTACATTAACAGTCCAGGAGAAGTCTTTTGTGCGAACCGGTGTGCCATATAATGACAGTTCAACTCCTTTGTTCTCCACTTCACCGGCATTTATCCACTTCTTGGTATAACCAGAGGCTGCGGATACTTCAGCATTAATGATCTGATCGATCGAATTGGTTTTATAGTAAGTAACATCAAAACCTAAGCGATTTTTGAAAAAGGCCATTTCCAAACCCAGTTCGCGGCTCCTGGTGCGTTCAGGTTTGATATTTGGATTATTCTTGGTATCGGTTACAGAGAATAAGATGGCAGATCCAAACGGGGTGGGCTGATCGTATACATCTTTTATAATACCAAATGGGGCACTGTTACCTACGGTTGCATAGTTTATACGCAGTTTACCGCTCGATAACCAGGGCACAGTAGGCAGATGGTGCGAAAACAGCCAGCTGCCTGATACCGCATAATATTTGTAGCGATTAAGATCAATCGGCAAGGTAGAAGCCCGGTCTGTGCGGAAAGTAGCATCCAGTGATAAATAATCCTGGTAGCTCAACGTTGCACCGGCAAAATAGCCATCCACTGCAATGGGCTGATAGGTTTCGGTTGGCGCTACCGTTCCTTTTGAATTGGAGATAGCATATAAACCGGGAACGATCATACCACCGGAAGTAGTAGCCAGGCTTGAGTTCGAATTGGACCTACGCATATTTGTACCCAGCAGGCCCTTGAAATTAAGGTCCTTGGTAATGTCTTTATCAACATTGGCCATCAGGTCGTAGTTCAACTCGTTGAAAGTACGGTCGAAGCGGCTGTAGGAGGATGCACCCTGGCTGCCCACCGCAACACGCTCTTCCTGTAATTCGGCATAATTATCAACCGAAACACGTGCCAGGAAACTTAACCAATCAGTTGCTTTAAAATCAAGAGATGCATACCCAAATACACGGCTACGCCAATCAGTTTCATAATTCTCATAAACTGTCCAGTAGTAGTTATCTGTATAAATGGGAACTAAACCCGTTAATTCATTGGAAGGGCTTCTCCAGTTCCAGGTAACATTTTTACGATTCCTGAAATAGGCGTCTTTTTGTTCTTTGATATCGACGTTGGTCTGGTACCACTGTCTGAAGTTCTGATTGATGTTACGACCGCTGTAACCAGTGCCATACCGGCCTCTGCCATCTACTTTGGAATAGTTAACAGAAGCGCTGGCCGTTAATTTAGGGGTAATAGCATAAGTAGTACTGAAGTTTATAATATTTTTGATGAGTCTGCTATTGGGGAGAATACCTTTTTCTTCATTCCGGGTATAACCTAATTTAAATCCCCCTTTATCGTTGGCGCCATCCAACATAACACTTTGGTTATTCGAAAGATGGGTTTCATAAAATGTAGATGGGTCATTTTTAGCAGCTACCCAGGGACGGGCCTTATGATAATTTGGTCCGGCCGCATCAAATGCATCCCATTGATACACCATTAAATTAGGATCGAACTTAACCCCGTAAGAAGCATCTTCAGTAGTAGGCGTTACTAAATCTTTCACGCCATCGCCATTCACATCAAAATATAAAAATCCGTCTTTCTGATATTTGGCTGAATAACCGGCGCCATATTGATTCTGGTATTCTGGAAAAGTTTTTCTGTCCATTGAGTTAACAGTAATACCTGAGTTCACTGTTAATCCCAATCCTTTTTTAGCTTTTTTGGTAGTGATCATGATCACGCCATTAGCAGCCCGTGAACCATACAGGGCAGTGGCGGCAGCGCCTTTCAACACGTTGATGTTTTCAATGTCATCGGGGTTAATGTCGGCAGCGGCATTACCATAATCATACCCACCACGACCGGTTACCTGGTTGGTATTGGGCCTGGTGTTCATTGAGTTATCAACCGGTACCCCATCTACCACAAATAAAGCCTGGTTATTACCGGTAATTGATTTAGTACCGCGGATCACAATATTGGTAGAGCTACCGATACCGTTACCCTGGTTAATTTGCAAACCAGATACTTTTCCAGAAAGGGCGCTGAAGGCATTGCCATTACGCAACCTACTAACGTCCTCCCCAGCAACAATCTGGGCAGCATACGGCAGGGTATTTTTCGACCGTTTAATACCCAATGCAGTTACAACCACTTCGTTCATCGATTCTGAGTTTCTCAACGAAATCGAAAACGTTCCGGAACTGCTGGCTTTTAATTCTGTTTGCTCAAAACCCACGGCAGAAATAATGAATGTGGCGTTTTCAGGAGCGTTGATGGAGAAGTTGCCGTTTGCATCGGCGGCTACCGCATTAGAGGTGCCTTTGACTTTAATGGTCGCAAAGGGAATTGGGTCTCCCTTCGTGTCTTTGACTTGCCCGGTCATAGTTTTGGATTGACCCAGGGCAATAGCAGTGCATAGCACTAACACTGCTAGCAGTGATAGCATTTTTCTCATGTGACTTGTAAGTTTAAAATTTACGTTCTAAAAACTAAAAATATCGAAAATCCTGATTCGCAATAAAAAAAAAGTTAAAATAGGAGAACGGTAAGCTAAAACCAATTAGACGGTAGACAAGCCTTATTTGGAAAAAGCTGCAATTATTTTTATCGTGATAAAGTGGAAATAAAGCTTGCTAAACCAATAGCTATAACAAGAATAATGATGTAAATAATTAAGGAATGGAAAGTAACACATTAAAAATTCACACTAATTATATTTTTATACAATTTGTTTATTTGCATAAGAAAATATGTTTTTTTAAATATTAGGGTTGAAAATATTCGATTTATTTCATTCAAAAATAAAAAAAGGGCTGCTCAATGAACAACACTTGATATGACATGAATGCCGGATTTTTGCGCAAAAAAACCATTCGTCCCGGCTGAGCCGGGACGAATGGTTTTAGATTTTGATATAAACGAACCCCGGAAGATAAAGATCTCCAGGTAACCCCAGTAACTGAAACCGCTTCCCGTTAAATATCTTCAAAACGGAAGAGGCTGCCTCATCAACATCGAGGCAGCCTCTTCCGTTTTAAAAATGTGTCGCTCTTCTCAAGGCGCATAAAAAAGGTTCCCCAATGCATCGGGGAACCTTTTTTTATTTACGTCAGTTCAAAACTGCTTATCTGGGACCGGTGTACACCAGTTTTTCCGTGATCGTACGCGTAGGCGTGGGCATAGGATAGCCATACGATAATAGGAAAGTTTTGGTAGCCGGGTTGTAGGTATTATTATACTGAGGCCGGGTAAGATCGTTATAATTCCCAACCAGGGCGGTGGAGCCACTGGCGCCGGGACCGGCAGTTATGGTAACCGTGTTGTCGGCATTAACCGTTATATTAATAGGTGTGTTATCACCCAGATCGCCCAACGCTTTGGTAATCGTATTAGCATTAAAGGTTTTAACTTTTTGTCCGGTAAGATTAAAAGAGCGGGGTGATGTAGGATGTTGAAAAAATCCGGTTGCATTATATAAACCATCATATTGGTTTTTGGTTGCCACTGCAATTACGGCAATATTAAGATTACCGCTGATGGTATAGGCAGATTTATCAATGCTATTGATAACAAAGCCTAGCGCCCAATCGTGACCGATAAAATTAGAAGGCACCATTTTAATCTGCAGGTATCCAACATTTGATCCCTTTGCAATGGTAACCACACCATTGTTTACTAAAGTGAACATAGAAGCGGTAGGCACATCATAAGAAGCGCCGCCATTGATGGGATCGGCATTATAATCATCAACCAGTGAAGGTTTTAACCCGATTGTTATATTGATATCTTCGGGAGCTCCGTCAGCAGTGGCTAATGTAACCGGCACCAGATTAACAACAGTATCTTTACTGCCGTTGGGAAAAGCCAGTGTTGCAAAGTGGGTAAGGTTATTGGCCGCCACTTTCAACTCAATTACCTTGGGTTGCCCGTTGGTAGGGCGGGTTGATTGTATCTCATTATCATCATACAGGTTGTCCTTCAAACAGCCGGTTATGCCCAAAGAAAGGAGGGACATAACTAAAATGGAGTTTCTTATATTTAGTTTCATCTTGCTCGTATTTTCTTTTTTCAGATTATGGTTGCCAGAATATTTTTGAAGTAAACTGGTTTATAGTTCCCTGCGTCCTTACGTTATCGCCATTGGCTGTATATTCACTTTGGGGATACAACAACCGAACAGGTAATGTATTGGAGATCTTTGATGGATTAGCAGAAATGTATCCATCATCTGGCATCATGTTCAGTCTTCTTAAATCGGTCCATGCTTCAGTGGGATCAATACCACCTAATGCAATGTATTTCTGGAAGGCAATGAACTTCACCCTGTCATTTACTGAGGCGCCGGCGTTTGACCACATAGCAATATCCGCAGTAGTGAGGTATTCGTTGGCCCAGTCTGCAGCATCTTCAACACCCAGCCAAACAAAGTTCTCTGTTACCGCCGCTTCATAGGCAGTTTGCGCATTGCCAGGCATCCAGCCACGGGCAATGGCTTCTGCTTCCAGGAACATGCTTTCAAAAGCAGGGAATATCCAGGCATCCTGTTTGGCGCTACCGGCCAAACCGGGTCCTATTCTTGAACTGCTGGCGCCGGTAGGATTTCCTTCTACCTTTCCATACACATCGCCAACAAATGAAGTACCAACGGGTGAGTAGAACCGCTCGATGCGGGCATCATCATAAGAGCCGAGGATATTTAATAAATACTCATTGGCCCGGGTGCTGGGGTTTGCATCGCTGCCGGTTGGCGTATTACCGTAATTGGCATAGAATGGAGACTGTTTGTTATTTTCATTTACATAACCTGGATTTACGTTAATATCCTCTCCGGCATGTAATACACCACCATTGTTGATTATTTTGGCGATTTCAGCTGCAGGATTAAAGCCCGCCATCTGCGACTGATGGATCAGCAACCGCAATTTCAGTGTATTGGCAAACTTTATCCACAGATCAGTATCACCGCCATTCACAATATCTACCGCATCAAAATTTTCAGTTGGGTGAGTTTGTAAGTAAATAATTGCCGTATCAAGGCTTTTTTGCAGCGCATTGTATACATCCTGTCCTTTATCGTATGCAGGCTGCTGGTAGGTCAATGTTTGGAATGCCTGTGTATATGGGACGTTTCCATATATATCTACCAGGTCCTGAAAAAGACGTGCAGATAATACCATTGAACAGCCGGCCAGCACAGAATCCTGTACTACCAATGCTTTTACTTTAGTAAGATTCAGGTCGAACAGCGCATCATAATGGTTCTGCCACAAGGGATCGCCAAATGTAAAATCGATGCTATAAGAAGTTTCATCCTGTAGAATGGAATAATCGCCGGCTTGAGCAAAATACCCCAGCCAGGAGTTCAGGAAGCGGAAGTTACCCGACGCCAGCCTGGCCCCTACTCCATGCGCAGCCTGCGGAAAAAGCAGTTCGGCCCTGATGTTCTTATCAGTTGCCCGGTTGGGGTCTTCATTAATATCCAAATAACTTTTTTTACAACTGGTACCGGCAATGATCACCAGTAACCCTGCAAAAATGATCGATTTATTTATATTCACAAATTTCATCTGGTATGCATTTAATATTGATTAGAATTGTACAGTGATGGCTCCGCCAAATAACCGGGAAGCAGGAGACTGGAATGAACTACTGATACCAGACGTATTGTTGTCGGCAGTGTAGTTAAACTCAGGATCACCCCACTGATTTGATTTTGGAACAAAAAGCAAAAGGTTCTTTCCGATAGCGCTTACAGTTAAGCGTTGAATGATCTTACCGCCACCGATCCATTTAAGCGGCAGGTTGTAAGAAATGTTCAACTCTCTCAACCGCCATGCAGCAGCACTGGCGAAATAATTCGTTCCAATCTGGGCATTGGTAGAAGCACCCGTCCAGAAACCATAGTTGCCATCCTGTACCTGAATATTGGTATTATTTACATACTTACCACTGGCATCCTTAACTACTGAATTAGGGAATACAAAGCGCTGACGGCCATACTCGGCACTGCGGGCAGAAATACCGGCAAAGTCCATGTCGGATCCCATACCGGCATAAAAATTATGGCCGCCTTTATAATCCCAGGTCATGCTTGCAGTAAAACCGCCTATTGTATAAGAAGGAGTGAAACCCAATACCCACAACGGTAATGATCTTCCTTTTATCACCATTTCACCGGCTTGTGTAGGGTTACCGGTTTTGGAATCAACAATCACTTTACCGGTTTCGGGATCTCTTTCATAATCGGTTAACTGAAACCCAAACGCAGGTTTACCTACTACGGCAATATTATTGGCGGTAGGTGAGCTGGCCGAATTTTGAGTGAAACCAGAGTTACCACCAATTACCACCGGTGCATCATTCAATGTGCGTGTTACTTTATTATCGTTATAAGTGGCGTTCATTCTGAATTCAATGCGCCCCTGGCCTATTTTAACCAATGGTGTAAGGTTTAGATCCAATTCTACCCCTCTATTTGTGAAATCAGCTGCATTGGCCCGTTGAAAAGGATATCCTGTAGCCGAAGATTGAGTAACTAACAGAACCTGATTGGTATTCTTCTGATCGAAATAGCTCGCTTCCAAATTGATCCGGTTGCGTAAGAACCCTAATTCCAAACCTACTTCAGTTGTTTTAACAAACTCAGGTTTCAGATTAGTGCTAGGGAATATGTCTTCAGCCGTAAAGCCTGACACGGTACCAAAAGGGAAACCGCCTGTTTGTGAATAGGTAGCATCCAGCGAATAAACACCCAGGTTTACGTTACCCGATTTTGACAACGCACCTCTTACTTTTGCATAAGATATAATTCCGCTTTTTTCAATAGCAGGGATGGCTTCTGAAAGTACCACGGCCGCATTTACCCCAGGATAAAAGAAGGACCGGTTTTCACTCCTCAAACGGCTATCCCAGTCATTTCTTCCTGAAAACTCGACATTCGCCCAGCCTTTATAGCTTACGCTAAATGTTCCATATGCAGATAATAATCTTGAGTCAACTGTATAGTTGTTTCCGTTATTAACTATAGTTGAACTTCCGGTATATTTAGGGACAAATGCATCACCACTACGAATGGCCGCATTATATAAATAAGGTATTACCAGGTTATTACCACCTACAGCCACATTCTTTGCCCTGTTCTGGCGCAACATACCACCGGCCAGGTAACGTACCTTGAAATCCTTGTTAATGTCTTTGTCGCCGCTTAAGAAATAATCAAGATTTATTCTTGATGAATAAGATTGCATATCGAATACACTACCGGGGCGATTAGAGAATTGGGTAGGGTTGCGGTTTTCATCAGCCCATTTGGTAACTGTTACAGGAGCTGTTGTATTTTTATAGTTATTAAAACCCAGGTTGGTGCTCAGTTTTGCTGTTGCTTTCAGCCAATCGGTAATTTTAAAATTCACATCCAGATTACCAATCAGGTCGTCTTCCCGTCCTTTCTGGCGAATATTACCAATAACCCAATATGGATTAACGGCGTACTCATTGTAGTAATTTGAGAACTGTGCAAACTTGTTATTCTGCCAGTCTTTATAATCCAGTAAAGGAATGTTGCTGGCGGTTTGCATTACCAGGAAGAAGATACTGCCGTTATAAGCCGGAAAAAGGTTAGCCAGCCCTGTTTCATTAACGACATCATAGTTCTGCAAAATATAGTTCAACCCGTAGTTCACTGAAAGGCGGCCATAAGATTTTCCTGAATTGAAACGGAAACTTGTTCTGCGATTTTCATCATTCGGCATCAGCCCCTTGATCTTGGCATCCTGTATACTGGCATAAAAATCCTCACCGGAAACCGAAATGGTATTCTGCCAGGTTAAACCCGTGTTCCAGAATTTTACCTTGTCTTTATAATGTCCATCGTTATAAGGGCCAGATTGAACAGTTCCGTCTTCCAGTACAACACCAATATCCTTGGTGGTGCCATCAAATTTTGGCCCAAATTGCTGATTTTCGTAGGGCACATACTGATAATTGCCATAGTCGTCAATTGTTTCACCAGCACCCTGTCCAAAAGCTCGTTGCATTTTTGGGAAATAAGCTACACGGGCTGCCTGTAAAGCAGAACTAAATGTTACGCTCAGTTTTTTCCCTGCTCCTTTTTTGGTAGTAACAAGTATTACCCCGTTAACGGCATCAGGACCATACAACTGGGCAGAAGCCGCACTTTTTAATACAGTTAAATCCTGGATATCATCGGGTGGTATAGAGCTTAAAAAACCAAGCGGTGTAGGAGCGCCATCTACTACCAGCATCGGATTGTTATTACCGGTCAATGAACGAATACCGCGGATGTTGATCTTGGCTTGCTCAAACACCCCGCTATTAACAGAGGTTACCGATACACCCGATACTTTACCATTCAGTGCCTGTTGCACATTCACCGATTTTGCCTGGTTAAGCGTCTTACTTGTTACTGAAGTGGCTGCATATCCCAATTCTTTAGCCTGTCTTTTAATACCCAGTGAAGTGGTCACAATAACGGTTGATAATTCGTTGGTGATACGGGTAAGGGTAACATTAATTACATCACCAGCACCAGCCGTACTTACTTCGCGGGTCTCCACACCCGCAGCACTGAACTCCAGTATAGCGTTTTCAGGCACGGATAATTTAAAATTTCCGGCTTCATCTGCCGAGGTACCAATCTTTGTTTTTTTGATTTTGATAGTGGCGAAGGGAACAGGGTCGCCTTTTTCATCTGTAATTCGACCCGAGATTTGGCGATTTTGTGCAAAGGCCACAACCGATAGCATGAACGCTATCAGTAGTGATAGAATTTTTCTCATGAGACGTGAAATTTTTAAAAATGAATGAATCCCCGAAAACCAATTTAATTGGTTAGCAAAAAAAGTTAAAAGAATAATAATAATCAACTTTTTTACTAACCGGTAGACAAAACGAAATTTACAAATGCTGCAAGGATAGGCCACACAATTTTTTTCACGTCATGAAAACTTTATCCCTACGGTGATATCACTCTACTACACGCCAGTATTGATTTACAAGCGGCCGCTCACCTGCATTCCAATGTGTAAACCGTTAGTCCTTATGTTAAATATGTGAATAAATTATTCTGCGATCATGACAATTTAATTACTCTTCAATTACACGAACGGCAAAATTATATATGCATAAATTAAAGTATGATGCATAACCGAATATGCGATCTGGTTTTAATTTAATTTTAATTCGCTTAACAATTAACCTGGCAATCGTGCAGAAAAAATGATCAACGCCTGGTAAATACAACCTGCAGTTTTATATCTGCTCTATTGTACGCTTCAACGGCGCTTTTCGTTGCTTCAACAGCCATTTCCGACGGATAAACGGCTTGTGCATACGATAAGGAGAAAAGGCAATTAAATTTTTGAGGTCGCTGCTTGTTAAACCGGTGCATTAACCGGTAATTAACATTTATAATATATCTCACTGCTTTATTAAATAAAGGCGGAATAGAATAATTATATAATACGGTGTTTTCGAAGGCATAGATACGGCTGTTGTATCCATCCGTTTCAATGTATTGTATGCGGGCATTGAAGAAAAACGGTTTGAAAGCAGGTTTCACATGCACATCGGTGTAAAACAAAAACCCGGTTTCTTTTTGTTGTTGTAAATTACTGGCATACCACAAGGTTTCAACGCGACTGCGTAATTCAATGGTCCGGTTCAGCCGGTAATTGATTTGGGTACGCCAGTTTAACCTGGTTACCGGTGCAAGTGGCTGAATTGCCCTGCCCGAATCGGCCACGTTCACCGATTTTGTTTCATGCCTGAACCGGGTATATATCTCCACATATTTGTTGGGCGTTACACTAACCTGCACCAGGTACTCATGTCCGCTTGAGGGAGCGTTGACCTGGTACTTTAACCAGGGAAACCTGAAAATATCTGTATATACATCCAGTTTCCACCCAAATACCGGCCTTAAGGATAACCCGGTATAACACCCGCTTTCATTTACCGGCAGACTGTTTTCTGTAAATGCATTGCTGAACAGGGATTGATATTGGGGGCTGATGCTCCGGTATACGATAGCCAAATCTACTTTGGGATCTAGACTTGCCAACAAGCCATGTATCATCGCTTTGTTAAATAGCCTGTCAACAGCCGCCTCACCGTATACATGCATGTTGCGAAACGTAAAACTGTAATCGAAACTATAATTACTCCAGTGGCGGCCACTGATGGCAAACCTGTCATAGGTTTCGCCGGCCGGCTGTAACGGTTTCGAAAAACTGTATTGTACCGCGTTTACGCCAATATGCGCCCTGCTGTTGGCAATTTTCAGGGCGCCGCCGGTTGTAACGCATTGCACATTATAACGGTCATTGAGTTCCGACAAACTTCTGTGATACCCGGTAGTTATTAAAGAAGAAATATATTCCTGCCCGGTTAAAAAAGAGTCGGTTACCAGGTTCGCATTTAATTTCCTGAACGAACCAAAAAACGTACACTGAATATTTTTCTTTTGCAACGTAATACCAACGCCACGGTGAAAATTATATTCACCGGCCGAATTATAAGGTCGTAGCACTGCTCCCTGCCGTTTTATATTTATCACTTCAGTGCTTTTTTTAAATGCCATTCCCTGCCATTGTATCAGACCCTGACCAAAACCAACTGTAAAATCACCTATAGCCAGGGATTGTATGATGCCCAGCTTGCGGGCAAAGAAATGGAAAGAATAAAAATCGAACCCGCCTTGCTGGCTGCCTTTAAAAAACTGTTCACCCGCATCTTTATCTCCGGTTAGTCCATATTGTAACAGGTTCCTGTAATTATATTTATAGCGGAATAAAATAGCAGTTGAGCTACCCAGGTAGGTATTAGTCGTTTTATTGTAATCGCTGGAATTGCTTACCGTTCGGGCAAAACGCCATAACATGGTTTGCTCTCCCTGTTTGAATCGTTCGCCCAAACTCTCCACGATATTTTGTTGATTGTTCACCGTAACAAATGGCAGTAACTGCTTAATGGTAGGTATATCCCAGGCCGGTATAGCCTGTACTTCGTTCATGTGTAATAATGGCCCCAGCACTTTACGATACAACAAAAAATTACTGATCTGCAGATCGTTTAATAACCGTAATGCTTTCAGCTCATTTTCTGTTGCTTCATTCAGGTTCAACGGATGCTTTTGCCAGTATTCCAGTTGCTGCCATTGCGTGTCATCTTCGGGAACCCCCTCCTGCCGTTCGGCCTGGCTCTCGAGCTGCCATTCATTAACCGGTACTGTTTGCCTTTCCTGTGCTGCAACAGTCATCCACTGCAGGGTCAACCATATGGCAAAAGGCCATTTCACGGTTCTGCTTTTTGTTTTCCATAAAATAATAACAACAAGCCCGGTGTAAGGCCCAGTTGAGGATGGTAGCGTACATGTACATCGGCCCGGCAATTTTTCCATTGCCAGCCCACGCCTACATATGGGGATGAAGTAGCCGTAGTAAGACCAGTTCGTACAAAAAACCGGTCCGGCACAATGATATATTGTAACCCGGCCTGCACATTTACAGGCCGGTTTTCTTCTTTTGTAATTTCTGCACTCAGCAATAATTGCTTCGACACTTCGTAGCCTGCACCAAACTGGTAAACGGCCGCCAGTTTTTCATCAGGATGATTGCGAAAATGGCCACCCACCGGGTTAACTATATGAATACCGGTCACTAAAGCCGGGCTTATCTGCCACTGGCTGCCTATTTCAAACCCCACCGCCGCATCATTGCCATAACCGGCTATACGCATCATATTATAATTGAACTGTATGCCCAGGTTAACCCGGCCCAGGTTTTTACCATAAGCAATACCCACCTGGCTTTCGTTAAAATCGCTAAACCCTGCATATTGCAAAGCAATACCGATCCCACCCCGTTTTACGGGTATGGCCGCTGTAGCCATGTACATGGAGAGTTCTTTCAACCCATATTTTTGTTCGGCATATACACCGGCGCTAGCTCTGGAAACACCGCCCAGGACAGCCTGATTGGCCAGAAAGGAAAACGATTGGGTAAAATGATGGCTGTAAGCGCCCACGCCGGTGTATAATGTACCCGGCGAGTAACGAATTGACTGGCCAAGAGCCAGGCAAGGGATAAAGTACAATGGCAATAGCAGTTTTTTCACACAGTTAGCTTTCAAAAACAGCTATTAAATATATTTAAAATACATAATATAAAAAAATTTTTATTCTCCTTTAGGGTAACCAATCGCAGCCCGTTACCTTTGCGCCATGAAAATTTTAGACGGGCAGCTTGTATCACAGGCTACTAAGGATGAATTGAAAATAAAAGTGGCTCAATTAGTAGCCGAAGGTAAAAAAGTGCCGCACCTGGCTGCGATCCTGGTAGGTACCAATGGCGCCAGCGAAACGTATGTAGGCTCAAAAGTAAGGACCTGTGAAGAGATCGGGTTTCGTTCCACACTCATCCGGCTTGAAGATACCATCAGTGAATTCAAGTTGCTGGAAACCATTGAACAACTGAATGACGACCTCGATATTGATGGCATTCTGGTACAATTGCCTTTGCCGAAGCATATTTCAGACGAAAAAGTGATCAATACCATTGACCCTTCCAAAGATGTGGATGGATTTCACCCCGTCAGCGTAGGTAAAATGGTTCAGTCACTGCCCACCTTTATACCTGCCACACCGCATGGCATTATGCTGATGCTGGAACATTATAAAATAGATACCAAAGGCATGCATGCAGTAGTCATTGGCCGCAGCAATATTGTTGGTCGTCCCATGAGCGTTCTGCTGAGTGCCAATACCAACCCCGGTAATTGCACGGTTACCATCTGCCATTCACACACCCGGAATTTAAAAGAACTGTGTTTACAGGCTGATATCATTGTGGCCGCTTTAGGCCGGCCTGAGTTTGTTACCGCCGACATGGTTAAAGAAGGCGCTATTGTGATTGATGTAGGCATTACCCGCGTTGCCGATGCTACCAAAAAAAGAGGCTATGCATTAAAAGGCGATGTGCAATTTGATACGGTTTCGCCCAAATGTTCCTGGATCACACCGGTACCCGGTGGCGTAGGTCCCATGACCATTGCCGCACTGATGAAAAACACCTATAACGCCTGTTTGCTTAAACACTAATTATTGCCTGTTGAATATTGTGGCCTAAGAGGTCATAGGACAAAAATTAGCTAATCAGCACATTTGACCACGACTACCGCTTTGCCAGATTTTATTACGAACTTTGCATCCGATGACAAAAGTTTCAACCGAGATTCAGTATCCCGTCATGGAATCCTTCTATACCCTGCAGGGAGAAGGTTACCACCAGGGAAAAGCCGCCTACTTCGTTCGCCTGGGCGGCTGTGATGTCGGCTGTGTATGGTGCGATGTAAAAGAAAGCTGGGATGCATCAAAACATCCGACGCAGTCAATAGAAGAAATCGTATCTGCAGCCAGTGCCTGGCCCGGCCGCATGGCTATAATTACCGGCGGTGAGCCGTTGATGCATAACCTCACTGAGCTCACCAATGCCCTGCATGAAGCCGGTTTTCAAACCAATATTGAAACCTCCGGCGCCTGGCCCGTAAGTGGAGCATGGGATTGGATCTGCCTCTCGCCCAAAAAGTTCAAGGCCCCGCTGCCTGAAATATTGCCACTGGCCAACGAGCTCAAAATTGTGATATACAATAAAAGCGATTTTGAATGGGCTGAAAAATATGCCGCGCTTGTTTCGCCTGCCTGCAAATTATACCTGCAACCGGAATGGAGTAAATCGGCTATTGTAACCCCGCTTATAATTGATTATATCAAGAATAATCCCCAGTGGGAGTTCTCGTTACAGTTACACAAATATATACATGTTCCGTAAATCACGCTAAACGCAAAAGGCTCAACGCTTAAGGCAAACAGCCGATAGCTTATGTTTTTTGCGTTAAGCGTTCGGCACTAAGCGTTCAGCATTAACGCTTTCTTACAAACTTTACAGGCAAAATCATCGTCTTATAGCCTGGTAAACAGGTTTTTCCTGAAAACTTTACACATTTTTTATCTTTAGTTTTTAAAATTGGAGTGATTTTGAAGGGAAGGCGATTGACGACTCACGATAAAGCAAATCTGATGACTAAAAAATTAATTACAATATCCATCCTGGCAGCCCTCTTTTGCACTACGGCACAGGCACAGTACGACCCCGATAAAGTAAATAAAAAAGCAAAAGCCCTGTTTGAAAAAGCCTATGGCATAGCCATGGAGGGCAATTATAATGAAAGCATTAAGACGTTGCAGGACGCCATTAAGATAGAACCGCGATATCTGGAAGCTTTTTTATCCATCGCCGGTTTGTATTTTGAACAAAAGAATTACCAGGGCGCTATCGACAATTATGAAAAATCGAAGGCCATCGATAGCAGCTGGTTTAAAGATTATAACCTTCCCTACTCTATTAACCTGGCAGCCAAAGGTGAATTTCAAAAGGCATTGCAGGCAGTCAATGATTTCCTATCCCTTCCTAACCTGAATGAACAAAGCCTGAAAGCCGCTACCTATCGCCGTAAAACCTACCAGTTTGCGATCGACTATAACAACCAGCACTCCGCTGACAGCTATCGTTTTGAACCGAAAAACATGGGCGATAGCATCAATAGCGTGTATCTGGAATATTTCCCAACGATCACCATCGATGATAAGGAATTCATTTTTACCCGCCGCGTGAATGGCCAGGAAGATTTTTATGAATCCAGGTTCGAAAATGGTCATTGGACAAAAGCGCAACCATTACCGGGCGATATAAACTCTAACCAGAACGAAGGCGCGCAGAATATTTCGCAGGATGGACAATGGCTTATTTTCACCGGCTGTAATTTTCCGTATGGATTTGGCAGCTGCGATCTGTATATTTCTTACCTAACACCAGAGGGCTGGAGCAAACCCGAGAACATGGGCAACCGGATCAATACCGAGGCCTGGGAATCGGCGCCCAGCCTTTCGCCCGATAAACGTGATCTGTATTTCGCCAGCAGCCGTCTCGGCGGGTATGGCGGCCAGGACCTGTATGTAAGCCATCAATTACCCAATGGCCGTTGGAGCGATCCCGAAAACCTGGGCCCCGAAATAAATACCATCGGCGATGAAAATGCGCCGTTCATGCATGCCGATAATCAAACCCTGTATTTTACATCGGGCGGCCATCTGGGTTATGGCGGCAGCGATCTGTTTATGGCTAAAAAACAGGGCAAGGGATGGAAGAAACCCGTTAACCTGGGTTTTCCTATCAATACAATAGAAAACGAAGGCAGCCTGGTGATTGCGGCCGATGGTAAAACAGCTTTCTACACCAGCGATCGCAGTGACAGCAGAGGCGGACTTGATCTGTATTCTTTTGAATTGCGTGAAGATGTTCGTCCGGCCCGCACGCTATGGGTAAAAGGAAAAGTGTTTGATAAGAAAACACAGAAAGGACTTCCTTCTGCCGTTGAACTAACCGATTTGAATACCCGTGATGTAATAAGCCGGGTACAAACCGACGCAACCGGCAATTACCTGGTCACGTTACCAGTGGGAAAAGATTATGCGTTTAATGTAAAACGCAAGGGCTACCTCTTCTTTTCAGAGAATTTCCCCTTGAGCCAGAAAACGCCTGATTCTACTTACAATATCGATATACCATTGCAACCCATCGAGGCCGATGCCATCGTTGTCTTAAAAAATATTTTTTTCGACCTCGGTAAATTCGATCTGAAACCTGAATCAACCATTGAACTGGATAATATTTTCCAGTTGCTGAAAGAAAATCCAACGCTTAAAATACAGATCAGCGGACATACCGACAATATTGGTAAAGCTACCGACAATATGACCCTGTCAAATAACCGGGCGCAGGCGGTTGTAAAATACCTGGTGAGCAAAGGCATTGAACCGGCCCGACTTACCTTTAAAGGATTCGGAGCTACCAAACCTGTTGCCGATAATGCTACCGAAGAAGGCAAAGCGCGCAACCGGAGAACAGAGCTGCAGGTGATCAGTCAATAGACAATAAGCAATTGGCAACTGCTTCGGAGAAGCTTCACAAAAGCAAAGCAGGCAGGTAAGCAATTAACGATATACGAAGTCGTGGTCTGGTTTCACACCGGGTCACGGCTTTCTTTTTACCCGGCACTTTTTTAACTACGAAATTTTTATCTTGCCCATTGGCGACCTGTTCACCGAATTTGCCAACCGGCAGAGAAAGTGGCTAGTCGTCTATGACTGTATTTCATTAGTATATTGACCATTGCCATGACTAACGATCTGCTTTATCAGTTGGCCTTAACGCAGGTACCGCATATTGGCTGCGTGCATGCCAAACAATTAATACAACAGTTTCATTCTGCTGAAGCAATTTTTAAAGCGCGGGCAGCTGAACTGGAAAAAATTGAAGGCATAGGGACCGTTCGGGCCCGGTGCATTAAAACATTTAACGAGTTTACCCAGGCCGAAAAAGAGATCAGCTTCATTGAGAAATACAAGATCAAACCACTATTTCTAAACCACCCCGAATATCCGCAACGGCTATTGCATTGTTACGATTCCCCTACCCTGCTTTTTTACCGGGGCACGGCCAATCTCAATACGGCACGCATTATAGCTGTTATCGGCACCCGCAGCAACTCCGTGTATGGCAAGCATGTTACAGAAAAGCTGATAAAAGATCTTGCCGGCTACGACGTTCTCGTGGTAAGCGGTCTGGCTTTTGGCATTGATGCCATTGCTCATAAAACCGCCCTGAACAATAACCTACCTACCGTGGGTGTACTGGCACACGGGCTCGATTCCCTGTATCCCTCGGAACATACCCATCTGGCAAAAGACATGATAAAACAAGGCGGTGGATTGTTGACGGAATTTTATAGCGATATCACTGCAGAAAAACATCATTTTCCCAACCGCAACCGCATTGTGGCCGGCATGAGCGATGCAGTAATCGTTATTGAAACGGGGGTAAAAGGCGGCAGTATGATCACCGCAGATCTGGCGAATGGTTATAACCGCGATGTATTTGCGTTTCCGGGAAAAGTCACCGATGCCAAAAGTGCAGGTTGTAATGCCCTGATAAAAAATAATAAAGCTGTTTTACTCACCGAAGGGCAGGAATTGGCAGAAATGCTGGGCTGGAGTATGCCGGTTCCCAAAAATCCCCAGCCGCAGAAAGAACTCTTTATTAATTTAAATGATGAAGAAAAGACCATTGTTGAAATCCTGAGCGAAAAGCAATCGGTACATATTGATGAATTGAATCTCCGCTGCGGCTTAAGCACCAGTACCATGGCAGCCGCCATCCTTAATCTTGAATTACAGAATATTGTACAGGTGCTGCCGGGTAAAATGTATCAGTTGGTGTAGCAAAAGTATTGCACTGTTCCTGCCATGGGGTTGCACTGACCAGAGCATTGCAGTGCAACCCCGGTGCAACTACAGTGCAACCCCTTACGGGAAAAATCCATACATACACTGCTCTGCGCGCCTCGTTGCCCTGATGCCGTACGCACAAACGCATACCCCATTTATCCCATATGTGAAAAATAACTGTACCAAACTGCTAATCAGCTTGCAAACCATTGACTTCTGTCACTGCCAACTGGCTGCTTTTTCTTACCTTTGACGTCCCTGTCAAATTGACTCGTTACCAAAGTGTAGCACTCTTTTTGACCGGCAGTACCTTTGTAATCTTTAAAAATAATTAACCGATATATCATGTTAGGTTTTTTTTCAAAAATGTTCGGGGGAAGTAAGTCCGAAAAGGATATCAAAGTGATTATGCCCGTTGTAGAGCAGATCAATAAAAACTTTGCGGCTTTCCAATCTCTGACTAACGATCAATTGCGCAATAAGACCCAGGAATTTAAAACCCGCATCAAAGCGCACCTGCAAAAAATTGACGATGATATCGCCGATCTTAATAAGCAGGCTGAAGAACTGCCATTCAGTGATATTGTTGGAAAAGATACCATTTACCAGCAGGTAGATGCCCTCCTGAAAGACCGCGATAAACAAATTGAGGATATCCTGAAAGAAATTCAGCCCGAAGCATTCGCAGTGGTAAAAGAAACCGCCCGCCGCTTTAAGGAAAACACTGAATTGGTAGCTACCGCTACCGACCTCGATCGCGACCTGAGCGTTAAAAAAGAATATGTCACTATACAAGGCAATCAATCTGTTTTCAAAAACAGCTGGAATGCCGGCGGTAACCTGATCACCTGGAACATGGTGCATTACGATGTACAGCTTATTGGTGGTACCGTATTGCACCAGGGTAAAATTTCTGAAATGGCTACGGGTGAAGGTAAAACGCTCGTATCAACCCTGCCCGCTTACCTGAATGCATTGTCTGGCCAAGGGGTACATATTGTAACCGTGAACGATTACCTGGCAAAACGTGACAGTGAGTGGAACGGAACTATCTTCGAATGGTTAGGACTTACCGTTGATTGTATAGACAAACACCAGCCCAATAGCGCCGAAAGAAGAAAAGCTTACCAGGCCGATATCATTTACGGAACCAACAACGAATTTGGTTTCGATTACCTGCGCGATAACATGGTGCATACGCCCGAAGAGATGGTGCAACGCAAACACCACTTTGCGATGGTAGATGAGGTGGATAGCGTATTGATCGATGATGCGCGTACGCCATTGATCATTTCGGGTCCCGTTCCCCGTGGCGAAGATCAGCAATACCATATTTTGCGCGACAGGGTTCGTAACCTGTTTGAAATGCAAAAGCAGGTTGTCAATAAGAATTTAATCGATGCCAAAAAATTGTTTGGCGACGGCGATGATGATCCCAAAACAGGTGGTCTGTCGTTAATGCGCGCCTATCGCGGTTTACCCAAATACAGTGCCCTCATTAAATTCACCAGCGAACCCGGTATAAAAGTAAAATTGCAAAAGGCCGAAAACTATTACCTGGCCGATCAGCAAAAACAAATGCCGGTAGTAGATGAAGACCTGTTCTTCCATATTGATGAAAAGAATAACTCCGTTGATTTAACCGATAAAGGTATTCAAGCCATTACCAGGTCTGGTGAAGACCCGGAATTCTTTGTACTGCCGGATATTGGCATACACCTGGCCGAAATTGATAAAAGCGAAATAGACGCGGAAGAAAAATTACAACGCAAAGAAGCCGTTCTCAACGAATACACCATTAAAGCCGACCGCATTCATACCGTACAACAATTGCTGAAAGCATATACGTTGTTCGATAAGGATATTGAATATGTAGTGATGGAAGGACAGGTGAAAATTGTTGATGAACAAACCGGTCGTATCCTCGATGGTCGTCGCTACAGTGATGGTTTACACCAGGCCATTGAAGCCAAGGAAAATGTAAAGATCGAAGCAGCTACTCAAACCTATGCCACCATTACATTACAGAATTACTTCCGTATGTATCACAAGCTGGCGGGTATGACGGGTACTGCGGTAACCGAAGCGGCCGAGTTATGGGATATATACAAACTCGATGTGGTAACCATTCCTACAAACGTTGTAGCTATTCGTAAGGACCATGAAGACCTGGTATACAAAACCAAGCGTGAAAAATACAAAGCCGTCATTGACGAAATAGAAAACCTGCGTAATGCCGGGCGACCTGTACTGGTAGGTACTACGTCCGTTGAAGTGAGTGAGTTACTGAGTAAGATGCTGCAGGGTAAAAAAATTCCACACAACGTATTAAACGCCAAACAACACTCCCGTGAAGCACAGGTAGTAGCAGAAGCTGGTTTGGCCGGTGCGGTTACCATTGCCACCAACATGGCCGGTCGTGGTACCGATATTAAACTGGGACCCGGCGTAAAAGAAGCTGGTGGTTTGGCCATTATAGGTACTGAACGCCATGAAAGCCGACGCGTTGACCGTCAGTTGCGTGGTCGTGCCGGCCGTCAGGGCGATCCCGGTACCACACAGTTCTACGTATCACTGGAAGACGATCTGATGCGGTTATTTGGCAGTGAGCGTATTGCCAGCATCATGGACCGTTTCGGCTATAAAGAAGGCGAAGTGATCCAGCACAGCATGATCACCAAGAGCATTGAGCGGGCACAAAGAAAAGTAGAAGAAAATAACTTCGGCATACGTAAACGCCTGCTCGAATACGATGATGTAATGAACAAACAACGTAATGTGGTTTACAAAAAACGTAACCACGCGTTATTTGGCGAACGGCTGGCGCTTGACCTGGATAATGCCTTCTATATTGTTGCAGAAGGGCTGGTGAATTCGTTCCAGGAACAAAATGATTACGAAGGTTTCAAGCTGGCTGCCATTGTTAACTTCGGTATCGATAGCGCTATTGCACCCGAAGAATTTGAAAAAGGCAAAGCCAATGATCTGGCTGAAAAATTATACCAGGAAGCTATCGGCCGGTACCAGCATAAAACGAGTGAACTGCAAAGACAGGCAGTACCGGTATTTCAAAATATTCGCACCACACAGGGAAACCATATTGAAAATGTGGTGGTACCGTTTACCGATAACAAAAAAGGATTACAGGTACTTGCTAATTTACACAAGACCCTTGAAACCCATGGCCGTGAGTTGATCAGCGCCCTGGAAAGACAAATTACGCTGGCTGTTATCGATGAAGCATGGAAAGAACATTTGCGGGCTATGGACGATTTGAAGCAAAGTGTGCAAACCGCCTACCTCGAACAAAAAGATCCGCTGGTCATTTACAAGATCACTGCATATGATCAGTTCAAACAAATGGACAGTGATGTAAACAAAGACATCATCAGTTTCTTATGCCATGCAGCCATTCCTGTAGAACAACAGGGCCCTGCCCAGATACGGGAAGGACATGAACAAAAGACCGACATGAGCCGCATGCGTGCCAATAAAGAAGATATTGATACCCGTGGCGATGATTATGCCGCCAATGAGAATGATCAATTCGATCCCAACCCGGTAAAACATGAACCTATTCGTGTAGGCCCCAAGGTAGGTCGTAACGATCTTTGTCCCTGCGGCAGTGGCAAGAAGTTCAAGAACTGTCATGGTAAAGATGTGGTGTAGTTGCAGCATGTTAAATACACTAACTTATATAAAGCATCCCGACTGTGTCGGGGTGCTTTTTTTATTGGAATAATATTATTTTAGTAGTATAAAACCCTTTCCCATGACCCTAATGACAACCAAACGCAAGATCCTGTTCTATATTCCGCTGTTAATTACAGCTTGTATCTTAGCCTACACATGGGCTACTTTTATTTTTACCGGTGTCTATGCGCAAATCGCCAATTACATTGGGCTGATCTTATTTCTTCCTGTTATATATTTCCTGTTTAAAGATAAAAGCTGCAAAAAGCCCCTGCTCCTATTGGGTATTTATTTACTGTTAGCTACGTTTAACCTGGCGAATATTACCATTTTTGCAACGAGCTCTATGGGGATCATTATTTCCGGACTTGCTATACCCCTTCCCTCTTTAAATGGTTTTTCTCTACTGTTATTTATCCTTTACTGTGTATTAAATTTTGGCACTCTGGTTGAACTGCGGCTTGATTATAAAGAATCAAAGGGGAAGTTGTAGTAATTGCTTATCAAATAGTTACAGGCAAGCCGCAAAAACACGCATTAGTTTTTGCACCTATTTCTTTTTTATGCCGTACCACTTACTGGTAAATTTCCTTTTAAAGCCCATCAACTTCTATCAAAAGGCTGTATTTTAGATTTTGAAATGCAAGTGGTGTATGAAAGTAGATAAGGCAAGCCAAACAGCGCAATACATGGCTTTATTCCGGGCACTTGAGTCAACTCAACCTGCGAACAAAAGGCTCTTCTTAGATCCTTTTGCAGTTTCATTTCTGGATGGTAAATTAAAATTAGCCACCCGTCTTTCTCCCCTTTCATTTGTTCGCCGGTATGTTCAAAATACCATTCACAAAAAAATTCCGGGCGCCCTGTCATCAGGCATTGCCCGCACAAGATATATTGACGATCTGTTACAACAGACCATTCAGCACAACATACAACAGGTTATTATATTGGGAGCTGGTTTCGATACCCGCGCCTTGCGTCTTGAAAGTTTACAAACTATTCCTGTTATTGAAATAGACCATCCTAATACATCATGGAAAAAAACAGCTACCTTAAAAAAAACGCTGGGCCGCCTGCCAAACAATATCCATTACTGGCAAATAGATTTTAATAAAGAGAGTTTGCATGAACTTGCGGTGCGGGAAAAGCTTGATTTCTCCATTCCCACGACCATCATTTGGGAAGGTGTCACCAATTACCTGGATGAACAGGCAATAAACAATACCTTTGCATTTGCCCAACGATTTGCTACCGGTTCCTTTATCATATTTACCTACGTGCATCAGGAGGTATTAAAAGCGCCCCAAAACTTTTTTGGTGCAACACAACTTTTAAAGGACCTGGATGCCATAGAAGAACACTGGACGTTTGGATTTAACCCTGATCAATTATCCGTTTACCTGCAACAATATAATTTCGTACTACTTGAAGACTCCGGAGCATCAAATTACCGCGAAAAGTATTTGCCTGATCGCCCTGAAAAGGGGTATGAATTTTACAGAGTAGCGTTTGCATCAAAAGCTTAAATTAACTGAAATATGGAGTCGCCGTCGAACTTAAAACATTTACGTGATATCATTCTTATGCCATTTACGGTTACGTTCATCGTTCCGTATTTGTTATACGATAGTAAAGATTTGTTTATACCACATACAGTAACCCTCAAGCTGGTTGGGTGGTTAATAGCCGTAGCCGGTTCTGCGTTATTTGTGTATACCGTTTTCCTGTTCAAAATGTTGGGGCAGGGAACGTTGGCGCCGTGGGAACCTACTAAAAAACTGATCGTGGAAGGGCCGTACCGGTATTGTCGAAACCCCATGATCACCGGCGTATTTTTTATGATTGTGGGTGAAGGGCTCATGCTCTATTCAACCAACATCCTCGCCTGGGCAGTCGCTTTTTTTATTATCAATACGTTGTATTTCATCTTTGTTGAAGAACGCAGTATGATGCAGCGCTTTGGCAGCGATTACCTCAGGTACAAGAAACATGTGCCACGGTGGTTACCCAGGTTGAGGCCATTCAGGCTGATGAATAGCTAGCTTGGTTTCATAAAAAAAAGTAGTACATTTTCAAGAACCGAAGTAGGATGTAAGATGTATGAGGTAAGAAATTCCCGATTATAAAATCATAATCATTATTTTTCGCCTTGTGCTTTGTATTTCCTACTTCTTATTTCTTACCTCTTATTTCCGATGTCAGATCCTTTATCTCAACCTTTCTGAAATCAACAGGCTGCCCCTCGCTTTGCAGGGCAATAAATCCTGATGATAATATTTTACCATCCTGCTTCATCTTTGGATCGTAGTTGTTAACCACCTCGCCGCCGATCTGTGGTTTGGAATATTGCATCACCGTATCGCCATTGATGATATGGGTGATCAGCGAATCGCCAAGTACAATCAGTTCGGCGCGCACCCACTGATCGCCATCATATGTTTTGGAAGTGGAATTTATACAATGCCGTTTATCCAGCTGCCCGTTATATACAATATGGGTTCCCGGCGAACACATATTTCCGGTAGTGCGTGGTTTGCCATCTCCCAAACCTGCCAGCAATTGAAATTCAACAGAAATGGGCCAATCCTGCTCTTTAGGCATGGTGCGCGGGTCTTGCGAATGGAACATAATGCCACTATTGAGCAAGGTATAAGATGGCGCATCCTTTTTCCATTCACCGGTAAACCGGTATTCCACTACCAGATGATAATAGGAAAAAGGTGTTTTATAATACAGGTGACCGAATTGATCATTATAAGCGCCATACTGATCATACCGCACTTTGATCATTCCATCTTCCACCCTGAATGTTTTCCCGAAATTATCGCCCACTTCATGGTGATTGATCTTTACCATCCAATCGTTGATATCGCGGCCATTAAAAAGCGATACCCAGCCTTCTTTACCCGACTGAACCGTATGGGCGCTATGGCAGGCAGCTATCGTAATTATTATAAAACCAATAAAGCAGTTGCGAATAAATAATCCTGTATGCATAAAGGATAGTGTTTCTTTAAACTTTATGAAGTTACAGGATTATCGGGAAATACAACTACAAGCTGTACGCTCCCCCGACTTGTCGGAGCAAGCCAATACAGCCCATGCTGAAAGCAAAAAGCATAAAGTAAAACAGCCGCTTGCCGAATTTACTTTATGCCTTGTTGCCTCGGTGCCTTTATGCCTCGTCTATGTCTTACCGCATATTGATCGTTGCAGTAGGTACTACATTCCTGATGGGTTTAATGGATTTCAGATAAGCAAAAATAGCCTTCAAATCTTCATCATTTGCGTTTCTAAATTCCTGCCAGGGCATGGGTGGCAACAGCGGACGGGTATTATCCAACCCCTTGTATTTTCCTTCCCTTATGGCTTTAAAGAATTGGGCTTCGGTCCAGCTACCAATACCAGTTGAGTCTGGCGTAAGATTGGCAGAGTAAGAAATACCCCAGGGACCCACATAATTGGTGAGCATCTGGTTAAATAAGATCCAGTTTTTAGCCGTTCCCGTATCATACCTGGCAACCGGCATATCTGCAGGATGGCCCGACAACGCTCTGTCGGTATCAAATTCCGGCCCATTCGGTCCCATTTTTTTGGGTGTATGACAATCGTTGCAACCCATGATACTTACCAGGTAACCGCCTCGTTTTACAAGGCTGTCGGGCGAAATGGAATTCGTGTTAGCAGAAGCACCTTCTTCCACTTTTGTAGGTTGATTGCAAAAAACCAGGAATACAGTTGACAATACAGCAATAGTTACCAATACCGGTATTTTTTTCATATGTGCAGTGTTTTGGGTTAAAAAGAAAGGACAGCGTGCGTGCCTGAATGTACTTCATATTATTCCTGTATTAATAACTTACCAGCTGGTATTAATGGTTTTAGCTCGTTTTTTTGATCAATATCAAATAATTTTTAAAAAAGATGCCATCCGTCCCGGCTGAGGCGGGATGGATGGCATTTATACACAATCCTTATTCAGGAGAATTACTTCAACTCATATTTATACTTATATCTATCGTACAGTTGCTTCTGTTTGTTTTCAAGGCTCACAGCACGCCCCTGAATAAAAGCATGTATAATGATACTGGTGCGCATGTCGAGGATATCGCCTTCGCTCACTACGATGTTCGCATCCTTACCCGCTTCCAGCGATCCTGTTTTATCATCAACGCCCAGGATTTTAGCTGCATTCAGCGTAATTGCCTGCAAGGCCTGTTCTTTAGATAAACCATACGCAACCGACGTGCCTGCATTAAAAGGAAGGTTGCGGTAACGGCTTTCCGCATGTTCATCGTTCAGCGCAAACAACACACCGGCTTTCTGTAATTGGGCAGGCGTTTTAAAAGGCTGGTCCACGTCATCATCTTCAGCAGAAGGCAAAGCGTGTTCATCTGAAAGGATCACTGCAATATTGTACTGCTTCAGCAGGTCGGCAATTTGAAAACTTTCACTGGCGCCTACGATCACAACATCGAAACCAAACTCCTTTACAAAATCAATAGCGATCAGCATTTGCTTAACCTGGTTGGCATGCACAAAAAGCTTCTGGGTTTTGTTGAACAACCCCTTCAATGCTTCATACCTCAGGTTCGTTTCCTTGTGAGTCGCTTCCTGCAGGTACGCTTTTGCCTGGCGGAACAGCGTTTTAATGTCATCGATCTTATTCAATGCCTCTTTGGTAGGATCTGTTTGCGGCTGGGGAATGCCTGCAAATATCGCAAACCGGCTTGGGCGGCTGATAAAGGTGGGCATGTTCAGGTGAATGCCATTATCCATTTTATAGGCAGCATCCTCATAATTCCAGGCGTCGAGTTGCACCACTGATGATGAACCGCTGATGGTTCCTCCCTGCGGTGTAATACCGGCTAATAGAATGCCATTTGCTTTCAGCGTGTTGATGATCTTTGAATCGGTGTTATAGGCAACAATCGACCGGATGCTGTTATTGTACTCGCCCAGCTCCTGGTAGTCATTGGAACCTCTTACGCCATTGGCGATCTCTTTTAATCCGAGGTCGGTTACTGGTAAGATCATCCCGGGATATACCTGCTTCCCTTTTACATCAATGACTTTGGCATCGCCAGCGGTCACAGTGATATTGGGTCCTACCTGCACGATCTTACCATTGCTTATTTCAATGGTGCCGTTTTCAATGACCTGTCCGTTTCCCACATGTATAGTACCATTGGTGAGAAATATTTTGCCGGCATTGGCTTTGGCCGGATATACATCTTCCTGTGCTTGCATAGCCGTAAAAAATGCCAGGCAATGTATTAGTATGATTAATTTCTTCATTGTTTGATTTTTTTAGTACGTGTTGGCATCGTTTTCATCTACATCAACGGTGATCAAGCCATCGTGGTGGTCATGATCGCCACAGCTCAGCACTACCTGAAAGCTGGGTGTTGCCGGTTGTACCGGGCCGCCGCTTTTCTTCTCCCCCAGCATCTTTTGCACCAGGCGATTTCTTTCTGCTGCAATCTTTTTGCGCAGCTCCAGGTCGCGGGTACGATCGAAATAAACAATACCATCAACGATCGTTTTTTCCGCCCTGGCATAAATGCTCAACGGATGATCACTCCATACGACCAAGTCTGCATCCTTACCCACTTTTAAACTGCCCACTTTATCATCTACATGCAGCGCTTTAGCCGGGTTCAACGTTACCATTTTAAAAGCTTCTTCTTCCGACATACCGCCGTATTTCACGCTTTTTGCAGCTTCCTGGTTTAAACGGCGCGCCATTTCTGCATCATCTGAATTGATACACACATTCAACCCTACCTGTTGCATAAGCGTAGCGTTATAGGGAATGGCATCCTGTACTTCCGTTTTATAAGCCCACCAATCGCTGAAGGTAGAGGCATTGGCGCCGTGTGTTTTCATTTTGTCGGCTACTTTATAGCCTTCCAAAATATGCGTGAATGTATTTACCCTGAAATTAAACTTCTCTGCTACCCGCATGGTAGAAGTAATTTCACTTTGCACATAGGAATGGCAGGTAATGAATCGCTTTTTATTCATGATCTCTACCAATGCGTCCAGCTCCAGGTCACGACGTACAGGTGTAGTAGCAACCGTTGCGGCGCCTTTCTTTTTAGTGGTAGTTGTAGCTGCTTCTCCTTCTTTACATCCCTTTTCATATTCACAAGCGCGGGTAAATGCATCCATCATAATTTCTTCAACCCCCATACGCGTATCGGGGAAGCGATTGTTATTTTGTGAGGTGGTACGTTTCACATTTTCACCCAGCGCAAATTTTATAAACGGATCAGCGCCTTTATATTTCAGTTCCTCATCATTCGCACCCCAGCGCAGCTTGATCAATTGTGTTTGTCCGCCTATGGTATTGGCCGAACCATGTAGGATGTGCGAGGTAGTAACACCACCGCTCAACTGGCGATAGATATTTATATCTTCGGGGTTCAGGTTATCGCCGATGCGCACTTCTGAAGTCACGGACTGAGCCCCTTCGTTGATGGACATGGCTGCAATGTGAGAATGTTCATCAATAATACCGGGTGTAACAAACTTACCGGTTGCGTCAATGACCTTCGCAGTAGCATCTGATAAGTTCTTGCCGATCTGTACAATTTTACCATTCTTTAATAGTACATCGGTATTTTCCAGCTTGCCTTCTTTTTCATTGGTCCATACCGTACCATTTTTAATTAAAATAGTTTCGGGTTGCGGCAGCGAATCCCAGCCATAGCCGTCGAAGGGATAAACTACTTTACCCAATTGTCCCTGTGGTTTTTTCTTACTGGTATCGGGCGCTGGTGTACCTGCTTTTGCAAAATTAGCAGTCCACAATACGTTATTACCTTCTGCATCTACGCCATTGCCATTCCACACATCACCATTTACCGTACCGCCCAGGCGAATGGAAGCGGCGCGCGGTTTTTTCTCGGTAGCAAAGCTGATGTTCACCAGTTTGCCATCGTAACTGAATTTAGCCTTGATGGTATCTTTTGCGAGGAGGCTGGCATCCGTGGTGCTTTTTACATCCAGTGTATAGCTGTTATTACCACCTGCCGATTTCACCTGAATGGTATACTGACCGGCGATGGGCGTCCAGTTCTCTTCTTTTACATTGTATTTATCGCCCTGGATCCAGTTCTGTAATATGATTGTTTTCTCTTTGAACACTTCGCCGTTTGTAATGATGAAGCTGGCTACTTTACCTGCATCCAAACTTCCAACCTTATCATAAACGCCTAACGTGGTAGCCGGTGTTTTGGTGAGCGCTTCCAGGGCTTTTGTTTCACTCAATCCATTTTCAATGGCTTTGCGCAAATTGGTTATAAATTGTTTGGAATCTTTTAATTCAGTAGCCGTCAAACAAAAAGGGATACCCGTTTTTTCGAAGGCAGCCGGGTTAGTGGGCGCCAGCTCCCAATGTTTCATATCACCCAGGGAAACAAAACGCGCTTCATTGGGATCTTCCACATCCATTGCCTGCGGAAAATTCAACGATAAAATGTAAGTGGCTTTTGTAGCGGCAACGTCTTTTATACGTTGGTATTCGTTACCACCACCTTTAATGATATATTGAACGCCAAATTCATCACCAATACGATCGGCGCGCAGGTCATTCCATTTATCGCCCGCATCAAAAATCTGCGGCAGCGGCTGTATTTCGTTCCAGGCTTTGAGCGACAGGTTAACGCCTTCTGCAGCCGGATTACTCTTATACCACTGCGCATCGAGGTAAGTCTGGCGAAGCAGGGCAACGGTGCCCATCAACGAAAACGGATAACTTTGGGTTGAAGTTCCCTTGGTGAACGAATAATGCGCCGATGCTTTTTCTTTCAGCATCACCAGGTTCTCTTTTTCTGTAGCCAGGGTAACCAGCGCACCGGTACCACGGGCAATGCCATCTTTCAGGTGTGTTAACACCGTACCAAAACCAAGATCACGCAGCGGTTTCGCTTTGGCATCATCGGTGTTGAACAATTTGGCGGCATCGGTTTCGGTTTTTATAGCCTGGTTCCAGCCAAACACACCTTTTGTATTGGAGGTCAATTGCGACGGGCCGCGAAAATCGAATGGAGCGCCTGTTCTTTGTGGAACCGAAACGCCATAATCGCTATAAATGTCGATAAACGACGGATACAAGTATTTACCGCTGCAATCGATCACTACGGCATCTTTCGGAACAGTAACGCCATTACCAACCGACACTATTTTGCCTTCCCGAATGACCAGGGTGGCATTGGTGAGCGTGGTTTGTGCATCTTTTACAATCGTGGCATTGGTGAAAGCAAAACATTTTACCTGGGGGTCAGCTATGCCATTCACGGGAAATGTAACCTGTGCATGGGAAACTGAATAAAATATAAACATCAGGGCCAACAGGAAATAATGCTTTCCTGGAGGAAAGAAACAGTACTTTCTCATGTGTTTTTGGTTTTAATTAGTTCGGGAACAAAGGTCGAATTTAGGTAAATGAAGTAATTTAGTCGGGATAAAAACTTCTTAACCGGTCAATACACTCCATGAACATCGCACAATACATAGATCACACCTTGCTAAAACCCGCAACCACTATAAATGAACTAAAAAAGCTATGTGAAGAAGCCATCCAATACAATTTTTTTGCGGTATGTGTTCCACCACCGCTGGTTAAGAATGCCCGGTCGGTGTTGGGCAATAGTCCCGTAAAAACAGCTACTGTCATTGGATTTCCCTTTGGTTATTCTGTGGCCCGTGCCAAAGTGGCCGAAGCACAACAGGCCATTCAGGATGGAGCCGATGAACTGGATGTGGTGATTAACCTGATAGCTCTGAGGAACAATGCCTGGCAATATCTGGAGCTGGAAATGGAATCGATCGTTGAAATAGCGCATGCGCAGAACAAGCTGGTAAAAGTGATCATTGAAAGCGGCATACTTACCAATGAAGAAATAATACAATGTTGTGAAATATATGCCAAAACCGGCGTTGATTTTTTGAAAACATCAACGGGTTATGCCGAAAAAGGCGCTACTATTGAAGCGGTGCAACTGATGCGGGCCAACCTGCCGTCTTCTATAAAAATAAAAGCCTCCGGAGGCATTCGCACCTATCAGCAGGCAGAACAATATATTCAGGCCGGGGCGAACCGGTTAGGATGTAGTGCCAGTGTTGCGATTGTAACAGGGGGCGGAACGAATGGGAAATCAGGGTATTAAAACCCCGGAAGCTTGCATCTCGCAAGGCTGTGGATTATCTTTGGCGAAGAATTTGCAGTTCAATCTCTAAAGCCGCATGAAATCAAGGCATTATTCAATACCAGCTCAACTTTATGTAGCTTTTAATAAAATATATTTCAGATGAAATACATGATCAGTTGTATTCTTTTAATCCTGTCCTTCTCTTTGTTTGCCCAAACAGATACTGGCACCGTGGTGGTGCATAAAGATCCCCGGATCGATCTGCTGGTGAAAAAGCAAATACAGATCAATGAGTTGACAACCCGTGATGCCCGTAGCCGTGTTCAGGGTTATCGCATTTTGGTGATCAGCACCAATGACCGCAACCAGGCCACCAATGCCAAAACAAAAATTTACCAGGAATTTCCTGAGTTAAAAGCATACCTCATGTACCAGTCGCCATACATGAAATTAAAAGTGGGTGATTTTAAGAGCCGCGAAGAGGCAGAACCCTATCTGTCTGCCATTCAGCGCTTCTTCCCCAGCGGCGTATATATTGTACGCGATGTAATTGAAGTAAACCCTGATAAGTCAGCGTCGTTGTAGTGAGGTTTTCCAGACTTTCCAATTATCTTTGTTGGCTATGAGCACTTTACAACAGAAGATCCAAAGCCTGGCAAAAACATACTCCACCGAATTTATTGATATTCGCCATCATTTACATGCAAATCCGGAACTGAGTTACCAGGAATTTGAAACTTCGCGTTTCGTTCAACATAAATTAACTGAATTTGGCATTCCCTATACGGTAATGGCCCAGACCGGTGTAGTGGGGTTAATAAAAGGAAAGAACCCTGATAAAAAAGTGATCGCCCTGCGGGCCGATATGGATGCCCTCCCCATCACTGAACAAAATAATATTCCTTATAAATCAAAAAATGAAGGCATTATGCATGCCTGCGGGCACGATGTGCATACCACCTGCCTGTTGGGCGCCGCCAAAATTTTACAGGAGCTAAGAAATGAATGGGAAGGAACTGTAAAACTCATTTTTCAACCGGGAGAAGAAAGAAATCCCGGTGGCGCCAGCATTCTCATTAAAGAAGGTGTACTGGAAAATCCAAAGCCACAAGCTATATACGGATTACACGTGCATCCACAACTGGAAATTGGTAAACTGAGTTTTCGCGGCGGTCAGGTAATGGCCAGTGCCGATGAAATTTATATTACCATCAAAGGCAAGGGCGGACATGCCGCTGCGCCGCATTTAACGGCCGACACCATTCTCATTGCATCGCACCTCATCGTTAGCCTGCAACAGATCATCAGTCGAAACAGAAACCCGCTATCACCTTCTGTGCTATCGATCTGTTCCATCCAGGGCGGACATACCACCAATGTTATTCCCAGCGAAGTTAAACTGATGGGTACCTTCCGGGCACTGGACGAAGAATGGCGTTTCAAAGCGCATAAGCTCATCCGTAAACAGGCTACGGAATTAGTTCATAGCATGGGCGCAGAAATTGATCTGCACATCGATGTAGGTTACCCTGCCGTATACAACAACGAAAACCTGAATACCGTTGCCCGCTCGCTGGCAGAACAATACATGGGTAAAGAAAAAGTAGAAACTACTGAAGTTCGCATGGGCGCTGAAGATTTTGGTTATTATACCCTCCAGATACCTGGCTGCTTTTACCGGCTTGGTGTTATGAATGAAGCGAAGGGCATTACTTCAGGTGTACATACGCCAACCTTTAACATTGATGAAAGTGCTATTGAAACCGGCATGGGCATGATGGCCTGGCTGGGTGGTGGGACGGCGTTTTAAAGTTGTACCTGTTGTCAGTTTCACCCCTTTTCCTTACGTTGAACAAGATCAAAAAAACCGATCAACAACACCACCACAAACCATATCACATTAAATAGTTGTGCTTTAAAAACAAATCCAGGTATTTTTTCAAAATTGCGCATGAACGATATCGTGGAATACATGTAAGGGTAATAATACAGGTGTTTCCATGAATGAATAATTAAACCTGTTGTCAGCAAGGCTAGCCCTATTCCAACTGGTACAATAAAATTGCGAAAGCGCAGACTTAACCAATATTGAATGGAAGTCATAGCCAGTATAGAAAAATAAGTCTTTATGAGTAACAAAAACAATTGTTTCCACGGAACAGCGTGATCAAAAAATGTATACTGTTTTTGCACAAGGTTGGCAGCAAAGGCTGCAAGTATGATAGATGCAATAAACTGGATAAAACAAAACAGGATAAGTGAGTGAATAACAATAAACTTCGATAAAAAGATGTCGGCCAGGGTTCGGGGCAACGTGTAAACCTGCTTCCAGGTATTATTCCTGTATTCTATTTGCACCACCAGGCTGATTACCAGTATAACATACATGGGCATCAGAAAAATGGCAGCAGCTTCCCAGTTGTTGTTAATAAAGTGTTGCCAGGGATCTCCCTTAAAAATGCGTAAATAATGATCCGGCTGTGCCACCAAACCTATAAAATTTATTACAGGAACAAAGGCTGCACCTACAATAGTTAACCAGAAGGCGGCCGTTCGTTTACTCTTCAGGAATTCTGCTTTTGTATTGGGTATAAATGAGATGACCATAATTATTGAGCAGTAATTTGAATAAATAAATTTTCCAGGTCATTTTGCGTAACAGCCAGCTGATAAACTTCCACGTCCTGTTGCACCAGCAGTTTATTCAACAATGCCGATCGCTCCCTGCTTTCGTAATGAACCACCAGCCTGGTTCCATTCACCTTATTTAAAGGAAAATGATCTTTTATTACTTGTTGCGCCTTTGTTATATCATTCACTTCTATCTCAACCACCGATTGCTGCGATTGCAATTGCTGCAATTGTTGCAGACTGCCCTGGAATAATAATTTTCCTTTATGAATGATACCAACATGCGTAGCCATTTTTTCAACTTCGCTTAACAAGTGGCTCGAAACAAGGATCGTTTTACCAAATTCACGATTCAGTTGTTTGATCAATTCCCTGGTTTCAATAATCCCATTGGGATCCAGGCCATTCGTTGGTTCATCCAATATCAGTACTTCAGGATCGTGCAATAAAGCAATAGCAATGGCCAGCCTTTGTTTCATGCCCAGTGAGTAGTTTTTTGCCTTTTTATTCGCCGCCTGCTGCAACCCTACCACTTGAAGCACTTCATTAATCCGATTTTTATCGCACTGATACGTTAACCGAAAAATTTCCAGGTTTTCTTTACCGGTCAAATGGAGGTATAACGAAGGCTGTTCAATCAGTGAACCAATGCGACGTAGTATGTCGAGCCGATGCCTTTGAAAATGCCGCCCGAATAGGGTTAAATCACCTTCCTGCTTTTTTAATAACCCAAGCAATAACCGCAAGGTGGTGGTTTTACCGGCGCCATTGGGACCTAAAAAACCATAAATGCTACCGGTTGGCACCTGCAGATTCAAATCATCCAATATTTTTTGACCGGTTTGAAAAGCAAAATGCAGGTGCTGTGTTTCAATAACGGCTGTTTGCATTGTTATTTTTTTGAAATGACATGAACGCCTTTTAAATTTTTCTCCTGATAGTATTAGTTAACGATCATATCGAACCGAGAAGAATAGACAGAAAGCCAATCGGTAGAAAAAGTGGTATTTGCTTTATTTACTTTGGGTTTCTGTATTTTCATGACCATAGCCTTTTTCCCAGTGGCATCTTTCCCGCGCCCATTGCCTGCAATGATCGTAAGGAAGATGATGGATAATACCAGTGCCAGGTGTTGCATACAATTTATTTTAAGGCTTTAATGTTCTTACCCGACAGGGTAACAGTTGATTTGCTATCAGCATCCATTGTCAGTTTTTTGATTCCGGCTTCTTTATCATCAATATTTGAATTAATCAATTGAACATTCAGGTCATTGATAAGGACATGATCATTCAGCTCAATTTTTGAATGATCACTGTTGATGTTTAATTGATTAAAATATACAGCTGCATTATTATTAATAAAGAGACGGGAATCTTTTTCCAGTTTAACAGTATAAGAAGGCGCACTGGCAGAATCAGCCGCACCACCTACCCGGAGAGCGCTATTTGAGGCGTTGATCTGTACAGTAGCAGGCAGGTAAACATTCACATGGTTATAATTCCGGCTCCCCCGTTCCGGGTCATCAATAGCATGAGTGGTGTCGCCAATGATAATCAGCGTATCGTTGACTACACGATATGATAAGGGGGAAACATTCTCTTTCTGAATTTCCAATTTGGATGTGTCACCGGGCATGATGTTTATATTTCCCATACCGGTTATTGAAATAAACCGAACTGCGGGTATATCAACCTTTGTAAACGAAGAAAAATTATCCCGGTCGAATTTTACGTAGTCGCCCCGTTTGTATTTAGCATATACCATCAATTGAACAGCCGTTGTTAAAAGGATGATCGTAATAAAAATGCCTAATAATAATTTATTGCTCGTTTTCATGATTAGTCTAAGTTTATAGTACTGCATTTAGCGATTGGCATTTACCGTTAATTAAAATGCTGCTTCTTGAATTTTTCAAATCGAGGTTTAAGTTCCTCCGGTTCCATACCTAACAGATACATGGTACGGAAAACCTGGGGCAGATCTTTCTCCACGAAATCATTTTTGCGGTATAGCTGTGCATTCTTCATAGCCGATGGCGATACGAAATAGCCAATACCCCGCTGATTATGAATGATCTCCTGTTGCTGCAGGAATTCAAAGGTGCGCATGACGGTATTGGGATTCACTTCCAACTGTACTGCCAGTTCCCGTACAGATGGAATACGCTCTTCGATCTTCCACTCTTTTAGCAAGATCTTCTCGCACACATAATCGGCAATTTGTAAGTATATAGCTTGCGATTCACGGAATTGCATATCATTATTTATTTAAGCGTTAAACTTCCTTTTCTTTCAACCTGAAATAAGCCACCACCCACAAACATGGCGCAAGGGTATATTTGATAAGAAAAAGCATTATCATACTGAACCATTCAGGTAATTGTACACTCAGCTCTCCTTTTTGATGATCAAAAATTCGGTAAACCGTAAATGGTTTAAAGAAACCGCCATCGGGCATAAACGAACCAAGCACTTTATGCATAAAGAAAACCAGCACCAAAAACACGATCAGTCCTGAAACCAGGGTTTTTATATACTGGTATTTTTCAAAATATATTGAGCCCAATTGGAAAATAGATTGTATGCCAAAATAAATGAGCAGGAGATAGAAATTTAAATTTATACCATTCCGGTCCTGAGCCATAAACACATTGATAACTTCTGTCGGACGGTTAAATGGCCTATGCTCACGTTCCATCACTGCCTGGGCCACACCGTTCCCCACTTTGACCATAATAAGATCAACGGCATAAAACATAATGGTATAGCTGATAAAAAACAAGATGACACCGTATAATATTGCGCTCAGTAATTTTTCCAGTAAAGAAGCCGGCGTCAATAGATAATGCATGGCTTTGGGGCCTTCTGACAGTTCGCTAAAAATAAGGCTGGCATATAAACAGCCGGTCAAAAACAAACCCACAAAATAGGTAATCAGCTGCATATTGTCCCCTATGGCATTCCTGGGGTTAATGATCATCAAAAAGGAGAACCATAATACCATTAAACCGCCAATAGCTCCCAGCGATAGCAGGTATTTTCTTTTATTCTCATGCCAGTGTTTACTTATATATAATAACCAACGGTTAAAATCAAAAACGGAATTCATAGCAATAGTTTAAGCGTTAAAGACAGATTCAATAGCCTTGCCATTCAAAACAATAGCTTTGTACAACAATTCAAGATCGAGTTTACTTTCATCACCCACTGTATTACGGGTAATAACGGCGCTGCCCCGTAAAGAAGGTTCACGGAACAAAGCCTGTTTTATTTCATCGTTATCAAATGAAATATGGAAACTCAGCTTGCGGGTAATGTTATCGACGGTTTGATCGAACAGAATGCGGCCTTCATCAATAATAGTAACGCGATCGATCAGGCTTTCCAGGTCTTTTACCTGGTGGGTGCTGATGACAATGCATTTGTTTTCATCGAGGCAACCGGCAATTACTTTTCTGAACTGGCTTTTGCTCATAATATCAAGGCCATTGGTAGGTTCATCCATCAAAAGCACAGAGGTATTACAGGCCAGGCCAAAGCTGATCAGCACTTTCTTTTTCTGACCATAGCTCATCTTTTGCAACGTGTTGGAACGGGGAATATCAAACTCGGTGATATACCGGTTAAATTGGTCATCGTTGAATTTGGGGTAAAAAGGGGCATTGTATTTTACCAGATCTGCAATAGGTACATCGGGCAGAAAAAACTCTTCCGGCACCATGAATATGTCACGCAGGAAAGCAGGCTGACGTTTGGCAGGAGTAAAACCGAGCACGTTAACGGTTCCTTTTTCGGGAAATAACAACCCGGCCATATTTTTCAGGAGGGTCGATTTGCCGGTTCCGTTCTTGCCGAGCAATCCGTAGATGTGGCCGGCTTCCAACTGCAGGCTTAGGCCGGTAAAGATCTTTTTGCGTCGATACCCAAAATGAAGGTTTTGGATCTGAATCATGTTTGGCGTTTTAGTGTACTAGTTTAATAGTACACACAAACATAAAGACTTTTTTGGGATATTCAAATGTTTTGGAGAAATAAAAGTGATGAGCGGTCCTACTTCAATGCGGCTTCATATTTATCATATATATTTCTTTCGCTTATTTTCAGCGTATTATAGGAGAAATTGGCAGGAATGCAATCGCGGCCGCAAAAAACAGGTATTTCGATATTACTGCCTCCAATACTTTTCATCTTTTCTTCCAATGCCGAATTAATCTCCAACGCAGAAGTGCTTTTCAAATATACCAATGCCTCAAAGGCGTTAACGGCCATTAGGTGGTTGGGAGAATACAGGAGGGTGGTAATAATTTTATATTCTTTCAATTTTATTAACTGGATAAATATTGCGGGAACCACTTTATTATGATAATAACCGGCCTGTAAATAGGTCGCTGCAAATAAAAGATGCTGAAGCTGCTCGTTGGTAACATCCGGCATGAATTTATAAGCCGGATACTTTTGCACCATTTCATTAAACAATGACTGGTACAGGGTATCTACAACAAGACTATCACAATTGGCGCAACCATAAATGGGAAAATCAATATCGTTTACGATCTCCTTCTTTAAATATTCATAGTCGAAAAAAGTGATCGGTGTATTATTGACTGCACATTTCCTTTTTGCAGCATTAATAATTATGAATTTCTTGTAAATGATCCTGTCGTCTATTACAGTAAGCCAAATGGTTATGGGAAGATACCCTGCCGCAGAATGAAATTTATATTCGTTCATACTGACCAGGCCTGTACGACGGGAACTGTTTTGATCAAGTTCATGCCTTTTAGCATCCTGCACAAAATCTTTATTAGACATGGTAGCGTTGTACAGCTTGCTTAAATACCTGATATTTTCCTTGTCCTTTTTAACAGACTTATCTCTGACGGTTGCCTGTACCACAGAGTCACAATAGGTTTTAAGGAAGAGGTTGAATGAATCAATCCTTTTTATATTCTTTGCATAGAACCTGCCTGGTGCGCTTGCTGCAGTTTGTGCCCATGCTGCCGTGTTAAACAGGATCATAACTAATACAACGATGTTTTTTGTCAACCTGGTAAACTGGCTCATCGATCACTTTATGGTACAATCGCAATTCTTATACCCCGATAAATTTGATTAATTCCACAAAATATCTATTAAGTAAAGAATTGATTATGAGCCTGGATATCATCAGGTCATTCTTTGTAACCATAAATATTCTAAGCAGCTCTTCTTTGACGAGACTGTAAAACAAACTGTGTCAGAGTCTAACCCGCTAATTAGCTCCCAATATCACAACCGCAAGGGCAAACTCCTTAATCTTCTCCCCGTAGCCGCAAATATGGCGTTCGCCAATGCCGGTGCTACCGGTGGTACACCAGGTTCACCGGCGCCGCCCATTTTCTCCCCACCTGAAATAATATACACTTCAATGACCGGCGTTTCATTCATGCGAAGCATCCGGTAATCATGAAAATTAGATTGCTTCACCCGCCCCTGTTCTAATGTTATTTCACCATACAGGGCAGCAGTAAGTCCGAAAATTATACTCCCTTCCATTTGGGCCACTACCCCATCAGGATTTACCGCCAGTCCACAATCAATAACACATACTACCCGTTTTACTGCTATCTTTTTATCCTCTATTTTTATTTCTACTACCTGCGATATACAACTGCCCATGGCTTCGTGTATAGCTATTCCGTGAAATAATCCTGTGGCCAATGGTTTATCCCATCCTGCTTTTTCTGCAGCCAGGTTTAATACCCTCAAATGCCGTGGGTGATCTTTTAATAATAACCGTCTGTATGCAACAGGATCTATTTTGCTCTTTACAGCCAGTTCGTCAATAATGGTTTCCATCACAAACGCGGTATGCGTATTACCAACCGAACGCCAGGCCAACACAGGCACGCCATACTCAACCGTTACTAATTCAAATGAAGTGTCCGGTATTACATCCGCATACGGAGCACCCGTTGTCACAGAACTATAGTCAATTCCTTTTGCTATCATATATTCCTGCAGCGGTGTATCTTTAAAAAGCGACTGTCCGGTAATGCAATGTTGCCATGCTACCGGCCAACCATTTTGATCAATACCAATATGGACCCGATGTACATATACCGGTCTATAACAACCGCCTTTGATATCATCTTCGCGGGTCCAAACCAACTTGATCGGCTTACCGCTTTGTTTGGCAATGTGAACAGCTTCCGTCACCCAATCTTTTCCAAATGTGCCGCGTCTTCCAAAACTACCGCCCAGATGTGGCGTATAAAACAATACCTGTTCCGGTTTAAAACCTAAAATCGCGGCCACCTCTGCCTGGTGAAGTAATGGGGCTTGTGTACCTGCCCATACTTCGCATGTATCATTTGAAATTTTTACTGTACAGTTTAACGGCTCCATGGGTGCATGGGCCAGGTAGGGAAAGCTGAATTCCGCTTCAAAAGAATGATCCGCTTTCGTTAAGGCAGTGGCTACATCTCCTTTTTGCTTAATGATGAGTCCTTTTGTTTTTGACAGCCTGCGGTATTCTTCCAACTGTGTTTTGCTGCTGATGTTTGCATGAACGCCGTTTTCCCATGCTATTTTTAATGCATCCCGTCCTGATTTCGCCGCCCAAAAATGATCGGCTATAACCGCTACACCCGTTGGAATAGCAATCACCTCTCTTACTCCGGGTATTGCTTTGGCCGCCCCATCATCAAATGATTTTACTTTTCCACCAAATACCGGCGGCCGGGCTACAACAGCTGTAAGCAAGCCGGGAAAGTGAATATCTATTCCATACTTTGCAACACCATTCACTTTAACAGGTGTATCTAACCGCTTTTGCGATTTACCGATCAGTTTCCAGTCCTTTGGTTCTCGCAATGTAACTTCGGGTACTGGTAGCTTTGCTGCCTCGTTTGCTAACTGGCCATAAGAAAGTTTTTGATCGCCTGCTATTACAAATCCATTTTCCGTTTTACAATCCTTTGTTGACATCTTCCATCTAGCAGCGGCGGCCTGTACCAACACAGTTCGCGCAGTAGCCCCTGCCCTGCGATAATTGTCAAATTCTGATTTGGTACTTTCGGAACCTCCGGTAGATTTCAAAACAGGTGGTGTCTTGAAATCAATGGCAGTGCCGGGTGGACTATGCTCTACAATAATTTTCTCCCAATCACAATCCAGTTCTTCTGCTATCAGCATGGGCAGCGTGGTCCAGATGCCCTGGCCCATTTCTACTTTTGATAATACGATCTTTATGCTGTTATCTTCTGCAATCAGCAGATAAGGATTTAACTGCGATTGCCTTACTTCACTATTGCTTTCGCCTGGCAAATGCCATGATATTAAAAGCCCACCTGTTGCACAGGTACTGGTCCTTAGAAAACTCCTGCGATCCATTTGCTAATCTTTCTGTTGTTGAATAAAGAAGTTCATCCAATTTATATCTTTTGCCTGGCTATGTCTGGTGCTGCTTTTTTGACGGTCGAACCAATAGGGCAACTGGCAATCGCACATGGTCAATGGCGAATGCGGTGTGTGAAACGTGAAATTGATAACAGGTTACCGTCAATTGCTCACATGCAACAATTTTCCATATATCTTCCAAAAACCTTATACCTTCTACCTTAAACCTTTTACCGTAAATTGCGCGCCAATTGTTCTGAAAAAGTTACTATGAATCGGCTATGACCCCATTTTCATTTTCTAACATAAAACAATGAAAATCACGTCATAGTAAACACCTGACCAGTCCATGTAGCGGGCACCGGGGGAAAAAACAAATAATAACTGATGAATCGTCCATCCCTATGCAATGGGGATGGGAAGATCCATCTGGCCAAACGTCAATAAATATTCTCAGATGAAAAAAGAATTGCGAAAGGAATCTGCATTAGAGTATCATGCCAAGGGAAGACCCGGCAAAATTGAAGTGATCCCCACCAAAGAAGCAAAAACACAACGCGACCTGTCGCTTGCCTACTCTCCTGGCGTGGCTGAACCCTGCCTTGAAATTGCGGCAAACCCGGAAGCTGTTTATAAATATACTGCCAAAGGAAACCTCGTTGCCGTTATCAGTAATGGTACTGCAGTATTGGGATTGGGCGATATTGGCCCCGAAGCCGGCAAACCCGTTATGGAAGGGAAGGGCGTGCTGTTCAAAATATTTGCCGACATCGATGTATTCGATATCGAGATCAATGAAAAAGATCCTGAAAAATTTGTACAGATCGTAAAAGCGCTGGAACCCACTTTTGGTGGCATTAACCTCGAAGATATTAAAGCGCCTGAATGCTTTTATATTGAAAAGCACCTGAAAGCGCAAATGAAAATTCCGGTGATGCACGATGACCAGCACGGTACTGCCATCATCAGCGCTGCCGCTTTGCTGAACGCCCTGGAAATACAAAAGAAAAAGATAGAAAAGTGTCGCTTTGTAGTGAACGGAGCCGGCGCCGCCGCTATTGCCTGTATAAAATTATACGAAGCACTGGGCGCTGTTCGTGAAAACATTTTAGTGTTTGATAGTAAAGGGCTCATTCATGAAAGCCGGACCGACCTGGATGAACTGAAAAAAGAATTTATCTCCAAAGGCAAACATGTTACGCTTGAACAATCGCTTGAACATGCTGATGTATTCATCGGGCTTAGCAAAGGCAATACCTTAACCCAGGAGATGGTAAAAAGCATGGCCAAAAATCCGATCGTATTTGCCATGGCCAACCCCGATCCTGAGATCAGCTATGAAGATGCAACATCATGCCGCAAAGATATCATCATGGCTACCGGCCGCAGCGATTATCCCAACCAGGTAAATAATGTGCTGGGCTTTCCGTTCATCTTCCGTGGTGCATTAGACGTTCGCGCCACGCAAATCAATGAAGCCATGAAGCTGGCTGCTGTTAAAGCATTGGCCGAACTGGCCAAGAGCCCTGTACCCGATATTGTAAATATTGCCTACAATGAAAAAAGTATGTCGTTCGGGCCTACTTATATCATTCCCAAACCGCTCGATCCCCGGTTATTGAGTACCGTTGCCCCGGCAGTAGCCAAAGCCGCTATTGAGAGCGGCGTAGCCCAGATTAAGATCACCAACTGGGACACATACGCGATTGAGCTGAACAAACGCCTTGGTCTCGATAACCAGCTGATGCGTGTACTGGGCGCCAAAGCCCGCCGCAATGCCAAACGACTGGTGTTTACCGAAGCGGATAACCAGAAAATTTTAAAGGCCGCCCAAATTGCTTTTGAAGAAGGCATCGCTTACCCCATTTTGTTAGGTGATGAGAAAAAGATCAGGGAGATAGCAGCGGAAAATAATATTGATATCGACGATATGCCCATCATTGACCCGCGTAATGATGAGTATGAAGAAAAACGCAGGCAATACGGTGAAATGTTCTTCAAAAAACGCCAGCGTAAAGGGGTTAACCAGTACGAGGCGAGCAAACAGATGAAGGACCGCACCTATTTTGGTTGCATGATGGTGGAAACGGGTGATGCTGATGCTGTGATATCTGGTTTAACCCGCAATTATGCAGAAGCTATCCGTCCGGCCCTGCAAGTGATCGGGGTGGAAGAAGGCGTGAAGAAGATCGCCGGCATGTACATGCTGCTGACCAAAAGAGGTCCGTTATTTTTGGCCGACACAACAGTAAACTTCAACCCAACGGCCGAAGAGTTGGCTGATATCACCTTACTGGCAGCAAAAGAAGTGCGCAGTTTTAATCTTGTTCCGCGCATTGCCATGCTGAGCTATTCCAACTTCGGCAGCAGCGATTCGCCCGAAGCACGTTTGGTAGCCCAGGCCAAGGACATCGTTAAGCAAAAAGATCCCACTATTATTATAGATGGTGAAATGCAGGCAACCATCGCCTTCAACCAGGAAATTTTACGCGATAATTACCCCTTCAGCGAGCTGGTAGGTCAGGAAGTGAATACCCTCATTTTCCCCAACCTGGCTGCGGGCAATATTGCGTACAACCTGATGCAGGCCATTGGCGGCGCTGATGCGGTAGGTCCCATTTTGCTGGGTCTGAAAAAACCCGTGCATGTATTGCAGCTGGGTAGTTCGGTTCGCAGCATTTACAATATGGCGTTGATAGCCGTTATTGACGCCCAGTTAAAATGTAAAAATTCTACAGCAGACGCGGCTAAAAAGCCAGCCTGGTGGAAGAAGAAATAACCCCCTCCCCCTGAAGGGGGAGGAGTTTATGGTTTATAGTTTGTTGTTTATAGTTGCTTCGCATATCGGGCAGGTTCATTATTTGCGCGCAAGCCGGATTGCCTGCAACCACAAACCATAAACAACAAACCACAAACAGTTTCCGGCCTTGCCATTTCCCGGTTAAAATGTATTTTTACATTATTGCTTATTTATCATGACTTTATTTACAGAATTTGGCCGTTACCTGTTGATGATTAAAGGAATGTTTTCGAAACCTGAAAACTGGAAAATGTATTGGAAAGAGCTGATGCACCAATGCAATGAAATAGGGATCGGCTCTTTGGGTATTGTAGTGATCATTTCCGTTTTTATGGGGGCTGTGTCTGCTTTACAAACAGCCTATCAGCTGGTTAGCCCCGTTATTCCCCTGTCGGCCATTGCCACCATTGTTAGAGATACGGTTATCCTGGAGTTTGCCCCTACCCTGGTATGTATTGTGCTTGCAGGTGTGGTAGGCAGTAAAATAGCCAGTGAGCTGGGCAACATGCGGGTTAGCGAACAAATTGACGCCCTGGAAATTATGGGTATCAATACCAAAGCCTATCTCGTATTACCCAAAATTATAGCCGCCCTTATCATGATCCCGTTGCTGGTGGTATTCTCAGCCGCATTAGGTATTTATGGGGGCCGGCTGGCAGTGACCACAGCTGGTATAGTAGCGCCTAATTTGTATGATAAAGGCTTGTTGGACAATTTTCAACAGTATAATGTATTTTTTGCGCTGGTAAAAGCCTACACCTTCTCTTTCATAATATCCAGTATACCTGCTTATTATGGCTATTATGTGCAAGGCGGAGCGCTTGAGATCGGTCGCTCGAGCACCAAATCGGTAGTGGTAAGTTGCGTCACCATTTTATTTGCAGATTACGTACTGGCGGCTTTGCTGTTAAAGTAAAAAAATACAGAACTGATACAACATTAATAAGTTATAGATGTTAATCTCCCGGAAACGGCTCGAATGACAAGCCTCCGTAGCATGAATTCATAAACCATGATCGAATTAAAAAATATAAAGAAAGGATTTGGCGAGAAAACCGTATTAAACGGTGTAAACGCCAATATGACGGCTGGCAAATGCAACCTTATTATCGGCGCCAGTGGTAGCGGTAAAACGGTTTTGATGAAATGCATGGTGGGTTTGATAGTACCCGATGAAGGTGAGATCTGCTACAACAATAAAGACTTCAACAAACTGAACAACGAAGAAAGAAAAGAGATCCGCCAGCAGATAGGCATGTTGTTCCAGGGTTCCGCTTTATTCGACAGTTTAACGGTTGAACAAAACATATTGTTTCCCCTGAACATGTTTACACAGGATACCTATTCGAAAAAATTAAGACGGGTGAACGAGGTGCTAGACCGCGTAAACCTGAAAGACGTTAATAAAAAATTTCCTGCCGAACTAAGCGGCGGGATGAAAAAAAGGGTGGGTATAGCACGGGCCATTGTGTTAAATCCTAAATATCTTTTTGTCGATGAACCCAACTCGGGGCTCGACCCGCAAACCTCGCTGGTTATTGATAAACTGGTTAAAGAGATCACCACTGAATATAACATCACTACGGTAGTGAATACGCACGATATGAACAGCGTAATGGAAATTGGCGATCATATCGTTTTCATGCACCAGGGTAAAAAAGAATGGGAAGGCAACAATAAAGAGATCATTTTTAGTAAGAATGAGCGCCTGAATGAATTCATTTTTGCCTCTGAGTTTTTAAAAGACGCCAAGGATATGCGTATGCTGGAACAAACCGGTAAGATCGATGAGAACCGGGATATGGATAAGTTAATGAAAGAATAACCTCCGCAAACGTTCCCGGAACTTTAATTAGCACATTAGCAAATCAGCACATTATCACATTGGGTTATTGCCCATTATACCCTATTTTTGCACACCCGATAAATGTCGGCAACTTAAATTTCCGCTGATGAGTATTTTAGTAAACAAACAATCAAAGATCCTGGTGCAGGGCTTTACCGGTACAGAAGGTACCTTTCATGCTACGCAAATGATAGAATATGGTACCAATGTAGTGGGAGGCGTTACACCAAATAAAGGTGGCACATTGCATTTGGACAGGCCGGTATTTAATACCGTAGCGGAAGCAGTAAAGGAAACCGGGGCCAATGTGTCGATCATATTTGTACCACCGGCTTTCGCCGCAGATGCTATTATGGAAGCTGCCAATGCCGGCATTGAACTGGTAATTTGTATCACTGAAGGTATTCCTGTGCAGGATATGGTGAAAGCCAAATTGTACCTGCAGAGTACAAAAACCCGCCTTATCGGGCCCAATTGCCCGGGGGTTATTACCGCCGGTGCATGTAAAGTAGGTATCATGCCTGGTTTTGTATTCAAAGCCGGTAAAATTGGTATCGTTTCCAAATCGGGTACCCTCACTTACGAAGCCTCTGACCAGGTAGCTAAAGCCGGTTTAGGCGTTTCTACAGCTGTTGGTATCGGTGGCGACCCCATCATTGGCACCACTACCCGCGAAGCGCTGGAAATGTTTATGAACGATCCTGAAACGGAAGGCATCGTAATGATTGGTGAAATTGGCGGTGGCATGGAAGCTGAAGCAGCCCGCTGGTATAAAGAAAATGGTAAAAAACCCGTTGTTGGTTTTATTGCCGGCCAAACTGCTCCTCCCGGACGTAGAATGGGTCACGCTGGCGCCATCGTAGGCGGTGCAGAAGATACAGCTGAAGCCAAAATGAAGATCATGGAAGAATGTGGTATTCACGTGGTATCGAGCCCTGCTGATATCGGCGTAACCATGGCCAAGATCATTAAGAAGTAAACAGAACTTGTTCGTATACATAAAACCTTGCAGAATTTGCCTGGCAGTAACAGCGAAGCAAGATCTGCAAGGTTTTTTATTGCCTGTTATTTATAGTTCCTGATATACTCCGCCAGTTCTTCCTTGCTTTTGCTAAAAGTAAAGGCATTGTAAATAATAAAGTAATTCTTGCGGTCGAGCGTTTTGCCATACATATACTTGGCTATCTCAACCTTATTGTTTTCAAAGGAGAACAACGCAACCAACTGCCTGGCCTGGGCCGAAGTGAAATAATTCTGATCTATGATCGATTTGGCAATGGTCATGCGCGAATCGTCAAAGCTTTCCCGTCGTATCGTTTCAATGAATGCATTAAACGTGTCATCGGCTATTGGTTTGGGTACTGCGTTATCATTTCTGGGAAAGGTATTGCGCGGGTCACGAATGGGGCGATCATCGTTATTGCAGTCGTCCCTGTCACTGCGGTCATTCCTGCCATCATTATCATACCGGCTGTCGGTTATCAACTGTTCATCGATCAATGCGCGGCCAAACCGGTTAATGATAACATCAACATAATACTTCGGCTTTACATACACCGTCTTGCTGTAGAGCGTTATCCGTTTGAAAGGAAAAGTTTTGCCTCTTTCAACATACACTTTTACCATGTGATTACCTGCTGTAAGATCACGAAGAAACAACGCATTGTTGCAATCGGGATAGGGCCGGCCATCTACCTCAATGATCACATCCTGCCGGCTTAAATTGGTAATGCTCAGCATGCCGTCATTATTACCGGCACGCGCCGAAAAGGCGAGCAGCATAAAAAGAATTTGAATACACGTTTTTTTCATTGTGGATGTTTTGTGCGAGTTAAGGGCTTTGATACACGTAGAACGAAATATCTGGCACTTACGTTGTACAATAATATGGGTCAATGACTTATATTTAATATTACCATATATAATTCTGTTTATGATGGTTAACCCCTATGCATTAACGATGGGCACTTTAACATTTTGATGTATGTAATTTATTAGCATCTTGCATCGAAATGTTGGAAGTCGCAGCTCTTACCTCTTACTACTTCAGTATTCATTAACTTGTATAAAATTTGGGCGAATGATATTTAAGAGAATTTTATCAGTACTATGTGCAACCTTATTTGTATTTGTAACAAATGCGCAACAGAAGATGAAAACCTACGATAGGGAATGGAAAAAAATTGATAGTCTTATTCAGAAAAGCGGTCTCACCGAATCGGCCCTTACTGCAGTGAATACTATTTATTCGCTTGCTAAAAAAGAAGGGAACGATGCCCAGGTGATCAAGGCCTTGTTATACCGGGCAGAATTACAACAGATGAAACAGGAAGATGCTGTTAAAAAAAATATAGAACAGCTGGAGACTGAAATAGCTACATCCAAAGATCCGGTTCGTGCTGTTTTACAAAGCATATCTGCTCAGAAATACTGGAACTGGTTTCAGCAGCACCGCTGGCAGTTATACAACCGCACACAAACGGTAAACTTTAACAAAACAGATCTGGCCACCTGGAGCACAGATGATTTTCATAAAAAAATAAGCGACTTATACCTCGCATCCATCAGCAATGAAAAACAATTACAGCAAACAAAACTCGAACCGTTTGATCCGATAATTATAAAAGGCAACGTTCGGCATTTACGCCCTACCCTGTTCGACCTGCTGGCACACCGGGCACTCGGTTATTTCCAGAACAGTGAACGCACCATTACCAAACCGGTATATGCTTTTGAAATAGATGATGAAGCGGCATTTGCAACAGCTACATCATTTATGAAACACCCTTTTACTACCCGCGATAGTGTATCCCTGCATTTTAAAGCCCTGCAATTGTATCAACGCCTGTTACAATTTCATGCTGCTGATACCAAACCCGATGCATTCATCGATGCGGATATTGACAGATTGCAGTTTGTGCATGGCAATGCAACTTTGGAAAACAAGGATACACTCTTTATAAAAGCATTGGAACAGATCGGTAATAGATATGGTTTGATTCCAGCCGCTACGCAAGCCTGGTACTTAATAGCGCAATGGCATACTACCCAGGCGCAAAAATATGATCCGGCGAAAGGCGAACTATACCGGGATGATTACCTGAAAGCCGTACGCATTTGTGATAAAGTGATGGCGCAGAAAGATAGCAGTGAAGGAAAAATAAACTGCGCCAACCTCATGAATGAGATCACGCGTAATGAGGTGAACCTGCAAACCGAAAAGGTAAATGTACCGGGTCAGCCTTTTCGCACCCTTGTATCCTGGCGTAATTTTACCAAACTGAATTTCCGCCTCATAAAAATAGATGCAAAAACCCGCGAGGCCCTTGGTACCGATAGCTGGGATGATGAGTATTGGAAAAAACTGTTAAAGCTGTCAGCCCTTAAAACCTTTAATCAGTCGTTACCCGACACCAAAGATTATCAACGGCATTCCACAGAAATAAAAGTTGAGGCATTACCAGTGGGTGAATATGCTTTACTGGCCAGTGTAGACGATAAATTTCACCTGATGGGTAATCAATTGGCCGTACAATATTTCTATGTATCGAACATTGCATACATTAATAAAGACACGGAGTATTTTGTACTGAACCGCGAAACAGGTCAGCCATTGTCCAATGCCAAAGTGCAGGTATGGTATCGCTCTTACAATTATAACATACGTAAGTATACCGAAAGCAAGGGACAAAGCAGTACCGCTAATGAGAACGGGTATGTAAAAATTATTCCGGCCCAGAACAATAATGAAAATACATTCAAGCTCGAAATAACCCACGGCGACGATCATTTGTACCTGGATGATTATCAGTACAATTATTCATATCCACAGGCGGCTAATACATCTGTGAAAGATCAAAAAATGACTTTTCTGTTTACCGACCGTTCTATTTACCGGCCGGGCCAAACCATACACTTTAAAGGCATAATGGTAAGCAGGAATATGCAAACCCGCGAAACAACCATTATTCCCAATTTTGCCACCAGCATATCCTTATCAGATGTAAATGGCCAGCAGGTAGATTCCATAGCTGTAACCACCAATGAATATGGTGCTTATTCGGGTAAAATAACATTGCCTACTAATGTGCTGACCGGCGAATTTATGCTCCAGGATCTCATCACTCAATACAACATTCACTTTTCAGTAGAAGAATATAAACGTCCCAAATTCCTGGTAGAGATCAACAAACCAACCGGCACATACCGTTTGAACGAAAACATAACGGTGAGTGGTACGGCCAAAGCATATGCAGGCAATGCCATTGATGGAGCCACGGTAAAATACCGCGTAGTGCGCAAAACCATTATGCCCATGTGGTTTTATAGCGGATTTCGCAAAATGATCTGGCCGCCGTATGGCCGTGAAGAAGTGGAGATTGCGCATGGCGATGTACCTACGGATGCCAAAGGTGAATTTAAAATTGTGTTTAAAGCGCTGCCCGATAACAGTGTTTCGAAAAAAGACCAGCCCACTTTTTATTATGAAGTAACGGCCGATGTAACTGATGCGGCCGGTGAAACCCGGAGCGGCAATACCCAGGTAGCGGTAGCCTACCAGGCACTGAAACTGAAAATGGAACTGCCTGAAAAAATACATGCCGACAGCCTCAAAAATATTAAGCTGTCGAGCACCAACCTGAATGATGTATTTGAAAAAACGACCGTTACGGTTTCAGCGTACAAGTTGAAAACACCCGGTCGTACGTTCAGAAATCGCTTATGGCCGCAACCCGATCAGTTCGCATTGTCACAACAGGAGTTCTACGGGTTATTTCCGTACGATGTTTATAAAGATGAGAACGAACCTGCCAAATGGGAGAAAGAACAAAAGGTGTGGGAAAAAACAGACACCACATCAAACAAAAAACCGTTCACCGTTGACCGTGCTTCATTTACGCCAGGATGGTATGTTATAGAGGCGGTTACCAAAGATAAATATGGTGAGGAAGTGAAAGAAGTGGCCTATGTGCAATTGTTTAACCAGACAATTGAAAGTTCGCTGGCCAGCGGTAGTATTGAAAGCAGCAAAACCACCCTGGAGCCGGGTGATAAAGCGACTTACCAGGTAAGTGCAACGGTAGATAATGCGTTTGTGATCCATGAAGTGATCAAAAAAGAAAACAAAAGCGATAGAAGTTTTTTCACCCTGAATAAGAACAGCCGTTCTTTTGAACTACCTGTTACTGAAAATGACCGCGGTGGTTTTGGCATACAGATGGCATTCGTAAAAAACAACCGGGTATATTCAGATGCGCTCACGTTTACAGTGCCGTATACAAACAAGGAATTGACTATTGCTTATGAAACCTTCCGCGATAAAACCCTGCCCGGCAGTGAAGAAAAATGGAAAGTAAAAATAAGCGGTTATAAAGGAGAAAAGGTAGCAGCTGAAATGCTTACCGCTATGTACGATGCCTCCCTGGATCAGTTTGAACCACACAACTGGGAAAAGCCAACGTTATGGGACCACTTCGGCATGGGACGCGCATGGGAAGGCGGTCTTAATTTCAGCCTTGTGCAGTCAATGGAAAAAAATAATGCTATTCAGTTATACAGTCCGGTTACCAAAACCTATGATGAACTGGGGATGGTGAATGAGCAGGGGATGGTGCTTGATCTTAGTCATGGATGGGGTGGTGGAATCGGCATGAGCATCCGGGGCAATCGTGCATTGGCGAAATCAGCAGCGCCTGGTGCTGCGCCGGAGGCTGCCATGGCTGGGTCACCGAGACGAATACAAGTACCGGATCTAAAAAACGATCCGGATGGTAGTAAAGGATTAATGATTGAAGATTCGGGAGCTGCAGCTAAAGAAGGCACTTTTGCACAACAGGGTGAATTGTATGCAGAGGGAGCAAAGGCTAAAAAGCCCACTCCCGAACAGGAGGGCGCCGTTCAGATCCGCAAGAACTTCAATGAAACGGCTTTCTTTTTCCCCGATCTGCATACCGATGCCAACGGGAATATTGAGTTTTCGTTCACCATGCCCGAAGCGGTAACGCAATGGAAATGGATGAGCCTGGCACACACCAAAGACCTTTCTTTTGGGTACGATGAAAAAACCATTGTTACGCAGAAAGACCTGATGGTGCAACCCAATGCCCCCCGCTTTTTACGCGAAGGCGATCGCATGAACTTCAGCGGTAAAATTGCCAACCTCACTGATAAAGAAATAACCGGTCAGGTACAATTGCTGTTGATCGATGCCACTACCAATCAACCGGTTGATGGCTGGTTCAAGAATGTAATGCCCAACCAGTATTTTACCGTGGCGGCTAAACAAAGTCAGCCGGTCAGCTTCAGCATTGAAATTCCATACCAGTATAACAAACCCGTTACTTACCGCCTTATTGCCAAAGCAGGCAATATCAGCGATGGCGAAGAAGCTATACTGCCGGTGGTGAGCAACCGTATGCTGGTAACAGAAAGTCTGCCCCTGCCTGTTCGTGGCAACACCACCAAAAACTTTGTGTTTGAAAAACTGGTGAAGAGCGGCGCCAGCGAAACCCTGAACCACCACGCGCTTACGGTTGAATATACTGCCAACCCGGCCTGGTATGCAGTGCAGGCATTACCTTACCTGATGGAATATCCATACGATTGTGCAGAACAGGTATTCAATAGGTATTATGCCAATGCGCTGGCCAGCACCATTGCCAATGCATCACCAAAGATCAAACAGATATTCGAACGCTGGAAAACGGCGGATACCGCTGCCCTGCTGAGCAACCTGCAAAAAAATGAGGAACTGAAATCAGTGCTGTTGCAGGAAACGCCCTGGGTATTACAGGCCAAAAATGAAGCACAACAAAAAAAGAACATTGCGTTGTTGTTCGACCTGGTTCGCATGAGCGGCGAGTTGACCAAATCAATCACCAAATTAAAGGAACTGCAAAGCTCCAATGGTGGTTTTGTATGGTTCAAGGGTGGGCCCGATGACCGGTATATCACACAATACATATTAACCGGTATCGGTCACCTTAAAAAACTGAAGGCCCTGCCTTCAAACGATATCCTCGACGAGATCATTAAAAAGGCGATCCCTTATCTCGATGCGCGCGTTAAAGAAGATTATGAGAACATGCTGAAACACAGCAAGAAGCCGCTGCCCGAAAATGATTTTATTAGCTCATTGCACATACAGTATTTGTACATGCGCAGTTTCTTCCCTGAATACGGTGTACCGGGCAGTACGTTTAAAGCCTATAATTATTACCGTTCACAGGCACAGAAAGGTTGGTTAAAAAATAGCCGGAACATGCAAGGCATGATCGCGTTGTCTCTGTTCCGTACCGGCGATGTACAAACCGCCCGAAACATTGTAAAATCTATAAAAGAAAACGCGCTTACCAATGAAGAAATGGGCATGTACTGGAAAGAATTTACCGGTGGTTATTACTGGTACCAGGCTCCCATTGAGGCACAATCATTACTGATAGAAACTTTTACGGAAGTAACAAATGATATCCCGGCAGTAAACGATATGAAAGTGTGGTTGCTGAAACAAAAGCAAACCCAGAACTGGAGAACCACCAAAGCCACGGCAGATGCCTGTTACGCATTGCTATTACAGGGTACCGACTTATTGACCAACACACCTGACATCACCATTGATCTTGGCAATACCACCATTCGTAGCAAAGATCAGCAACAGGAAGCGGGCACCGGTTACTTCAAAAAAGTGTTCGATGAAAAACAGGTGAAACCGGAGATGGGTAATATCAAAGTAACCGTATCGTCTGCTAACAGCGCAGCCAACGCGGCCGTCTCCTGGGGTGCCGTATACTGGCAATATTTTGAGAACCTCGACAAGATCACTCATGCTGCCACGCCATTACAGTTGTCGAAGAAACTGTTTGTAGAAAAGAATACCGATCGCGGTCCGGTTTTACAACCCGTGAATGAAGGCGATGTAATGAAAGTAGGCGACAAGGTAAAAGTGCGTATTGAACTGCGCGTTGATCGTACTATGGAATATGTGCACATGAAAGACATGCGGGCAGCCTGCATGGAACCGGTGAATGTGATCAGTGAATATAAATGGCAGGGCGGACTGGGTTATTACGAATCAACCAAAGATGCCAGCACCAACTTCTTCTTTGGTCAACTGCCAAAAGGCACTTACGTATTCGAATATCCTTTGTTTGTTACACACACCGGTACGTTCAGCAATGGCATTACGACCATTCAATGTATGTATGCCCCTGAATTTACCAGTCATAGCGAAGGCGTGAATGTGAAAGTGGAGTAATAATTCAGGTATTAAGTTATATATGGGGCTGCATCAAATGATGCGGCCCTTTTTTTATCGCCCTCCGCCAACAGGCGGATTGGGGGGTTACCCGTATTTTTGCACCATGCATGTTGATTTCCTACTAATCGGACAAGGGATCTGCGGAACATTTCTAAGCCGGTCGTTACAAAAAGCGGGTTGTTCTTTTTTGGTGATCGATGACAACCGCCCGGATGCAGCTTCCAAAGTAGCGGCCGGTATTATTAACCCGGTTACCGGACGACGGATTGTAAAAACCTGGATGATCGATGAAGTGATGCCTTTTGCCTGGCAACAATACACCGAACTGGGAAAGCTGTTACAGATAACGGCCATTGAACAAAAAGATATCATCGATTTTTTTCCTACCCCCCAAATGAAACTGGCTTATGAAAAACGGTATGCGGAGGATACCCAATATCTTTCTATACAAAACGAACCGGGTAGCTGGAGCAATTTCTTTAATTATGATTTTGGGTATGGCACTATCACCCCTTGTTACCTGGTAAACCTGCCAGAACTATTGCCGGCTTACCGTCGTTTACTGTTGAGCGGGAACAACCTGCTCGAAGAAAAATTCGATAACACGCAACTGCAAATACAATCGGATAAAATACAGTATAAAGACATTACTGCGCAACGCATTATTTTTTGCGATGGCATTACATCCTTTAATAATCCCTGGTTCGCCAACCTGCCTTTTGCTCCCAATAAAGGCGAAGTATTGCTGGTAGAAGCGAACGATATGCCCACCAACCGTATTTTTAAAAAAGGGATCAACTGGGTACCCTGGCGGGATAATATTTTCTGGGTAGGTTCCTCGTATGAATGGGATTTTGCCAGCGATCAGCCTACAGAGGCATTCCGGGAAAGGACCATGGCCATGCTGAAACATTGGATAAAGGCGCCTGTCCGTTTGCTTGAACATACAGCAGCCGTGCGCCCCGCAACGATTGAGCGGCGGCCCTTTGTGGGGTTCCATCCGCTACACCCGGCCATTGGTATTTTCAATGGAATGGGTACCAAAGGATGCTCCCTGGCGCCTTTTTTTGCACCGCAGCTGGTGCAACATATTCAGCACCAGTCACCACTGCAAGCCGAAGCCGATATACAGCGATTTAAACGTGTATTATCGAAATAAACCAACTCTTTTATATTTTTGCACACGGTTTCATATTATTAAATCTCAAATCATTCACCGTGGGGCAGGAATCAAAAGACTTGTATGTTATACCAGCCAAATTCCGCAAAATGGAGAATTTGCATATTCTGTTCTGGCTGGCAAAGGATATTTGCTGGTGCCTGGTGTTTAAAACGGTGGGGATTGCCATGATCGTTCCTACCCTTTCCATTGCTATTTTTATTGCCTGGCGAACGCGGCATATCATGGCTGAGCTTACCCATAATATTGCCATCACTTTATGGATAAGCGCCAATTCCATGTGGATGATCGCTGAGTTTTTGGAGGTCGACGAACAGGTAAAGCCATATTGCATCATTCCTTTTGCGCTGGGGTTGCTGGTACTGTTCTATTATTACCTGGTATATTCCCCACTACATAGAAAAAAAGAGCTCGCTGCAAACGCCCCTGCCCCTTCAGCCATACCGGTTGAAAAAGTGTCCTGATATCAGGAATGTATAAACGGAATATATCCCCGGAATCTCTTTGAAAAAAAAATGTCGAATGCTTCCCGACAAGTCGGAATACATTCGACAATAAAAACACAATACTCAATATTAGGCTGAGTAAAATAGTGCGCTAGGCAGCCAGTTTATTAACATGTAATAATTCAATCGGATCTTGTCGCAACAAAGTGCTCATGGAAGAGTATAGCTCAGGCATATCATGACGCATGCGAACGGGGTTCTCGAAAAACACTTCTACACTTACCGCCCAAAACTCCTGATAATTAGTGCCTGCATAATCGTCGAGCAAATTTTTAGCGCCATGGCGCATGCTTTCAAAAATAGGACGGGCTACTTTCGAAAAATTCATCCATTCTTTTTTGAAATGCTTGTCTTCCTCTGTTTGAGTAATGAAGTTTACATAGGCCAGCGCATGCCCCATTTCGTGTAAACCCATATTGCAATTGGGTGTAAGCCCCTTCACGCCTTTTATAAATTTGTCCCACGATAAATAAATGCCGCTGTGATCAACGTGCCCCTCAAAAGGCCGGGAATAAAACCCGTAATGATAATCGTCTTTCAGCACATAGATATCCCTGAAAAAATTGAACTGGTATTTGTCCAGTCCCAAGGTTAACTGAACTGCAGTGGCACTGATAAGAATAGGCATTTCTGCGCTTTCTTCCACTTCTATATAATGGAATTTTTTAGCTTTTTTGAACAGAAATGTCCGGAATAGAAATTTGTGCTGCTTTTCGATGCTCAGCCGGTTGTAATATTTCAGGTGTTGTGAAACGATGGCATGGTACACGGTTTCCTGGCCAAGAAATAGCTTATACTGTCTTTTTTCATACAGATAATTGTACCACTTGACAACGGGACCTTGCATAATAATGATACCGAAGACCACCAGAAAAATGATCAAAATCTCCATAAGGCTCTATTTTTCTTTCGTAAATGATGGACGGGATCAGATCAACAGATACGGTTTTCAAATAGAGATGGATCAAATAACGGTTTTCAGGGAATATGGGGGGATGGCAATTAAAGGGTGGTGATCATTAGAGGGTTCTAATCGACTACAAAGTAGAAAGAATATTTTGAAAAAGGAAGTACCTAAGGGTAAATTTATATATCTGTTAGTATTAACTATATTCTTCCACCACCGGTTGCAGCAACAAACCGGGTTTTAACAGGTCCTGGTTGAGCAATTTACATATAGCCTCATATAATTCAGGCAGTTGTATTTTAAAAGTTTCCGGCCGCTCGAAGAAGTGTTCCACACAAACCGCCCAAAACTCGTGATAATTGGTTGCAGCATAACTTCCCAGCATGTTCATTTCCCCCGCCTTCATGCGGTTAAATACCGGTCGCCCGGTTAAATTGAACCGCATATACTGGAACTGGAACGCTTCATCTTCCCCGTCACGCACCGTAAAATTTACGTACGCCAGCGCATGCGCCATTTCATGCAGCCCAACATTATCGCCATCGGTATAATTGGCATAGGACCTTAAAAAATTATTCCACGAAAGATAAATACCATCGTCGCTTACATGGCCCTGGAAAGGCACGTTAAATAAGCCGAAGTGGTAATCCCTTTTCAGAATGTAGATCTTGTCGAAATGGTCCATCAGGTAATGCTTCAAACCAAAAGTGAGTTGAATAGCCGCAGCGCTCACCAGGAGCGACATATGCTCTTCCTCTTCCATTTCTACAAACTCGAAATGCTTGGTTACCCTGAAAATGAGGGTCCTTTTCAGAAAGCGGTCCCGTTGTGCAGCATCTAAATTGCGGTAGTAAGGAATATACTGTTGAAGAATGGCATCGTATGCACTGTGCTTATTGTAATACTGGTCCTTTACCTTTTGAGTCAGGTATTTCTTACGTAAAAAATGGGCACAGGAATACCCACCTATAACCACTACTATCAGCAAAAAAATAATTCCGGAGTTCATTATATGATATTGGTAATTGAGCTATTGTTTTTGTTACCGTTCTGAGCAAAATTTCCTGCCTGAAAAGCGGTAGCCATACAAAACAATAATCCAGGGCAGAAAAATAATAAAAAATACCATACAATATGTAGTACACTGTCAGTTAATAAAAAAGCACAATGTTAAAATTAGTAAAGAGAAATAAGCAGCTACTGGAAGAAATGGCAAAAAAATCGCATATTTTGCCCGATTTTGAAGATCGCACCCTATAAATTGGTTCACAACCTACCCTCCTTTGAAAGCATACCCGTTTTGAATTACCTTTGCCCTCCCCGTAAAGCGGGAGGCCTTAAATGGCTAATAATAACAGAACTTATCAGATTATTAAAATATAATAGGAATGTATAGAACTCACACCTGTGGAGAATTACGGATTGCACAAACCGGGCAACAGGTAACACTTGCCGGCTGGGTGCAAACCATCAGAAAGTTTGGTAGTATTACTTTTATTGACCTGAGAGACCGCTATGGTATTACCCAGTTGTTATTGGGTGAAGAATTGAATAATCAACTTGACCAGCAGCCCCTGGGTCGTGAATTTGTAATACAGGCTACAGGTGTTGTTTCTGAACGCAGTAATAAGAACCCCAATTTGCCAACAGGTGATATTGAAATTAAAATAGCGACTTATGCTATTCTTAATAAATCCGTAACACCGCCCTTCACCATCCAGGATGAGACTGATGGCGGCGATGACTTGCGCATGAAATTCCGTTATCTCGATCTGCGCCGGAATATAGTGAAGAAAAACCTGGAGTTGCGGTATGCCGTTAACCGGGCTGCCCGCAATTACCTGCACGATAACCTTTTCATGGATATTGAAACCCCCTTCCTGATTAAATCTACGCCGGAAGGGGCGCGTGACTTTGTGGTGCCATCCCGTATGAACCCCGGTCAGTTTTATGCTTTACCCCAATCACCGCAAACCTTTAAGCAATTATTAATGGTGAGCGGTTACGACCGGTATTACCAGGTAGTAAAATGCTTCCGCGACGAAGATCTGCGTGCCGACCGCCAGCCGGAGTTCACCCAGATTGACTGTGAAATGAGCTTTGTTGAGCAGGAAGATATCCTGAACATGTTTGAAGGCATGATCAAACATATCTTCAAAACCGTGAAGGGCGTTGAGATTACCGAAAAAGTGCAACGCATGACCTGGGAAGATGCTATGTGGCAATATGGCAACGACAAACCCGACATTCGCTTTGGCATGCAATTACTCAATATAAAATCAGCCTTTAATAAAGATGGTAAACTGCCTGCGGCTGGTGAGTTGATTGCCGGAACTGAATTTAAGGTGTTCAACGAGGCTGAAACAGTGGTGGCCATTGCCGTACCGGGCTGTGCAGACTATACCCGTAAACAAACCGACGAACTGACGGAATGGGTAAAACGCCCGCAGATTGGTATGCAGGGCCTGGTATACATTAAATGCAATACAGACGGTACCTATAAAAGCAGCGTAGATAAATTCTTTACAGAAGATAAACTGAAAGCTATTGCTGACGGCGCCGGCGCCAAAGCAGGCGACCTGGTGCTGATACTGGCCGGGGCTGAAGAAAGAACCCGCAAAGCCATCAGTGAATTGCGGCTCGAAATGGGTGAGCGCCTGAACCTGCGCAAAAAAGAAGAGTTTAAATTATTATGGGTGCTCGACTTCCCGTTGTTCGAATACAGCGAAGACGATAATCGCTGGGTAGCCCGTCACCACCCGTTCACTTCGCCCAAGCCTGATCATATTGACATTATGATCAAAAACAATCCGGTGATTGAAAATGCTGCTGAGTATTTAAAACATCCGTATGCTAACATTAAGGCCAATGCGTATGACATGGTGCTGAATGGTAATGAAATTGGCGGTGGTTCCATTCGTATTTTCCAGCGCGACCTGCAGGAAAAAATGTTTGCCGCCCTGGGTATGAGCGAGGAAGAAGCCATGCACAAATTTGGCTTTTTACTGGGCGCTTTTGAATACGGTGCTCCGCCGCATGGTGGTATCGCTTATGGTTTCGATCGTTTATGCGCCATTATGGGCGGCAGCGAAAGCATCCGCGACTTTATCGCTTTCCCTAAAAACAACAGCGGTCGCGATGTAATGCTCGATGCTCCCAGCGCCATCGATCAAAAACAATTCGATGAATTACAGATAAAGTTGAATTTGCAGTAGAATATTATTTGAACTACTTTAATGTCCCTCGACTCAGTCGGGGGACTTTTTTTATGAAAAAATTTTTATATCTCAGGGTGAATGCACGACTGCAACTGATTGACAGTTTTGAATAAAATGCTAATTTCAATTATACCCTTCCAATGAAAGAATTTACCGCATCATGGAAAATATTCAGGGCTATTTGTATTGTGCAGCTGATACTGGTGGCATTTAAAGGCATGCTCTCATTCAGCCTGTTACTTTATAGAGGTGGCATACTAATAAGCTGTATAGATATCATTGCCTACGGCCTGGTATTCCTGTTTGTTTACCATGGCTTATCCATGCTGAATTATAATTATCCCGATACGCCGCTCTCGCCCAGGCAAAAACGCCTGTTCAATATCTTATATCTCATTAATTTCATATTGATCTCCTATTTATTTGCCCAGGTAGTGAACAACTGGTGGATGGCGTCGTACATATTTAAGGCAGCCTCTTTTTATAAGGACAAAACCTACTGGCTTACCACAACCGCCCTATTCCTCATTTCATGGATTATTTTCTTAATACATCTTGCATTTTTAGCCGGTATGTTCAGGCTGCGAAGACTTATTCATGAAAATACCATCAGTACCTGGTACGAGCAATTTGATCAAAAGCCATAACCCGCTAACATCTGGGGACGTATTTAACAATTTTATTTGTCCGGCCTGTTCCGGATTGGAAAAGCGTTTTATAATTTTAGAGCATGCAACGACTATTACTCCTAAGCCTACTGCTCCTTGCTATTGCCTGTAAAAAAGAAAGCAACGATGATCCCAACGCAGAAAGATCCTACATGGATGTTGCGTACGGGACCCATTCCTTGCAAAAAATGGACGTTTATTTACCGGCCAACAGGGACACCACTGCTACTAAATTAATGATAATGATACATGGCGGCGCCTGGATAGAGGGCGACAAGGCAGATTTTACCGCTTCTATAAACGATATTAAAAAACTTTTGCCGGGATATGCTTTTGCCAATATCAATTATCGTTTATACAGCAACGGGCAAAATAAATTCCCCGCCCAGGAAGATGATGTAAAAGCAGCCGTTTCATTTTTACTCAGTAAACGCGCCGAATACAAATTTGCCGATAAGGTTGTTTTACTGGGCGCCAGCGCTGGTGCGCACCTGGCGCTGTTACAGGGATATAAACATGCCGACATGATTGCACCCAAAGCCATTGTATCGTATTTTGGTCCTACCGACCTGGCTTATCTGTATAATCATCCGGTACAACCTCTTGTACCAGCCATGCTTGCCAACATTATCGGGTTTACCCCCACGCAAAATGCATCGATATACACCAATAGCAGCCCCATCAATTTTGTAACTGGTAAATCGGCGCCTACAATTCTGCTGCAGGGCGATGCAGATATACTGGTACCGGTTGACCAGGTATACCTGTTAAAAAATAAGCTCAATACAGCGGGCGTAACGAATCAGGCAATAGTATATCCTGGCGAACAACATGGCTTTACAGCAACCACCATGGACGATTCAATTAATAAGATCATCAGTTTCTTAAAGGCAAACGTTCCCTGATCAAAAATCCATCAGTCAAAATTTTGTTACCTTGAGGTGTATAATTTCTTCCCCTAATTATGGAAGCAACACCACTTGCAGAACGGTTACGTCCGAATACATTAGATGAACTGACGGGTCAGGAGCACCTCACCGGTAAAGGCAGCATATTGCGAACGGCCATTGAACAGGGAAAAGTGCCTTCCATGATATTATGGGGACCACCCGGCACAGGAAAAACGACCATCGCCAATATAATAGCCCACACATTAGAGGTTCCGTTCTATACACTCAGCGCAATTAGTTCGGGTGTAAAAGAAGTTCGGGAGGTAATTGCAGAAGCCAAAGAAAAAGAACGGGCCATTTTGTTCATCGACGAAATACATCGATTTAATAAAGGACAACAGGATGCCCTGTTGGGCGCTGTTGAAAAAGGCATCGTTACCCTGATCGGCGCTACTACCGAAAATCCTTCCTTTGAAGTAAATAGTGCATTGCTCAGCCGTTGCCAGGTATATGTGTTAAAACCGTTGCAGGAAGAAAGCCTGGTGAAATTATTACACCAGGCCATTGCCAAAGATCCGCAGCTGCAAAAAAAACAGATAGACCTGAAAGAAACAGCGGCTCTGATAACTATTTCTGGCGGCGATGCCCGCAAATTATTAAACCTGCTGGAACTGGTTGCCGATACATTGGGTGAAACAGCTGTTGTCACCGATATAGCTGTTATGGAAATTGCCCAACAACGCATAGCATTGTATGATAAGAGCGGTGAACAACACTATGATATTATATCTGCTTTCATAAAGAGTATGCGTGGTAGCGATCCAAACGGCGCCGTATACTGGCTGGCCAGGATGATAGAAGGCGGTGAAGATGTAAAATTTATAGCCCGGCGCATGCTTATACTGGCCAGTGAAGATATTGGTAATGCCAACCCCACGGCCCTGGTACTGGCCAATACTACTTTTGAGGCTGTAGATAAAATAGGATATCCCGAAGCCCGCATTATTTTATCACAATGCGCCATATACCTGGCTACCTCGCCTAAGAGCAACGCCTCCTACGTAGCCATTAACGATGCAATAGCTGCAGTTCGCGCACATGGCGACCAGCCAGTTCCCCTGCACATTCGCAATGCGCCCACCCACCTGATGAAAAAACTCGATTACGGCAAAGGATATAAATACTCGCATGATTATGAAGGCAATTTTTCCAACCAGGAGTATTTACCGCCCCCGCTTACAGGAAACAAATTTTACAATCCCGGTAAAAATGCCCGGGAAGAAGAACTGAGAAAATATCTGAAGAACCTTTGGAAAGAAAAATATGGGTATTAAATAGGTTACAGGTTTCGCATTTAGCGTTTAGCGTTTTGCGTTCGGCGTTTCGCGTTTAATACTTACTACTTATAACTTAATACTTACCACTCATTACTCATACAGATGAACGATATAACCTTTATATATAAATCATTTAGCGAACTCACACCATATGAACTGTATGCCATTTTACAATTGCGTAATGAAGTATTTGTTGTTGAACAGAATTGTGTTTTCCAGGATGCAGACAATAAAGATCAATTATCATTTCATGTAATGGCGTGGCAAAATGATTTGTTAGCTGGTTATACACGACTGGTGCCGGCAGGTATTGCATACGAAGAACCATCTATTGGTCGTGTTGTTACTTCGCCTAAAGTAAGACAAACAGGTATAGGAAAACTACTAATGCAATTTTCTATTCGTACATCATACGAGCTATTTGGGAAAACTACGATAACTATCGGTGCGCAATTTTACCTCCGTAAATTCTACACTTCATTGGGATTTCAACAGTGCAGCGACATCTATATTGAAGATGGTATTCAGCATATTAAGATGTTTTTACCGGTTAACAGTTGAAAATAGTAGAACAAAACACCTATAAAAAACTTATTTGCATATTTTTTTAATCGCTACACACAAAAAACAAACAATTCAGCGTTTAATGTAAGTGTGACTGGCGTTTACTATTTTAGCGCCGGATTTCTCTGACCGTCTGAAAACTAAATCTGATATTCTCATGAAACAAACTTTACACTCTGTATGGAGGTGTATCTTGTTATTGCTGGTTAGTGCATCTTGTTGCATTTCCTCTTTTGGCCAGTACACCGAAAGTTCCTCCTCTTTTGAATTAGGCATTTCTTTAGGACCCACAAACTTCCTGGGCGATCTGGGAGGTAATGCTGGAAAGGGTACCAAGTTTATCAAAGACAACAACTTCGCGATGACCAAATTTATGTTTGGCGCTTACGCCTCATACCAACCGAATGAGTGGTTAGGATTAAGGTTAGCGATCAACAGAGGTACATTGGAAGGTGATGATGCCATCATTAAAGGTAAAGGCGGTTACGAAGAGGCCCGCAAATACCGCAACTCAAACTTTCGGGCTAGAATGACCGAAGCGATGTTGCTGGCAGAAATTTACCCTACTGTATTTATTGAAGGAGATCCTTCTGATGTTTTTGCCAAGCTCAGACCTTATGTTGCATTTGGCGCCGGCATCTTCCATTACAATCCACAAGGTATAGATCCATTGACTAAAGAATGGGTTGATCTGAAACCTTTACATACCGAAGGACAGGGCTTTGCTGAATACCCCGGCCGTAAGGAATATAAATTAACGCAAGTGAATATTCCTATCGGTATTGGAGCAAAATACTTCATCAGTGAATCTGTGAATATAGGCCTTGAAATTCTTCACAGAACTACATTTACTGATTATATTGATGACGTAAGCACTACCTATATTGATCCTTCTTCTTTCTATGCTCATTTACCGCTGGCTCAGGCACAACTGGCCGCAAGAATGGCAAATAAGAGTGGAAACAATGGTGCTACTACTCCATATGCACCTGGCGATAAAAGAGGAACCGCTACTAATAATGATGCATATTTCTCTGTGAACGCAAAATTAGGTATCAGATTAGGTAAAGGAAACAGCTCGAACAGCTCAACCCGCTGCCCGGTTAGATTTTAATTGTTACAAATTCCGTATTCAAGATATTGTTGATCCGTACCCTTTTGAAAACTTTTGGCCTCTAACGAGAGATCGCCAATTACGAACGAACCCATGAACACAATTGAAACCGTAGGAAAGCGTTTTAATATCCGTAACTTACCCGTGCTGTTTACAATAGTGCTATTGTCAACAGGCATACATACTTCCATCGGTTGTCCCTTATCAGTACCTACTTATTCAAATGATACAATACTGGTGCAGAAACAGATTACCAGTAAAAAGCACAGAATCAAGTTATATCCGAACGCTGAGCACGATGTGCTGTTTTTTAGTGTGCGTGGACCTGAGGAAAAAGAATATCAGCTGTTTTTATTCGACGTTGCAGGAGCCCTGATCAAACAAGCGAATATCAAGGGCAGGCAAACCACTGTTATTGACAACATTGAAAAAGGCAATTACCTGTTCGAAGTGTTTAGTGATGATGAGCGGATCGAGAACGGGCGGGTGATCATACGATAAATCCTGTTGCCGGCAACGGCAACAACAAAAAGCTCTTTGCTACCACAACTTATAAACCAATAAGCTGCAGGGAAATTAGTAAAATCCATATATCCGGTTGAGTCAAAACCTGATCCGTTCCCTATTTATTAAGTACCCTGAAACACAAAGATTTTATTAATCACTCCCTGCGCTTGCTTATTGGCTTTTTTAAATTTTTCTGGTTCATTCCAGTATCCTCAGTAGCCGGCGATGAGCAATTGCCGGCTACTTGTTTTTATACCCTACCCCAACGCTGAACACATACAATAAAAAGGGGCTGGCATATAGACCAACCCCTGTATCGATAAATGTCGTAAGAAGTTTATTGTAAAAATATGCCGGCGGCTTCCTGCCAGTTATTGATCCTGTCGTAACCGGTTATATCTTTATTATGTGCAGCAGTGAACAGGTGCTTCCTTCCATTAAAATATTGCAGGTGACGTACATGATCATCTATCATATGATCGCCGTACACCATGCGCTTTTCACCACACAATACCAGTTGCTTCCAGGTAAAGAACGGAAAATGTTCCAGTAACCAATCCAGTTTATCTTTTAATGAGTTGGGAAACTCGGTAGCAGCCGATACAATGAAAATTTCATAGCGTTTATTCATTTCCTTTAATACATCAACACTGTCTTTCATCACGGGCAGGTCCCTGAAAAATCCGGCCTCATATAATCGCTCCCGTACAAGAGCCTGATGTTCCTGGGGAAAACCAAACAACCACGACCCTTTCATTTTTGAGAAATCAACCTGTAGCCCATACGCTTTCTTATACCAGGTTATCATTGCATTCATAGGATCAGCTATTACCTCATCCATATCAATAATGACTCTTTCCATCTTTTATTATTTTAATTCAGCTTTTAAAAACTTCGCCGTATGGCTTGCTTTTACTTTCACCAGGTCCTCAGGCGTTCCTTCAAATAAAATTTGTCCGCCGCCATCGCCACCTTCAGGCCCCAGATCAATAATATGATCGGCTACTTTAATGACGTCCATATTATGCTCAATCACCAACACCGTATTGCCACGGTCAACCAACTTATTTAATACATCGAGCAAATGCTGAATATCTTCAAAATGTAAACCGGTAGTAGGTTCATCTAAAATGTAAAATGTTTTACCGGTATCTCTTTTCGACAACTCAGTAGCCAGCTTTACGCGTTGCGCTTCTCCCCCACTTAAAGTAACCGCACTCTGTCCCAGGGTAATGTATCCCAGCCCTACTTCTTCCAACACTTTTATTTTCCGGTATATATAAGGTACGTTTTGAAAAAACTCAACAGCTTCCTCTACCGTCATATCCAGTACGTCGCTGATGCTTTTTCCCTTATACCTGATCTCAAGCGTTTCCCGGTTATACCGTTTACCCTGGCATTTTTCACAGTGCACGTACACATCGGGTAAGAAATTCATTTCTATCACCCGCATGCCACCGCCTTCACACACATCGCAACGACCGCTTTTTACATTAAAGGAAAACCGGCCGGCATTATACCCCCGGATCTTGGCTTCAGGCACCGATGCAAACAAGGTTCGTATATCGGTAAAAAAGCCACAATACGTTGCCGGATTGCTACGGGGCGTACGGCCAATAGGCGACTGATCTATTTCAATCACTTTATCCAGATGTTCCAGCCCCTTGATACTTTTATAAGCGAGCGGGGTCATTCTTGAATTGAAAGCATGTTTGCTTAATATGGGATAAAGCGTTTCGATGATGAGCGTTGATTTACCGCTGCCGCTTACCCCTGTGGCCACAATAAATTTACCCAACGGAAATTTTGCGCTTACCTGTTTCAGGTTATTGCCGCTGGCGCCAATTAATTCAAGCACTTTCCCATTACCCGTTCTTCGTTCTTCAGGTATTGCTATTTTCCTAATACCGTTCAAAAAAGCCGATGTAAGTGTATCTAACTTCAGCATCGCTGTTGGTTCACCTTGCGCTACTACCCTTCCCCCATGGAAACCGGCTTTGGGGCCAATATCGATCAGGTGATCGGCAGCGAGCATAATATCTTTATCATGTTCTACAACAAGCACACTGTTTCCAATATTGCGCAGGTTCTTTAATGCTTCTATTAACTGGTGATTATCACGTTGATGTAAACCAATGCTTGGCTCGTCCAATATGTAGGTGATCCCTTGCAGTTGCGAACCGATTTGGGTAGCCAGCCGTATGCGTTGCGATTCACCACCGCTGAGTGTGCGCGATGAGCGGTTCAGCGTAAGATACGTTAAGCCAACATCCAACAGGAACTGTAATCGTTCCCTGATCTCTTTCAATACGTCTTTTGCAATGGCATTCTGTTTATTCGACAATCTTTTTTCAATGCCTTTAAACCATACGATCAGTTTATCGAGGTTCAACTCACTGAGTTCCGAAATGTTTTTTTCATCTACTTTAAAAAACAGGCTTTCCTTTTTAAGCCTGGCCCCATTACAGGTAGTACAGGTTTTTAATTCCATGAATTTTTCTGTCCATTGACGCACCGAATCACTTGAGCTGGCGGTAAACCATCTTTTCAATTGCGGCACTATTCCTTCAAACTCCTCAGTATACATGTTTGCATCAGGGCTAATGGAATCAAAATCCAGATGATCTTCTTCCTGCGATCCGGTTTCATTACCATATAAAACCAGGTTCAGCGCTTTCTTCGGCATATCCTTTACGGGCACATCCAAACTAAACTTGTGCTTTTTTGCCAACCGCTGCACCTGACTAAATACATAATTATCTCTTTCTTCGCCCAACGGCGCTATACCGCCTTCATTAATGCTTATTGTATTATCGGGTATAATAGCATCCATGCTGATCTGGTATACATTGCCGAGTCCTTTACAGGTAGGGCAAGCTCCATATGGACTATTAAAGGAAAAACTATTAGGAGAAGGCTCTTCATAACTGATACCGGTTTCTTCACACATCAATTGCCGCGAATACTGCACAAGCACCTCTGCTGCAGCTTTCCCATTTTTTGCATTGGAAGCAGGCGCCGCATCATGCACTAACAAAAACATCAACTCCTTACCCATTTGCAACGTCTTCTGCACACTTTGACTTAACCTCACTTTCATATCATCAGTTACAGCCATACGGTCAATAACCACTTCTATCTCGTGGATCTTGTACCTGTCAACCTGCATTTTGGCAACAAGGTCTTTCACTTCGCCATCAACACGTACCTTGAGATATCCTTTTTTTCGTATGTCTTCAAACAGCTCGCGATAATGCCCCTTACGCCCGCGCACCAATGGCGCCAATAATGTTATTTTCTTCCCTTTAAATTTTTTGTAGATATTATCAACGATCTCTTCTTCACTGAACTTGACCATTTTTTTCCCCGTATTGTAACTATATGCCTCCCCAACGCGGGCAAACAGAAGCCGCAGGAAATCATACACTTCCGTAATAGTCCCTACGGTGGATCGTGGGTTTTTATTGGTTGTTTTTTGTTCAATGGAAATCACCGGCGACAAACCTGTGATCTTATCCACATCGGGACGTTCCATATCACCAATAAACTGACGGGCATAGGCACCAAAACTTTCCATATAACGGCGCTGCCCCTCCGCATATATTGTATCAAAGGCGAGGGATGATTTACCACTGCCGCTGATACCCGTTATTACAACCAGTTTATTTTTAGGAATACTGATGTCTATATTCTTAAGATTATGAACCCTTGCCCCAAATACATGTATCGCTTCATCTGGTTCAACACCGGCCGTTTGTTCGCTTTTTGCCCGGACCGGTTTTTTAACTTTCACATCTGCCATATGTACTTACGCCTTTTAAATTGTGTGGGAAATTACACTAACCCTTTCAATTTTTACTAAATAATTTGTCAAAGATAAGAACAAAATATCTGTAGGAAAGTTGAATAACCTTTAAGATATTTGCGCCTCATTATCAAGTGAATAGCTTTTAATTACCTTTGTGGTATGCAATTTGAAAGCAGGGAACTTGTCATAACCTAGTCTTTACTAAAACAATATAATATGAGATCGATCCAAAAAGCCCTGACAAGTATCGTCGCTGTTGCTATTATTTTGGCAAGTTGTAAAAGTTTAAACAAAACACAAAAAGGAGCAATTATCGGAACGGCAGGTGGTGGCGCTGTAGGTGCCGTTATAGGAAAAGCAGCAGGTAATACTGCATTAGGTGCTATCATCGGTGCTACCGTAGGTGGAGTTACCGGCGCCGTTATTGGTCGCAAAATGGATAAACAAGCTAAAGAGATTGAAAACAAAGTACCCGGTGCTAAAGTTGAACGGGTAGGCGAAGGGATCAATGTTGAATTCAGCGAAAAAATATTATTCGGTTTCAACCAGGCTACCCTGAACTCAAGTGCTTCAACAAACCTTGATAAGCTGTCTATTATCTTAAAAGAGTATGCTGACACTGATATTGAAATTCAGGGACATACTGACAGTAAAGGAACAGATGAATACAATATGACCCTCTCTGAAAAAAGAGCTTCTTCAGTAGCCAGTTACTTGCGCGGAAAAGGAATTTCCAGCAGCCGTATCAGAACAAAAGGGTTTGGAGAAACCGCACCTGTTGCTTCTAATGAAACAGAAGATGGCCGTGCACAAAACCGTCGCGTTAACTTCCTGATCACTGCCAATGAAAAAATGAAGGAAGACGCCAAAAAAGAATCGTCAAAACAGTAAACGCTTACCTATACCATCATTAATCAATTTTTGTATAACCTTCAACACTATTAGTCATGAAAACAAAAGCCCTGTTGCTCGCACTCGCAACTACTGCACTTGTAGTAAACGCTAACGCCCAAACCACATTTGGAATACGGGCAGGTGTAAACTTTCAAAACATCAATGGAGAAGATGTCGATGGTGATGACGTCGATTTAAAATTGAAACCTGGTTTTAATATCGGTGTAAATGCAGAGATACCTGTTGCAGCCGGTTTTTATGTACAACCTGGTGTATTGTTTACTACTAAAGGAGCGAAAAGCAAAGTAGATGATGATGCTAAAATCAATTTGTCATATATCGAAGTGCCCATCAATTTCGTCTACAAACCTATGTTAGGAGCCGGCAAATTGATACTCGGCATGGGACCCTATGTTGCATTTGCAGTAGGGGGCAAAGTTTCCGATGCTAATGGTAATGATAAGGATATAGAATTTGAAAATGAAATTTCGCTTACGCAATATGGGACAGGTACACCCTATGCAAGAAGATTGGATGTAGGTGGTAATTTACTGGCTGGCTATGAGTTCAGTAATAAATTTTCCTTCCAGTTGAATGCACAGTTAGGTATGGCAAAGATCAATTCTGAGATCACTGGGCCTGGTGTAGACGATGACTCAAAGTGGAAAAACACCGGCTTTGGTGTTTCATTAGGATATCGTTTTTAATGATAGGGTGATTAAGCGATAATGTAAATCATACATAAAAAACTGTCTCAATAATGAGGCAGTTTTTTTTTAATTTATCATGTCTTTTCCGCTTACGTATTAACACTTACGCAATTTAAATAGACTTACTACGTTTATTAGCAAGTTATGCACTAAATATGTTTCATTAAAAATTCATGTTCGTATTAACTACACTTTAAAATCACTCTATTAGTTATGAAATCAAAAGTTTTATTGCTTGCATTTGCAGCTACTGCATTGACTTTAACCTCTAAAGCCCAGGGCGACAAAACTACCTTCGGTGTACGCGCCGGCGTTAACTTCGCCAACCAAAATGGTGAAATAGCCAATAACGATCTTGACCTGAAATTGAAAACAGGTTTTCACATTGGAGTGAACGCTGAAATCCCTGTTGCTCCCGAGTTTTATCTGCAACCAGGTTTATTATTCAGCACTAAAGGTGCTAAGGAAGATGGTGGCGATGGCAAAATCAATGTTTCTTACGTGGAAGTGCCAGTTAACTTCATTTTCAAACCTACATTAGGAGCAGGAAAAATGATCCTGGGTGTTGGACCCTACCTTGGTATTGCTGTAGGCGGAAAAATTAAAGGAGATGGCTCCGACATAGATATCGATTTCAAAAACGATCTGAATCAGAGTGAAGCCCTCGCTTTCGGCAACACTAAATGGTACCAGAAACGTTTGGACTTTGGTGGAAATTTAGTGGCTGGTTATGAATTAAGCTGCAAACTTTCTTTCCAGTTAAACGCTCAATTAGGTATGGCTAACCTGTTCCCTAAAATTATGGGCGAAAAACCTGATAACACCAAAATGAAAAATACCGCTTTCGGTGTTTCTGTTGGCTATCGGTTCTAGTATAACTTACAACTTCTTAAATGGATATATAAAAGAGTCTTCCCGGTTTAGCCGGGAAGACTTTTTTTATGACATGTATTTAATACAATGCCTCTTTTAAAAAGAAATTTGACAATTTAATTCTCGTCATTATCTTTGCACCAGTTCTTTTCACATCGCTTATCAAGAAAGGCAGAGGGAAATGGCCCGATGAAGCCTTGACAACCTGCATACTGGTTTTAAAAAACCGGATGTAAGGTGCCAACTCCATCCCGCGGAAGGCGGGACAGATAAGTCAGATAAAAGCTTATACAATACTGAAATTCAACATATTGAAAGCTCTTCTGACTTACGGAAGAGCTTTTTTATTGTATCTAAGTCCTAAAAGAAGTCTGCCGCCAGGCAGGCCAAAGGACCAGAACATGCAGATCGAGCGAAGTCGAGATCTGGTTACAATAATATATCTCTTCCAGTAAGAACTCCTCTTGATAAGTGCTGCCGCAAACAACTGTCTAAACAAATCAATCATGCTCTGCCATCCATCACTTATGTGCCTGGATAAGTTGCAGAAAAAAAACTGTTTATCATGCAAGCGACAACACAACTCATTCACAGCATCCCTGTTGATCCATTGACCGGCGCCGTATCAGTGCCTATTTATCAAACTTCAACCTTTGTTCAGGAAGCACCTGGGGTTAACAAAGGATTCGATTATGCGCGAACCAACAACCCTACAAGAGCTACATTGGAAAACCTCATTGCTCAATTGGAAAATGGTCAGGTAGGCATTGCGTTCTCAAGCGGACTGGCTGCAATTGACGCCATTGCCAAATTATTACGGCCCGGCGATGAAATAGTTGCAGTAGATGATATATACGGCGGTGCGTACCGGTTATTTACACAAGTGTATCAGCAATTTGGTGTTACCATTAATTTTGTTGACACTTCTGATCCCGAAAAAGTATTCAATGCCATTACCCCAAACACAAAACTCATCTGGCTCGAAACACCAACCAACCCAACTTTAAAGATCTCTGATATTGAAGCCATCGCGCAGATCGCTAAAGCCAATCGGTGTTTACTTTGCGTGGATAACACTTTTGCTTCACCGGCATTACAACAACCTCTTTCGCTGGGAGCTGATATTGTAGTGCATTCTGCCACCAAATACCTGGGCGGTCACAGCGACCTGATAGCAGGATTGGTAATAACAAAAGACAAAGAACTGGGTGACAAAATAAAATTCTATCAAAACGCCTGCGGTGCTATCCTGGCGCCCTTCGATAGCTGGCTGGTAATTCGTGGTATAGAAACGTTACACCTTCGCATACAACAACATTGCCGCAGCGCGCAGGAAGTGGCGGAATTTCTGCAACAGCATCCTGCCGTTGATAAAGTATATTATCCAGGGTTAAAAGATCATCCCAACCACGCCATTGCCAAAAAACAAAGTAAAGGCTTTGGCGGTATTGTTTCTTTCACACTTAAACAGGACCATACCGCGGCAGCCACCGCTTTTGTTACCAGTACACAGTTATTTAAACTGGCTGAAAGTTTAGGCGGAATCAAAAGCCTGGTAAGCCATCCTGCTACCATGACACATAAAACCATTCCGGCTGAAAAACGCCGCGCAGCCGGGGTAACAGATAGCCTGATCCGTTTAAGTATTGGGTTGGAAGATGCCGGTGACCTGATACAGGACCTGCAACTGGCGCTGGAAAAAAGTAATAGTATAATTCATGTAACAGCGGATAACGCCATCCCCTGTTAAAGAAAAGGGAAAGTATAGCCATTTTATAAACGATTTTCTAAACAAAAACAACATGTCAGAACAAATTACCCGGGAACCTGTAAAAACATATAAAGATATTGACCGTAGTATTTTGAAGCCCATCCCCAACCCTACTGATCAGGCCTACGAGATCAAGATCAAAATACCTGAGTTCACGTTCCTGGGCGTAAAAGAGCAACCTGATTTTGCAGTTATCTATTGTACGTTTTACCCCGGTAAAAAAATAATAGAACTTAAGTCAATGAAACAATACGTTTTCCAATTGCGCAACATCGTTGTTTCATACGAAAGGTTGATCAATATTATTTATGATGATCTGTGTGCTGTATACGAACCAACGCGATTACGATTGGTTATGATCTGCAATCCGCGCGGTGGCATCAGTTCAAAACTGACCATTGACTCTGACTGGAAAATACGCGGTGGTAAAGAACAGTTCAACGACTGGCAGATTGTTGAAGATGAATGGTCGGTGGCTATGTAAATAGCTAAAATTCAAACTACATTTTATAAAGTAAAAACTGCAAATTAATCAACATATGGACGCACACAAGTCATTAACAATCGGTTTATTTGGATTCGGTGTAGTAGGTGAAGGTCTTTACAAGGTGTTACAACAAACCCCCTCCCTGAAAGCCAGTATAAAAAAGGTTTGTATAAAGAACCCGGAGAAAAAACGCAATGCCCCGGATGCATTGTTTACAACCAATAAAGATGAACTGCTGAACGATCCTGAGATCAATGTGATCGTGGAAGTGATCAATGAATCGGAACCTGCGTTTGAAATTGTTTCCACCGCATTAAAGAATGGCAAAGACGTGGTGAGCGCCAGTAAAAAAATGATCGCTGAGCATTTACCTGAATTATTGGGTCTGCAAAAAACAACCGAGCGCTCCTTCCTGTACGAAGCTGCTGCCTGCGCCTCTATACCGGTTATCCGCAACCTCGAAGAATATTACGATAACGATCTGTTACACTCCATCAAAGCCATAGTGAACGGGTCAACCAACTTCATTCTTACCAAAATGTTTGAAGACAAGCTGGATTTTCAACAGGCCCTGTTACTGGCGCAACAATTGGGTTTTGCTGAAAGCGATCCTACACTTGACGTAGAAGGCTTTGATGCCGCCAATAAATGGACTTTCCTGCTCACGCATGCATACGGAATTGTTATACCACCCGATGCACTGGTATTTAACGGCATTCAGGACATTCACAATAGCGATGCTTTGGTTGCTACTGAAAAACATTATGATATTAAACTGGTAGCACAGGCAAAAAAACTGGAGAACGGTAAAGTGGCCGCTTTTGTATTACCCCAGTTTATTAAACATGATGATCACCTCGCTTTCGTAAAGAACGAATACAATGGCGTTGTGATTGAAAGCGGCTTTGCCGATAAACAATTCTTTTATGGCAAAGGCGCAGGTAGCTTCCCTACCGCATCTGCCGTATTAAGCGACCTGAGTGCCCTGCGTTATCAATATAAATACGAATACAAGAAATTGTATCATCATACACCCAACGAGCTTACCAACGATTTTTATGTGCGGGTATATGTAAGTTTCGACGACTGGAAATATATTCCCAAAGAGAAATTCGAATGGATTGAAGAGTGGCATGCAGAAACAGACCGCAAATACCTGGTAGGCGTTCTGCACTTTAATGAGTTGGCTCAAAACAACTGGTGGCGTGACAATAAAACATCGCTCATTCTGAGTCCCGAAGCAGTGATTGAAGATGTGGAAGTGCGTAAATTAAAAAAGAAAAGCCTGGAGTTGGCCGGGATCATATAACTATAAATGAATAAAACGTGCCATCCGCTAGCTAGCGGATGGCACGTTTACTATACTCAATACTTCGCCAGCAAGGCATCCTTCAAGGCAGCGTACTCAGGCCCTATCAAACTGCTCTGCTTTGTTAATTTTAATTGCTCCTCAATAGCAGCTGGCACCGGAACTGTTTCACCAATGACCGGCTCTACTACATCATAAAACTTCACCGGGTGGGCTGTTTCAAGGAACATACCTTTTTCTCCGCCATGCTGCTGTAAATAGCGTTGCAAAGCCAGGTAGCCCACGGCCCCATGCGGATCGGGGAGGTATTTGAATTGGTGGTATACTTCTTTCATCACCGATCTTGTTTCATCATCTGAAATGCTATAGCCGGTTAACACGCTCCTTAAATCACCCAGCTTGTGATGGAACAATTCCAGTATGCGTACAAAATTGCTGGGATTACCTACGTCCATGGCATTGGAAATAGTGGCAACGGCCTTCTTCGGTTGATATTCTCCGCTCTCTAAAAAAGAGGGCACTACCGCATTCGCATTGCAGGCTGCAATGAAATGTTTTACCGGTAAACCGGAACAATATGCCAGTAAGCCGGCGCAGATATTACCAAAGTTGCCGCTGGGTACCGATATCACCAGCGGGTTCTTTTTATCGGCCCATTGCTTCCAGGCAAATACATAATAAAACTGCTGAGGCAACCAGCGGGCTACATTGATGGAATTAGCCGATGTTAAAAATATCTTTTTATTCAACGCTTCATCTGCAAATGCCTGCTTCACCATTTGCTGGCAATCATCAAAAGTACCGGTTACTTCCAGCGCGTGAATATTTTTTCCTAATGTAGTTAACTGCTTTTCCTGTACGGAACTCACTTTACCCGATGGATACAGGATCACGACCTCAACACCGGGAACGTTATAAAAACCATGAGCTACGGCCCCACCCGTGTCACCGGAAGTGGCTACCAGCACAACTACTTTCTCACTGCGCTCATGTGCAAAATGTCCCAGGCACCGGCTCATAAAACGAGCACCTACATCTTTAAATGCCAGGGTAGGTCCATGAAAAAGTTCCAGCGAGGATATCTGTTCATTTACCGGCACCAGTGGTATCGGAAAATTGATCGTTTCTTTTACAATGGTATGTAACGCATCATCCGGTATGGTTCCGGCAACGTATGGTTGAATAAGGCGAAAGGCTATGTCTTCGTTACTATACTGCGCTATGTTTTCAAAAAAAGCCTTCTCGTGTACAGGAATGGTATGTGGAAAATACAACCCCTTATCAGGCGCCTGTCCTTTTATGGTAGCTTCCTTAAAATCTACATCGGGGGATTGTTTATTTAAACTATAATATTTCATTTACAATTCGTTGAATGGTGAACGGTGAAGGGCTCTCAAAGCATTTTGCATTTTCAATTATCACATTAGCATATTATCACATCAGCACATTAACTTTCGCGCCTTCATTATTGATCATCGTCACATAAGTTTTGAATTCTATTCCCAGCCTTGTATATATTTCGATCATGACGTCCTCAACACCTTTGGCTACGTATTCTTCTTTACTCAGCATAAATATTGATGGACCAGAACCGGAAATACCACCACCTAAAGCACCGGCGTCCTTGCTTTTCTTTTTCACATCATCAAAACCGGGGATGAGGATGCTGCGTACAGGTTCAATGATCACGTCTTCTAGCGAGCGACCGATCAAATCATAATCGTTCTTCATGAAACCGGCTACCAACCCGGCAATATTACCCCATTGCTTGATCGCGGCTTTTAATTGTACTTCTTTACGTAAGATCTGGCGGGCATCGGAAGTACGTACTTCAATCTGCGGGTGCACCACGGTCACATACAGCGGCGGTGAACTTAACTGTACAATATCCAAAGGAAATATAGAACGGATCAATGTAACACCGCCATAGATACAGGGAGCTATATTGTCGGCATGTTTTACACCGGATGCTACTTTTTCGCCATTCATGGCAAAACGTACCAGGTCTTCTTTTGTGAACGGGTTACCCAATAAATGATTCGCAGCAACTACCGCACCGGCCGAGCTGGCAGCGCTGGACCCCAGTCCGCTACCGGGTTTAATTCGTTTATCGATGATCACTTCAAAACCCACTTTCTCTTTCCATTCATCCATTAAAGCCAGTAAGGAAGCACCGGCTACGTTCTTCTCCGGTTCAACTGGCAATTGATAACCATCTGAATGCTGTATAACAATACCCGGTTCATTGCGTAGCCGCATGGTCATTACATCCTGCGGTTGCTGCAGCGCCATTCCCAACACATCAAATCCGCAAACTAAATTAGCCACTGTTGCCGGTGCAAAAACCTGAACGCCCTCTCCGCCACTTAGCGAAGCATTATTTTCATTTGCCATTTTAATTCTTTTGAACTTATTTGAATCGTTAGACCTGTCTTATCTCTCATTATCACATTATCGAATTATCACATTGATTAATGCGCCGCCCTGATTATGTCAGCAAATACGCCCGATGCGGTTACTTCAGCGCCAGCACCGGCTCCTTTAACAACCAATGGTTGATCGGGATAACGGTTGGTATAGAACAACACCACATTGTCTTTGCCATACAGGTGATAGAAATCGGACTGTGTATCCACATGCTGAAGTCCTACAGCCGCTTTTCCATCTGCATACCTGGCAACAAATTTCAGCTTCTTACCTGATTCGGCTGCTTTCTGATATATTTCTTTAAAATGCTTTTCCTGCTTTTCCATTTCTTTATAAAAATCATCTACACTGCCTACCATACACGAAGCCGGCATAAAGCTATTATTACTAATGTCTTTCATTTCGAGAAACTCACCGGCTTCCCGCGCCAGTATCATGATCTTTCGCATAACATCGGTACCGCCCAGGTCTAACCGGGGATCGGGTTCGGTGTATCCTTCATCCTGAGCCTGTTTCACCACTTGCGCAAAGCTTTTGGTACCATCGTAATTATTGAAGACAAAGTTCAGGGTTCCACTCAATACGGCTTCAATACGGGTTACAACATCGCCGCTGCGCATCAGGTCGTTCAGGGTGCCAATCACTGGCAATCCCGCGCCTACATTTGTTTCAAATAAGAAAAAGGCGTTGAATTCGCGAGCCAGGTCTTTCAGCTTTTTGTAATATACATAGGCAGAAGAACAGGCTACTTTGTTACAAGCTACCACCGAAATGCTTTTTGAAAGCAGTTGGTCATATACCTGGGCCACCAGCTCATTGGCAGTAACATCTACAAAAACCGAGTTACGCAGGTTCTTTACACGAATGGTTTCAACAAATTTAGCCAGGTCCATCGTTTCCCCTTTTTGCAGGTGCTCGCGCCAGTTATCCAGCTCAATACCTTCATCGCTGAAAACCATTTTCTTACTATTGGCCATACCCACAATGCGTACCTGCAGCCGCATATTTTGTTGTAAATACTGTTGCTGCTGCTTTAACTGGGCCAACAACTTGCTGCCTACATTTCCGGTGCCGGCAACAAACAGGTTAATCTGTTTATAAGTAGTTTCAAAGAAGTCCTCGTGTAATACGTTAATGGCTTTTTTAACGTCAGTAGCTGCAATAACGGCTGAAATATTTCTTTCTGAAGAACCTTGCGCAATGGCGCGCACATTTACCCCGTTGCGCCCTATGGCGCCAAACATTTTACCGCTGATGCCGGGGTGACTTTTCATATTATCACCTACCAGGGCAACAATGGCCAATCCCCTTTCCACGTTCAATGGTTCTACGCGGCCTGTTTCAATTTCGTGTGCAAATGTTTTGTCTACAGCAAGCTTTGCCTTATCGGCCAGAGATTCATCAATACCAACACAAATGGAATGTTCTGAAGAGCCCTGCGTGATCAGGATCACGTTTATAAAATCATTGGCCAGGGATTCAAATAACCGGCGTGAAAAACCAGGGATGCCAACCATACCGCTTCCTTCCAGGCTAAGCAGGGCAATTTTGTTGATGCTGGAAATACCGCGGATATTGTTTCCGTTTTTATGTACATCATTCTCTATAAGCGTACCATGATCCTCCGGTGCAAAAGTGTTTTTTATCCATACCGGAATATTCTTGCTCATTACCGGTTGAATGGTAGGCGGATAAATCACTTTGGCGCCAAAATGCGACAGCTCCATGGCTTCCTGGTACGAGATATTAGGTAATATCCGGGCATTAGGCACCAGCCGCGGATCGGCTGTCATCATACCACTCACATCGGTCCATATTTCCAGGGATTGAGCGCTCACGGCTCCGGCAATGATGGCGGCTGTATAATCACTACCACCTCTGCCTAATGTAGTTGTATTGCCTTTGCCATCTGCTGATACAAAACCCGGTACAATGAATAAACGGGCCACGGCAGCCGAAAAGAAATCGCTGCAGAGGGTATTGGTAACCGAAAAGTCTACCACAGCACTTCCATAATGAGAATCGGTACGTATCAGTTCGCGCGCATCGACCCAGCTATTTTCAATGCCCTGGGCATTCAAATGGGCCGAAATTATTTTAGAGGAAAGCAATTCGCCAAAACTTACAATCCGGTCTTTGGTGCGGGCGCTAAGTTCACCCAGTAAAAATACACCGTTGCAAATATCTTCAATTTCATTACAGCGTTGCTTTACCCAGCTTAGTACACTACTTTGCTGGGTTACTGGTATCAGCGCTTTTACAGCTTCCAAATGGCGTTGCTCCACTTTCTGCAACAGCTCTTTATAACTTTCATCGCCAGCGGCTGCCATACCACCGCTTTGTAATAATACATCTGTTACTCCGCCTAAAGCTGATACTACAACAATCGTTTTACTTTGTGGCATCCGTACTAAAGCCTGTTGAACAATGCTGCTAACCTTATTCATGTTCTCGGCATTTGCTACAGAAGTACCGCCGAACTTTAAAACCTGCATAACCTGAAATTAATTGATTTGAAATTAGTTATATAGCCTGGTATGTTATTTTGATCTTGCTATTCTCTTCCGGAGAGAACAAGGTAGGCAAAAACCCCAATTGGTAATATGGAAATGTACAACCCTTAACGGGTTGTTGTAATAGTGGTAGTCGTAGCTGTGGAAGCTACTGTACTGGAGGAAAAAATAATATGTTGAAAAAGTACCACTGTTTAAATTATGTAACCAAAGATAACACGAATAGTCTATAACAACTGTTAGTTTTTAATCTTTTCTGCCTGGCGCCGTTTTTCAGGCACGCGTGTAACCCAGTCACAACAAGGGTTTTGCGCCATTATTCAAAACAAATCGGCTGAACGTGTTTCTATTTAATTTTTTCAACGTACTTTCATTGCCCGATTTTCGTTGCTGCTTGCTATATTTTTGCATTAATGCCATAAACTGAAAATACATGGACCACCAGTCATCAAGAGGACTGCAGCAATTTAAAAATTACGTAGGCATAAAATTTCAGCTCTACAATAGCCTGTTTACCTCTCTTCCTTTTCATCGCATTGAAAAAACAGGAATTCTGCTTTCCCTGTTATTAAATAATTGTGAAGAAGGCTACAAGAAGAAGCAGAGTCCCACCCAGATCATAGAAGAATTTTTTGAAAAGCATACTTCTTATACAAAAGAGCAGGATAAACTCGACCTGTTGTTCCGCTTTATTCAATACGTTGAGCGGCAGGTAGTTTTATTCGATGCTTTGGAAGACGCCTCTTTCAAAGAGATCAACGACCTCAGTGGTATTGGTACGCTGAAATACCTGGCCTCAGATGTAATTCAGGAAGGCGTTCAGGAAGAGCTGGCTAAAAAGCTGGAAGATTTTTCCATCCGCCTGGTGTTAACCGCCCACCCTACACAGTTTTACCCCGGACCTGTTTTAGGTATTATCAATGATCTGTCGAAGGCGCTGGCAGAAAATAATACCAACCAGATAAACATGTACCTGCAACAGTTGGGTAAAACGCCTTTCTTTAAAAAGCAAAAGCCCACCCCATACGATGAGGCCATTAGCCTTGTCTGGTACCTGGAAAATGTATTTTACAATGCAGCAGGCCGCATCCTTACTTTTTTAAATAACCAGTTTCCGCAAATGATCCCGGATACCAACCCGGTGATCACGATGGGCTTCTGGCCCGGCGGGGATCGCGATGGCAATCCCAATGTTACCGTTGATACCACGCTGAAAGTGGCCGATGCCCTGCGTGGCAGCATTATTAAATGTTATTACCTCGAAGTACGCCGTTTGAAACGCCGGCTTACGTTCAAGGGCGTGGATACTATTCTGGCTGATCTGGAAAAACAGTTGTATGAAAATATTTTCATCCCTGGCCAGCGTACATTCCTCAGAAAACAGGGCATTCTGGATGCATTACAGAAAATAAGAGAAATACTGATCTACCAGCACAATGGACTATTCCAACACCTGGTTGACAGTCTCATCAATAAAGTTCATGTTTTCGGATTACACTTTGCTTCACTGGATGTTCGGCAGGATAGCAGCATTCACAATAAAGTACTGGAGGCGATCGCCGAAAAATCAGATATACTTCCCCGTAACTATGCCGAACTTTCTGCTGTAGAAAAGAAGAAGCTGTTATCTACAGCAAGCGGTGATATAGGTGGACATGTATTTGAAGACGGTATTGAAAAAGATACCCTGCTTACCATCAAAGCCATTAAGGAAATACAACAATACAATGGCGTGGAAGGCTGTAACCGGTATATCATCAGTCAATGTAACAGTGCATTGAACATGCTGGAAGTATATGGTTTGTTTAAACTGAGCGGCTGGAAAAATGAGGACCTGAGCATAGATATTGTGCCGTTGTTTGAAACCATCGACGATCTGCAGGAAGCGGCTGAAATTATGCAGGAGTTGTATGAAAACGAAACCTACCGTAAGCACCTGCAAAAACGAAAAGACCGCCAAACCATCATGCTTGGTTTTTCTGACGGCACAAAAGACGGTGGCTACCTGATGGCCAACTGGAGTATTTATAAGGCCAAAGAAAAACTCACCAGCATATCGGCCAAATATGGTATCGATGTGGTATTCTTTGATGGTCGTGGCGGCCCGCCAGCCCGCGGTGGTGGCAAAACCCATAAGTTCTATGCATCTATGGGCAGCAATATTTCCAATAAGGAGATTCAATTAACCATACAGGGGCAAACAGTTAGTTCCAACTTCGGCACTGTAGATACGGCCCAATTCAATATTGAACAGTTATTGAATGCCGGTATCTCGAATGACGTGTTTGCCGATAAAGGCAAAACGCTTAGTAAGGAAGAAGAAGATATATTGGGCGAACTGGCCGCTGAAGGGTTGAAATCTTATAATGAATTAAAAAACAACCCCGATTTCCTAAATTACCTGGCGCATATTAGTCCGTTGAAATTTTACAGTGAGACCAATATCGGCAGCCGGCCGGCCAAACGCGGCTCGTCATCCAAATTGTCGTTAAAAGACCTGCGGGCCATTCCATTTGTGGGCGCCTGGAGCCAGTTAAAACAAAACGTAACCGGTTATTATGGTGTGGGCACTGCCTTGCAGGCTATGGAGAAAAAAGGCAAACTGAATGATATTAAGAAGGTTTACAAGCATTCGCTTTTCTTCAAAACACTGATGGATAACTGCGAAATGGCTATGAAAAAATGTTTCTTCCCGTTAACGGAATACCTGTCGCAGGATCCCCGGTACGGCGAGATCTGGAACATGATCTATAAAGAATACGAACTAACACAACGGTATATTTTCCTGCTATCCGGCAAAAACGAACTCATGGCCGATTATCCGGTTGAACAACTTTCGGTAACCATGCGTGAAAGGATCGTTTTACCCATTACTACCATTCAACAGTTTGCAATGGCACGTATTCGCCAGATGGAAGAACAAATGGCGCAACCGCAGCACAAAGAAATTTTTGAAAAGCTGGTGATCCGCTGTTCATTTGGAATTATTAATGCGGGGCGGAATTCGGCCTAGTACGTGAATGGTCAATTGTCAATGGTGAATGAGGTATCCCAATTTTGAACTTCATGTTTAGTTCGAAATCTCCGGAATCGCGAGTTATTCACCATTGACCATTCACCATTGACGTAAAAAATAAACGCACCCGGCGATACGGATGCGTTTTCTGATAACTAAAACAACGGTAATGAAAAAAAGCATTAAATACTATTTCATTAAAACCGCACAGCGTTTAGTTAGTTTTGGTCACATTTTGAAATATAAAACACTAGGGTCCGTTAAATTGTTTAACTATCGGTAAATAGTACTCGCAAATAAAACCTGCACATTTCTCTCACCTCGTTTTTATCCTTATACCAGGACAGTTTTTCAAATATGGCCAGTTAATTTTTTTCGTTCCTCCTGCTTTCTGCTATTTCTTTACAAACAATCACGCTGACTGCAGGCGTCGGTTTCATCTGGTGTAACGATCTCCCCGAGACCAATAAGAAGGCTATAATGCCAGCAATAACCAGTAAGGGATGTTGCCAAAATGAATTAAAGGCCGATAATGCAGCAGGTAAAAAGGAATGGGTTAAGAAAAAGATATTGTAGGCAATTAAGAAGATCCCAACTGCACAGCTACCAACCAAAAACTCCCTGATGGGTGTATAAACCCGGCGTGTAAGTTTTCTTTCCTGTAACGACCTTGAAACAACCCCCATAGCCACCAATTTAAAACATTAAACAAAATACAATGTGTACAAAACAACTATTAACACCTTTAACATTGTATCTCTTTAAATATACTTTCACTTACTATAATCAAAAATACCAATTTTTAGCGTCAACATGTAAACTACAGATCATATAAAATTAAATATAATACTTTAATATAGCAAGCTTCCTTTTCCTCAAATAATACCGGGAAAGCAATAAAAAAGGATATTCCCCTGGCAGGAATATCCTCTATCTATTGAAAATAAATTAAGCCAGTTAGTTTTGGTTACGGACTGCTGTCTTGCAGCTTAAATTATATGATCGCGTTATGAAAGTTGACAGTTGGTACTGCCATTTACCAACCGTCAACCGTGTTATATGTATGATCTTACATGAACGATTCAATAGAACGGCTGGTTAAAAATGCCAGGTAGCAGCCAGCAGGAATGTACCTGTGCTTTTTACACCTTCGTTCGGGTTCTTTGCAAAAATCGCTTCTTTTGAATTGTCTAATCTGAATTCAGGAATGATAGTCAGGTTATCGATACGGATGTTGCCAGATAACGTAGCAGCCAGCACGCTGGTGCCTATACCTGAAGCAACCGCCAATCCGGATACCGCATCTTTATCATCGAAATATTCACCGCGCAGGGTAACTCCGAATACTTTAGACGGATCAACGTTTAAGTACACGGCAGATCCCCACCATGAGTCGCCACTGCTTTTACCATTGAGCTTAACCGATTGCATGGTGCCATTGTATCCTACGCTGAACTTGTCGCTCAACGTTCCGGTAACCACCAGGTCAACCTGGTTAATGGTGTTTTCGCCCATGTCTTTACCACCCTGGTAATTGAGGTAACCTTTTATAGTACCTTCTTTGTTACCAGCGCTTATTTGTCCCAGTACCATTTTCTTGGCAAAACTGGCTGTTACATTATCGGTAGGATTGGCAACGCCCAGCATGAAACCGAAATTCCCGGCGGTATACTCAGCCTTCAATCCGGTATGAAAGAATGGACCGTACGAGAACATGTACGACATGCTATAGTTACGGTTTAAATAAGCGTCTACCAGCTCGTAACCAACATGTGTAGCCCATTTACCCATGGTGAACTTTAACTTGTCAGAAGCCGCCACTGTAATGTAAGCCTGCTTAATGGCAGTTGCCAAACCTGTGGCTTTTTCGTTATACGAAAATTCGTCTGCCCTTCTGCCAAAACCCAGATCCAATACACCGGTTACTTTACCTGTTGTGTATTCTGCTTTTACAGAGGCCATACCTAACTCAAAGGAATTTTGCGAATTGGTAAAACTGGTGTAATTATTTATGTAACCAGAATCCTTGGCATTATGAAAATTATAACGATAATATGCATCAACAGAACCTGAAATTTTCAACGGATTTGTTTTCGTAGAGTCTTGTGCTTGAACATAGGAACCCAGGGCCACGCTAAAGATGGCCAATGAAGAAATTTTTCTTAACATTGCAGTTACATTTTAAGTGTTAATGAAAAGGGTACTGTGATAGGATTGAACTTGTATCAGAAGTTCAACTTCTTATGTAGGCTGTACCTTTTTCTTTTGTTAGAGCTCAACTTTCTTTTCTACCAGTTTACCATTTTCTCCATTAACCAGTAAGTGCCCCTGCATATATTTTTCGTCGTGTTGAGATTCATCCAGACCGAGTTCTTCTTCTTCTTCAGTAACACGTAAAGGCAGAACGAAATTGATGAATTTGAATATGAGGAAAGAAACAGTGAAGCTATAGACAACTACGATGGCCATTGCTTTAAACTGGGTGAAGAAGAAAGATGGGTTACCATAGAATAAACCCTGAGGGCCATCTTTAATTCCATGCGCCAGTTGGTTGGCAAATATACCTGTCATCAACATACCTACCATACCACCAATACCGTGGCAAGGGAATACATCGAGGGTATCGTCGAGTTTTGACTTTTGCTTAATACCAACAGCGATGTTTGATATTAATGCACCGACAACACCAATTATGATACTTTGAGGAATTCCAACAAAACCAGCTGCGGGCGTAATAGCTACCAAACCCACAACGGCACCGATACAGAATCCCAATACAGAAGGCTTTTTACCTTTTACCACATCAAAGAACATCCAGGCCAAACCTGCTGCAGCTGCTGCTGTATTGGTAGTTCCGAAGGCATTTACCGCCAGGCCAGTAGCGCCTACTGCAGAACCTGCGTTAAATCCAAACCAGCCGAACCACAGTAAACCGGTACCAATCAATACATATGGTACGTTGGCCGCTGGGGTTTCTTTATGATCCATATGTGATTTTCTGCGTTTCAGCACCAATGCACCTGCAAGGGCTGCACAACCAGCAGTAATATGTACCACGGTTCCGCCGGCAAAATCCCATGCTCCCATTAAAGCTAAAAATCCTTTAGGATGCCAGCTCCAGTGTGCTACGGGCGCATACACCAGTAAGCTGAACAATACAATGAATAAAATATAAGATGTAAACCGAATACGCTCTGCTACTGCACCCACTACCAGACCAGGTGTAATAATGGCGAACATCAGTTGAAACAAGGCAAACAATCCAAGTGGAATACTGGTAGCAAGCGGCCACGCTGCACCAGATTTTACACCCTTAAAAAACAAGTAGGTTGAAGGGTTACCAATAAATCCGCCAATTGAATCACCAAAGCTTAAACTAAAACCAACAGTGATCCATAATACACCTACCACACCGGCAGCCACAACACTCTTGATCATTGTGGAAATTACGTTTTTACGATGCACCATACCGCCATAGAAGAAGGCGAGGCCGGGCGTCATTAAAAAGACAAGAGCCGTTGAAACCAGTACCCATGCTATATCAGCGGCACTGTATTGGGGATCTGTGGCGCCTGGAACATAATCCGCTTCAGGTTTAATAAACATGGCAGCCAGGGCGAGTACTACCAATACCAGGAACGGCATAACCGATTTGAATGACAGTTTCATTTTTTCCGTTGTTTTAGTTTAGTTATAGATATTATTATTTTATCGCATCTAATAATATTATATCGAAAATATCATTTTTACGGCACAAAACCTGACATATCACATATATTTTATTATTCATTATGTGTATCTTATTTATCTTTTATTCCTGTCATAACTGCTTGTGAGCCCTATCTTTAAACAAACCCACAGTTTGAAAATAAAAAAAGCTATCATTTTGGACAGCTTCAAAAAATAAGGGGCATTTTAATCTAAATTGTTAAAAGTATCAGCTTGAACGTAATTTTTAGGATTAATTATCCGTAAAAACACCCCTTTAGAGGCCCTGACAATCATATTAAATTTTTACATATTCAATAAAACAAAAAAGCCATCCCAACTGATTGGAATGGCTTAAAAAAATTGATGTTTATGCTATATCGCCAAAACGGTGTTTTGATCTTTGCTTTCTAAAAATGATACGCCTTCATTCAAAAACTCATCCACCTTACGGGCGCATTCCCGGCCTTCACTGATGGCCCAAACCACCAGACTCTGACCACGACGCATATCTCCCGCTACAAACACCTTATTGATACTTGTCTTGTATTCCTTTTCAGTGGCCCGAACGTTCCCCCGGCTATCCAGGTCAACGCCCAGTTCATTCAACAACCCTTCGTGTTGTGGATGAACAAAGCCCATAGCTAAAAACGCCATTTCGCAAGGAAGCTCCCGCTCTGAACCGGCTTTTTCAACAAACTGGGCAGGTTTGCCATCTTCAGTCACCTTCCATTCCAGGTCAACCACCTTCAGCGCTTTCAGGTTCCCTTTTTTATCACCGATGAACTCTTTGGTTGCTATGGCCCAGTGGCGGTTGGCGCCCTCTTCATGTGAAGTAGATGTTTTTAATATCATGGGGAAGGTTGGCCAGGGCATAAACTCATTACGACCGTCCGGAGGTTTAGGTAACAACTCAAACTGGGTTACCGATTTGGCTTTATGCCGGTTACTGGTACCAACACAGTCGCTACCGGTATCGCCACCACCAATTACTACTACGTTCTTGTTGGCAGCTAATAAATTTTCGCTGAAAATATTGCTTTCAATACTGGCATTGGCCAATGGGTCAAGACCAGCATTGCGCTTGTTCTGTTGTTTCAGGAACTGCATGGCAAAGTATACGCCTTTCAATTCGCGGCCGGGTATTTTCAGATCGCGGGGAACAGTGGAACCGCCAGCCAGTACAATAGCATGATATTCGCGCAACAGGTCGTTGATGCGAACATTCTCACCTACGTTGGCATGACAGCGGAAAGTAATGCCTTCTTCTTCCATCAACTTGATCCTTCTGTCAATTACCCATTTCTCCAGTTTGAAATCAGGTATGCCGTACCGTAACAAACCACCCGGTTTATCGTCCCGCTCAAAAACGGTTACCGAATGACCAGCATAGTTCAACTGCGCAGCGGCTGCCAAACCAGCCGGGCCAGAACCTACTACCGCTACTTTTTTACCGGTGCGTACGTTTGGTTTGCGTGGTTTAACAAATCCCTTATCAAAAGCTATTTCAATAATATGCTTTTCTATTTCTTCAATAGTTATAGCCGGTTGGTTAATGCCCAGTACGCAGGCGCTTTCGCATGGTGCCGGGCAAATACGGCCGGTAAACTCAGGAAAGTTGTTGGTAGAGGCCAGGATCTCATATGCCTCCTGCCAGCTTTTACGATATACCGCATCGTTAAACTCGGGTATCACATTACCCAGCGGGCATCCGCTATGGCAAAAAGGAACACCACAATTCATACAACGAGCCGATTGCTGGTTCAGCTTTTCATCGCTGTACCGCTCAATGAACTCATTGTAATTTTTCAACCTGTCCTCTACTGGTTTTTTACCAGGCAATTCCCTGGTAAATTCTAAAAAACCCGTTGGTTTACCCATTTTCTATTATCAGTTTATCGTTTTGTGTTTGTTGTTTTAGTTACCAGCAATTGCTATTGACAATTACTTATTCTTCTTCGCGCTCTGTTTAACCTTGCTCTTTTCCTGCAAAGCTTTCTTATAATCTTTCGGGAACACTTTTATGAAGTTCTTCAACTGGTTCTCGAAATCGTCCAACACAAAGCGGGCAACGGTACTGCCGGTATAAGCATAATGGCGGGTGATCATATCATTCAGCGCCTGTGCATCTTCTGCATCCAGCGGATCGAGGTCAACCATTTCTTTATTGCAGAGGGAAGCGAATTGCCCTTTCACATCATATATAAACGCGATACCACCACTCATCCCCGCAGCAAAGTTGCGGCCAGTAGCACCCAGTATTACCACACGGCCACCGGTCATGTATTCGCAACCATGATCGCCCACACCTTCTACTACCACCTCAGCGCCTGAGTTACGTACACCGAAACGTTCACCGGCTTTACCCCTGATATATGACTCACCAGACGTTGCGCCATAGAAGGCCACGTTACCGATGATGATATTCTCTTCAGGTACATAGCTCGCCTGTTTGGGCGGATAAACGATTAGCTTGGCGCCGCTTAATCCTTTACCAAAATAGTCATTGGCATCACCTTCCAACTCAAGGGTTACACCTTTAGTATTGAAAGCGCCAAAGCTTTGTCCTGCCGTACCATTAAAATTGAAGTGAATGGTATCATCAGGCAATCCTTCGCCTTTATATTTCTTCGAAATTTCGTTCGATAAAATGGTACCGATGGTTCTGTCGGTATTCTTAAGCGGGAAACTGGCGGAGATGCGCTCCTGTTTTTCCAGTGCAGGTTTTGCAGCAGCCAACAGTTTCCAGTCGAGCACTTCTGCAATACCATGATCCTGCTCTTCCATTTTGTACAAACCGGTATAAGAGCCGGTTGGTTCTTTGTACAATACAGGCGACAGATCCAGCTTACTTGTTTTCCAGTGTGTAATGCCTTCGCGCATTTCGAGGCAATCAACCTGACCAACCATTTCATTAATGGTGCGGAAGCCCAGTTCAGCCATGATCTCACGCAGGTCCTGTACCATGAAGCGGAAGAAATTCACTACGTGATCGGCATTACCGCTGAAGCGTTTACGCAGCTCAGGGTCCTGAGTGGCAACCCCCACCGGACAGGTATTCAGATGACACTTACGCATCATGATACAACCTTCTACTACCAGAGCAGCAGTAGCAACACCCCACTCTTCTGCGCCTAACAGGGTAGCGATAGCGATATCACGACCTGTTTTCATTTGACCGTCAGCCTGTACAGTAACACGGCTGCGCAATTTATTTTTTACAAGTGTTTGATGGGTTTCGGCCAAACCTAACTCCCATGGCAAACCGGCATGTTTAATAGAACTGATGGGCGAAGCACCTGTACCACCATCATTACCTGCTATCAATATCACATCGGCTTTGGCTTTGGCCACACCGGCTGCAATTGTACCAACCCCGGCTTTAGATACCAGCTTCACGTTAATGCGGGCAGCGCGGTTGGCGTTCTTCAGATCGAAGATCAGCTGTGCCAGATCCTCGATTGAATAAATATCGTGGTGCGGTGGCGGAGATATCAAACCTACACCGGGTGTAGAGTGACGTGTTCTACCGATCCAATCATCTACTTTATGACCAGGTAACTGACCACCTTCACCAGGTTTTGCACCTTGTGCCATTTTGATCTGCAACTCATCGGCTTCAGTCAAATAATAGCTGGTTACACCGAAGCGGGCGCTGGCCACCTGTTTAATGGCGCTACGCATACTGTCGCCGTTAGGCAATGGTGTGTAACGTGCTTCATCTTCACCACCTTCACCGGTATTGCTTTTGGCGCCTATGCGGTTCATGGCAATTGCCAGTGTGGTATGTGCTTCCCATGAAATAGAACCAAAGCTCATGGCGCCGGTAGCAAAGCGTTTCAAAATGGTTTCAGCCGGTTCCACTTCATCAATGGATACTGCCGGCCTGTTCACTTTGAACTGGAACATGCTACGCAAAGTGGCCGCTTTTTCGCTTTGATCATTTACGGCTCTGGTGTATTTCTTAAATGTATTGTAATCGTTCATCCGGGTTGCATACTGCAACAGGTGAATGGTTGTTGGATTGAACAGGTGGAATTCCCCTTTCCGTTTCCATTGGTAAACGCCACCAACCGGCAAACGATCAACGGGGATGTCTTTCCGGCTGAATGCAAACCAATGTTTGGCAAGTGCTTCTCTGGCCAACTCATCCAAACCGATACCTTCAATACGGCTAACGGCACCGGTGAAGCATTTATCAACCAGTTCTTTATTTAAACCAAGTATTTCAAAAATTTGGGCGCCCTGGTATGATTGCAGGGTTGAGATACCCATTTTGGAGAATACTTTCAGCAAACCATCGCAAACAGCTTTTATATAGTTCTTACGCAATTGATCCCAGTCGAGGTCAGTTTGCAAAGTGTTGTTCACCTTCATGTTGCGGATGGTAGCCAATGCCAGGTATGGGTTGATGGCAGTTGCACCAAAGCCCAGCAAACAGGCGAAGTGATGTACTTCCCATACGTCGCCGGCTTCTACAACAATACCAACTTTACCACGCAAACCTTTGCGGATAAGATAGTGATGCACCGCGGAAGTAGCTAATAATGACGGGATAGCAGCGTGATCAGAATCAACTGCACGGTCGCAAAGGATCAACACTTCAAATCCATCATGCACGGCATCCTCAGCATAGCGGCAAAGCCTGTCGAGCCCCTTTTTCAGCGACCCGGGTTTACCATCGGCCCTGAAATATGTTTGCAGGGTTTTGGCCTGGAAGATACCGGTATCGATACTACGCAGTTTTTCCAGTTCGGTGCTGGTAAGTATCGGATGTTTCAACGCCACCGTATGGCAATGTTTTGGATCTTCCAGTAATAAGTTATCGTTATTACCCACAAAAGTTGCCAAACTCATTACCATACGCTCACGAATAGGATCGATGGGTGGGTTGGTTACCTGTGCGAATAATTGTTTGAAGTAGGAAGAAATGTGCTGCGGCTGATCGCTCAGTACTGCCAGTGGCGTATCTGTACCCATAGAACCTATTGGTTCTTTACCATCGACAGCCATGGGCGTTATAAGGTCATCAATATCTTCAGTAGAATAACCGAGGGCCTTTTGATATTTTAAGATAGACGCATCTGACAGATGGGTGAATGCAACACGTGGCTCATCCAGTTCTTCCAACCTGATCTTGTATTGATTCAACCAGTCGCCATAAGGCTTGCGTGAACAGATATCATTCTTCAGTTCCTCATCACTGATGATGCGGCCCTGCTCCATATCTACCACGAACATTTTACCGGGTTGCAGACGACCTTTTTCAATGATGATGGCAGGATCAACCGGCAATGCACCGGTTTCAGAAGCCATGATCACGCGATCATCATTTGTAACGCAATATCTTGACGGGCGCAGACCGTTTCTGTCGAGGGTAGCGCCGATAATTTTTCCATCAGTGAATGAAATAGAAGCAGGGCCATCCCATGGTTCCATGATAGAAGCGTGGAATTCGTAGAATGCTTTCTTCACCGGGTCCATCTGATCGTTCTCATCCCATGCTTCAGGGATCAGCATCATCATCACATGTGGCAGTGAACGGCCGGTCAATGCAAGCAGCTCGATCATGTTATCCAAACAGGCAGAATCACTCTGTTCTCCTGTTACGATCGGCAGCAACATTTCCATTTCCTGGTTGGTAAAGAACGGAGAGGTAAAACCATGCTCACTTGTCTTTAACCAGTTGAGGTTACCCTGCAAAGTATTGATCTCACCATTATGTGCGATGAAGCGGAAAGGTTGAGCCAGTTTCCAACTGGGGAAAGTGTTGGTAGCAAAACGGGAGTGAACCAAACCAAAAGCAGAAACCATTCTTTTATTGCCCAGGTCATTGAAGTAGTGACGAACCTGGCCACTGGTTAACTGTCCTTTGTATACAACGGTTTTGTAAGAAAGTGAAGCGATATAAAAACCGATCGCATCTTTCTTCACCGTGTTGTTTATTGTATGGCTGGCGTAGTTGCGCAGCACAAATAATTTACGTTCAAAGTCTTCAGGGTTATTGATATGATCGGGACAGGCGATGAACACCTGTTCCATCTCAGGCTCAACACTCAATGCCGATGGACCGATGCCATCCGGATTCACGGGCACCTTTCGGTAAACGAGAATTTCCAGTCCCAATTTCTCAGCAGCACGATTTAAAATATCGCGACACTCTTCACGCAAACGGATCTCGCGGGGGAAGAAAATGACCCCAACGCCATAGCGGCCGAAAGCCGGCAGATGAACGCCCAGCTTTATGCACTCATCAAAGAAAAACTCGTGAGGTGTTTGAATCATAATACCGGCGCCATCGCCCGTATTATTTTCACAACCGCAGGCACCCCGATGTTCCATATTTTCCAATATGGTCAAAGCATCGCTGATGTTCTGGTGACTTTTGTGCCCCTTAATGTTTGCTACGAATCCAATGCCGCAGGCATCACGCTCAAATGAAGGATGGTATAAACCCAGGTTACTTGCCATGGAAATGCATAGTTTTTTGAAAAATATTCAATAAAAAGTCAAATTCTCGTACAATCGTTTAAAAAGATAGCAAGCAAGCGATTGAAATTACGAAAAAAAATGGGTATTTACCGGTGTTTCATGCAATTTTTTTCGCAAAATAGCGATATGTATGTACTCGTTAAATGGTGCTGTTTGCCGGTAACAATTCTCCAATGAAAAAGACGATTGGCGCGGCTCTTTTCTCTTCCCCTTTTGTTACTCATTTTCAAGGCCGTTTTCCACATCCTGGTTCGCCTTACAAAATGTCATGGTGACTGTATCTGATATGACAAATTGCAAATCAGTTTGTTCACTAAAGGGGTCAACTTCGAATTACCTGCCTTCGCTGCATGAAAAATTTCAAAAAAGATAGCAGGATGCTACAGGACGATCATGGTTGCATCGATCTACAAAAAATGCATGTTTTTATTTCCAAAAAATGGAAGTCCCAAGAACGAATGATCGTTATTCTGATTTTAACATTTTGTATAGCATTTGCCAAATTATTCATTAAAAGAAAACCTCATTACTCGTAAAACTTGGAGAATACTGATTGCCATTTTTAATACCCGTTGCGCTTTATCACAATACACTTGTTAAATGGTTCTTATAACACTAACTAACGACAATCAGTGTTCTAAGTAATGAATGTTATTCGTGTGTTATGAGCTGTTATATGTGTATAAGTTTTACCAAACACATTTGTATACTGTTGTGTAACGGCGTAACTTTGCAGCGCGAAATCAATCATATTTGATTGCTTCTACACCAAAATTACTCTTGCCATCGTTCTAACCATTGTTGTATAACAGCCATAGGTATCTTTTTTCAGTTTCTCTATAGCCATATATCGCTAACATTTGCCCTGTTAACACCTTGCCGTAATAGTTTATCAAAATGAATTTTTAATTTATGAATATCCTCCCCCGGATAAGCCGGGGGTATATAATCCATTATCCATGCAAAACCGATCCTATAAATATCCAATATCAGCTATGCGCCCTTTTTTAACCGTACTCATTTCAATATCCGTGTAAAAACCGTTCATGTAAAATCCAATATCGGCCCTGTGCACTTTTAACCTTACTGTTCAATATCCTTGCGAAAACCGTTTCATGTGCACAAATCCAATATCAGCCCTATGTGCTTTTTAATCCTGTTAGTTCCAATATCCGGGAAAAGCCAGTACAAGAACAAATCCAATATCAACGTCCCGTGTACATTGTTTAACACGATTTATTCAATATCCACGAAAAACCAGATCATGTAAGAATCCAATATCACAAAGCCCTGTGTACTTTTTAACCCTATTAGTTAGTTCATTCATACATGTTTCGATCCGCCCCTTAGTAAACATTGACGGTTCCAATATCTATGAAAAGACCAAACCGTTTAGAAAATCGATAGCAACTCTCCGACTAATCCGGTATCCTTAAAAAGATCACCCGTCAGATTTTATGACAAAAGCCCCGCCTCGGCGGGGCTTTTCAGTAGATGGGCCACACAAAAAAAAGCCACACCTCACGGCGTGGCTCTACCACTTAAACAGATAACAAAGTTATTATACCAAATACCCAAACAGCGTATCGTTCTTATTCAACGCTGTATAGTTTATATTATAACGTTGCATGTTTTGCAACAGTATATCGTAGTCTTCTTTTTTCTTTAACTCAACGCCAACCAGGGCATGACCTGATTCTTTATTATGCTTTTGCATGTACTCAAACCGGGTGATATCATCATTCGGTCCCAGTACGAGATTTACAAATTCTTTCAGCGCACCCGGTCTTTGTGCAAACCGGATCAGAAAATAATGTTTTAATCCTTCGTACTGCAGGCTTCTTTCTTTGATCTCCTGCATACGGTCGATATCATTGTTGCTGCCACTTACAATACAAACAACTGTTTTACCTTTTATCGCATCTGCATAATCATCCAGAGCGGCAATTGATAAAGCACCGGCGGGTTCTACCACTATAGCGTCTTCATTATATAGTTTTAAAATGGTAGAACAAACTTTTCCTTCCGGTACCAGGTGCATTTCATCTAACAAGTCTTTACAAACAGAGAAGGTTATATCCCCTACTCTTTTCACAGCAGCGCCATCAATAAAACGATCAATGTCGCCGAGCGTAACCGGTTCACCTGCTTTCAACGCTTCAGTCATAGAAGGCGCACCTTCCGGTTCCAACCCAATGATCTTTGTTTTGGGTGAATACGTTTTTAAATATGAACCAACGCCTGCACTTAATCCGCCTCCACCTACCGGCACAAACAGGTAATCAATATCTGATTGTTCTTCCAGTATTTCAACGGCTACGGTTCCCTGTCCTTCAATAATGCGGTAATCATCAAACGGCGGAATGAATACCATGCCGTTTTCTACTGTATATTTTTTAGCGGCTACCGCACAATCATCATAGGTATCGCCAATCAGTTGTATCTCGATATTATCTTCCCCAAACATTTTGGTTTGGTTCACCTTCTGGTTTGGTGTAATGATTGGCATAAAAACCACTCCTTTTACACCAAGCTTTTTGCAGGAGTAAGCAAAACCCTGCGCATGATTACCCGCACTGGCACACACCACACCGCGTTGTAATTGCTCGGTGGGCAACGTGCTCATCATGTTAAACGCACCCCGCAATTTGTACGACCGTACTACCTGCAGATCTTCCCGCTTCAGATACACGCTGCACTGGTATTTCTTCGACAGGTTGTGGTTGTACATCAGCGGTGTTTTAGTCACCACTTTTTTCAACCGCAATGCTGCTTTATGAAATTCCAGTTCAGGCCTGGTATGTGTGAATGTGCCCATGTATGGTTTTGTTAAAAAAAAATTAGCCACCGTTGTTTTAGTTATCAGAAAACGCAAAACGCTTTATGCAAACGCTGAACGCTTATCTTTCAATGTGAACCGGTGGCTAATATCTTGAATGCTGAACGCCTAACGCCAAACGCGGAACGCTAAATACGAATTGATCTTGCGTTCTGCGTTAAGCGTTTTGCGTTGAGCTTATTATGCAACTACTTCAGCAGGTTGCTGATTTTCCGGACGAAGGCTGCGCACTGTTTTACCTGCCTGCCACATTTCGCTATCACGCAATTCTTTCAGTTCAACTTCCAGCTTCTCACGGTAATCAGCCTGGCTGTTGCTGTCGATAGAACGTTGAGATTCTTTACCGGTTGCAACGCTTTCATATAATTCAGTAAATACGGGCAATGTTGCATCGCGGAATTTTTTCCACCAGTCTAACGCACCACGTTGTGCAGTCGTGCTACAGTTGGCATACATCCAATCCATACCATTTTCTGCTACCAGCGGCATCAGTGACTGGGTCAGCTCTTCTACAGTTTCGTTGAAGGCTTCAGAAGGCGTATGGCCTTTACTGCGTAATACCTGGTATTGTGCAGCAAAGATACCCTGAATGGCGCCCATCAGTGTTCCTCTTTCGCCAGTCAAATCGCTGAATACTTCTTTTCTGAAATCAGTTTCAAACAGGTAACCGCTACCAACGGCAATACCTAAGGCAACCACTCTTTCTTTCGCTTTACCGGTAGCATCCTGGAAGATGGCATAGCTACTGTTCAGACCACGGCCTTGCAGGAACATCCGGCGCAAAGAAGTACCTGAGCCTTTAGGCGCAACCAGGAATACGTCTACATCTTTAGGAGGCACGATACCTGTTTGCTCATTGAAAGTGATACCGAAACCATGTGAAAAATATAATGCTTTACCTGCAGTCAAATGTTTTTTAACAGTAGGCCACAATTGAATTTGTGCAGCATCGCTCAGCAGGTAACAAATAATAGTACCGCGTTGTAATGCTTCTTCAATTTCGAACAATGTTTCGCCGGGTACAAAACCATCCCGCACCGCTTTATCCCAGGTTTTTGAATTTTTACGTTGGCCAACAATTACATTGATGCCATTGTCTTTCTGGTTCAGCGCCTGACCCGGTCCCTGTACACCGTAGCCGATAACAGCAACCGTTTCGTTTTTCAATACCTGTTGCGCTTTGGCAAGTGGGAACTCATCACGAGTTACTACATTTTCTTCCACCCCGCCGAAATTTAATTTTGCCATTGTTGAGAATGTTTATTGTTATTGGTTTTTTGTTTTGGTCCTATATTACATGGTAAACACTTCGTCGCCTTTACCTAAAAATTCATTTTCTATTACATCTTCACTGGGTTCTTTCTTTTCAAACTCTTTCAGTTTGCTGTGAAAACCGCTGCTGGCCTTGATGATGGCTACGCGGGCGCTGCGTACAAATTCAATTAACCCAAATGGCTCCAGCACAGCTACCAGCTTATCGGTCTCTTCACGCTGACCGGTTGTTTCAAATACGGTGTAATCTTTTCTGATCACTACCGCACGGGCGCCGTATTCGCGTAACAGGCGTTCTACTTTTACTTTCTCTGCAATTTCATCGGTAGGTACTTTGTATAAAGCCAGTTCCTGCCAAACTATTTCATCGTTCGTATTATAATAGGCCTTTAATACTTCCACCTGTTTTTCTATCTGGCGCGCCAGTTTCTTTACCACTTCTTCCAGTTCATTGATAACAATGGTAAAGCGGTGGATGCCTTCTATTTCAGAAGGGGAAGTATTCAAACTTTCAATATTGATCTTACGGCGTGAGAACATGATAGCGATCCGGTTCAATAACCCGATCTGATTTTCAGTATATACCGTAACCGTGAATTCCTGTTTCATAATGTAACCCAATGGGGGTTTAGATGAATGACAATTTGTACTTTAGTTTTCTTTAATGGCCACTACGCGCAATCTTTTATAATCGGCATACCATTTTTGCTGTCTGAACTGGGTGGACCGTAATGCTTCCTGCACTTCCTCGAGTATAGCATCATTTGCTGCCGCATCAACGCCTTCCAAAAAAGCACCGCCAAACATTTGTACCCAATCTTTGATTCCCTGTTGCGTATCTTTCAATTCGGTTTCGCGATTAAAATGTGCGGCATAAGTAACCCGGAAGCCCTGCTTTTCGAGTAACCCGGTATACTCACTCAATGAAGGGTAATACCAGATTTCCCGGGTTGCGTTTGACGCGTAGCCGTGATTGATCAACGCTTGCTTCAACGCATGAACGATCTTTTCTACATTTCCTTTACCACCCATTTCCAACACCAGCCGGCCACCCGGTTTCAGGTTGTTGTACATGCTTTCAATGGCTTGTTCTTTATCGGTTACCCAGTGCAGTACTGCATTGGAGAAAAGCGCATCATATGGCTCATTGAAGTTAAAATCAGTTACAGAAGCCAGCCTGAAGGGCAGGTGTGGATATTCGTTCCTCGCTTTGGCGATCATGTCAATTGAACTATCCATGCCTGTTACCATGGCGCCGGAGGCGGCTATCAGGTTAGTGAGATGACCAGTGCCACAGCCAATATCCAGAATGCGCTCACCTTCCTGCGGCGTCAGCAACTGCTGCACCAGGTATTCGCCGTACTTAAAAACAAAATCATGCTTTTTGTCGTACAGGGAAGTATTCCAGGTGATATTTTCTGTGATAGCCATTCGCTTTTACCTTTTTATTTTAAACGTATTTCTGCAACACTGCAACCTTGCGGCACCATAGGGAACACGTTGTTTTCCTTTCCGGTCATTACTTCCAACAGGTAAGCGCCTTTTGTATTCAACATTTCGGCTAATGCGTTTTTCAGGTCCTCTCTTTTTGAAACGCTTTGTCCGGGAATTCTATATCCTTTGGCTACCTGTACAAAATCGGGACTTAGAATATCAACAAACGAGTAGCGCTTTTCATGGAAAAGTTGTTGCCACTGGCGAACCATACCTAAGAACCGGTTATTCAATATCAGGATCTTTACATCGATCTCCGCTTGCATAATGGTGCCCAGTTCCTGGATGGTCATTTGAAAACCACCATCGCCAATGATCGCTACAACGGTTCTTTTGGGGGCGCCTACTTTAGCACCTATGGCTGCGGGTAAGGCAAAACCCATGGTTCCCAAACCACCCGAGGTGATATTACTTTTCGATTGATTGAACTTCGCATAGCGGCAAGCCACCATCTGGTGCTGTCCTACATCGGTTACTATAATCGCATCGCCACCGGTTAACTCATTGAGGTATTTTATTACTTCACCCATGGTCAATTCATCGGAGGTAGGGTTCAGTTCAGGTATGATACAGGTTTCTTCTTCCTGTTTCGTAAAATCTTTGAACTTCTGCAACCATTGCGGGTATACTTTCTGTTCTATTTGTGCGGTTAACAGCGGCAGGGTTTCTTTACAGTCGCCCCAAACCGGTACCGTTGTTTTTACATTCTTGTCCACTTCAGCCGGATCAATATCGAGGTGGATCACTTTTGCCTGTTTGGCATATTTATCAAGGCGGCCGGTAACGCGATCGTCGAAACGCATACCGATTGCGATCAATACATCGCATTCATTGGTCAATACGTTCGGACCATAATTTCCGTGCATTCCCAACATGCCTACATTCAGCGGATGATCTGTAGGAATAGCACTCAGTCCCAGGATGGTCCATGCAGTGGGGATACCCGCTTTTTCTATGAATTTTATAAACTCCGCTTCTGCTTTACCGAGTATTACACCCTGACCAAAGATCACAAAAGGTTTCTCTGCTTCGTTGATCAGTTTGGCAGCTTCTGCTATATATTCCTTGCGCACGATTGGCTTTGGCCGGTAGCTGCGTACATGATCGCATTTTGTATATCCTTCGTAATCGAATTTCTGCAATTGGGCATTCTTGGTAATATCGATCAACACCGGGCCGGGTCGTCCGCTGCGGGCAATGTAAAAGGCTTTTGCCAGCACAGCCGGAATTTCGGTAGCATCTGTTACCTGGTAATTCCATTTGGTAACCGGTGTAGTGATATTGATCACGTCCGTTTCCTGGAAGGCGTCTGTACCCAGCAAATGGGCAAACACCTGTCCGGTGATACATACCATCGGCGTACTATCGATCATGGCATCCGCCAAACCAGTCACTAAGTTGGTAGCGCCAGGACCGCTGGTTGCAAATACGACACCCACGTCGCCGGATGACCGCGCATAACCCTGGGCAGCATGTGTTGCGCCCTGTTCATGACGCACCAGTATATGATGTAGTTTTTCCTGGTAATCGTACAGTGCATCATAGATGGGCATGATAGCGCCACCCGGATACCCAAAAATGGTACTGACACCCTCTGCCAGGAATGCTTCCAACACGGCGACCGAGCCACTGATGTTTGTGGTTGGCTTCTTTTCCGTCTTTGCTTTGGCAGGCGCCTTTTCGATTGTACTCATAAACTTATTTTAATGATTCAATAGAGTCGTTTAAAGATTTCTGATTTAGGAATTTTGAGATTTTAGGATTTAAATCCCAAAATCAGTAAATCTCAAAATCAGAAATTATTCCATCTCATCGGTTACACATCCTTCGCTAGCATCTTTTACCTGCTTCGCGTATTTATACAGAATTCCTTTTTTAACTTTCAATGCAGGCTGTTTCCACGCTGCTTTGCGTTTAGCCAGTTCATCGGGACTTATTTTCAATGAGATGCTATTTTTAACAGCATCCAGCTCAATGATATCGCCGTCATTTACCAGACCAATCACGCCGCCATCAAATGCTTCGGGGGTAATATGTCCTACCACAAAGCCATGCGTACCACCACTGAAACGGCCGTCGGTGATCAGCGCAATGCTATTACCTAAACCGGCGCCAATAAGTGCAGAAGTAGGTTTCAGCATTTCAGGCATACCAGGTGCGCCCTTGGGTCCTACATAACGGATCACCACCACATCACCCGGTTGTACTTTTTTATTCTGGATACCCGCAATCAGTTCAAACTCGCCATCAAATACGCGGGCCGGTCCTTCAAAGCGCTCACCTTCTTTACCGGTGATCTTTGCTACACTGCCTTTTTCGGCCAGGTTACCATACAATATTTGTAAGTGACCGGAAGCTTTTATCGGTTTTTCGAGGGGGAGAATTATTTTTTGGGTATCAAAGTTCAGGTCAGGAACAGTAGCCAGGTTTTCAGCCAGTGTTTTTCCGGTTGCGGTTAGGCAATCGCCATGCAGCAATCCTTTTTGCAACAGGTATTTCATTACAGAAGGCAACCCGCCATGTTCATGCAGGTCCTGCATTAAATATTTTCCGCTGGGCTTGAAGTCGGCCAGCATGGGGACCTTATTGCTGATCATTTGAAAATCATCCTGGGTCAATGGTACATCCACGCTTTTTGCGATGGCGATCATGTGTAATACCGCATTGGTACTACCACCCAGCACCATAATTGTTGTAATGGCATTTTCAAATGCTTTACGGGTCATGATATCACGGGGCTTGATATCTTTTTCCATCAGGTTACGGATAGCCTTACCCGCATCCAGACATTCCTTTTTCTTCTCATCGCTCAGGGCGGGGTTCGAAGAAGAATACGGCAAGCTCATACCCAATGCTTCAATAGCCGAAGCCATGGTATTGGCAGTATACATACCACCGCAGGCGCCCGCACCCGGACAGGAGTTCATAATAACGCCTTTAAAATCGGCATCGCTTAACTGGCCGGCGATCTTTTGCCCCAGTGCTTCAAATGCAGAAACAATATTCAGGTCCTGGCCTTTATAATGACCGGGGGCAATGGTTCCACCATACACCATAATAGCGGGGCGGTTTAAACGTCCCATGGCCATTACGGAACCAGGCATATTTTTATCGCAACCAGGTATGGCAATCAACGAATCATAATATTGAGCGCCACAAACTGCTTCAATAGAATCGGCAATGATGTCGCGGCTCACCAGCGAGTAACGCATACCCTCAGTTCCGTTCGACATACCGTCGCTTACGCCAATGGTATTAAAGATCAAACCTACCAGGTCGTTACTCCATACACCTTCTTTCACGACCTTAGCCAGGTCGTTCAGGTGCATGTTACAGGTATTGCCATCATAGCCCATACTCACAATGCCTACCTGCGCTTTCTTCAGATCTTCATCGGTTAAACCAATGCCATACAACATGGCCTGAGCGGCAGGCTGGGTTACATCCTGGGTCAGTGTCTTTGAATATTTATTTATTTCCGCCATTCTATCGACTATTATTAGTTTGGATTTTACTTTTTAATTTTTAACCTGCCTGCCGGCAGGCAGGTTCCTCATTTGTCATTCTTCATTTCTCTCTTCTCATTTCTCTTTCACCAACTCCCCCTCTATCACTCTTTCCTGATATGCCAGCTGAATTTTTCTTGCAATTGTTTCATTCCAGTTAGCCGGGAAAACCGCTTCATCGAACGATTTCCAGCCGATCACTTCTGCAGCGGTGCCACAAAAGAAAGCAGCATCTGCCTGTTTTAATTCATCGGTGGTGAATAAACGCTCTTCAACAGGTATGTTCAGTTCATTACATATTTCTATCACTGTAGCCCTGGTTATACCCGGTAAAATATTGCCCGTGGGCGGCGTAACCAGTTTACCGTTCTTTTCAAAGAACACGTTGGCGCCGGGACCTTCTGCTACATAACCATTCATATCTGTCAACAGGGCTTCATCGTATCCTTTTGCTTTTGCTTCCTGGCTGGCTAAGATCGAGTTCACATAATGGCCGCTGGCTTTGGCTTCAATGCGAAACCCTTTCGGGTTAGGGCGTTGAAAAGAAGAAGTCATTACCCGCAGCAATTTATCACCCAGGAACAAACCCATTTCCCAGGCCGCGATCATGAGAAATGATTCGGTATTGGGATTGAAGCTCATATTGGCCGGAGCATATACTACCGGTCTGATATAGGCGTTTTGCAGGTTATTCCGGCTTAATACTTCGTAGGTAGCCTCTATCAGATCATTCGTATCCCAGTTATACGGCATGTTTAAAGCAATGGCCGAATTTTTCAACCGGTCGTAATGTTCTGCTGCCTTAAAGATCTTCGTTTCGCCACTGGCTGTTCTGTACGACCTGATCCCTTCAAATACGGCATAGCCGTAGTGGAAGGATTGGCTGTAATAGTCAGTAGTTGCCTCTGCCGCTTTTACAAAAGCGCCATTGAGGTAAATGATCGTATTGTTATGATAATAAGCCATTCGTATTTATTTGAATAAGGTTTTGAATGTTGAACTGATCTGACTCCCCGGCTACGCCCGGAGTCTTTTGCACATGCTTCAACTTCGCTCAGCACCATAAAAAAACCCGCCTCGTTGGAGGCGGGTCGTTTATGTTGATTTTTAGTATACGTTAAACTCCACCTCCGTGCGTTGCAGGAATAATCACCACCACCACAATAATTATTATTGCAGTTACTACAGAGATGATGTTATTAAAGCTGCTTTTTTGCATAAGAGGACTTCGTGTGTCACAAATATACACCCGCCGTTTGAATTAAAAAGAACTTTTTTTGTCAAGGCCATCTTACTTCTCTCTTCCATTAGCTAATCAACATATTAGCTAAATGGCCCTTATATAATTGTCGATTTCCTTGCCTCGATATTCGCTTTATTCACTCCACCCGGTATGCGGTTTGCCACAAAATCACTCACCAGTTCACCGATGGTCGTTGTGAAATAAAAATTAATGGGATCGATATCCTTTGTTACAAAACCATTTGTCAGCGTCCATTCAACACCAAGCCGAATTGCCTCTGCTTCTTTGGCCAGTCCAAAATGATCGAGCAACATGGCTGCAGAAAGAATGCATCCGATCGGGTTGGCTATGTCTTTGCCGGCAGCCTGTGAGTACGAACCATGAATGGGTTCAAACAACGCAACGCCAGTACCTACCGATGCCGATGGCAACAAACCCAGCGAACCGCTGATCACACTGGCCTCATCACTGATAATATCACCGAACATATTTTCTGTGAGAATCACATCAAACTGTTTCGGGTTCACAATGATCTGCATAGCGGCATTGTCAACAAACAGGAAATCAACTTTCACATCGTTATACTGCGTAGCTATTTCCTGCACCACTTTGCGCCACAGGCGCGATGTTTCCAGTACATTGGCTTTATCAACCAATGTCAGTTTTTTACGGCGCTGCCTTGCGTATTGAAAAGCGAGGTGCGTAATGCTCTCAATTTCTTCGCGCGTATATACGCAATCGTCAGACGCCCGGTTTCCATCTTCACTCAGCTCTTTCTTCCCAAAATAAATACCGCCGGTCAGTTCTCTGAAAATTATAAAGTCAACTCCTTCTAATTGCTGTGCTTTTAAAGGAGATAAATGTTGCAAAGAGGGGTACGCGATCACAGGTCGAATGTTGGCAAACAATTGTAAGCTTTTCCGCAGTTTTAACAGGCCCTGCTCGGGGCGCACTTTCGCGGAAGGATCGTTATCGTATTTTGGATGGCCGATGGCGCCAAATAATATGGCATCGCTGTTAAGGCAGGCTTCAATCGTTTCGTCGGGTAAGGGAGTGCCGGTTTTATCAATGGCATCCGCTCCCATTAGGCAATACCGGTAGCTGAACTCGTGACCGAATTGCTCGGCAATGGCATTCAATACTTTCACCGCCTGACGGGTTACTTCAGGTCCTATGCCATCACCTTCTATAACAACAATGTTTTTTTCCATAAACGTAGTTTCAAAACACGGACTAACCAGTCCCCGCTTATCACTCATACACTAATGCTGCAACAGCGCTAACCGGTTGTATTGAAAAGTGTTGACGGTATACATGAGGTTCATGAACCTGGTTACTTTTTCAATCAATGGTTGCACCTGCAGGCGCGATAACTTTACTTTTATTGGTAATTGTTGATAATGCGTGAGAATATGGAGGGTCTGTGCATCCCCCGAACGAGGACATGCCATCTTATCACTGTTATTTGACCCTTCTTTCATTTTTTTCCTTTTTCTTTTTCTCTCCGCCAGCTGGCGGATTGGGAAAAAAGCGTGGTGCAGACGCACCACGCGTAACAAAAACTACATGATTATGAGAAAATACTGCTCACTAAACTGTGGCGGCCTGATACTGATTGGCTAATGCCTTCAAATCCTCATCTTCCACTTCTTTCTTCCTATCAGCTACTTTCAAAAACTGGTCGTACAACACGTCGATGTCGTTCCGGTTGAACTGGAAACCGAGTTTCTGAAAGCGATGGGCCAAAGCGCTGCGGCCGCTGCGCGCTGTTAAAACAATCTTGCTGCCATCTGCCCCAACCTGTTCGGGGTTGATGATCTCGTAGGTCTGCGCATCTTTCAAAAATCCATCCTGGTGAATACCCGATGAATGTGAAAATGCATTGGCGCCTACAATAGCTTTATTTGGTTGAACCGGCATCCGCATCGTGTCGGAAACCAGTCTGCTCAATGGGTTCAGTTGTTGCGTTTTGATATCGGTATAAAAACCGAGGGTGCGGTGTTGCTCAATAACCATCACTACTTCTTCCAGCGATGTGTTACCCGCTCTTTCGCCTAATCCGTTGATCGTACACTCGATCTGGCGAGCTCCGTTCATGGCGCCTGCAATGGAATTAGCCGTTGCAAGACCCAGGTCGTTGTGACAATGACAGCTGATCACCGCTTTGTCGATATTTGGTACATTGTTGATCAGGTAAGCGATCTTTTCGCCGTATTGGTGCGGCAGGCAATAACCCGTTGTATCGGGTATGTTTACCGTGGTGGCGCCGGCAGCGATCACTGCTTCTACCACGCGGGCAAGATAATCATTATCTGTACGGCCGGCATCTTCGGCGTAAAACTCAACATCGTCGGTATAGTTCCGTGCCCATTTTACGCACTGGATAGCACGTTGTAAAATATCTTCGCGGGTTGAGTTGAATTTCGATTTAATGTGAAAATCGGAAGTACCAATACCTGTGTGAATACGGGGTCTTTTCGCTGTTTTCAGCGCTTCGGCAGCCACTTCAATATCTTTCTGCACAGCCCGGCTTAAACCGCAAATCACAGCATTCTTGATCACTGATCCAATTTCACTCACGCTTTTAAAATCGCCCGGAGATGATATAGGAAAACCCGCTTCAATGATATCTACGCCCAATTCTTCCAGGGCCAAAGCAATCTCTATCTTCTCTTTGGTATTTAATTTACAGCCCGGCACTTGTTCGCCGTCTCTCAATGTTGTGTCGAAAATATAGACTTTGTTCTTTGGCATAGGTATCTCTATAAAGTAGGATTTTATTAAAAATAAGCAGGCTGTTCGATTTTTTGTTGCTTGCTATTAAAGAGAAAAACAACCTGCTGATCCGAAATTATTCCTTGTTATTCAACTACAAAAACCAAATTTGTACCTAATTTACATCATTTAACAAGAGCCAACCTGGCTAAAACCCTTGTGGCTCAAGGACTTTAATGATTTTCGATTACGATGCCCAACCGTTCTACAGATGCCTTGTTTCAGTTGATTAAGTCGCTGGAAAAGTCGGAAAAACGCAATTTCAAGCTGTATGTGCAACGCAACTCTTCAAGTGAGAACCTGAAGATCGTACAGCTTTTTGATGCGTTGGACAAGATGGATTTTTACGACGAAAACTTACTATTGAGTAAGTACAAAGACCTGAAAAAGCAGCAACTATCAAACATCAAGGCCCATTTATATAAACAGATCCTCAGCAGCTTACGTCTCTTAAAGAACGAGAACAACATTGATATTCAGCTGCATGAGATGATGGACCATGCCCGCATCCTTTACAACAAGGGGCTGTATCTCCAAAGCCTCAAGATGCTCGACCGCATGAAGGAACTGGCCCGCGCCAATAACCAGATCACCTATTTATTGCAGGTGCTGTTTTTCGAGAAAAAGATTGAGGCCCTGCACATTACACGAAGTATGACCGACCGGGCCGAACAGCTTACCCTTGATGTGGATGAAACCAACCGCCGCCTGGTGATGGTGAGCAAACTCAGCAATTTATCGTTGTTGCTGTATAGCTGGTACATCAAGAACGGCCATGCCCGCGATGAGAACGACGAAAAGGTGGTGCAGCAGTTCTTCGACCAGCATTTTCCACCCGGGGTCGATGAGGCCAGGGGCTTTTATGAGCGGCTGTACCTGTATCAGAGCTATTGCTGGTATGCCTTCATTCGCCAGGACTTCCTGCTTTACTACCGCTATACCCAAAAATGGGTAGAACTGTTTGAAAAAGAGAAGTTTATGATAGATGTGGAGACTGCCCACTACATCAAAGGCATGCACAACCTGATGGGCGCCCACTTCGATCTGCAGAACTATAACAAGCTGAAAGAAGCCCTGGAGAAGTTTGAAGAATTCTCTCATTCCGACCTGGTCGTTAACAACCATAATAACCGGATCCAGACCTTTGTGTACCTGCACCTGAGTAAGATCAATAAGCATTTTATGGAGGGCACGTTTACAGAAGGGCTGCAACTGGTGCCGTATATCGAGGAAAAGCTCAAGGAATACGAGATCTATCTCGACCGTCACCGTATCCTGGTCTTCTATTACAAGATCGCCTCCCTGTATTTCGGCAGCGGGCATTACGAAAAGGCCATTGACTACCTCAACAAGATCATTAACTGGAAGGTGGACCTTCGTACCGACCTGCAATGCTACAGCCGACTCCTGCACCTTATAGCGCACTACGAGCTGGGTAATTTTCAATTGCTGGAATACCTGTTCAAATCGGTGTACCGCTTTATGGCCAAAATGGGCAACCTCAGTGTGGTGGAAGAAGAAATATTCCGCTTTTTACGCCGGACCTTCCATTTATCGCCGCGCCAGTTGAAACCGGAGTTTGCCAAACTGCTGGAACAGTTAAAACAGTTACAGGCAAACCGGTTCGAGACCCGCGCCTTTGCCTACCTGGATATCATCAGCTGGCTGGAAAGCAAAATGGATAATATTCCGGCTACGGAAACGGTGATCAGGCAGAAGTTTTTGAACCGGCAAAAGCGGAAGACGGTGGAAGACCCGCCTGCCCACTAAAGGCGTGCCTAATACTTTGTCAATTCCGGCTGCACTTCATCGATATAAGCGATAATGCCGCCTTTGAGGTTGTAAAGATTAGTGAAACCAAATTTTTCTTCCAGTTCGCGGATGGCTTTGGCGCTGCGGCCGCCCATTTTACAATGCACGATCACGGGTTGATCTTTGTTGATCTTATCCGCTTGCTCCGCAACAGTCGCCAGCGGTATCAGTTCTGCACCGATGTTTACAATGTCGTATTCGTATGGCTCACGTACATCAATCAACTGAAAGGGTTCACCTTTCACCTGCAACTCATACAATGCTGCGGGTGTAATTTCTTTTACCGGTGTTTCAATAGCTTTCACGCCACAGAATTGTTCATAATCGATCAGCTGTGTAATGGTGGGGTTCTTACCATTTAACGGGTTATCGTCGCGGCGGGAAATATTAAATGTGCGGCTCTCAAAACTCAATGCATCAAAAATATAAAAGCGTCCGGCCAATGGCTCCCCTACCCCGGTGATCACTTTGATCACTTCCAGGGCTTGCAGGCTACCAATGATACCCGGCAAAACGCCTAAAACGCCACCTTCGGCACAACTGGGCACTAAACCCGGTGGCGGTGGAGTTGGATACAGATCGCGGTAATTCGGTCCCAGGTCGCCGTTGGCATTGCGATAATTGAAAACAGACACCTGTCCTTCAAACTGAAAGATGGAAGCGTAAATATTCGGTTTACCCAGCAATACACACGCATCATTCACCAGGTAACGGGTGGGAAAATTATCGGTACCGTCGGCTACCACATCATAGTCTTTTATGATGTCCAATGCATTTTGGGAAGTAAGCTGCGTATTGTACAACACAAATTCAATATGCGGATTCAATGCCTGCAATCGCTGTTTGGCGGCTTCTACTTTTGGTTTTCCAATTTCGTTTACGCCGAATAACACCTGGCGTTGCAGGTTGCTGTCGTCTACCACGTCAAAATCAACAATGCCAATGGTGCCAATGCCGGCGGCCGCCAGGTACAATAAGACCGGACTGCCCAAGCCACCGGAACCAACGACCAGCACTTTGGCGGCTTTTAATTTTTGCTGTGCGGCCAGTCCAAATTCGGGTATAATGATGTGCCGGTTATATCTCTCAAGTTCTTCCTTTGTAAAAGTAATTGCTGTGCTCATGATTGAACATTTTTTATAATAGGCTAAAGTTTATGGTTTATTATTTGAGGTTTGTGGTTCTTTACTACCGGACCTCGCTTCTACTATTTATGCCTCTATGCCTTTTGCCTCGCAGCCTTGCTTCTCCTTATTTCTCCCTTTTCCTCCTGCGATAGCTGGAACAATACTTATTACCGCATTTGGCGCTACTACCGTATTCCCCTGCTGCAGATTGCGAATGTCGTCATTTCCTACAAAGATATTTACAAACGAACGGATCTGGCCCTTCTCGTCGAGCAGGTGCTTTTTGAGATCCGGAAAATTAAGCGTCAGTTCGTCGACTGTCTTTGCAATGGTATCAGCGTGTATCTCCAGCTTCGCCGTGTTGTTGGTGAACTTGCGCAATGGAGTTGGAATGATTATGGTTGCCATTTTAAAATTGTTTACCCCCAGACTCCGCCAGCTGGCGGAGAATTGGGATTTGTTTTATTGGTTATTTAAATTTGTTTTAATTCCAGTTTTTGGTTCTTGTCTTTTCCTGTTCTTCCATTATCACATTATCACATTGTGATCAAGTGGTTGTTCTCTTCCTCAAACTGCCAGTCGTCATTTAATCGCCATGAGCGGATAGGCCCTGGTATTTTATCATTTACTGAAATGATCAGATACGAAAAGAATGGCTGCGCGGCCGCGCGGTCGTGTTCACTCGGCACGGCCGGATGGTTGGGATGCGAATGGTAAACCCCCAGCAATTCAATTTGTTTTTCTTCCGCATATTTTTCAGCATCCAGGTAATCCTGTGGAGCGATCTCAAAACGCCGGCGTTTATCGCCCTCTTTTGCATTCATCACCACGCGCGCTTCGGTAATGATCCGGCGTCCATTGCTGTCTTCGTGCCCAAACACAAAACCACAACATTCATCGGGGAATGCATCCACGGCATCCTGCACGATTATCTTTTGTGCATCGGTTTCCAATACGATCATGTTACAAAAGTTTTTTAATTAAGTCTTTGTATTTATCGGCATTATCGGGCAGTATGGTTACCACAATGCCCTGATCTAATTTTTCTGCTACCCGTAACGCTCCCACCAGGTTGGCTGCCGAGGATGGACTCAACAGCAAGTGTTCATAATGGTAAGCGGCTTTGATCATTTCCCAGGCTTCTTCGGTTCCCACCTCTGTATTGTCATCGGCCAGTGTGTTGTCATAAATGCCGGGCACGATGGCAGTCTCCATATGTTTCCATCCTTCCAGGCCATGTAACGGGTGATCGGGTTGCAGGGAAGTACAATGTATGCAAGGGTTCAACGCTTTGAGGCGACGGGCAGTTCCTGTAAATGTTCCTGTAGTACCGAGACCAGCTACAAAATGAGTGATGCCGGGCAAAGCCTCGAATATTTCAAGGGCAGTGGTATGATAATGCGCTTTCCAGTTGTTGTCGTTCTTATATTGATCGGCATAAAAATATTTATGCGGGTATTCATCGGCCAATGCTTTAGCCACCTGCTGGGCGCCATCGGTGCCTTCAAAGCGTGACGTGTAAATAATTTCAGCGCCCAGTGATCCCAATATGTCCTTTCTCTCGGGCGATGCATTTTCCGGCAAACACAAGGTAACAGGAATCCCTAATTGCCTGCCAATGGCGGCGTAGGCAATGCCAGTGTTGCCGCTGGTAGCATCCAGCAATGCCTGTTGTTTTGTTAAAGAACCGTTTTCAATGGCGGCTTTAAAAATGGCGTATCCGGCCCTGGCTTTTACGCTGCCCGATAATTGCGCCCATTCCTTTTTCGCATATATGGTTACACCTGGTTTGTTAAACAGCCGGGTAATGCGGTGTAACGGCGTTCGGCCTATTTGTGATCCGAGCAACTGCATCTGTTGTAACAGTTGTTCATCAATAGATGTTGTTAATAGCATGGTCGACATAGAGAAAGGTTTAAATAAAAAAAGCCCCCCGATGTGTTGGGGAGCTTCAAACATGTGTATATGTGAATATTACATAAATTTAAGTATGGCTATCCTTCCCCATAATAACCTCCTTTTGCTTACAACAGCAACAACAAAAAGTCTTATATGTGCAAACATTGGTCATTGGGAGAATTCGTGTGTACCCTAAATATACGGAGAAAAATGCGTATCGAAAACATGTATGTTCAGAAAAAACATTTCGCCACGGTACAACCTTCTTCGGGACTGAGCAAAGACGGCGCTTACCCTTCTTCGCAAATCCTTCGCAAGTTCTTCGCAAATTTGCGAAGAAGACCCGGAGCAGTCCCGAAGCATTTGCGAACACGTTGCGAACAAAGATGAGCAAAAACACAGCGCCATCACAGTGTCTCACTAACGCAAATTCAGTGATTGGCAACCTCCATTGTTCGGGTCTTGTTGCATATCGCTCCCATATTGCCCCGGTATTGCGCCGGTTTTGCTGTTGACTTTGTTCGGGTGTTGTTCGGAAACGCACAGGGAAACCCAGGGCGTTTCCGAAGAAAACCAAAACAATCTCCGAACAAAGATGGGCGTTAACCCATCACAATACCGGCACATACCCGAACAACACAAGTTATGTTCAAGTAACACGATGCTTTTTACTACAATTTCATCGGGAGTTGTTGCACGCGGCTTCGGACATCGTTCGAGATTCGTTCGAGACTTGTTCGGGAATTGTTCGGGTTTCACTGGGAGAGCCCCGAAGAAAGCCGAAGAAGTCCCGAACAAATCCCGGATCAGTCTGCCACGAGGTCCGAAGCCAGGTCGAAGAAAGTATAAACGTGAACTCAATACGGTTAATATATGTATCAACTAGACTATAGCGTTATAGAAAATATTTAGCATGTCGTGTGGATAATCTTGGTCAAATCGGCTGAGATTGCACAATCAGGAAGATTCTATATCGATATAGAAATTGACTAAAATAATAAGATGGCAGGAGCCACGCAAAAACTTATCTTGCAACAATATTTTTAAGACAATAGAAAACAACGCGTCCATGTCTACAAAACCTGTTCTGATTAAACCCGGCAATGTTCCTTTATCAAAAGAACAACAGGCGTTTAACAGACTCGTTCAACGTATTGAAAAATTACAAAAACAAATTCCGGATGAAATAAATAAGCTGGAACAATTAAACAGCTTGTACAATGAAGATGTTTCTCCCAATGTGCTGGAACTGGCCAGACAGAAAATACAGCTATGCCACCTGCTCCATACGAAAAGGCAGGAGATAAAATTGTCAGCCACTCAAAACCAAAAGCTGGATGACCTCCTGTATCATTTTTTTAATGAAGCTTTTAGCGTGATCGAACCTGATGAAGCAACAAAAGAACTTTATGCAAAGTACAGCCATTCAAGTTATGCAGAAGAGCTTTCCCTGCAGGAATCGGATGTAAAGAAAGAATTTAGCGATATGCTGTTTGACCGGTTTGGGCTCAGACTCGATCCTTCGATGCTTACAGATAACCCCGATTTTAAAAAAATTGAGGAGGAACTACAAAAGCAATGGGAACAACAGGAAAGCGGAAAAAAATCAAAATCGAAAACTAAAAAACAACTGGAAAAAGAGATATTAGAAGATCAAAAGGAAGCCTTAAAAAACAAAAGCATTCGAAGCATTTATGTAGCACTGGCTAAAATTTTGCATCCAGACACGGAGCAGGATGAAGCATTGAAAATAGAAAAAGAGGAAATGATGAAGATGGTAACGGTTGCATACGAAAACAGAGATCTGATGCAATTATTACTGCTTGAAACGCAATGGATAAAAAAACACGATGAAAGTCTCCATAAAATGGACGTATCTACATTGAAGGCCTATATCCATTTATTGAAAGACCAGGTGAAAGGGCTTGAGGCAGAACTGGAAATGCTATTTTTAAATCCTACATTCTCAGCAGTGGTTGCCTACCGGTATCAAAGCATACAACACGCCTTTCGGCTAATAAAACATGAAGGAAGCCGCTATAAGTGGCTAAGTCAAAAATTACAAACGGATATTCATCAATTGGAGCATGGAACTAAAGTTTATGCCCCCGTTATGCAAATTATCCGGGATTACTATATTGAATTCGGCAGCAATTTTATGGATGAAGAAATGAGGGACTTTTAATGATAAAACATAATATTCCAGGATTTCATTCCTTAAAAAATATAATATTTTAGAATTACCTTCCTATAAAATTATCTCAAAACCCAAAAAGCATGGCACCTGTTCCTATACTGACAACAAAACGGTTGACACTTCGACCACTTTCAGCAAGTGATACGCAGGAAATATTTCTTCTTAGATCTGACCCGGCAATAAACAAATACCTTGGCAGAGCACCGAGCCAAACACCGGAAGATGCATTACATTTTATTAATAAGATAGTGCAAAACGGATTTTTATATTGGGCAGTTACAAAAACAGATAACCCCCAATTAATTGGAACAATCTGCCTTTTTGATCTTTCAAACGAGCATAAAAAATGTGAAATAGGATATGAATTGCTGACACATTATCAGGGACAAGGCTTCATGAATGAAGCCGCAACCAGCGTCATTGAATTTGCCTTTCAAACACTTGGTCTAACAACAATAGATGCCTGTTCTCATAAGAACAACCAAAGTTCCATGAAGCTGCTGCAACAATTGAACTTTGAAAAAACAGCCATTGTTCACGAAACAAATCCTGATATGATCGTATTCCGGCTATTATCTAAATAAGAATATTAATATAACGAGCCGCAATTATTATTTATAAGGCGACTGCGGGCCCTCACGGTTTCCACTCCAGCACCTGTACCGGTTGTGGGGAAATCGCTTTTGTGGTTTCTGCATCACCCTGTTCTACCCGTTCTACAAACAAATGCAGCTCCTTGCGCTTTTGCCACATTTCTTTATCATAACTGGGCTCCCATAAGCCCACAGGCGTTGTGGTGAGGTTTTTAACCTGCCATTTTCCACGGGTTATGTCATTACAAATGGCTACGCTTACTTTTTCGTTTTGTTCTATGTCGCGGTAAACCAGGATGCCCTGGATGGCGCCCTTTTTATTCATCACCATTATTTGCGGACGGGAAATAGGTATGCGTTTGGTGCCTGCGCCTGAGAGTGAAAATGGCGTGGTGCGGCTGGAGATCTGTTGGGTGATCCATTGTTGTCCATTATGGTACACCAGCCGGTATTGCGGAATGGTGCTGGCAGAGTCGCGCCAGTATGTAGCTATATACGGATGGCCGGCATCGTCGGCGCTCATGGAAGTAGAATTGATCAACTCACTGTTTTGCGGAATGCGGCAGGCATATTCTGCTGTAGCAGCAGTAATTGGTAAAGTATACTTTTCACCGGTGCTTTTTTCCCAGGTACGCCCGCCATCCTTTGACCGGGCATAACCCATATCATGATTAGATGCTACGTCGGGACTCTCGCGCCAAACCCACGAAATATGTAAAGTACCTGCTTTGTCAATGGTCATTTGCCAGTAAGCGTTGCGCTGTCCTTCGCCATTGATCCAGCCGTCCTGCACCTGCGTCCACTTTTTTGTTTTGGTGTCATAATGGTTCAGCATCAGGTCGCCATTGCCGCTGCCGCCATCGCGGTACAGGAACAACAGGTTGCCATTGGGCAGGCGGTAAAACTCCGGATAGGTCACTTTATTTTCTTTATGACCGGTCATGGGCATTTTGTCTGTCAACTGCAATGAACCCGGCTGTACACTGCGGGCATACCGCAACTCATTGTTATGGTGGTCCCACGACACATGCAAATAACCTTCGCCGTCAGTTATAATGCTGATGGTATTGTGCGCATCAGTGGCTTTACCGCTGTATTGAGTTGTATGCAGCGTCCATTTGGCGGAACCGATGGTCCGTTTACCGACTACCAGCCGTTGCGCCGAATCGTAATAAGCTATGTATTGGGTATTGTTAAAACTGGTGAGGGAGTTATGCCTGAATATGACGGCATTGACGGAATTGGCGGCCCAGGCCTTGCCGGCGGTCGAGATGGTAACTCCTGATTGTGCAATCGCTGAACCGCTGAGCATAAGCAAAAACGCGGTAAAAAATTTGTGCATACAGCAAGATACCGAGGATTTCTGATTTTGTGATTTTGAGATATCGATGAAATTCAGAAATCTAAAAATTCCGAAATCACAAAATCACTAAATTGCCATTTCTGACAATTTATATTTTATGGCATTCTTGATCGGACTTTTATCCTTTTTCGGGCTCGGCTTTTTGATCAGCCTGTTATCGGGCGGCGCCTGGTTACCTACCCTGGCCGACAAAGGCGCTTTTGCCCTAACGGTTATGTTTGTACTGGTGGGTATCAGTCATTTTGCCAAACGGGAGAAACTGGAAGCCATGATACCGGCTAACTGGCCTTACCGGCGTGCGCTGAACTACATCAGCGGTGCAGCGGAGATCATCCTCGGCATATTATTGTTATTTGAAGCTACCCGCACATGGGCGGCATTCGGACTATTATTGCTTTTAATAGCCGTATTTCCGGCCAATGTTTATGTGGCCCGGGCAAAACCTACTCTGTATAACACTTCGCGGTTATTCTTTCAACCCGTATATATGTTGTGGGTGTGGTATTTCTGTTTGCGCTAAACGCCGCCTTTCACATTGACCACATTCACCAGCGTGCCAATACCGTCGATACTGATCGTAACCACGTCATTGGGTTGTAAGGTGAAATCGGTTGGCGGCACCAGGCAGGTCCCTGTCATTAAAAAACAACCCGGCGCAAAATCCATTTCCTGGTACAGGTAAGCAACCAGTTCGGGCAACATACGCTTCATGCGGCTGATGGTGGTGTTGTCTTCATACATTTTCACCTCATTGCGATGAATGGCTATGTAGATACCGGTTTCGGCTGAAATAGGTTGTTCGGGAACATACAAGCAGGGCCCCAGGCCGGCGCTTTTTTCGTATACCTTGGCCTGCGGTAGATACAACGGGTTCTCGCCTTCAATACTTCTTGAGCTCATATCGTTGCCTATGGTATACCCCTGAATAACACCTGCGGTGTTGATGTACAAAGCCAGTTCAGGCTCGGGAACATTCCAGGTAGAATCTTTTCGAATGTATACTGTTTGCAGGTGACCAACCACGCGGTGGGGTAATGCTTTAAAAAACAATTCGGGACGTTCAGCTTCATACACCCGGGAATAACAATCGGCGCCGCCTGTGTCTTTTGACTCTTCCATGCGGGCATCGCGACTACGCAAATATGTAACTCCGGCCGCCCACACTTCCTGCGAACCAATAGGCGGTAGTATATACTCGCTGCACCATTCGGCTGCCTGGGCTCCTGTAATTTTCTTTCCATTCAGATAAGATTCCAGCAAATACGCGTATAAATTATCCCGGTTGATCAATGTATCCCAGTCCTGCTGCAATACATAATATTCATCTTTAAACTGTAATACGATCCCTTTGCTTGTTTTATATAGCTTCATGATATGGCAAGTATTGTTTTTCTGACACTAATATAATGAATTATTATTTCAGGGCCTTATTGTGCAACACCTGCTCAAAAATGCCCGTCAGCCCTTCATAGAATTTTGCCAGGGTATACTTCTGCATAAAACGTTCCCGGGCGCTGTAGCCCATTTGTATCCTGGCGGTTTTATCAAGCAATAATTGTTTAAGCTTCGCTGATAAGTCCCGTACGCTGCCAGGAGCCACCAGCAAGCCGTTCACACCATGGTGTAAAATATCAGGGATACCACCTACATAGGTAGCCACCACCGGTAAACCGAATTGCATGGCCTCCAATATAGACAATGGAACACATTCACTAAAAGAGGGCAGCACAAAAATATCTGCCATTTCCAGTTCCTTAAATTTATCCGCACCAAACTCCGGGCCTACCACCTCAACCAAATGCGCGATACCAGCTGCGGAACAAAAATCATTCGCCTGTTCAATAGAATAATCGACCGGAGCGCCTACTACCCTTGCCTGAAACCGGCAACCCTGGTTATGCAGATCAACAAGACTTTGCAGGAAAACTTCAATTCCTTTATTTATTACCAGGTTAGAAAGATAGAGGATCCTGGGCACGGTATTATCGCGTTGAATAATGTGCTTGTTGACGATCTCAATACCGTTGGGTAGAACAAAGGGCTCCGGCTCATAGACTGTACGGATATCCGCTGTTAATTTTTCAGAAAGACAGATAACCGTTACCCTTTTAAAAGTCTTTCTTAATAACCATTTTTTGTGCCGGGAACCCGCAGCCATTTCATCAATGCCCTTTTTATGCAAATGAAAAACGATGCGGCGGCAGAAGCGTTTGATAATCGACGTAATCAAAGCATCCCTGTAAAATATCTTTCCTGTAGGCACGATCGTGAAATATACCAGGGTAGGTTTGAAAGTAATGAGGATGTGACAAAGCCTGAAAATAAAACCGACCATACGAACCAACTTCAATGGCGTGATCTTGCCAATATCATCCAGTGTTTGACCAAAATGTAACGGCAAGGTCTTCACATCATACCTTGTTTGCCAACCGGGATTATTTACTGTGTACTGGTTCATTACAGTTACGCCGTGAATCGGTGGCGGAAGCTGCACTATGAATAAGATCCGTGCTCTCATCATTCAGATAATTTAATTTTTCATTAAAATACATATCCAATCCAGGTTACTTATTACGGTCGGGGGAAATAAGAGCTATGAATGGTTGAGATAGTGCAGGTTGGTTGGGAAAAGAAAGCTTTACTATTGCGGACGGCAATAGTGAAAGTAAGGATAAAGAACGGTATAAGGAAAAGGAAGCTTTGCTATTGCAGGCAGTGGCAATAGTGAAAGTAGGGATAAAGAGCGGTATAAGGAAGAGGAACAGGTATTACCTGTAAAACAGGGAACAGAGCAATGTAGCCAGGGATACGCCCAGGAAGTTGCTGGTCATATCCAATAAAGAAACAGTTCTTCCGGGTACAAAGGATTGCAAAGCTTCAAAAAGGTAAGAAGATAATAAGACCGCCAGCCAGAACAAGAACTTATAGCGGCCTTTACAGAAAAAAATATAAAGTAATATGGTGATCACAAAATAGTATCCGCCATGAAAGATCATATCGAGCCACCAATGGTAGTTGGCGCCCATAATATGTTCAGGATGAAAATTTGGCCATTCACAAAATACCCCGGTTACTACCAACAGCACAGCAAACAGGATCAATTTCAGTGCTGCCTCGAACCGGTACCTGCCTACCTTCGTCACATTTGTTTCAGAATGCATTTTCTTCGCCTTTTATCGTGTTAAAAACCGTCAGGAACATAATTTTAATGTCCAGCCACATACTCCAGTTCTCCATATACCAAAGGTCATACTCTACGCGCTTTTTCATTTGATCGAGTGTTTTTGTTTCACCCCTGAAACCATTCACCTGCGCCCAACCCGTAATGCCTGGTTTTAAGAACTGGCGTATCATATATTCGTCAATGATCTTTGAATAATCACTTGTGTGCTTCAACATATGCGGCCGTGGGCCTACAATACTCATATCGCCCAGTAATACATTCAGGAACTGCGGAAATTCATCGAGGCTCGTTCTGCGCAAAAACTCTCCAAGCTTCGTAATACGGACATCATTTTTTGTAGCCTGCAAAGTATTGGCATTGTCGTTTACTTTCATGCTTCTGAATTTAAAACACCAGAAGCTTTTATTATCCTGCCCGCTTCGTTGTTGCCTGAAAAATATAGGGCCTTTCGATTCCAGCTTAATGAGCAATCCTATAATCGGAATTAACCAGGAAAGAATAAACACCGTTACCAGGGCACTGACAACAATGTCGAACAACCGTTTCCTGATCTTGTTGCCCAGGTCATCCAACGGCTCTTTACGCAATGAAAGCACCGGTATCTCATTCAAATAGTCAATAAACACCTGGCGTTTCACCAGGGCGCCTATATCGGGCACTATTTTGAAACGGATGCAATTCTGATCGGCTTTCTTGATAAGTCTGTATATACCCGGATTTTGTTCCGGAACAATGGTAGAATATATTTCTGTGGCGCCGTATCGTTTACACACATCCAGTGCGCCGTTAATAGTACCCAGGATGGGATAGCGTGACAATTCATGGATGTTCTCCAACTCTTCGCAATAACCGATCACCTCTTTATTTACGCCATCTTCCTCGAGGTAATCAACCAGCTTCCGCGACAGATCGTTATAACCCAGCACAACCACTTTATGCGAAAAGAAATCTTTCTTTTTAAAATAATGGTATACGGCCAGGTATAAAAACCGGTTACAGGTGAGCAGCAGCGGTATGCCACAGATAACGGTACCAATAAATAACCGCGATATGATAAAGAAATGTGAGAAGAACAAAAACCCGCAGATCATGAGCAGGAAATAAAGAAAGGCCCGGGTAGACCGGCCCGCAAACAATTCGAAAGAAAAAATATTCCGCTCATGGTATACATTTCCTGAAAAGGCAACCACCAGCCAGGCAGCCGTTAAAAAAACACCAAAATAGGTATATTCAACGTATGCTTCTATCAGCATTTCTCTTTGGAAAAAGAACCGGGCGATGAAAAATACCACGTTAATGGCCACCAGGTCCATTGCCAGCAAGGTCAATTGTAAATGACGCAAAAAACGACTGTTCATACTCTAATCTTTTAATTCTTCAACTCTAATTTCCTGGCCTGCATTTTAAATATCTTCTTAAAGAACAGATATATAAATAATGAGTTGGTAATTACATAGCGGCGGAACAGCCGGCGCGGCTCCTGCATGAGACGGAACAACCATTCGAGGCCCATGTGCTGCAACCAGGCTGGTGCTCTTTTCTGCATGCCCACCATAACCGGTAAAGCACCTCCTACGCCAATCATGACCGCGTTGATCTTCCCCTTCATAGAAGCCATCCATCTTTCCTGTTTGGGACAGCCGAGAATGACCAGCACCACGGCAGCCCCCGAGTTATTGATCTTATTCACCAGTTGGTCTTCTTCTTCTTTGGTAGCCGGTCTGAATGGCGGACTGTACATGCCGGCAATTGGCAGATCGGGAAATGCATATCGCAAATAATTCTCTGTTTTCTCCAGCAAGGCCGGCGTTCCGCCATAGAAAAAGGCCGGCAAGCGCTGCAACATCATTTGTTGCAACAGATCAGGTAACAGATCCATACCGGCTACCCGGTCCTGCCTGATGCCATATACATAGCGCAACACCCATGTAAGCGGCCTGCCATCGGGTGTTACCATGGTAGCATCATTAATGATACTGTTAAATGATTTATCCTTATATGCTTCAATAAACATATGCACGTTAGCCACGCATACATTGGCTGATTCCTTGTGATGCGCCAGCGTAACAATGTGATTTACAAAAGACGAATATTTGCCTGTTGTAATACCAAAATTGATGATCTCTTTCCTTTCCATACTAACAAGTATTTTAGGGATGAATTTTTTATAGTTTACCGAAGTATTTGGACTGAACCAGTTTCAAATGCGTTTGCAGGTCCTCGTCATTATCGAACCGGCTTCTGACCTTTCGCGCAGGCACCCCTGCATATATGGAATAGGGCTCCACATCCTTTGTTACCAGCGAACCAGCGCCAATAATACTTCCTTCGCCGATCTTGATACCTCCCATAACGGTTGCTCCATAGCCGATCCATACATCGTTTTCAATGATGGTGATCATGCCGAGCCCTTTCCAATTATATGCAGGATCCCGGATCTGTGCTGCCAGGCGCATTGGTATACCCGGCTGTTGGTAGTGATGATCGTATCGGCCTATAATGGCCACCCGGTTGCCAAACATGACGTTATCGCCAATAATTACATCTGCTTCAATAAAGGAATCCCTGCCAATATAGAAATTACGACCAATCGTTACTTTCTGTCTACCCCAAATACGTACCCGTAAACCGGCATGAAATCCTTTGGCTATGCTGTATCTCCTGTACAGGACCTTACGCATGAAAAGATCTCTTATTTGCCTGATTACATATATAATCGACATATTGATTTGTTTCCGGGTTGTTTGCGCTTAAGCAGTCTGGTTTACGCCTTTAGGAGCGTTGTTAATGGACATCATTACTTCATGCATGCCGGCACATACCTGCCCGCGTGAAAAACGTTTTGCTATCTGCCGGTTATTCTCCGACATCAATTTGCGCAGGGCATGATCGTCATATAAAGTGCCAATTGCTTCTGCTACGCTTTCAGGAGATTCCCCATCTACCCACAACACATTTTCGGGCGAGGTTAAATGGTCCTTGGCCGCCCTGATGCGGGTAGTGATAACAGGTAAGCCTGCCGCTACCGATTTAAACAATGCCATCGGAAAGCCCTCGTTGAAATAAGTGGGGAAAGCCAGGATGTCGGCATTGGCATAAAAATGATCGCATTCATGATCGGGTATAAAACCAGTAAAACGCGTGTATTGCGTAACCTGTAATGATTCTGCTTTTTTCTTCAGCGCTTCCAAATGGGGGCCATCGCCTACGAAAATAAACAGGCAATCTTTTTTACAGTTCAGCATGGGTATACTTTCCAGTAAACTGAAAACCCCTTTTTCACGTACTATGCGTCCTACGAATAACACTTTGAACTTACGTTCGTCGAGTGCATACTTTTCGCGGAATGACAGTGATGCTACCGACCGGCCGGGATCAACAATATTGGCCGTAATAAATATTTTCCTGGCAAGCGCTTCGTCATATTCCCGTACCATTTCTTTTTCTTCATTCGATAAAAAGAACCAGGCATCAACATGCTTTCTTAAGAACGGTATCATCATTTTCCTGTAAAAAAAGGATTGGCGTTGCAGTACCGACACATCGGAACCATGCGTTTTTATAACAATTTTTATACTACGTACATAGAATAGCTTTATAATAAGGACAGTAATAAAATCACGGGTGGTACCCACCGGCTCAAACCGGGAGTTGAGGTATAATATATGGGGTGAAAAATCATATAGTTCCTTCACGATATTGAATGCTTTTCCTATTACACCCAATAGCTTACTGATCTTACCTGCCGCAGCATCATTACGACCGTAGGGCACCGATTTACAGGTATACCCCAGATCAATAAAACCTTCGATCTCGTCATGCGATAAAAGAACGTGATGTTTTGGGGGTACTCCCACCAATATCCGCTGAGCCATTAATTATAGAATTGAGAGGTTATCGAATGCACTTTTCGTTCCCAGGTATTTCCCTTTGCATAATTATATGCGTTGACGGAACATTTTTTTCTTAATTCAACATCCTTATACATCCGGGTAATTGCCCGGGCTATATCAAGCGCGGTGTTTTCCTTGGTAGTTGGTTTTATTTTAATACCACAATCGTTACTTACCGCCAGGGCTGAGCCATGAATATCCAATGTGATCACCGGCAGGCCGAACGCCATGGCTTCGTTTAACTGGGCCGGACAGGAATCGCGCAGTGAACAGAAAATAAAAACATCAGCTTGTTCATAGTGATGCACGACTTCATTAAAAGGTATTTGTCCCAGTATGCGCAACCGCTTTGGGTTCAATCCATATTGTTCTATCCAGCCCGACAACAGCTGGTACTGTTCTCCCCCGCCTACTATCGTAAATGTGTAATCAACTTCTTCGGGCACCAATGATAACGCATGCAGAATAAGGTTCAATCCTTTTCGAGGTAACATGCGCCCCACCCAAAGCAGGTTCAGTTGCTTCCCGGGCTTCCGTTCTATAAAATGCATATGCTGCATGGATAACGGGATCGCATTGTCAAGCACCAGGTGAACATTATTCGCTTCCACGGTCCGTATCTTTTGTACAATGTTGGCGGTATCCTGGTTGGTAACAAGTATATAATCGGAACGGGTAACGGTATTCTTTAAGTTGTTGCTGAATTTCATACTCAGCTTCGAGATCAGGCTTCGTATTCTTTCTATTTTCCAGGCCCGCCCAAAATATTCTTTAAAAGCAGGCAATGCTTCCTGTCCGCCACCTACCGGCCCAAAAATGATGCGCGTGTTTTTCAGCTTCCACAAAAATGTTCCCTGCTGAAAACTTCCAAACGTAACATGATGAGCCACATCAAAATGCTTTTTCCTATGCAACTGCACGGCTATACCGGCCGCTTTCTTTCGCCATAAATAATAATGCAGATAAATGGTCTTGGAAGAAGTGTTCAACAACATTTTGTCGAGGTTCAAAGCCAGTTCTACATAAACAATGTGAAGGTTCGGCAGTTCCAGCTGTTGTAGTTCAGCCGTCGTTGCTTCTCTATCCTCTACATTGGTCAAACACCACACTTCATACCCTTGCATCGCCAGGTTAAGCGCCCAACTCCATCCATTTCCCGGCTCACTGCCCCTGATGGGCGAGCATGCATATGCACTTAATAATACTTTCTTCATGAGAGATTAATGTTTGCCTGCTGCAGATCTTCTGGCACTTCTACCACTTGCAGGTGTGTTTTAATTTGAGCGGCGGGGTTACCAACTACAATTGCATTAGCCAGCACACTTTTGGTGACCACCGAGCCGCAGCCAATAGTAACATGATCCCCAATCACTATTTCCCCGATAATACAGGCATTGGACCCCACCTCTACATAATTGCCGATCACCGGCGACCCGGATGTTGCGCCATTCGGCTTTTGTTTATTTCCAATCGTTGTGAAATGCCGCAGCGTGCAATAATTTCCTATTATTACCTGGTTGTTCAACACCAACCCCTGCCCATGATATATGCGAAGGCCGCGGCCAATTTTTGTGTTCCAGGGTATCTCTATGCAAAAGATCCATTCAACCAGTATTTTGTAAAAGATGCGATAGGGAATACCGATGTACCTATATATTTTACGGGTAGCGCAGAAATTGGCGATCCTGAATAATAACATGATCACCCGACCTTTTGAACTGGTTTTATTAGCTGCCCAGTCCTGGAATATAAATTTGAAAAAATTCATACCGGTTAATTTTGGTAATGGTGAATAGAGATTGATAACGTATGTCGAAGGTGCATGGTCAGGACGCATAGGCATGCAACAAGATCTCGGTATTCCGGTTCCACAGATCTTCTACCTGGTCGTTACTGATATTTTGTGCTAATTGTTTGTAGTGATCATTCCGCAATGCCAACCGTATTCCCTGTGCCAGTTTTACCGGGTCGCCGGGTGGCACCAGCAGGCCATTCACATTGTGTTTTATAAATTCCGGGAAAGAACCTACGTGGGTTGCTATTACCGGCGTTTTTAATCCAAAGGCAGTCATCAATACGCCGCTTTGAGTGGCATCTTTATACGGACAAACGATGAATTTTGCCTGTTGTATCAACGAAGCCAGCTCATCATTGGGAATATGCTTTTCAATCAGGGTTATATTATTCTTATAAGTGTTTATTATGACATCATCTATATCGAACCCCGGGACCCGTTTGCCGGCAATGATCAGTTTTTCATTGGGAAACTCACTGAATACTTCCGGCATGGCCTGCAACAGATCATCAATTCCTTTGTAAGGCGATAACCGGCCAAAAAATAAAATATGTTTCTTACTGGTTTGTTCATTGTCAGCCGTTACCAGTTTTTGTAAATATCCATACGGACTCATTTGCAGCACCATCTTATGTTGCTCTGGCTTTTTATAATGCTGCTCGAACTGCTTTTTTGCAAACTGCGAATAGAACAGGTAATTCTTTTTAACCGGCATGTTAAAAAAGAACGTGCGCGGAAGACTTACCTTCCAGCTGTCCTCCCCGGTGTGCGGAACCGGATCGTGTATAGTGATGCATACATTTTTAAATGCTTTTAAAAAGAGCAACATGCCAATGGCCCGCAGACTGAATGTTTCAAAATGGATAATATCCGGTTTAAACTGCCTGATGTATTTCCATACCTTAAATGAAGCCTGTAAAGTACTATAGGAAAATCCCGTTCTATGCGGATGGATGACAAAGTGCACACTGGCTGCACCGTTAAAATAAGGTTTCAGGTTTTTGTAACTCTCTTTCGTCAGGATCTCTTCCGGCGTTACCAGTGTTTTATTTTCAGGAAAGCGATCAATTTCCAGGATCGTCATATTCTTGCCATGCGGCGTTAATTCTATCAGCACATGCAACTGTACATGCTTTTTGAGCACATTGATCAGTTCAATAGACACATCTAAAAAGGCAACCTGCATGTAATACACTACTGTCATGGTAAACTATTTTCTGGTTTTCGATTGGCCGGCAATTGAAAACTGCCAACCGGCCACTTGATAAAAGCAAGCGCCAGCAACAACCAATACCCTGCGAATAAAACAAACGGCGGAAACCTGGATGATAATAAAATGTATGTAACAGCAAGTAATCCGGTTAGCAAATAGAATTTTAATACATGCCATATCGATACGATGCCCCTACGTACCAACAGCACGTCCTGGCAAATATGAAATATCAGGAAAGAGAAAAAGATAGCGAGATTGACCGTGGTAAGGTTTTTAGCGAACATAAATCCGACAAAACAAAATACCACGTTCAATACCAGGCTGGTCACATTAATCCACATATCGGCCCGTTCCATTTTCATTGCTACCAGTACATTGGCCTGCAACAACGCTGTCGGGAAGATCAGGATCGTTAAGAACATTTCCCTGGTATAGACGCCAGTACCATTGTAAGCACTGCCAAATGCCCAGGGAATCAATGTATCGGCAAATGAATAAATAAAGGTGTAGGCGAACAGGCCAAACAGTAAATAATAATTAAACACCTTACTATAATAATTCCTGAAATCCTTTACCGTACCCGATTTGAATTGTTGCACCAACGCAGGAAATACCGACATGGAAACAATCAAGGGCAAGATCTGCGCAAGCGCAAATACGCGGAAGGAAATTTCAAAATGAGCCACATCGGCCAACGGCAATGTCTTTGAAATAATGATATTTGAGATGCGCCAATACGCTATGGCAACGCTGCCGATGATAATAAACGGCCAGTTGGCAAATACAATCTTTTTAACTTCACTCCAGGCCAGGGGGTAATTCCACAAAGAACGCAGGCTGATGGTTTTTGACGAACCAAAGCCCAGGAAAAAATTCAGCGTTATAAACCGTACCGCAATCAGCAATACAGATAAGGTCATGATAGAAAACGGAAAAAGGAATAGCAAGCAACCGATCGCAAATTTGAGAACGGAATCAATGATCAGGATAATAAATGTTTTGTTCTGATTGAACTCGGCTATGTTCAATGACTTGATGGCATAAATGATATTGTCGAATATGATGTTCACACCCAGCAATACGATCAGGTATTGCAATACATGATCCTGGTACAACAGGAAGGCCATGGCTACATTACATACATAAAAAAAGCAACCGCTGTACAATTGGATCTTAACAAAACGGCTTACCAGGTGCTGCTTATCGGAAATATCAACCAGTTCGCGGGTAAACCATTGCCCCAAACCCAGTGTTGAAAAAGCAGCCAGGAATTGATAAATGGTATTGGCTATTAAGAAAAAGGCAAATTCACCCGTCGTGTATTTACGCGCTACGATCACAAAAAACAAACTGAGCAATATGCTTTGCAGGCCATTGGCTGCAATGCCCCAGAAACTGTTTTTTATTAATCTCGATTTAAACAGTCTCATCGTATGCTGCATCAGGTTGTTTGTCATCAACAATTTTTGAACGATTTGATAAATAGATCAGGAACGTACACAGGCATATCAGCACAACCAGGTTCCTTCTATCAGTTAAAGAATATAGCGACACAAAAGAAACCAGCCAGCAGATGATGGGCGCAATAAATAATAAAACCCGCCCATCTGTTTGCTTTTTGGTCCAGGCCCGTATAGCGCCAACGGCAGGGCCTAAAATAAGTATGAATGCCACCAGGAATGCCGGGCCGCCGAATTCGGTGAGTATTTTTAAATATCCATTCTCCGGCTGATCCAGAAAAATGATCTCATTTTCCAGTACCAGGTACTGATCCTGCGAATAGCGCGAAACATAGTCTTTGTAATTCCCAATACCAATCCCTAATAAAGGATGCGCCTTGTATATATCATATGCTTCCTGCCAAATGGTAGCCCTGAAATCAAAGGAATTATTAAAATCATCGTTCCGGTTAAACATGATCAGTGATTTTGAAAAGAAAGCGATCACCAACCCACCAGCCAAACAACCTGCTATGATGTACTTTTTATATTGCACGCCGGCAAATATTAACAGGAACAGAACACCGGCGCTTAATCCGAGGAATGCCGACCGGCCACCTGTCATAAAAATAGCAACCGCCACCGATAAAAAAAGCAGCAGGTTCTTAATGGCGGGCCGCTGAATATTCTTATTGTTTATCAGGAATAAAAAACTCAGCATGGCAAGGAACTGCGCATACTTCTGTGAATCGTGAAAAAAACTGGGGTATCGGGTGCCGTTGCTGTCCAGTGTATTCTGATTCAATTCATCATAAAACCGGAATTCCAGTCCAACAACCAGCTGTACCGCCAGGAAAGCCATGGAGAACAGACAGGCAAATTGTAATCCCTTTATCATTTTTTTCATGAACTGATTATCCCGCACACACTCTACCATCAGCAGACGGGCGTAGATGAATACAGGGAAAACCGATAAAATAGATAGTAAGGAATTGGTTATAAACGAAGAAGTAAGGCTGCCCAACAATAACAGAAATACCAACGTACAAAAACCGCCAAAGTAAAACTTGTTCGGTTTATAGATGGCGAGGAAATCCTTATACCGCAACAACAACATCACGTAGGAAAGCCCATCGAACATGGATAAGCTTCCCCATTGAGCGGGTGTAATTTTCAGATCTATCAGCGGCAAGGCATATAACATAAATAACAGGTATACCCTCCTTGGCTGTTTACTGAATAGCAAACAAACTACAAATACCAAAATAGCTGCGGCGGTTAAAACCACCATCAGTGACTTCATCTAATAATATTAATGATTATATCAGCTGATCAAATGTTCAAAATGTACATTACCGGCCTTTTCAATTTCTATTACATCAGCTGCTACCATTTCTTTTACGAGCATTTGCAGATCATATTTCGGCTCCCAGCCCAGCTGTGTCTTTGCTTTGGTAGCATCGCCTATTAACAATTCCACTTCGGTAGGCCGGAAATAATTGGGATCAACGGCTACAACCTGCTTGCCTAATTCTACCTGATACGCCTCATTGGTACAGGCGGCCACAAAACCACGTTCATGCAATCCTTCCCCGGTAAATTCCACCACAATACCCAACTCCTCAAAAGCCATCCGTATAAATTCCCGTACTTCTGTTGTAACGCCCGTAGCAATGACAAAATCTTCAGGTGTATCCTGTTGCAGTATTCTCCACATGGCTTCTACATAATCCTTTGCATGTCCCCAGTCGCGTTGGGCATTCAGATTACCAAGGAACAAACAATCCTGTAAGCCCAGGGCAATGGCCGCTACCGCGCGGGTTATTTTGCGGGTTACAAAGGTTTCGCCACGCAATGGACTTTCATGATTGAACAAAATACCGTTGCAGGCGAACATACCATACGCCTCGCGGTAGTTGACCGTGATCCAGTATGCGTATAGTTTTGCTACAGCATATGGACTGCGCGGATAAAAAGGCGTCGTTTCTTTTTGCGGAACTTCCTGTACCAGCCCATACAACTCAGATGTAGAGGCCTGGTAAATACGGGTTTTCTTTTCCAGCTTCAATATTCTGATCGCTTCCAGTAACCGCAACGTACCAATACCATCGGCATTGGCAGTATATTCAGGTGTATCGAAACTTACTTTTACATGGCTCATGGCAGCCAGGTTATATATTTCATCAGGTTGCGTTTCCTGAATGATGCGAATCAAATTGGTGCTATCGGTCATATCGCCATAATGCAATTTGAAGCGCACATTTTTTTCATGCGGGTCCTGGTACAAATGATCGATACGCTGGGTATTGATCAGCGATGACCGCCGTTTTATCCCATGGACCATATATCCTTTCTCTAATAATAGTTCTGCCAGGTATGCACCATCCTGGCCATTGATACCGGTTATAAGCGCTGTTTTCATAGTGATGTTATCTGAATAATGCATTATATAAATAGTTATTGGTGTAGGAAGTTGTGATAGGGATAACCTCTACATTGCTCTTTTCCACTTCTGCCGTCATCACATAACCGAGGCAGGGCAAATGCACTTTTACCGTTTTGCTTCTCACTTCAATCACATCGCCTTCCTGTGCCATTAACGGACCGCTGGATATCCGCACCCGGTCGTGCGTGTTAACATTCGTCTTCTCCAGCTGTACATTCTGGTATTCATCGAGGAACTGTTTAATGGTATCTATTTCCTCATCGCGTATAACAGCCGGTTGACCCAACCAGAATACAAAGTTCAGGATGCCATCTGTTTGTTTTATGGCCAGGTGCTCCTGGGGTGTTGCGTGTACAAAAACATAGGATGTAAATAAAGGCTCCATCACCATTTTCTTTCTGTCGGCCCACTGGCGAACCATTTTATTCAAAGGACAGTAGTTTTCTATTTGCTTTCTAACGAGCAGATCCGCAACCTTTTTTTCCCAACGGGGCCGTGTATACACAGCGTACCATTTCTTATTCAAATCCATATGCGTTCTTTTATTTTTATGTTTAAAACAGGCTCCGCCCAACTCAGTTACAGGACCCTGTAACTGGCAATTCATTTTTAAATCTGTAGGGGCAATCGCAGAGGCCTAAAAGTCTGGGAATAGCTGGTTTTGTAAGGGGTGGGAACCACCCTGAGAAAGTGACCCATTCGCCAGCCGGCGAACGAGCCACTTGTTAATCCTTACACGCTAAACTGGCTTAAATGATGTTTTCTTTTTCCTATTTTCTTTATAGGCATATCCGTCTCCATAACCATATCCATAGCCATAATGATGTTTACCAAACCCACGCGGACGAATGCCATTAAACACAATAGCCATGTTTTTTAAAATATTCACCTTGCTGTTCTTATCGATCTGTTCTACCAGCATCTTCGGTGTATGCCGGTGCCTGATGATATATAAAGTAGCATCACAGTATGGTGATATTATGTATGCATCCGTTACAGGAGCTACCGGCGCCGAATCGATGATAACATAATCAAAGATGTTATCGAGATAGGTCAGTAATTCCGGTAACCGGTTGCTCATTAATAATTCTGTTGGATTGGCCGACAAAGGGCCTGCCGGAACAAAAAATAAATTATCGTTTATTTCTGTTCGTTTTATGATCTCTTCCGGTTCCCGCGTTCCTAATAAATAGCTCGAGATACCAACATCTGAACTGATATTCAGGTAATCACTGATGGCGGGGCTATGCAGGTCCATTTCAAGCAATACCACTTTTTTACCCGTGAGCGCGATGCTTAAAGCCAGGTTGGTGGCAATAAAACTTTTCCCTTCTCCTGATATACCCGAGGTTACCAACACCTTTTTATGCGTGGGGTTCACACCCAGGTAATTAAGCGCTACGCGCAGCTTACGGAACTGCTCCGCCACAAATGTGCGGCTGCTTACACCGATCACGATCGGGTTCTTTGATTTATCGACAGATATTTCTGCAATGATCGGATGACTGGTCAGCCGCTCGATATCCTGGCGATACATTATTTTGCGATTGAATAATTCTTTCAATGTTACCCAAACCACGCCAATGGCAAGGGCTGTTATTATTGCAATAGCAAATACGATAGGCAGTTTAGGACTCACCGGCGTTACCGTTGATGAGGCCCGATCAACCACGCGGCTGTCAGATACGTTGGCCGCATAGGAAAGCGCGGTTTCTTCTTTCTTTTGAAGCAGATAACCATAAATGCTCTGCATCGTACTTTGCTGACGGCTTATCTCTATCAGGTCCCGTTCCTTTTTAGGAATGGTTTGTAATACATTGGTATAGGAAGTGTTTGTAGATGCCAGGTTGGTTTTACTTGCCTGCAAACCCCTTCGCTGGCTTTGTATATTCTCGAGGATACCGGGCTTTATACTATTGATTTGATCACCTACCGATGAAAGCAACGGATTGTTTTCAGCAGTAGTACCCTTCTTCTTTTCATATTCCAATTCCAGGTCGCTCAATTTACCCAGCAGGTTTGATAGCACCGGATCGGTTACACCCAACGTAGAAGGTACAATACCTCCCTTGTTATCTTTTTGCTTTACATAACCCTCTACCTGGTCCAACACCGCCAGTTTCATATCGATTTCACTCAGCTTTTGATCATTGGCGCTTACATTCTCCAGGAATAATTTACCCTGTGCACTCACATCAACTGCTTCCTGCGACGATTTATATTGCTCAATTTTACGTTCTATCCCCGTCAAATCGCGCGAAACGTGGTTCAGCCTGTCTTCCACAAACCGCAGTGTATTCGCGGCCAGGGTATTTTTATCTTTCAGCATTGCCACGTTATAGGCCGTCAATAATTCATTTAAAATATCTTCGCCGCGTTCCGGAACTTCATCACGAATGGTCAAATTTAAAATAGAAGATAATTTACTGGCCGAAGCAATTACCAGCCGGTTTTGAATATCTGCCATTACCTTTTTAGGTTCCAGCAGCGTAAAATAAAACTGACCGGTTGGCTTGTAACTGGTATCGCTCAGCCTTGTATTAGGAGCAAATTGTAAAGTACCATACGGCGTTTCCACCCATTCATTTAACGGAAAACTATCCACACCGATAATTACTTTCTTTTCTTCTTTGTTGTAGGCGAAGGGTACTTTCTTTGTGTCGATCAGGCTATCGGGACTTTTCGCCTTCACGATCACCGGCGAGAGTGTATAAGCGGGCAGCCCAGCCGGCGAAACCCCTTTATTAGATAACCAGCTCGAAACGGTGTTGGCGGATAACCACCTGTTGCCGGAAATCCAGGAATTGAGCTTCCGCTCTTCATAAACTGGTGCGTATAGTTGTAAATTGTTTACCACTTCCTTTACGAGGGAGCGTGAGTGAAGCACTTCCATTTCATTTTCCAATATCTTTTTGGTAGATATCAGGTTGATCGATTCAAGTCCTTTGGAATCCTCCACTCCCTTTTTCTCATCTTTAATCAATAAACGCGCTGTGGATTCGTACTGAGGAATGGCATACTTCAAGTACAGGCTGGCCGCTCCAACTGCCAGTAACATCAGAAATACAAACCAGGGCCAGTAGGAAGCATATCGGTTCCATAACTGATTAACACTGGTTTCCCTGCTCTCCATCTCCAGTCCATTTTTGTGTGTCACTTGCATAAAAAATATTTTTATTTAATACGATCTACCACGATTATTCCCAGCGATAAAGCGCTAATAAGAAGGGGTAACCATAGATTGGTACGGCTAGTGCTGGCTACCTTTGATTTATTTGGTTCCACATACACCACATCATTCGACTTCAAATAGTAGTATGGGGAATTAAAAAGTTCAGTAGAATTCAGGTTCAGGCGGTGTGTAATCTTTTTACCATCTTCATCGCGTATCACCAATACGTTATCACGTTGTGCATAAATGGTAAGGTCACCTGCCAGTCCAATGGCTTCCAGCAGGGAAATTCTTTCACTGGGCACCGTGATCACATTAGGATGTGCCACTTCACCTAAAACCGTTACTTTAAAATTGAGGAAGCGTATCGTTATGATAGGATCTACCAACAGCTTTTTATCAACCAGGGATTTGGTCAGTTTATCTTTCAGTTCATCTTTTGACAGACCGGAAGCTTTTACCGCGCCTAAAAAAGGGAATTGAATATTGCCTTCTCCATCCACCAGGTAACCGGTGGCAGCTGTGGTTGTAGATGTATTATTATTATTACCCGTAGGTGGGTTATTCGGTTGATTGAATACAGCGGATGCTTCAGGATTCAAACTACTGACAGAAATACTTAACAGATCGTTATTCTGAATAACCAGTTTCGGAATGGCCGGTGCTTCAAAAGAACCATTCTTCTGGTCAGAGAAATACACTGCTTTCTTTGTACTGGTGCATGAAACGCCCGCCAGCAGGATCAAAAAAATACAATAAAATCGCAAGGCTTCCCACCAACGTGGACATGCCATATTCTTCCTATAGCCCATATATAATTTTTATTTTTGCTTGACAAGCATTTCACGCTACAATAGGAAAGTATCCTATTCAATCAGGAGTGTAACCAAAGGACAGAAGGTGTTTTTTATAACAAGCAATAGGATAGTTTCTTAAGGTTTGGTACTTATATCAAAAAGCTTGCACATTATGCCGGATCAAACTATTAATTTTCTGTGCCAGCTTTAGTTTATTGTTGTTCAGGAATGATTATCAGTATACAAGCTGTTCTACTTAATAAACTCGTTCAATTCCTGCAGGATTGGGCTTTAGTTTATTGTTAACAGAATATAAGTACCGGTCGCCTTTCAATTTTTTTACTTCACTCACATAATTCTTTATATCCTGTTCTTTTTCTTTCTGACAGATCAACAGTACATCTGTTGTATCTACTACGATGTAATTTTGAAGTCCCTGCAGAACAACCAACTTTTCATTGGAAGCATGCACCACACATTGCGCTGAATCTATCACCATAACCCCATTACCGGCGACTGCATTATCACTCACATCTTTCCCCATATTTTCCCAGGCGCTGTTCCATGTTCCCAAATCACTCCACCTGAACGATGCGGGTATTATATATACGTTCCCCGCTTTTTCCATTACCCCAACATCGATAGAGATGTTTTCACACACTGCATAAATGTCGGCGATCATTAATCTCTCAAAACTTGTTCCAAGCCAGCTTTGTTTTTCTTTAAATAATTGATACAGATTGCCCATATACGTTTCAATGGACTGAACGATCGACCGGGCCTTCCACACAAAAATTCCCGAGTTCCACAAATATTCCCCACTGTTCACAAATTTTGTGGCCCGTTGTGCATCTGGTTTCTCAGTAAATGTTTTTACTTTATGTATGCCGGGTTGAACAGCTTTTTTATCAAACTGTATATATCCATACCCAGTATTGGCGTAAGAAGGCGTGATACCTATTGTAAGTAATGATTCATGTGTTTCTATAAATTGTAGCCCCTGGTTACAAACGGCTTCAAATTCGGCCTGATCAAGGATGAGGTGATCGGCCGGCGCTACAATAATGGACGCATTCGCATCTTTTTGCATGATCTTTAGCGAAGCATACGCTATACACGGACCTGTATTCTTTCTTTCCGGTTCGCTTAAAATGTTTTCTCTTGGTATGGCAGGTAGTTGTTTTTCTACAATACCTGTATAATCGGTGGAAGTAACTACATAAATATTTTCTACAGGCGCTAATCGTTCAAAACGCTTAAACGTTTGCTGGATCAGGGTTTCACCCGTTCCCAGTATATCAAGAAATTGTTTGGGATAATCTGTTCTGCTTACCGGCCAAAAACGAGAGCCAATTCCTCCAGCCATAATTACCACATAAGTCGATCGTTGCATACTTTCTATTTTGTTTCAGAAATAAAGTGCCCTAACAAACACATATACTGTTTGTGAAATGTTAGTAGCAATCGTTAATTTTTAATATGGAACAGTCGAAAAACGCTGAAGCAATAACTCATTAACTATTACAATCACTGTTCAAAATTTAAAGTTCATCCCCGCATCCAGATTGTTAATTAGTTAATTGATCGTAATTCTTTTTTGCATGGAACCCCAGACTTTAATGCAAATTATAAGCCCCAGTAAAAATTGGGTATTTGTGAATTATCGATTCCACAACTAAATAGAAGTACTGGTTGCTGTTACAGATTGTGTTTTATTCAATACCACATTCGATTTGCCGGGAATTATAGAGAGATACAAGATAAGTTATCAACATTGCAGTAGTAGCGGAGTTAATATAAATAACGCAACTTATCAATCGTTTCATTAACGAAAATCAAAAAAATTGGGTAATAAAATACTCAAACCTCACTTAATCGCGAGAGATATTCCTAAAAATTGTAGGAAAGAAAAAAATTACCCGATATTATTATTTTTGTTATATTTCTGTTAAGCGCACTAATCGAACAAGCCTATAATCGTAGCGGTATTGACGGGTTTGCCGTTTTCCACCTGATACAGCATGAACATCAGAATGATCTTACCATTGCTTTGCAGTTGGCCAATATCAAATGAAATGGTTGTTGCGCTCATATCAGATACATCGGTACCCAGGTCTTCGACATATTCATATGAATAATGATAACCAGTCCATGCACTATTAAAAGGGTTGTTGCTATCTGCTGCTCCCGACTTGTTACTGAATTCAAGTTCTTTTCCGTTGTAGATGGGTTCATTCAATACAACGTTGAACTTAAGGGAATCCAGTACTTTTAACCGGCCGGTACCACGAAAAGTGAGGGTATTCTTCTTTCTCTTTATCACCAGCTTCTCATCACCCGTTTTTATCAATTCCGACTTTTTGGTATCCGGATCATTCAGGGATATATATTCATAATACTCTGCTTTCGTTAGGCCAAACTTCTCAAACATGACAACGGAATCGGTGGCAGTGGCCATAGAATCCCTGATCCAGATGGCGTTTTTTTCGGCAGCCTTCAACATTTTGGAAGTAAGTGCCATTGCACGTGGGTCAACTGTATTCTTTATGCTCATCAATGCGACGGTATGCTCGCCCTCTTTTAACCAGGACCTGATGTCTTCCCCAAACTCCTGTCCTCCGGCAGACTGACCATAATTTTGACCAATAAAAGACGCCAGGTAAATCAGGGATAACAGGATGGATTTCATAGATATTATAATAATGTATTGCCCAAGATAGAATATGTTTTTTAAATATAAAAGATTAACAAATTTTCCCATTCCCTACTGACATACTGTTGTCACCAGCCATGATTTTCTTTGTAAGAATAAAAAACAACAATTATGGCTACCGAAATCATCGCTCCCCCGGCAAAAGATACTGCTATCGCCTATTTAATGAAAAACTATGCGAATTACAATCTTTGGGCAAATGCCACATTGGTAAGCTGGTTAAAAACCAAGCCTGCAGCCGTTTTGGAACAGGAAATACCATCCAGTTTTCGCAGCATTAAGCTTACCCTGGTGCACATCTGGCAAACAGAACGTTACTGGTTATCTATTATTAAAAACGAAACGCCCATAACTTATAATGAATTTAATGGCACTGTAAAAGATGCGATTGAGGCTTTACTTAAAACCTCCCGCGAGCTGGCCGCCTATATAAACACGATGACCGATGAAAAAGTACAGGAAAGAACATTGATCGAAAGCCCCTGGTTCCGGTGTGATTTCAGGAATTTTGAATATATCATGCATTATGCCAACCATAGCACCTACCATCGCGGCCAGGTAGTAACCATCGGGCGGAACCTTGGTTTTACCGATGCACCTATGACCGACTATAATTTTTACAATATAGATGGGAAAGAATTCTGATTGAACCCGGGTTGTTCTTTATAAATGTGGTTTTTACTATTAATCCATCTACTGCAGGCGAGGTGCAATCGATACCGGTAACGATTGCATAAATTATTGTTAAACCCATGCTCTCACTCTTTTGCACAAGTGCTAAATTTAGTAGAGAACATTTTTTTTAACGATTAAAATTGCCTTAAAGTATGAAAAAACAAATCGGCGCCCTGGCGCTCGTGATCCTTTTTGCCAGTTGCTTAAAGGTTTCAGAACAACCCCCTACCACATCATCTTCATCTGATGGCTCTGCTGAACAATCAGAACTCGGCCCACTTACAACAGTTAATGCCGTCAACACCACCGTAACTACTGAATCTGCATTAAAAACCGCTGTAGCCAATGCCAAGGCAGGTGACATCATTACCATCAGCGGTACTATCAATTTAACCAGTACCCTGCAATTGCTGAACAGCGGTACTTCCAGCTCAAAGATCAATCTCACAGGTGGTACCCTCAATGGCTCCGGCATTTCATCGGGCTGGGTTGTAAAATGTAACGGAAGCTACTGGAACATTACCAACATGACCATTAAGAACGGACCGGATGCCGGACTGGTTTTCCAAACGGGTGGTTACAATTATGTATCTAACGTAACAGCAACCGGTAATCACGATTCAGGCATTCAGATCTACAACGGTTCGCATCACAACAACGTTGTATCCTGCAAATCGAATGATAACTATGATACGCAAAATGCCGGTGAAAATGCCGATGGTTTTGCCTGCAAATTATCTGGCGGTGCCGGCAACAAGTTCACAAGTTGCTCTGCCAATCATAACTCAGATGATGGTTGGGACCTGTACGGACAGCCTTCTACCGTTCAAATCTTAAGCTGTACAGCTACCAACCATGGCCAGGGAGCCAATGGCGATGGCAACGGTTTCAAACTGGGAAGCGCCGGCCAAAACGTGCCTCATACCGTTACCAATTGCACAGCCAACAATAACAAAGCGTGGGGCTACGATGGTAATGGAAATACCGGTCACATCACAATCACCGGAAGCGGTGGCTCCGGTAATGGATCAGGATTATTTACGCGGATATATTAACCCCCCCAACCTCCCCCGACCAGTCGGGGCTGGCGGAGAAGAATGAATGTTGAATAGGGTTGATAAAAGCAAAGAAGTAAGAAGTACGAGCATCGAGATCTTCGTATTTCTTACTTCTTACTTTCTACTACTGTATTTAAAATCGCAAAATCCCGAAATCAGAAATTACTGCTTATTGCCTACTGCCTTCTCCAACAAAGCAACGCTTTCCTGATCCCCCGCTCTTTTTGCATGATCTAAAGCTGTTTCACCGTTTTCATCTTTTATGGTCAGGTCGGCGTTGGCGGCTATCAATACTTTCACTACATCGGCATGCCGGTTGCGGCAGGCAGCCATTAAGGCGGTAGCCTTGTAGGTTGTTTGGGCATTGACCAACGCGCCATTATCAATTAACAATTTTGCCAGGTCGGCATAGCCCCTGGTGCAAAGCATCATCAATATCGTTTCATGATCCTGCGTATTAAAATTCACATCGGCTTTGTTCGCGATCAACAAGCTGGCTTCCTTCACATGATTATTCAAACAGGCATATACAAGCGGCGTTAATTTTTCCTTGCTAACGGCATTTACCATTGCCTGGTGTTCGAGCAGTAATGAAACAATGTTGTGAAAACCATAGGTGGCGCTGTACATCAACGGCGTTACGCTGTCTGTATTCACGGCATTTACATCCGCCTTATTTTCAATTAATATGCGGGCAACATCCGTATGGCCTTGGGTAGCCACTATTGATAAAGGCGTTTCACCAAACCTGTTTTTGTCTTCGGAATAAGCCCCGTTTTTTATGAGCAGGTGTACTATATCTTTTTCTCCCAGGTAAGCAGCCATGAACAAGGGGGTACGGCCTTCTGCATCTTTCCTGTTAATATCGATCCCCTGTTTTAATAAATGGTCAACGCTGCCAATATCATTTCTGGCAATGGCGTCAAACAGATCGTTATCAAACCGGGCGCAACCAACCAGCAATAGAAAATATATAAAAATGAGTGTGGGTGTGGGTTTGTTCATTATGCGTACGTTGTGCAATATCTAAGTAATCTACAAAACAATCGCTAATCGAACAATTGATAATTGCTAACTACAATCAGGGAAATCTTTCAATGTCCGCGATTTGGAAGAATAGCATAAACACCGGTAATCAATGAATTCGTATCTGCGATCGTAGTTGCACTTGTTGTTACAGCCGATTCAAAACAACCCAGATCTGGTGCCGATCCATTATAGACCAATCCTACATTGGTGCCTTTATTGATCAGGTCGCTTGATGTTACCAGGCGCATAAAATTGTTAATTGGCAAGCTGCCATCCGACTGGCGGGCAGCGGTTAACAAACTTTGATCGGTACTCCCGAAATCTGAACTGTTTACGGTTACCGATAATGTAAAGTAGTTGAAGCTTACATTGCTGGTAGACGTATTGAGATTATTATACTCTGTGCTACGCGCACCCCACCCGATATTATTTTTCAGGTTATGGCTATACCCCGGTACATCAGACGCGTAATCTGCGCTTCTGTTCAGCATATTATAATTGACCGAATTATAGTATGCCGTGTTATTGTACCAGTTATTGCCGCCCAAATGGTGATTGGCATAAAAACCGGCTGTTTTGTTCCTGATGGCCAAACAAAAACGCACAACGTGACGTGGTATGGTTGCCGGCAGATTACTGAAATCTGAAACGCCGAAACCGCCAATTTTAAATCCATGGCCATCGCCCAGGCTGGCAAAGGAAGTAGAATACCCATTATAAAAACTCCAGCAATTTTCAATGGTCACGGCCTCAAACGCGTTGATACAATCAAACCCGTCATCACTGTTAAACCAGGCGCGGCAGCCCCTGAATACATTATTGGTATAACCTACGAGGTCGTTATTGGGATGAAAACCAAAACCATCGGTATTACCGCCCAGTCCGTTTTCAGAAACATTATCCCAGTTATTATAAGCGTCGCAATTCAATATGAGGTTGTTGCCTCCTTTCGTCAAATAAAAACCAATGGCTTTCCCATCGTGCATACTTAATCTTTCATAAATATTGTTGCTGCCCTGGTTCTCAAAACACTCGCTTTGGGTATGCGTGGTAATAGTAACCTGTACGCCTGTCACTTCTATCCCTTTGATATGGATCCACGAACCGGTAACCTGGAAAGCATGGATGCGATAACCGGCCGGTTTAATATTCGCATAATTAAACACGGGTTTTTCATTGGGATAATTCCAGTATTTAATGCGATTGCCTGATGTACCGCTTTTATTCAATAAAGTAACATAGGCCCAAATGCTGGAGTACTGGGCAATTTGGGCCGTGGTCATTACGTAGTTCCCTCCCCGTATGTATACGGTATCGCCTGCTGCGGCGGAAGTTTGTGCCCGTTGAATGGTTAAAAAAGGAGAACTGATGGTGCCGGTACTGGCATCGTTGCCATTGGTAGCAACATAATAAACTTTACAAAAAGCGGGTGTAGTAAACCCAGTCAGCAGCAGGAGTAATGCTGCTGCAGTATAATTTTTTTTCATAGATGGCTTAATCGTTTTGTATCTCTTAAATTACCCTATTCAACAATGGCAACCATCCTGCGCCGTCCTTACAATCACTTTAGGAAAAGGTGTAAATTGTGCGCTGTTCCTGAAACATCTAAAAGCAACCACATGCAGTATAAATTACAAAATCCGGTTCACGGAACCATTGGTACCGTGAAATACCAATGTGTTATTGAATGGCGCAATGGGAAATTCATTGGCGACGAACCGGAGAAAAACGGCGGAAAAGATACCGGTCCCGACCCGTTTACTTTATTATTATCATCACTGGCCACCTGCACCCTGATCACCTTGCGGATGTATATTGATAGAAAAGGGTGGAACGTTTCGGAGATCAGCGTGAAGACGAACCTGTTTCAGACAAAAGAAGGCGAAAATACAAACACGTTTATCGACCGGGATATTGCTTTTCCTGCGGGGGTAGAACCGGAGCAAAAGGACAAACTGCTGGAAATTGCCAAACAGTGCCCGATTTCAAAAATGCTCGAAGGCAATATCAAGGTCAGAAGCTACCTGTTTCACGAAGAAGATGTAGATAAAAAATTAAAGTATACTAATGGCGATATCACCGTAGTGTGGAAACCGGAGCTCTGTAAACATTCCGGCAGATGTGTTACGCAATTACCCGGCGTGTTTAATTTAAAGACCAAACCCTGGGTTACCATGACGGGCGCCGATTCCGAAACCATTAAAGCGCAGGTAGATAAATGTCCTACGGGGGCGTTATCATGGTTTAAGAATGAAGATACTTCTACTACTGAGCAAAGTTGATAAGTTAATAAAGTTGACAGGGTTGATAGAGGGAAAGCCAACTTTATCAACCCCATCGACTTTTCAAACTACACTTACATCCTGATCCTGAGTTTAGTCGAAGTGATCGAAATTCAGGCTTAACTCGTCAATCCGACAAGTATTCAACTTGTTCCAACTTTCCTCCCTCCTTTATCACCCTTATCACCTTTTCAACTTCCCCTCATTAAATAATCTTTATTTATTTGTTTCCATAACTTTATTTATATTTAATTATTCAACACATACGCTTTATTAAACTTTAAATACAGTTACTTTTGTTTTAAAGCGTTGTGAGACTGCCGCTATATAGCCTGAAACGTTTCTGTTTTCACCCGGGCCCTTTTCACTCATCCCCTGCAATTGAATTATTGTCAAACAATAATGATTTAATCATTTCTATAAACTGAACATGTAAACACTAGAAAATACCAACTAAAACTTTGTCAACATGAAAAAAGCAAATTCAATCCACCAACTGGCGGGCAGAATCGCCATGCCCTGGAAACATTATGTACCGCATGTGCCCGGTATAAAAATGCCAACCTTATTCCTTGCCCTTGCCTTATCCTTTGTAGCCTGCAAAAAAACACAACTGGAAGGGTCGGCAGAAGAACCTGCCGCGAAAGCATCTACCAGCAGGGCAGCCGTTGCGGCAGCGTCCATTGCCGATATGAACCCGATCAAGGTGATGTCGTTTAACGTTAGGAACGATGCCGCGGGCGATCCTTTCACCCAATATGTACGCAAGGATTATTGTCTGCAGATCATCCTGGAAAATGACATCGATATTGTAGGCTTGCAGGAAATTGCAGTCACCGATATCGAGGAATGGTTCAATACCCAAATGGCTGCGGCCGGTTATGGTTATTACAAAGGCGGCTATGGTAACGGTTCGCCCAAAACGATCTATTACAAGAACTCGCGCTTCACCCGTACCAATGCAGGCTGGTTCACGATGATCACACCTGATATTCGCACCGGCAAATGGGCGGTATTGCAGGACAAGCTGAACACCGCGAACAGCTATTTTGTGGTGAACAGCCATTGGACAACCCTCAGTTCGGCTGAACGCCAACTCGATGCCGATACCGTGTTATTAAATATCAAAAACAACAACACAGCCAACCTGCCGGTCATTTGTTTTGGCGACTTCAATGCCAGGCCGGGAACTGCCGAGATGTCCATCATCAAAGATGGCAGTGGTTTGAACATGGTCGATGCGCTTTTTGACAGCAGCGGCGATCCAACGTTTCATGGCTGGGATGCCGTGGGCGATGCCAAGATCGATTATATCCTGAGTACCCGGAATATGGGTTTCACCGGTTCGAGCGTGATCACCAAAAGCTTTACCGTTAGCGGACAAACGCTCTGGCCTTCTGATCACTACCCGGTGATGGCTACTTATGTACCTGGTATTTTTGGCGGCGCCCATGTTGATGCCAATGGCATTAGCGCCAGCTCCGCTACCAAATATTATTTTGGGGATGTAGACGGTGATGGCGATGCAGATAAAATTTACTGGAACTACACGTTCGACAGCGGCAAACCCCGGGTATTTTTATCGAACGGGAATGGCACCTTTGCCGCAACCGCTGTTACACATGCAGCCGGCGCCTCTACTTCTTCTACAACGCGGTATTATTATGCCGATGTCAATGGTGATGGCAAAGCAGATGAGATCCGCTGGAATCCTACCCTGAATGCAGGACATACGCTGGTTTACCTGGCTACAACAGGTGGTAACTTCAGTGCAACTGCGGTAGATAATCCGGAAGGCACCAGTGCCGGTACTACAACCATTTACAATTTTGCCGATGTGAACGGTGATGGCAAGGCTGATAAAATTTACTGGAACGCTACGTATGATGGCGGCCACACCCGTGTTTATTTAGCTACTTCCAATGGCAGCTTTAGCGGTACGGTGGTTTCAGGCACCGAAGGCGCCAGCACCACGGCCGGTACGGATTTCTGGTATGCTGATATAAACGGCGATGGTAAGACAGATAAAATTTTATGGCATCCCGATCTGAATTCTGGCAAGACCATGGTATACCTGTCTGATGGAGATGGAACCTTTACAGCCAACACATCTTTCAGCAATTCCGCTACGAGCGGTTTATCCAACACGCGGTTTTATTTCGCCGATATGAATGGTGATGGCAGAGCCGATAAAGTATACTGGAATCCCGACAACTACACAGGATACCTGAAAGTGTATTATTCCGAAACAAGCGCCTTCAGCGGTCCTGTATATACGTTAAGAGGAACATCGCAAAGCGAGAACACCAATTTCTATTTTTCAGATATCAGCGGTGATGGAAAGGCAGATCAAATTCGCTGGAACTATGGGGAGAATAGCGGGGAGTTGAGGAATTATTTTGCGAATTAGTTAAAAAGTTGATAGAGGAAAAACCCGAACCTGCGACTTATCGCGAGGCATTGGATGTAAGCCCTTTATCAACTTTATCAACTTTATCAACCCTATCAACTCGTCAATTAATCAACCAATAGCCCTCTTCCACCCCTCATAATACTTCTTGTTCAACTCAATATCAGTTGGCAGCAGCGTATCCTTTACGAGTTTCAATTCCTGCAACTGCTCCAGACCGGTATATACGCCGGCTTTCAATCCCGCCATATAAGCCGCGCCTAATGCCGACACTTCGGGAAAACCACTGATAACTACTTTCCGGTTTAACTGGTTTGCCAGGAACTGCACAACAAAACGATTACCGGTAATGCCGCCATCTACCATCAATTGATCCAGCGGTAAACCGGCATCTGTTTCCATAGCCTGGATCACATCTTTTATCTGGTAAGGAATGGTTTCCAGCGCCGCCCGTATGAGATGATTTTTGGTGGTCGCAAATGTTAATCCATGAATACTCGCCTTCCGGTTCATTTCCCAGTAAGGAGCGCCTAACCCGCTAAAAGCAGGCACCAGGTAAACGCCCTGGTTATCTTCCACCGCCAGCGCCATGGCTTCGGTTTCCCGGCTGTCATGAAACAACTGCCATTCTTTTTTCAACCATTCAATGGTAGCGCCGCAGGTTACGATCACGCCTTCCAGCGCATAACACACCTGTTGTTCGGTGCTCCAGCAAATGGTGGTCACCATACCGGTTGAAGAAGCTTTTGGCTGATCGCCAATATTCATCATCACAGAACAACCTGTTCCCAGTGTGGCTTTGGCAGAACCGGGCGTAAGGCAGGCCTGTCCAAATGCAGCTGCATGCGAATCGCCGATCATACCTGTTATGGCTACGGGCGTTTCCAGCACACCGAGCAGATCGGTTTCACCAAAGTAAAATGAAGAAGGCACACAACGCGGCAGGTTGAGTGTTTTAAGGTTGAACTCCTGCAACAACGCATCATCCCAGTTCAGTGTAGCAATATTGAAAAACAAGGTGCGGGATGCATTGGTGTAATCTGTATAATAACTTTGTCCGTTGGTGAATTTGTACAACAGCCAGGTGTCGATGGTACCAAAGAAAGCTTCGCCTTTGTCGATCGCCAGCCTTACTTCCGCCACATTTTCATACAACCAAATCAGTTTGGTACCGGAGAAATAAGGATCAACCAGTAACCCGGTCTTCGATCTGATAGCGTCTGCAACAGGCAATGGTTTTAATCGCTCACAAATGGCTACCGACCGTTTACATTGCCATACAACGGCATTGTATAATGGCTTTCCTGTTTTATCCCAAACCACAAATGTTTCGCGCTGGTTCGAAATACCAATAGCTTTTATGGCACGCACATCTCTTCCCTGCTGATTAAATTCGGCCAAGCAGTGCTGCACAGAAGCCAGCACATTCTGCACAATACCTTCGGGGTCCTGTTCTACAAAACCATCTGCTCCGTAATTTGTCTGCAATGGCTCATGACCCCGCGCCACCACTTTACCAAACTCATTAAAGATGATGGTTTTGGTACTGCTGGTGCCCTGGTCTATCGCTAATACATATTGTTGTTTACTGCTCATGCCTGATCTTATTTCTTATTACCGCCTTTATCAATAATGACGGCTATTAATATTACTGCGCCTTTTACTACCTGTTGCCAGAATGGCGACACATTGAGTAATACCAATCCGTTGTTCAACACGCCGATGATCACCGCGCCCATTACTGTACCGCCTATACTGCCTTTGCCACCTGATAAGGAGGTACCACCAATGACCACCGCCGCAATGGCATCCAGTTCATACCCGGTCCCTGCATTCGGTTGCGCCGAATCAAGACGCGAAGTAACCATAATGCCGCCTACAGCCGCTAACGCACCGGCAATGCTATATACAATGAGTTTTACTTTATTAATACTGATGCCAGACAATATGGCTGCATTTTCATTGCCGCCAATGGCATAAATATATCTGCCCAGTCTTGTCTGGCGGGTTATAAAGACTGCTATCAACACCACCCAGCCTGCAATCCAAACCGGCACAGGTATGCCTAACAACCAGCCGGTACCGATCACGGCAAAAGAGGAACCGAGGTTGCTGATAGGATGTCCCTGTGTCCACAACATGGTGAGTCCTCTTGCTATGGTTAACATGGCCAGTGTGCCCACAAAAGGCGGCACTTTAAATTTTGTGATCACGAAACCGTTAAACAGGCCGAGCAAAGGGCCGGCAATAATGCCCGCCAGCAAAGCGCCCAACAAAGTAAACCCGATAAACAGATCGGCCGATGGCATTTTGATCCCGTTCTTTAACAACCCGGCTGTGATAGCGCCGCATAACGCCAATACAGAACCTACAGACAGGTCGATGCCGGCTGTAAGTACAATAAGCGTCATGCCAACGGAAATGCAGATGTTTACGGAGATCTGCCGCAATACATTCCAGCCATTATCCATGGTCAGGAATTTATCACTCAGCACCGCAATGATCACACAAAGAATAACCAGCGCAATCAGCGATTGTAACCGGGCAAGGTTTAACGTATTATTTTTTTGAATAGCAATCATCAGGCAGTAATATTATGTTGTATGGCATATTTGAGCACGTTGCTTTCGGTGGCTTCGGCAATCGGTATGTCGGCAGTCAGTCTTCCTTCCGCCATCACCAGTACCCGGTCAGAGGCAGTCAGTATTTCAGGCAATTCAGATGAGACCAGCAGAATGGCCATGCCAGCCGATGCCAGCTTTTTCATCAGGCTGTAAATTTCAAACCGGGCATTGATGTCGATCCCGCGCGTTGGCTCATCCAGCAAGAGGATGCGTGGATTGGTTGCCAGCCATTTGGCCAGCACGATCTTTTGCTGGTTGCCGCCGCTCAGGTTTCCGGCAAGATTGTTTTCTGAATTTGTTTTGATACCCAGTTGTTGAATATATTCTTTCGACAACAGGGTTTCCTTTTTGTTGTGCAGAATGATACCCCATCGCTGTAACTGGTTCAGCACCGTGATGCTGATATTGGTCTTTATCTTCTGGTCAAGGATCAACCCATGCGCTTTCCGGTCTTCCGGTACTAACGCAAGTCCCTGCTTAATGGCTTGTATGGGTGTTTGTATGTTGACGGGTTGCTCGTTTACAAATACATTGCCCGAGGCTCTTTTAGGATGCAGCCCGAACAGGGTTTCCATTAATTCGGTTCTGCCCGCTCCCATCAGTCCATACAAGCCCACGATCTCACCTTTGTGCAACGTGAATGAAATATCTGATAACACATTCGCCCCATGGCGCGAGGTGCTTTTCAGGTTGATATGTTCTACCCGTAATACGGGTTCGGTACTTGTAACTTTTGCATTATCTGTTGAACCATTCAATGCCCGGCCGGTCATTTTATGGATCAGTTGATCCTGCGTCATGTCCGCCATTTCTCCACTATCTATCGAACAACCATCCCGCAACACCACAAACCGGTCGGCAATCGTAAACAGTTCTTTCAGTTTGTGAGAAATATAAACGATCGTTTTGCCTTCGCTTCTCAGTTCATTAATGATCACAAAAAGATTATCCACTTCTTTATCGCTAATGGCTGAGGTGGGTTCATCCATAATGATGACACTGGCTTTTGTATGCAGTGCCTTGGCTATTTCAACCAACTGTTGCTGGCCTACTTTTAAAGAACCCACCAGCTGACCGGGATCTGCATCCAGCTTTACTTTCTGCAGCAAATCCTTTGTTTGCTGCGCCATTTGTTTTTTGTCGAGCATCCCCAACAAATTACAACGCTCCCTGCCTAAAAATATATTCTCTGTTATACTTAAACCGGGTACCAGGTTCAACTCCTGGTGAATGATAACGATACCCTTTGCCTCTGCATCTTTAGTACCGGTTAGTGTAAGCGGTTCGTTATTGTAAATAATGCTTCCTTCATAATCAACATACACGCCCGACAATACCTTCATGAGGGTTGACTTACCTGCTCCATTCTCACCGATAATCGCATTCACTTTACCGGGATGCAACTCCAGGTTTACATTATTAAGGGCGGTAACCCCGGCAAACTTTTTCGTTATGTTACGGGCAACCAGCATCAGTGTTGAATGATTTTACATTGAACAGGTATAATTTCCAGGTCCTTCAGCGAATAGTGTTCCTGGTTGAGTTCTATTGCACCAATACAGGTGATGCTGTCAGCTTTCATCACGGCGCTTTTAAAAGGAGGCAATACCACGGTCCTCACCTTTTTATTCAGCGCTTCAGAGATACCACTCAGGTCGGTGGTGTTTACAAAATCTTTAATATCCACCAGCTTCGATGCATCGCGGATGGCATTGCCATAAATATATTCGGTGGCTATTGTTACCGTTTGCGTATTACCACCGACGCCTGTCAGCAGAACAATATCATCTTCATTCACCGAAAGCACTTTGCCAGATACTTTTACCAACCCATAGCGAATGTTGCCAATGCTCATGGAGTTGAAATACGTGTCGAATGCCAGGGCCTCATTTGATTTTAATGCTGCCTGCAATGCATCGAGGGTGATGGCGGAATCAATGCGGGCCGGTAATTTTAAAACCCAGAGTTGTTCGGCAAAGGAGGTAGCGTTAAAAGCAACCGGTTCTTTTGCCTGTACTTCGCTCAGTTTTTTTATGTAGACAGAATTATAGGCAAGCAATCCTATAATGATCACCAGTAAAAGATATTTAGCTATTTTCCTGGTCATGTTTTATTTTTTTCCGTAGGCAATGTAATCGTTGATGTTTTTGGGTGTTACCAGTTCTACGGCAACCGGGATCTTTTGTGGAAAATCCCTTCTACCCTTTATGTATTCATGCGCAAACTTAGCAGCCGTTTCAGCCATTACTTTGGGAAACTGCATACCGGTTCCGTATACCTTATTTTCTTTAATGGCGGTGATCACGTCTTCCGCGCCATCGAAACCAAATACTTTTACCTTGTTGGCTTTGCCCGCTGCTACCAATGCCTGGTAAGCGCCCATCGCCATACCATCATTACCACAAAAAACGGCATCGATATCAGGATGCGCCTGCAGGATGCTTTCCATTACTTCCATGGCTTTGTTGCGGTCGAAGTCGGCGCTTTGCTGAGCCACCATTTTCAGGTCCGGATAATTATCGGTCACACTGTGAAAACCTTTTGACCGCGCCCAGGTATTGTTGTCTCCTACCAGGCCAAGTAATTCTACATAATTGCCTTTTTTATGTAACTGTTGGGTAAAGTTGACACCGATGGCCACCGCACCGGAATAACTGTCGGATAATATTTGTGAAGTAGCGGCATTGGTGGCGTTTATTTCGCGGTCCATACAAAAGACCGGGATACCAGCAGTTTTTGCCTTGAGCACATTTGCTACAGAACCATTGGCGTCGGTGGAGTTAAAGAGAATGGCGTCGAAACCGGCCACAATGATATTCTCAAAATGATCGCCTTCCGTAGCCGTATTGTTTTGCGAGTCGAAGATTTTAGCATCGTAGCCCAGCGCCGTGGCTTTGGCTGCAGCTGTTTCGGCCAGGAATACAAACCAGGGATTGTTAAGCGTTGATACAACAACGGCCATTCTTTTTTTCCCGGTTCCGGCCTTTTGCTGCTTACACTGTGCAAACAGCACCAGCAGGCTTAACAGGGAGATCTTTACATATAGCGGCAAGCTTCGTTTCATCTGTAAGTGTTAATGGTTATGGCCAGATGTTTTTCTTAGGTGCGACCCTTGTCTTTAACCGTGCCACGGTTTGCCTTTCGACTTCGATCGGAACCGTGACACAGTTATCATGGCCACACCTATCTATTGTAACAAGTTCTTTACGACATCAGCAATTCCTTCTTTAGTAATATGATAATGATTAAAAATATCCTGTTGCGAACCGGTCACGGTGTATTCATCCGGAATACCTACAATGCGGAAAGGCTTATGCAAACCATGCTGCATCAGATATGAGGCACAGGCCTCGCCCAGACCGCCATACACACTATGCTCTTCTACGGTCACAATGGCTTTGCAGGCGCCCGCTAATTTCGCCAGCAGGCCGGTATCCAGCGGTTTGATGGTGTGCATGCTCACGACGGTCACGTGCATGCCTTGTGCTGCTAACAAGTGCGCCGCCTGTAACGCAGGATACACCGTTTCACCACAGGCAATGATAGCCGCATCGTTCCCTTCCGTAATAACCCGGCCTTTTCCAAAAACAAAGACATCGTCGTTCACGGTTTTCAGGTTGTTCATAACCTTTTTACCAAACCGCAGATATACCGGGCTGTTTGTTTTGGCAGCCAGTGCCGTAGCCGCAGCTGTTTCAAAATTATCAGCTGGTACCACAACGGTAATATTGTTGATTGCCCTGAGCGCTGCAAAGTCGTGCAGGCTGTGATGGGTAGAACCCAATGCGCCATAACTTACCCCGGCACTGATACCCACAACGGTAACCGGATTGTCGCTGTACGCCACATCGTTCTTGATTTGCTCCAGCGCCCGTGCGGTTAAAAAGCAGGCGGGAGAAACCGCAAACACTTTTTTGCCGGCAGAAGCCAGTCCGGCCGCTACACCAACCAGGTTTTGTTCGGCAATACCCACTTCAACGATCTGCTCCGGAAAGTTTTTACCAAAGGTTACTAATTTGCCTGAGCCACGTGAATCGCTGGTAACGGCAATGATGTCTCTGTCGGTTGCCGCTAACGCCTGGAGTACTTCTGAAAAGATCTCCTGGTTAGGTTTATATCCGTTCGGATCTGTTGTTTCTATATGCGCCATTAATGGTTTATCGTTTCTCGTTTATTGTTTCTGGTTAATACCCGAATTTTCATACTTCCTGTTTCTTATTTCGAACTCCTTACCCCCTACTTTCTACCTCCCACTTCCTACCACCTGCCGCTTACTATTATCCAATTCGCTTATCGCCAATGCAAACTCTTCTTTGCTGGGCACACCATGGTGCCACTTGATATTATTTTCCATAAAACTCACGCCTTTGCCTTTTACGGTATTGGCAATGATCAAACTGGGCTTGCCGGATACAAAAGGCAGGCAGTCAAATGCATTTTTAAGCGCCTCTATATCATGCCCGTCGACTTCGTGCACGGCCCAACCGAAGCTTCTGAACTTTTCATCCAGCGGATCGGTGTTGCAAACCTGCGCGGTAGGCCCGGTGATCTGCAATGTATTTTTATCTACGATGGCGCACAGGTTATCGAGTTTGTAATGCGAAGCGGTTAATGCAGCTTCCCAGTTGGAGCCTTCGGGCAATTCGCCATCGCCCATGAGCGTGTATACTTTGTATGATCTTTTATCGAGTTTGGCGGCAATGGCATTGCCTACGGCAATCGGTAAACCATGACCCAACGCCCCGGTATTCTGCTCCACCCCTTTTACTTTTTTAGTAGGGTGACCAATATAGTGTGACTGGTACTTGCAAAGTGTTTCCAGGTGTTCTTCCGGAAAAAAACCTTTATCGGCCAGCACCACAAACAAGGCTTCCACACAATGGCCTTTGCTTTGAATATACCTGTCCCGGTCGGGCGAAGTAAAGTTCTGTGGTGATACATTCAGCACATGATTGTACAACACATTCAATATATCGATGCAGGATAAGCTGCCACCAGTATGACCGGCATTGGCCCCTACGATATACTTCAGGATCCTCTTTCTATACTCGACTGATCGTTTTTCAAGTTCACTCCTTTCCATAGGAACCGTTTGTGGTTTATTGTTTGTGGTTTGTGGTTCTTCAATTTCCGGATTCGCCCCTTACTTTATACCTCTTTGCATTTCTGCCTTTTCCTTTATCAACCCTGTCAACTTTTCAACTTCCGTGCTGATACACCTTCCAGCCAAGGTAATTATCGAATGCTTCTGTTAGAATACCGGCTGTTTTGCTGGCATTCATGACCACATGGTGTTCAAATCCGTTCCTGCACACATATTGCATCAGGCCCTGCAGGTTATTGATCTGCGCAACGGCCCTGTTGCCAAAAGTATTCAGCGTATCGTTGGTAAGCTCACCTTCGCCAACATACGCTTTGATGATGCCCAGGCTATCATCGGTGCTTATTCTGCCATACGTAAGCGGGGAAGCTGGGGTACGACCTTCCAACGCACCATAGGTATTTTCAACGCCTACGCTTGTTCCCAGGATCGGCGCGGTGCTGATCTGGGCATCGGGTAAGAATGATTTGGCCCAGTTACCGCAATGGAACAATACGCATTTTGTATCATCATCGGCGTAGTTGTTATTCCAGTCGACCAATGCGCTGGGTGTGCCGGAAGCTAACTGCATGGCATACATGCTCAGTGTTCCGGTTACGTCTACCTCACAAGCGCTGGGCAACATATTTTCACTCATCATACTCATGCTGGTACACACATTACAGCCATAGTTCTGTTGCAGGGAAGTCCAGCATTGAATGGCTGAGGCATCGAGTGCATTTTCTGCCATAAAATCAGCCAGCACGACGTCGAGTTTGGCTATCTGCACCAGCTTTTCATTCGGTGTTTTACCGGTTGACGCATAGGCTTTAATACCTTCGAGTTTTTCCTTTACACGGGCATGGTCGGCCGTTAGTTTATTGGCATTGCCCAGTATTTCAGACAGATCAACCGTTGTAACAGAAATGCCATTCCGTTGAAGGATCTTTTCGCTATAGCGTACGGTATTGAAAGCCCCGGGCCGTGCCCCAACCGCACCAATGCGTACGTTGCGCATGCCTTTTACGACACGGCATACGGCAATAAATTTTTTCAGATCGTCGATGAACGATTCATCGGTTGGACTAACCACATGTTTTGTGGTCAATGAATATTTTATACCATATTGATACAGGTTATTGCAGACAGAAATTTTTCCGCACCAGGCATCTCTTCTGTTCACCACATCCATTTTATTCAGGTTGTCGGGATAGCCCTGAATTAAGACCGGTACATTGAGGTTGGCCAGTTTTATGGTTTCAGCCACGCCTTTTTCATCGCCGAAGTTGGGCAGCACTACCAGGATGCCCTGGATGTCGGCAGCATGCTTTTTAAACAGGTCGGCACAGCGCTGGGCCTCTTTAAATGTTTCCACGCCACCCAGCTTGGTATCGGCATCAGTTAATAAGATGGGCGTAATGTTTAGCTTTTCAAAAAGCGCAACAATTTCGGTGCGTGCTTCGCCCACTAATTTATCAGGAAAAAAATCCCTGTTTCCTATAATTACACCGAGTGTTGATTTAGCAGTCGTCTTCATCTTGTATACTTTCCGTTTTGTGGTAATTACTTGTATTGGTTATGTGGCAATGATCAATTCAACTTCATGTTCCTCAAACAACTTTCTGTCTTTATCTTCTATACCATCATCGGTAATGATGTAATTGATGAGCGATAAAGCGCCGAGACTGGCAAAAGCATTCCTGCCTATTTTGGAAGAATCGGCAACGAGATAAGTCGTTTCTGCCGCTTCTATCATGGCCTTTTTTACAATGATATCGCTCAGACTGGGATAGGTTAATCCTGATTTTAAAGAAATGCCCGCAGTGGCTAAAAAGAGTTTCGATACATTGATGCCTTTAAAAAAGTCAGCCGCTTTTTGACCGGTCAATGATAAGGTAGGAGGTTTAAATTCGCCGCCGGTCATTACAACTTCAATACCGGGTTCGGTACCCAGCATCATGGCAATGTTCAGGGCGTTGGTGATAACCGTGAGGTTCCTGAACCCTTTTAACTTCCGTGCTATTTCGGTGACGGTAGAACCGGAATCGAGGATGATGGTATCGCCGCTTTCAATAAACTCCAGGCATTTGGTGGCGATCTTTTCTTTTTGTGTGGTACACAATTCCTGGTGCGCCACATAAAAGCCCTTTACCTGGTCTTCGATATTTTTAAGGTAAGCGCCGCCATGTTCGCGGATCACCATTTCTTCCTTTTCCAGCTTTTCAAGGTCTTGACGGATAGTTACTTCGGTCACCTTAAAGATCCTCGCCAGGTCGCCCACTTTTGCCGAACCATCCTCGCGGAGCAATTCCAATATTTTCTCTCTCCTTTGATTAGGTAACATATGGTTTATTTGTGGCGCTTAAAACCAAAAATAAGCAAACAATCGAAAATAATACAAAATAAAACAAAGAAAAGAAAACAAACAGTAAAGTGCAGGATAGTATAATTTTCGGAGCCCAAACCACATATATTACTGATTATCAATAAAAAATCCCTTTGCGCATAAACTTTGGATGTTTATGTGCAAAGGGAAAAGAAAAATTATCGTAAACCCCCGCCCCCGCCAGCTGGCGGGGAGTCGGGACCTGTTTCAGGGAAATACAAACTGTAATTGCCATCCGACCGGCTTTCAGCTTTTGGCTTTCGACTTTCAGCTGTATTTACTTATTACTTTATATTGAAACTCCCCGTCTGCCTGATATCAGCAGATGAAGCGCCGATCATTATGCTGAACTCGCCGGGCTCCAGTACAAATTTCATATCGCGGTTATATAATTTCAATTCATCAAGTGGAATGGAAAAAGACAGCGTTTTTGTTTCGCCGGGTTGCAGGTGTACACGTTCAAAGCCTTTTAACAGTTTTTCATACGTAGTCACCGAGCTCAATACATCACGGATATACAATTGCACTACCTCATCACCGGCCAGCTTGCCCGTGTTAGTAATGTCAACGGTTACGGCTATGGGGTCTTTAATGGTTTTGCCCGTATTTATTTTCAGGTTATTATAGCCAAAGCTGGTATAGCTTAAGCCAAAACCAAAAGGATATAATAAGCCTTTGATCCTTGCATGCTCACCTTCGTCGGTTTGTGCGCTGGGTTTGGAAGGGAAATTCAAGGGTAATTGTCCAACCGATTTCGGGAACGTAAGCGTGAGCTTGCCACCAGGATTGTAATCACCAAACAATACATCGGCAACGGCAATACCGCCTTTTACGCCGGGATAACCAGCGTACAGGATACCATCTATATACTTATCGATCCAGTTAATGGTCATGGGTTGCGAACCAATCAGTACCACCACAACCGGTTTGCCGGTTGCCTTGATGGCTTTTATCAGGTCGAGCTGATAACCAGGCAGGTCGAGGCTGGTGCGGCTTTTACTTTCGCCACCTGTTTGTGAATTTCCACCTAAAACGACAATTGCGAGTTGCGCCTGTTTGGCAACCTGCACAGCAGAGTCGAGCATGGCCAGCTCGGTGGTATTCATCGGTTCGGGCAATATTTCACTTTCGGGCCAGCGTTTGTCAACCAGGTCAACACCTTTTGCATAAAGAACTTTGTCGGCCCCCAGTTTTGCCTGTATGCCCTGCAATATATTTACGCTGGGCGAATGCGAAGGGCCATAATGCATATGCGCAAAATCAACATTAGTTGCATTGGGACCAATAACGGCAACTTTTTCCAATCCCTTTGATACAGGCAGGATGTTATTGTTATTTTTCAGCAGTACCAGGCTTTCGCGCGATGCCTGTAAAGCCACTTGTTGATTGGCTTCACTGTTGACAATCTTCCTGCTTTCTGCACCACTTTCAACATAAGGATGATCAAACAAGCCGAACCGGAACTTCACGCGCAACACATCAGCAACGCGGTGATTTATGGTATCCATGGGAATACGACCTTCTTTCACCAGTTGACGCAGGTAAATGATAATACTATCAGGCGCCTTGAAGGTTGTGCGCACATTCATACCGGCCATGAACGCCTGAAAAACGGCTTCTTTTAAATTGGCCGCCACATGATGTTTGGTGGCCAGGTATTCAAGCGCATCACTATCGCTGACCACGTAACCGGTAAAACCCATTTCAATGCGAAGGCGTTGGATCAGCCAGTAATTACTACCTGAAATGGGAATACCATCGTAATCATTGTACGAGCTCATGATGCCCATGATGCCGGCTTCTTTGATCACTTTTTTAAATGGATACAACAGGATGTTTTCCACTTCGCGCGGCGGCACCTGCGGGTCTGTGCGGGCATGTCCTTCGCGGGCTCCTTTATTGGCGCTGTACACGGCAAAATGTTTTGCGGTAGAAGCAGCCTGGTTATTTTGTTGAATACCCTTTGCCATGGCAACACCCATGCAGGCCACCAGGTACGGGTCTTCCCCAAACGTTTCTTCGAGGCGGCCCCAGCGTTGATCACGCGCCACATCCAGGATAGGCGCATATACGTTGGTATAGCCCAACGCACGGGCTTCGCGGCCGGTAATAATACCTTCCTGGTGTACGAGTTCTTTGTTCCAGGTCATGCCCATATTGAGTTCGGTAGGAAAACCGGTTGCTTCGTGGGCTTCAACGCCCCGGATGCCTTCATCAGTAAAATCAACGGGAATACCCAGCCGGGTTTGTTCAATAAAGAAACGCTGGGTCTCGTTCATCGCCCATACGTGCCTTTCTATGTCGGTCACCAGATCAGGATTCACTTTCGGCTTATTAGAGCCCGTATAACCGTTCAGGTGTTCATCGATATTAGCAATCCCATCTTTCCAGATAGCGTTTTTCCATTCAGGCGTTGGCAGGGAATCTTTCAGCACGCGGCGCCAGCCATAGAGGGTAGCCATCTGGCAGGTCTTTTCATCCAGCGTCATTTGCGACAACAGGTTGGCTGTTCTGGCATTTATTGATTGTGTAGGATCTTCATAAATATCCTTTTTTCCATTCTTGTTGAGGTCAATCCAGCCATCTTTGTAAATGGAGGTAAGGGGTTTAAAGGATATAATGATTAAAAGGGCCATCCAGGCAAACAACCGGTGTATTTTTCTTTTCATAATAGCGTGTGTAGAAACAAATATAAACACACAGTACTCGCACGGGCAAAAGCGATTACGCTAACGTTTGCATAACGCAGTAATTATCAGACAGAAGTATATAAGGGAGCTACCCTGTAGGAGGGCATGCAAAAAGAAGCAATGTTTTATGGAATTTGGAATTACAGACCGGCGGGAAGGCCTCTCTTCACCTATGCTCAATTACGTAATTTGACCTCATTTTTACGTAATTTCTATGCCCAATTAATTATTTTGACCCCATTATTACGTAATTACCATGCCCAATTACATAATTTGACCCCATTTTTACGTAATTATCATACTCAATTACGTAATCTGACCCCATTATTACGTAATTACTATGTCCAATTAATTAATTTGACCCCTTTTTTACGTAATTATCATACTCAATTACGTAATCTGGCCCATTATTACGTAATTACCATACCCAATTACGGAATTTGACCCCTTTTTTATATAAGAAATCAAACCCCATCAGTCGTTGAACTTGTTAATTATTAATGTTTTAGTTATTTTTCGGCCAAGCTAATTATAATAATTGCCTAAAAACATGTGGTATGCCTGGCATTGATTTCACAAACAGAAGATCACAGGAAGAGCTGGCCAAATTGCCTACACCAACAAACGAAAACCTGCAACGTTTGTTTTCAGGTATTGATGCCATCAAAATAAAGGAAGGTGGTGTTTCCGGGGAAAAAGCCCTTACAGACCATGTAGTTCTGGGGATAACACAACAAGACCAGGTAAATCAATTAGCAGCATTCCTTGAAATTGACGAAGCATGTACAGGTTTTTATTGTTTATGCCTGGGCACTTATGCCATTGAGTTATACGCTAAAGGACAATTACAATCAACTATTGGTTTTCACCATGGAAGTTCTATCAGGTATGACTCATGGAATGGTGATGCGGCTCTTGCACAAAGCGACAACCTGCTGAACTTTCTAGCCCGATCAGGCCTGACACAACCCCTGGAAGAAAAAATCAAATCCGATCAGCGATACAAGGCGCAACAGGCGGAAGAAAGTGAGTGGCTGGCTATTGCCCCCAAATGTTTTGCATCGTTTTGGGAACAGATCAATGGTTTCGATTTGGATTATTTTGAAGACCTCCAGCAGGAATTAAACAAAGAAATTCCCGACAAACACCAACGGATAATCGCCCTGTTGCAAACGTTTGGTAAAACGCAGAACTTCTGGACTGCTTACCCACTCTATGAAGATGTGACCGATAAAATTTTACAGACATATCATATCACAGAGATCGTAGATGCTTATATTAACGCTGACAGAAATTATAAAACCAGGCGGGGATTAGGCAGATTTATATGTGGGGTTGATTTCAGAAAAAAAAGAAAAAAGTATTTAAAACATATCCCCTTTGAAGTTTTAAATGACGTGGAGCAATGTTTTACAACTATTAATGAAGAACGGGGTATATATGAAATTAACCGTTTGCAAAAAGAAAAGAACGGGAAAAATAATTAGTATCCCCCTACTCCTGCTTCAACTTCTTTAAAGTTCGGTTCAGGCTGCGAATGGTAATTCCCAGATAAGCCGCCATATCCTCCTTGGAAATATCTATTTGCTGCTCCTTTAGTAAACTCAGTAGCTTGCTTAACGTATGTTCTACCGTATGCAGTTGCTGGAACGATGCCCGCGTAGATGTATTAATAATTCGTTCGGCAAAGGAGTCCATCAATAATTTATTAAACGACAATTCTTTTTCCAGCAACGATTTAAAATAAGGGATGGAAATAGCGTATGCTTTTACCGGCGTTAACGCTTTTATATTGCATAAACAGGGCATGTTCTTTATGATCTCGATCTCCCCAATGATCTCACCTTTACCCAGGAACTCCACAATAAAGCCCTTGTCATCGGCTTCGTTAAAATAACATTTGGTAATCCCTTCTTTCAGTACCATTACTTTGGCAGGTTTTTCTCCCTGGTGCAGTAATAGTTGCTCTTCAGAAAATTCTTTTAACAGAATGTCCTCCTTACGATGCTGCGCATCGTACAGTTGTTCTATAAAAGACAAAAAAGCGTTATTGGTACGAAGCATAGCTGACTGTTGGGACAAATGTCCTTTTTATAATTGTAATAACAGCAGAATTTTGCAAACCGGAAAGTAAAAAAACTAATCATGTAATCATGCGAAACACAATCAAAACCATTGCTTTTGATGCCGATGATACCTTATGGGTGAACGAGCCTTACTTCCAGGAAGCGGAGCGCCGGTTCTGCACATTGCTGTCGGCATACTTGCCACCCCATTCCGTATCACAGGAACTATTTAATACGGAAATGAAAAACCTGTCGCTGTACGGTTATGGCGTAAAGGGGTTTATGCTTTGCATGATAGAAACGATCACCCGGGTCTCGAACGGAACAGCGAGCCTGGAACTGATCAATCAGGCCCTGGAACTGGGACATGAACTTTTGCAAAAACCCATTGAGCTGTTACAGGGAGTAGAGGAAACGTTAGAACAATTGCATGGAAAATACCGCCTGGTCATAGCCACCAAAGGTGATCTGTTAGATCAGGAACGGAAACTAAAGCAATCAGGGTTACAGAATTATTTTCATCACATTGAGATCATGAGCAATAAGCAGGAGGCTGATTATGCAAAACTGCTGAAGCATCTGGATTGTTCGCCCAGTCACTTTTTGATGTTGGGCAATTCCGTAAAATCAGATGTATTGCCGGTTTTGGCGTTGCAGGCATTTGCGGGGCATATACCCTATCATACCACCTGGATGCATGAACGGCATGAGGACACTTTGGGACACCCTAACCTGATAACATTAAACAACATTGCTGATATTATAAATTACCTGGACTAATCATGAAAACAGCGATCGATATTGCCCATTGGATAAGAAAAGACCATTATCAATTCTTCTCGCAATTTGAGGAACCATTTTTTGGTATAACGGTTTCAATAGATTGCACGACTGCGTATCTACATGCGAAAAAGCATAACATATCTTTATTCCAGTTTTATCTTTACCAGGCCTTAAAAGCGGCTAATCATATTGAGAACTTTCGGTATCGTATTATCGACAAGCAGGTTTACCTGTTCAACCGGATCGATGCGTCGCCTACCGTACACCGCCCAGACGGCACCTTTGGTTTTTCCTATATAGATTATAGTGAAAACGAAGATGTGTTTTATGCAAATGCAACACAAATTATTGAGGCCGAGAAATTGTCAAAGGGATTAATACCCGCCGTTTCGGGAGAAAATGTAATTCATTTCTCCGCACTTCCCTGGGTAAACTTCACCGCAGTATCACATGCCCGGTGTTTTTCATTTGCTGATAGTTGCCCGAAAATCACCTTCGGAAAAATAACCGAAGAGAACGGGAAAAAGATAATGCCGGTGGCAGTGCATGTACATCATGCATTGGTAGATGGATATCATGTGGGACTATTTATTGACAGGTTTCAGGAGGGGATGAACAGGATGTAAAATTGCTTTATCTTATTCGCATTATCTTCCCAACAATACCGATAGGTTATTGCTTTCCAGGTTGCTGGTAACTACATCTGATTTACCATCACCGTTTATATCACTTACAGCCAGATGCCAGGTTCCCTTACCCGTTAGAAATGGAGAATTAGGCGCAGCCACAAATTGTCCGCTACCATCTCCAAGCATCACCCGCACACCATTATTTGCTGCCGCTAATACATCCGGGTTGCCATCCCGGTTCAAGTCTGATATTGCAACGTGCCAGGCGCTATTGCCCAAATTAAAAGGAGATCCGGTTACTTCTGTAAAATGAGCACTTTCGCTGCCGATAAGCACTGTTAACTCACTGCGTTCTGAATGCGTTATTACCATGTCAGGAATACGATCTTTATTTATATCACCTATGCTTACAAACCATGGACTGGCAGTACGTAAGGGTATATCACTGCGCCCAAAATGCCCCCGTCCATTGCCCAATAATAACGTAAGGACGCGACTGGATTCATGGGTACTGGTGGACACAATATCCAGGTGTCCGTCACTGTTCACATCACCGACCGTCAGTGGATAAGGTGACGGACTAACGGGGAAAGGTGATCCGGACCCAGGTGCAAAACCTCCGCTGCCGTTATTTAACATCACTGTAATATCATTATCTGCATTGTTGGCGGTAACAATGTCCAGATAACTATCACCGTTAAAATCGCCAATGCCGAGACCGTGTGTGTGCGGATGGTTGCCTTTTTTCATTATAACAGAATCCGATGAAACGGTAAAATTCCCTTTTCCATCTCCCCGCAAAATCAAAATACTGTAGCTGTCATGGCTGGCAATCACCAGGTCTGCATACCCATCTTTATCCATATCCCCAATGGCTATTTCGTTAGGAGGATTAGGCAATAAAAGCCGGTTGCCGGCAAATACATCAAACTGACCATTGCCCCTGCCTTTAAATAAGATGAGACTTCGGTTTTGCCCACATGCCGCCACCAGGTCGGGCTTGCCATCATTATCTATATCTCCTGCCGCTATATTGCCAGGGCTGCAAGTCATGGCAATAGGTGCGCCCTCTGCAGGTACTAAAAAGGATGGAGACGCGGTTTGTGCCTTGCAGGAAAAGAAAGAATGCCAAAGAATAAAAGCTGCGATGATTATTATCCGGTTATCAAACATTCTTTCCCGACAGATGGCCGTATACATGCTTTATAGTTTTGAGTTCGTTACAAAATGAAACAAAACCTGGCATTAACATGAATGTATTTGATGAAATGAACCCGATGCGTGATAAAATGCATGAATGAGAAAATAATCGAAAATCATATCTTTATCCTAACGTCATTGGCAACCTTTAATCCCAGAATGACCGATTATATTGTAATGATATTCCACAAAGGCGAATTACTAAATGACATTACATATCCCAGTGCTCTCTGTTAGAGCAGGTTTCCATACTATGATGAGTATATCTTTCAAACTCTTCTCCGAATTTTTCGTCATAAAACCCATAAGCAGAGAATCCAAACAACTCGGCTTCTAAATCAGCCATTGCCTTTGAAGGTTCCTTGTCAATCATATTATAATAATCTTTTCCCATACCAACGATAAAGCAGCGGCAATATAAAAAGCCATCGTCAGATCCGTCTGTATATTCATGTATCGATTCCCTGTCAATGTGATACATTCGCTCTTCCAAATGATGAATAAAACTGGTAAATTCTATTTTATCAAGTTGAAAAAGTCGTTTCTTGTAATTCTCTAAAACTTCATCTTCCAATTCCGCACTAAGTTCGTGAAGAATCTCTTCATCATTCTTCTTAATAGCCAGTTGTCTTTGTTTGTCTAGCTTAGGAGAATCTTTCCAGGCGAGGTCAATAATATTCCAGAAATTATCCAGTGTCATATGGTTTGTTGGGATTTGATTTCAAACAAAATACACTAATTGCAAAAAATGGAAAATGTTTGATCTCATTTATATGACAATCAATTGTTTATCTTTTAACTACATTTTGAAGACAATCTATTGGAAGATATTTCAAGGTCGCCGGTTCAACACTGCAAAATTGATACTTATAGCACCTTTTATCATGCAATTGAATTTTACAAAGTACTTTAAAATGTCGGCAGTGGAATATTTCCATTCACTGCCAGTAAAATAATCAATAATTTTAAAAAAACGACCTTGTTATATGAATCATCAAAAGAAACTCAGAAGACAATTTTTAAGAGATTCAGTTAAAGCATCTGGCTTAATGATCATGTCTCCTTTGATCGCTAAGGCTACATTCGCAGCATCTGCCAAAAAACCAAAGGAAATAATTACGGCGCCCAATCGCATAAAATTTGCGGTGATCAATATTGATCATCCTCATATTTATGGAATGACTGATGCCATTAAAAGAGGGGGTGGTGAATTGGTGGCATTGTATGCTAAACAACCCGATTTAACGGCTGCATATTTGAAAGCCTATCCAGAGGCTAAATTGGCAAAAAACGAAAGTGAAATTTTAGAAGATCCTGCCATTCACCTGGTATTAAGTTCGGGCATACCCGATGAAAGAGCTCCATTAGGAATTCGTGTAATGCAACACGGGAAAGATTATTTAACTGATAAACCGGGCATTATCAGTTTAGAACAATTGGCCGCCGTTAAAAAGGTGCAAAAAGAAACAAAACGAATTTACTCGATCATGTACAGTGAGCGTTTTGAAAATAAAGGCACAGAAAAAGCAAGCCAACTGGTAAAAGCAGGCGCTATTGGCCAGGTAATTCAAACAATAAATTTAGCACCGCATAGAATTAATAATAATATTGGAAAAACAGGATTAGCAAACAGGCCGGATTGGTTTTGGGATAAAAAAAGATATGGTGGCATTCTTGCAGATATCGGTTCTCATCAATTCGATCAGTACTTACACTTTACCAGCACCACCGAAGCGCAGGTTTTGATGTCGCAGGTAGGAAACGTTCATCATCCCGACAAACCTTTATTCGAAGATTTTGGCGATGTGATGTTAAGTGGCAATGGTGGCGCCGGTTATATAAGGGTCGACTGGTTTACACCAGATGGACTGGATACCTGGGGCGATGGAAGGTTGACCATACTTGGAACTGATGGATATATTGAGGTAAGAAAAAACACGGATATACTTTCAGGAAATAAAGGAGGCAATCATTTATACATGGCGAATAAAAAAGAAATGGTACATGTGGATTGCAACAATGAAGTATTGCCATTCGGCCCTTTATTTGTTGATGATGTAATTAACAGAACAGAAACAGCCATGACACAGGCACATTGCTTTTTGGCCACCGAATTAGCATTGAAAGCACAGAAAAATGCCCGGTCTATTACATTGAAAAAATAAAATATTTAACCGATCGCTTCAACCTTATACCAATGAAAAAAGCACAAAGATCAACCATCAGTCGCAGAAATTTTTTAAACAATACAGCTAAAGCGGCCGTGGGAACCGCTATTGCTGCTAATTTTCCAACGATCGTGCCGGCGAGCGTATTTGGTAAAAATGCCCCAAGCAACCTGATCAATGTGGCATCCATCGGTTGCGGCAGAATTTCAATTACGCACGACATGACAGCAATAGCCAGATATGCTGGCGCAAGAATAAGGGCTGTTTGTGACATAGATAAAAATCGGGCTGCTGCCGGCATTGCTGCCGTAAAAAACAATTACGAAAAAGCCGGACAGTTTAATGGTGGCCTGAAAGGTGATTGGGAAATAAAAGTTTATCACGACTATAAAGAACTTTTGGCAAATAAAGATATCGATGCAGTTCATATCAGCCTGCCCGATCATCACCATGCAGTTGTTGGCGTTCATGCCGTTAACGCCGGGAAGGATGTGTATTTGCAAAAACCAGCATCCCTGACCATTGAAGAAGGAAGAATTTTAAGTAATGCCGTAAAAAAGAGTGGGAGAATTTTGCAGATGGGAAGTCAGCAACGTTCCATTGAACCATGGCCCCAGTTTAAAAAAGTATGTGAGTTGGTGCGAAATGGAAGAATTGGAACATTGAAAACAGTTGAGGTTGGCTTACCTGGTGACCCCGGCGGTGGCAGTAAAATTCAAATGCCTGTCCCTTCAAGCTTAGATTACGATGCGTGGCTGGGAACTACTCCTGAAATTTATTATACGGAAGAAAGAGTGCATGCACAAGATGCAAGCATAAAAGGGATTACAAGCAGGCCGGGATGGTTGCGATGTGAACAGTTTGGCGCCGGTATGATTACCGGATGGGGCGCGCATCATATTGATACGGCCCATTGGGGAATGGGTACAGAACTTTCTGGCCCCATTGAAATTTGGGGCAACGCCAACTTCCCAACCGATGATCCTGGTTATAAAGGGTTGTGGGATGTACATGGAATTTTCAAAACGGAAGCATTGTATGCCAACGGTGTTCATATGATCGTTTCTAACGAATTACCCAATGGTGTAAAATTTATTGGCACGGAAGGATGGCTTTGGGCTACCCGTGGAAATTATAGAGTAACCGATACCGATCCTGTTTCGGATAACAATGGTGTTAAACCTATTGATGCAAGCAATCCCAAAATACTACAGTCGGTTATTGGTTCCAATGAAATTCATTTGTACGAAAGTGCTGAACAACATATCAATTGGTTAGATTGTATTAAAACAAGAAAAGAACCTTCGGCTTCTGTTGAAGTTGGTCATCGTTCTTGCAGTACCTGTTTGTTACATTATATTGCTATGAAATTGAAAAGAAAAATTTATTGGGACCCGGCAAATGAAACTTTCAAGAATAACGATAAAGAAGCAACTGCTATGCTATCGAGACCACGAAGAAAAAAATATGATTTTTAATTCGGACTGGAATTGATAGTCTGCCGGCAGCGTTAAATCACTTTGGCCAAATCAATTTATAGGAAATATTGGATGCCCAGAAAAGCCCCAGTGCGCCGCCCTGGATATTTCCACTTGCTGAAGCCGGCACCGGCTTGTATACATTGCCATCGACTTGTAATTGCTTTCGAAGAACGTTGAAATACGCATAGGCTTCCTTTGTTAAAGAAGTCAATCTTATTTGAGAAGCATATAAATTGGGAAAGAAGTTTATATAAGGCCCAGGCCCTGGATAGGTATAACTATCAGGCCATATTAATTGTACAGATAACCCGTTCACATACGGTGGTAATATGTTATCATCTAACACACAGGGAATGCTATTATAATTATTATACTCCCAGGTAAACGTGTCGAAGAGGTATTCGGTTATATGCGGATAAAATTGCAGCATATAATAGTTCTTTTCATTTTGCGGTTCTTTAAACCAGGCCAATGGCAAATACCCTTTATCCCCGGCTGCATTAACAATGGTATCCTGGTTTACAGCAGCAGAATCAAGCGTAGGCACCCGGGGCATATAGGCCGAAGCCTGAAATGTGGAATCGCCTATGCGAATATGCAGTTGGTAGGTATGGCCCGGTTTACCCTGAATTTTTGTTGTTTGATAGTATCCTCGTTTGTAGGTTATGGCTCTATTTGGGTAATTATTAAACATGGAATCACCCTTGTAATCTATATGCGAAGAATAAAGCCATCTTGATGTGCGACCGATGGCGGGTATTAGCGTATCAACAGTTCCCATATCATCGGTAATAATAACTTCAGCTCCCTGAACTGCTTCAAAACTATCGACCAGCTGTATAGGAACCAGCGGATAACCAAACAAGTTGGTTGATTTTGTTATGTGAATAAAATAGGGGCCTTGTAAATTACTGATCCTGCCTTCTATTACATAGAGCGGTGGGGTATCGGCCAGTTTGAAATTATATTCTTTTGTACAGGCACCTGAAAACAAAACAGCACTTATGAAATACCATCGCAATTGCATATTGAACTTTTAAAATTTAAAATTGTAGGTTATTGATGGCAAAATGCCTGTGAGGTATACCTGGGTAGCTGTTGTATTTCTAAACTCTACCGCCTGGTTTATATACAGCGCAAACATATTTTGCCTGTTGTATGCATTATAAATACTAAACACCCATTCGCCCTGCCACTTTCTGTTAGGTTTTAATTTGTTTTTCCATATTACACTTACATCGAGGCGGTGATTGGCGGGAAGTTGATAGCTGTTTCTTCGGCCATAATACGTGTACCTGCTCCCATTAAAAATATAAGTGCCTACCGGTATGGTTGTGCGGCTACCACTTCGATAAACCCAGTTTACTGATACATTTACCCTTTCGCTAATTGTATGTGAATACACCACCGAAATGTTGTGCCGGTGATCATAGGTTGGCGGGTACCATTCGTTATTGTTTACACCATTGATGCGGCGTAGTGCCTTTGACCAGGTATAACTTATCCATCCGGTTGAAACGCCGCTGTTCTTTTTCAGCATAAATTCCAATCCATAACCCTTTCCCTGTCCTGTCAGGATCTGCGTTTCTATTTTATTATTCAGAAAAACTTCTGCATTATCTTTAAAATCAAGGATGTTATGAGATCTACTGTAAAAACCTTCCATGCTACCCTCGTAGGAATTATTTAGCATGGTTTTGTAAATACCGGCAGCGAACTGATCGGCATACTGAGGTTTAAAGTAGGTATCGGAAGGCAACCACATATCGGTTGGCAAACCAACAGAAGAATTCGTTAGCAGGTGCTGGAACTGGTAATTCCTGCTATATGAAAATTTCAGTGAAGCGGTAGGCGAGAGTAGTATTCTGGCAGTTGCTCTGGGTTCCATACCTACATACGACCTGATAATTTTTCCTTTCGAATAAAAACTGCTGTCAACCGCTGCGGATGTGTCTGCATTATACCGGTAAACCAACGCATCTCCCAGGGCGGCAAACCAGGTAGCCCGAAGTCCGTAAGATAAGTTGATGCTTTTACTTATTTTTTGTTCATTATTTACATAAGCGAATAATTGAGCCGAACTGCGGTTATTGAGCGTTACTTCCCTCGATGCTGAATTTTTACCTTTGGGAATTACCCTGCCTGGCAATACATCCTGCATAGTGACGCCTGCGCCAAATTTTACCTGGTTGTTGCTATTGATCATTAAGTCGAAATCTGTTTTGCCTGTTACTTCCCTTAAATTGGCGCGCCAGGTAAAATTCCGGGTGTCTTCCAGAAGATCATATGAATATTTATAGTTGCTATAGAGTAAGGATGTATTAGCAAACAGCGCAGCATTAAAAATATGGTTCCACCGGGCGGTAATAGTGGTGTTACCCCAATTCATTTCAGCAGCTTTGTCAATTGGGTTCAGAAAAAAATTATCATAGCCGGTATAGGCAGATAAATAAAGGCGGTCTTTAGTACCAATAATCTTATTGATCTTTACATTCAGATCGTAATACGAAACTCTGCTGTTTTTCGCATTGAACTTTATTAAGTTGGATATATGCGACATATTTAACAGCAAACCGATATTGCTGTATCTTCCTGAAACGATAAAGGAAGATCTCTCTTTTTCAATGGGCCCCTCAACCGTTAATCGGCTTGCAAGAAAACCTATACCACCGGTAATCGTGTGTTTCTTAGAGTTGCCTTCTTTCATCCGAATGTCTACCACCGATGATAATCGTGAACCATACCAGGCAGGGAAAGCGCCTTTATAAATGGCAACATCTTTCAGGGCATCTGTATTGAAGGCAGAAAAGAAACCGAGCGTATGGGTGGGATTGTATACCGGCGCTTCATCGAGCAAGATCAGGTTTTGATCATACGATCCGCCGCGCACCGATAAATTGGTAGTGCCTTCAGCAGAAGTTTGTATACCCGGCAAAAACTGCAGGCTTTTTAACACATCCGGTTCACCGCCTGGCATAGCTATTTTTTTAATCTCTTCAATGCTTAACCGGTGATAACCCGTACTTATTTTTTGAAAACTGTTTTTCCTGGCTGTGGTAGCTACCACAACGGTTTGAAGGGGCGTATGCTCATTAAGGACCAGTTGCACATTGTGCCGGTACGTTTGTTGAAAATCAGCAGTTGTATCAAATTCTTTAAAACCAACATAGGAACAATTCACCATATATGCTGCTGCAGGAACTGTTAATGAATAAAAGCCATAGGCATTGGTAACCGTTGAATATTTTTTATCGCCCGAAATATTTACCGTAGCGCCAATTAACGATTCGCCTGAATTAGCTGCCGTAACAAATCCATATATCGTTATGGTATGTGCCGGCAGGTTACCGGTCCTTTTTACCAATATGTAATTGTCTACCTGCTCAAATTTCAGGCGTGTATTGGCTGTTACATCAGTTAATATTTTTCTTACAGACACCTGTTGTTGCCGGTAGTTAATGCCTTTAATACCGGCAACATCAGCCGTTTTATAATTGAATTTAAAAGACGTAAGGCTTTCAACTTTGGTAAAGACTTCTTCTAAAGTGGCATTTTTCAGATCAATACTAATTGTCACTTTATCCATATCCTGTGCACGGGCGTTCCCGATTGAAAAAAAGGCATAGCATATGAATACCAGTATTGGTTTCATTTGTTTCATACAAGTAGTATATGAGGTTGTTTATTCTATAATGAATATTCCTTTGCTTTCTGAAAGCCGGGCATCTGTAATGCGACAAATAATATCCAGCGCTTTGCGAAGGCCTGTATTTTTATTAAACGAAACAGTAGTTACTACTTCTTTCAGGGAGGCCTGTTTTATTTGAATGGAATCATTAAAAACTCTTTGCAGATCGGCTACAATATCAGCAAGCCTTTCATCTTTATAATATAAGTTGCCTTTCTTCCAGCCGGCTATATTAGCGGTATCAATAGCGCTTTGAAAATAACGGGCGTCGGCCATTACTTTTACCTGTCGCCCCTTTTCCAAAATGGCCAGTAATTTGTTTCCTGACTGTACCATTACCCTGCCCCGCTGTACAGCAACGATCATCGACCGCTCGCCCGGATATGCTTTAACGTCAAAAGCAGTTCCCATTACAGAAGTGGCCATATCACCTGAATGAATAACAAATGGAATTTTATCGGCATGCTGCACATCAAACCAGGCTTCACCCAACAGCTCCACAGATCGTTCTTTACCGGTAAAAGATGCCGGGAAACGGATAGAAGAACCTGAATTTAACCATACGCGGCTGCCATCGGGTAACATCACTTCATACTGACTGCTGCGCGCTGTTGACACCACGTGGTAGTAAGTGGCAGCGCTGTGACCGGTGGTTGTATATATAATTTGTGAATCCTGTTTTGTTATGGTCGTATTTTCATATTCGGCTATTGTACCGTTCTTAACTTCATCGAGCCGAATGTGGGACCCATCGGAAAGTTGTAACAAATTCTTGTTTACCGGTGTCATAGCCAGGGCAGGTAAATCTTTTTGTGAAGCAGCCAACCCTGCGCCGGGCCTTCGGCTCATAAAAAAATAAATGCCCGAACCTATTAGCAATAACACAGCAGCTGCAGCCGCCACCCACCTGTATAAAGCAAACACCCTGGTTGATCTTTTTGCAGATGCAGCCGGTATTTTGTCAACGCTCACAATATCCTGGATCATTTTTTGCCAGGGCGCTGCTTGAACAGGAAGAACTGGTAATTCTTCCTGCATTTTCTCGCTCAGCACCTGTTTAAATAAGTCCTCATCGGCATTGGCTTTCACCAAATCCAAAAGCTCCTGTCGCTCTTGCTCCGTTGCTTTATTAGCCAGGTGTTGTTCCAGCAACCAGGTTAATCGTTGATGATTCATTTATTTTATTTACGCTGCTATTATTAATAAGAAGATCGAAAGGCTGATTAGGACTATCGGGGTAAAAAATATTTTTATTTTTTCCTGCAAGAAGCAACAGGAAGAAGATAATCCCATGTTTAACCAGGTATTCCCGGATAAACTTTAATGATGTAACCAGCACATTCTTAACGGTATTGGGAGATAGACCTAATACAGAAGCAATTTCAGGAATGCTCATTCCCTCGTCGCGACTCATGCGGTAAATTTTTTTTCGCTGGGCAGGTAATTTATTGATGGCTTCACCGATAAGCCGGTTCAATTCTTTTAATGCAAGGTTCTCATGCGTGGTATTTACCGGGTCAGGTTCAACCGTGAGGGGATTCAAAAACTTATTATTCAATATGCTTTTTCGCAAATAGCTATAACATTCATTGGAAGCTACTTTATACAACCAGCCACCGGGATTATCTATTTCGCTTAATTTATCTCTCGATAACCAAACCCGAATAAATGTTTCCTGTATAATTTCCTGTGCAGCCGGCTCCGATTTAATAAATTTTATAATAAACGGATATAATTTTGGAAGGAATGCATTAAACAGTGTGCCGAAGGCGCTTTCATCACCCTCCGCAACCTGCAGGAATAGTTGCTTTGTATCGAGCGCTGGCACGGCATTGTTATTATTAGAAGCCAATAAAAGTGGTTTTGGATAGACTGATCATTACAGAGCGATAAAGAATAATGATTCGAAAAGCCAAAATAATACCATTTAAATTTTTTAATCAAATCAATTTTGTTGCAGGTGCTCTTAATATTGGAACTAACTACGTATGATCTTTTCGTATAGTACATTTTGTAATCATATGTTAAAGAGGGAAGGTATGCCAACGGTTGGTGTGATGCAACCGGTAATTACTGGCTTTTTGGCGGCGAGGCAGGCCAATACCTTAACGACCTATAGCTCATACAAGCGCTTATTTGATTGAAACTTGTCCCAGGTAACCATCGTTGGATAGCTATTTCCGGCATTAGATAGGCTCACAACGCTTTACCAAATCGCCGACTATTTATAAAAATAATTATCTTAAGCCTATAATAATGTTTCCCCAATGGCAAAAACACTGCTGACAGGCAATTATTCCGGAAAGATTATCAGGGGCTTTCATAAAGATGGACTGATCATAAATGCTATTACTTATAATCCGGAAAACTGTGATACAAGTTTTCATGCACATTTCAATCCACACATAAGCTTTGTTTTGCGAGGGGGTAGCCGGGAGAAACGGGCGCAGATGAGCTATGAACGCCGGCCTGGCGATATTCACTTTTATAAAGAGGGCGAAATCCACCAGACCGTTCCGGCGATGCAGTCAACCCATATTAACCTGGAATTAGAAGCATCTTTCCTGAGAAGCTACGATATCTCCCCAAAATGTATTCAGGAGGTAGCTGCCCTGCATACCGATATACAATTTGTAATGCTTAAAATGAGTAAGGAACTGTTTAATGCTGACGGTCACCTTTCTCCTTTTGTTCAATTGCTTTTATCGGTCATGCCGGAAAACAGCCTGGAACAAAAAAGAAATATACCTGCCTGGGTACCGATTGTCAAAGCCGTTTTAAATGACCGATGGAACGAATATCCTACATTACATGATCTGGCGACGGCTACCAACGTACATCCTGTCACTATTTCAAAATATTTCCGCAGGTATTTTTTTTGTACGCTTGGAGAATATATGCGCAAACTGAAAATCAGCAAAAGTATTACCCTTCTTCATGAACCCGGCCGTTCCCTTACTGAAATTGCCTATAGTTGTGGTTTTGCCGATCAAAGTCATTTTATCCGCAATTTCAAAACCTGCACCGGTTTACTACCCAAAGAAGCCCGGCAGTTATAAACCATACAACGCTAATATTGTTCTATTCTTTTTTGTACGCCTCACGTAGTTTTGAAAACATGTTAATAGAGTGATCTTCTGCCTTGCCTCTACTATATCAAAAACAAAGTCTTATTATGTCTTTACAAACCCAGATATTATTAAAAATAATGTTCAGCCTGATGTGTGCAGTATTTTCGGCAACACTGTACGCTCAAGCAAAACTCCCGCTTATAAAAACAACTAAAAAACAGGCCATTATTCAGGATGGCGAACATGTTACACTCAATTGGCAACTTGACCGAAGGGCCAGGCCGGATATATATTATGTAAATATACCGAGGCGAAACAGCAAGGTCACTTTTAAAACAGATCAGGGGAAACTGAGTTTTAAAACCCGCTATGGGCAGCATTATGATTTTGTCGTTCTTTTGAACGAAAAGGATAGTTTTTTTATCCGCATTGTTTCAAAGGATGAGCCCACCGGCATCTCCCTGCAATTACAACAATCGTTGCCGGATACCATTCCATTCACATTAATGGGGTCAAGAATTTATCTCCAGGGATTACTTAACGGAAAGGAGTATGTAAATATACAGTTCGACATGGGTGCAGGCGGTTCCTGTGTCAATAAAATGTACTCCGAAAAGTTAAACCTGCCTTTTACTGAAAAAGCGGTACTCAGTAATTCGCAAGGAATTAATGAAGTACGAAAAAGTATTAATAATAAATTGACAATTGGTAACCTGGATTTTACCGGTATATCATTTGTTGAAACCGGCAATATGCAACCAGGTGAAGATCTGATTATTGGCAACTACCTTTTGCGAGATAAGATAATTGAAATTGACTACGACCAGAAAGTGCTCATTGTGGGAGAACAGTTGCCTGCCTATGCGAAAAGCTTTACAAAGCTACCGGTATTTTACGAGCAACACAGACCTAAGTTCAAAGCCAGTTTTATACAGGATGGCAAAAGATATTCGTTTTGGTTTTTATTCGATACCGGTCGCAATGCAGCAATGAAGCTAGGCGAAGATTTTACGGAACAAGCTGAAAATTGGAAAAACCTCCAACAACTGACCATGCTGAATGACCGCAAAATTGTGCGGCTGGATGCGACAATTGCGGGTATAGAATTCAAAGACATCGTGACTAATGCTGCAGATCCAACAAAAACAGCAGCAAGAAGAACACCAACGTTATTTGGCAACCAGGTACTCAATCATTTCAATGTAATACTTGATAACCTGAATGGATATATTTATTTAAAACCCAATAGCCGCAGTAATGAACCTTATTCCAATTATCAGAGCTATACAGAAGAAATGAAGAAACTGAAACAATAAAATAGCCACCCAGCTACTCGTCTATAATACGCATGAGCGGCATGTAATGGCTCCGTGCCTAAATCTTTTGCCTACGTAAAATGGCATAAAAAAAGCCCCTGGTTTTCACCAGAGGCCTTCTTTGTTTCGTCGGGAGGACAGGATTCGAACCTGCGACCCCGTGGTCCCAAACCACGTATTCTACCGGGCTGAACTACCTCCCGAAACATGCATTCCTCTTAAAACCTGAGAAACGCGACTTCCTGTTTTATCAGGGGGGCAAAAGTAACCATTCTCCACTTTCCCTCCAAATAAAAGGATGAATAGCAACAAACAATCTTATAAAACCAGTTGATCTAAGGTATCATAGGATGTCCATTCATTTAAAAAGAATCGACTTCATTTAATGGAAAGTGATTGGGTTTTTAAACAGAATTGACTTTTTGTATCACTGAAAGTCTTTTGAATGATAAAGAATTGGTTTTTTTTATCACTAAAGGCTTTTTGAACGATAAAACGTTGACCTTTTTTATCACTGAAAGCCATTTGAATGATAGAGAATGGACTTCTTTTATCACTAAAAGCCATTTGAATGATAAAAAGTTGACCTTTTTTAACACTGAAAGCCCTTTGAATGATAAAGAATGGACTTTTTGTATCACTACAAGTCTTCTAAATGATACAGAACCCCCTTTCATATCACGGAAATTGAACTTGTATGAATAGAAATGATTTGATTTTCAATCACAAAAGACCTCAGCGAATTTGACCTGATCCCATTTGTCCGATTTGCCGAGCAAGCTCGGCACGCTCCCAAATGCAAAATGCCTCCGCCAACTGGCGGAAGCATTTGTTTTGTTTTGCGGAGAGGGTGGGATTCGAACCCACGGTACAGTGTAACCCGTACGACGATTTAGCAAACCGTTCCTTTCGGCCACTCAGGCACCTCTCCGTTTTCTGGCGGGACGGCAAAATTAGGGGGAAAATTTCAAATAAAAATCAATTACATAGCGAAATATTCAGAATGTTTTTGCCTTTTGGGGGCTAAAATGACCCTGGGCCGTCGGGAGCTGGAATCAATGAACCAAACGCCATTCAACCCATACTCGCTTTTCCTTATCTGCCGGCGCTCTCTACCCCGCCCCCAAACAAAAAATCCCGTCTCGGCTGAGCCGAGACGGGATCTCTTTAATATGATAGTTCGTATTATTACTACATTGCTGCGAGCTGTACCTTCTGTTGCAATTCCATTACGCTCTCGCGAAATGTACTGTCGGTATCCATCAGGTCCTTTACTGTTTGACAGGAATGGATAACCGTGGTGTGATCACGTCCACCAAAATGTTCACCAATGGTCTTTAAGGAGTTTTTGGTAAACGCTTTGGCCAGGTACATAGTGATCTGCCGGGCCTGCACGATTTCTCGTTTGCGGGTTTTCTGTAGCAGTTTATCGTAAGGCACATCGAAGTATTCACATACCATTTTCTGTATGGTTTCGATAGTGATTTCTTTGCTGCTAGTTTTCACGAAATTACGGAGGACTCTTTTTGCCAAGTCTAGGTCTATTTCCCGCTTGTTAAGCGAAGATTGTGCCAATAATGAGATCAGCGCCCCTTCTAACTCCCGTACGTTGCTATTGATATTATAAGCCAGGTACTTAACTACTTCTTTTGGCATTTCCAATCCATCGTTCTTCATCTTCCGCTCCAGTATTTCTATCCGGGTTTCATAATCCGGAACCTGCAGATCGGCACTTAACCCCCAACGGAAACGGCTTAACAAACGCTCCTGTACCCCTTCCAGGTCCTTAGGCGGCTTATCAGACGTTAAAATCAGCTGCTTGCCACTTTGATGCAAATGATTAAAGATGGCAAAGAAAGCATCCTGTGTCTTTTCGGCCCTGTTGAAGAACTGTACATCGTCAATGATCAATACATCTATTAATTGATAGAAATGTATAAAATCATTGATCGCATTATTACGACTATGGTCCTGGAACTGGTTAATGAATTTTTCAGAGCTTACATACAACACCACTTTGTTTGGATGCAGCCGCTTGGTATCATTACCTATGCTCTGGGCCAGGTGTGTTTTACCTAAACCAACAGCTCCATATATTACCAATGGATTGAATGAACTGGCGCCTGGCTTCTCTGCTACCGTTTTACCCGCACGGCGGGCAACACGATTACTATCGCCTTCTATAAAATTCTCAAATGTATAAATGGGATTGAGCTGCGAATCAATCTGCATTTTTTTCAAACCCGGAATTACAAAGGGATTCTTAACCGGATTATTTATAATGAGTGGAAAATCCATCTCATTACTCGAAAATGTTTTGTAGCCGTGTGTAGGAACATCCATAGTCAGCGGTTTGTTATTGTGATTACCACTATCAACCATTATCCGATATTCTAGTCTGGCGTCCTTTGCTAATACCCTTCTTAATGTTTTTGCCAATAGATTAACATAATGCTCTTCGAGATATTCATAAAAGAATTGACTCGGAACCTGAATGATAAGTATATTGTCTCTTAGCTCTACTGGTTTAATAGGTTCAAACCAGGTTTTGTAATGTTGCCACTCAACAATATCCTTTATTATTTCCAAACAATTACTCCAAACTTTTTCGGACGTCTTAGCCATTATACAAGAAGCAGTTTTATTATGTTGAGTTAAGTTCGTATTCATCATTATTGCTCACGCGTGTCTAATCACAGGAATGTTGGGGAATCTCAAAAAGTTAAAAAGGGCGACGAATATCAAAAAATTTTGCGGAAAAAAAAACTTTTTATTCACTAGTTTTTGACAATTCTACACTTCGCTCTACTTATTACTTTATTTTATTTTTTACTGTCAAAATAATTCCCATCAATAACAACCTTATGCAATTTTTGTGCGCAAGATTAATTACTGCTCCAACCTGTGAGCAGCTGCCGATGCAAGCAATGAATCGCAAAAAGCAGCATAACTTATGTACAACATTTGACCGCCTATGCTACGTACTTTTGCGTCACTACCTGTATTAGTAGCGCTTATTCCATTATTATATGCCCGGGAAAAATTATTAGGGCCTGCCGACCGTGAAGCACCTGGTTTACATTGAACGGATTTTATTGTGTTGGTTTTGCAGGGAATGCGAATGAAGAAAGATAACAACGCAGTAGTATCAAATAATTCTTTCTTCATATTGTTTATTGGATGCTCTTGAAGGTACAAATTATTTGAAATGCAGAAAATATAAATCTGGTTTTTTTTCTTTCCTGATAAAAATAAAAACTCAGCTACCAACATCGTGTTAACTGAAAAAAAGTTATAGATTAATTTTTTACCGTATTAGCCTTAAATATGCCTATAATTGGTTAACAGTTGTAAGCATTATACATTTCGCCCCAAGGTATTCAGGTATTTTTTATAAAACAATAACACATTCCGGTATAATTGTACACTATACAAATTCAAGCATCTTCATTTATAAATAATTACAACCAATTACTATAAATCATGGTAAAAAATACATGTCCATTATGATTACAAAACGCTAAATATATACACTGCTTTAGCATCTTTTATAAGAAGGATTACTTCTTTCTTCAACTATATACATCGTGGAACACTTTTGTGAATCGTAACTCATTACCTTTGTGCTGTTCAAAATTTTTTAGGTTAACTACCTAACATTATGCAACAACGAATTACTTTAAAATTGCTTCCGTCTGAAGCAACCATTGAATCCATTGTACAGCAATACGCTGCAAGGGTTTTAGGGCTTTCTCCCAAAGCAATTACCGGTTACCAGGTTATTAAATCATCTATTGATGCCAGAGGCAGGCAACCCTGGATCATGTTAACGATCCTGGTGTTCGCTAATGAGCCGTTCCACGAGCGAACGATCAAAAAATTGTTATTGCAGGATGTATCAAAAGCTATTCGCAAAGTAATTATAGTTGGTGCAGGCCCGGCCGGTTTGTTTGCAGCATTGAAGCTTATAGAACAAGGTATTAAACCAATCATTCTCGAAAGAGGTAAAGATGTTCGTTCACGCCGCAGGGATCTTGCAGCCCTGAACAAACAAGGTATTGTAAATAGTGAAAGCAATTATTGCTTTGGTGAAGGTGGCGCCGGTACATATAGCGATGGTAAGTTATATACCCGCAGTACCAAACGTGGCGATGTAGAACGTATATTAAATATACTGGTACAATTTGGCGCTCATGAAAGGATACTGTATGAAGCACATCCCCATATTGGCACCAATAAATTGCCTGAGATCATTACTGCTATAAGGGAACAAATACTGGCTTGCGGTGGTGATTATCTATTTGAACAAAAAGTAACCGATCTCATTATACAGAATGATACGATCCATGCAGTTAAAACCGCAAGTGGTAATTCATTTACTGCTGATTCGGTGATATTAGCTACCGGCCACTCGGCAAGAGACATATTTGAACTACTCTATAATAAGAACATTCTTATTGAAGCCAAACCCTTTGCGTTGGGGGTTCGTGTAGAACATCCGCAAAGTATCATCGACAGCATTCAATATCATTGTGCCACAGGACAGGCCCGAAATGAATTTCTGCCACCAGCTTCGTATAGCCTGGTACAGCAAATACAGGAAAGAGGTGTATTCTCCTTTTGCATGTGTCCTGGTGGCATTATTGCACCAGCGTCTACCAATGATGGAGAACTTGTTGTTAACGGCTGGTCGCCTTCTAAACGTAACAACCCGTTTGCCAATTCCGGAATCGTTTCCGCTGTTGAGCTTAAAGATATTATACGTTTTCAAAAGAATCACTCCGGTATAAAGGAGAACTCGCCTTTATGCGGGATGTATTTTCAACAATCCGTTGAGCGCAAAGCATTTCAATATGGCGGTGGTAAACTGGTGGCGCCGGCTCAACGTATGGTTGATTTTACGCAGAAGAAACAATCTGCTTCATTACCCGATTGCTCTTACTTACCCGGCCTTTCATCTGCTCCTTTGAATGAAGTGTTACCTCCTTTTATTTATTCATCACTGCAACAAGCTTTTATTGAATTCGGGAAGAAAATGAAAGGCTATTTTACCAATGAAGCTGTGCTGGTTGCTACTGAATCAAGAACCTCGTCGCCCGTTCGTATTCCACGCGATACGATAACAACACAACATCCGCAGATCAAAAGACTGTACCCTTGCGGCGAAGGCGCCGGTTATGCCGGTGGCATCGTAAGTGCGGCTATGGACGGAGAACGTGTTGTTGACAATATAATAGGTATGTTGGGCTTGTAAGCTTGCAGGATTTTGCAACTTTTCAATTGGCAATTATTATATAGTGTGATTTTCACATTTGTCAATTGTGGAATTTTTTCTCACTCTGGGGAAATCATAAATTATAGGTATCTGCATTTCATTATCACATTAACTAATTATCACATTCGCACATTAGTTTATTACTCTTCTTTCTCCTGGCCCTGCCTGGCTATTAATAATTTTTTCTCTATCAGTTTATTTGTTCTGAAGGCCTCCCACTCTGCCTGTAAGTCGCTCTTTTCTTTTTTCTTTCCCTGCCATTGTATTGTCTTGTTTAAATTCGGACAACCGGCATCTACCCAGCTTGTATACCAGAAATCTGCTACCAGGTTGGCTGAACTGATCAACTGCTTGTTGATCGTATTACCTAGCCGCGCACTATAGGCTTTGGCAAATGCTGACGTATAACTCTTGTATTCCTTCCCATTTCGCATTTGAACCCGGTACTTTTCTGTTTCGGTAAAAAGTTTGGTAACCGCTTTTTCTTCTGCAAACACATCTTTTAATAATTTATTCGATTGACGAACAGCCCGCCAGATGTCTCTTTCAGGATGTTTCAGATAATGGGCCTTATGCCGACTGCGCAGATCGTATTGCGGTATTTCAATTTCGGGGATCATCGATTCCCATAAACTGTGCATTCCTTTCTGCCCGGTTAATTGCCCGTCGTAATTTTCAGTAACATGTAACGGTACATGTGCATCACTTATGTAATGACCCAGGTCGGTTGCATAAAAGAGGATACTGTCTTTATTACCACTGCGGAAAGCGGCTGTAAGTCTTTCCTTCATGGTAATAACATAATAAGGCACATAACCGCACTTTGACAAACTATCCATACCATATTTCTTCAGCGCATCCTTCCAGCGCAGCGGCATCTTCCACGCTGCTGAATCGCCATACAACTCCAGGTCAATATAGTGTTTCGGCGCTTCTTCCTTGTCTGCACTCCTTCGCTGATCGGGCCGCACTGACTTCTTTACGATCTCATTCATATTTCGATGGAAAAAATACCGCATCGATGGCGGTAATTCGTAAATAGCCAGTTGATGAATGGTACGGTGTATCAGGAAACCCCAGCTGCTACAAACAATGCCTATCACTATTAATACACTACCTGGTACGATCATTCTTTTCATCGGTAAATATTATTATTTTTTTGCCAGATGCCCGCCCGGATGGTCGGATGGGGATCCTACCATCCGGTTCATTTGTGGCGAAGTTGCATAATTAAAATAAGCACCTGTAATAAATCTACTTTTTTTGCTACTAATTAACTGTTTTGTTACCTTTTGCTTTGTCAACCTAGCCCAGGCGAAGGGGGAAGCTGGCACTGCATCCAGCATTCCCTTTGCATTTCATTTAAAGCTTGCATGCAATGAACAGACTTGAAGTTAAACATCTCAAAAAATATTATACTTCGCAAAAAGCGGTAGATGATATTAGTTTTTCGCTGGCCCCCGGTAGCATCTTTGGCCTACTGGGTCCCAATGGGGCAGGTAAAACCACCCTCATCAGAATGATAACCGGCATTTTATTCCCTGATGAAGGTGATATTATTTTCGATGGAAAACATTTTGATCCTGACAATGATGTGGCCTATATAGGTTATATGCCTGAAGAAAAAGGGCTGTATAAAAAAATGAAGATCGGCGACCAGGCCATTTACCTGGCCCGGTTAAAAGGACTGAGCAAGGAAACGGCTATGGAACGGGTAAAATACTGGTTCGTAAAATTTGAAATGCAAAGCTGGTGGAACAAGAAAGTAGAAGACCTGAGTAAAGGCATGCAGCAAAAATTGCAGTTCGTTACCACCGTGCTGAACGATCCCAAACTAATTATCCTTGATGAGCCTTTCAGCGGCCTTGACCCTGTTAACACCAACCTCATCAAAGACGAAATTTACAGGCTGGCCCAAAAGGGCAGCAGCATTATTTTCAGTACCCACCGCATGGAGCAGGTGGAAGAAATATGCGACCACATCATTCTTGTAAATAAAGGACAAAAGATACTCGATGGAACGGTGACCGGCGTTAAGCAACAATTCAAGGAAAACATGTTTGCCATTGGTCTCGATAATATACCGGATGTTATTAATACACCGGCTTTTGAGGTTATCAATAACAAAGGTCATCAATTGATATTGAAAATACATGAAGGCTATAAGCCCAACGATGTGCTGCATTATTTTCTGCAGCAACAGGCTGATATCAATTCCTTTCATGAAATACTCCCCTCGCTGAGCGAAATATTTATAAAACTCGTGGAGGGCACACCGCTTACCCGGCAATTTCAAACAGTAACTGCATAATACGATATTGGAATGAATAAGATCTTACTTGTCATACAACGTGAATACCTGGTACGGGTTAAGAAAAAATCGTTTCTGTTTACGACTATCGGCGTACCCATCATCATTGTTATTTTTTATGCAGTCATTATTGCGATTGGCATGAGCGGCGGTCCTGAAAAAAATAAAATTGCGGTGATCGATGAGGCCCATCTGTTTAATGGCAATTTTGAAAATGCAAAAGGCGATGGCTCGGAATATGTGCTCATCACCGGTCAATCACCCGACTCGCTTAAAGTAACGTATAAAAAAAAGGGCTATGATTACTTTTTATACATTCCACCCTTTGACGTTACCCAAAAACCCAGCGACATTCAGTTATACAGCAAGTCGCCGGTAGCGATGAATCAAAAAGGTAAAATTGAAAAAACGATCAATAATATTATAGTACAGAAAAGACTGCTATCGGCCAATATTACCAGCGAACAGTACCGCGCTATTAAATCGGATATTTCTATTCAAAACAAAATTGTAGATGGCAAAGAAGAAAAGAAAAGTGTGGCTGGTGTGGCAACGGCTGTAGCTTTTGCCTGCGGTATGCTCATTTACATCATCATGCTCATTTATGGCACCATGGTGATGCGCGGGGTGATGGAAGAAAAAATAAGCCGTATTGCTGAAGTGATGGTAAGCTCGGTAAAACCATTTCAATTGATGATGGGAAAGATCATTGGTATTGGCGCCGTAGGGCTTACCCAATTCGCCATCTGGATCGTTTTGATCGTTGGATTGCAATTGCTGCTACCCCTCTTCTTTCCATCGTTTGATATGAGCGCCCTGCCTCAAGCCGGACAGGTTCCCGGTGGCGTTGCTGAAAGCACCAGCATGTTCGCCACCATGCGCACCGGCTTGCATTCTGTTCCCTGGGGATTGATCATCTTCTGTTTCATCTTCTATTTTATTGGCGGTTATTTGTTGTACGCCTCTTTATTTGCAGCCATTGGCAGCGTGGTGAGTGAAGATCAGAATGAAGCGCAGTCCATGGTATTTCCGGTAATGATGCCGATCGTTCTCGGCTTTGTAATTATGACGAGGGCCATTTCCGAGCCCAATAGTCCACTCGCGATCTTTGGCAGTATATTTCCGCTTACATCGCCCGTGGTGATGATGGGACGGATCATGTACAACGTTCCGGTAAGTCAGTTGATCATTTCTATGTTATTGTTGGTGCTGAACTTTGTGTTCTTTGCCTGGTTAACCGCCAAAATATACCGCACCGGTATTTTACTGTATGGGAAAAAAGTAACCTGGAAAGAAATGATCCGCTGGGCATTTAGGAAATCGTGAATGCTTTACTTCATCGCCATAGTAGCCCCTACCGATATTAACCAGCAGGTGCTGGAATGGAAACATTATATGTTGCAACAGTTTAACTGTAAGGTAGCTTTAAAGTCACCGGCGCATATTACCCTCATTCCCCCTTTTAAAATGCCTGACTCCGCAGAAACAGCCTTGCAGGAGTTGCTACTACCATTCGCGGCCCGGCAACAAAACTTTTCCATTCATTTAAAAGATTTTGCGGCTTTCAAACCACGGGTTATTTATGCAGGCGTGTTACCCAATACCCGGTTAAGCGAATTAAGAACGGATTTGGAAGCCACCTTGTTACAGGACAATCGCTTTCCTATAAAAAAAGAAGATCGTCCATTTCACCCACACGTTACCATAGCCAACCGCGACCTTACAAAAGACAATTTTCCCCTGGCCTGGCAACATTTTCAGCAACTATCATACGAAGTTGTGTTCCATGCAGATGCCATCTCATTGCTCCGGCATAATAACCACGCCTGGGAAATAGCCGGCGCATTTCCCCTGAACAAATAAACGTTAAAAAGCACGCCCTGTAAAAAAAGCGCTGGCCCGGATGCAACAATTTACGAAATGTATCGTATTTTTATACGAAGCGCATCGTAATTAAAAACTATAAACTTAACAACCATGAATTTGCATCGATCACTTACCCGCTGGGGCACCCCGGCCATCCTGGTGCTGGCCGGTACTGTTGCCCTGCTGGCCTTCAACGGTGGCCCTCAACAAAAACCAGTTATTGCGAACCATGCACAGGACACCATACCTGCAAAAAGAAATAAAATAACCCGTGAAGATGGCAGGGACCGCCGCGACCTGGATAAAGAATTACAACAGCTGGATAACGCCCAGGAAAAAATTGACAAGCTGAAAGAAAAGGACTGGAAAGAAATAGAACGTTCTGTAGAAGAGTCATTACGCAATATAGATTTCGATAAAATTCAACAACAGGTAGAGCAGGCCGTTCGCAATATTGATTATGAGAAGATCAACCGCACGGTGCAGGAAGCGCTACAAAAAATAGATTTCGATAAAATACAACGGGATATTGATCAGTCACTGGCTGAAGTAAAAAACGTAGATAAAGAAGAGATCAAAAGAGAAATAGAAAAAGCAAGAATTCAAGTGAAAGAAGCCCTGGAAAAAGCAGATTGGAAAGAAGAGACGAAAAAGGCACAAAAACACAGCAAGGAAGAAGTGAAAAAAGAACTGGAAAACGCAAAGAAAGAATTAGCACGGGTAAAGGAAGAAATGAAACACCAGAAAATGGATATTAAGATAGAACTGGACAAAGCAAAAGTAGATATCGACAAGGCGAAAGTAGAATTAAAAGACTACCAGGAAATGATATACGATATGGAAAAAGCGGGCCTGCTGAACACGAAAGAAGATTACACCATTGAATATAAAGAGGGCGATCTGTTCATCAATGATAAAAAACAATCAAACGACATAACCGATAAATACAGGAAGTATTTTAAGCAAAAGAAGATAGCCATAAAAAAAGTAGATGGTGAAATGAAGATCGACCATCTGAAAATTTCGGATACACATTTAGACTAGTGATTTTCTCAATTCGCGTCCCGTTTCTACGGGACGCTTTTTTACCCCCGTCCCTAATCACCATTCACAACATTTCGCCATAATAAAAAAGACCGCCTCAATACGAAGCGGTCTTTTTTATTATTTAAGTTTCTTTATGCTTTCAGTCATCCTTCCATCATACGAAGAAAGGGATGAAATACATCGCTCTCATCTTCAAGATGGATGTTCGTAATATCGAAATTCATTTTAAGGGAAACACCTTCTTTAATCACGATCCCTTCACGACGGGTAGTTTTATAACCTTTCTTTTCCAGTATAATGATCACTTCTCCTACCGGCATTTGCGGAACTTTGAAGTTACCCGCCGCATCAGTAGTGAATTCTTTTTTCTCCTGACCTTTTGAAGTGGAAATGGAAATGGTTACACCCTGTACAGGTTTTTTAGTAGACGCATCCGCTACACATCCCTGTAATACCGGCTCTGTCGATTTACGATTACCGTTATCGCCATTAGCTTTGGTTAACAAAGAAAGAGGCAATAACACTGCGAGCAACAGGTAAGTTTTTTTACCTCTCATAAAAATTAGTGTTTAAAAGGTTGGCAAACCAAACATCAGCCGCCGTCAGTTTTCATTTGGACCAATTGTAAAGACACAACGTACGTACATAATGTTGCATCCCCCGACTGAAGGTACTCAAATTATAAAGAATTTACCCAGTTAAGTAGCTTTTTGCACCGGAATTATTTATCAAGATTCGCCGAGGTCAATTTCGGTATTGTCGCCAATATTCAAACTGCGGCTTTCCCCTTTTACTTCGGTATCGCTACCAATGAGAGAATTGGTCAATACTATATCGTAGAGGTCTGCAAATGAGCCAATAATAGAATCTTTAATTATTGAATAATTGATGGTAGTCTTTTCGCCAATGGTAACGTTAGGGCCAACAATGGAGTTTTTGATATCGCAGCCTTCCGCCACGCTAACCGGTGGGATGATGATGGTATTCTCAAAATTGTGATCGGGGGATATAATACCGCCAAACTTTTTTAGCAGCGTAGCGTTCGATTCAAGCAGGGTTTCCTTCTTGCCGCAATCGAACCAGTTTTGCACTTTAAACGGCTTAAAACGGGCGCCATGCTGTATCATACATTCCAGGGCATCGGTAATACTGAATTCGCCCCGGCTCATAACCTGGTTGCGGATATTACTTTCGAGGCAGTTAAATAAGAAGGAAGTTTCTTTGATCCGGTAAATACCTACCAGCGCCATATTCGATTTGGGGATCTGCGGCTTTTCCACCACCCGGTTAATGAACCCATCCTCGCCCATTTCTATCACCCCAAAGTCCCGGGGGTCATCAACCCGTTTTACACCCAATGCCGAGCAGGGCATATCCAACAATTCTTTAATATCATATTCGCAAATGGTGTCGCCAAGTACAATGAAGATCTCATCGTCGCCCACAATGTCTTTGGTAAGTTGAATGGCATGCCCAATACCATGGCGTTCGCTCTGGGTTACAAACCAGGCTTTCAGATCGGGGTATTTCTCTTTTACGTAATCCTGAATTTTATCACCCAGGTATCCGACTATAAAAACAAATTCATCTATACCGCCTTCGCGTAACTGGTCAACTATAATACTAAGAATAGTTTTACCGGCCAGGGGTATAAGTGCCTTAGGTTGTGTATACGTATGTGGTCGCAGTTTTGTGCCTGCACCAGCTACGGGAATAATTGCTTTCATTGAAAAATATTTGTTTTTCATCCCGACTAAGTCGGGGCCGCCTTCCGGGGTAACATCCCAGGCTCACACCCATTTCACATCTTTCTTTTTACAAGTCCGGCAAAGCACTGGTTGTTTCTTGAAAAACAATCGGTTTGTTTTTTTCAAAGCCGTGAAAATAGTAAAAAAAATTTTACCAGCGTTTGTTAGTTCAAAATGGTACAAAGGCAAAGAGGTACAAAGGCAACGAGAATTCAAGGTATCTACGACCTCGATGCCTTGTTGCCTTTATGCCTTGTTGCCTTCAACTTCTGTCTTATATTTGCGCCATGCAAAAAGATACGCTTGTTTTTGACCTTCTTAAAAAAGAATTGGAACGTCAAAGAAATGGAATAGAACTCATTGCTTCTGAAAATTTTACATCATACCAGGTTATGCAGGCCATGGGCTCTGTACCTACCAACAAGTATGCAGAAGGCTATCCCGGCAAACGCTATTATGGTGGTTGTGAAGTCGTAGACGAAATTGAAACGCTTGCTATTGATCGCTTGAAAAAGGTTTTCAATGCCAGCTGGGCCAACGTACAACCCCATGCAGGCGCCCAGGCTAATGTGGCTGTATTTTTAGCTTGCTTAAAACCAGGCGACAAGATCCTGGGGCTCGATTTGAGCATGGGTGGTCACCTTACCCATGGCAGCCCCGCCAACTTCAGTGGTAAAACCTATCAGGCATTGTTTTACGGTGTACACAAAGAAACCGGTCTGGTTGATTATGATCAACTGGAAGCCACTGCCAAAAAAGAAAAACCAAAAATGATCATTTGCGGCGCTTCTGCCTATAGCCGTGACTGGGATTATAAACGCATACGGGCGGTAGCCGATGAAATTGGCGCCCTGGTAATGGCCGATATCGCTCACCCCGCCGGCTTAATTGCTAAAGGTTTGCTGAACGATCCGTTTGATCACTGTCATATAGTGACTTCCACTACCCATAAAACATTACGCGGTCCCCGCGGCGGTATCATCATGCTGCGCCATGATTTTGATAACCCGATGGGCATTAAAGACCCGAAAGGTAATATTCGCCCCATGAGCGCCTTACTCGACCTGGCCGTTTTCCCTGGCATGCAGGGCGGACCACTGGAGCATGTTATTGCCGCTAAAGCCGTTGCCTTTGGTGAAATACTCACCGATGAGTTCAAGACTTATGGCGAGCAGATCATAAAAAATGCCCAGGCTATGGCTGCTTCTTTTGTTAAACGTGGCTATAACCTCATTAGCAATGGTACCGATAACCATTTGATGTTGATTGACCTGCGTAACAAGAATTTAACCGGCAAAAAAGCGCAGGAAACGCTCGACAAAGCGCACATTACGCTCAATAAAAATGCAGTGCCTTTTGATGATAAAAGTCCTTTTGTTACCAGTGGTATCCGGGTAGGCGTACCTGCTATTACTACCAGGGGGATGAATGAAGGACATATGGAAACTGTGGTAAGCCTGATCGATAAAATATTAACGGACACCGATAATGAAGCAACCATCGCTACGGTGAAAAATGATGTGTATGCTTTCATGAAACAGTTCCCGTTGTATCCTGAATTAGGATAACGTTGTCAGTGGTGAGTGGTCAGTGGTGAGTAGGTACCCGAAATTGCAAGAGCTATAATTTTCGTTGGCCTACTCACCATTCACCGCTCACAATTCACAAACCTATTCGCAACTCACCATTCACTACTCACAACTCACAATCCCATGATCCAACGTCTACAATCAATTTGGTTACTGCTGGCCGCTGCTGCTGCATTCTGCAGTTTAAAATTCTCGTTTTACAGCGGCAATATGATCGCAGAAAATCAACCTAAATCCTTTGTTTCGTTAACCGCGCAAAGCAATTTGTTCTTGCTGATCTTAACGGCAGGTGTAGGCATAACTTCCCTCATTGCTATTTTCTTATACAAGAACAGGAAGATGCAATTACGTCTCGTACTCGTGGCCCTGTTAGTATCAATCCTCAACCTGGTACTGTTCATATTAGAAACAAAAAAGTTTGTACCGAACGAAGGCGCATTCGATCTTTCTGCCGTATTTGCCATGTTCATTCCCATATTACTGTTCTTTGCTATCAGGGGTATCCGCAGAGATGAAAAGCTGGTGAAGAGTCTTGATAGGTTGAGATAGTTACTTCCCTAACTCCAGCTCATAGGCCACATACTTGTTTCCACCCTTCAACGCGGTGGTGATCACCTTTATCCGGATCGTTTGCGCACCATTACTATATAAGGTATGCTGCGCTTCTTTAAAGTCGTAATGTGCTGTAGCCTGATAGTTATTCGCCAGCAGCCAGGCGGCGATCTCCTGATATTCTTCCTTATTATAAGTGCGGTAAGTGATCAGTCTGCTGGCCAGTTTTCTGACCTTCACATCCATAAATATAAAAGAGCGCACAACAGCTTTGCCATCATCCTGTTTATCGAACCAGGAGTACTGAAATAAAGAGCTGGTTGAGTCAACATCTTTTTGCATCAGCACGTAACCATCTTTCTTTAAAGTGGTATCAATTCGTATAGGCGGCCAGCTGAGCATATCAATGAGTTGCGGCACAGCTACCGGTTGCGAAAAACCGCTAACACTTATGATTATCAGCAATAAAGAAATTACAATTTTATACATACAATTTGCTATAACTTTTGCAAAGTAATGGTTCTAAATCCTTTCGTAGTGTTAAAAGATCAGATTTAGATATAGTGAATTTCGGTTAAACCCACTCGTAAAACTCCCAACGCACTCACTATCATAATTTAATCCTCCAAAATGATTTTGAATTCTAAATTTTATTATTACTTTTGACTCCATATCCACCCCCTATAGAATAATAAGGATATTTTAAGTACGAATCATCTATTAGTTTTCCCCCTGACGTAGTAGCCATATTCCAATATCATTCGAATTTCCTACCTGTTGCATTTCCCTGTTTGAAACATTTATTGTATTGAAGCATTTATTGTATTAGGTCCATATCCTGTCTAAATCTCATCGGTTTAGGTATTTGATTACTCCCAAACGTTCCACTCCTGTCTAAAGCCCAGGCGTTCCAACATCGTTGGCCGCTAACCGTAATCCGTTTGTTTTCCAAACAGCGGCAAGGCAATGTATTTTATTTCTGAACCTAATAAATGTATGTAATGAAAAAGTTTTACCTCTTAATCATGGCTTTAGTGGGCTATGCAGCTACGTTTGCCCAACCCTTAAATGGAGATTGTCCGGGCACTTTAAGTGCTAAGTTTTATCAGGTTACCCTTAACCCTCCTTTTTATAAACTATTTATTACCGGAGGCCCTTCCACTGCTGTAACTGGTTACAATCCTCCAGGCGCTGTGACATTAAAGGCCCTCAATGGCAGTATTATTCCTTATTATACCTCCACTGGCACCAGCACCAACCCTGTTTTGTTGGAAACAAATGGCAGTGCGACCATTGAATATGATGGCACATATATCGATCGCATCGAAATAAACTATTGGACAGGCACTGCTCCTAACCAGGTTTTACATGAGTGCTGGTACAGACCAGCCGCAGGTGGTTCTTTACCTATCAAATTGTCTGCTTTCAACGGACGTTTGAACACAGAAACTGAAGCTACCCTCGTTTGGACATCTTCACTGGAAGAAAATAGCTTCCAATACGAAGTTCAAAGAAGCGCAGACGGCAAAAACTTTGTTACCGTAGGTAAAGTAAGTGCTGCCGGTACTTCTTTAGAGGCTGTTAAATACTCATTCAATGATCCACTTCCTGCTAATGGCTCTTATTGGTATCGCCTTAACATGGTTGATATTGATGGCAAAACCGAGTTATCTAAAGTGGTGTATGTAAACAGCAAAAAGGGTTCTGGCATCGTTACCAAATTATTCCCGAATCCATTCACCAGCGAAATACAGCTCATCGGCGCTACTTCTGCTGACCTGAATACTCCGGGCAATATTAAAGTGTACAGCATGGCTGGTCAACTGATCAACTTCCGCATAGTTGGTGCTAATGCTATTGCTATCGATGCTTCTGCCCCTAAAGGAATGTATTTCCTTAAATTTAATAACGGCACGAACAACCAGGTCTTTAAAATAGCTAAACAATAGTAGTGAGTGTTTTGTGATGAGTAGCATCAGGAGTCATTACACGCCAATTACCAGCTATAAAAGTTTTTTTGCTACTGTAGTGTAGCATTATTCCATGAAAAAAAACCTGTTCCGGTTTAACCGGGACAGGTTTTTTGTTTACACGCCGCTCCGCATTTTTTAATTTTTCATTTCTTACAGGAACTTCCCCGTATAACTCTCCTTCACCTTCTTCAATCCTTCAGGTATACCCGCATATACGATCTGGCCGCCGCCATCCCCGGCTTCAGGGCCCAAGTCAATGATCCAGTCGGCACTCTTGATCACATCGGTATTGTGTTCTATCACTAAAATAGAATGCCCCTGTTCAATAAGCGCATTGAAAGAGGTCAGCAGCTTTTTTATATCGTGAAAATGCAAACCGGTCGTGGGTTCATCGAAGATGAATAAAATATGCCCCTGTGCCCGGCCCTTGCCCAGGAAAGATGCCAGCTTTACGCGCTGCGCTTCACCACCTGAGAGTGTATCGGAAGACTGACCGAGTTTTACATATCCCAACCCTACATCGCTCAGCGGTTTTATTTTATTAATGATATCTTTTTCATCCTTAAAAAATTCCAGCGCTTCATCCACACTCATTTCCAGTACCTCATACACGTTCTTTTCTTTATAGGTAACTTCCAGCACTTCTTCCTTAAACTTCTTGCCACCGCATACTTCGCAGGTAAGGTGAACATCGGCCAGGAACTGCATTTCAACAATTTGTTCGCCTTCTCCTTTACAGGTATCGCACCGGCCACCATCAACATTAAACGAAAAGTGTTTGGGTTGAAATCCGCGCATCTTACTCAGCGGTTGTTTCGAAAACAGGTCCCGCACTTCATCCCACGCTTTAATATAGGTTACCGGGTTGCTGCGTGATGATTTACCGATCGGGTTCTGATCTACCATTTCAATTTGAGAGATGTATTCAATATCGCCCGTAATGGCTTTGTGCAAACCCGTTTTATCAACCGGTTCGCCCTTCAACTTTTTGAGTGCGGGATACAGGATCTGTTTAACCAGGGTGGTTTTACCGCTGCCGCTTACCCCGCTTACCACGCACAGGAGGTTCAACGGAAATGTTACATCCACATTTTGAAGATTGTTCTGTCTGGCCCCTTCAATACTTACCGACCGGTTCCATTTACGCACAATACGCGGCGCCTCTATTTTCAGGTCACCCCGCAGGTATTTACCCGTAAGGCTTTTTTCGTTTTTAATAATACCGTTATAATCACCCTGGGCTACCACTTCGCCACCCAGGTGCGAAGCCAGCGGGCCCATGTCGATGATATAATCGGCTTGCCGCATCATCATTTCATCGTGCTCAACAACGACAACCGTATTGCCCAGATCGCGCAGCTCTTTCAATACCCGTATCAGCCGTTCGGTATCGCGCGAATGCAAACCAATGGACGGTTCATCGAGTATGTATAATGAGTTGGTTAAATTACTGCCCAGCGACCTGGTCAGTTGTATACGCTGACTTTCGCCACCACTTAATGAATTGGCCAGCCGGTTAAGTGTAAGATATCCCAACCCTACATCGAGCAGGGTTTTCAACCGGTGGCTGATCTCAATTAAAATACGCTTGCCTACCGTTTTCTCATATTCGCTCAATTGCACCGAAGCAAACCATTGGGCAAGGTCTTTGACCGGCATTTCGCACAACTCACCGATGTGTTTACCGGCCACCTTCACATACAACGCCTCTTTGCGTAACCGATACCCATCGCAATCGGGACATTCTGTTCTACCCCGGTAACGTGATAGTAATACGCGGTACTGCACTTTATACAGGTTCTGCTCTACTTCCTTAAAAAACGCGTCAATCCCGTCAACAAATTCATTGCCTTCCCACAGTACTTTGTATTGTTCTTTGGTAAGGTCGATAACGGCTTTATGTACGGGGAAATTAAATTTGCGGGCGCCCCGGATGAACTGGTCTTTCCACAACCCCAGTTTTTCACCCTTCCAGGGAGCAACAGCGCCTTCATATACGCTTAACCGCCTATCGGGAATTACCAGGTCTTCATCAATACCCAACACCTGGCTGAATCCTTCACAGGTTGGGCAGGCCCCAAAGGGATTATTAAAGGAGAATAAATTAGGTACAGGTTCTTCAAACTGCATTCCATCCAACTCGAAGCGGTTGCTAAAATGCAGTTTTGTGGCGCCTGTAGCGCTATTCACTTCCAACATCAATTCGCCTTCACCTTCATAAAATGCGGAGCCTATTGAATCGGCCATACGATGCCGGTCGTCATCATCAAACGCTTTTACCACCAGCCGGTCAACCAGCACATATGTATTACCGGTGAGTTTTGATACAGCACCGGTCTTTTGATTGGCCGATTCAATCAGTTCTTCTATGCGCAAAATTTCACCGTTGTATAAACGGGAGAAACCTTTTTGCAACAGGATGTTCAGCTCTTCCAGTGGCTTTCGGTTTTTGTGCTGTTTGAAGGGGATCAGGATAAGCACTTTATCACCAGGCTGTTGGTTCGCAATGGCGGCTATTACGTCGTTAACATCGTCTTTTTTCACTTCGCGTCCCGAAACGGGAGAAATGGTCTTTCCGGTGCGGGCGAATAACAAACGTAAGTAATCGTAAATTTCCGTCATACTACCCACCGTAGAACGGGGTGTTCGGGTGATCACCTTTTGCTCAATGGCAATAGCAGGACATAATCCCTTTATGTAATCCACATCGGGTTTTACCATCCTGGCCATGAACTGACGGGCATAGGCGCTCAAACTTTCCGCGTACCTGCGCTGGCCTTCAGCGAATAACGTATCTATGGTAAGCGAAGATTTTCCCGAACCCGAGACACCGGTCACCACAATGAGCTTATTACGCGGAATTTCTACCGATATATTTTTCAGGTTATGTACCCTTGCCCCTTTGATATATATATTATCAGAAGTTTTAGGCATAGTGCTTGCTAACGTATTAGCCTTTGTTGTTACTGCCATATTGTATTAAAGTGTACAAATTTATTGTATAACAAGGCTATTAGTAAATAGTTTCTTTAGAGGTTATTGGGTAAAAAAATCTAAAAATTGCTTAAAGTTTGCTTTTTTCGAAAAAGTCTCTATCTTTAGTTGGTAATTTGTACAACGAAAACAAACACAAACACTACCGCCTATCGCACGGACACTTCTACTCAGAGAAACCATTCAAAAATAAAAATCCATTTAATAAATATCCTATCACCTTCAAAACCCGTAGAAGTTATGAGTTCACTACGTAAAAAGACCGATCATGAGTTAATCCAGGACTTCCAGGATGGAGACTTGTATGCTCTTGAAACGCTCATTCTCCGCCACAAGGAAAAAATGTACACTTCAATTTTGTTTCTTGTAAAGGACAAATATCTCGCCGAAGATATTTTCCAGGATGTACTTATCAAGATCATCGACACTATTCGTGGAGGCCGGTACACCGAGGAAGGAAAGTTTCTTCCCTGGGCAATGCGTATTGCTCACAATTTGTGTGTTGATCACTTCCGTAAAGTTAAACGTACCCCTGCCATTAAAACCAGCGACGACAGGGATATATTCGAAGTGATTAATTTCACAGAAGACGGTGCTGATCAAAAAATGATGAAACGCCAAAGTTATGACCGCGTTCGTCAGATGCTTGATCTGTTACCAGATGATCAGCGCGAAGTGATTATTCTTCGTCATTATGCCGATTTGAGCTTTAAAGAGATCGCGGCACTGACCAATTGCAGTATCAACACTGCATTAGGTAGAATGCGTTATGGCCTGATTAACCTACGCAAAATGATGTTACAGAAAAAGATCGCTTTGTAGTTTTTTTACTTTAGATGGGTACTTACAGAAAAATTTAACAGCATTTCTGAAAAAGGGAACGGATAAGCTGATTAATTTTGCAGAAGAAGAATTGAAAAAGTAAAAAATATTGTCATTCTGGCCCTCCATCCGGGCCCATTTTCCTGAATTGCTTGCTTGCCGGAAGGCTGGAACAGAATGACGCCTAATTAAACACCTTGCTCAGGCTGAGCAAGGTGTTTTTATTTTTATGGGGATGAGATTGAAATGATTGTTGATAAGCAAAGCCCATTGTTGATCTGTTTTTGCTTACTGTTGTGTGTTTTATGGCCTTTGTTGGGTGGGAATCGAGATGTCTTGTCAGGAATTGCGAATTCCTTTCAACTTTTCTGATTTCCTGTAAGGTTTTTAGGATTCCTGAAAGATTTTCTGATTTCCTGAATGAATTGCGGAATTCCTGCCAGGTTTTGTGATTTCCTGTAGGGTTTATTGAATTCCCGGAAGGAATTCTAATTTCCTTCCATCTTTTTTGATTTCCCGGAAGGAAGCGTAAATTCCTTATGGGTATGCAGTTTCCCTTCAGGGATTTGTGATTTAAATGCAAAAGAGGGCTTGCCGAAGTCCGATGATCAATGTATTTGTAAATTTTCTACTATACCTTTACCCTTCTCACCCATCATCCTGTTAATTTCCAACTCAGTACTACCAGTAACAGGACTGTCTTATTCCAGCCACATGAAACCGGAAGGCGTTTCATCAGGAAAAATCAGACACTTACTTAAATCAATGTTTTCATTTTATGCAAAAAACACTTTTGTACGCGTTTGTTTTGTTATTCGTTATTTCCTGCCAGCCCAATAAAGATGATGATCTGGTGACCCCTGACCCTGCCCCCGAACCGGAAAAAAAATGCAGGCTGGTGAAACTGATCCAGGGCACGCATAATGGGGCTGGAGAGGATACTATTCACACTTTCTATTATGACGCTACAGGTAAAATATCAAAGGTCAATTTTAAACAGCCAGCATTTAATTCGGATTATGATATTAATATAACCCGGGACGATTCAGGGAGGTTGACAAAAGCTAGCGCCTATCTTAACAATATCTATAAGTATACCGCTAATGGGCGGCTTAGCGAAATAATATGGACCCATCGTGATACCTTACGTTTTCGATATGTTTATGGCGCTTCAGTGATTCCTGAAAAGAGCATCCGTTACAGGTATAGTTTTGTCACAAAAACATGGGATTCTACTTTTGAATATCACTATACGTTCCAAAACGGCAATATGGTAACACGAGAAACTTTTAAAAACGGGGTATCAGCTGAAAAAGAGTATTACGAATATGATACCATCCCGAACATAGCAACTGACCTGATATTACTGAGCCAAAATGGGGTGGCGACAATAGGATTTTATGATGAATTTCTTTATTTCAATAAAAACGTACTTAAGAAAAATAAAGGCAGTTCTTCACAGTATTATATAGATTATAAAACCGATTCGGGCAGAATTACAAAGAGTGTACTGTCATTACTCAAAAGCCCAACATATACCGATACATCAGGACGGACAACAAGGTATTATTTTTATGAATGCCAGTAAAAGCTCATTGACCATATAAATAAACAAAAGTCCCGAAGATATACTTCGGGACTTTTGTTTATATCGTCTGTATGTAACGCTTAATTATTTCGATGCGGTTTGCTGTCCTTTCTTATAGGCGTCAATCCCACATTCCAGCCATAGCGCAAACTCTTTGGCATTGGGTGTATACCCTTTAGTTTTGGTCAACACTTTCTCATCGGGGCTGATAATAGCATATTGCGGTTGTGCAACGGCATCAAAATTCTCCGACTGAAAAGTAGCCCACTTATCCCCTACAGTAATGATCTTTTTCTGTGTACCCGTTTTGGTGGTAAAATCAACCTGTTGCGTGGCCGGCAATGCCCTTTTCTCATCCACGTAAAGCGATACAATAATAAATTTATCTCTTATCAATGCATTTACCTGTTCATTGGGCCATACATTCTCCTCCATGCGGCGACAGTTCACACATGCCCAACCGGTAAAATCTATCAGCACCGGTTTGTTCTCCTTTTTAGCACGCGCCAATGCTTCTTCATAATCGTTCCGCAATGGTTCTATCGATTTCCCTTCTTCACAATTTACCGGCTTACTATACATGCTATAACAAAGCGGTGGCGGAAATCCACTGATGAGGCTCAGATTGGCGCTATGCGTATTGGTGAGCCCCGGAATAATATAAATGGTAGCCGCCGCAAATAGGGCGATAAACGCGAGCCTGGTCTTGCTGAACTTCTTAACAGGGCCATCGTGCGGGAATTTGATCTTACCCAACAGGTACAACACGATCATAATACCGATCACTACCCATATTGCGAAAAACACTTCTCTTTTCAGGAAACCCCATTGTTTTACCAGGTCGGCATTTGATAAGAACTTTACGGCCATGGCCAGCTCCAGGAAACCCAATACCACTTTTACGTTTGTCAACCAGCCGCCCGATTTTGGCAATGATTGCAACCAGCCGGGGAACATGGCAAACAAGGCAAACGGCAACGCCAATGCCAAACCAAAACCTGCCAGCCCAACTGTTAAAGGCCATGCGCCTTCAGATGCTACGCCTGCCAGTAAGGAACCTAAAATAGGACCCGTACACGAAAATGATACAATGGCCAGCGTTAATGCCATAAAGAATATGCCGCCAAGGCTGCTCATGCCTGAACGGGAATCAATTTTATTGGCCAGTCCACTTGGCAACCCGATCTCGAAATAACCAAAGAATGAAATGGCAAAGAACACGAAAATGAGAAAGAAGATTATATTCAACCACATATTGGTTGAAATATTATTGAGTATCTCAGGTTGTACGCCATCGACCAGATGGAACGGAATGCTCAATAAAATATAGATCAGAAAAATGAACATGCCGTATATCGTAGCATTGGCAATACCCTTCTTTTTATCCTGCGCTTTTTTAGTAAAGAACGAAACGGTCAATGGTATCAATGGAAATACACATGGGGTGAATAAAGCAATAAAGCCACCAAGCATACCAATTAAAAATATACCAGCCAAGCTTTTACCACCGGTATCTTCGTCACCGCAGGAACTTACCGGATTTTTCAGATCAAAAGATTCAACCCTGATCTTTGAAGTGGAGGCTACACCACCTTCGAGTGGCGCAGAAAAAGCAAATGCATTCAACGGATAAAACTCATCGCCTTTACCGTATGTATAACGAAATGTACCTAATAATACAGCAGGTACCGCATTTTTGAATGTGATGGTTACCGAATAGGATGCAGGGCCTTCAAATACTTTGAAGGAAGCGTTATCAAAAACAGGGTTTTTAAATGCTTTACTATCTCCTGTTTCTTTAAACGGTTTACTAATTTCAATGGAAGAGTCTGACAATTCTATCTCAACGGAGGGTACATCACTGATTGACTCATTAGCCCCATATAATTGCCAGTTATTGTTGCCGGAGGTTGTGAAGGTTAATTCGTATACTTTATCCTGAATTTTTTTACTGGATACTTCCCATTTATAAGCAGTGGAGTCTTGCGCTTTAACCAACGTGGAGTTAATAAAAAACAGAACTATTAAACTCCGTAGAAAATATTTCATGTTGAGAATACTGGTTAATTTGTAAAAAACAAACGAGTTCTTTTAATAAGAACCCGTTTTTATTATCTGGTTAATTTGCATGATAACCTATTAACCGCCGATGGCAACAGAGAATGCTGTTTCGGCAGGTGGCAGGCATTTTTCATCATTGCAAACCATATATTCTACTTTACCGGCCAGATTGGTTTTGCCGCCTTTGATCTTTACTCTTTGAACAAATTCAACCTTATTTTCATAATAGCGTACTTCTCCACCCCATACTTCTTCATTCTTCTTTATCAGTTTTCCATTCTCCTTTACGGTTCCTTCAAATGCCAGCAACGGGTTTTTAGTGAAGGTAAATGCAGTAGGTATAGGACCATCTACTCCTACGTTTTGAGAATAAATATGCCAGTTGCCATTAACTACAGCAGTCAAAACAACTTCATACGTTTTATCGGCTATTTTCTTAGACGAAAATGACCATTTTACCTCTTTGCTTGATTGCGCCAAAGACACAGCACTGATCATCGTTACCAAAAGTGAAAGCAGAATTACCTTCATGTTGTTTTTGTTTATTATTAAAACACTTTATCTGTCTCAAAAGTCTAAGAAATAATCTTAATAATAACCTAAAAATTGATCAACGCAGCTTTTTCAGTGACGGCCGCATTCACGCCCATGATAAGTGATTGCAAAACAATGCGACCATCGGTATTTCCCAATGCTGCTGATGTAGCTCTTTCAGGATGCGGCATCATTCCAAACACATTGCGTCCTTCATTACATATTCCAGCTATATTGCGAATGGCGCCATTGGGATTGGCTTGTTGCGTAACAGCTCCACTCTCGTTGCAATAACGATAAATTACCTGTTTATTGGCTTCCAGCTTATCAAGCGTTGCGTCATCGGCATAATATCTTCCTTCTCCGTGCGCAATAGGTATTTTTAACGCTTTATCGGAACCTACCCCTTTGAGGTAAACATTTTTACAAATAAACTGCTGATTGGCATTGCGTAACAAAACCCCTGGCAATAAATGTGATTCACATAATATTTGAAAGCCGTTGCAAACCCCCAACACTTTACCGCCTTTTTGGGCAAATTCTATAACACTCTGCATCATGGGACTAAACCGGGCAATGGCTCCGCAGCGCATATAATCACCATACGAAAAACCACCGGGCAGTACAATACAATCTGCTGTAGTAAACATGCTGAGGTCCTTTTCTTTATGCCATAGCATGATTACTTCCTGTTTCAGATCATTTTGCAAGGCATCCTGCATATCACGATCGCAATTGGAGCCGGGAAAAACTACTACACCAAATTTCATCTGAAAATGTTTATTGTTTTTGCGAGTTTTTGAGTGAAGAGCAAAGATAACACAGAATAATGTGCTAATTAGCTAATAAGCGACTTGCTTATGGAAGAATTCATAATATATTGATTATTACTTAATTCAGCCAGTAATTTAGATAAATGGCAAACCCGAAAAGTATCCAGTGAATGATCATGGGAAGACGGCTGGAATTTATGTAGAAATAAGCAGCTGCATGAAAGGCGGTAATGGGAATGGAACACAACATCCAGCTTACATAATTGCTGCCCCCATCGGCCATAATGATAAGCATAGCCATAATGAGATATAACAACAACAGGCTCCAGCTTTTACGTACATGAATGTACATTTTGTTCAGGTTGGCCTGTACAAAATACCCTCCTATCATAAAGGGAACAACCAGCAAAATAATGCTGACGGTCGTATATACCGAAGAAGGGATTGCCGGCAGACTGATGGTAAAAATCGGTTTTATCTTATCCCAGTCCCACTTGTTACCAAGGTACAATACCAACGCCAGGAAATAATAAGGCATGGTAATACCCAGCAAATTGATGGCCCATTCGCGCAGGCGGAAAGGACGCATAATAAACAGGGCCAGCAAAACCAGCAAAACAAACACAATAGCCGGCCGGTATATTAACGTAACAATACCTATTTGTACCCCAATACTAAAAATGGCAGGAGCCGGTTTTTGAATATTAGGCAGTGTTGTCATGCGGTAATAGATCCAGATCAAAAATGAATTAGCCAGTAATGGGGCCGAGAAAGAATTCCATTCCACAAAAAGCGAGGTAGTCAGCAGGTGGGCCATGGCCGGCAGGTAATTCGGCCGGGGCAACAGTTTCTGGTCGTTACAAATACGGTTAAACAGTAGTGCCTGGCTGAATAACAGCAAAAAGGTGAGCAGTACATACAGTACTGGCGCCATATGCAGCGGCTTTAAAAAACCGATCAGCCAATTGTATAGAAAATGATCTTCCGGTTGTTGTAACAGACCGGCACCGGGGTGCAGAAAACGATTAAATTTCAGAATTAAACCATATACCAGTAATAAAAGGATATTACTGGAGGTTTTTTGCTTGAATATTCCTGTCACTCAAACAGTTATTTAAAATTCAATTTTAGCGAAAGTAAGATAGTTTCTGTATTGACAGGGAACAATTATAGAACCGGCACTGATCTGTTTACCAAGTCTGGGCATGAATTCCACGCCCCTTTCCAGGTTTTTCAACGTTGGGTGCCGGGTGATCTTTCCGTCGGGTCCTACGCTATGATCGTTCAGTAATAAGGTTCTGCGCTCGTATAAATTAAATAAGAAATGTAACTCACCGCCTGTATTCATCAATGAATACGACACCAGGGCGTCTGTTTCATCATCAAACTGCGTTTTTGAGATCACATTACTCCATTCCAATTTTTCATCCTTATCAAAAGACAGCACCATGATGTTTTCAGCATGGTACCGCGTAGCTGCAGAACCACCATACCGGTTCCAGGGCGAACGCCATGGACTATAATAGGGCGACCAGTAACTATAATCGAGCGGCGACGACCAAGGATTGTTCCAATACAGATAATCCCATCTATTAAACGTACCGCCCCGCGATGTAGTATACATCGATTCAGCAGTTAGTATATAACCGCCATCGCGTTTTATTATAATATCACTGATAAAATAGTCGTTAAAGGCTATCCGCAGATTGGCATCGGGGCCTTTTGCCTGCTTACGCAGGTCCTCATTAAACGCCAGCATGTTTTCCCTGAGCACCGAATCGGCGCCCTTATCCCAGATCACGTTATACAACCCTTCTACATTGCCCCGTTTCTGTTTATAATACAAGGCAGAGAATACATAACGCCGGTTGGTATTGTCTATTTTGATCTTAACCTCGTCAAGCACCCGGTCGTCTTTGCCATGCAGATCGCGGACAGTGAATTTTTCTTCCCCTGATCTTTTTGTGATCAACTCCAGGTTACTGATATAATCGCTCCCGTTCTTTCGTACGAATTTGCCAAACACCAGATCACCCTCATTATCTACCAGGAAATCGGTAAAATAATCATTCCGTTCTTCCATAGCCATACTCATGTGATGCTTATTCTGCAATTGCATTTCGGCATTGAACAAAAGAGTGGTAAACAAAAAGTTTTTGGGATTGCGGTTATTGATCTTGAACACCATGATCTTTTGCTTGTCGTCGCTGTAGATGGTGCTGTATAATTTATTACTGGCAGCCCAGCCTATGCGCGTAGTGTCCAGTTCAATGGGATCGGTAAGCCGTTTTGCATTTGGATCGAGCTTAACCCCCATGCAATACACAATACTTCTGCGCTGGAACTGGTAGATCATCCATACGTGATTAGCATATGGCACAAAATCAACATTGATCCAACGGTCATCTACATAATCCAGTTTTACCCGGTCGAGAAGCTTCAGATCGCTATTGTAAACGCTGATGGCATTTTCGTTGCGGTTATTTTTAAAAACCAGCAGGTTACTCCCTACTTTACCTATTATTTCAAAATCTGTACGACGGCTGTCTTCCCGTTCCGGTTCAGAATAGGTAATTCTTTGGGCGTTACTGTTGATAGAAAAAGCGGTCTGCAACAATACTATCAGCAGCAATTGTTGCAGGATATTTTTGCATAATTTCATCATGGAGCTGCAATGCATGTTATATGCCAAATTACTGATTGTTAAACGGCTGCCCAAACTTTCGGTATAAATTTAAGCATTCATTTTTTATAGATTCAAAAGCAACCAAAACTGCATAAAATACGTCCCCTCACCGAAAGGACACATAAAACCATGGAGAATTAATATTTTTACGTATACCTTTGTACCGGGCGCCCCGCTTTAAGCGAGGTGCTATTTTATTTTTATTAAAAAACCCTTTGATAACGGGATAAGCGACACTACCGTGGGCAAACAAATTAACAAAGTTACCGTTGCCTCCTTACTCATTGCGTTAGGAATTATTTATGGCGATATAGGAACATCCCCATTATATGTTCTGAATGCAATTACCAACGGCCGAACGATAGATGAGAGATTAATTCTGGGCTCTTTGTCCTGTATAATCTGGACACTCACCCTGCAAACTACCCTAAAATATGTGGTTCTTACCTTAAAGGCCGATAACCGCGGCGAGGGAGGTATTTTTTCTTTATACGCACTGGTTCGCCGGCAAAAAAGATGGCTGGTATTACCCGCCATGCTGGGGGGAGCCGCCCTGTTGGCCGACGGAATGATTACGCCGCCCATTTCGGTTACCTCGTCTATCGAGGGGTTACGTAACATCAGCGGACTTGGCCAAATAGAAGATAAAACCATTGTATATATTGTTATTGCCATTATCAGCGTCCTGTTCTTTCTGCAGCAATTCGGAACCGCTTCCATTGGCAAAATGTTTGGTCCCATTATGATGTGCTGGTTTTGCATGCTGGCGGTACTGGGAGCCTCGCACCTGGTAGATGATTGGCACATTTTCAAAGCATTCAGTCCCTACTACGCTATAGACCTTTTAACACACTATAAGAAAGGCTTCTGGATCCTGGGGGCCGTATTCCTTTGTACCACGGGGGCCGAAGCCCTCTATTCCGACCTGGGTCACTGCGGCCGGGCGAATATCCGGTACTCGTGGATCTTTGTAAAATCCTGCCTGATCCTGAACTACCTGGGTCAGGGAGCCTACCTGCTGGCCAATTATTCGAACAAACAAATTACGGAAGACATGATCAGTTCGGGGTTCAACCCGTTCTACAAGATTATGCCAGAGTGGTTTGTGATCCCAGGCATTTTGATCGCCACGGCTGCGGCCATTATTGCCAGTCAGGCCCTGATTAGCGGATCGTTTACCCTTATCAGTGAAGCCATGCGCCTGAACCTGTGGCCCAAACTCAAGATCAATTACCCCACGGAAGAAAGGGGTCAGTTATATATTCCAGGCATCAACATGCTGTTATTTGTGGGTTGTGTGGGCATTGTATTATATTTTAAAAAATCAACACAAATGGAGGCCGCCTATGGACTGGCCATTACCATTTGTATGATCGCCACTACCATGCTGTTTGCCAACTTCCTGGTATCGCGCCGGGCCAAGCCCATCTGGATCTACCTGTTCCTGATCGTTTATCTGACTATAGAATTGTCGTTCCTGTTTGCCAACCTCGAAAAATTCCCGCACGGCGGTTATATTGCCTTATTGGTAGGCGGTGGATTATTCTTCGTTATGTACATCTGGTATCGCAGCCGTAAGATCAAAAACCGGTATGTGGAGTTTGTACGGCTCGAACATTATATACCGCAGATCCAGGAATTAAGTAACGACAAAACCGTACCCAAGTACGCTACCCACCTGGTATACCTCACCAGTGCCAATAACCCCAAGGAAATTGAGCATAAGATCATTTATTCTATTCTGAATAAAAAGCCCAAACGGGCTGATATTTACTGGTTTGTGCACGTTGATACCCTCGACGATCCCTATACCTGCGAGTATTCGGTTGAACACATTATACCCAACGACATCATACGGGTTGAGTTCAGATTAGGTTTCAGAATGGAACCAAAGATCAATCTCATGTTCCGTAAAGTGGTGGCCGACCTGGTAGCCAATAAAGAGGTGAATATTTACAGCCGGTACGAAAGCCTGGAACGGAATAATGTGGTGGGCGACTTCCAGTTTATTGTAATGGAAAAATACCTGAGCCAGGATATTGAACTCCCCTTCTTTGAAAAAATGATCATGCGACTGTATTTCAATATAAAAGAATACAGCCTTTCGGAAGAACGCGGGTTTGGCCTGGACGTGAGCAATGTAACCATCGAAAAATTTCCCCTCATTGTTGCCCCTGTGCCCAATTTAAATTTGAAAAGAGTATTTGACGCGGAAGAAAGTATAACGGGAATGTAGTTTATCGTTTATAGTTCATAGTTTATGGGTAACCTAAACCTCGGGATTGTTGACTATTGGCGTACTCCCTAAAAGTTCAGTAACTTCAACTATGAACTGAGAACTGTGAACTAAAAACTAACTTCTTGCCTACGATTGTTTACTATATCATCGGTAGCCTGCTTGTATTAAGCATTCTTGTTTATTTCATCCAGGACCGGTTTATTTTCAAACCCGAAAAGCTGCCAGCTGATTTTCAATTCCGGTACGATGTGCCATTTCACGAAGTGAACTTCGATGTATCGCCAGGCGTACGCATTAACGGGCTCCATTTTTACCGTGCCGACCCCAAAGGTTTGATCCTGTATTTTCATGGCAATTCACGCAGCATAAAAGGCTGGGCCCGGTATGCCCGTGATTTTTACCGTTACGATTATGATGTAGTGCTGGTCGATTACCGGGGATTTGGCAAAAGCACCGGCAAACGAAGTGAAAAAGACATGCTGAACGACATGCAGTTCGTTTACAAAACCTTAATTGGAAAATACCCCGAACACCACATCATTGTATACGGACGAAGCATAGGCAGCGGGTTTGCCGCCAAAATAGCCTCTGACAATAAACCCCGTTATCTCATCCTGGACTCGCCCTATTATAATTTTCGGATAGTAGTAGAACGGTTCTTACCCATACTTCCCATTCGGTATGTGTTGCGGTACCACCTGCGTACCGATAAGTGGATACGCCATGTAAATTGCCATACGTATATCATCCATGGCACCAAAGACCGGCTGATCCCTATCAGGCACAGTGAAAAGCTACAGGCTATCAACCCCCATAAGATCACATTGATCCGCATCGCTGGTGGCAGACATAATAATTTACCCGACTTTCCGGAGTATCATAACTTTATAAGGGATATACTCAAATATTAAATAGTTTATGGTTTATAGTTTGTTGTTTATGGTTGCCTTGCCATCGCAGGCTGCGGCCAATTCTCAGGCTTTCCGAATCAAAGAACTACAAACCAAAAACCATAAACCACAAACTAGTATCTTGCACCCTTTATGAAGAAGAAGATCCTCTTTCGCTGGTTAAAGGTTATCATCCTTGTATACTGTACTATTGGATTTGTTATTTATTACGGACAGAATAAATTGTTGTTTCATCCCGAACCGGTAGCAGCCGATTCCACGTATACATTCCCCTATTCCTTTAAAGAAGTGAATATCCCCTATTCGAAAAAGACTAACATTAATATCATTCAGTTTGCAGCCAATCAACCGCAGCCTAAAGGGGTTGTGCTGTATTTTCATGGCAATAAAAAGAATATAAGCCGGTATGCCAAAGCGGCGCCCGAATTTACCAGTCGCGGTTACGATGTGTGGATGATAGATTACCCCGGTTTTGGTAAAAGCACCGGTGAGTTTACCGAACAGCAACTGTACGATCATGCGCTGGTATTTTATAAACTGGCGCAGGCAAAGTATTCGAAAGACAGCATCATTATCTATGGTAAATCAATGGGCACCGGTATTGCCGCTCAACTGGCCACCATCCGCGATTGCAAGGTATTGATACTGGAAGCGCCGTATTATAGCCTTCCTTCCATCTTCAGCAGCTGGTTGCCAGTTTACCCGGTGAATAAAATGATCCATTTTAAGCTACCTACCTGGCAATACGTGCAATCAATCACCAACCCTATTGTCATTTTTCATGGAACGAGCGATTATACCATCCCTTACCGCAATGCCAAACAGCTGAAACCGTATTTAAAACCGCATGATGAATTTATTACTATTGAAGGGGCAAAGCATAACGATATTGCTACATTTCCGGTGTATAAACAGAAGCTGGATTCCCTGCTGAAATAACTCCCCTATATCGGTACCACGTTCAGGTCTTTGTTCGTCCTCAATTTATCCGGAATGGCCGCAATGATCTCTTCCTTAAGGGCCTCAATGAGGCGTTTTTTTACAAAATCACGATGTACCACAATGCTTACTTCCCGCATGGGCGCCGGCTTTTTAAAATGCCTGATCAGTTGTAACTGGCGGGCCGTCATATCAAGCGTGGTGAGCTCGGGCAAAATAGTGATGCCATCATTTATTTCTACCATGCGCCGCAAAGTTTCTATACTTCCGGCCTCATACTCGAAATGCGTTCCCATTTCACTGGCCCTGCGTAATTCGCAAAGGTTAACAATTTGCGAACGGAAACAATGCCCTTCTTCCATCAGCCATAATTTCTCCGGATCAATGTCCTGCGCCAGCACATAGGTTTTTTTATACGCAGTATTCTTACGTGAAACATATGCCAGCAGTTCCTCATAAAACAATACGTGTTCTTTAATCCCATTTTCCTGCAATGGCGTTACCAGGATGCCTACATCGATGCGCCCTTCACGCAGCCTGGAAACGATGTACTCCGTCATCAGTTCCTGCACAACCAGTTTAATAAGCGGGTATTTTTTGTAGAAATTCTGTACGAACAGGGGAAGCAGATAAGGGGCCAGCGTTGGAATAATACCAATACGCAGTTCGCCGGTAAGAATGCCCTTTTTTGTTTGAACCAGTTCATTGATCACATTCTTCTCCGATAAAATCCGGCGGCTCTGCTCAATGATCTCTATACCTATCTCGGTAGGCACCACCGGTTGCTTACTACGATCGAATAGCTTCACCCCCAGCTCTTCTTCCAACTTTTGTACCTGCATACTTAAAGTGGGCTGGGTAACAAAACAATGTTCGGCGGCGGTGGCAAAATGCCGGTACGTGTCTACGGCAACCACATATTCCAATTGTACAAATGTCATGATAGATTTTATCTATGGTTGTATAATATATATCAATTTGATTTATTAACGAAATTATTGAAGATTTGTTGAGCAATCGAATATAATACTGCAAGTGCTATACCTTCTTAATACCAGTCACAAGAGTAAGTTATAAGTTTAGGTTAAAGTTGCCACATGTCCCGAGCAATGGACGGTGGCACTTTTTTTGTAAAAATACAAAACCGCAAACAGGTTTGCGGTCATCAAAAATAATGTTCCGTTTTTAAACACAAATACGAAGCGCGTGCTTCGTATCATCTGAATTTACCTTATTTGTTACTACTGCTTTTATACGATCACCAGGACCGTTAACTTCCGCATCCACCACATCCACCTCCACCGCATCCGCCGCCACAACTACCGCCTCCACTGCAACCTCCGCCACCGCTGCATCCGCTGCTGTTGGAACTATCAACCTTCAGATCGTTCATGAAATTTGTAACTGTCTGACTCATCCGGTCCATAAAAGGAACAGCGCCAAACATCGCGATCAAAATCAGCCCGTCAGAAAAACCGCTGATGGCTTCATTGCCTTTTATGGCAAAATTGGTTACTACATTATCATTGTATAACAAACCAACGTATTGTCTTGATTGCATGGTTTCTTTGACCTTTTTATACATCCATGCTTTCCGGGAGAATTTTCCCGCTACCACCAGGGCAACAATGAGTAATATGACCATTTCCAGGAAAAGGTAACTTACCGGTTTGCTGTTAATAAGCCCCTGAATAAACCGGGCAATACCCACGGCAAAAGGAATGAGCAACACATGGTTTCGCTTAAAGAAGGATTCGCTGCGATTAGCCAGTTCATGTAATTGCTGTAATTCTTCAAGGTTAGCCGGCATGTCCCTTAACCAGTCGGCTGCGATCATTTCATAAGTTACATAACCCCGTTCTTCCTGCAGAAATCCGTTGATCAAAGGATTTTGTTCATCACCCGGTTTTAAGTACCAGGCTGTTCGCACTTTAAATGACCCATCGGAAGTAATTTCAAGTAAATTTCTGCGTACCAGGTCAAGAATAGCCGTTTGTATCAGCCGCTTTTTACCGTAGAGGAACAGGGTAGTTTCAAACACTGTAAACCCGGTATCAGGAAACGAGGCAGCTGCAAGCTTGGGGAACGTATGGTACCTGTCGTTTTGAAGAATAATATAACCAATGATACAACATATTGCCAGCAGCGGGAAGAAACCTAAGAACTCGGGACCTGTGAGTGAAAAGGGAAATAATACGTGGTGCTGGTAAGCACTGATGAGGAAAGGTAGCAATAACAACATGACAACAAGAGCGAGCATATTCTTTCGGTTGGGCCTCGGCGGTTCGGGAAGGGGTAATACATGCTCCCTGGGCGATGGCCAAATGTCATTTGGCGGAGGCGATCCAAACACGGATTGGTACAAGACCAGCGTAGCTGAATACCAATCGCGGTGTTTATGATCTTCCGCATCCCCTCCCTGCGATGGATGATGATGAATGTCTTTGTTCAGTGTGTTTTTACACAGATCGATCCAGTACGATTTAGTGTAAGTGAGGTGTAAGTGCCAGGCTTCGTCTACTGCCTGTGAGGGCGATGCGCCATTTGGAGAGATGCAACATAAGAAGATAAATTTCCGATATTCCTCAACAACCCGTTCTGTGAAGTTGGGCGACCAATTTTGCTTTGCAGATAATTTGTTGGAGAAGGTAATTTCTGCATTCGGGTCATCGAGGGGAAATTGTTGAATCGAACGCCAAAGGCTACTGTGTTCTTCATTTTTCATAAATCTGTTTTTGGTTAATAAAATTTAATCTCATTACTACAATCTTTGATCTTAAAGCTGAACAGGTCGATCTCTGCATCTGAATTAAAAAATGCCATCACCATATCGCTTGCTTTGTCTATAGGAAGTGGTTCATCAAATATTTCTGCCAGCACAATGCCATCCGAAAACCAGCTGATCGCATCCTTTCCCCTCATCGCAAACTCTCCCACAATCTTATCACGGTGCAACAGCCCGACCTTCTGTTTAATTTTTGCTTTTTCTTCAACCTTTGCCTTCACCATGGCTTTTCTTGAAATACTTCTCAGCAATATGACAGCAGCAACCGACAATCCGATCATTTCTCCCGGCAGATACCCAAGCTGTATGCTGGTCAATTTGCTCTGAATAAACCGCACGACCCCTACTACAAAAGGAATGAGCAATACGTGATATTTTATAAAGAACCGCTCTTTGTAATGAGCCAGCGACTGCAGGTATTCCAAAGCCTGATTGCTTTCGGGCGCCTTATACCATGTATATACTATCCGTTCATAGGTTACACATTCGCGTTCCTCATTTATAAAACCGGTGATCAGCGGATTCTCTTCGTTGGTGGGCCGGCGATAGCGATCTTTATGCACTATGAACATTCTGTCCCTGGTAATTACCAGTAAGTTTCTACGTATGAGGTCTATAATGGCGGCTTCTATTACCCGTTGTTTTCCGTACAGGAATTGCGCTGTTTGAAAAACACTGGCATCTGTGTAGTAGTTTAATTTAACAACCGGTTTTAACGACCGGCCTTTTTCTAATTGAAGGAGGATGAATGAAAAAATACAACTAAAAGCCAGCAGCGGAAAGAAAATTAAAAATTGGTGGGCGCTTAAAGAAAAGGGAGAAATGATCTTGTAAAAGCAAGCGATAAAAACAAGGGGGAGTATCAAGAACGTTATAACAACAGTGAGCACTTCATTTCGAATATTCCAGACCAGAGGAGGAGAAGGAGAAGATGCAGTTTCCCAAGGTGGTGGCCCGATGTCTGTGACCGGAGGCGATTCTTCTGCGAAAGGAGGCGACCCGTTTAGTTCTGCAGCTATTTTTTGCGAGAAAGGAATGGCTGCATCAGGGTTTTTGGGAGGAATCTGTTCTTTGCTACTCCAAAGTTTCTTTTGTACTTCAATTCTCATATTTTCTCTTTGGTTACACAAAGGTATAGCGGAATAATGCAAAGCTGTTAACTATTGTGTATTACCAAATTGTTAAGGAACGAGAACGTGAAACAGGGCAATGAAACGTGAAACGTTGATGTGAAACATGAATGGTATTGAGTATCAGCACCGCCAAAAACAAACAAGAAACAGTATTTCTCCCGACAGCTGGCGAGCCGGGGGTACTAATCCCCTCCGCCTCCACCGCAACCACCACAACCGCTACCACTGCCACAGCTACTATCGCCGCCACTGCTGCAACTGCTTCCACCGCTACAACTACTATCTACAACCGGATTGATATCACTGTTATCAGTATCCCCGTTAGATGTCGGCCTTCTTCGCATGGTTGTGACCGGGAAGAGCATAAACATGGATCCAAGCATGAGGCTTGCAGGTAGCACATCTAAAACACCTTGCCCGTTTATTGCATAATCATTTACCACTTCATCAGCATGTAGTCTTTTATTACCACCCTTTTCCAATATCAGTGCTTCTAATTTATCATAGACCCACTTATTCGTTGAGGATTTTTGTTTTACTATTACTGCTACTACCACAAATACCAGTATCTCCAGAACAATAAAAGCAACAGGTCTGTCATTAGACACCCCTTGCACTACACGCGCCAGCCCTATGAATAAAGCAATTATCAAGACCACGTATTCTTCAAATAACGATTTGTTATGATCGATCAGCGAATGCAATTGCTCAATCGCCGGATGTTCAAAGTCAGCCTGTTTATACCAGTCATTGGTAATGGTATCATAATCAATCGTGCTATTATCCGCTTTGATCAATAACCGTTTCATCAGCGGATTTTCTTCTTTAACTGGCGCCTGGTAATTGTTCCTGTGCACCACTATTTTTCTGTTAATCTCATTCACTGATACAAGCCCACGCCTGTACAGATCTATCAGGCATGTTTCTATGGCCCTGTCTTTACCATATACGCTGTGTGCCAGTTGAAAAACAGACATATCCTTTGGCGACCATGCATTCATCGCTTCTTTCATAAACGCCAACCTGTCTTTCCGCAACAGATAAAACGCTATAAGAGAAGTGAACACAAGGATCGCATAGAACAATAAAAATTGTGGTCCTTTTAATGAAAACGGAGAGGCTATCCCATTAATAATATAACTACTAACAAATGGCAGCAAACATAACACCCCTACCTTGATCCACATGTCCTTTCCTATACGGTATTGTTCTTTGTAAGTAGACCACGATACATCTACTGGCTGCCGTAGTGAAACCGACCCTGATGCTTCTACCGGTTGCGGCCAGATATCAGCCGGCGGCTTCTCGTCGAATACCGATTCATATAAACGCAGAGTTTCTCCATACCAGTCGGCATGTTTGTGATCTTCCCTGGTACCGCCTGTTGAAGGATAGTGATGTACATCCTTACCCAACGTATTTTTACAAAAGGCATTCCAGTATGATTGGGTATAGGTTAAATGCAGATGCCAGACTTCGTCTACTGCCTTTGAAGGAGATGCTCCTTTTGGAGAGATGCAACACAAAAAGATAAACCTTCGGTATTCTTCAATAACCCGTTCAGTATAGGTAGCGGGCCATTTTTGCTGAGCAGCCAGTTTTTTCGAAAAGGTGATCGTGGCGCCTGGTTCATCAAACGCAAACTGTTGGATGTTAGTCCAGAGGTGTCGGTGTTGTATAAGGTTCATACCTAAAGGATTAGGTTATTTTTTGATAAGGCATCCGCTAAAGAAACCCAGGCTCCCGACTTCGTTCGGTCTTTGGGCTGGCCCTTCCACTCGTTCAAAGCCTTCATCCCCGTCACATAGTTCATTGCTTATAACCCATTGGTCGCAGTTACTCCTCTAATGTTACCTTCGACTTCCCTACTTTCAACTTATACCCTTCACCTACTTTCAATGCATAATTCTCTTTTTCATGACTCACCGGAAAACCAAAACATATGGGATAATCATATTCCTTCACAATGTCATGTATTATTTCATAGACGTTTTGCCCGAATGGCCGATCAGTGTCTTTTGTATCGCTAAATCCGCCGATGATCAGTCCGGCCAGTTTCTCCAGTTTACCGCTGCGTTGCAGCTGTCGCATCATGCGGTCGATATTATACAGGTACTCGCCTACATCTTCCAGGAAAAGGATCCTGCCCTTTGTTTTAATATCTGATGGCGTGCCTACACAATGCGCCAACAATGCCAGGTTACCACCTACCAGTTCGCCTACAGCCTCTCCTTTTCGGTTAAAGTCGTGACCATGACAATCATATTTTATTCTTTTTCCTTCAAGCGCATCTTTTAATGATTTAACGAATGCATTTTTAAAACCGCCATCATTGAAAGCGCCGGCCATCGGCGCATGCAGGGTGGCAATGCCATAATTGGAATAAATATGGGAATGCAGCACCGTTATATCACTAAACCCAACTACCCATTTGGGTTGTTTTTTAAATTTCTTAAAGCTTATGTGATCGATGATGCGACTTAACCCATATCCCCCACGGGCACATAATACGGCATGCACTTCATCATCATCCAATATCTGTTGAAAATTGACGAGGCGTTCTTCATCGGTGCCGGAAAAGTAGGTGGTTGAATGACTGCCAACCGTAGTGCCCACCTTTACCTTATATCCCCATTGCTGTAATACATCAATACAGGTTTGCGCCTTTTCTATTGCCATAAACCCGGACGGACATACCAATGCGATCGTGTTACCAGGCTGTAAATAGGGAGGAATTTTTACCATTGTTATATTGTTGTATTGCCAATACGGCTAATATTATAACGAACACCCAAATTTAAGCAAACCAATCAACCATCAAATTTCCCGAAGCGTTACTTCTTCACCAGAAACGGTTAACCGGTGTTTAACCCCGCATTTTAACGCATAATTATTCCTTTGATGGCCTACCGGGAAATCAAAACAAACCGGATAGTGATACCCTTTTACTTTTTCCAACACAATATCCTGCACCGTACGGCCAAACTCTTCACCGGGGTCATCGGGTTTTATCTTAAATCCACCGACGATCAACCCCGCCAGTTTATCAAGTTTACCGGTCCGTTTCAGGTTCCAGAACATGCGATCGATGCTGTACAGATATTCCCCGGTATCTTCTACAAATAATATTTTATTGGTAGTGCGAATATCCGATTTGGTGCCGGCCAGCGTTTCTATCATTTTCAGGTTGCCGCCGATCAGCGTCCCTTCGGCCCTGCCGGGTTTATTTTGTGCGTTTACCGGCGTCGTGTATTTCATCTTTTGCCCGGTTAATGCCTGTTTTATAGAAAGGATCGTTTCAATTTGTATGGATTCCGCTTTATTCCAATCATCGGGAAAGCTGTTACACATTTTTGAATGTATGGAAGCAATACCATAATTCCGGTTCAGATGACAGTGCAGTACCGTAATATCGCTGAAACCAATGATCCATTTAGGATGGGCAACCAGTTTGGTGAAATTCAATTTATCAATAATACGTACAAACCCATATCCTCCACGGGCACACATAATGGCTTTTACTTTGGGATCATCGATCATTCGCTGAAAATCGCCCGCCCGTTCTTCATCGGTGCCCCCAAATGTAAAATCCTTTTTTCCTACGGTATCCCCCACCTTGATGTTAAACCCCCACTCCACCATTTGAATCATGGCCGGTTGTATCTCTTCCTGGGTAATATTGCCGGCCGGGCAGGTAATGCCAATGGTATCGCCGGGTTTAAGATAGCGGGGCAGAATGGACGCAGGCGCCTCATTATTGCTGTTATTAACCCATGCAGACCAACCAGGTACAGGTAATCCGGCCACCAGGAACGAGGACAAGAAATGCTTACGGTTCATGTATTAAATATGATTTTTAAATATACCGGAAAGTTCTTTCAGCTACCTTACTTTGATTTATTTTAACCAAAATCTTTCATTTTTCCCAACCTTTTCATTCTTTCCCTTCGTCAATACTACAGTGCTGCTGAAAAACATGCCGGGCTGTGTAAAGCCAATCGCTTCTTCATCTGAATAAAAAACCCGTTTTCCTTTTGTTACACTGGAATAAAATAATAGAAGGCTGTAAACAACAAAACCCGCAAAGCCAGGAAGCATTATATCGGGGTTGCTATGCCGATATGATCAAATTATGTATACGGTATACCAGGGATATTGATGAAGCGGGCGCGGTGTACAATGAAGCCATGTTGAAAGTTTTCAATATGCTGCATCAATTCGAAAGCCGGGGCAATTTTCTGGGCTGGGTACGCCGGATTGTGGTAAATACCTGTATTGATCATTGCCGGCGTCAGGCAAAGTTTACTCATTATGATATTGAACAGGTACCTGATGATCTTATTTCTCTGGACCCTGACATATACGAACGGCTTTCGGCCCATGATGTTATCAACCTGCTGCAGGAGCTACCCCGGAATACAGCCCTGGTATTTAACCTGTTTGTGCTTGATGGCTACAAACACGAAGAGATAGGTCAATCACTTGGAATATCAACCGGCACTTCAAAGTGGCATTTGAACGAAGCCCGCCGCCTGTTGAAAAGTAAACTGGAAAATCTGTTGATAAAAGAAATCTACTCCAATGTTATCTGAAAAGCAACATATAGATGATTATTTCCGCCAGAAAGAAGATGCGTTTATGCCCGATGAGCAGCAGTTTGCTGCACACTGGCAACAGATGCAAACTCAGTTGACAGCCCCGGGCCCCGGAACTGCCGGCAATAAAACGGGTACGAATATTGGACGCCGTATCGGCAAATTTATGGGCGGGTTATTAACCGTTGCCATCATTGCTATTCTGGCTATCAATTCACATCGTTCAAACAAAAAAGCCAGCTCCAAAACTGCAAAACAACAGGCAACGATAGTTACTTCCAAAACAACACCTGCTCCGAAGCAAGACATAGTATCTGTTGTACCTCAAACAACAAATCAAAATGTAGCGGAAGAAAAACCAACAGCTGTTGTTAACAAGGTTAGACGGTCTGATATTGCAACGACCCTCATTTCTCTACCTATAACAAAGGAACAACCGCAGGCTTCCATTAATAATAACAACGAAATAAAAACACCCGAGCCAGATGCCCAGGCTTTGTTGAATACGTTCTTTGAGCAATTAAAAAAAGAAGAGCAGGTGTTTATCATTGAAACAACCAGTGATACCACAGTGATAGCAAAAGATGGGACCCGCCTGTTTATACCTGCCGGCATTTTTACCGGCAAAACCGGACAGGTGAAAGGTGAAGTGAAAATTATAGTAAAGGAATACATCCGGTATGAAGATATAATTGCCAACAAACTAAGCACTACATCAAACGCAGAACAACTGATTTCGGGCGGCATGTTGCATATAAGCGCTCAACAGGATGGACAGCCTGTTACGATAGCGCCACAAAAGGGCATTACAGTGAGCATACCAACCAGCCATTACGATAACCGCATGATGCTATTTACAGGCGCTGAGCAGTTCAGTGATATTGCCCATACTTCAATATTAAACTGGATACCGCAAGGGCCGTTTCAACATTGGGCAGACGGGGGGAAGCGCATGGTGAAGACAATTAATTTCAGTACGGTACAACCGGTTTCGGTGAACTATGGTAAAAAGACGACCGCTAAATTCTATTTAAACTCCACGATCACAATGCCCAAAGAGGAGGTTATAGCACAATTAAAACAACGCTTTGGCAGCTACTATGATAATATCAAAATAAAACGGGTACGAAATAACAAGATCAAAAGACGTTCGGCTAACGGTGAGCAGCTTGTTATACAGGTCGTAGATATGGACCCCGATGAGGTCATTAATAAAAAACCAAGATCATCACAGGATAGTCTACCCTATACAAAAAGCGTACAAAAGCAGACCTCCTTCAATTATGAAAAGCGGGAAAAACAACTGGAACAATACAATTTCGTCATTACTCAAATGGGCTGGGTCAACTGCGACTGCTTCAGGAATGCTCCCCGCCCCAGAGCAGAGTTCAATGTTAACCTGGGAAATGATATAACATTTTCAAGTTGTGCATCACAGTTGGTATTCACCGGGTATAAATCAGTTATATACCCGTATTATGGATACGGGCATAAGATACAATTTCAGAGTTTACCGGCGGGCGACCAGGCTGTTTTGGTGATTGTTGCCGTAAAAGCCGGCCATCTTGTATCGAGCTTTGTGCCGCTTACTGTTTCAAACATGGAGATCGGCAATCTTGTTTTTGAACCAACCACACCGGAACAATTCAAACAAAAACTACAATCGCTTTTCGCATCCCAACAATAATCTAAACAGTTAGTCATGAAAAAGTTTCTATTGACCTGCCTGATGGCAGGTTGCGGGCAGTGCTTTGCTCAAAATTTAGACCTAAAAGATCTTCAACGTGTTCTGGAATCGCAGGTTGTTGAAATCATCAACCCACTTTTAGCGCCAAAGGGATATTCCTTTTCCGGCAAAACCAATACATTACAGTGGGGTTTTAAATCAACTACGAACCCCGATGCTGCCAGTATAGCACAGGTTACTCTTGCAACGGATACATCAGGCATCAGGGTTATCTACGAAACCGCCAACCCTTTCTTTTATACCAATTTATTAAATCAGTTGCCCGGTAATAACTTCCAGTTCAGGCAAACCACCGCGGCAGACAATGATGTAAACCTGGTGTTCAGCAACGGCAAGCAGGAATTATTGCTCGATTTTGTTCACGATACCAATTTAGATAAACCTTACCGTATCACCCTGCAACCCGTAAACCCGCTCCGCTCCTCACTGCCCCAACAATACAACCATAGTATTCGAAAACTCACTTTTTAAATAGCCGTACACCTTCACGCAATAAACCGTGCCACGGTTAAAAAGATCCTTCACGCCAGCCATAGTCCCGCTCCCGTTCCTTTGCTTCTGCTTTGGACACAGGACGGGGCTTTTTGCATTTTCCCGTCCCTATCACCCGTTTATTCTCCGATTTTATCCCTTCCCCCCGAATGGCTATTTTTGCAATCCCTCCTTCGGCTTTCGCCTGGCTGCGTAATGATAAGCAGTACAAGCGATCCGCCGGCTGGCGGAAAGGGACGACGATTAGAGAACCAAAGACGATTAACAAAATGAGCAATTTCAAGCGCTATTTAGTCACAGCGGCCCTGCCGTACGCCAATGGTCCCGTGCATATCGGTCACCTGGCAGGCTGCTATTTGCCGGCTGATATTTACGTGCGTTACCAACGGGCGCAGAAAAGAGACATTAAATTTATTGGTGGCAGTGATGAGCATGGAGTACCCATTACCATCCGCGCCATGAAGGAAGGCGTAAGTCCACAACAGATTGTTGATAAATACCATGCTCAGATCAAAGAAAGCTTTGACCAGATGGGCATTTCTTTCGATATCTATTCCCGCACCTCCAACAAAGTACATCACGAAACGGCCGCCGCCTTTTTCAAAAAGTTGTATGATGATGGTTTGTTCGAGGAAAAAGAGACCGAACAGTATTATGATGAAAAAACCAATACGTTCCTGGCCGACCGGTACATTACCGGTACCTGTCCCATTTGCGGCAATCCCAATGCCTACGGTGATCAGTGTGAGCGTTGCGGTTCTTCGCTAAGCCCGGAACAATTAATAAATCCCCGTAGTACCCTTAGTGATGCAGTACCCGTAAAGCGGAAAACCAAACACTGGTATTTCCCCTTGCAAAACTATGAGGACTGGCTGAAAGGCTGGATACTGGAAGGACATAAGGAATGGAAGAACAACGTATATGGACAGTGTAAAAGCTGGCTCGACAGCGGTTTGCAAAGCCGCGCCATGACGCGCGACAGCAGCTGGGGCGTAAAAGTGCCGTTGCCTGATACCGAAGGTAAAGTGCTGTACGTTTGGTTCGATGCCCCTATCGGTTATATTTCTGCTACCAAGGAATTAACGGAAGATTGGGCCGATTACTGGTGCAAGGACGACACCAAGTTGGTACACTTTATAGGAAAAGACAATATTGTTTTTCACTGCATCATTTTCCCGGCGATGTTGAAAGCGCACGGAGGATTTGTATTGCCTGATAATGTGCCGGCCAACGAATTCTTAAATATCGAAGGCGATAAAGTATCAACCAGCCGCAACTGGGCGGTATGGGTAAATGAATACATCAAAGATTTTCCGGGTTGTGAGGATATGTTGCGGTACGTACTGTGCGCCAATGCACCGGAAACCAAGGACAATGATTTTACCTGGAAAGATTTTCAGCAACGGGTAAAAGGTGAGTTGAGTGACATTTTCGGAAATTTTGAGAATCGGGCATTTGTACTCATGCATAAACTGTGTGGTGGAAAAGTGCCGCCTTTACATGCAGATGTACTCGATGAAACGGACAGGAACCTGCTAGCCGAATTTGAAGTAACCAAAGCAAAAGTGGAAGAGCACATTGAGAGTTTCAAGTTCCGCGATGCGCTGTCCGAGGTTATTGACCTTGCGAGAAAAGGCAATAAATACATGCAGGAAAAAGAGCCCTGGAAAGTTGCCAACACTCTTGCTGAAAATCCGGATAACCAAAAACTGATCGATAACTGCCTGCATATTTGCTTGCAGCTGACAGCCAACCTGGCCATATTGATCAACCCCTTCCTGCCAGCCACTGCTAAAAAAATGTTGCACAAAATGAAGGTGGTTGATAAATTGTTGGAATGGGAAAACGCCGGTAAAACAAAATTGCTGTCCGTTGGTTATAGTTTACGGGCGCCGGAATTGCTATTCCGGAAAATAGAGAACGAAGAAATAGAAGCGCAGGTCGCAAAATTAAAGGCCGGACTGGTGAAGCCAGCTGAAGTGGGAAGTACGAAGGCGGACAATGCACAGGCAGCCGATGCCAGTAAAGAACCAGCTGCCGTGAAAGAACAGATCCAGTACGATGATTTTGCCAAACTCGATCTTCGGGTAGGCACCATTGTGGCTGCCGAAAAAGTACCAAAGGCCGATAAACTGTTAAAGCTGCAGGTTGACCTGGGTTTTGAAACCCGCACCATTGTTTCGGGTATTGCAGAACATTTTAAACCCGAAGATATCATTGGCAAACAGGTGGTAGTAGTGGTTAACCTGGCGCCCCGCAAAATGCGTGGCATTGAAAGCAATGGCATGATCTTAATGGCAGATGACAAGGCAGGCAAACTGCATTTTATAAATCCGGTCGACGCTATTGATAACGGTTCTTCCGTTAGTTAATCATATTTTTCACCATTGTGCCCCACTTGTTTTGCATAATGGCAAAGCAGGCGGGGCACTTTATTTTAATACTATTATATGAAAATCGGTTTCATTGGATTAGGCAACCTGGGCACACCTATAGCAGAGAATATTTTAGAAAGCGGTCACGAGGTGTATGTTTATAACCGTACTGCCTCCAAAACAAAAACATTAACAGATAAAGGGGCAACTGCCTGTGCAACCATAAAAGAACTGGCTGCAGCATGTACCGTTATAGTCACCATGGTGTCGGATGATAAAGCCTTACAAAGTATTAGTGAAGGGGCAGATGGTTTGATAAAAAATATGCAGCCGGGTAGTGTTCATATTTCTATGAGCACCATTTTACCGCTCACCGCCGAAAACGTTTCCAAACAACATACACAAAGCGGTTCTCATTACCTGGCAGCACCAGTATTTGGCAGGCCTGAAGCCGCTCGTGCCCGTAAGCTGAACTTTGTGGTATCGGGTGATGCAACCCTTCGGCAACAATTTGAACAACTTTTAAAAGATGCCGGTGGTGCAGGTGTTTGGGATTTTGGCGATAACATTACAGCAGCCAATACGATTAAACTCTGTGGTAATTTTATGATAGCTGCTGCCCTGGAAGCCATTGGCGAAAGCGTGGCACTGGCCGAAAAAAGTGATATCGATACGCAGAAAATGTGGTCATTCTTTACGCAAACCATTTTTAACTCACCTATTTATACGAACTATGGTAATATCATTGTGAACCGCCAGTTTGAACCGGCGGCCTTCACCATGACGTTGGGTCTAAAAGACATCAACCTGGTTTTATCACAGGCTTCGCAGGTACAACATAAAATGCCGTTGGCCAACCTGCTGCAACACCACATGCAACAGGTCATTGAAAAGCAAAGTCCGGATATAGATTGGAGCGCGGTTTCGGAAGGAGCGAATCAATAAGGAAAAGGCAACGAGGCCTTTATGAAAGATTCCTATTGAATTAACACAACTATTATATCCATCACATTCGTATGCGTTGGCCCTGTAATAACATGTCCCCCCGCCTGGTTAAAGAAATTCCATGAATCGTTTTGTGCCAAATATTTTTCAGCGTTCAGTCCCCGTTTAACGGCCAGTTGCATAACGCCTGCATCCACCACCGCACCGGCGGCATTGGTTGGGCCGTCGGTACCATCCGTGCCGGCGCTGAGTAGTACGGGCATCGCCTCACCGGTTGGGAAAGCCTCCTGCAACGCTATCAATGCGGCCAGGGCAAACTCCTGGTTACGACCGCCTTTTCCCGGGTTATGGATGGTCACTGTTGTTTCCCCTCCCAGTAATAAACAGGCCGGACGGGGACCATCATATTGCCGCACCTGTTCTACCAGCTCCCGTGCTTTATCCCGGGCCTCCCCTTTGAGGGCATCGGTAATAATTACCGGCGTATAGTGTAATGATTGGGCCATGGCAAGCGCAGCTTCCAGCGCCACCCGATTGGTGCCAATGAGATAATTATAACTCTTTGAAAAAATGGGGTCGCCCGGCTTTGGTGTTTCCGTAATCTGTTTATTCAATCCCAATTGTAACCAACGGATGATACTTACCGGTAGTTTTTCAAGCAACTGGTATTTACGTACAATTTCCCAGGCATCGGCAAAAGTGGAACGGTCGGCAACTGTCGGTCCGCTGGCAATGCTATCGAGCGGGTCGCCAATAACATCACTTAAAATAAAATTAATAACCGTCGCAGGCCAGGCTGTACGCATTAACTGGCCACCTTTAATACCGGCCGATAAATGCTTGCGCACGGTATTCATTTCTTCGATCGTAGCGCCACATTGCAGCAACCGGTTAAAAACCAGTTGCAGTTCAGTTAATAACACCCCGGGTGGACAATCTACCATTAGTGCGGAAGCGCCACCGCTTATTAAAGCAATCACTACATCCTTTTCATCAGCCTGTTTCAGCAACCGGATGATATCACGGCCCGCCTGCAAACTCATCTCATCCGGCACCGGATGCGCCGCTTCCATACAACGAATGATCTTCAACGGAAAAGCATGTTCATACTTGGTAACAATAATGCCGTCATCGATCCGGTTACCCAAAATAATTTCTGCCTCCCGGGCCATGGCGGCACTGGCTTTTCCCGCACCTATAATAAATAGTTTATTTATATCGTGCTGTTTAAAAAGCTTTTCGCCCAGGTGCAGCTCATTCTGCTGCCATCGCATATGCCTGGTCAGCAGGTACTGCGGCTGCACCGCCCGCACCGCCGCAGTAAAAATTTTAAGCGCATCGTTACGCATCATGTAAAGCAATTTTACGGATAGTCAGGAACTTAGACTTGCCCTCTTTTCAACCCACATTCTAATTAACAAGCTAAATTATAAAAAGCACTTGGCAGGTAATGATTTTGTACTATCTTTGAAAATAGTTGTTTAGCTAACTATTTTTTTATGACTAAACGTATCATTAAAAAAGTAGCTGTTCTGGGTAGTGGAGTTATGGGTTCTCGCATAGCCTGTCATTTTGCAGGCATTGGCGTACAGGTTTTGTTACTTGACATGGTGCCGAAAGATGCTGTGGAAAGTGATAACAAATCAGCCCGTAATAAACTGGTTAACGATGCCCTCCAGGCTGCTTTAAAAAGCAATCCTTCTCCTGTATACACAAAAGATGTGGTCAAAAAGATCACTACCGGCAACTTTACCGATAATATAAAAAATATTACCGGTTGTGACTGGATTATTGAGGTTGTTGTTGAACGGCTTGATATTAAACAACAAATATTTACAGAAGTAGAAAAGTACCGCACCCCGGGTACGCTCATCACCTCCAACACATCGGGTATTCCCATTCACCTGATGGCCGAAGGCAGAAGTGATGATTTTAAAAAACACTTCTGTGGTACACACTTTTTTAATCCACCCCGTTACTTACGGTTATTAGAGATCATTCCAACGCCACATACCGATGCGGCAGTGATTGATTTTCTGATGCACTATGGTGATTTGTACTTAGGCAAAACCACCGTGTTGTGTAAAGACACCCCGGCATTTATTGCCAACCGTATTGGCGTATATGGTATCATGGCCATATTCGGACTGGTTGAAAAAATGGGATTAACCGTTGATGAAGTGGATGCTTTAACCGGTCCTGTTATTGGCCGGCCTAAATCAGCTACGTTCAGAACGGCTGATGTAGTAGGCATTGACACACTGGTGAAAGTAGCAAAGGGTGTGTATGAGAATTGCCCCAACGATGAACGCCGCGATACATTTATAATACCTGCCTGGCTCGAAAAAATGGTAACCGGCAACATGCTGGGCGATAAAACCGGGCAAGGCTTTTTTGTAAAGAAGAAAGGTGAAAAAGGTGAGAAGGAAATTTATTCCCTCGACCTTACAACCTTTGAATATAAACCCCGGTCTAAATCAAAATTCGCAACAGTAGAAGCGGCGAAACCTATTGATGATCTTAAAACAAGATTAAAGGCATTATGTGCGGGTACTGATAAAGCTGGCGAGTTCTATCGTCAGTTTCATTATGGCCTTTTTTCGTACATCTCACACCGTATACCTGAGATCTCCGACGAAATATATCGCGTTGATGACGCCATGATGGCCGGCTTCGGCTGGGAGATTGGCGCCTTTGAAAGCTGGGATGTATTGGGTGTTGAAAGCACTGTGAAGAAAATGAAAGAAGGCGGTTATTCCGTAGCGAAATGGATAGATGAGATGCTGGAAGCCGGCGTAAAAAGCTTTTACAAAGTTGAGAATGGTAAACGGCTGTATTATGACGCAGCTTCAAAATCATATAAATCGTTGCCTGGCGGTGATGCATTTATCGTGATGAAAAATTTTGAGAACCAGAACGTATGGAAAAACAGCGCCTGCAGGCTCTATCATTTAGGCGATGATGTTTTAGGTTTGGAATGGTATACCAAAATGGGAAGCATTGGCGGTGAAGTGCTGGAAGGAATTCAAAAATCAATTGCCATAGCAGAAGAAAAATATAAAGGTGTAATTATTGCGAATGATAGCGCCAATTTCAGCGCCGGCGCCAATGTAGGCATGATTTTTATGCTTGCTATAGAGCAGGAATATGATGAACTGGATATGGCCATTCGGATGTTTCAGAATACCATGATGCGGGCACGATATTCCTCCATTCCTGTAGTTGTTGCACCGCATGCCCTTACCCTGGGCGGTGCCTGTGAGTTAAGCCTACATTCCGATAAAGTATGTCCCGCAGCAGAAACCTATATTGGTTTGGTTGAATTGGGCGTTGGATTGATTCCCGGTGGTGGCGGTACCAAAGAATTTGTTTTACGGGCCGCAGATGAAATGCATGAAGACGAACCGGAAACCATTACACTTAAAAATCGATTTCTTACCATAGCCACAGCCAAAGTTGCTACATCAGCACTGGAAGGATTCGACCTGGGTATTTTACGAAAGGGAAAAGATGAAGTCGTGTTAAACCAGGGCCGCCGGATTGCAGAAGCCAAAAAGAGTGTTATTGAACTTTTTGAAAGTGGTTATGTTACTCCTATACAAAGAAATGATATTAAAGTATTAGGCCGTTCGGCATTGGGTGCTTTACTTGCCGGTATCAATGGCATGTGGCGCGCAGGATATGCTACCGATCATGATGCAGTAGTAGCCAGAAAGCTGGCCTATGTTATGTGTGGCGGAGATTTAAGCGAACCTACTTTAGTATCTGAACAATATTTACTGGATCTTGAACGGGAAGCCTTTTTATCGCTCTGTGGTGAAAAGAAAACCCTGGAAAGAATTCAAAGTGTTTTGAAGGGCGGAAAGCCGATCCGCAATTGATAGGAAACAGGCGTCACATGAGAAAATTTGGCGTACCCGGATGAGCCGGGACGCCTTTTTTCTTTAAATTGGTGTATGGGTGAAGCCGAATTACATACCATTTCGCATCAGCTCGTTATCAACTCTGTATTGTTCTTCTATGGCGATGCAGCCTCCAAAGATCTTTCCTGGCAAATAGCCAATGATATCAGCAAACACTGGAACGAACCAAAAGCAAAAATCAAGATCGGCGGCGACTTATTCAATGTACAATTTGACATTGATGGTATTTATGAACCCGGTCTCGATCCCGGGAAGGTGTGGTACAACGATAACCCACGTCTTAATTTCTTTCGCATTGAAGAATTTGCAACCGGTAATATATCTTTTGTAGATGGCATTGGCTGCAATAGCGGTTATTTTAAACTGGATAATCTCTTACAAACTTCTACCACGGCCGCCCATGAATATGGTCATACCCTGGGACTCGTTCACCCAACCAACCTCGATATCAGGGGAATGGCAACTCCGGGGATCATGTACCCCCGCGGCACCCTTGTGGACCCGTCCTTTCAATATAACCCGAACGCCAAAGCGGGTGATAGCCAATCCGGCGGCACATTAAATCCTGTTCACCGGAAAGTACTTACTATCGATATTGAAGCTTTAAAACTACATAGGTTGCTTTTTAATAATGGCCGGGCGATAGTAGGTGAATTTTCCAGCCTTTACCATGAAAAGCATGCCCCCGCAGCCATGTGATTAAATTTCCAATGCAACATTTTGGACACCCGGCAGTAATATTTGACTTGTATCAACGACTTACTTGTAGTACTTTTTGTTATTGGCGCCCAATCACCCGCTAAACAGGCAATCATGGCTATTCTTACGGTAAATAATCTCCATAAAAATTACGGTCCTATACAGGCATTAAAGGGCGTATCCTTTTCAGTACCCCCGGGATCGGTATTTGGTATACTGGGGCCAAACGGCAGTGGGAAAACGACCCTGTTGGGTATAATCCTGGATGTGTTAAAAGCCACTTCCGGTTCTTATACATTGTTTGATGAAGCGCCCACGCACGCACACCGCCAACAGATAGGCACCCTGCTGGAAACACCTAACTTTTACCATTACCTGAATGCCGTACAGAATTTAAAGATTGCAGCAGCGATCAAACAGCGGGGAAAAGCAGACATCGATAAAGTGTTGCAGCTGGTAAATCTTGAACAACGCAAATTCTCAAAGTTCAGCACCTATTCTCTGGGTATGAAACAGCGACTGGCCATCGCCAGCAGCCTGCTGGGCGATCCGGAAGTCCTGGTTTTTGATGAACCTACCAATGGACTGGACCCTGTGGGTATTTTAGAAACCAGAGAGTTGATTAAAAAATTGAGCAAGGCCGGCAAAACCATTATCATGGCCAGCCACCTGCTCGATGAAGTGGAGAAAGTTTGCACCCATGTAGCCATACTGCAAAAAGGCATACTGCTTACACACGGACATGTTGATGAAATACTGGTAGCAGAAGAAATAATAGAAACAGGGGCCGCCAATATGCAACAATTACATACCATACTACAGCAATATCCCGGCGCCAAGCGGGTTCATGCAAACGAACAACATATTGAATTATCGTTTGACACAGGAACTGCATCGCTGGAAGCCCTGAACCGGTTTTGTTTTGAAAACGGTGTAACGCTGAACCATCTGCGCCTGCGCAAAAAGAGCCTGGAAACCAAATTCTTTGAACTTACGCAAAATTCTAAATAATATGGGGCAACTATTAGCTATAGAATGGATGAAGCTGAAGAACTACCGCGCGTTCTGGATATTGCTATGCCTTTATATTGTCACCATCTTTGGCGCCAATTATATTATATATCGCATACAGCAGGTGATATATGCCGAAAAACAGGCGAAAGGTATTGCAACCATGGTATTGGGCAATTCACCTTATGCCTTTCCCACAGTTTGGCAATCCGCTGCGCATGTTAGTAGCTGGCTGCTGTTCATTCCTGGTTTAATCATGATCTTAATGATAACCAACGAATACAGTTTCAAAACGCACCGGCAAAATATTATCGATGGCTGGACACGTCAGCAGTTTATTACCGGCAAAATATTGATAGCCTCCTTATTTGCTGTGTTATCTGCAATTCTGGTAGCCCTTACAGCCATGATATTCGGCTTCATGCAAGGCGATGCCGAATTCAGTTTTGAAGGTTTTTCTTATATAGGATATTTCCTCCTGCAGGCTATGAGCTATATTATGGTAGCCTTGTTGATGGGGGTGTTGTTTAAAAGAGGCGGCCTGGCCATTGGGGTATTCTTTGCTTATACACTTATACTGGAGCAGATCATTGTGATGATCTTAAATAGATATGCTAACTACATAGGGCGCTATATGCCTTTGGAAACAACCGACATGCAGGTTCCCTTTCCTTATATTCAAAAGGTCATGAACAAGCTAACCTCAAGCACACCTGATTATAGCGCCATTTTCATTGTTTCATTGGTGTACCTGGCTGGCTATTTATTTTTTACAGTAAGAAAATTTCAGACAGACGACCTGTAGTTTATTTTTTGATCAGATCATCCAAAGCAGCATCGAGGGTAGGAAATAAAAACTGGAAACTGCCACTTATGATCTTTTCACAACTAACGGTAGCGCTTTTTAATATTTCAGTACTTAATTCACCCAATATCAATTTCAATACAAACGAAGGAACATAGACCGGAATAAAAAATCGCCCTTTCATTTTTCTGGCAAGCGCCAGCATTAAGTTTTTATTGGTCACCGGTTGAGGAGAAACCGTGTTATACACGCCTTGCTTCCTTTCATTATCGATGGCATATAAAAATAACCGGCATAGATCATCAACATGGATCCAGCTGGCAACCTGTTCCCCGCTTCCGAAAATAGGCGCAACACCTGCACGCACGGGCTTTTTAAATTCTGTCAAAGCACCGCCGTCGTTGCTTAATACAATACCGCAACGAAAAATGATCAGGCGTTTATTCAGGGCAGTTACCGGTTTAATAGCATTCTCCCATTGCACACAGGTTTGTCCTAAAAAACTTTCATCGGCGGCATCTCCTTCAAGAAAAGCAGGTTGGGTGGCGCTTTTTTTATGATCGTCGCCATACCAGCCAATACCCGACATACTGATCACCGCTTTCACCTTGTTGGTATTCTCCTGTAAGGCTTTCACCAGCAATGCACCGCTTTGTACCCGGCTGTCAACGATTTCCGCTTTACGTTGTTTCGTCCACCGTTTATCAGCCACCCCGGCGCCAGCCAGGTTAATAATATAATCGGCTTTTTGCAAGGCTTCTATATCAATGGTTTCTTGAGCGGGGTCCCAGGCTGCATAGGAAATGTCAGGTGTGCCAGTACGGGGATGCCGGGTTAAAATAATTACCTGGTGGTGCTTCGCAGTTAAGAATTTGCTTACTGCTTTACCAATGGTACCTGTGCCTCCGGTGATAAGAATGGTTGCCATGATACAAAGTTAGGGGTTGTAATTGTAGATTGTTGTTCATGCTCTGCGGTAAGGGTTCCGCGTTTGGCGTTTGGCTTCCGCATAAAACAAGTCCCCCCGATTAGTCGGGGGGACTACAACTAAAAACAACAATCGCTGTGTTAAAACAATCGATTTAGACCCGGTGCCCCTGTTCAATGAACCTTTACTCTCAATAAGAACAGGTAGCACACTGGGTGGGACGGGATACAAAACACCTTTTATTAATCCGGTTTTTGTCCATCTAAAAACGTGTTCAGCGTTGATATCTGGCCATTATTATTTTCGTCGGCTTTTACTTCATACTTGCTGTAGAAGTTTTCTACACTTGAGATCGTGTTATACAGTTCCAAATTGCGGCGGATGTATGCCGGCACAGTTTCAAACTCGTTGTTAGGGTCAGCTCCATTAATGTTGAACGACAGATTGCGCAATTTCTGTATTCGTTCAGCTGCACGGCGTTTTTGTTCTTCTGCTTCGTCTAGCATTGCCAGATCCTCAACAGAAATATTACCGTTACTAACAGGGGGTTGAGAATGGTAGGCCCCAGGCACATCCGCCGCTGGAATATCATCTTTGAATACCAAATGCAGATCATTGGAATCTTCTTCCTGGATCGGGTTTGCACTGGCATTCCGGTTTGGGTCCTTCACAGGGGTGTGTTCCGGTTTGGATTCATCTTTTTTTGGTTCTGCATAAATATTGGATGGCTTGGCCAAGTATCCTCCGGATGCTGCAGACACCGAAGAATTATTTTGATTACTTTGATTCTTTTGTGGCTGTTGTTGCTGTTGCGTTACAGTTGTGGTATTTAACTGTACAATGGGGTCGGATGGTTGCGAAAGTACCCATTCAATTTTTTCCGGACCGCCATTTTTATCCACGCCATTGTCCACAGTAGTTTTACCAGTTTCTTCTTTCGTAAAAAGCTCCAGGGTAGCCGGTGTTGAACCAGCATCCATATCAATTAATTTAGGAGCCAGTTCAGGCTTGATAACAGGTTCTGCCTTTTCTTCTTTTTTCTCAGCAACCGGTTGCTCCTTTTTAGGCTTTTCCTGTGCTCCCAACGTGAGAACGATCTTTTCCTCTTTCTTCGGTTCCGCTTTTTTTGCGGTCGTTTTCTTAAAAGGGTCTTTATGATCAAAGCCGGTAGCGATGAGGGTAATACCCAGCTTGTCGCCAAGCGTGTTGTCATATCCCATACCAAGTATTACATCGGTACCTTCTCCGGCCTGGTCTAATAAATAGTTCTGAATGACCTCTACTTCGTCCATGGTGAACTCATGGTCACCTTCAGATGAATTAATATTAATTAATATCCATTTAGCGCCACGGATATCATTATCATTCAATAATGGTGAATTCAATGCTTCTTCAATGGTACGCAGCGCCCTGTCTTCCCCATTGCAGGCGCCACTACCTAATATAGCTACCCCACCGTTACGCATTACGGTACATACATCGGCAAAGTCAACGTTGATCTGGCCGGTGCTATTAATTACATCAGTAATACATTTCGCAGCCGTTGCCAACACGTTATCAGCTTTGGCAAAAGCTTCTTTCATTTTCAAATTACCAAACTGGTGACGCAGTTTATCATTACTGATCACCAGCAACGTATCTACAGTTTGTTTCAGTTCTTTTATTCCATATTCAGCCTGTAACTGCCGCTTCTTACCTTCATATGAAAACGGCGTGGTTACAATACCTACAGTAAGAATGTCAAGGTCTTTACATATTTTGGCAAGAATGGGAGCACCACCCGTTCCGGTTCCGCCACCCATACCAGCAGTAATAAAAGCCATTTTGGTATTAACTTCCAGAATGCGCTTAATTTCTTCAAGACTTTCTTCAGTAGCCTGGCGGCCAATTTCGGGGTTAGCGCCTGCGCCCAGCCCTTGTGTTAAATGAGGGCCTAACTGCACTTTATTGGGCACCTGGCTTTGGGCAATAGCCTGAGCGTCGGTGTTACAAATAATAAAATTTACACCTTCAATATTCTGGCTATACATGTGGTTAACAGCATTACTGCCTCCGCCACCTACACCAATGACTTTGATGATAGATGATTTCTCCTTCGGTAAATCAAAATGAATCATAGCTTACTGTTTAACAGCCCCACCAGCCTACCCTCACACGCTGCTGAGACCAGATTAAGAATAACGGGTTAGTTTAACAATTTTGCATTGTAACGGTTCGTATTGCCTGGGCAAACGTTCCATTATCATGCTGGCATTTTTCATATTCCCCGGATTTTCTTTTTCAATAGGTTGATTGTACGTGGTCTGTTATCGATTGCTGTTACTTGTATTACTTGTGACTTGTGTCTTTTTCTGGGCCTCGTATCCTGTGCCTTTACAACGCATGGTCTTCTTCTTCCTTGAACAGCTCAATAATACCATCCTTGAACTTGCCCCAGAAATCTTTAATACCCTTGCGGTTCCTTACTTTTTGTGCCTGCAATTCTTCATCATCCATTACTTCTTCATCTACCAACTCTGCCTTGCGCAAATTCTCAGGGATCTCTAACTTCCTGAACTGGTTCTCGAATTGTTTACGTTGGTGCTCATAATCGCTATAGCCTTTCAATATAAGGCCGATACAGGTTGAATAGGTTGGACGGGCTAATTCTTCAATATGACCTGCTGCCAGGTGCTCTGTTGGAAAACCAATGCGGGCATTCAGGCCGGTTACGTATTCTGTTAACTGGATGAGGTGTTTTAATTGAGAACCACCACCGGTCAATACGATACCACCATTGAGCATGCGGCTATCCAAACCAACCTGCTTTAAATGATAGGTTACAAAATCCATGATCTCGCTCATGCGGGCCTGGATGATGTTAGCCAGGTTCTTTACACTGATCTCTTTGGCCGGCATACCACGCAAACCGGGAATAGTAATGAACGCATTGCCGCGGGCTTCATTGGCCAGTGCACTACCGAACTGTACTTTCATTTGCTCGGCTTGCGTTTTCAATACACCCAATCCGGTTTTGATGTCGTTGGTGATATTCTCGCCACCAAACGGTATAACCGCAGTATGCTTTAAAATACCTTCATAAAAAACAGCCAGGTCGGTAGTACCGCCACCAATATCTACAATGGCTACACCCGCTTCCAGGTCTTCTGTTCCCATAACGGCTGAAGCAGATGCCAGCGGTTGCAATACCAGGTCCTTTGTTTTCAACCCACTTTTTTCTACTGCACGGGTGATATTGCGAATGGCGTTCTTATCTCCGGTGATGATGTGGAAATTAGCACCAATTTTCACGCCACCATAGCCAATTGGGTTAGGAATATTTTGAAAATTATCAACTGTAAACTCCTGAGGTATCACATCGATGATCTGATCACCGGCAGGAATGTACGTTTTATACTGATCTGCGATCAACTGATCAAGCTCCTTTTGTGTGATCTCGTCATCGGTTTGATGACGTACAATGTCGCCACGGGTTTGCAGACTTTTTATATGATGTCCTGCAATACCAACATATACTTCGTTGATCTCCAGACCTGGGTTTGATGAATAACAGTTTTCAAGAGCCATTGTAATGGCCTTGATGGTTTCGTCGATATTAAGCACCTGTCCATGCTTAACACCGTTGGAGTTGGCCCGGCCAAAGCCAAGGATCTCCAACTTACCGAACTCGTTCTTTCGGCCGGCAATCGCCGCAATCTTTGTCGTACCGATATCCAGTCCGACAATAATGGGTTGTTGTTCGTGTTGCATACTATCCTGTTTTTAGTTGTTGTATATGGGGTGTCGTGAAACGGCCAATGAGAAACATGAAATACCTTAATTCTACATTCCTAATTCCATGCTCATATTGCTTAATTCCTGCTTCTCATTGCCTGCCCCACTTCATCATTTATAATTCTAAATTCCTTATTCAATATTAACTATCCTTCTTCACCCCAATCACCTGCTTTGCGAATCGCACATTCAGCTTTTCGTACACATCCATTCCTGTTTTGCTCAACACCTGCTGATAAAACAACAGCAACCGTTTAAATTTTTTGTCATAATCGGTACCATCGCCAAACTGAATGATATGGTTGCCTACTACGGGGATCATGTCAAATGTGTGATCAGCCTGGATGTCTATTTGCGAAACCTGTGCCATCCAGAATTCATCATGCACAACATAGTCGCTTATATTAACTATATCCCGTACCAGCAAGCTATCTGCTCCATTTAGTTTATCCCTTTCTGACGGGAATCCGGTAAACACCGGTAAGCGTGCTGAAAATTTATCCGACAATGGCAATCTTTCTCCGCTGCTATCGATGTAAAAACTATTGCCTGTAACCGTGAATAACCTGGCCACCGGTACACGCTCCTGAATTCGCACCTGCAAGATCCGGCTATTATCAAAGAACAACTCTGCATCCTTTACCCACACGTTATTCTTCAACTGGTTCTCCATCCGGCGCAGGTCAAAACTTTTTATTGCCCGGCCACGAATTCCGCCCTGTACAATCAGCAAAGCCGCTATATCTTTTTTATCCAGAAACCATTGGTCTGCCTTCCCATCGATCAATATAGTATGGCCTTTACAGGTCTTATTGCTTTGTACATTCATCGCCGCTACCAGCAATACCATAGTGCCGGCTGCTACAAACAGCCAGAAACTCACTAATAATAATTTCCTGATAGAGCTTTTCTTTTTCATTGTTATCTATATACCAGCCGGTAAATACGGCGTTGATTACTTTTGTTATAGCGATTACGGCACCTGTACCTATTCTCTATTCAACCAACAGACCTTAATTCCCTATGATCTGCTTAATCGGTTGAACCAGCGTATCGATATCGCCGGCGCCGGCTGTGATCAATAACCAACCTTGCTCACTTTTAGTTGCCCCACCATGCATTTCTTTTACCCATGCCAGCAACTGTTCTTTGTTCAGCACCTGTTTATGTTGATGCTTCATCCTGTCGAGTATCATCTGGCTGGTTACACCTTCTATCGGTAATTCCCTTGCCGGATAAATGGGCAACAACACTATTTCATCAGCCATGTCAAGCACTTCTGCAAACTCAGTAGCCAGGTCTCTTGTGCGGGTGAACAAATGCGGTTGAAATATCACCGTACACTTCATGTTACCAAACAACCCTTTTGCACCGGTTATCAAAGCACGCAGCTCTTCAGGATGATGGGCGTAATCGTCAACAAATGTTACTCCGGATGTCTTTATCACATATTCAAACCGCCGTCTAACGCCCCTGAATGCTTCTACTGCTGCTTTAATTTTTTCATCATCTATCCCCAGGCGGTGTGCAATAGCAATAGCAGCTATTACGTTTTCTATGTTATGTAAGCCACCCATGTTCAACACCACATCCCGTAACCGCCAGTCTTTCACCCGCACATCGAATACATAAGTACCATGTTGCATTTGAATATTACTGGCATATATATCGGCCCCGGTGTTTTGCAAATGATACGTAAAATGGTTCGGCGCTTTCAAATCCTTTTCTCTGGGCAAACCATACTTGCTTATCAATAAACCGCCTGGTTTTATTTTACCGGCAAATTCAATGAACGCTTCTTCCATCGCAGCCGTTGTTCCGTAAATGTCCAGGTGATCCGGGTCCATGGCGCTGATCACCGCTACATCAGGGCTCAACCGTAAAAAACTGCGATCGTACTCATCTGCTTCCACTACACAGGTATCGCGTTCATGACTCCAGTAATTGCTGTTATAGTTCACGGCAATACCACCTAAAAAAGCATTACAACCATATTCACTATGGCGCAGTATATGTGCAACCATGGTGGAGATTGTAGTCTTGCCATGGGTTCCCGCCACACAGATATTAAAAGAACTTCTGGTAATAGCTCCCAGCACTTCACTTCGTTTCAACAACGGATAGTTGCTTTGCTGGTAATACGAAAACTCTGTATGCCCCTTCGGCACCGCCGGCGTGTACACTACTAATTGTGCATCTTTTGGCGCCAGCTCCAGGTTATCTTCATAGTGTACAGGAATACCTTCATTAGCCAGTTGCTTTGTCAGCGGGGTTTCGGTTTTATCGTACCCGCTCACTTCCTTTCCATGAAACTTGAAATAGCGGGCCAGCGCACTCATTCCTATGCCACCTATACCTATGAAATAAATCTTTTGTATATCTTTTATATCGATCATGTTCGTGAATCGCAACTTGTTAACTTATCAACTAATCAACCTAAGAATTTCCGTCGCCACCACCTCATCTGCATTTGTTATGGCCAGTTTCGCAATGTTTTCTTTCAGCATATTTTGCTGTTGTTCATCCCGGGCCAACGCAATTACAGTTGGCACCAGTTTTTCTTTCGCCTCACTGTCTTTTATCATTATACCCGCCTGTTTATTTACCAGGTTTTGTGCATTGGCGGTTTGATGGTCCTCTGCTGCAAACGGAAAGGGTACAAACACAACGGGCTTTTTTGCCACACATAATTCAGCTACTGACATTGCCCCGGCTCTTGATATCACCACATCGGCAGCAGCATAAGCATATTCCATTTGCGTAATAAAACTGTTGGCCCAGATGTTTCTGTTTTCCGCTGCCCGCGCACTGGCTTTCTCCGCAAACGGTTTACCGGTTTGCCATATCAGCTGCACATTATTCTTTGTAAACGCGTCAACGTTTGCATCGATCGCTTCGTTAATTCCTTTTGCCCCGAGGCTGCCACCCGTAACAAACACTGTTTTCATAGCCGGGTTCAAACCAAAGAATTCAATACCTGCAGTGCGGCTGATGGTATTGCCCACTATATTCTGCCGTACCGGGTTGCCGGTGATCATGATCTTCTCCCGCGGAAAAAACTTTTCCATACCATCGCTGGCGACAAATATTTTACTGGCCTTTCTGCCCAGCAATATGTTCGATTTACCGGCAAATGAATTGGCTTCATGAATGAAAGTGGCTATTCCCTGTGCCTGGGCATAACGTAATACCGGGAAACTTGAATAACCGCCAACACCAACGACCGCATCGGGCTGAAATGTTTTGATGATGCTTCGTACCTGCCAGAAACTTTTTATCAACTTAAATGGCAAGCCGATATTTTTAATCAAAGAACTTCTGTTAAAACCAGCTATATCCAGGCCTTTTATATTATACCCTGCCTGCGGCACTTTTTCCATTTCCATTTTCCCCCTGGCCCCAACAAATAGTATCTCAATATTGGGTTGCAGCTTGCGCAATGCATGTGCAATTGCCACAGCCGGAAAAATGTGTCCGCCCGTTCCCCCCCCTGCTATGATTATCTTTTTATTCACGGATAATGATTTTAATCGCCCGGATTGATCCAGGGTGTCTCTTCCTCTTTCTTCATGGCCTCATTCAACAGCGGCTTCAATGCTTTTTTCTTTTCCTCTTTATCATCGGCGTTTGCAGCGCCCCCTTTCTTTACAGTTTTCTCTTTTTTGGCCGCTCCTGCCTTTCCTTCTTTTTCCTGATCTTCTTCATCCTTCGCTTTTGCATCGGCAGTCGCTTTCTTTTCTTTTTTCTCACCGGCTGCTTTTGGTGCATCAGCCGGCGCTTCCAACTGTTCTACATTTCTGGCTACACTCAGAATAATTCCGATTGCCAGACAGGTGAACAAAAATGAACTCCCACCCATACTTACCAACGGTAAGGTTACTCCCGTAACCGGGAACAAATTCACCGTTACCGCCATATTGATCAACGCCTGAATAACCAGGGTAAAGCTTAATCCCAATGCCAGAAATGCCCCAAAAGCATAAGGGCATTTTTTAAATATGCGGATACTCCTGAACAGGAATAACAGGTATACAAACAACAAAAAACCGCCTCCAGCCAGTCCATACTCTTCAATGATGATCGCAAAAATGAAATCCGAATACGGATGCGGTAAAAAGTTCCGGGTTTGACTATTACCGGGTCCTAGCCCCAACACACCACCTTTGGCAATAGCGATCTTTGCCTGGTTTATCTGGTAGTTTTCATCTTTATCTACCTGCTTGCTATCATACATGAAGTTCTGCACCCGGCTTACCCAGGTAGGGATACGTCCGGCCTGCAAAAAGAAAGGCAGCTCCGAGCATTTCTCTTCTTTTTTATCATAAAAAGCAACGGCTATCATCACCAGTATGGCAACCGGAATGGCAGCCACGCCAATCGTAAGCATCAGGTGCTTGGTGCTGACCCGGCCAATAAATAATAACAACATGCTGGTAGCAGCTACCAGTAATGCAGTCGACAGGTTAGCCGGCGCAATCAACATACAGATGATCCCCACCGGCATAATGACCGGGATAAACCCTTTTTTAAAATCCTTTATCACCTCCTGCTTCTTACTCAACAACCGGCTCAGAAACATGAACAAAGACAGCTTGGCCAGATCGGAAGTTTGAAATGTCAGATTAATGATAGGTAACCGTATCCAACGGCTACCTTCATTTAATTTTAACCCAAAGAATAATGTGTATATCAATAACGGGATGGACAGCATAAATAAAATGCGCGCCAACCTTGAATACAATGTATAATTTACCCGGTGCGAAAAATAAATGATCGCTAACCCTACAGCAGTGAATACGACCTGCTTGAACAGGTATACTTCCGTATTGCCGCGGTTGTACTTATAAGCTAATAACCCGGTTGAACTATATACGGCCAGCATCGACACCAAAGCCAATACGATCACAATAGCCCAGATGACTTTATCACCACGGGTCTTGCTTAGCAGGCCGCCAGCGTTTGCTTCCTTTAACGATATGTCATTTGCGCCTGTCATTATCTATATACTAAAAAATCTTTTCCAGTGTTTTTACAGCTCTCTCACCGCCTGCTTGAACTGATCACCGCGATCCTCATAATTCTTGAACAGATCAAAGCTGGCACAAGCAGGGCTCAATAAAACGGTATCGCCCGGGCTGGCAAAATGAAAGGCAGCTTTTACTGCTTCTTCGGCACTACCGGTATTCACCAACAGTTGTACATCATTTTTAAAAGCATCATGTATCTTACGGTTATCGGTACCCAAACACACAATTGCTTTTACTTTTTCCCGAACCAGCTCCTGCAATATGGAATAATCATTACCCTTATCTACCCCACCCAATATTAAGATGGTAGGCCGTTCCATACTTTCCAGGGCATACCACGTGCTGTTCACATTTGTAGCCTTGCTGTCGTTGATGAACTCAACGCCGCGTATGGTGCTTACCGGCTCCATTCTATGTGCCAGCGATTCAAACGTTTGAACGGCTACGCGGATCTTCTCCTTTCGAATCCCCACTGTTACGCCCCCTAAACTTGCTGCCATCGTGTTGTTCTGGTTGTGTTTGCCCTTTAATGTAAAATCGTTCACATTCATCTGCATTCTCTCGTCATCAACTGCTACAGTCATCTGTCCGTTCCTGATAAAACCGCCCTGGGGTAATTCTTTGCTCATACTGAATGGTAATGGGTTAGATTTGATTGAATATTCCTCTAAATATTGCATGGTCACCGGATCATCGGCACAGTAGATAAAATAGTCCTCTGCTGTTTGATTTTCAGCTATTCTGAACTTACTGTGGATATAATTTTCGAACCGGTAATCATAGCGATCTAAATGGTCTTCTGAGATATTGGTGAGTATAGCGACATCCGGCCTGAACGTATGAATATCATCCAACTGAAAACTGCTGATCTCCGCCACATACCATGGTTTGGGATCTTCAGCTATTTGTTTGGCGAATGAATACCCGATATTCCCTACGAGGGCGCAATCCAACCCACCTGTTTTACAGATGTGGTACATCAACGACGTCGTAGTGGTCTTTCCGTTACTGCCAGTTATGCCAATGATCTTACTGTTGCCTTTGTAGCGATATGCAAATTCTATTTCACTTATAACCGGTATCCCTTTCTTCCTGATCTTTTTTACGAGATCGTTCTTTTCAGGAATGCCCGGGCTTTTCATTACTTCATCCGCGTTCAATATCTTTTCCTCTGTATGTTGATTTCCTTCCCACGATATGCCGTATTTGTTCAGCTCCTCCTGATACTTTTCTTTCACTGGTCCACCGTCAGAGACAAATACGTCATATCCCTTTTGCATACCAAGGATGGCAGTGCCAACGCCGCTTTCGCCGGCTCCAAGTATAACCAATCGCTTACTCATGTAATTACTAACTCCATTTATCCCGACTGCAAGTCGGGGGCTTATATCGTTACCAATCAGGTAATCGGATTAAAGGGGGTTCTTCCTTAGTTTGAACTTATACTGTCCTACCACACTCTACCTAACTACTATGATGGTTTTTCCTTAAGTGGAAATTCAGAGTGATGGTTTTTCAGTAATTCGCCTATTATATTTTTAAGGTGACGATCTACCGGTCACGCTATTACTATCTTATTTTCAATGATGCGATCGCAAACACAATGCACAGAATGGTCACAATCCAGAACCTCGTTACGATCTTCGACTCGTGATAGCCCAGTTTCTGATAGTGATGGTGCAGCGGGCTCATCAGGAAGATCCTTTTGCCTTCACCATATTTCCGTTTGGTGTATTTGAAATAGGAAACCTGTAAACTTACACTCAGCACTTCTACCAGGAACACACCGCAAAAGATGGGTATCAGTAATTCTTTTCTAACAATAATGGCCAAGGCCGCTATAATTCCACCCAGGGTTAAACTTCCGGTATCACCCATAAACACCTGCGCCGGATATGCATTGTACCAAAGAAATCCTATACAGGCCCCAATGAGCGCGCCTATGAAAATTGATAGCTCACCCAGGTTAGGGATATACATGATATTCAAATACTCTGCAAACCGCAGGTTACCGCTGGCATAGGCAAAGATGCCCAAACATGCCCCGATGATGGCACTGGTTCCCGTTGCTAACCCGTCTATGCCATCGGTGATATTGGCGCCGTTCGAAACTGCTGTGACTATAAAAATTACTATGATCACGTATAAAATCCATGTCATTGAGCGCAGCCCGGCCGGTAACAGTTTCGAATAGTTGAACTCATGCGACTTTACAAATGGTATCGTTGTTATGGGTTCATCGGCTATTACAAATACTTTTTCTTTGTTATTCCATGGAACGCGCCGGATGTTGGTAGTATCTGCAGGCAGGTTGTCTCCGGTATATTCACGCCACACTTTAGTATTGTCGTTAAACAACAGTACCATGCCCACCACAAAACCCAACACTACCTGTCCTAATATTTTAAACCAGCCGGCCAAACCGTCCTTATCTCCTTTTTTATAGGCGATCCCTTGTTGCTGCGCCAGCTTTTTGGCCCGCAGTTTCAGGTAATCATCAATAAAACCTATCATCCCCAACCATACGGTTGCAAAGAGCATGAGCCGGATATATGCTTTGGTTAAATCGGCCAGCAATAAGGTAGGGACCAAAATAGCCAGGATGATAATGAACCCACCCATGGTTGGTGTTCCCTTTTTTTGCTGTTCGCCGGCTAACCCCAGATCTCGTACCGTTTCTCCTACCTGCTTTTTGCGCAGGTAATTGATGAACTGTTTTCCAAACACAGCTGATATCACCAGCGACAGAATAACTGCCAGCAATACCCTGGATGTAATGAACTGGAACAGTGCATTCCCCGGGACCTTTATCCCTATTTCCTTTAACCAATCAATTAAATGGTACAACATGTTGGTTTATTTTAGGTGTACGACCTGCTTCTTCATTTTTCATACAGCTCAAACATTTCACGCATCACCTGCTTATCGTCAAAAGGATGTTTAACTCCTTTTATTTCCTGGTATTTCTCATGTCCCTTACCGGCAATCAACACAATATCACCCGGCTTTGCCATGCTTACTGCCAGCTTAATGGCTTCTTTGCGATCAGGGACCGATACATATTTTCTTTTGGCAGCCGTGTTGAGACCCGTTTCCATATCCGTCAGTATCTGCAACGGGTCTTCACTTCGTGGGTTATCGGAAGTGAACACCACTCTATCACTGTGCTCACAGGTTACCTCTGCCATCACCGGCCGCTTCGTTTTATCGCGATCGCCGCCACAACCTACCACTGTGATGATCTGCTCGTGTCCTTCCCGCAATTTCTTTATAGTAGCCAGCACATTCAACAAAGCATCTGGTGTGTGGGCATAATCTACAATGCCGATTATTTTCTGATTGGGCGAAATGATATAATCAAAGCGTCCTTCTGCTCCCGTAATCTCACTCAAACACCGCAACACTTCCAGTTTATCTTCACCCAGGCAAACAGCTGCGCCATATACTGCCAGCAGGTTGTAGGCATTGAATTCCCCGATCAGTCTGAAATGTACTTCCTGTTCGTTGATGGTCATTACCAAACCGGTCAGCCTGTTCTCCAGTATCTTTCCTTTGAACTCCGCCATGGTACGCAGACTGTACAGGTATTTGCGTGCATGTGTATTTTGCAGCATCACCTGCCCGCGCTTGTCATCTGCATTTGAAATGGCAAATGCATCGGAAGGCAGTGCATCGAAAAACGATTTCTTTACCCGGATATATTCATCAAATGTTTTGTGATAATCCAGGTGATCGTGGGTGATATTACTGAACAAACCGCCTGCATATTTCAATCCTGTTATGCGATGCTGGTGTATGGCATGCGAACTGGTTTCCATGAAAACATGGGTACAGCCGCTGTTCACCATTTGTTGCAGCAAGGCATTCAGGTTAATCGCATCTGGCGTAGTGTGCGTTGCAGGTACAATTTCATTTCCAATATGATTTTGCACTGTGCTCAGCAGCCCGCATTTATATCCCAATAAAGAAAAGAGCTTGAATAATAAGGTAGCAATGGTGGTTTTACCGTTGGTACCGGTTACACCAATCAGCTTTACTCTTTCTGACGGTTGGCCGTAAAAATTATGCGCCATATAACCAGCCGCTGCTGCACTGTTCTCTACCTGCACATAGGTTACCCCCACTTTAATGTCAGTGGGCATTGTTTCACAGATCACTGCGATGGCGCCTTGTTGTATCACCTGCTCAATAAACTGATGACCATCTACTGCTGAACCTTTTACCGCAATGAAAACCGACCCCGCACTTGCTTTTCGTGAATCAAGCTGCAGGTCACGCACCGGTATACTGGTATTGCCATGTACCGAGCGAATGCTTACTTTATATAATATATCCTGCAGTGTCACGTTATATATATGTATTAATTCAATTCTAAGGTCACCAATTGATTTTTGTTCACGTACGAACCTTGCTCTATACTTTGACTGATCACTTTTCCCCGGCCATGGAATACCACTTTCATATGTCTGTTCTCAAGCAGGAACAATGCATCTTTTATACCCATACCCCGCATATCGGGCATAATATTATTTGATACCTTCCTGTTGTTTAACACCGGCTGATAATTCACCGCATACATAGATCCCCATTCATCTGTCTTTGCCGAATCGCGGTATTTCATTTTCAACCTTTCCATCACCTCTTTAATATCTTCCGTAGCGCCGGCGTATAAATAATAGCTGCTGTCCTTCTTAAGCACCAACTGTTTTAAGCCCCTGCTTTGGTCAGAATTCAGTGCATATAATTTATCAGCGATCTCTTTAAATACCGGTCCTGCTATTTTTGCACCATAATAAACAGGTGCAAACGGTTTGTTACGGATCACTACTATACAACTGTATTGGGGGTGCTCAGCTGGAAAATAACCGGCAAACGACGACTGGTAAATGTGATCTTTGTATCCCCTGTTGCCGTCGGCCATTAAAGCAGTCCCCGTTTTGCCTGCCGCCTTGTAAGGCGCTCCTTTAAACAATTCCATTCCGGTTCCATCGGTGCAAACACCTTCCAGGCATTCGCGTAACAGGTTTAATGTTTTAACGCTGCAAACCGTTTCTTCCAATACCTGCGGTTGGTTCTCATGAATTTTAACCCCATTTTCCTGCACAGCATTTACCAGGTAAGGTTTCATCATCTTACCACCGTTGGCAACTGCATTGTATAACATCAATGTTTGCAAAGGGCTGACCATTACTTCGTACCCAAAACTCATCCACGGCAGTGAAGTCGCACTCCATGATTTTGATTTGGGTGTTTTTATAACAGGCTTTGTTTCGCCCAACAGATCAATACCTGTTGTTTGGTCAAATCGCAGCTTCTTAATGTGATTTATAAAACGAGTCGGATTCTTGGCATAGTAGGTCATGGTTAACTTGGCCATGCCAACATTCGAGCTGTGTTCAAACGCCTGTTTTACTGTTGCATCCGTTCCATGATCTTCTGTATCGTACACTGTTCTTCCATTCACATTCCAGCTTCCGCCTTCCAGATTTACGTGCTGCTGTAAAGTTACTAACTGATCTTCGAGCAGCGATAACATGGTGGCCAATTTAAAAGTAGAACCTGGTTCAGAAGCCTGGATGGCATAATTGAAATTCTCCCAATAACTGCCATCATTTCTCCGGCTAAGATTGGCAATAGCTTTTATTTTTCCTGTTGCTACTTCCATTACGATACAAGTGCCATACTCACATTCGTTTGCGGTTAACACATTCAGCAAGGCATTCTCAGCAATGTCCTGGATGTTTACATCCAGCGTTGTGATAATGTCCTTCCCACTTTGCGGTTCAATTTCCGAACCGTCTACAGGCACAAATACGCCGGCTGCAATTTTTCGCATCAGGCGTTTACCACTTTCACCCCGCAGTTGATCGTCATACGTTTTCTCCAATCCCACATTCATATTACGCATGGTGCCACCGCTGTCAATGTATTCGCGTGATAATCCGATGGTTCTGTTGGCCAGCAATCCAAACGGATTTAAGCGTTTATCTTTTACTTCTGCAATAAAACCGCTTTTGTCTTTTCCCAATCGCACCAGCGGCAAACTGCGCAACTGTTTATATTGCTGAAACGTAATGTTCTTTTTTAACAAATAATACCGGTTCTTTCTTTGATAACCGTTTTTCAGTTCACGGCGCCAGGAGGCTTTGCTTTTTTCGTTAAACAAGGTCGCCAGTCCCAAAGACAACGAATCAAGATTATTTTCAAACCGTTGTCCGTTCTTGTCGCGCAATCCTTCTGCTGCAAAATCAATATAAATATCAAAATACGGTGTTGATGTGCTGAGCATACGGCCGTCTTCACTGTAAATGGTTCCGCGCTGCGCATCGATCTCTACGAATTTTTGCTGCTGATCTTTTGCCTGTTCACGCCAGTACGAACCCTGCACCTGCTGTATATACACCGCCCGGCCCAGTATAACAAAGCTAAACACCACTATGCCCAGAAAGCACAGGTACACCCGCCATAATATGTCCTTTTTAACTTCCAACTGGTTTATCGTCAATGGTGATCGTGAAACGTGAATGGTCAATCCTGAATGGCCCTCAATGTCGCATCCTCCGAACTAATTCCAAATTCCTTGTATTCTTTACTTTCTAATTCTTTATTTCTCTATTTATCATTTCTCATTTCCCCAGCGTATCTGCCAACACGGCCGGTGGAACTACCAACTCCTTCAATCCCAATGGCTGTACTGCTTTGGCCAACTCACTTTGCTTGCTACGGAACATCACCTCACTTTTCAAAGTCTTGTATTCGTGTTGCAATTCTTTCAGTTCGCGATTTACTTTGTTTATGCTGCGGACCGTGTTATCGGCATAGTGGCCATTATAGATATAAACGATCGCAAGCACCGCCAGGAACAGAAAGAAAGGAATATTCTTCACGATCCACCTGTACCCAAACAACCTTCTGCGTTGTTTTTTCCTGCGTACTATTTCTTTTTCTTCACTCATTTTTTCTAATCAAATAGCGGTCAGACAGGTACTATCCGTCTAACCGCTAATGAAAGCTTAATTCACGAGACGTTGTTCAATAGAACATTGCAATTTTCAATACCCTTTTATTATGAGAATAAGAACTCTGAAGGTCAATGTGCTAATTTGCTAATTAGCCAATGTGCTAATGAAATACAAATCGGCAAACTTGAAACGAGTTGAAAGAATTTTCTTTTTCTAAAGTCTCAACTTCTAATTCTGCATTCTTCTACTTCCTCATTTCTCTGTTTTCTATTCTTTATTTTTCATTTCCCCGTCTTCCCTTCTACACCTGCCTGCCGGCAGGCAGGTTCAACATTGGAAATTCAATATTCATTATTCATTCCCCGTCTTCTCCGCCACCCTTAACCGGGCACTTCGTGCGCGGGGGTTTCTTTTCATTTCTGCTTCGGTTGGAACGATTGGCTTTTTTGTTATTGCTTTGAGGGGTGGTGTTGTGGTTTGCAGACCAAATGGGTCAACGTCCACTTCTTCTTCTTCAAAATGCCCTTTGCGAAAAAAATTCTTTACAATCCTGTCTTCAAGTGAATGAAAAGTAATGATAGCTACACGGCCGGTGGGTTTTAACAGGGGGGGAACCTGTTGCAGCATTTCTTTCAATGCACCTAGTTCGTCATTCACTTCAATACGCAAAGCCTGAAACACCTGGGCAAAGTACTTATGAGGATTTCCTTTCACCACGGAGCGAAGCGCCTGTTTAAAGTTGGAGATGGTTTTAAGAGAGGCAGTTTTTCGAATCTGAACAATGGTTTTGGCCAGTGTTTTTGAATTGGTGACCTCGCCATACTGTTCAAACAATTTGTGCAATTGCTGTTCGGTGTAGGTGTTTACCACTTCAAAGGCAGTCAGTTGCTGCCGTTGGTCCATTCGCATATCCAGATCACCTTCAAAACGGGTACTAAACCCGCGGTCTGCGGTATCAAACTGGTGGCTGCTAACCCCCAGGTCGGCAAGAATGCCGTCTACCTGGGTTATTTTATGCAACCGCAAAAAACGCTGCAGGTGCCTGAAATTGTGCTGAACAAAAATGACACGATCATCATCGGGCACATTATTCCGGGCATCTGCATCCTGGTCAAAAACAACCAGCCGCCCTTCGGCGTCAAGCAGTTTCAGCATTTCCAGGGAATGTCCACCGCCACCAAAGGTACAATCAACATACACCCCATCGGGGCGAATGCTCAATCCGTCGATCACCTCCTGCAATAAAACCGGTACATGATAAACAGGCTCACTCATAACATTACATTTGTGCAGTATTTGTACCACCCATTACCCGCTCTGCCAGATCGCTGTACTTTTCCGGTGTAAAAGACTCAAAGAACTGTTGGTACTTACCTTTATCCCAGATTTCAATTTTATTTATAACAGAAACCAGTACTACATCTTTTTCCAGCCCCGCATGGGCTTTTAAATTTGGTGGTATTAACATCCGCCCGGCCGAATCCAACTCACTCAACGAGGCGCCCATGGTAAAATATCGCAAGAACTCCCGGTTTTCGGCCTTGTATTCACTAACTTTACTTAGTTCAGCTAATATGGGATCCCAATTTTTTTTAGGATATAATGTCAAACATTTTTCAAAACCACGAGCTATGACAAACTGGTCACCCGCATCCTCCGGCATTTGCTTTTTAATGCCTGCCGGTAGGAGAAAACGTCCTTTTGCGTCTAAGGTCACTTCGTATTCTCCGAGAAATTGTATCATTTACAATGAGTTGCACCTGTTTGTCTAATACTTACACAAAATAACACTTTTTCCCACTTTCTTCCCCGAATTTGGAAAATTTATTTTTTCCACAAGGATTATTATTTGTATAAGAGTGAACTACAAGAAGTTCCAGCGGTATTTGCGCCTTTGTCGGCCAAAAACATGTGCATAAGCATGTGGATTAGTGTGCATAGCGGTGCATAACCTGTGAATTAAGCATTTCAGGTAATTTTCAGCACTATTTTTGGCTGAAAGACTGGCCACCATGACCATAAAACCGTCAAAATGTATCTTAAAACAGGTGGTAAAAAATGTCAAAAAAATACGGCATTCTCGCTTTGGTGGGAAAAAATGGAGAGAAAATGTCAATTGAAGGGTCCTCTAACCCCGACACTTATTTGAATAGACCTCAATAATTGAAATACGCGCGACTATGAATCGAATTGAAGGTCCCATAAATCAAATACGGAAAACTTTTATCAAACTGCGTAGAAATATAATACAAACCCACGATCAGATCTATCAAATTGCTAAGCAAACAGTACAAACTCGTGGTCGAATCTTTCAAACTGCTCAATTCATGTAAAATCGATCAGGCAGATGAAAACAAATTTGGCTCCTCTTCAGGATATATTTATTTCCATCTTGCCACTCATCACACGAATTACATAACCCATAAGCACTTCCTGCGAGCTGTTCTTTCCTTCAATGGATACAAATAAAAAAGCCTCCCGGAGGGGAGGCTGCACTAATCAAATACCATTAACCATTAAACCTTATCCTATGCCACCAAGTTACGGAATAATTGAATACACCTCAACATTTTATTGGATTAAATTAAAAACTAAATCCATATCAATTTTTTGGTAATGACTAGTACATAATTCAAGTTTTTTCAGTCATGTTGGTGGCCTGCAGACATGATAAAAAGTGACAATAAATTCAATAAACAGGTACTGGTTGCCGGTAATTGCATGGTACCAGCCATCCCTCCCCTTACCCTTTTTTAACCATTGCAGTTTTACGCGCAAACCCTACCTTTGCCCCTCATCAAAACAGCGGCAGTTGGCCGCATGCCCGATGCACCCAAAAGATCTATCAGTCCACGATTTTACCTATGAGCTGCCGGAACATAAAATTGCCCGGTACCCGCTCGCAGAAAGAGATAGCTCGCGCCTCCTGATCTATAAAGAAGGAGCCATTAGCGAGGCTATTTACCGGAATATCCATCAACAATTGCCCCCTGGTTCTTTGCTGATCTTCAATAATACCAAAGTGGTAGCCGCCCGCCTGTTGTTTCAAAAGCCCACCGGCGCCATAGTAGAGATCTTTTGCCTGGAACCACCGCCTCAATATGCGGATATGACCACTGCCATGAATCAAAAGGGCCGGGTTACCTGGACCTGCCTTATCGGTGGCGCCTCGAAATGGAAACCCGGACAATTACTGGAGAAACGGCTGCACCTCAACGGCCAGGAAATTCTGCTGCAGGCCCAATACCTGGGCAAGGAAAAAGACAGTTTTTCCATTGAATTATCCTGGACGCCTGAAGCGCTCACTTTTGCTGAAGTATTGCAGGTAGCGGGTAATATTCCGCTTCCCCCTTATATAAAACGAACGGTAGAACAAACTGATAGCGAACGGTATCAAACCATTTATGCAAATACTGAAGGCTCGGTTGCCGCTCCTACCGCTGGTCTCCATTTTACGGATTCCGTTTTTGAACAGTTGAACCAACAACAAATACACCGGGAATATGTGACCCTGCACGTTGGCGCCGGCACGTTTAAACCGGTGAAAAGTGATACCATGAGTGGGCACCCCATGCACGCCGAGTTCATTGATGTTTCTATCAGTACTATTGAAAGTATTTTGGGATATCTCGATAAACATATCACGGTGGTGGGCACCACTTCGTTGCGAACGGTTGAAAGCCTGTACTGGTTGGGGGTGAAAACAATCCGGCAACCGGAGCTGCCCATGGAAGACCTGGTTGTGCACCAATGGGATCCCTATGAATTGAATGAAGTTACAGGCTCGCAGCAGATTCCCGCAAAAACGGCGTTGGAAAGCCTGCTGCAGTATCTGCAGGCCCGGCAAATGGACCGCATTATTACCAAAACATCTTTGCTGATTGCCCCGGGCTACAACTTTCAAATTCCCAGGGCATTGGTTACCAATTTTCACCAACCGCAATCGACGTTGCTATTATTGGTGGCCGCCTTCGTAGGGCCCGATTGGCGAAAATTATATACGTATGCGTTAGAACAGGATTTTCGCTTCCTTAGTTATGGTGATGGCTGTCTTCTATTTCGGAACCAGCTTGCTCTTTAAACAGGGGAATCTCCAGGTTAAAAGCCGATCCTTTACCCAGCACACTGTCTACCTTGATCTTTCCATCGTGGGCATCCACTACCGTTTTCACATAGCTTAACCCCAGTCCAAACCCTTTTACGTTATGGATATTACCCGTATGGGCGCGAAAGAATTTTTCGAATATACGGCGAACGGTTTCCTTGCTCATACCAATACCATTATCCTCTATTCGTATACCTATGAATTTATTGGTATTATAGGTGGAGATCTTTATTAACAGGTTCTCTTTTGAATATTTCACGGCATTATCAACCAGGTTCGAGATCAGGTTGCGGAAGTGTACGGGATCGGCTTCAACGTAATCGTACCGGGCATCGAGGCTAAGTTCTGCACGCGCTCCTTTTTCTTCCAGTTGCAGTTTGTAATTATCCATGATCTCATGAATGAGATTATGTACATGTATTGGCAATCTGTTCAGCGTTATTTCCTGGCGGTCCATAACAGCAGCCTGCAGAATGGTTTCTACATGCTTGTTCATACGCTTGTTCTCTTCTTTAATAATACCGCTGAAGTAGTTCATTTTCTCCCGGTCATGGTATACTTTTTCATTGCGCAGGGCATCAACTGCCAGCGAAATGGTAGCCAGTGGGGTCTTGAACTCATGCGTCATGTTATTAATAAAGTCATTCTTGATCTCACTCAGCTTTTTCTGGCGCAACAAAGCATTTACCGTAATATAAAAAGCAGTGATGATCATGAGGGTGAAAAAGATGGCGCCCACGATCATCCAACGCATTTCGCTCAGCACGATCTTTTTAATATTGGGCACTACCACGGTCATGGTTTCTTCAGGAACCAGGTTTTCGAGATCACTGCCACTGGGGGGTTGAAACAGATAATACAATACCAGGTTACGGTCACTGGCGGTATCTCCTACCTGGTTCAAAAATGCCCGGGATTTTATTTCGTAAGAGAGCAGGTTTACGTTTGAAGTAATGGCAAACTCGAACTTAACATTTTTTAACTCTTGTGCGGCAAAGGCTTTCCGTAGTTTTTCAGCCACTTCCTGTTCAGTAAACTTCTGTGCAATGGTAGGCGGCTTCATCAATTCCATTTTGAACTGTTCTGAAGGCCAGCTAAAGTCGGGACGGGTACGAAAGTTCAGGGAAGGCAGGGAGCCCTTCTGCTCCATCAGGGTTATACCCACTTCATTTATGCCGCGTATGAGTTTGTACTTAAACTCTTCGTGTTTATCGACCAGCATGGTACGCAGCCAACTGTACTGTACGTATATGGTCCCTATCAGCGATAAGCTGATCAACACAATAATAACAGGAAAAATTTTCCTTAACTGCAAATTATATGGTTTTAATATCGCCGTTGCTGTCATTATCTACGGTTATCCTTTACTACAATTTCCTTCCTTGAATATGGGGAAGAACAACATCTCATAGCAGATAATTTGAACCGGCAAATTTAATAAACGTATTTAGTAACCCCCTATGGCACAGATTTAGTAGCCATGGTTTAACTTAGATTTACCAAGTTAACGTCATCCCGCTAAAGCGGGACGCTAACTTAGAAAAGTTTTATTGAATCCCTAATTTTTTTGAACAATCATTTTGGTTACTCGTTTTAAGTACTAATTTAGGATATGGTAACACCAGGACCAGGTATATTACTTATTGCAGAACCTTTTTTAAAGGACCCAAATTTCAGCCGCACAGTCGTTTTTTTATGCGATCACCAGGATGAAGGCAGCTTTGGATTTGTTATAAACCGGGTATTTGGGCACACTTTAAATGAACTGATGAACGACCTGGATGAACTGAAGCTACCTGTTTTTTATGGCGGACCGGTTCAAATGGATACCATTCATTTTTTACACCAATACCCCGATCTGATACCTGGCAGTTACGAAGTACTGGACGGTATTTACTGGGGCGGCGATTTTGAAACGGCCATCACCCTCATTAAAGCAGGTTCAATAGATACTACAAAGATCCGCTTTTTTATTGGCTATTCCGGCTGGGGCAGCGGCCAGTTGAATGATGAACTGAAAGAAAAATCATGGCTTACCGCGCAGGCTACGCGAAAGCTGGTCTTTCATCGTAAAGCCGATGAAATATGGAAAGAATCCCTGAAACACCTCGGCGGGGATTATGAAATGATGGCCAATTTTCCTGTTGATCCGCAATTGAATTAACCCCTGCGGTATTATCGTAACGGGAACTTTACCCCAACACCTGCTCCCCAGTTACTGAGGTCATCAATACCATTGGTTTTATACGGCATGTAATTATAGGCGCCGAAAATATGGATGCCCGCAGGTCCGTCTTTCCTGAAAGGAATATACAATCCTGCTTCGGGACGCGCTGCGAATTTGAAATCGGACCTTGAATTTTCAAACTCACCCAGGTATTGATCAAATACAACCATATTTCCCCCAACACCTATACCAACATACGGTTGCACCATTTTACCGGGTAAAAGGCGATATTGAAACTGGGCCAGTATTGGAATGGTTTGTATAGAATTCGTTAATACGGCCGAAACTTCTCCGCCCTCGTTTAACTTATATACGTCGCGGGGATACTTTTGATAAAAATCCTGAAAACCGGTCCCCACTCCTATTGAAATTTTATCGGTTATATTATACATCAGGTTGGCCGTCCATCCACGGAAGGATGCTTTATCAACGGCATCAGACTTAAATGATGATCCAGGGATGCCTATAGCATAATTAATGTCGAGTTGCAACTCCCTTTCCTGGGCGCCTGCCTTAAACGGAGCAGCAAAAAACAACAGGCTGATTATCAAAAGCATAGCCATGCTCAATTGCGTTTTCATATCTTAATCTTTTAAATTCATAATTGAAAAGGTATCACGATGCCTTAAAATAGGTGCTCTGATCAAAAAGCGCTTTCACGCCATTAGCGGCCGTGGAAACACCAAAAACACCCGAACCCCGAATAAGGCCATTCCAAATGCTGCTGATGGTTTTGCTTTCATTGGCATCTTTTAAATTAAAAATGTCTATTGAAAGCGCGCCCTCGGTAATGGAATAGGTCCCGTAGTAATAGGACGGGAAATTGTATCCGTACCCCCCATATCCCCAGTAATACGGATCCCAGTACGATCCGTAATAGGGGTCCCAATACGAACCATAATCAAATACCCCGGTGGAGGTATTGTAAATGCGGCTGACGGTTATACCAAGATCAGGATTCTGGTTCCTGGCTACCTGCGTATACCCGCGTTGTACAAGCTGATCTTTAACCGCATTAATATAGGCAGCGTCTACATCAGTGCGTACTTTACCTTCCAGCTTATTGTTACTTATAACGGCTACCGAATCGGCAATACTAAACGTTCGGAACGAGCTGAAACTAACCGAATCGGAGTGTTTGGTGATATAAATGAGCCCTTCATCACCCGAAAGATTTTTGACCGGATCTTTCCGGCAACTGGTCATAGCCAGTATACCTGTTGCCAATAGCACAGGAATTACTATTTTCTTCATATCTATTCTGATTTTAACATTCCCTGAATATTAAATCAAAACAAACCCAATGCCTGAAGGTTTTCAATTCCCATTCCTTAACAGTGTACTAACATGTATGCAAAAAGTTGAATGTGACGGAAAAACGTGTAGCCTGTTAACCCGTTAACTTGTTAACTTGTCAACTTACCCCTTATTTTTGCCCTATAAAAGGAACTGTCGACATATTAGCCAATCCCATTGAGTACCTGAAGGGCGTAGGGCCGCAACGGGCCGATCTGCTCAAAAAAGAGTTGAATATCTACACCTTTAAAGACCTGCTTGAACTCGTTCCCAACCGCCATATCGATAAAACCAAAGTAAACCTGGTACGGGACATTGGCCCCCAGACCGATTTCATTCAGATAGCCGGCATACTCACTAGTACCGGCCTTATGGGCGAGAAAAGAGGAAAACGGCTGGTGGCTGAAATAAAAGACGCCACCGGTACGCTGGAACTGGTTTGGTTCCAGGGCATTACCTACATTCAGAAAATGCTTATCGTAGGTCAGCCCTACCTGGTTTACGGTAAAGTAAGCTTCTTCCAGGGCCAGCCCCAGATCACCCACCCCGAAATGGAGCCTTACAGCCGCGAAAAGTCGGAAGGCAAGAGTACTTTGGAGCCCATTTACCCCAGCACGGAAAAATTAAAATCGCGGGGAATGGGCGGAAGACAATTAGGGGGTTTTACAGAAACTTTGATTAAATTGTTACAGGAAAAAAATATTCCTGAAATATTACCGGATTCAGTATTGCAACCCCTGCAACTGATGCCTCGTTTCAAGGCTTTTGTGAACGTGCATTTTCCTACCGACCCTGAAACGTGGCAACAGGCAATCAACCGGTTGAAATTTGAAGAATTTTTCATAGCACAAATACGCATGGGCCTGTTGCGGCAGCAAAGGCACCGCTATTCAAAAGGAGTAGTGTTCAGCCAGGTAGGCGAAATTTTTAACCGGTTTTATGAGCAATACCTGCCTTTTGAGCTAACCGGTGCACAAAAAAGAGTTATAAAAGAAATCAGACGCGATACAGGTACTGGCAGACAAATGAACCGGCTGTTGCAAGGTGATGTAGGAAGCGGTAAAACCATTGTGGCCCTGCTGGTATTACTGCTGGCCATAGATAACGGCTACCAGGGTTGCCTGATGGCGCCCACCGAGATCCTCACCCAACAGCATTTCAACAGTATCAGCAACCTGTTGAAAGAACTGCCGGTAAACGTGCGGATGTTGACGGGGTCAACGAAAACCCGGGAGCGAAAAGAGATACTGCAGCAGTTGTCAGAAGGTACCATTCATTTTTTAATTGGTACCCATGCCCTGCTTGAAGACCCGGTACAATTTAAGAACCTGGGATTGGCCATTGTAGATGAACAGCACCGGTTTGGCGTAGCGCAACGCGCCAGGCTATGGAACAAAGCGGCGGTACCGCCACACATATTGGTGATGACCGCCACACCCATTCCGCGCACCCTGGCCATGACGGCGTACGGCGACCTTGATACTAGCATTATAGACGAGCTGCCACCCAACCGAAAACCTATTTTAACCGTACATCGTTATGAAACAGTTCGCAGCCAGGTAATGGATTTTATTAAGGCAGAAATTACGAAAGGACGACAGGCATATATCATATTTCCGCTCATTGAAGAATCAGAAAAGCTGGATTACGAAAACCTGATGAAGGGGTACGAAAATGTGCAGGCCTATTTTCCTGAACCGAAGTACTGGATCAGCATGGTGCATGGCCGGCAAACAAATGAAGTGCGTACAACCAATATGCAACGATTTAAGACCGGCGACACTCAGATAATGGTTGGTACAACGGTTATAGAAGTAGGGGTTGACGTTCCCAATGCGAGTGTAATGGTCATTGAGAGTGCCGAAAAATTTGGCCTTTCACAATTACACCAGTTGCGGGGCCGTGTGGGAAGAGGAAGTGAAAAAAGCTTCTGTATCTTATTATCCGGTTCAAAACTGAACAATGAAGCCCGGGAAAGGTTAAAGACAATGTGTGCTACGAACGACGGTTTTAAAATAGCAGAGAAAGACCTTGAACTTCGAGGACCCGGCGACATTGAGGGCACCCGGCAAAGCGGCGCGTTGAATTTTAAACTGGCAAGTATCGTTCAGGATAGAAATTGGCTCGAAATTGCCCGTGAAATGGTCGAACGCTTACTGGATGCTGATCCTGACCTGGCTTCGGCAACAAATTTGCAGCTTAAAAACTACCTGCAATCGCTACAGGGTAAAACCGCCTGGAGCAAGATTTCGTAGGTTTAAAAGAGCACAACTAACCAAAACTGCTTAACATGCAATTCGACATTGCATAGTAGATCGTACAATACAACTGCTTACGTGAATTAAGGTCTGATTAAAAAGTAGAACCGATATTTTTTATTATTCCATCTCCTGCTATTTACTATACGCTGCAAGGGTTTAATATGTGATTAATATTATCCCCGCAGGTAAGAATAGAATAGATTAAACGTTATATTATAATAAATTGAAAACCGACAGGCATTGGGCAGAATTAGTTTGATAGCATTGCTTCTTACCGCTATAGCCCTTGAAACGTTCGCTCAGGGGAACCCATCTACTTTTGAGTTTACCGAAAACAAAGGCCAGTGGGAAAGTAAAATAAAATTTAAAGGTGAACTGCCTGCGGGTGAATTCTACCTGCATGCCAACGGTTTTACCGTTGTTCAGCATAATACCAGCGACCTGCAGCGTTTCTTTCACCGGCAACATGGCGCTGTTGGAGACAACGCCGGTTCGGCACAAGTTACTGCCCGGTCCGACAAGTCAGATAAAAACGACCACCAACCCGAGCGACCTGGCCATGATGGAACGGCGTATCCATCCTATACCATTCGATCTCATGCCTACCAGGTTCAGTTTGTTGGCGCTTCCACCAACCCGGAAATTGTACCGGACAAAGCCATGACGACCTACAGCAATTACCTGCTTGGCAATGATCCTTCCAAATGGGCGAGCCATGTAAAGATCTTTCAGGCGGTTTTGTATAAGAACGTTTATCCCAACATCGACGTACGCTATTATTCCGAGAACGGACAGTTGAAATACGACCTCATCGTTAATCCCGGCGGCAATGTGAACAACATCATGATGCGATACGAAGGCGCCGACAAGCTGTTAATAAAGAATAAAGAACTGATCATAAAAACATCGGTAGGCGATGTAAAGGAACTCTATCCTTACTCTTACCAGTTCGACCAGATAAAAGGCAAACAGGAAACAACCTGTTCATATGAACTGGCCGATAAAAATACGGTGCGGTTTAAAGTCAGCAACTATACAAAGACCAGCACCCTCATTATCGACCCTACGCTCATTTTCTCTTCATTCACAGGAAGCAGAGCGGGTCAATATGGTTTTACCGCCACACCCGGTCCTGATGGCTCATTATATTCAGGCGGTATTGTATTCGGGAACGGCTTCCCCGTTTCGCCTGGCGCCTATCAATCATCTTACCAGGGCGGTTCGGCCAACGGCGGTGTTGATATGGGCATCTTTAAATTCAGTCCCGATGGGTCGCAACGCATGTATGCCACCTACCTGGGCGCAGAAGGAAATGATTATCCGCATAGTCTCATCTGTGATCCGCAGGGCAACCTGGTGATCATGGGCAGAACCTATTCTTCCAGATTTCCCGGCAGCCTGTTCGGGCCCGGTGGCAGCGCCGATATTTGTGTTACCAAATTAAATACAACCGGCACCGCCATCATTGGTTCGCTTCGTATTGGCGGCACCGGCGCCGATGGGGTCAATATCAGCGATCTGCAGGAAGGCGGTTCTATCAATTTAGCTTCTACCCTGCGTTTTTATGGAGATGATTCGCGCAGCGAGGTCACCCTTGACAACGCCGGTAATATATACGTAGCAGCGCAATCGCGTTCAGGTGATTTCAGAACTACCGGTTCTGCTTTTCAAACAGGCTCAGGCGGTGGACAGGATGGTGTGGTGTTGAAAATAGACCCTACCTGTAACAACGTTCTCTGGAGCAGTTATTTAGGCGGCAGCGGCGATGATGGCGCTTTTGTAATAGCTGTAAGCCCCACCAGCAACGATATTTTCGTTGGTGGCGCTACTGCCAGCGGCAATTTTCCCGGTAATAAAGCAGGTGTTTACCAGGGCTCCAATCAGGGCGGAACAACGGATGGTTTTGTAGCCCAGATAGCAAACGACGGTTCCTCTATAATCCGGAGTTCGTATATGGGTACCGGTTCCTTTGATGCGGTGTATGGCATTAAGTTCGATAAGCTTTCCATTCCCTACATCATGGGTATTTCTGAAGGAGGCTGGCCCATTGTGAATGCCGCTTATAATGGCGGCAGTTCCTGCCAGTTTGTAAGTAAGCTTCGGCCCGATCTCTCGGGTTTTACCTATTCTACTACGTTTGGCAATGGTGCTCCCCGTCCGAATATTTCTCCCGTTGCCTTTCTGGTTGACCGTTGCGAGAATATATACATCTCCGGCTGGGGCGGCTGGATCTCGGCCAATGGACGTGATCCCTTTAACATGTCGGGCGTAGCCGGCATGCCTACCACGCCCGATGCGTTAAAAACAATTACAGATAATCACGACTTCTATTTTATAGTCATTAAAAAGGATGCAGCGTCCCTGTTATACGGCACCTTCTTTGGCCAAAGTGGTGGTGAAGGGGAACATGTGGATGGAGGAACAAGCCGTTACGATGCCCAGGGCGTTATTTACCAGGCCATTTGCGCCAACTGTTTTGGTAGTTCCGTAGGTAATATTTCAGTGCCCTACCCTATTACGCCTGGTGTATGGGGGCCCGTAAATGGAACGGGCACATCGAACTGTAACCTGGCAGCAGCCAAGATCTCATTCAACTTTGCAGGTGTAGCTGCCGGGCCACGATCTTTTTTCAACGGGGCAGTAGATACATTGGGTTGTGTGCCCTTCACGGTTGTTTTGCGCGATACGGTCCTCAATGCAAAGAGTTATGAGTGGTCGTTTGCCGATGGCACCCCCGATGAAACAACCACGAATTCAGAAGTAACACATACATTTAACGCAGTTGGCGACTACCGGGTACGTTTGGTCGCTATCGATCCAACAACCTGTAACGTTACGGATACCGGTTTTGTAACCATTCATGTGCGTTCCGACAAAGCTGATCTGGCATTCTTATCCGCCAAATTACCACCCTGCCAATCGCTGTTATACAAGTTTGATAATACCACCACCTTCCCGGCCACCAAACCCTTTAAAGCCAGCAGCTTTACCTGGGATTTTGGCGATGGCACCCGGGTAACGCCTGGTCCGTCAACAATACAGCATTCGTATGCATCTGCGGGAACTTATAAGACCAGATTAATATTGAACGACACCAGTTATTGCAACTCGCCCGATTCCGTTGAAAAGGAATTACGCGTGTCGCCACTGGTTGATGCACGGTTTGAAACACCACCTTCGGGTTGTGCGCCCTATACCGCCGTTTTCAATAATACCTCGCTGGCAGGTCAGGAGTTCTATTGGGATTTTGGCGACGGTACTCAGTCTAACGAAGTAAACCCGGTGCACCTGTACAATAATGTTGGCAACTATCATGTTACGTTGAAAGTTATTGATAGCAGCACCTGTAATATTGTTGACTCTACGTTCCTGGATATTGGGGTGCATCCGCTGCCAACTGCTAATTTCTCTGTGGCGCCCATTCCGCCCGTGACCAATAAACCGACCGTATTCACTAATTTGTCGAGCGGCGGAACACGATATCTGTGGTTATTCGGGGATGGCGATTCTACCATAAAAACAACGATGGATACTGTAGGGCATCAATATAATGCAACGGGAACATTCAATGCCTGCCTCATTACGTTTAATGAGTTTGAATGCAGCGACACTGCCTGTAAAGCAGTGGAAGCCCTGATCGATCCGTTGCTCGACGTGCCCAATGCCTTTACGCCGGGCCGGTTTGGCAGGAACAGTTTTATATCCGTAACCGGTTTTGGTATTGCGAAAATGAGCTGGAGAATTTACAACCGCTGGGGACAGCTGGTGTTTGAGACCAATAACAGAAAAACAGGATGGGATGGCACCTATAAAGGCCAGCTTCAACCTATGGATGTATATGCCTATACGCTTGATGTTGAATTTTCTGACGGAAGAAAACTCCGGAAAACCGGTGATATAACTCTGATCCGGTAAAACGGCAACATGCAACGAGGAACCTAAGATTAGTAACCTGTGAAACTTGTCTGCCCACAGGCAGGCGCCTTTAGTAAATTATACGTTAAAGCTCAGGAAAAGCTTTATCGTGGTACAACAAATTGTAATTTTAGACAGGTGGTTTATGAAGAAATTTATAGCTAATCAAACAGTGTGGCCCCCTGTGACCCGGGAAACAATAAACCGATTTCTGAAACCGGTGCTGTTGCCTTTATTGTGCGTATTGTGTTTTTGCTTTCAGGCAGCGGCGCAGGATCTGCATTTTTCCCAATGGTTTAATTCCCCGCTCACAACAAACCCGGCCAATACCGGCTTTATTCCCGATGCCGATTACCGCATAGGTGTTAATTACCGCAACCAGTGGTCGACGATCATGAGTGTACCGTACAAAACAATGAGCATCTGGGGCGATGCCCAGGTATTCCGCGATCGTATTGAAAGCGGCTGGCTGGGATTAGGCGGCGTCATCTTACGGGATGTAGCCGGTTCAGGAAGTTTGACCTCTACCAAAATATATGGTTCCGCAGCCTATCATCAAATGCTGGGCGTAGCGCATTTACTGTCGTTTGGGTTGAATGTAGGATGGGCCAATAAACGCATCAATACAACCGATCTGAAATTTCCCGATCAGTTCGATGGCAAATTCTTCGATTCCAACCTGCCTACCAGTGTAGTGCTCGATCAGCCCAATATCAATTATTTTGATATGCAGGTGGGTGTGAATTATGCCTACTTCCCTACCGATAAATTATATGTGAACGGCGGCATTTCGGTCATGCATCTTAACCAGCCGCGGGAATCCTTTTTTACATCCAGCGATTCTATGAGTGGGGACGACTCCCGTATAGCACGCCGGTATAATGCATTTGTAAACACCAGCATAAAAATAAACGACCAGGTAATTGTGAATCCCATGGCTTATTTCAGCGCTACGGCAAAAGCAAGTGAATTTGTGGTCGGCGGTAATGTTCAGTACAATTTGTCTGGTGATGGGGAGTCGCAATTGATAGGCGGCCTGTACTATCGAGGCGGCGATTCATTTATTCCTATGATCGGTTTTGAATGGAAGACCATCAAACTTATGTTCACGTACGATGTTACTACTTCTTCCCTGAATAAATATAATCATTCCCGCGGCGCCCTTGAATTTGCGTTGTTACGGCATGGATTCTATAATGAATATAACGGGGACAGAAGGCAGTCTATGTGCCCTTCTTTTAAATATTAAGATTTTGTAGCGGTTGATCAGATTCCTTATCATTGCACCCTCCTATTATTACACTTTGAAAACACGAATTTTGGTTAAGAAAAGTCTGATGGTGATAGCGCTGTGCATTACTGGCGTTATAAAACTGGCTGCACAGGGGCCTTCCTTATTTGAGTTTACTGAGAACAGAGGACAATGGGATAAACAGGTAAAATTCAAAGGTGATCTACCTACCGGTAACTTCTATTTAAATAATAACGGCTTTACCGTTGTACAACATAATGTAACCGATCTGCAGCAGGCACGTGATCATCACGAAATGCTGACCACACAAAATATTCAGAAAAATAACAAGACCAGGCAAACGGCCATTCTTCCACCCCACTCCATCCGGTCCCATGCTTATAAAGTGCAGTTCGTAGGAAGTGCGGCCAATCCTGAAGTTGTTCCTGACAAAGTTACTCCGGGTTTCAGCAACTACCTCATTGGCAACGATCCCTCAAAATGGCGCTATAGCGTACAAAGCTGCCAGGCAGTTATCTATAAAAACATTTACCCCAATATTGACGTACGGTATTATTCAGAGAACGGGCGTTTGAAATATGATCTCATTGTACACCCCGGAGGTGATGCGAATAATATTGTAATGCAATATGACGGAGCCGATAAACTGTCAATTAAAAATAGTGAGCTTGTCATTAAAACAAGTGTGGGGAATGTAAGAGAGCTTTACCCGTATTCATACCAGTTCGACAATGTAAACGGTAAACAGGAAACATCCTGCGCCTATAAACTGGAAGGGAAAAACACCGTGCGGTTTAAAGTTGGTGATCACGCCAAAACCAGTACCCTGGTTATAGACCCGTCGATCGTATTCTCCTCTTTTACCGGCACAACAGCTGATGAATGGGCTTTTACGGCCACACATGGCCCCGATGGATCTTTGTTTTCAGGAAGTATTGTGTTCGACAATGGCTTCCCCACATCCCCGGGCGCCTATAAATCTAATTTCTCGCCAGGTGGAGCCCAGAATATCGATGTAGGCATTTTTAAATTCAACCCCGATGGCAGCAGGCGCTTATATGCCACTTACCTCGGCGGTAACGCCGATGAATTTCCGCATAGTCTTGACTGCGATGCACAGGGTAACCTGGTGGTTATGGGCAGAACCTATTCCCGTAACTTTCCCGGCACTATGGTGGGCAAAGGTGGGGGTTGTGATATGTTCGTAACCAAATTAAACGCCACCGGCACTGCATTGATCGGTTCGCTGCGCATTGGCGGACCTGGCAATGATGGGGTTAATATTGAAGACCAGATGGAAATGGGCAGTGCAGGCGCCCATAAAATAAACTCATTACTAAGGAACTATGGCGACGACTCGCACAGTGAAGTAATACTGGATAATGCAGGTTTCATTTATGTAGCCGGCCAATCTCTGTCTGATACGTTTCCAATGATAGGGAACGGGTTTCAAAAGATCAAAGGTGGCGCCCAGGACGGCGTTGTTCTTAAAATAGACCCCACTTGCAACAGCATAATCTGGAGCTCTTATTTAGGTGGCGCAGGTGATGATGCCGCCTTTGTATTGGCGTTACAGCCATCCACCAACGATATTTATGTAGCAGGAGGTACGTCCAGTGACCATTTCCCTGGCACCATTACCGGGTTCAGGAACGGTGTTATAAATGATGCCCTGGTTGGTTATATCGATGGCTATGTATCCATCATTTCAAATGATGGCACCACCTTGCGGCGAAGTACTTTTTTAGGAACTGCACAATCCGATATAATTTATGGTATCCAGTTCGACCGGCACAGTTATCCCTACGTATTAGGCGTAACCCGGGGATCATGGCCTGTAATAAACGCAGCTTATAGCAATCCAGGCACTAAACAATTTATAGTCAAATTGCAAGCGGACCTTTCCGGCATCGTGTATTCAACCACGTTCGGTAGTGGCGCCATACCCAATATTTCCCCGGTTGCCTTCCTGGTCGACCGATGTGAAAACGTGTATGTATCCGGTTGGGGAGGCTGGTATTCGAAAGGAATGAATGATCCGTACGACCTGGGAGGCCCGGTGGGCATGCCTATCACCTCGGATGCTTTAAAATCGGTGACCGATAACCGCGATTTTTATTTCATTGTGCTTAGAAGAGATGCCTCTTCGTTATTATACGGTTCCTATTTTGGTCAGGATGGTGGTTTGGGTGAACATGTTGATGGTGGAACGAGCCGGTTTGATGAGCAGGGTGTTATTTACATGGCTATTTGCGCCAATTGCTTTGGTGATGCGAACGACCCTATTACCAGGCCGTATCAAACAACTCCTGGAGTATGGAGCCAGAAAAACGGAACGGGAAACGGTGGTTGCAACCTGGGCGCCCTTAAAATAACATTCAACTTTGCGGGTGTTGGCTCGGGGCCCAAAGCCTATTTTAACGGCGCATTCGACACGGTGGGTTGTGTGCCGTTCACCCTTAATTTCAGGGATACCATACTGGATGCCAAAAACTATGAATGGAATTTTGGCGATAGCACGCCTGAAGTACATACTACAAACTACGATGTAACACATACATTTGACTCTGTTGGCACTTTCCGGATCCGCCTGATTGCGATTGATTCTACTTCATGTAATATTCGTGACACGGCCTACATAAACATTCACGTACGGGACGATCCGGCTAACCTGAACCTTACGATCACCAAATTACCGCCTTGCGAGTCGCTGCTATATGAGTTTGTAAATACCTCTACTTTCGCGGCAGGCAAGCCTTTTAATGCCAATAGCTTTACCTGGGATTTTGGCGATGGAACCCGCATTACACCCGGCGCCCAAACCATAACCCACTCCTATGCAACTGCCGGAACCTACTTCCCAAAACTTATTCTGCATGATACGGCATATTGCAATTCGCCCGATTCGCTTACCAGAGAACTGCGGGTGTCGCCGCTGGTAGTTGCGCGATTTGAAACTCCCTTGAATGGTTGTGTACCGCATACTGCCATTTTCAACAATACCTCCCTGGCAGGGCAGGATTTCTTATGGGATTTTGGGGATGGCACTTCTTCAACCGAGATCAATCCCACCCATGAATATGTAAATATAGGCACGTATGTAGTTAGCCTGAAAGTGACTGATCCCAATACCTGTAATATTGTTGACTCAACATCACTGGAAATTAAAGTACATCCACAACCTGTAGCTGACTTTTCCTTTGCGCCCGTAACACCTGAGGTGAACAAACCTACCATTTTTACCAATTTATCAACCGGTGCAGCAAGGTATGCCTGGCATTTTGGTGATAGTGAGCAGGTTTTAAAAAATAACACTGATACCGTAAGTCATCAGTACAATGCTACCGGCACCTTTGAGGTCTGCCTGATTGCCTATAATGAATTTGAATGTACCGATACCATCTGTAAACCGGTACAGGCACTGATTAATCCCCTGCTCGATGTACCCAACGCATTTACCCCCGGTCGCTTTGGCAGGAACAGCTATATTACAGTAACCGGTTTTGGCATTGCCAAAATGAACTGGAAAATTTACAATCGCTGGGGAAAACTGGTGTTTGACACCCAGGATCGCCGTGCTGGCTGGGATGGCACTTATAAAGGGCAACTACAACCCATGGATGTGTACGCCTATACGTTAGACGTAGAGTTTTTTGATGGAAAGAAATTGCGGAAGACAGGAGACATTACGTTAATTAGATAACCCCTTAAAGGGGTGCAGGACCTGTCAGGTGCACATTGGCCAACTGATTTGCCAAAATGCTAAAGTACACCTGACAGGTCTTTTTTTACCATTTACCGGTGTTGTTCATATTTATTAATCACAACAGCCTCTTGCAGCTCTTTTATTTCAGGTGCAGTGATAATCGGTGACGTTATAGCGGCAACGGCTTCTTCCAGTTGCTGCATCGTCCTGATGCCGGCAACGGCAGCTGTAACCGCGGAGTCCTGCAGCACAAATTGTATGGCTGTTTGTGCAGCATTGCGCTGGTCGTTTGACACTGCCTGAATAGCAGCAGCAGCCTGTTCAACCTGTTGTGGAGAATAATTCAGATATGCTTTGGGGGTCTTATTTACCAGTAACCCTTGTGCTACGGCTCCCCTGGCCAATACGCCGATATTATTTTCAAGAAGTAACGGCAGGCAGGTTTCCTCCGGTCGCCGGTCTAACAAGCTATATTGCATCATTACGCTTACGATATTCGAGCGTTTAATATACTCACGGATCACATTGGGACGAATAGACGAAATACCATAATGCCTGATCTTACCCTGCTGTTTCAACTGTTCAAACGCTTCTATGGTTTCATCAATGGGATCATCGATGGTGCCGCCATGCAGCTGATACAGATCAATATAATCTGTTTGCAACCGTTGTAAACTGTTCTCTACTTCTGCCAGAATATATGCTTTACGTGGATTCCAGTCCCACCCGCTGCCATCGGCCCGCCATTGATTGCCCACCTTGGTAGCGATGTATATTTTATCGCGATTGGGTTTAAGCGCCTTGCCAACGCATAGCTCGTTCATCCCTTTCCTGTACAGATCGGCCGTATCAAAAAAATTAATACCGAGGTCTATGGCCCGCTGTAAGATGATCTCATTGGCCGCATCATCATCACCCAGCGACATACAGCCAAAACCAATGCGACTGATATGCAGATCTGATTTTCCTAACTGTACATATTCCATGGCATAAAGGTCGGATAAATGACTACAATAGAAAAACCCTCCCGTCTCGGCTGAGCCGAGACGGGAGGGTTTCTTATTTAACGTAGAATTTATATTACCATCTGAAATCAAACCATAAAGAACCGCTTAACTGGTCATTCGCACTCTTCAGGCTTTTAGAAGCCACTTCTTTCTCAGGCGCTTTGGTACCAAGACCGCTGATCTGATGCATAAACCCGATATTACCATTGTCAGGGAATGGCGGGCTGTTGAACTCATTCAACAAAGCACCCTGTTTCAATGGGTTGAATAATTGCAGGTACATATTCTGTTGATCGGTATAAAAAGTAAAGTTACCCATGTTTGTCTGGAACTGGATCCAGTAGATATCCGCATGCCATCCTTTGAATTCGGAATTGCTTCCTGCTTTGTTCGGTTTTTCCCACACACCTAACTGCTGACCTTTTATGCGGTTCTTCCACACCTGGAACGGACCACGTCCCATCCACTTCATACCAACGATCTTTTCTTCGGGATATTTAAAGGTAATCCCTACGAATTCGCCGGGAGCTTTAACGGAGTACTGGTAATCCATACGGGGTAAATCACCCGTGTGGAATGTCCATCTTACAAACAAATAATTCTCTCCTTTATAAGTAGCCTCAACGGAATGTATATTGTCTTTTACCAGGTGTTTGAAATCGGCCAGGGCATAACCACTATTGACACCTGCCAGGAACGGACCATTGAAAGGAATATCACGTTTACCTACATATACCTTGGTAATGTTACCGGTCTTCTTATCGAAGATATAGTTGATACCATCCATTACCAGCGACAGGAAGTTATCATCCTCAGTTCGCATGATGGTAGAAATAGAAGCTACTTCAGGCGACGTTTTCATCACATCCTCAGGCTTGCGAATAGGCAACGTCCAGGTGCAGATCTCCTTATTTGTTCTGGTATCCGTTGCAACCAATAACAATACATCAGCTTGCGTGAAAGGATTCGCGAAAGTAAACTTCAACTGTCCTTTTTCACCAGGGCCGGTATAAGGCGAAGCCACAGTTCCTTCTTCAATTACCAGCGGAGCCAATGTCTTCTGGGTTGCTTTCGGGAAAAGGACCAGCTTATAATCGAACTTGACCCTGTTAAGATTTGTATAAAGGAATTTGTTTTCAACATTCAGCGTACCATTGAAGGAAGGACTGAGGCTGGCGATATCGAAACCGATAGGCGCCCATACTTCTTTGATGGTAAAATAGCTTGCCCACTTTTCTGTTGATTTGATATCATAACCACTCGCTGATTCAATACCGTTCTCATCGCGGTAAGAAGCCAGGAAGCTGCCGGAGAATTTTGTTTGCTTGCTCATTTCACTCCAGAACTCATCTAAACCGGCTGCACGACCGCCATTGTATATACCATTACCAATTTCGGTGGGTGTAAACGCTTCTGTTCCGTATAAAATAGAGTTGGCAACGGTATTGAAATCGGAATTCTTTTTATCGCCGCCTTTAGCTACCGGGTGAATAACAACGCGGTTCTGTACATCGTATGTTGCGAATTCTTTATCAAGGGCCGTGTTGCTGGCATTCTCAGGTCCGGTTGACCACAATACTACCGAAGGATGGTTCAGACCGCTGAACACAATATCCTTTACCATTTTTTTTGCGTCGGCTCCGGTCAGTTCGCTGATAACGAATAAACCGATCGAATCGCAAAGGTCGAAGTAGTGAGGATCTACCGGGTAGTACGATAACCGCACGGCATTCATGTTCAGGTCCTTCATGGTGTTGATATCAGTCAGGTAGGCCTCTTCCGATGTACGGGCATTGCCCAGGTCAGCGCTGCGACGGTTGATCCCTTTAAAGATCACCTTCACGCCATTTACATAGATGCCATCACCTTTTGATTCAACAGTTCTGAATCCGAATTTCTTAGTAAAAGTGTATAATACTTGTTGATTTGCGTCTTTTAATGTTAATACAGCCTGATACAGATGCGGATTTTCAGGGTTCCATGTTCTGATCATGGAAAACTCTTTTTTTAGTTCAGCATTTTCTGCAGCTGCAATCTGTGAAGGAGCTCCCAGTGATTTACCGGTTGGATCAAGCACCTGAAATTCGATCGTTTGTCCCGGTTGTATACCTTTGCTAAACACCTGCATGGTAAAATTACCAGATGATTTGGCATCAATAGTCACCCGTTCTATATACGAATCGAATACATTTACGTGTGCAGAAGAACTAACGGTATTATCGTCAAGTCCCTGTTGACCCAGCAATGCCGGCAGTGGTATCTTGGCTCTAATGTTGTTGTTGGCACGATCGTTGGAACTATAAAGACCCCACATAGTGGAATGCTCTTTATCTGTTCCTAAAGATTGGGAGGTTGCAGTTCCCTGTGCAAGCGCCTGGGTTAAAATCCCATGCATGAGTAAAAAATGCAGGATTGTCTTTTTCATTTCAGGTGTATGGATAAGTAGCTACTAAATAAGATATCAGACCTAACCGTTCTTCGAACGGTGCACAATATAATACTAAATTTTGTTTCGTCTAAGCGTTTTAAAGCCTTTCAATGTTGTTATGTTTAACTGATTGGTTTAGCACTTTTTTTGATTTGTCATTAACCTGTTTAGCCCTTCAATATTAGCTCTATCTCTTCCAGTTCTGCAGCACTAAACTCCTTGTTATTTAAACATGCCAGGTTATTATCCAACTGCTCTGTTGAGCTTACCCCTATCAACACCGTCGTTACTCTTTTATCTTTCAGTAACCAACTGAGCGCCATTTGCGCCAGCGACTGATTACGCCGTTTGGCAACCTCGTTCAACTTATTTATTTTCTCCAACTTCTCCGGCGTAATGTCATTGGTCTTTAAAAAACCATGCGCCTTTGATGCTCTTGAATCACCCGGGATCCCTTTCAAATAGCGATCGGTTAATAATCCCTGCGCCAATGGAGAAAACGGAATACAACCCACTCCATATTCAGACAACACATCTAACAACCCGTTCTCCACCCACCTTTCAAACATCGAATACTTTGGTTGATGTATGATACATGGTGTTCCTGCCTGCTTTAATATTTCCAGCGCTCTTTTTGCTTCGGGCGCCTGATAATTCGATATGCCCACATACAACGCTTTTCCCTGCTTAACGATGTCATGCAATGCCATCATTGTTTCTTCCAAAGGCGTATCGGGATCAGGCCGGTGCGAGTAAAAGATGTCTACATAATTTATCCGCATCCGTTTTAAACTTTGATTGAGGCTCGCCATCAGGTACTTCCTCGATCCCCAATTGCCGTAAGGCCCCTCCCACATTACATAACCTGCCTTCGTTGAAATAACCAACTCATCGCGCAGGTTACCGGAGAAATCCTTCTTCAACATGGCCCCGAAATTCTCTTCGGCCGAACCGGGCGGAGGCCCGTAATTATTGGCCAGGTCGAAATGGGTGATGCCTTTGTCAAACGCATGCCGTACAATACGTCGTGCATTTTTAAAATCGTCTACACCACCGAAATTATGCCACAAACCCAACGACAAAGCAGGTAATAATAAACCGCTATTGCCGCAACGATTATACGTCATGGAATCATAACGGGTTGAAGACGGTGTATATGCCATCTTAAGTTATTGATTAATGTAAACTTGTAAATGTTGTAAACACGTTGGTCCTGAAGCCTCGAAGCATTGACTGTCTCTGCACATAATCGATGTTATTCAATGCGTAATATATATAACGCTTACTACTGGTAATTAAGTACGTATAGATAAGAATAATACTTAGTTTCCGGGCCTTTACAGTACAATCCCTACAAAATCACCCCTGGTTTTTACCTATACAGTATGTTAAACGCAACATCCTATATTTAATTATGTAACGCCTCCAAACTAACAACTGTTCTTTTAACAATTTATTAATGCCGGGGTGATTATACCCTGATAACTCCCTGCTCAGCAAGGGCTAAAAGCATTAGCCCCGGAATGTACCCCCGCAAGAGATATTATTGACCAATTTTTACCGGAAGGCCATAAAAAATCCAGGTTGCCCGGGAATGATCCGGACAACCTGGAAAAAGGAAAAGGCAATGGAAAGCAATCGTTCTGTAACAAAAGGTTTGCCAGGGGCCAGGAACCAGTATCATTTATCGGCAACCACGCATTGTAACAGACGGCTAAAGTACCTTTTGTAATAAAATACAGGGGTACTCAAATGTTATTTTCAGGGTATTCAAATGTTAACCCGGGTGAATAATAGCCCCTAGCCCCCTAAAGGGGGGAATGTAAATAGAAATAGCTGCCTTATTTATTCAGCAATTAGTATGTTTTTTCCATTATCGCATTATCCCATTAGGAAATTATCATATTAGCAAATTATCACATTGTTACTCCCCTTTAGGAGGTTGGGGGGTTACGGCATACTCCGATGGCAAGATGCCAAATTCCTTACGGAAAGTGCGGGCAAAGTATTTGGGATTATTGAATCCTACTTCATAGGCAATTTCTGAAATGGTAAACTGACTTTTTTCCAACAGCTGGGCAGCTCTTTTCAGACGGATGGTTTTAATAAAATCAAGGGGCGATTTACCCGTTAAAGCCAGCAATTTCCTATACAGGGCAACCCGGCTCATATGCAAAGCCCGGCTCAGGTCTTCTACAGAAAAATCAGGGTTGGAAATATTTGTCTCTACAGTTTCTATCGCCTGGCGGATAAATTGTTCATCAACCGAAGTAATACTTATTTCCGAAGGATTAACCTCTACCTGCTTTTGAAATAATTTTCGCATGGCTTCCTGCTGCGCCAGCAGGTTTTTGATGCGCGATTGTAACATTTCAAAACTAAACGGCTTGGTCACATAATCATTGGCGCCAACCTGGAAGGCTTCCAGTTTTGGTTCGGCTGCTGACCGCGCCGTTAACAATATAACGGGTATATGTGAGGTATGCTTATCATTTTTTATAGTTCGGCACAATTCCATACCATCCATCACCGGCATCATGACATCAGTTATTACCAGGTCGGGTTGATGTTGTTTGGTTTTTTCCCAACCCTCTGCCCCATTCACCGCCTCATAAACTGTATAGTTCCGGCGCAGGTTGTCTTTCAGATAGAACCGGATGTCTTCATTATCATCAACAATGAGAATGACCGGTTTTTTACGGCCGGCTTTACCAGGCTGACCGGGCTGTTCTTCGATTGGTTCCGCCAACAATTCTTCACTACCACTCGTAGCCGGTTCCGTAATGGGTACGTTTACCGGTAACAGCACCGTAAAGCAGGTGCCTTTACCCGGTTCGCTTGCTACAGAAATAATTCCCTGGTGCAGCCGTACAAATTCTTTGGAAATGGCCAATCCGATACCACTTCCCTGGTTCAGGATACTGCCCGGCACATCGTGTTGAAAGAAACGTTCGAATATTTTATCCTGGTCTTCCGGCGGAATACCGATCCCACTGTCTTTTACCTCGATGGATACATATTGCATATTTTGGTTATCACCATCACCGGGTCGCATGGCCAACATGACTTCTATGCTTCCATGTTCGGGCGTAAATTTGAATGCGTTGGAAAGCAGGTTGAATAAGATGCGTTCGAGTTTATCAGGATCAAATGAAATTTGCAAAGAGGGAATGTCTGTGGCAAAATGAAAGGTAATGTGTTTCGCTCCGGCCATATCGGTAAACGAATAGCTGATCTCCTTTACAAAGGAAACAATATCGCCCAGGGATGGATACAGGCGCAGTTCCCGCATCTCCAGTTTTCTGAAATCGAGCAATTGATTTACCAAAGCAAGTAACCGCCGCGCATTGCGATATATTAATTGATACTGCTTCTTCTGTTCCGGTTCATTGGTATGTTTCAGCATCTTTTCCACCGGCGCCATGATCAATGATAGCGGTGTTCTGAACTCATGGCTAACGTTGGTAAAGAATTTCAATTTCAACAAGTCCAGTTCATGTACCCGTTCTGCTTCTTTCTTTTGTTGCGCCAGTTGAAAACGCATATGCGCCCGCTGAATGGTAAGCCGGCGGGCGGCAAATAATATGGCGGCCACCAATAATGCATAGATAATAAAGGCAGGTATGGTTTTCCAGAACGGCGGTAATATGGTTACCAGCAGTGCGGTACCTTTTTCATTCCACACGCCATCACCATTACTGGCCTTTACCCTGAAAATATATTTACCAGGGTCCAGATTGGTATAGGTTACGGTGCGGTGTGTACCATCTGCCGTGAGCCAATCGTTATTAAACCCTTCGAGCTTATATGCGTATTGATTTTTTTCGGGGTTGGAATAATTGAGTGCAGCAAATTCCAGGGAGAAAATGTTCTCGTGATACTTCAGCGTAATTTCCTTTATGGCAGAAATAGCTGTTTTCAACAAAACACGATTATTGATCACTTCGCCTGGTTGAGGGCTTTTATCAAATACGCGCAAATCGGTCAGTACCACATCGGGCACAATGGTATTATGGGAAATGGCCTCCGGACTGATAATATTAAAACCATTGGCGCCACCGAATATCATTTCACCCCTTTGTGTTTTCAACGCTGCATTTTCATTGAATTCCCGACCCTGCAAACCATCGCGTTCATCATAATTTCTAACCTGTATTTGCAAAGCGCCATTGACGCCGTTTTGCACCCAGGCTCTTGAAATACCATTGGTTGTTCCCAGCCACAGCGTATGGGCATTATCTTCCATTATGGTCAGCAGGTTACTTTCTGCTAACCCATCTGATTGGTTAAAATGATGGAAGAAGGTAGTGGCTTTATCAAAATAATTTAACCCATCGCGGGTAGCCACCCACATATTTCCCCGCGTATCTTTCAGCAAAGCCGTTACATTATTATTACCCAGGCTGCGCTTATCTTTTGAATTGTGTTCGTAGTAAGTAAACTTACCCGTTCGTTTATTCAATACATTAATGCCTGATTCGGTCCCTATCCATAAATTACCTTCCTCGTCTTCTGCCAGGGCGGCGATGTAATTTGAATGTAAAGAACCAGGCTCTTTACGGTAGCGAAAAAATCCGTTTATGTCAGGAAGAAAGCGGTTCAATCCGCCGCTTAATGTACCAACCCATAGTTGTTTTTGCGCATCTTCATAGATCTCCCAGATGCTGTTATCTGAAATACTGGTTGCATTCTGCGGATCATGTTTATAATGAATAAACCGCTTACCATCGTAGCAATCCAATCCGCCATAATAAGACCCGATCCATAATTTTTTATTATGGTCAATACACAAACTAACAATTACGTCATTGCTGATACTATTGGCATTGGCGGGATCGTGCTTATAGGTGCGGTAATTACCGGTACTGCGATCGTAATAAATTAATCCACCGCCGTTGGTACCGATCCACAGGTTACCCTTATCGTCCTCCACAAAACGGTTCACATCATCAAACGGCAAACTATGCGCGTCGGATAATAAATGCCGGTACACCGGAAACTTGATGATGTTCTCGTGATAATAATTGATCCCTTTTTTATAGGTACCAAGCCAGATGATACCGGTGTTATCGCGGTAAATGGCCATCAAACTGTTCTGGCTGATGCTCTTTATATCTTCGGGTTTATTTTCAAGGTACCATACGGCCCCTGTTTTTTTACTCAGCAGGTTTACCCCACCGTGATCGGTGATGATCCAGACAATGCCGTTATTATCCTGCTGAATACCGGTAACCAGATTGGTGTTTAACTGATTTGTTGTTGCATCCCGGTGATAATGCAGCAGACTGTTATTTTTAATACTGTAACAAAACACCCCCTGCGGATAGGCATCAGTATATATCCATAGATCATTCTCCGCATCGGCAAATAACCGGTATCCTAATTCTTCCTTCGATCTAAACAATCCGCCATTGCTGTAGATCATTTTTTCCGTGGCCGGGTTAAATCCTTCCAGCAAGCCGTCTTTGTACATAACCCATACATTACCTGTATTATCAGCAGCCATATCGGCAATATCAGGTGTGTTGTTCATTACCCGCTGCCGTATGAACCGGCGTACCGTGTGCGCTGCCGGGTTATACCGGCTAAGCCCATACCCGGTTTGCGCAAACCAGAAACAACCTTGTTTATCTTTTACTATACCTGTAACGCGCGCCACGGGCAACGACAATTGCCGGCACCAGGCCGATGTATTGGCCATGGCTTTTTCCGACACCGGGTCAAATATGCTTTGTCCATAGCGGGTATCTATCCAGAATTTATTATGCGGCCCTTCCTGGATCTTTACGATCAGATCGTCATTGAGGGAAGTGGTGTCATTTTCTTTGTGGCGAAATACTTTGAAGGTATATCCATCATACCGGTTCAAGCCTGAAGCAGTGCCAAACCACATAAATCCTTTTGCATCCTTTATAATGGCGGTAACCTGGTTGTGCGATAATCCGTTGGTAATATCAAGGTGTGAGAATGGGTATTGCACGGGTTGTGCAAACACAGGATGAAGGTTGAGCAGGCAGCAAATCGTTATTATCAGTATCCGGTTGATCATTGTAAATCGGCAAGATCCCGACTCAGCCGGGATAATTGGTAAACAGTAATAATTACTTAGGGTACATCAATTGTTTATATGACAATATACGCAATAAAACACCACAGTCCGCCTGCTGGCGGAGAGTAAATAAAACGCCCGTGCAAACGCTGTAATCTGTAACTGCCTCAATATTGGTAAGGGGAAACTTACCCCCTTCAGGGGGCTGGGGGTGAATTATCTCACCTGTCCATTTCCCTGCAATAACCATTTTTCTGTGACCAACTTTTCCAATGCAAAGGGACCACGGGCATGTAATTTCTGTGTGGAGATGCCTATTTCAGCACCCAATCCCATTTCTTCCCCATCGGTAAAGCGGGTCGATGCATTGGTATATACAGTGGCTGCATCCACTTCCTGTAAAAAGCGGGCGCAGTGTTTTTTATTGTTCGAAACGATGGCTTCGGAATGTTTGGTAGAATGCTCGCTGATATGCTCCAACGCTTCATCGATGTTCTTTACCACCCTGATGGCGCATTTCAGGCTCAGGAACTCGCGGTCAAAATCTTCGGGCGCCGCTTTTTGTAAATGCGGATACCCTTTTAATAATTTATGGGCTTTGGCATCGGCAAATACTTCTACCTGGTGCTCGTTGAACAACGGCTGCAATTGTTTCAGAAATGCAGGCGCTACCTTTTCATCTACCAGTATTGTATCCACGGCATTGCACACCGATGGGCGCGATACTTTGGCATTCACGACAATGTTCACCGCTTTTTTAATAGTCGCTTCTTTTTCTACATACACATGGCAAACCCCGGCCCCGGTTTCAATCACCGGTACCAGGCTGTTCTTTCTTACAAATTGTATCAGCGAATCGGAACCGCGCGGTATCAGCACATCAACATATTTGGTCGCCGTCAATAATTCCTGTACCGTTTCCCGGTCAACAGGTAACAGCGTTACACAATCCGGATCAATATCATTTGCCTTCAATACTTTTTTAATGAGGCGGATGGCGGCCTCGTTGGTATTCTCGGCTTCGCTGCTGCCTTTTAGCAAACAACCATTCTGGCTGCGCAAACAAAGCGCCGCAATATCAAAAGTTACATTAGGTCTTGATTCATATATGGCGCCTACGATGCCCAATGGCACAGTGATCTTTTGCAGCAGCAATCCATTATAGAGCCGGCGTTTCTCCAGCGTTTTGCCGGAAGGGTTAGGCAGCCGGCTTATCTTTCTTATACTGTTGGCAATACCGCTGATTCGTTCTTTGTTTAACAATAACCGGTCTATCCGCGGATTATCGGGGTCCTGCTTTGCTACATCGAGTTGATTGGCTTTCAGAATGGCCGCACTGTTTTTCTCCAGGGCATCGGCCAGTTGTAATAAAGCCGTTTTCAGTTGCTTATCGGTCGCCTGCCGCAGGTTGATAGCGGCTTTCCAGGTTTTTATTATTAATGGTTGTATACTGTTCATCAGGCCTTTTTAAAAAATTACAATATCATCAGCATGCGCTGCCAGTACATTCTTTTGCGAGATACCGTCGCGAATGGCAGCCGTATCGAGTTTTACTTTGGCAACGCCGATGATGTTCTCTTCTTCATCTTTTATTTGCACTACTTCACCCGCTGCAAATTTTCCCTGCACATTGGTAACACCTACCGTAAGCAAACTCCGGCGTTGCCGCAAGGCTTTTACCGCGCCTTTGTCAACCAGAATAGTGCCCAAAGTAATGGAACCGCTGGCCAGCCATTTCTGCCGGGTTTTTAAATTGGAAGCTTGCGATACAAAGGTAGTTCCATTTTCACCGGTCAATGCTTCGGCAAACGGCGCTTTTCCATTCAGTCCGCAAATGATTACCTGTATGCCCAATGAAGTAGCCAGCCGGGTAAAGGTAAGCTTGGAAGTCATGCCGCCCAATCCGAGGCTGCTTTTACCGGTTTGCACATAGCCCATGACCTTGCTGTCGATCTTTTCAACCCGGGGAATGATGTTTTTTGCATCATCCATAAATCCGCCAACGGAGGTACAAATAATAAGGGTTTCTGCATCAAACCCCACTGCTATGAGGGTAGCCAGTTCGTCGTTATCGGAGAATTTCAACTCCACATTACTCACCAGGTCGTTTTCATTAACGATGGGCACAATGCCGTTCTGCCAGAAGGCTTCAAAAGTCTCCTTTAATTGAACGAATTGAAAACGGTTTGAAAAGTGATGGCGTTCGCACAAAGCCTGTGCTACAGGAATATCGTATTTCGAAAAATGTTTCTGGTATAATTGGATCAACAGGGGATTGCCTACTGCTGCGGCAGCTTTGCGTTCGGTAATACTGCCTTTATAATTTTGAATAAACACTTTACCGCTGCCTACCGCTCCGCTCGATACCAATACAACACGATGTGTAGCAGCTAATTCGGCAATTCCGGCCGCTACTTTTTTTATAATGGTCGTACTTATTACTCCTTCGCTATTGGTTATGACTGCTGTGCCAAGCTTAATTACTATAACCGGTTTTTGCATGGCGCAAAAATAAGTTGAAAAAGGCATAAAGAAAGGCAACAAGGCACAAGACAACACAAGGTACAAGACAACAAGGTACAAGGCAACGAGAAAATGCAGTTCAGCCTTGAATCCTGAGCCCTGGAGCTTGAACCCTTGACCTTGAGCGTTTAGCGTATTCGGGCAATTAATTCCACACAAAAGCCTCAAAATGCAATGAAATACAAGCAGTTACAAAAGGCATGTACTTTTAGATAGTAATGGCAAAACAGGACATATGAAAAAGTATTACGGATTTATCTTCTTGCTGATGACCATGTTTTATGGTAGTTGCGCTGCTATTGAAACCATCTTTAAAGCCGGAATGTGGTGGGGAATCATTTTAGTGGTAGGCGTAATCGCCCTGATATTCTTTGTGATCAGTAAGTTGTTTGGGAGAAAGTAACTACTAGCTTAGTTGCGAAACTCCTGCGAGATCATCAATCCGTATTTTCCACCATCTACGATGCCAATGCCGAGGCGGCCAAATTCGGGTCGCAGGATATTGGCTCTATGACCCGGTGAATGCATTAATCCACTATGTGCAATATCCAGTGTAGGCGCCAGGGCAATGTTCTCACCTGCATTGGTAAATTTAACGTTGTCATTACGCATACGATCGAACGGCCCTTTGCCATCGGGAGATACATGCGAAAAGTAGCCTTGCCGGAACATATCTACCGAATGCTTGCGACCCACATTTGTTAATTCCGGATCGGCTTTCAGCGTATTCAATCCTGCTTTTATTCGTTCTGCGTTCACCCAGCTTAGCATTCTTGCTTCCAGATCGGCCCGCGATGGTGGTGCAATTACCTTAAAAGGAAGTATCACCGTTTCATTTGAACCGGGTTTTACCGTTAACCGGTTCATCGTTCTTTCTACCTCATCAAATACCAGCGACAATTTTGTTTCTATCCATTCGGCGGGAACCGATAAAATTACCACAAAGCGGCTTTCGCGTGTTTTATTGGAGATGTTATTACTGATCGGCAGCGCCAGCAACAGGGCCGCCATAATTACTGCATGGGCAACTCCATTAAAAAAACCGGGTAGAATACCGAGGAATTTGTTATCCCAGCGGCCATGGGCATTCACCGGAATGTTGTGTAATGTTTTATTGGTTAATAAGTTTGTCAACACCCGCATTAAGACATAAGTAACAATAAAAGCAAAGGGTAATGCCCAGGAACCTAAGGAGGGAATGTATTTGTTGATAAAAATAGTAGGGTAAGGATATAATAAAAAGGTAGCCGCAATGCTCACGACCAATCCCAGCAGATACAACAGCTCCATGATAAATCCTTTTTGCCAACCATCATAAATGCCGTAAGCGACTATTAACAATAATAAGATATCCACCCAGTTCATACTTACAGGTTTGCTTTTTATAAGGAAAAAACCATGCTTACCTGTAGGGATTGTATTTTCTACCCCCTTTTGAAAGTTTTACAACGGGGCGGATCGTATTGTTGCTAAAATTCTACATTTTTGGTCGGGAAAGCTGTTATTAACATAAAGAAGGCCCGGGTAGAAACCCAGGCCTGTTAAAAATCCAATATCCTATGAAAAACCGATATACTAACGGTGTTCGTGCTTCGTAAATTGTTTGCCGGCGAAAATTATTTTTTTTAGTGAGATTTTCAGGCGCTTTCAATCTGACAATGTGTTGTTTATACCTATTAATAAACCACAATAGCGCTCCTTTTCTCCTGGAAAAGGAATTCCCGGATACGCCGGTTGTAAAGAACTGTTTATTTCATGATACCCGAATCAATAACACGTCCTACATATTTATTATCCTGCAAAATCCAGGTTACTTCATATTTACCAATGGCTTCCGCGTTCACCATATAGATGTACATCCTGTGCTTGTCGGCCGAAAGGAAAACGGCATTATGTGTACGTATTGTTCCGCCATCTGTATAGGTGAATTCAGGATGGAACAGATCGGCAAAAGCAGCCGGTGGAACAGACACGGTATCCTTGTTATTAATTATAACATTAACCGAAGCAATCGTTGTTGTAGGAACCGTACCATAATCGCCATAATAAGGCTTCCCATCTATTTTGACTAAATACTTTTTATCGTAGTAATAGAAGAGTTTGTGTTTGGAAGCCTCAAAAGTTCCGCTTGTAATAACAACTTTCACTTTGGGGCCTTCAAATGTTATTGAACGCAAATTGTAATCGGTAGCCGGTAATTTTTCGAGCGGTTTTTTCCCAATACGCTCATCGATACCGCCAATGGTAAATGTGGCCAGGTCATCGCGGATCTCTCCTTTGGGATATTTTACAAAGCTTTCTCTTTTGTTACGAAGGTCGGGCAGGGATTCATCCTGCGCCAGGGCAGCAATATGCAGGCCCAGTAAACACAGGCATAAAAAAGATCGCATAGAATGAAGTTGTAGGGTTCTCAAATTTGCAAATTGATCGTGGCGAAAATAAAGACAAAAAGAGGATTTTCAGCCAAAAGAATGTTAACAAAGGCAAGAAGAAAAGCCACAAGCTCCAGGCTGCAAGCTTCAAACCAAAAGCAAAACCAAAATGCCCGGCTTCCGCCTACTGGCGGAAACCGGGCATTTTGAAAATACGGGCTTTTATTGCAATTGGGTTATTTCACTTCTTCGAGCACTGGTTTTAATTTGTCGGGAAAAGCGGCCCCGCCCTGCAGGTTGTTTACAGAAAAACTGTCAACACCATGCGCTTCCGCGGCATGAGCGAAATATTCCGGGCGGTTAGCGCCCCATTGTACCGAACAGTTACGCAGGCTGATGCGCTGCGCCTTGTCAATATAAAACCCGGAGGTGCGTCCTTTTATAAAGCCTTCCACATCCGCCGGACGGCGGTCGTACTGGCCACCGGGGAAACTGGTAGATTTATTGATCAGCACTTCTACATCCTCAAAATTGATGTTGGCAATTTTATCGGCTGACTCTCCGCTTACATAAATACCATTCTCACTGGTACATTTGATTTTGCTGAAAGTAATATTGTATACCTGCCCTACCCTGCCTACGGTGGCGTCTTTGGGAAAACGCCAGTTGGCATCTTTGTGACTGATCCTTGCCCGGCGATAAGCGGTCACATATATGGGTTCCGCCTTGCCCCACCAAAAATCGGAGAACAAATGGCTTTCGATGGTGATGTTTGAAAAGAGCACATCATGCACCACGCCTTCATCGCGGTTTTGAATACCCAGTCCGCGGTTGCTGTTCTTAATGATACAATTATTGAAAACTACCCGCCGGATGGTGTCTACATTTTCAGAACCGAGCTTGATGGCGCAGCTTCTCGACGTCATGGTACAATTGTTCACCGTAATGTTCTCACAATTGCCAAATTCCGCATATTCTCTTCTGTTCTTTAAACAGATACAATCGTCCCCGCTTTCAATGCGGCAATCGCTGATGGTTACGTTTTTGGTATGGTCTAAATCGATGCCATCGCCATTGCGCACTTTCAGAGAATTGAGTAAAGTAATACCGGAAATTACCACATCATTACAACCGGCGAGGTGAATCGTCCAGTAAGCGGAGTTACCGATATGTATATCTTTTATGCGAATGTTCTTACCGTTTACGATGGTGAGTACATGCGGGCGCGGATCAAGTACAGTGAATGGTTTTAATTCATAGGAATCATCCAGTTCCTTACCCATAAAGGAAATGCCATTACCATCAATTTCACCCTGGCCGCTGATCGTTATGTTTTTAATGTTCTCACCGCCGATCCAGATGGTGCCTTCACCAGGGTTTTGCCGGAAAGCGCTGTTGGAGTAAACATTTTCATTGGGATTGGCAAGCAATTTCGCGCCGGCCTCTACATGGAGATCGATGTCCGATTTCAAATTAAACGGACTGGCCATAAAAACATGGCCGGCAGGAAACAACACGCGACCGCTCCCGCTTTTTGAACAGGCGTCTATGGCTTTCTGAATAGCCGGTGCATCATTTGTTTTACCATCGCCTTTGGCACCAAATGTCATTACGTTATATATCTGTTGTGCGGAACCGGTTACTGTCATTAGCAATGCCATTCCGGCAACCATCAATTTTTGTATCATTCGGGATTGTTTAGGTGTTGATTATTTTTTAAGGGTTAATCCTGATGGGCGGGCGACTGGCGCCGCGCCCCAGGCAGATGGCTGTTCCTGTAAATAAATGTCCAGCACACCGCCTTTCATAATATCGGAATAAGAAATAAAATTCTTTTTATAGGGTTTGCCATTCAAATGGATCTGTTTAATGTATAAATCGCCGGTTGATTTCCTGTGACACACGAGGTCCAGTTTTTTATTGCCCGGAAATTGCAACGATACTCTGTCGAAGATGGGGGAACAAAGGATATGCTCACCCGAAACCGGGTCAACAGGATATAACCCGATGGCTGCAAATACATACCAGGCGCTCATTTGACCTGCATCGTCATTACCACTTAATCCGCCAGGTCCGTCGCTGTATTCTTCATTCAAAATGTTACGTACCGTCTGTTGCGTTTTCCAGGGCGAAGCGGTATAGTTGTACATAAACGGGATCTGATGCCCCGGTTCATTCCCGTGCCAGTATTCATTTTTTGCAAACAAGGTATCCAGCGAATTTTCCAATGCCTTGTCCCCACCCATCAAACTGGCCAATCCGGGCACATCGTGCGGTACATAAAAAGTATACTGACGTGGAGTGCCTTCGGTGATATAAGGCTCGCGTTTATCGGCATTAAAGGGTTCGTACCAGCGGCCATCACTGTATTTCCCGCGTACCAAACCCACCCTGGCGTCGAATACGTTTTTGTAATTCAATGCACGCTTACTCAATTCCTTATAATCATCCATTTTATTCAACCCTTTGGCTACAACCGATAAGGCATAATCATCATAGGCATATTCCAGGGTACGGCTCACCTGTTCTTTTTTATGAAAAGCTTCCGGCACACTGTCTTCCATAGGAATATAACCATATTGCAAATACGATGACAATGCTCTTCGGCCTTTACCATTTACATAATCTTCCTTATTGGGACTATCAAATGCATTCTGCCGCATGAGGCGGTAAGCAGCAGCCACATCATAATTCCTGATGCCCTTGGCCCAGGACGATGCAATGAAAGCCGTTACATGATCGCCCACCATGGCGGCGGTAAAACTGTTCCAGCACGGGAAAATGGGCAGCCAGCCGCCCTGCTCCCCTTTTAATATCATAGACGATACAAACTGATTTACACGCGCCGGTTGCAATATCTGTAACAAGGGTAATTGGGCGCGGTAAATATCCCACATGGAAAAATCATCGTAGTACTGTCCGTCCGGTAATTTTTTTAACTGCCAGCCACCGGCAAAAGGCGGATACGTTCCATCTACATCACTAAACAAGCGTGGATGTTGTAATGCATGGTACATAGCTGTATAAAAAATGCGTTTATCCTTTTCATTACTGCCTTGCACCTGTATCTGTGAAAGGGCCTGTTGCCAGCTTTGATTGGCCATTGCCCTAATGGTTTCAAAATTCCAGGTGGTAATTTCTGCGCGCAGGTTCTTTTTTGCTTCATTGACGTTGCTGAAAGAAGTACCGATTCGTACACGCAGCTGCTCTCCTTTCTGTAATTTAAACCCGGCAAATACACCGATGTTCTTTTGATTGTTAATAACGCTGTCGGTTGTAAACACGGCAGCTTCACTGAACGTACCGGAACGCAACGGTACTTTTTCAAATTGTATAAAGAAATAACCGTTGAAACCGGCCTTGTTACCCCAGCCCTGGTAAATACGATGCACCGGGTTATAACCCCATACTTCACCCCTGGCTGCGTCAATATGCAGGGCGCCTTCACCGCGGTCGCTGTTGGGCATAACCAGCAGGTATAAACTATCATCCTGCTGCAGGGTAAACTGCATCATACCGCAACGGGTGGTGGCCGTTATTTCTGTCGTGCAATGATAAGCGGGTAAATCAACTTTATAATAAGCAGGCGTAGTGATCTCCTGCTGATGTGAGAACGGCGTTGCATAACCGGTTGTTCGCAAGGCGCCGGTTACCGGCATAATAGTGACACTTCCGTAATCCTGCATGCAGGAGCCGCTGATCCAGTGCGTACCCCGAAAACCATTGATCAGGCTGTCTTTATAAAAATAAGGTGGAATACATTTTGTCTCGGTCGTTCTTGTTTGCGGCGTCCATTGCGTCATACCAAATGGCAGGCCAACTGCCGGAATGGTATTGGCATTTTTTTCGGAGCCAGCCTCGCTGTGTTTTTGTGCGGCCATGGTAGTAGAAGGCGCTGTACCCGATAAGGGTTGCACATATTGCACAAGGTTCTGGCTATTCACACTGAGTGTTAAACCGGAGACCAGAATGTATAATAGTAACTTTTGCATTCAATTGTTAGTTATTTAGTGATCACCTTCATTGTTATATAAATATAGGCTGAATCACTACCGCCTACGCTGAAACTTCGGCGGTCGAAGAAAAAAAAACTCCAGGCTAGAAAGCCCGGAGGTCAGTATTTACTGCTACATGATTATGAAAAAAAAGTTATTAGCATTTAAAAAAGGGCTTAGGGATTGGTGGATTTTAAAAGCGTACAAAGTTTGGAAAAATTGCCGGGCCCTGAGGGCAGCCCGGCGCTCTAGTCATCGCCTTTCCTAAAACTAAAGTTGGTCTATTTCGTGCCGAATCTCATGTAACTACAGCACAATGTGCATGTAGAGATATTGGATTAAAACGGGCTATTCATTAATCAACGAGTAAATCAGAGTATTTCAACTCTAAGTTCTCAGAGAACCGTACGTG
>CBIHPP010000001.1:0-751366 GCA_966212235.1 uncultured Niastella sp. | reverse complement strand
CGGGTTAAGCGTAAGCTGGTATTCATCAATTAAATCAAGCTCCATAAACGAATGCGCCAACCCGGGACTGCCAAATATCACGAGGTCTTTCCCCGGTTGTTGTTTTAGCATATTTATTGCTTCGGCAATGTTATCATTTATAACTATAGTGTTGTTCCACGCTGCTTTTTTCATGGTTTTGGAAAACACAATTTTGGTTACTTTATCTACCCATTTGGCATGAGCCTTACTATTTTCGCTTGCATCGGGATTATCGAGCACTGTAGGCCAGTAGCCTGCCATCAATTCATAGGTTCCCCGTCCATATACAGGAGAGCCAACAGTAGCCACTATTCCATCAGCGTATTGCTGCAATTCACTGTCATAAGAGATCCAATCCAGCCCGCCGTTTGTATCTGTTGCAAAACCATCGAGCGATACATGCATAAATAAAACCAGCTTTCTCATCGTACTATTTTTTAATTTGAGTATGGCTCAAATATAAAGTCAATCTGAGTCATCTTATAGCCTTTGATCCTGAACCTGGTTATTTGTTACCCGAAGGCAGTAATTTTATGGTTAAAAGTGATGTGTTTTGGCAGTTGAATAATTATAAAACTCGTATTGTTTAATCTTTTTTGCCAGCAACGCATTTCAAGAGTTCACTTATTTTTTTGGGGGAAATTATTATTTAAGACATCCAGGTTCGAATGGAACGAATAATGGTCCATCTGCCGTTAACTTTTTCTATATTCATAAGATTTCCATTTCTTCCAGCATATTCATAATAAAAGAGACCTTTGTTTCTCGTGGAGTCAAAAAATATTTTTGAAACCCGTATTACACCAATGCAGCATCGGTGACAAGTTGAATCAAGAGGAAAATTCATTTCTATCTTTGACGTACAGAGAGTAAAATCCTTTGGCTGATACCTGGTCTGAATGGATCCTACTGTTTTAAATACCAAGGCCGGATTTTCAGAAACTTCGCGGACTGCGTTTTGTAACCGGATTCCAAATTCAGAGCTGTTTTTAAAGAAATATGTCCAACTATTGAATTTTCGATTTGGGATGGTGTCGAGGTAAATCGTGCAAAACCTGGAGGTGTCGTTAAAAATCTTATTCTGCAGTCGCATAACCTCTTTGTCAATTCTTATAGTATCTGCCGGATGTGCCACATAGTCTTTAAATATTCTTTCTTCATCTTCTCCCAGGTAAAGGTTGTAGGAACGATGATCCACAATTTCATTTAAGATTTCACTATATGCCTTAATTTCTTCATTTTTTGAACTGCAATTACACTTTTTGTATTGAGTGTGGCAGGACGTGAATATGAAAGCTGTAAAAAGGGCAAAAATGAAACGTAGCATTATTTTATTAAAAGAGACGTAAATATTTCTAAAATCCATAAAATTGGTCTGGCTGTTTACCGAGAATCATTTTTTATCTCTTTGGGTTGTTTGTGCTTTTATGTTTTTCTTTCTGGAGCCTCCTGATTTTAACTGCATTGATGCCAGGCAGTCGCAATTTAATGTAAATCAGAATATTAGGTAAAGTTTTTTGCGAAAAAGACAGACTTGAAGTAACTTGTCCTCAATATGGTAGCTTTTTTCCAAAAAATAACTGATGTTCTAAACGAATCCAATATACCGTATATGCTTTCTGGCAGCGTGGCAATGAGTATATACATCGTACCAAGGGCGACACGGGATTTTGATTTTATTATTCATCTTGAACCGAAAAACATTGATCGTTTTATTGAACATTTTAAGGATGGTTATTATTGTGACAAAGACGCCATTCAAGATGCTGTAAAAAGACGAAGCATGTTCAATATCATTGATCATGCGTCTGGCTTTAAAGCTGATTTTGTCGTATTAAAAGACCAGCCTTTTAGGCAAGAAGAATTTAATAGAAGAAAAAAAGTGGACTTTTTTGATAAAAATATTTATGTAGTATCTCCGGAAGATTTACTTATATCAAAGCTGATATGGATACAAGACTTTCAATCGCCACAGCAAATGGAAGATATCAAAAATCTTGCTGCAATTGAAAAGTTAGATTGGCCTTACATCACAAAATGGATCAATAAGCTTAATTTGAATTCCTTTAATTTATTAGGAGTATGAATGATACACCACATCATATAAAAGAGTTGCAGTTAAAAATATGGCTTTCAAAATCTCCGGCGGAAAGGCTCAAACAGTTTATGGAAGATAATGCTTCTCTATTTCAGTTTTGGAATGCAGCTCAAAAATCAAATCAAAAGTCATCTGATTCTAAATTCAATTCAAACTCCACTGATTTATCACTATAATTTATTGCAGTAACTAGAAAATGGGGAATTAAGGAATAGCTGCTATTTAAAAATAGCACAAATTGAAAAAATAACAAAGCCCAAACTAATTTAGACTTTGTTATTTATATAAAATAGTTATGTCTATCTGGATATTTTTTCGGGTCTGTTCTGCTTCAAATAATCAGCCAGGGCTTTAATACTATAAGTGTCTATATAATCAACACCCAGTTCAAGGACTTTTTGCCAACCTTCAATGAAATCAGGCGTGTTCCAAAGCCTTACTTTTTTCCCTAATTCATGACCTTTAGCAACTGCCTTTTGTAAAGTCTCCCAATTTTTGCCCGGAAGATCGCCAACGCCTTTCCAGGTTGTGTAGGTCTTGAAGTTATCGCTCAGGACTGCAATACGATCAAGTTCTTCTTTTTTGTAGGTAGAGCTCAATAAACCGTCAAACCAAATAAAGGGAGGGTAGGAACCGTAAGTACGTGGCGCTGGTTTATTACCACTTATAAGTATTTTCAGCGATTTGCATTGGATCAATTCAGGATACTTTGATAAGAGCTCTATAATTTTATTGATCGTAGGTTTAGCTTCTGATTTTACATCTAACATTAAAATCAAAGACAATGCCGTATCCTCATATACATAACCTTTGTTCGATTGAATAGATAGCAGTAAAGGTTTAATGTATAAATCTTCCAATGTTTTATGATTAGGAATATCTTTTTCAGTGTGAGCCACAAGTATGACATCATCGTTCAAAAATACATCTACCTCAACCGAACCAAACTTACTATTATAGGCGGCAACCAGTGGCGGTTCATGTTGATAGTCATTATGCGCATGCGCATTAGCTGTAGTGTAAACGTTTGTTTGTGCTACTGCACGAGCAGTACTTAATAATAGAAAAATTAATACCAGGTTCTTCATAACGAAAGGGATAGTTTTTTTTGCAGATTTAAAAATTATCATCTGGCAAATGGGATTTTTCCCTGCAATCGTGCGAGTATAAATGTCAATCCGACAAGTTATAAATTAATTCTTATAAATCATAATGAATATGATCATTTAGGGAATTCATTTTCAATTTTTTGTATTTAAACAGCAATATTCACTCAATTGGGTATTAATCAAGCTTTTCGGAGTGCAAAATGTACATAAGCAGCGACTTCCTGCCATATTGGTACCGCAATGGTAGCAAACTTGTAGCGCCATGGCCTACATACTGTACACGGACTCTACAGGTATCCTACAGGAACTTATGGTTGCAAGGCCATCCTCAGGCAATATCTAGGCCATTACCAGGCCATCCCCAGGCATATGACGCCCATTCACAGCCTAATTTGGGGTCATTATGTCTGTACGACGAGTCACATTAACAAAAATATTGAGTTTTTCATGTACAGTCATGAAAATACATTTCACCTAAGAGTATTCGATCTTAAAAGAGCCTCCAAATCCAATGACTTGAAGGCTCTCTTGATTTACGGTCGGGGGCGGCTGAACAATTGTCTAACTGTTATTTGGAGAATTTAATTGAAATTCAGCCACTTATATTTATTGTGAAAGATATTAATAGTGGGGGCAGTTTATTAAAATCGTTTTGGTATTCAATAAGTTGTGTATATTAGAGAATTGGCCGCCAGCTATTAAAAAATGAATTCGATTGCATTTGTTGATACCGAGATTGAGCCAAAGAGCCGAATAATTCTTGACATTGGAAGTGTTAAGGATGATGGAAGTTCTTTTCACAAACCTTCACTCATCGAATTTATTCAGTTTCTCAACGGAACGCAATTTATCTGTGGACACAACATTTTCAACCACGACATAAAGTATATCGGCAAAGCACTTAATGATGCAGGCATAAATGCTGCCAATATCATTGATACCCTATTTCTTTCTCCCCTTCTTTTTCCTACAAAACCCTACCACGCTTTATTAAAGGACGACAAACTTCAATCGGAAGACGCTAACAATCCTTTGAATGATTCAATAAAAGCAAAGGATCTATTCTACGATGAAGTAGCCGCTTTCAAACAACTAGATGAAACGCTAAAACAAATTTTCTATTTGCTATTAAATAGTCGAAGAGAGTTTCACGCCTTTTTTCGTTTTACTGAATACACCAGCACAAGTATAGAAATTGAAAACCTAATTCGAACGCACTACAAAAATGAAATATGTGAACAAGTTGAATTAGAGAAAATAATCTCAGATCATCCGATAGCATTGGCATATTGTCTATCACTCATTAATTCTTTCATCCAATACAATAAAATACATTCAATTACACCACCCTGGGTGTTGAAAAATTATCCCGAAGTTGAACGGATAATGTTCCGATTGAGAAACAAACCCTGCATAAGTGGCTGTGTATATTGTAACAACGCATTGGACGTCCACAGAGGTTTGAAGCGGTTTTTCGGATTTGCTACTTTCAGAACTTATGGCTCCGAACCACTTCAAGAGAAAGCTGTCAAGGCTGCTGTTGATAATAAATCAATACTCGCAGTTTTTCCAACAGGCGGCGGCAAGTCGATCACTTTTCAGCTTCCTGCTTTAATGAGTGCTGAAAGTTCAAAAGGATTAACGGTGATAATTTCCCCACTCCAATCCTTGATGAAAGATCAGGTGGACAATCTTGAAAAAAATGGTATCACCGAAGCTGTCACCATAAATGGATTGCTTGATCCTATTGAAAGAGCCAAATCATTTGAAAGAGTGGAAGACGGATCGGCTTCCTTTCTCTACATCTCACCGGAAGCATTGCGCTCACGGACAATTGAACGATTGATCTTGGGAAGAAAAATTGCTCGTTTTGTAATTGACGAGGCGCACTGCTTTTCCTCCTGGGGGCAGGATTTTAGGGTCGATTACTTATATATTGGCGATTTTATTAAATCGATCCAGAAAAAGAAAAACCTGGAAGACGGAATTCCCGTTTCATGTTTTACGGCAACAGCAAAGCAAAAAGTCATAGAAGACATTCGGGACTATTTCAAGGAAAAACTATCGCTGAATCTTGAAATATTCGCATCCAAATCATCAAGAACAAATCTTCGATACAAGGTTTATGAAAAAGGAAATGAGGAAGAAAAGTTCCAGGCAGTAAGAGACTTGATTGAAGAAAAGAATTGTCCGACTATTATCTATGTGTCAAGAACAAAAAAAGCATATTCGCTGGCAGAGAGATTAACGGAAGATGGTTTTAACGCAAAACCGTATCATGGAAAAATGGATGTAAAAGAAAAAACTGCCAATCAAAATGCCTTTATTGCGGGAGAAGTTCCAATAATGGTTGCCACCTCTGCTTTTGGAATGGGCGTTGACAAAAAAGATATTGGCATGGTGATTCACTATGAAATATCAGACTCCCTTGAAAACTATATTCAAGAAGCAGGAAGAGCCGGTCGAGATGAAAATATGGTGGCTGATTGTTTTGTATTATTCAATGAGGAAGATCTTAGCAAACATTTCATCCTACTGAATCAAACTAAACTTTCCATCAAAGAAATTCAACAGGTTTGGAAAGCAGTAAAAGAAATTACAAGATTTCGGTCAACAGTGTCGAACTCTGCATTAGAAATTGCAAGAAAGGCCGGCTGGGACGATACTGTAGTAGAAATAGAAACAAGAGTAACCACAGCGATTGCAGCTTTGGAAGAAGCTGGATATTTGAGACGTGGGCAAAACATGCCCAGAATTTTTGCAAACAGCATTCTTTCCAGAAATGCACAGGAAGCCATTGACAAGATAAATGCCTCGCCAAGGTTTGAAGAAAAGCAAAAAGAAAAAGGAATCAGGATCATTAAGAAACTTTTTTCAAGTAAAAACAGAAAGCAATCAGAAGACGAAACTGCCGAATCAAGAATCGATTATATAAGTGATCATCTGGGAATTGTAAAAGAGGAAGTGATAAACGTTATAACACTCCTGCGTGAGGAAAAAATTCTCGCTGACGCCAAAGACCTAACCGCCTTCATCAAAAAAGGTGAAAACAAAAATCGCTCCCTTAATATCGTTGAAATTTTCAGCAAGATTGAAAAATATCTGCTTCCTGTATTTAAAGAACAAGAAAAAACATTTCACATCAAGGAGCTGAACGAAGACGTTGAGGCTAAAGGTTGTGAAGATGTAGATATTAAAAAGATTAAAACCATCATCAACTTCTGGTCAATCAAAAACTGGATCAAGCGACAGAATTTGGAATATTCTAAGAATCACCTGGCGATAATCTGCCTGCATCCGAAAGAAATACTGAAAGAAAGACTGGAGAAACGACATGAGCTGGCAAAGTTTATAGTCGAACTTCTTTTTAATAAAAGCAATTCAATTTCTTCAGAAAACGACGCCATGAAGGAAGAAGTGCTAGTTGAATTTTCAGTACACGAGTTAAAAGAATCGTATGAACAGAGCCAAAACCTCTTCAAATCGCACATAAGTATAGATGATATTGAAGATACCTTATTTTATCTGTCAAGAATTGAAGCAATAAAAATTGAAGGGGGATTTCTTGTTACCTATAACCGATTGACTATCGAGCGACTTGAACAGGACAACAAAAAGCGATACAAAGTGGAAGATTACCAAAAAATAAATCAGTTCTATGAAAACAAGATTCAGCAGATCCATATTGTTGGAGAGTATGCCAAAAAGATGATTAGCGATTACCGGGATGCTTTGCAGTTTGCAGAAGATTACTTCCAACTGAATTACACATCATTTCTTAACAAATACTTCAAAGGGGCACGACAAAATGAAATTAAACAAAACCTTACACCTGCTAAATTCAGGCAACTCTTTGGAGAGCTTTCTCCAACACAACTTAAAATAATAAAAGACAACGAATCAAAATACATCGTAGTTGCAGCTGGACCTGGAAGCGGTAAAACAAGAGTATTGGTCCACAAACTCGCGTCACTTCTCTTGATGGAAGACGTAAAACATGAGCAACTGCTTATGGTCACTTTTTCAAGAGCAGCAGCAACGGAATTTAAGAAGCGTCTGTTAAAGCTTATTGGCAACGCCGCCAACTACATCGAGATAAAAACGTTTCACTCTTATTGCTTCGATTTACTAGGAAAAGTTGGAAGCATTGAGAAATCAGACGTGATACTAAAAAAGACAACAGAGAAGATCAAAAACAAGGAAGTTGAAGCAAGCCGAATTACAAAAACTGTATTGGTAATTGACGAAGCGCAGGATATGGATGAAGATGAGTTCAATTTGATAAATGCACTAATGGAAGAGAACGAAGAAATGAGGGTGATTGCAGTGGGAGATGACGATCAGAATATTTATGAATTCAGAGGAGCAAACTCAAAATACCTAGAACAGTTTATTCTGGTGAACAAGGCTATCAAGTATGAATTGGTTGAAAACTACAGAAGCAGGAACAATCTGGTTAATTTTACCAATCAGTTTGTAACACATATTGCCAACCGGCTGAAAGATACGCCAATTATTCCCCATCAAACAACTAACGGATATATTAGACTGGTCCGCTATCAAAGCAGGAATCTTATTATACCGCTGGTGAACGACATCGTCACAGGGGAACTTATCGGGACTACTTGCGTGCTCACAAAGACGAACACAGAAGCACTTCATATTACAGGTCTTCTATTGAAAAATGGAATTCATGCGAAGTTGATTCAAACAAATGACGGTTTTAGCCTTTTTAACCTACTGGAAGTAAGGTACTTTCTAAGCATATTGAACGAGGTTGTAGATCTATTCGTAATTAGTGATGAAGTTTGGGATAATGCAAAACGGGAACTGATAAACAGGTTCCGTACGAGCACCAACCTGGATATTTGCCTCAATTTGATAAAAGATTTTGAATCTACTAATACAAAGAAAAAATACAAATCAGACTTAGATGTTTTCATTCGCGAATCCAGGCTAGAAGATTTTTTCAACGAGAATGGAGAAACAATTTTCGTATCCACCATCCATAAAGCCAAAGGAAAAGAGTTTGACAATGTTTTCTTAATGCTTGAATCTTTCAATATTGCCACCGATGAGGCCAAACGCTTGTTGTATGTTGCCATGACGAGAGCAAAACAGAATTTAATAGTACATTCAAATGCAGGCCATTTTGACGGGTTTTCAGCAGAAAATCTGGAACGAATGGAGGATCGGGAAGTTTACTTGTCACCAAACGAAGTTGCTATGCATTTAGGTTACAAAGACGTTCGGCTGGATCATTTCATCGACAAGCAAGAGTTCATTTCTAAACTTTCGAGTGGAGATACTTTGATTTTGAGAGGAGACGAATGTTTGAATTCAGTAGGACAATCAATTCTGAAATTTTCAAGATCTTTCATTGCGCAAATTGAAGACATGAAAAGTAAAGATTATGAATTGAAGCGTGCCAGGGCGAATTTCATTATCTACTGGCTGAAAGAAGGAGCAGCAGAAGAAATAAAAATCGTCCTGCCAGAGCTTTTCTTCGAAAGAAAAAATAGCGAATAATCCCTTCACAGAGAATCTACGCACAAGAATATTTCTAATAATTATATTTTTTGTAATTCTGTTGTGCATTGGCTCGGGGCTGGACATTATCTGCTAGCTTTTTGTTGTTATCTTTATCAAAAGTTTTTCAATCAGTATTTGTCCTGGCCTGACCGGCTGCTCCCATACTTTGTAGTCAAATGATTTTTTATTTTTATTAACTATTATGATAGATCCATCTCATGCTGAGAATCAAATTCACTGTGTCACGAATTTTCAAGACCTTGTTTCTACGCCATTTAATGGAATAATTAATGCGATTTGTTGGACTCGTGAACTACCAGGTGATTTTTCTGAGATTGTTAAAAAGGTGGCACTAAGCGGAAATATAACGGTCGTTGAACAAGAGGACCTTTGTGAACTTCAGTTGAGTGAACAAGGGCAACTCGCCCGTGAAATTCTTTTAAATGACCTGAAGGTATTGAAAGCTCATGGCGCATCGCCAACCCTTAATGTGATCAGCTACTATGATCGGGATGATACCTACCCGTTTTTTCCAACCGATGTTTATTCATTCCATGTAGATCGCTCTCCTATTCCAGCTGATACCTTCTTATGCACTTACTATGGCGAGTCGAGTGAAATATTGCCAAACTCTCAAGGCAAAAAGAAAGTACTTATTCCAGAAATACGCGATGAGCTCAAAAAGCTATATCATGGAGCAGATGAAGGGTTTGAATCATTCTTAAGTGAACATTTCTTTGATCTACATTATCAGGCTGAACCTAATGCACGTCCAATAAGCTTAGGCCCTGGTCACCTATGGAGGTTGGCGGTTGACCATCCTGAAAGTCAGGTTCCTCCCTGTCTTCACCGTGCACCAAAAGAAAAATCCGGACAGAACAGGTTGTTGCTGATCTGTTGAGGTAATTAAGAAGGTTGCTGTAATCGCAGCACTTTAGCTGTATATGCACGAACCTGCTGAGTGAGAGCGGCATCCCTGACCAATGGCTTGCCATAAGAAGGTATCATTTCTTCGAGTTTTTTTTGCCATTCGGTACTGTTTACATGATCACTGAAACATCTGTATAGCAGGTCTATCATTATGGAAACCGCGGTGGAGGCGCCCGGCGATGCACCAAGCAGTGCAGCGATACTTCCATCGCCTGCACATACTACTTCAGTTCCAAACTCCAGTATGCCGCCTTCTTCTTCATCTTTCCTGATTACCTGCACCCGATAACCGGCTATGGCGAGTTCCCAGTCTTCTTTGCGTGCATTCGGATAATATTCACGCAGTGCATCGAGCCGCGCTTCAGGTGTTAACCTTACCTGATCGATCAGATATTTTGTCAATGGAAGGTTGCGCGCCCCCGCAAATATCATTGCCTTGATATTACTGAGTTTGATAGATCTGAAAAGATCAAGCAATGAACCATTTTTTAAAAACTTTGTAGTAAACCCTGCATAAGGACCGAACAATAATTCCCTGCTTTCTTTTATCCACCTGGTATCCAGATGAGGAACAGACATAGGAGGAGAGCCGACCGCAGTAAGTCCATACACTTTAGCTGCGTGCCGCGCTATAATTTCCTTATTGGTGCAACGTAACCATTGCCCGCTTACGGGGAATCCCCCAAAACCTTTCGACTCGGGTATTTTTGATTTTAATAATAAAGGTAGCGATCCCCCACCCGCGCCGATAAATACGAATGGCGCGCATAAAACGCGACGCTTGTTATTTTCTTCATTCAGCACTGTCACGTTCCATTTATTGTCTTTCTTCTTCAGGCCGGTAACTGCATGCTTAAAATGAATGTTCACATTTTCCATCGAGCAAAGTCGCACAAAAATATTTTTTGTCAGCGCACCAAAATTGACGTCCGTACCAAGATCCATTTTTGTAGCTGCAACCGGCTCATCCTTTTTTCTTCCTTCCATAACCAGCGGTATCCATTGGCTGATGAGGTCGCGGTCTTCCGAATACTGCATTCCTGCGAACAGATGGCAGGTTTGCAATGCTTCATATCGCCTCCGCAAGTAATTAACATGCTGATCTCCCCAAACAAAGCTCATGTGAGGAACCGGTTTGATGAATGAGTCGGGAAGTTCGATGATCTGATTAGCCACCAGGTAAGCCCATAGCTGTTTCGATATTTCGAAAGATTCCGCAATTTTAATCGCCTTCGATATATCAACCGATCCGTCTTTTTTTTCAGGCGTGTAATTTAATTCACAAAAGGCCGAGTGACCTGTGCCGGCATTATTCCATGCGTCAGAGCTTTCGGTTGCTGCACCATCCAGTCGTTCTACTATTTCAATCCTTATGGCAGGATTCAACTGTTTCAACAACATGCCGAGCGTTGCGCTCATTATTCCCGCACCTACCAGTATTACATCAGTTTCTATTATTGATTTATTTGCCATGGTTTAACGCTATAAAAATAATGTGCCGTTGAAAGAGGCATTGAGCCAGTAATTCATTGTTGCAAATACTTAGCCAACTCCAACAACACGTACACCTGCTCTTCATTTAAAGAAAGAGCCTCGTGCTTTTCCGCCAGGTGGCGGGCTACTTCTATAGTAGCCTGTTGGCAATTCCGGGGTAAGTGCATCAATGGCGTAGATGCATGAAAACCGGACGAGTCTGTATCAACATCAATCGGAGCAATTCCCATGAATGCAAGGGCGGAAGACTTTCCCCACATCCATTCCATCATGCCAAGATCTTTACGGGCGGGTGTTGGTACTTGTGACCACGCCTTCCTGACAAGTTCATAAAGTTCGTTTGTTGTAACCATAGAGATTTAATTGAACGTAATGATACCCGGTATATTATAAAGTCTCCGATTTATAATTCAAATTCTACGGGTAGCACCGATCCCGGACCTGAACAGGCTTTCAAGCGGCGATAGACAAAAACCGGACGGTATTAAAACCGTTCTGTTCAATTTAGTCGGAAAAGCTGGACGATTGTCTAACCGGTATTTGGAGAATTTGATGGAAATTCAGCAGCTTACGTATCTAATAATTGGAAATAAGTTTTCTTACTTCCAATCTTAGAGTCGGATTTTTTAAAGCCTTCTTGCAGTAGCTTAAATTAAAGAAAATTAAGTAGGCCTTCGGGATTGTTAAAGTCATTTTAAGTTCGACAAGTTGCATATATTAGAGAGTTAAGCCATTCTTTGGCTGTATTCAAATAATTGATAATTAATGAAACTATTCACAGCGCTGAGTTTACTACTAGTATTTTGCTCTTGTGGAAATGCACAACAAACTCCTGCAAATCTTTTAGACAGCATTGCTATAACAGCAAACAATGGCTCTTATCCTAACCTTGAGGGAGTTACTATAACCCAACGTGGTATGCTTATTTTTGAAAACTATTTTCATGGATTAAGTAAGGACAGTCTGCATGATACTCGTTCTTCTTTTAAGTCAGTTACGGGGATACTGATTGGTATTGCTATTGACAAAGGGTTTATTAAAAATGTATATGAAAAAGTATATACTTTTTTCCCGGGGTATAAGCCATATGGGAACTGGAATATTACAAAAGACAGCATGACCATTGAACATTTGCTTGAAATGAAATCTGGTTTTGATTGCGAAGAATGGGATGGAAGCAAAGATTGTGAAGACGACATGGAGAATACGAAAGATTGGATAAAATTTTGTCTTGACCTGCCATTAAAAAACAAACCAGGAACTCAATGGGATTATACGTCAATTAATGCAATGTTATTAGGTGGTATAATTGCTCATGCTACACACATGACTGTTTCGGATTTCGCAGATAAATATCTTTTCAAACCACTGGGTATTACCAAATACAAGTGGACAAAAGACCCACTTGGTCACGAAACCACCGCGGGTTCTTTTTATATTTCTCCAGGAGACATGAATAAAATTGGGCAATTAGTTTTAAATGACGGTGTTTTTAATAATAGAAGAGTTGTTTCCGGAAAATGGGTTAAAATAATGACAGAAGGACTTATAAAAATTGAGAACTTTTCAAATGTCAGGATCTCTAAAAATAAAACAGCTATTCCACAACCTACTTATTATGGTTATACATGGTATAATGAAGAAATAAAGACTGATAAATTTAAGTACAATGTTGTTTTTGCTTCTGGAAATGGAGGGCAGTATATTATGGTGATAAAAGATTTACAGTTGGTGGTAACATTTGCTGGTAATAGCTACAATTCTTCAAAATCAAAACTGCCATTTGATATAATGATAAAATATATTTTACCTTATTTTGACGCCCGCACTTAATAATTTTAATAAAACAATCACATTAGGTCCCTAAATTTGTTTCCGGAAGAACCTTTACCTATATGATAGTCTATTTAAAAACATTGATAACCGTTATAATTATCCTATTACCTGGCTCAATAACCAGGGCGGAAAGTTGGAAGATAGCCCAACTCCGGGGTCCCAGCTCGGTAGTCAATGTGTATAGCGCTACAAATAATACCTCGGAAGCGGTGGCTACTATTAAGAATAATGAATTCTTCTACTGTGAGCCCGGCAATGCTGACTGGTGGCATGTACGTACTATTAAACCAATATGGGGATACATACATAAAAGCCAGATACAGTTGGTAGAGGAACTCTCCGTTACTACACAACAAAAAATGTTATTAAGCATTTTTACAACCCACAAAAAATTAGGGGCTGATTTCATCAGGGCATATGAAACCAGGGATAGTGTGGGTTATTTCGTTACTATCAATAAACTGGATGAACACAGGGATCGCCTTTATAAACCTATCCTGGAAATTTTTTCCAACTACATTTGTAAAACAGGCGATACACTGGTGATCGAGCAATTGGTAGAAACGGTATCGGTGGATGGTATTATGGAATCAAAAACCCGCGACCTGGCTATGGGAGAGGCGTTTATTTGCAAAAGTGACCTTTTTATAAACGCATTAAACAGCATGGATAGCAAAGATGATCGATTCTATGTTTCTTTTCACATTAGATTTGGTCTATTGCAGTATTATCAAATAAAAGAAAAGCTACTGCTCCCAAAGGACCCGGTGTATCTTAAGTTAAATGAAAAATTAAATGCTGTAGAAAAAGCTTCCATGCCCAGTAAGTAGTTTCAATATTTACTAAGATAAATACGACAAAATGTTAAATAGAACTTTCACGCCTTTTCCAATTTTGACAACCGAAAGGCTTACTCTCAGACAACTGGAAATCAATGACGAACAAGAAATCTTCATTTTGCGTTCTGACAGTGAAATAAATAAATATCTTGACAGACAAATAAGCAATACTATTGATGATGCAAGGAATTTTATAAATAAGATTATCAGAAGCGACTCTTTATATTGGGCAATAACTTTAAGTGGCAAAAACGTATTGATTGGGACAATTTGTCTTTTTGGCTTTTCAGATGAAAATTACAAATGTGAAATCGGCTATGAGCTTTTGACTAACTTTCAAGGACAGGGAATAATGAAGGAAGCTGTAGAGAAAGTCATTGACTATGCGTTCAATACGATAAAAGTTAAAAAAATTGAAGCCTTCCTGCATAAAGACAATCAAAGTTCTATAAATCTGTTGGAGAAATGCTCGTTTAGGAACTCAAATGAACCTGATAATACAAATCCTGACTTAATATGTTACCATTTGACAAATTCAATTGACGATCTTAAATAAAAATTGGCCGAAAAAGCCCGAACCGCTAACATGGATTTACCGGAAATAGATAACCCGGCAAAATAATGAACCCTGTGAATGTATTGAAAAGTGAATAATGGGTCAACGAATGCCAATTCGATATTTATCTATAACCTGTTGGTTGGTTGTTTTTAATTGATTATACCCCTGGTAAATACCATAAGCATCGGAGGTTCTTTGAACTGTTAGTAACGATTTCTCCTGTTTCAACAATTCCATTTTAGTTCTCATGCTGTCATTTATAACAAGTTTATTTTCATTTGCCAGGTAAATCATTGCTTCCATGGCGTTCACCCCATATAAATAATTGGGTGAATAAAGCAGATCAGTGATCAACGCTAATTGCCCGTTCTTTATCAATGCAATAAATTCCTGAGGAGGCCGGTAATAAGTGTAACAGCATGCGCTGTCGCTGTTGTATTGGTTATATAGAATATTATTGATCCAATCGTCTTTTTTTGCTTTATCCGATGGAATATTAAACCGGTAGTCTTTATAGATCTCAGCAGCTTTTGCCAGGTTGTTTTGTAAGAAACCTGTCGCAATTATGTCGGAATAATCCCTCACTCTGATCAGAAACTGCAGTTTAGGAATTACAAAGGTTTTAAACAACTTAAAATCAGTTATCCGGTTTCCGTGCAAGCCACACCTGCTAATGGTATTACTGCTTAATAGAATGTTTTTTCTTATTACACTATTGCCAATACAGTCAAGTGTTACATACGCATCCCAATAGGGTCCATCGATAATAATATGAATGACCTTAATTAATCCAATTTCAGTTTCTGTTTTACTAACTTTTGCATGCCTGATCTTGTTTAATTCTTTATTTACTCCAGCAGCTTCAAACGTGCTGTCGAAAAAGCTATTTAAAACCTCTATAACCGGTAGATCTTTTTTCAATAAACTCTTTTTGTAACCGGCAGGATAAAGCAATGAGTCATTACAAAGGCCATTTTTAACGACCTGTTCTACCGAATCGAGGTACCTGGCATTGGCAACGCTGTAAAAAGACTGCTGCGCATATCCTTTTTCAATGCCAGGTACCGATAAAGCCACAAGGGCAAATATGATATTAAATAATTTCATTTTAATTGTTGAAATGGCAACCTCATTAAATCGCTATCACATTGAAAACCGTTTCCAATTTCGTTTGCCGGTTTTTGTTTTGTCTTCTGTCAAATCGGTTATCTCAGGCATTTCAAATTTATTCTTGCTTACCTTTTTGACGAAATAGCTATATGGCTTTCCTAAGTCCATGTAATGCAAGTCGTAAACAAATCTAGCCAACGTTTCAAGGCTTACAGAGGGTTGGAATTTTGGTTGCAAAATCATTACGGCAGGTTAATCCTTTAAGCAATGCTGTTGTTAATTTTTTACAGGATCATGTGATACCATACCACAATCATTGGCGTTATAATTTTCAAAAATGTTATTTAAATAATTATAGTCTTTTTTAATGGCCTTGCGAATTTTGGCAGGGCTCAAGCTTATATTTTCAACTGCTTTCTGGCAATCACCTACAAACTGCATTATATCTTTCTGGGTGGTTATCTTCACCAACTCGCCGATTTCTCCCTTTTGAACATAATGCAAACACTGAATATAAAGCGTAGTGATATTTTTTGTAGCGTTAAACTTCATAGACATTAATTCCTCTACATAAACATTCAATTTCCCATGTATAATCCTTTTTGCAAACTTGCCGCCAATTCTTCCATAATACACCCCTTTGGCCTGGTATCCTCTCACCTCCGCGCTATTAAATTTCTGTTTGTCAATTGTGATTTCCTCTTTTAAAACAAGACCATATTGGTAGGTTATCTTATCGCCGTATACTTTTGTTCCATCATTTTTCAAAATGAAATTTCTGCTATTCTCGTTATCCTCTTTCGTAGCCTGGTTATTGAACGTCCCACAATTTATTTTGTACACATTACAGCTAACTGCAAGCATTAAAAAGGCAAACAGGTTTAAAAGGAAAAAGAGTTTTTTCATAGACTGATCTAGAAGGTTGAGTTGTGCTTAGAATAAAAAACGGTAATTATATTTTCCGAGTTAATGATATTTTCATTATAAATCCATTGGTCTTCTCTTTTGCCATAGTGTTTTTTCTTTTAATTTTTTTAGTACTTTCTTTACTCACCTTTCCTCCTCAATGGCAGCAATTGAATCAAAAGATCTGGCTAAACATGAGTGCAATAGTGAATACCCAAACTAATTAATTGGGTTGACTTGCATTCAATCAAAAGCCAGCCTGGTTTACAATTCAACATTCTGGTTTTCGAAGGCATCGAATATCTCATTGCTCATATTTTATTATTTTTTCTGATTTAATTAGACAAGCCACAAAAAAGCCACTTTTTATCAAGTGGCTTCCAATTCAAATATAATCGTTTACAGGTACTATTTCTTAAAAATAGTAAGATTATTCCTCACTGCATCATCCAGCCTACTCTGTAACACCCCCATATCCGCTTACTCGCGAAATCCGGTCTGCGCCTTTTGTCACATTCTCGCGAATTTCGGGTAATAAGACAGCTGCACACGCGGTGCAAAGCGTTCAGCATTCCGCCTTCCGCCTTCAACGCTTTTCACACTTATCGCCCAAAACAACACGGTTATTGGTAAAATGACGCGGTTATGAGATGCGGTATATAATTATCATTTTCTGTATTAATTTTACCCGAAATCAATGACCCCTTCCATGCGAATGAAAATATTCCTGTACCCTTTTGTCGTTCTGACGCTCATTCATTGCTGGGCCTGCAAGAAAGATAAGGATGTTGATCCCATATTAAGCGTCAGCCGTTCTGTTATCGAGGTTGGCAATTATGCTGACTATTCCGATACCGTTAAAGTTTCCGCGAACGTAGCATGGACAATAAATGTGAATGAAGAGGCTAAATCCTGGTTGTTAGTGGTTCCTTCTGAAAGCATGAAAGGCGATAGCGAAATAGTTATCATAAAGGTTTTAAAAGATAACTATTTACCATCTCAAACAGCAACAGTAACCATTGCACCTGTACACTCAGCTGTACCGGCCCGCGAGATCACTGTAACGCGGAAGCTGTTCATTCCTGAATGGAAAAAGTGTTACGGCGGGCAGGTTGACGACGTATTCAATGCGATGGCAGTGTTACCAAACGGGCAAATTGTTTTTAGCGGTGTTTCGCATACCGGCGATGCCGATGCGTTTGCATATACAGGCAGTCCAAAGGGCTGGGTGTTACGTGCCGGTAATGATGGTAACATAATCTGGCAAAAACAGGCGGTTACTCCAACTGGTTTTCTTGAAGGGCAATTCCGGTCGGTTGCAGCTACCAGTGATGGCGGTACCGTGAGCGCCGGATATGTTAATGTCAACTACCGGGTTGATGTTTCAGTGACCAGATTAGCTGCAGATGGAAGTTTGATTTGGAATAAAACATATGGCGGAACCGGCAATGACCAGGCCTATAACATCATTAGTACTGCAGAAGGCGGTTATCTTCTTTCGGGAGAAACCAATAGCACGGATGGTGATATTAAGCTTAATCACGGCGCCTCAGATCTTTGGCTATTGAAGCTTGACGCCAATGGAAACGTTATGTGGGAGAAAACTTTCGGCGGTACAGGTGATGAGTATTTTGGAAAAGTAACAGCCTGCACCGACGGTGGATATTTTTTGTGTGGTATATCCAAAAGCAATAATAGTGGTGATGTTCCTGCCAGCCATGGCGACGAGGATTTTTTTATCGTAAAAATGGACGCCAACGGTAATAAGCTCTGGAGTAAAATGTACGGTGGTACCATGCGGGAAGGGCCTGGTTCCATAATTGGCGATACCGATGGAGGCTGTATAGTTACAGGCTATACAACCAGCAGCGATGGCGATTTAGTTGGCCGTCCTTATCCGAACCTTAACTTTGATTTGTGGGTATTTAAACTTGACAAAGACGGTCAAATAGTTTGGAAGAAAACGATGGGCGGAGGTGATGCTGACTTTGGCACCGCCCTGGTGCGTTTGCCAAATGGTAATATCGCTATCTCGGGCAGCGCTGCCAGTAACGGTGGAGACGTAACCACTAATCGTGGATCGTATGACGTTTGGGTAATTGTGTTGAACAGCCGGGGTAATATGTTATGGCAAAGCACATTTGGCAGTGTTTTTTCCGAATATAACAACGATATAGGAATTACTTCGGATGGATCGCTGCTGGTTGCAAATTATGTAACATCAGATGGTGGCGATGTGAGCGGTAACCATGGCAGAACTGATGCCTGGGTAATTAAACTTAAATAGATCGTTGAATTTTTAGCGCGTCCCGACGTCCCGATAGTTATCGGGACGTCGGGGCTTTTTATTGTAAGAATTCAAAGTCTAACTAACCATTGTGGAAATAAATACTGCTGTCGTCCTTGAGCCCACGCGAAGACAACTTTCGCCGGGCGATAGTTACTTTTTGAGGGGCGATAGCTACTTATTGCCGGGCGATAGTTACTTTTTGGGGGACGATAGTTACTTTTTCCCGGGCGATAGTTACTTTTTTGAGGACGATAATTGCTTTTTTCAGTTTATAGTTACTTTTTCCCAGGCTATAACATCAGCGTTGGCAGTTATAACATTTTCTGCATTGGAGATATTTTTTTTTATCAGAGTTAACATTATTTAAAGAAAAGATGATTACTTTTTGCCGGTTGTAACATCTTTTCATTTGAAGTTCATTACTTTTTTATTGAAGTTGATTGCCTGATGGCAGAAATAGATTTTTATTCCCATTTGCAGATAATTATTATTGTAACTCCATTGATTTCAGTAAAAGTTCACTTACAATTATTAATAACTGACTTTTTTTATAGTGCAGGTTCACTCATTTGCCTGTTCTTTCACTTAAAAACCTGAAAAAATTACTTTTCACAGGCCTTATAATACTTGCAGGCCACAGACTGTAAACGCTTTTGTGCCATGCTCCGCATAGAGGAGCATGGCATAAAAGCTTATAGCAAGTGTAAGCAGCACGATAGATAAATGTGCTTTAATGTCTAACTACCACTTTTGTTTCCCGGGAGATATAGCCATCATTATATTGTAGCAGATATACGCCGTTATGCAATACTTGCAGGGGTTGCAGCCGGAGTATATTGATGCCCCGGTTGATCGGGTGGTGAGTTTGCCAGATGAGGTGGCCGCTGATATCCATCAACCTCAAGGTGGCCACACCCCTGCCCAATGCCGTTACCGTAAGGTTCGACAGATCGTTTGCCGGGTTAGGCGTAACAAAAAATTCCCTGCTGCCACCCCTTCCCTTTACAATGGCAATGGTACTGTAGCGGTCGTTACCATTTGCTTTTACCCGGTAGAATACGTCGCCGGCGGTTACAGCCGTTACATCAACATAACTGTAATGCCCGGTACCGAAGGGCCTCACGTCAACGGTTGCTGCCGGTATAAAATCAATGCCGTTGAGGCTTCTTTCAACGATATAGCTTTGTACACCGTCCTCATTGCTTACCTGCCAGTTAAGCTGGATGTTGTTATTGCGGACGGCCGACAGGTAGAGAAAGTTGACAGGCAATGCCACGCACGAAAGTGGTGGAAAGCTCACCTGGTTTTGTATTAAAATACCATCGGTTCCCGGTTGGGCATTATAGGGTATATCCCCGGCGGTCAGGCCATTTATTCCACCAGGGGCAGAACTGGCTGCATTCAGGGGCATATTGGCAAATATCAGTCCGCCGCCGCCACCACCGCCAGGTCCATGTGGCACGCCGTTCCCATCATTAGTGCCTCCATTACCTCCATTGGCGTACACCGTGATGCCGGCAACACCACTGCCGCCATTTATAACAACGCTGCCACCGGCACCGCCGCCGCCGGTGGCATCGTACGAAACGGTATTGTTGGCTGAGCCACCGCTTACATCAACGGTGCCCGTATTGGTAAAACTGTTTGCATACAGCAAAACAATACCACCGCCGGCAGCACCACTGCTGGCAAAACCATCGCCCGGTATACCCGTTGAGTTATTGCTTGTGCCTGCGCCACCACCGCCACCCATTACCAGCCGGGTAATGGCCGCCTGCGCAAATGCGGCCCCGGGCTCGCCACCAACGGTGAGATCGGAATAAAACGAATTTCCTCCCTTGCCACCTACGCCGCCATTGGAGCCGCCGCCGCCGCCTGAATTGTCACCATTGTCAGTGGAGGGATCGCCATCTGTTCCGCCACCCCCGGCATTGCCGGGCGCACCTGCACTAAAGCTCCCGCCCGGGTAGCCTTCCAGTGCAGGGCCATTATCGAGCAATGTATAATTATCGTTTATAAACCTGGGCGTGCCTGCAATGCCTTCGCCCTTGGATGCATGGTAAGCATTGGTAGAAGCCGTAACAAAATCGGTATTTGAACCGCCAGGCCCACCGGTGAGGCCAATGCCGCCACCGCCACGAAATCCAGCGGCCGAAGCAGAGATCGTTTTCCCGTTCATATCAATATTTCCGGAGGCATAGATCACTATAACGCCGCCGCTTGTGCCGTTCCAGGCCGGGGCCGAAATATCAGCGCCAATGATAAGGTTATTATAGCTGGCTACCCTGATGACCTGGTAGCGATACTGACCGTCAATACCAAAATCGGCATTCTTATAGCTGTTAATGGTTGCATGAGCAAGGTTGACCATTCCACCTGCCAGCGCTACCGAATTGGTGGCTATCACGTATTCCATATTGCCGGCCAGCAATTGAGCATTATCGAAATACCCGTTTACCCGTCCGTGGCCGATACTGCCTTTTCCATAGGTACTGTCATTGGCATCGCTTATCTGGGCCCCCTGCATTTGTATCACCAGCAATACATCTCCGCTATGGATAGGTGTGGCACCGTAGGTAACCGGTCCCAATGAAATGGAACTGCTGCCTGAAGGCAAGGCCCCCGTGACGCCCGGGTAATAGGTATTGACGAACGTATTGATAACGGTAGTGCCGCCGGGAGGACACGATTGCGCCTGGAGGCAAGACGTGTTTAAGGAGAGGAGTATGATTATAAAAATACAAATACATACAGGATACCGGAATAAAGCGATTTCCATAGGGATACCAGATTTTCGGCCAAATTATACTACGCTGCCCGTTTGATCCCTAGTAATAATTGGAGGGAGACAGATTTATCGGGTGGCTGCACAAATTTGAGATCAGGCTGATAGACCTGGAAACAGAAAAGGGGCTGTGCTTACAGGTAAGGGACGCACTAGGAGTAGTAAATGGCGCACTATAAAAGCTACTGTTGCACTATAAAAGGCAACCATAGCTTCAAAGGGTATACCCCAGCTGATCGACAAGGATGTGGTAAATGCGTTGAAAAAAATAAAAGACCAGGATGGTCCGGACCTGTTGGTAAAAACTTCCCTTTCTTCCGACCATGCTAAGAGGACACTAACTGTATCAAAATCGTACATGTAGTATAGATTAAAAAAATAGAATCTATTGATTAGTAAATTATTAATACGATGGCACTATTGTTCGTATTTGTAAGAGATTAAACATCTGGCGAATGAAAAGAATAACACTTCTCTTTTTGCTTTTGGGTTATGCCGTTTATGGCCGGAGACAACATATCCAATATAATTCGAAAAATTCAATAGATGCCATTGTAAATAATGCAGCAAACGGATATATGAAAGATACTGCTCGTGTAGGGCTCTCCATTGGCGTTTATCTGGATGGGAAAACCTACACTTACAATTATGGCACAACTGAAAAAGGAAAAGATTTATTGCCAGCCACAAATACCCTTTATGAGATCGGTTCCATTACCAAAACATTCACAGGAACATTGTTTGCGCAGGCTGTAGTTGACAAGAAAGTAAAGCTCGACGATGATATTCGAAAATATCTTGATGATAAATATCCGAATTTAGCCTACAAAGGATACCCTATAAAACTATATCACCTGATTAATCATACATCGGGTCTTCCTTTTTTATTGCCAGATAAAAAAGATCTTTTTCAACTCCCTCACGATTCCATACCTTATTTTTTAACGACTGTTCAAAATAATTATTCGACTGACAAGTTTTTAAGGGACTTACATGCCGTACAACTGGATACTATTCCAGGAGTAAAATTTAGTTACTCCAATGCGGCTGCTCAATTGCTCGGAAATATTTTGGAAAAAGTTTACGGAAGAAGTTATGAAAGCCTCATCAAAAAATTTATTATTATTCCTCAGAAAATGCCGCTCACAAAATTAACTTATTCAAATGCTGAAACAGCGATGTTCGCGAAAGGCTACAATGATAAAGGGGTACTGATGCCTTATAATCCAATTATGATTGGAGCAGCCGGAAATATTAAGTCAACGGTTTCTGAGATGTTGAATTATATTAAATATCATTTAGATGAAAGCAATTTGGTGATTAAATTGTCTCATGCTACTACCTTTGGCGATATTAATAGCTTTGCTATTGGGCTGAACTGGCAAATGAATAAGACTCAAAATGGATATAGAAGAATATGGCAAAGTGGTGGAACCTTTGGTTTTTCCAGTTATTGTGTTGTTTATCCGGAGCTGAATACAGGCATAATTCTTCTTTCTAATGAGTCGGATAGAACAGCACAAAGTGGGCTTGAAGCAGTGGCAAATAGAATATTTGAAGAGATAATAGTACAATAGCGAATTCACTGCAAATGAATTGGAGGCAATTACGAAAACATGTATAGCCTGTATTAATCGTCATGCAGCAATTTGCTTCTGCAATCAATTATAAAAAAACATGCCTGCCTATTTTGCCCAATGTGCAACCGAAATGCCGAATTTTGCAGGTTTTCAGTATTTTAGCAGCAATGATAACTACAATGTATGGATGCACAACCACGCATAACCACTATAGACAAATAACAGACATAATAAATGACCTTAAAACCAGACGGACCGGTTTGGAAAACCATAACTATCGGTATTAATCACAAACTGGCGAAAGAGATCAAAGGGCTCGATCCCTGCGACACGGACTGTAAATTCATAGAACCCTTGTCGCAAAAAATGTATAGCCTTGATCCGGATGCATTCGATATCATACAAAAGCCAGCGTTTACAATAAGCGTGTTTCCACAAGCTGTTCAACTAGTCGTAACCTCGTTGCGATCATTGGGGCTGCCAGACGGAACCTGCTACAATGACATTTTTGCCGCCGCTAAAAATGCCGGTTTGCACCTTTGTCCTGCAGAGGTAGGACTTCAGCTACGCCTGCATTATATGGACCAGCAGTATGAAGAAACGCTGGTGATCGCCATGCAGCCCCTGAAAGACAATAACGAAATTCCCAGCGTTTTCACTGTTCATCACTGGGATTGGGGACTGGCACTGGGCACCGCTTGTTGCGGAATAAGCAATATTGAAGATGAATGGCATGCGGATAGCGACTGGGTTTTTATGATCGATTAAAAAATGAATAAGGTTGGAATAGCCGCAAAATGGCAGGCAAAGTAAAATGATCGAGGCATTTGCCAATGCCACAAGCACATTTAAATATTTGGCGGGAAAACAAAAAGAGTAGTATACTACAACTTCCAAAATTCTATAAACCGGACAACCCATTTACTAACCATTATAACATAAATCCCAACCAAACTTCCTTATTTATGAAACATCTCTTAATTATTCTTTTTACAATTCCCTTTATCCAGGTAAACGCACAAGAATTTGTAAAGCATAAAGACTCAATAAACCGTTTTTCAATTCTTATTCCTGCAGAATGGAAATATACCGGCGAAGAAAAGCAATGGCCTGGGATCATATTATCTGCTACCAGAGTTCCAGTAGGTAAAACGGACAGGGCAAGAGATAATTATAATATTAACGTTATCAATACGCCTAAGAAAGACCTTGAAAAGACATTCTCAGATTTCCTTAAATACCTTCCCGGCGGTATAGCAAATTACAAGCTTGTTGAAAAGGGCGATATCACTTTAAACGGACGGAAATTTAAATGGTTGATAGAAACTCATGACAGTGGGCTTAAAGATACCACTGAAATAAATTATGATTTTGTAACTGTAAGGGACGGCAAAACGTATATTCTTACCATGGTGACATTTAGCTACTATTATGATATTATTAAGCCGGTATTCGACAAAATAGCTGGTAGCTTTATTCTGGAGGATTAAAGTGATGGAGGAAATCGATAAAAGGGTAAGAAGCAGCAGGTATTGAATCTTTATTTATCCATTGTTTGCATCTTTATTTCATGAAGTATATATTTCTCTGCATTCTTGCTTATTAGCATTTGTACCGGGAAGACACATTTCAAATTCCGCCACAAACACAAATGCTTTAACGTTGTATACTATGCTAAAACACTCTTTACCATATCTAACTTTATTCATGTTATTAGGATTTCTCTGCAAATGCACTGATACGTCTGAGCCGCGACTTGTAAACAGGACAATACCCGCCGATTTTGTTAGAGAAGTACCCAAAATAAAAGAAGGAAGACTTAAAGGACATGAAGATTTTTTTTATGAGTATATTAATAAGGATGCCTTCGCTCTACAACTTGACTCCTTAGAAGCAGGTTATGACTCTTTGCAGTTTCGCATTTGGTTAGGCCATTCAATGGCTAAAGTCAAACATGTTGTAATCCTAAAATTTAAAGACCAAAAATGGAATGGACAACTAGTGAGTTTTAGTAAAGAAACTGAGAATAATTATCCAGGTAAAAAAGTCAGGAAAGTATATCCAAGATCTGGATGGGGTGCTCTGATTGATAGTTTATATAAATTAAGAATATTCACACTACCACATGAGACAGAAATTGCTGGTTATAATGGTGCTGGAGGAGCCGATGGTATCTCTTATGCCATTGAAATAGCGACCTCGAACAGGTACAGAGCATATAGTTATAGTAATCCGGAGGACAATACAAATTTTTGGCAGGCTGGAAATGTTTTACAAATAGCAAACATGTTAGAAAAAGAATTTGATTTTCAGTATGTAAAATGAGAAGCACAGAATACAACACGGTGTTTTGCAAAAGTTGGGCGGACAGACTGGACAAGTCGAACTGCCTCCTTAAAAGTCTTGTTGAATTTCAGAGAATTAAGCAGAATATTCTTATGGACTAATTTGCTCTACTGAAAATAATCATTTTGCTTGCATCGTGTCAAAAGCGGACGCCAATTGTTCATTTTTGGTACGGTGTGAAGTAACATATTCTTATTAATATATTATTAATCAGCATCTTATTAATTAGGCATAATATTTAAACCTGTTTCGTGATAAATATAGTTTATAATTAATGCAGTACCAATCATGATAAAAAGCTATTTGATGAGTGCATTTCGGAATATCAAAAGGCACCCGTTTATTTCATTCATCAACATATTTGGTTTAACCGTTGGCTTAACCTGCTGCCTGCTTATTTTAAGCTATATTATTTACGAGCGCAGCTATGATAAATTTAATGCCAATGCGAAGGATATCCGCAGGGTGACGCGCATTTTTTATGCCAGTAAGAATGCGGAGAGCCTGCATTTAAGCGCGATTGCGGCGCCGTTTGGGCCTTTGCTGCAACATGCATTTCCTGATATAAAAAAAATGACACGGGTTTTGCCTATCCGCACTACAGCCTTTCGGTTTAATGACAAGCTGTTTAACGAACAGAATAGCGTCTTTGCCGAGGAAAATTTCTTCGACTTTTTCACTGTACCTGTGGTTAAAGGCAACCATGATATTGCGCTGAAAGAGCCTTACAGCATAATGCTGAGCGAGGCCATGGCCAAAAAATATTTCGGTGATTCCGACCCGATTAACAAAGGCATATTTCTGGATAACATTTTCCTGGGTAAGATTAAACACGACTTTAAAGTTACCGGTGTATTTAAAGATTTTCCTGCCAACTCGCATATGCACCCTAACATATTGATGTCGTTCAGTACCTTGAGAGATCCGGCAATTTATGGCGCGAACAGCTTAGAGAACGATTTTGGTGGTAATGCCTTTTTCACCTACCTGCTTTTTCCCAAGGACTATAACACCGACAGGATTGAAAGCCAATTGCCTGATTTCCTGGATAAATACGTACATCTTGGCAGTACGGCCGGAAACGCTAAAACACACGAGGAAACAAAACTTACGTTTGAAAAGCTCGCCGACATACACCTGCACTCACATATGGATGATGAGTTTGAAGAAAACGGCGATGTCAAAAATGTATACATATTTTCGGCTATAGCGTTGTTTATTTTGCTGATAGCCTGCATCAATTACATGAACCTATCCACCGCGCGTTCAGTATTGAGGGCAAAGGAAATTGGTATCCGCAAGGTTATCGGGGCACAGCGAAAGGAGATCATCAGGCAATTTTTAAGCGAATCTGTAATGATTACCTGGTTGGCGCTTGCACTGGCCATGGCGGCAACAGCATTACTGCTGCCAATGATAAACCATTTGGCAAACACCAATCTCGCGTTTAACAGCCTGCAGCAATGGCAAATTTTAGTGCCAATTTTGTTGCTGCCGTTTATAATAGGTCTCATCAGTGGTATTTACCCAGCCATTTTTATGTCGTCGTTTTTACCAGTGAAGGTTTTGAAAGGTATTATAAAAACCGGCTCAGGTGGAGTGTCATTCCGCAAGGTGCTGGTTGTTTTGCAGTTTTCTATTTCAATTATCCTGATAGTAGCTACTACCGTGGTGTACCGCCAACTGCAATATATTCAAAAAGCCGATTTAGGTTTCAGTAAGGACGCCGTTTTAACAATGGAGTATGTTGGAGAGCTACATTCTCAATATGATGCATTTAAAGCAGATTTACTGAAAAATACAGCGATAAAAGAAATTGGCCGTTCATCGCGCATTCCATCGGGCCGCTTGCTCGACTATGCAGGCGGGTCGGTTTTGGTAGATGGTGTAATGAAACCCATTAAAAGCGACCTGAAATACATCAGCACCGATTACGACTTTATACCGACTTATGGCATGAAAATGGCCGCAGGACGCAATTTCTCGGCAGCGTTTTCAACCGATAACAATAACTTTATTATAAACGAGGCAGCGGTACGGTCACTGGGCTGGAAAACCCCGCAAAATGCCATCGGTAAGGATATTACATATGGAGATGTCAGCGGCAAAGTTATCGGCATCGTTAAGGATTTTCACTTCGAGTCATTTCACCAGACAATTACTCCGCTGTTATTTCAATTGCCATCGGACAAAGGTTATCATGTAATGTCGGTAAAGGTAAATAGTCGCGATGTTCAAACCGCAGTGAGTTTGCTGCAAGCCACGTGGCATAAATATCTACCCGAAACTCCTTTTGATTTTAGCTTTCTGGATGATAAATTCGGGCAACTATACAGGAGCGAACAACAACAGGGCAGCTTGTTTACCATATTCTCGTGCGTCGCTATATTTATCGCTTGTTTGGGGCTGTTCGGCTTATCGGCATTTACCATTACCCAGCGGGTTAAGGAAATTGGCGTACGAAAGGTACTGGGAGCAAATGTGCAGCAAATTGTATTTGAGTTATCAAAGGATTTCCTGCGATTAATTTTGATATCAGCTGTAATAGCCATCCCGGTAGCTGAATGGTCGATGCATGAATGGTTGGCTGATTTTGCTTTCCATACTGATATGAGCTGGTGGATATTTGCAGCAGCCGGCATTATAGCGCTGGTAATAGCGTTTGTAACTATCAGTTTTCAATCTATTAAAGCAGCACTGGCTAATCCTGTGAAAAGCCTACGAAGCGAATAAAATATCTAACTAAAGTGCATTCGGGATTATAAAAAAATAGTGAAAATGTGAAGGTTTTGCCATTAAGAATTAAGATGGATTCGAACTTCTCTAACGTATTCAAATTTAGAGCAATGGCGCTTTTACCTTGAATGGATTCAAAATAATTCAAATTAAAAACCCTTCAAATCTAATGATCTGAAGGGTTCTGTTTTCAAGTCGGGCCGGCTGGACAATTGTCGAACTACCTCCTTAGAAGTCTTGTTGAATTTCAGAGAATTAAGCATATAATTCTTATGAAATAATTTGCTCTACTGTTTTTAAGAATTACTGCGCGATTTACAAGACATCCTACTCGCTGAGATTGTCAGGCGCAAGTTCGCCCCATACTGCATACCGCTCATTCCTACGTTTATTGCTATTAGTAAAATGTTTATTTTACAGCAATTTCTTTCCAATGATCAACATTACCTCATTCGAAACGCTTGATAAGGCTATCAGGCTGGCTGGTGGAGAACCAACTATACTGGAAGCATTGTGGGATGGCGATACCTCTGGATGGTATTTGTATTTGAACTTACATGTAATAATAAAAAAACTCTTTTCTGTTAAAAAAGAAGTGAAGTATATAGGTACAATTAACCTGGGCGAAGATATCAGGTTGTTCAATGGGACTGTACCACCCTGGCCTGAGGCGGAGCTGGCAAAAGAATGGGGCAAGATGGCCAATGAAAAATATGGATTGATCTTTTATTTCCCATCTGATAAAGAACCGGATAGTGATTGCCCAGGTTGGGAGCAACGGCATTTGGCCATTCAATGTGCTGATTGTGCTAAGATGATCATCCCTACCGATAGCCCTTACTTGCCAAAGGACATTTGTTATAGCTGTCATCTAAAGCATGAATTCGACAATAAAATAAAAAATGCCGAACCCTACGATGATGGCGTTAATATGTACATGGTAAAAGATGAAGAGTATAACCACTTAGGTTATAGTAGTTTTTTCGATGGATTTCCTATAGCCCCGTTCATTGACGACACTGTGCAAGCCCGCCGCGAGAAAAAATCAGTAGATATCGTCATTCTTGATGAGCTGGATATTTCGATAATAAAAGAAAAAATCGAACAGGCGCTGGATGAAAAAGTGTCATTTTATAAATCAGCTGAATTTCCTCCAGATTTTCCTGAAAAATTTAAAAGTAATATAAAACGATATACGGTCGAATACAAGGGAAATAAATATGAATTGATAGAGCGATTTAACAAAGAGCATTCGGAAATCGGCAGGTTAATGTGGGCGCTTGAAATGGTTGATAAAGCCATTTCCGGGGATTATTGTTTCAAGATTTATTTCAAGAATGGGTTTACTTACCGGGATGATACTGTATTACGGTTTGTGAACTTTGTTAGTAATGGCTCAACCTCCCTGGCAGCGATTGTGCAGCAGTACAGCGGTATATTAACGGCGACTGAGGTGCAGGATACGGTTACAAAGATGGAGAAGGCTGGTTGTTTGACAATAGAAGGAGAAATTGTACAGACTACGGATGTAACCAGGAAGCTGTTGTAGATTCATAAGGTTTAGGATGTAAGCCATTGCGCCTAAGCTTGAGATTTAGCCATAAAAACAAGCAGTTTTTGAAATACCGCCGTCTTTACAAAACGCAAATTTTACAGTTAAATTTTTCAGGACTCCAGTTGCAAAGTCAAAGTGACTTTGCCAATTGCATTTTTAAATACGTGTATTTCGTCAAGAACTAAATCACCAATGTCATGCCCCCAGATACCATACTTACCGTTAGTTTGATTTCTGTTAAAGATTTTTCTTTGCTGCATAGGGACTGTTTTTATTGTTGCAGTCTTTTCCTCCTCATCATATAGTTGATAATAGCACTTACTAATCTCCTTGATCAATTGTGCTCTGGTGAACCCTTTTTTAGAAATCAACTCAAACTTGTAGTTCGATGACAAAGGATAGTCAACAATAACGGTAATTTCCTTTTCCTGTATTACAACTTCATCTCTTCCAATAAGGTTTTTTATTTCAAATTGAGGACTATCAATTCTTATCGACGGTATTATTCCGTCCTTATAGTCTTCTAAATTATCAGTTTTCACATCAAATCGAATTTTAGAAATCAATACCCCTAAAGAATCGTAATTGAGAATCGTTGATTGTTGCTCCAATTCACTTATCGTATCAACATAGTTTTTTGGAATGCTACCCGAATTTGAATTATCGGTTTTAGAGGAATGTTGCTTGTCGACTTGATCGAAGCAACTTATCAGACTTACGGTTGTAAATAATAAGAAAATCTGTTTCACTTATAAAGGTTAGATTAATTACAGGCAACGGACAGAGCTTTCAGGTTGTATTAGCAAGCCAGCTCCGTCTGGGGGTAAGTTATTAAAATGTTGACGAAATAGCAAAAGCTGAATGATTATTCGTCAGCCTGTATAATCATTTTTGCTTTGACGCCTTTCTCCAAAACAAAATAGCCAAAAAAATAAAAAGTATAGGTACAAAAATACTAAAAGGGAATAGCCAACTCTTGTTCTCTATGATATCCGAGTCTGAAGATGTAAAGACTCTCGACGCTTCTTTTATTGCTCAAAGCTTAAGATTGAGAATAAAACAGCAAGTATTTTTTGATACTTCATTTGGGTTGGCTTTTTTGTTGTTTAGATAAAGACAACCTTTAAAATAGAGATAAATTAAAATAAGAGCAAGAAATAGCTAAATTATCAGACATTTCCCGGTTGAAGAGAATTTTTAGGTTTCTCAAATACACCAACCTTTATCAAGAATACTTCGAACTAAAAAGGCCCTTCAAATCCAATGACTTGAAGGGCCTCGTAAATTTTAGTCGGGTGGAGTGGTCAATTGCCTAACTGCTTCATAGGTAAGTTATTGGAATTCAATAATATAAAATTTATGAAAATGATTCGTATATTGCAGTGATATAACCGTTAGGGATAATGCTAGGCATGATCATACGGGTATAACCGGCAAAAGGGCACTGTTATCTGGCATTTACCATTTACGAAACGATTGAAATCTGAATCATGTCAAGGTTACGCAATAATAAAACCCTATTTTAACCATCCCGGAGTTTGCGTATGAGCCAAAAAGATATTTGGAAACTATACATTACTGCCCAATCAAAAATCCTCGAATACCGGTCACGCCCCATTGGTATCGATACGTCAAAAGAAGTCCGGCTGGATGGGGTAAAGCTAAAAGTAGCGGTTGATCAGGATCTGTTTAAAAGAGCATTCAGGCAGGATGTCGAACAGCTTTTCAAGATAAGTGACTTTAATTTCAGCGACGGGCACATCCTGGCAAAAATTGAAAATACCGCCAACATAACACCCGAAGCCCTCCTTCAGCTAAAAGAAACAGCAGAAAACTATTACATCAACTTCAATGAAAACCCCATTATTGAGGGAGAAATTACGGCCAGACATACCAGGAGCCTGGAGCATTTAAAAAATGTAATCAGCGAACTGCCTACGAGCTACCAGTTTAAAAATGATGGCCTTATTTATTTAACTATCAATGAATGGAAAGAAGCCCTTAAAATAAAACAGCTTCAATTTAACAAAAAAGCAGGCGCCATATTCCCTATCAATCCATCTGTTTCATATCTCATCTCTACCTTTTACAAGCACATTGATATTTCACAAAAAGGTCCCCGGGTAAGAGTAACAGGCGAACTACACCAGGACGTGTTCGACCTGTTTCAAAAACATATAGGATTAACTGCTAATGAAAACTGTTTGATCTTTACCTTTCAAAACGCTGAAGCGCTGCAACGTAAAGTGAAGGACTTTGAACAAAACGGCCGTTCGTTTCCTCAGCCAATACACAATGAACTTCATTTTCACCTGAAGACCGACTTTTATAAAACCTACGACTCCAATCTGGCTATTGAAGTATTCCGGTTAAAACGTTTATTAACCGATAGCTTCCCCGATAATCTTTTTTCATTTTACTATACCACCGACTATTCATACGATATCAAACTATTAAACGACGGACTGGATGAACTCGGCAGAAGTGAAGAAGCCTATTGGAACCAACTATTTTCAACCGTACACGGAAATGAGTTCCAGATAAGCTCCGCCCACAGAACTATCTCCTTCGATTTTGAAACAGAAGAGGAACTACAGTCAAAGCTCGATCACCTTAAATCATATCCTTTCTTTACCATTTACAACAGGGGAGACAAACACAAATTCAAGTTCAATATTAAGTTTGAAACGGGTTTGCACCAATTGCAGGCAAGCCTCAAAAAAAACTGTCGCGGTCTGTTTACAAAACTGATCGCCAATGGAGAAAAATTGGTATTCCGGCAATTTTATAAAACAGGGAATAAGACCGAAATACAGGCAAGGTTACGCAACCAGTTAGATGAGTGTATTGATCCGCAAAAATTTCACTATGATACCAAAGACAGCTTCCTGGAGAAATACCTTTGTGAAGAGAACTTTGAACTGAAAGTGGAACAGGAAGAAGAAAAGCTATCGAAGCTGTTACGAGAAGATTTTCTGTTTGGCGATCGCGAGAATAAATTCTATCTGGGAAAATTACAAAAGGTTGACTACCCTGATCTCTATTTTATTATTGACGAAGAGAAGCTGGACGAAGTAAAACGCAACCTGGCCTCCAAACAGTTACTCGCTATTTTTCCGGATCTGAAAGGGGAAAAAGACAAAATAAAACGGTTAGAAGACACCGTTCGTAAACTGGACTCAACCTCCGACATTCCTAATAATAATGCCAGGGAGTTTTTATACGATTCGTCAAAAGCAAAACCTACCGAAGATATTGGCTATTTATTAAACAGGATGACGGCCGAATGGGAAGATTTTGAAAGAAACCTGCTTTCACGCTCGCTTAATGAATCGCAGAAAGAAGCCATTTACAAAGCCTTGTATGCCGAAGAGCTGGCGCTCATACAAGGGCCGCCGGGCACCGGTAAATCAACTGCCATAGCCGAAATAGTATGGCACCATATAAGGTATCGTCAACAGCAACGCATCCTTTTAACATCCGAAACCAACCTGGCTGTTGACAATGCCATCGACAGGCTCAAAAATAATCAGAACAACCTGGTAAAACCCGTTCGGTTTGGCAATGACGAAAAGCTGGAATCCGAAGGTTATTTCTATTCCCTGTCTGCCATAAAAAACTGGAAGGAGGGTGACGACACGCAAGACAATACCGTTGCCCATTGGATCGCCAATATATCCAACAGGATCGTCCCGCAAAATGAAGAGGTCATCGATACCGCTTTGGATAAGTGGAAAAAATGGCTGGATCAACCCAATCCGGCCACCAGACAATTGTTTGCCGACAGGTATCTGGAATATGCCAACCTTATCGGCGCCACAGGAAGCTCTATCGGAAAAATGAATTCCGAAAATAAATGGACTTCCTTCTTTCGCTCTTATTTAAATGTGTTCAACCGGAAAGCCTATGAAAACAAAGACAGACGGCGTTGTAATGCAATGGAAATTCAATTTGATACGGTGATCATGGATGAGGCCAGTAAAGCAACGCCTACCGAACTGGCATTGCCGGTGCTCTATGCCAAAAAATCCATTATTGTGGGAGATCACAGACAGTTGCCGCCTATCATTGACGGCGAAGAGATCAAAGACGTATTGTATTCAATAGGAGAGAAGAAACTGGCCGCCCGGCTTTCACAACAGGAATTTGCCGTATCACAGTTTGAGCGCCTGTTTGAAAAAATAGACGACAGTATAAAAGGCACTTTCAATACCCAGTACCGGATGCACCCTGCCATCAATGATGTGATAGCGCAGTTTTATAAAAAGGATGGCGGTTTGTTTTGCGGTTTGCCGCAGGAGGAAGCCGAACACAACTCCTTTGATAAGTGGAACTCCAGGTACCATGGTTTGCACTATAAAAATATCATCACACCCGAAACCCATACCATCTGGATAGATGTAAATACGCCTGAGATACAGGAAGCTACTTCCAGGGTTAATTTCGGAGAAATTGACGCCATTCATAATATACTCACCGTACTCAATAACTGCCAGGGGAAAAAGGAATTCGACCAATGGCTTGCCACCCAAAGTCCGGAAGAAAAACAAATAGGCATCATCAGCTTTTACGGCAAACAAATTCAATACATCAACCGGATGCTAAAAGAGCATCACCCCAACCTGCATCCCCGTTTAAGCACGGTAGACAGGTTTCAGGGCATGGAACGGAACATCATCATTGTCTCGATGGTGAGAAGCAATACGATCGCCTCCTTCCGCGACCAGCAACCCGATGAGCTGTATGGCAGGTCAGGCTATCCGTTACAGGAAAGCTTAGGCTTTGCTGAGTCGCCCAACCGGTTAAATGTGGCCCTGTCGAGAGCCAGGCGGTTGCTAATCATAGTTGGTAACAGCACGCATTTTTGCCGGAAAGACATTTATAAAAATGTATACCAGTCCATACTCAACTCCAGCAGGGGAAAAGTGATCAACGCAGAGGATCTGCAAAAAGCAGTAGCACAAAATGGATAGCATTAATACACCATATGCTTCATTTCCGTTCGAATGGCAGGTAAAATCAACCAGCCACTCCATCCGATACAGGAAAGCTTTTGATATCAATGACATTGATGAGATATTCTGTACCATAATCCGGGAAAAAGGAGGCATCATCAGCATAAGCGAATTTGGAACAATGCTGGGCTTCAATCCGGAAGATGTTGCCGAAACTGCCATTTTTTACGAGTACCTGCATGGGCTGCTCGAATACAGTCTGATTGAAAAAGACAAAGACGCTATATGGCTTACCGAAGCCGGTGAGGAAGCGTTACAAAGCAGGTTAAAATACCAATATTACGATGCTACAACAACCCTGTATGAAAACTATACCGCAACAGGAGAAGCGGTTGATTTTTCGTTTAAGAAAGAACTGGAGCTTGAAAATGATATAAGAGCTGCCGCCAGGATTGAACATACCGATAGCGGCGATGCGGAACTAAAACAAAAACTGGCCTTTCAGTTATTTGAAAATGATCATTACCAGGGCGAGCTTGTTGAATGGACGGCAAGCTCCCGTATGATCGCTTACCGGAAGCTTACCTTACAATGCGATGTTTTTGCAACGGCGCAAACATTCGAACTCTCTATACTTTTTGATGGCGTAGAAAAGCCGGCCATTACCAACTTGATCGATCTGCCGGAAAATAAAGCGCTGAAAGAAAAACTGATCCGCGAAGGCTTGTTCCGTCACCTGCTGGCCAACAAAAACGCCATCGGTCCGCAGGATATCAAAACATACATCGATCTGTGGAACTGGAAAGAACTGGCCGCCAATACAAAGGTTGACTGGCACCTTAAAGAAACGTTTGACCTGTTCCGTAATAATGGCGACGGCAGTGTATGGAATATCATTTCAGAAAAAGTACCGGTTGGTAATATCCGCCCGGTGATCAGGCTATATGCCGACCTCTGGAACTGGACGGTGCTTACCTCCAGATTGGATGAGCGCTTTATCCATGATCATATAGAACTATTTCCCTGGGATTTTGAAGAACTTTCTTACAAAAATACCACACTGGTAGAAGCGCTGCTTGCCAGGCCATCGCTTAAAAACAAAGACTGGGACTGGAGCTATCTGTCAAAAACATTGCCCGATGAATTTATTGAAGCGCACGTAGATGATTTTCCCTGGAACTTTTCTATTATAACAGCCACCAAAAGTGATATATTAAGAAACCTGCTCAAAAAAGCAGGCACCAGCAGTGCCGCCTATGCAAGCATATTACAGTCGAAGGCATGGGACTGGAAATGGATATCGGAGAAATCTTCAGAAAAATTCCTATATGAGCATATTGCTTCCTTTGCCAATAAAATTGACTGGCCCATTGTGTTAAACAGGTTTTTCAATAATCCTGAAATAATGGCCAGTTGCCTTAATGATACTCATTTCAGAACAATCTTTAAAAGGCATTTGCCGGCCAATTACAATGCTGCCCATGAAAAATACAATTGGACGAAAGCGCTGATCGATCTTTTTGAGGAACAACACCTGTTACAGTGGCCATCCGCCTCCTATATCAAAGGGTTTGAGAGCAACGAACATGTTATATGGAATAATGACATTTTCAACAGCTATCATCAAAAAATTACAACGGCAGCAGGCTATCGGAACGTTAGCAGATGTATCAGCGATCCAGCCTTACCTGAAGCATACCCTGATTTTGCCTGGAACTGGGAAGGCATATCAGGTAACAAAAACCTGATCAGCAACGGCACTTTTGTGCAGGCTGCTTTTACCGGGGCCTATCCGTTTTCGGATAGCCTGAACTGGCATACTATATTTTCCAACACCAGTTATGATATTAGTTTATGGAATAAGCACCTGAACAAGTTTTATCATGTAACAAGTCCCGAAAAACACCTCGGATTCTGGCAGGCCATTACCAAAAAAGAAGAACAGGCATACATTTTCGCCAATCCGCACCTGCCGTGGGACTGGAAGTATATTACAGAGAACAGTACTTCGCAAACCATCCTTACTCATTTCCATAACAAGGATATAGTTGGTAAATGGGATTGGACGATAGCTACCCGAAAAATTGATAAGCAAACGATCCTTGTCCGGTTAAAAGATTTTACGCCCCATGTTGACTGGCCTTATCTTATAACTGAAGTCTTTACCGTTGACAATGAACTGTCGGTAGATAATTACCTGACCTCGATCGCTTACTGCCTGTCACTACTGGAGCCCGAAAAACAAAAGGAGAGCTGGGAGGCATTGACGGCTGTTTATCCTTTTGAAACCTTATTTCGTTACGTAGAGGAATCTAAGGACATTGATATATTTACCTGGAACTGGGATCTGATATCCGCGCACCGCCTTTTGCCTACGGACTTGGGTACGTTAAGCAGGTACCGGCGAAAAATAAACTGGACGATTTTATCGGGCAATATTGCCATTGCACAAAAGTTTAGTCCCGATAACTGGAACAATGGCAAAGCCTGGTTTCACAATACCAATAATTATTTAGACCGCTTTGCCAACAACTGGGATTGGCAGGTACTGTCGAAAAACAGCGATATCAACGGCGCAAGAAGCATTCTAAACGGGTACAAAGATGCCAACTGGGACTGGGAATACCTGAGTGAATTCGGTGGCTTTTTAACGCGCATAAAAAGCGACAAGGATGATTATTTAAAACAGCTTCTTCCGCAGTTCCCTAAGCTTAGGTTCGATGCGCTTTCAAAAAGAAAAGACATTCTTATTGACCAGGCGCTGCTTATTGCCAATCAACATAAAAACTGGGACTGGCAGGTATTATCCATCAATGATAAAGTGCCGATTTCAGGCAACTTATTACTTACCTTAAAAGACAAGCACTGGAACTGGAAAGCCCTTTCTACAAGAAGGAATATTAAAATAGAGAACAATACCCTGCTTCAGTTAGCCGATAAGGATTGGGACTGGGCACAGCTCTCGAACAACGATAACCTGGTATTTGATGAGGCATTTATTAACAGCACCAAATTAAAACCATGGTACTGGCAATCGGTATCTCGCCACGAAAGCTTTTCACCAACACTTGAAATACTAACGCTTTGCAAGGAGTTTGAGCTGGACTGGGCGTATTTATCCCAAAGCGAAAAACTGAATCCCACCAAAGAATTGCTGGCAAAATTTGAAAACAAATGGGATTGGCGTTTTATTACCGCCAATCCAACAATCAATTTTAATGATCTTGATTTCATTGAAAGATTTGCCGATAAATGGGATTGGTATAAAATATGCGAATCAGGTAAACTTACATTGAGCGAAGCCATCCTGCATCGTTTTAAAGAGCACCTGCAGTGGGACCTCATCTCCTCCAACACCAATATTGACTTTACGCGTGAAAGCATTCAACAATTCAAGGCTTATTGGAACTGGACGGAACTGAAAGGAAATACAAGAGCAGAAGAGCTGTTGGGTGATTATATCAAAACTGAAATTGACGGCTCTGCCATCCTTACGTTTATTGATAAGATAGAAGCACAAGACTCAAACTGGAGAGGGTATGTTTATCACTTTTCGCATATTGAGAATGCAGTGGACATTATTAAAAACAGAATCATTAAAAGCAGGAATAAGGCAATGATTAAAGGCGATGCAGCAGGAAATGTGGTGCACCGGCGGGGGGATGCGCACGACTATGCCCGTTTTTACTTCAGGCCCCATACGCCCACCCAATTTTACAATGAATTCCTGGGAAAAAATAAAGGCGATGGTTACAAGAGTAAAGAAGGAGAATGGGTATCCTGGTACGAAAAAGCAAAAGAACTGGGGCATCCCAAATGCCCCATACCGATCTTCTTTCGTTTTTCGTTACAAGAAGTATTATTTAAAGCTGGAAAAAGATGCTGCATCAGTAACGGCAATATGCAGACAACCGCCACCTCATTTGGGATCATCGATAATATGATATACAAATTCAATTTTGATGATTTGTTTTATACACCCGAAGAATACGCTACAAAGTCAGACTACAACAGATACCGAAATTATTCGCAACAGGAATTTCTGGTAGAAGACGAACTGTGTTTCGATAACTTAACCGACTTTGAAATTGTTTGTCCTACAGAAGCTGACAGCGCCCTGCTTAAACATTTACTGGGAGCCGAACATAAAGCGCTGTTCTCTAAAATTGTAGTAAGCGGAAAATATTATAACAATGAAAATCCCCGTGTGTGGGTTGAAGAAAGGGGTGACACACTTCGTATTTCAACCACATTTACCGGACAAGGCTATTTTATTTTAAGCAGTTCAGCACCTGTAAAAGACATAGAGATTATTTCAGGAGAGGTAACTAAAATAGAGCAAGACAAGATCTTTTTTGATCGTGAAATTTCAATAAAGAACATTCATTCAAACATTCGATTGGATTTTATAGATGAAACAAACAGAACATGGTTTATCTATACTAAATAAATATAAAGCACATGGCCGTAACATATATAAACGGGAACATATTTAATACAAAATGTCAAACCATTGTAAACACAGTGAACTGTGTAGGAGTAATGGGAAGAGGTATTGCCCTGGTACATAAGCTCCGATACCCGCAGATGTTTGAAGAATACAAAGCGCACTGCCATAACAAACTGATAACGATCGGCACCCTGTGGTTGTATTCGAAACAGGACAATGCGCCCTGGATACTGAACTTTCCTACCAAGATTCATTGGAAATACCCCAGCAAAATAGAATGGATTGAGGAGGGTTTACAAAAATTTATGGACACCTATGAAAAAAAGGGAATTACCTCTATAGCCTTTCCGCTACTGGGCACACATAACGGTGGTTTGGATACAGCACCAGTTAAAAAACTGATGGATACCTATTTGGAGCAATGTAGCATTCCCATAGAAATATATGATTACGACCCCGGGGCAAGTGATGACCTTTTTGCTTCTTTCAAAGAAAAATGGTTGTCGATAAATGAAGAAGAAATAAAAGTAAAAACGAATATACAACCACAATACGCTAAGAAAATTACAGAGATCATTCAATCCGGTGAGATCAATTCAATGATAGCCTTAGCTAATTACCAGGGTGTAGGTGAAAAAACGTTGGAAAAGGCATTTGGATATGTACTTAATAAGTAGTCTGCTGATTTTGTTACAATTATTAAACTTGAAAACAACGATAATATGAGCACTTTCTTGCGGAAATGGTAGGGCGTCGATTGTTATACCTGCCATAACTTCAATTTATTGGAGAAAAATCACAACGAATAACAACAGGTTGACATTGACGCGGTCTGTTTGCTGTTGTTGCTTGGTGGGGCAATAGTTTGTAATTGATAGGAAATTAAATTTAGTCTCAAATATCATTATCTTATAGTATAAGAATATTTTCAGCATACCATAACAAAATATAATAAATGGCAAAGGATAGCTATTCTATAAAAACCAAGCAGCTCATTGATAATTTAAAAAGCGTCTGTACCAACTATGGATTAGGAAATGACGGTAATGAATTTAAGATTATTACACAAGTTTTTTTGTATAAGTTTTTAAACGACAAATTCCGCTACGAAGTAAAAAAGCTAAAACCGGAATTAGGAGACAATAATGATTTCAATAACGCTTTAACTAATCTCAAAAAGAAGGACTTTGACCATTTAATGGAATTACTGGATGAGAACGTACCGCGTTTGAAACCTCATCAGTTAATCTCTTATTTATACAATATTCAAAACAGTGAATTTTTTGCCAAAATCTTTGATGATACATTAAGAGAGATCAGTATTGAAAATGCTGAAATATTTTCAATCAAATCATCTTCAGGAGCCAAAGATCTGTTGTTTGATGAATTGAGTGAATTTATTTTTGACCGTACGGAAAGAGATGCTTTTTGTCGTGCTATCATCAATAAATTGTTTGATTTTAGCTTTGAAGAAAGCTTTGAATTTTCTTTCGAAGAAAAATATGACTTCTTTAAAGAAATCTTTGAATACCTGATTAAAGACTATTACTCAGACTCAGGAGGTAAATATGCTGAATATTTCACACCCAATGCAGTTGCAAGGATTATTGCTAATATTCTCGTACCAGAAAAAGTAAAACAAGCAAGTTGTTATGACCCCAGTGTGGGTTCGGGATCGTTATTAATTTCTTTGGCACATAAAATCGGGGAAGACAAGTGTACAATTTATACCGAGGATATTTCACAGAAGTCCAGCACCATGCTGCGGTTGAATTTGATTTTGAACAATCTGACGAACAGTATTCTTAATGTTATTAAGACAAACACCATTGCACAGCCATTTTACTTGGAGAAGCTGAAGTTTGATTATATCGTGTCAAATCCACCGTTTAAACTGGATTTTTCAGATTTTAGAAACGCTCTGGAAAATGGCAGTTTTAAAGATCGCTTTTTTGCCGGCATACCTAATGTGCCCAATGCCAAAAGTGAATCGATGGCGATTTATCTACTATTTATCCAGCATATTATATACAGCTTGAACGATAGTGGAAAAGCCGCGATTATTGTGCCCACCGGATTTATCACGGCACAAAGCGGTATCGAAAAGAAAATACGCGAACGCCTGATCGATAAAGGCTGGCTGCGGGGTGTAGTAAGTATGCCAAGTAACATTTTTGAGAGTACAGGAACCAATGTATCGGTGCTGTTTTTGGATAAGAAAGCCGACAGCGAGCATATTGTATTGATGGATGCGAGCAAGCTGGGTGAAACAGTAAAAGAAGGAAAAAATCAACGAACGGTGCTAACACGAGAAGAAGAAACTCGCATTGTGGAAACCTTTAACAAGAAAGAATCACTAGAAGACCTTTCTGTGATAGTGACCAAAGAGCAGATACAAGAAAGAAACTATAGCTTCTCCGCCGGTCAATACTTATTAATGAAATATTTTCTAATTGAGAGTGTTTTTAATATCAATTGTGATTTATTGGTAATTCCTATATCGACAAAAGGAACAATCTCTGAGTCTTTCGGAATAGGCTTAAATAAGCTGAATGTTTCCACAAAAGTTTTGAAAGGTAATAATTATGAACTAGGAGAAGTCAAAATTATTCGCGATAAGCAGGCAGGCAAATATATCGCATTTGTTTGCACAGTAGACCACTCGAAAAGTGCATATTATGCAATCAGGCTGATAGGAAAAAAACTGGCTAATAAGGTATCAGAGCTGGATGGAATTAAAACAATAGCAACTCCGATATTGGGGACAGGATCTGGTAGACTTGCTCCACATTTCAGCCTTAATATTATGCGGTCTGCATTTTATGAAAATACAGAAGTAACAGGTATCGAATTAACTTTTTGTACCCTGGATCAGGATATCCACTATTTAATATCAAACCATAGGTTAGATTATAGCACTCTTAGTAGTCAATTGGTTATAGAAGCTGAATTGCTAAATATTCGCACAACTGAATCAATTGAAAAAATCCTATATGATAAAGAATTCTATTTTGAGCTAGCTATTCAAAAATTTAATGAATTTCTTAAATTCAAAGCTTCGTCAGAAAACTTTTACAAAAAGACTGCTGAACAATTTGAATCAAAAAAGTTAACATTTAAAGAGTTCATAAATTCCCAATTATCCCAGGAACAACTTGAATTTACTACGCTTTGTGGCGAGCTAATTGCGTACATAGATTACCACGCTTATCATAAAAATATTTGGAACAAATATCCTGATAAAAGGATATTAGCTAAATCTGCTGTTCGCCAAAATATTTGGTTCCTAAATTTGATTAGATTTAAGCAAACTGGAAACTTAAAATCGTTAAGTTCATCAAGCGTAAAGAATGCCCTTATATACCTGAAATCTCCTGATCATAACCTAACAATGCTTTCTGAAAATCATAGAAAGGAAGTATTTGATAGTATTTTTCCAAATAGCTCCATCAAAGAAGATTTAGCGAAAGAAGTATTTAGGTTTTTTATGAAGTTGGGAATAAAATCTCAGAATCCTAAAAACTTCGGAGCTCTATGCAGTAAAATTCTTTACCTCCCCTTTATAAAGCCTGTTTGGAATGAGACCATTTCAAAGGACTTTGGTTCTGAAGAAAACATAGACTATACAGAATTGTTGATGGCTGTCGCCCTAATTGAAGAGTGCTTAACTACTAAATCAAAAACATTAGATCTGGGAAATTGCGGATTGAAAGACTTAACAAGTATTCCAGAATTGTTCGAATGCACTCATATTGAAGAATTAATTTTAAGCAACGAATGGCCTGAATATAGAAATGGAAAATGGAGACGATTAACCAGTATAAACAAGGGAAGGAGAAATAGCATTCAATTTTTGCCTGATACAATTAGTGAATTGGTTGAATTAAAGACTTTGATTTGTGGAGGAGATTGGAATAAATATGATGATAAGGAATGGAACAAATGGAGGATTCCAAGCCTTACACCTGTTACCAAGCTAAAGAAATTAGAATATTTGAATTTAAGTAATAATGGAATCACCAATTTAGCCGGATTGAATGAATTATCTAATCTAAAAGAAATCCATTTAAATAACAATGAGATTTCAGAGGTAGAGGCGTTGGATAACATGGTTCAGTTGAAAGAACTTTACCTTAGCAATAACAAGATTGAAATCGTTGATTTTATTAGCCAACTCCCCAATATTGAAACTTTAGATTTGCATAATAATCTTATTAGGGATCTTACACCTATCAAAACGATTATCGAAAAAATTGGCATAAGTAATACTAAGTGGGAATTAAACACCCTGAACATAGCAAAAAATCCTTTGGAACAGCCTCCAATGGAAATCGTAAGCCTCGGCAAAAATGCTGTTTTAGGCTTATTTGAAGATATCGAAAAAAGCGGACGTTATGTTAACAAAGACATTAAAGTTATTCTGGTTGGTAATAGCGAGGTAGGCAAATCTACTTTAGTAAAATATTTAAATAAAGAAACTGGTCTTGAAGAAGATCACCTTCCTACTCTTTGGATGGATGAACAAGTAATAAAAAGCAAGTACTCTATCAATACCATAGGCGAGGAATGCATGCTTCATATTTTTGATTTTGGCGGGCATGATTACTATCATGATACGCATCATCTTTTTTATACTACTAATACAATATATATTCTTCTGTGGGATAAAGATACTGATAAGCTGAACTTTAGAAAATCTCGTCAAAGTACAAAAGAAAAATTAGAGATAGTGATTGAAACTCAGGATTATCCAATAAGATACTGGCTGGACTCTGTTAAGTTTTATACCAAAGATGTCCAAGTTGATAATTTTGAATTTGAAATTAAGAGGGAAGTCACCTATGATAGTTCACTTCTTTTAATACAAAATAAGGTTGAAGATGCTTCCAAAATTGTATTTCAGGATAACAACGCTCTAAAAAACGAATATTCATTCATACATGATATTATTAATATTTCAATTAAGCCTAAAAGAAACTTACATCACTTTGACTCCTTGTTCCTGGAAATGCTCAATAAAATGAATATCGTTGGTGCAGTTCTTCCCAAATTCTATGAGCCAATAAAGAATATAATTTCCAACTACGATAGTAAGCCGGTTTTAACATTTGTAGAGTTCATGAATTATTGCAATGAAATGCTTCAGGAACCAATAAATAACGATCAATGTAGAAGACTGGTAAAATACTTGGCTCAAGTAGGAATTGTTTTGTGTGCCAATAATATCTTAGAAGAAAAGATATATGTAAATAAAAAATGGGTAATTGAGAACATGCACAAAGTTCTTGAAAAACTCACAGAGAAAAAAGGTGAATTCAAAAGGGACTATGTAGTAAGAATACTTAGTTTAGATGTAGATGATAATAAAGCGGATGATTTATTATTAATGATGCAGGAATTTAAAATAATTTTTAAGCATCCGTACTCAGATGTCTTTATCGCACCGCTTTATCTACCAAAAATTCCTGACGGAAAAATAAAGCTGTTCTTAAACGAAAAACAAATCCCTTACAGAAGATTTGAGTTTACAGGATTCATCCATAAAAATGTTATTTTAAGCATCTTTCAGCACTTCGGAACTCTTTTTCCTTTGGATAAAAATAAGGATATATTTTATTATTGGAAAGATGGGTTGATTATAAAGAGCCCTCATACAGACGAAATAGTCATGATAAAATTCTATCTTGGAAACGATGAAGGGAATGCCTGTATAGATATTTATGACATGACAAAAAATGATAAACCCGAATTTCCAAATGATGTGCTTAAATACATAAGAGAAGTAAACTCAGGTTTCGAATTAGAAGAGATGGTTACATTGGATGGCATCGATTATATTTCCAGGAAAATACTTGAAAAAAATGCCAGCCTGGGTAAACATATTTTTCAAGAGAAAAAATTAGCTAACCTTCAAAGTCAAAAGCAACAAGAAAAACTTTTTAAATTAAAAGATTATATGGAATTTATAGAAAACCCCGTTAAAAAGAAAAAAGTAGCAATATCTTACTCTAAAAAAGATGTTGCTCATGCTCATACTCTTAAAAGATATTTACAACCATTGGTTGATGGTGAACTTATTGAGCAACCATGGTACTGTACTAACTTAAATCCAGGTGATGACTGGGACACAAAAATTAAACATAAATTTCAAGAAGCAGATATTATATTTTTTATGGTCAGTGAATATTTCTATAGCACAAAATATATCATTGAACACGAAATAAAAACTGCAATAGATAGATACGAAAATGGTGATAATGTAAAAATCGTACCGATTATTTTGGAATTTTATGATTGGGGGAGGAAGAATCCATACAATCTTCAGCGCTTCTCTGCTCTACCATATCAAGCAAAGCCAATTAGTGATTTTAATAATCCTAAAATTGCATGGAGTACAATTACAGCGTCTGTTAAGCTGATGATCGAAAAAGATTTAGATCCTGCCAAAATAGAAATTATTGGACGAGATTTCGAAGAAATATATGAAAGACAAGTTAAAGGAAAATTGGATAATAACTCCATTTAATATGTGTCCAAATACTTTTCCCATTTTTTTTTAACCGAGTCCCTTGAAATTTGACTAATACGATCACATGAAACGTATGCGTCACACGAATATATAACTGGACAAATGTCGAACTCGTATTTAGAGGATGTGATTGAAATTAATAAACTTAGACACTGTAAATAAATCTCACAAAACCTCACCATATTTAAAAAGGGTTAAAAAACGGCACCACCCTTTGCTTGAAATTTAATATCTTACTTTAAAAATTATGGCTAAAACAAACGATGGTTTAATCAATCCCAAAAATCCCAAAAAGAATGACGGCTTGATTAGTCCTAATAAAACAAAGACAGATGGAGATATCATTTCTCCTGAGAAAAAGAAGAAAGATGACAAATCAATTCAACCCAAAAAGAAAAAAAAGTAGCGACGATAATAACCGCCTAAGAGTATAAATCGGACTACTCATAATTATATATGGACTCAGAAAAAATACAATTACAAATATTACTGAGAATTATTTTATTGTATGCCTGATTTGGCAGATACTTGACCGGGAAAATATATGCAGCCCCACTAAAATAACAATTAAAGAGCTGAAGATCAAATGCCCTCAACTCTTTAATTGTTAATTTTAAACTTATATAAACTTTTCAATTTCTAGGACCATATTTTCAACTTTTAGGCTTAGCTTTCTTAATCAATTTCCCAAAACCCTTCGGCTCCATCTGATACTTTTTCAACCATTGTACTCCAGTAGCAACCTGCTCTTTTGTATACCGCTGCTTACGATCACTCCATAAATAGAAATCATTCATTAACTCTTCATCAGTTGTGGCTCGACGTTCTATAATCCGGTCATTCCATACCGCATAAAGCGTTGCAAATATTTCCGCTTCAGCCTCAGAACTGTGATATAGCAAATTGAATAATTTATTCAATTGATTCTGTGCGGGAGCAAAGTACCCTTGATAATACTCTTCAATTTTTTCCTTTTTTTCCAATGGAATAAATCGCTTGTTTTTAAAATCAAACCATTTTAGTTTTTGGAATTCATTGTAGATAGTATGCATAAATTTGTTATCATATGGACCGGCTGCCTGGCAATAATAATTCAGGTTTAAATCGGCCTCGATAATATGTTCTGCCAGAAATTGTATCTTCTGAAATTTGATGTCTGTAAAGTTCGGATCATCAATAAATTTGGAAACTATCTTTCCGGCCAAAACTTGCTTGGCAAAGCCTTTTTTACTTGTTGGAATAGTTAGCTGGGCTGTCTTCTCATAAGCAGTTTGTGGCTCCGCAGCCATTGATGTATTCTCTTTGGTAGACATACCACTGCTGGTCACGTTTACCTGCCCGTTCATCAGCATTGGTAACAGCCAATCACGCAAGGAGGCAAGTTGTTGGTTTTGTTGTTCGAGATTGTTTTGTTTTTCGAAAATTGATTTTATTTTTTTAACAAATTCATCTACAACTCGCTTGTTTGGTTTTATGATATTAATTGACTTAAAAACTGTTGCCGAAATTTCCTTAAAAGTAGAACCTGTTGCATTAGCTTCGATTACAGGCATATACTGTTTTAGCAAGTAAAAAACATACTCACAAGAATATTCTTTATTACAAATGATTGATTTAAATCCTTGATTCGTCGTACAGTCAACTCTGTTTATTGCTAAATATCCAACAGGTGCTCTGGAAGACATTAAAACAGATTTTGCAGGCAAAATATTTAATGAAGCTTCTTTTAAGCCCTTATTTGAAACATCTAGCTCTCCTTTTGTAATGAATTTATTACCAATATTCATCGACAAATCCTTAGGAGTAATCCAAGGAACGCCATCTTGGCTAAAGTTACCTTCAATGGCTTTTGATGGAGTACTTCCGCCTACAATAGTCCCTAAGTCATCTATTCTCTCTATTTTCCAACTCTCTGGCATTTTTCGCTTCAGCTCCTTATTATACACCATTTTACCACCGGAAGATTTATATGGATTACCTTCAATATCAGGAAAATCAAACTGCACAAACCAATAATCATACAGTGTTTTAACCATTTGCTCCAGCTCGGTATTGATTCTGGAATTGAGGTCTATTTTGGCATCAATTACTCCAAGGACAGTCGCAATGTCATCTTGGTAATTTTTCGGAGGAAGGTTTAATGGTATCGAACTTAATATGTTAGTATTTAAATTAGGCATTGTGATTCCTACGGCATGATTCTTTAACCAAGATATATTTTCTGGTTTCTCAAGGACATACAGAAGAAACTTTGGATTAATCTTAGAACCAGGCCGAATAAGTAGACAACCTGTTCCACAGAAAAAGCCCTCCTCGTTTTTTGTAATAAAAGCCTTTTTAGTGATATCACCTCGCCTACCATATACTATATCATTTTCTTGTACAAGATGTTTCGAAAGACGAGAAGCGTCAGCTGGAGAAATATGAGCTATTGCATCCAAGTTCACGCGGTTGTCTTTCAAATTGATAGGCATTATACATGGAATGCCTTCTTCAACATAATCAGAAGCGTGTAACTGGCTACCAAATGGTCCAGTTTGAATCACGCCACCACCTGATAAAACTATATCACCCAATTTAGCTTGAACCCATTTATTCATATCTCACCTTCTTTAGCTGTTTCATAATTTCTTTTTCTAGCTCTTCCCCTTCCTTAAACAGAGCGCATAGTCGGTCTTCAAATCCTTGCATTTTCTCTCGAAACACTTCTCCTGAAATGTCTACATATCCAAGCTTCCCCTGAAAATACTGACCTGCAGAGAAAGAATAATTCTTTTCTTGTATCTGCCCTTTGGTAACTATCACAGAAAGGTCTTCTACTCCTTCTTTCTTGTTAAAGGTTTCCACAATGCGAGCTTCTTCGTCGCGAGTCAAAACGGTGCGCTGATTCTTGCCCTCTTTAACCGTTTCTCCAAGTTTGCTGGCATCCATCAATATAATGTGTTCACTATCTGCCTTTTTATCTAGGAACAATACCGATACATTGGTGCCGGTACTCGCAAAAATATTACTAGGCATACTTACCACTCCTCTAAGCCAACCTTTTTCTATTAGGCGTTCGCGTATTTTCTTTTCGATACCGCTTTGTGCCGTGATAAATCCAGTGGGCACTACAATCGCAGCTTTTCCACTATCGTTTAAGCTGTACATGATGTGCTGTATAAATAATAGGTAAATTGCCATCGATTCTTTTTTGGCTTTGGGGACATTGGGAATGCCGGCAAAAAAGCGTTCTTTAAAACTGTCCTTTTCCAGATCATTTCTGAAATCTGAAAAGTCGAGCTTAAAGGGAGGATTGGACACGATATAATCAAACTTCTGCTTTTCCAGATAAAATGGCTGAGCAATCGTGTTTGTCTTAATCACATTGGGGATACTGTGCGTCAAATTGTTCAAGATCAAATTCAGCCGCAACATAGTGCTTGACTTTTGCGAGATGTCCTCTGAATAAATAGTACACTTGTCTTCTCCAATCTTATGTGCCAAAGACATCAATAAAGATCCTGAGCCCACGCTGGGATCATAACACCTTGCCTGCTTAACCTTACTTGGCACAAGAATATGGGCTATTATTCTTGCAACTGCATTGGGTGTGTAATATTCTGCATACTTACCTCCGGAATCGGAGTTGTAATCCTTGATCAGGTATTCAAAGATATCCTTGAAAAAGTCGTATTTCTCCTCGAAATAATATTCAAAACTTTCCTCAAAGCTAAATTCAAACAATTTATTGATAATAGCCCGACAGAAAGCATCTCTTTCCGAGCGGTCAGAGATAAATTCACTCAATTCATCAAACAATAGATCTTTGGCTCCTGAAAAAGATTTGATGGAAAATATTTCGGCATTTTCAATACTGATGTCCCTTAATGTATCATCAAATGTTTTGGCAAAATCCCCGCTGTTTTGAATGTTGTGTAAATAAGAAATTAACTGATGAGGTTTTAAACGCGGCACGTTCTCGTCTAATAAATCCATTAGCAGTTCAAACTCTTTCTTTTTGAGTTTTGTTAATGCCGCATTGAAATCATTATTGACTCCTAATTCCGGTTTTAGTTTTTTTACTTCGTAACGGAATTTGTCGTTTAAAAACTTATACAAAAAAACCTGTGTAATAATCTTAAATTCATTACCGTCATTTCCCAAGCCATAGTTAGCACATACGCTTTTTAAGTTATCAATGAGCTGCTTGGTTTTTATAGTATATGTAATATCCTTTGTCATTTATTATAGTCTGTTATGGTATAGCTGAAAATATTCTTTTCCTATAAGAGTACTGATATTTTGCCTGGTATTTGTATCTAAATCTAATTTCTCATCCATTACAAACTTTTGCGACACTAAGCGAATTAAGTAACGGTCAAACAAGGCTTCGTTGATCAAATAATCTTCCTGTCCTTCAAGTTTATTGTCTACTTCATTTTTTACCTGCATCAATGCACGATGTAATTGCATTTCTTTAGCATTGAGTATTCCTTTTTCTGTCAGTCTCTTATGAACCCGCGCATATTTTTCATCATTGTTATATTTTGCTCTTAGCAAAGCGTTTTTTCGGTTAAGCTCTTTGGCCTCATCATATATTTTTCGCAGCAAGGGTAGGTTTTCCACCATTTCCGCTTGTGTGGTTTCGGTAAGATTTTTCTTTTTGAAAATGCGCTCTAACTCCTCTTTTAAACTTACAAAATGCGGATCGCTCTGGTCAAAATTGCTCTGCAAGGCTTCCCTGGTTTTGCGGAGTTGCTCTTTCAATTCATCTGCAAGTTTCAGTTCTTCTTCTCCAATTTTGATAAACTGAAAAATAATATCCTCCAAAGCCGTATTCAATAAGTTTTGCGTAGCTTCATCATTACCGATGTTTTCTATAAAATTGAGATTATCTAATCGGTTTTGCGCTTCTATTAATAAGCGGTTTAACACATCGAAATCAACCAATTCACCCAATTCTTCAAAGCCCTGCAGAGCAATCAGGTTCTTAAGTTCTTTAGCGGTACGCAAAGCTTTCACCAACAGCATTAATTCTTTCTTGTCCGTTAGTTGGCTGATTTGCTGAGAAAAGATTTCCCGGTTTTCAGTGTCGTAATGAAAAAGGGCTTCTTTGATGTTTTCAATCTCAGTTCTTATTTCCGCCTCTGACTTGAACAGGTGCGAATACATTTCCATTTCATCGCCCAACTGCTCCTGCAATTCCCGAAAATACAATTGATTGGTGCGATCAAAAGCTTCAGAGATATCCGCAAAGTCTACCACATACCCGTATTGGTACTTTTTGTAGGGACGATTCACTCGTGTCAGCGTCTGTAATAGGTTGTGGTCTTGAATCACACGTGCTAAATAAAGTTTTTTTAAACGCTTAGCATCAAACCCCGTAAGCAGCATATTATATACAAATAGTAAATCAATCTTTCCGGCTTTATATGCTTTGATGAGTTCTTTACGGATAGCTTTATCGTTTTCATCATGCAGGATCAGGGCTGCGGTCAAATTTTCTTTTTTGGGATTGCCATAAGGAACATCTGGTTCGGCTGCTATGGATAGCTGATCTTCATCTATTTCGTATGGAGCGGGAGATTCGGCAGCCATGGACAGCTTACCTGCATCTGTTTCTTGTTTGCCATATTGCTCTTCAAATAATTGAAACAACATTTTGGCTTGCTTGGAAGAATCGCAGACCACCAATCCGCCCAGTGTTTTATCTTGCCAGTAATTTCTAAAGTCTTGTAGGTCTTTTGTAATATAGTCGAGCAACCCCTGAGCGAATGGTCTTTGCGCATAAACATCCGATGCTTTGATATCGCCTTTAAGGAGCTTGGTCTCCTTCATGATTTGATCCATTACTTCCTTCATTTCCATTTTGAAACGGCCTTCAATCTCTTCACGAATCAGGCGCAAAGTATAGCCATCAGCAATTGAACGATTGTAATAATACTTATGGATATAATTACCAAATAGCAGCTTAGAATCGTATTCTTTTGCCACTTCTTTCAATAATGGAGTTCCGGTTAAGGCAATAATCACCGCGCTTTTATCTGAATTGATCAAATTGGCAAGATAATTACCCTTAGGATTATAACTTCTATGCGCTTCATCCAGAAAATATATCCGTTGCGTATTGATATCGTAGTCTGGCAGCTTTATAACCGTGGAATCTTCACTAAATTTCTGAATATTGATCACTGTAATTTCAGCCTTTCCACTGTCGTTATGAATAGCCCCGGCTATTTGTAAATCATTGATAAAGGCCTGCCGGGAATTTACTTGATTAACTTTCAGTCCGCGATTTGCAAACTCCGTTGAAGCCTGTATCAGCAAATCCAATCTATCAACGATAAAGTAAAACTTCGGAATAATATTATGCTTCTGGTAATAATCCGTTAAATGTTTAACATTATAAAATGCTAAAGCTGTTTTTCCCGACCCTTGTGTATGCCAGATAATACCCTTACGTTTGCCTTCAGCGAGTTTTGCAGCAATGGCCATTGTTGCAAAAAGCTGTGGATAACGCATAATATGTTTCTGCAGGCCGACTTCTTCTTCCACATAAGCAATGGCATACCGAAGGATAAATTCTAACCGTCCTTTGCTAAATAAAGACGTCAGAATACGATGTGTAGGCGTATGTGGTTCTTTGTTGGTCTTAAACTCCGGACTATGTTTAATGACAAGCAAGTTGTTATCTTTCAATACAGTATTTTCTTCCAGTTCAGAGATAGTTCCCAATTTTTGTTTAACCGGATAATCTTCATCTTCCCTGAAAAAATTAAACTGTAAATCAGCATACGCCGGGGTGGCATAAAACGCTCCAAACACAGGTTCCACAATGCCATCTTCATATTCCATATTGTTGGAAAAGACCATTAGTTGCGTGATATTGGCAAAACGTCGAAAATGTTTGTTTTTGAAACGGGCATTAATACGGCTTCTTTCCGCAATCACGCCTTCTTTGTTGTGCGGCTTCTTGACTTCAACAAATGCCAAAGGCATACCGTTTATAAGTATCGTAATGTCTGGACGAAACTCCTCATCGCCGTTTTTGGCCGTCAGCTCGGCTGTTATATGAAAGCTGTTATTATTAAAATTTTGGAAATCAATCAGCTTAATGCCAGATGTCGAAGTCAGTCTTTGATAAAATTTCCGCCCTAAATCCTCATAATCCAATTCCAGGCTCACTTCATCTAGTAGGCGCAGAATTTCTTCCTTAGTTACATTTGAATTAATCCGTATCAGACTTTCCACAAAGACATTGTCGAAGATATTGGTATCTGCAATACGGTTTTGTTGCGAAACAGGAATATACTGATACCCTAGTTTCATCAAATGCAGCAATGCAGGAATTTTTACACGCGAATTTTCGTTAAAAGACATTCAGTAATTAAGATTAGAATGATAAAGATTTTGTTGAATGCAATAATTCTCGCACATCTACATTCAAAACCTTTGCGACACCAACTAACGTCTCAAGCGAGGGCTGCTTTTCATTTGTACACCAGTGAGAGATTGTTGTTTCATTCTTACTTAAACGTTCTGCAAGCCATTTATTCGTTTTGTCCTGTTCAGCAAGAACTATTTTGATGCGATTAATTGACTTTTTGGACATATAATTTGCTTATTGGGCAAATATATTGTGCGTATAAGTAAATTCCTCATTTACAACCGATATTTAGCTATTATTTTCAAGTAATGAATGTCTTAAGAGCGGGACAATCATAATTCCCTCAAACAGCTATCTTCAATGCCCGTAGAAAGCACCTTCTAATCAAGCTTCAATTAATAGTATTTGAGGGCTACCGACGGGTGGAGTATCGAATACGCAATGGCCGGCTTAACAAGGCAGTATAAGGGCTTTAAATTCGTTTTGTCACCTAATTTGATTCTAAAAGAGCTATCCTTCATTCAACAAACTAGAAATACGACAAAAGGTGAGCTATTTGAGTAATAAAGCATACTTGGTTATATAATAAAAGCCACCAAAAAGGTGGCTCATATAGTATTTCTTTACTTCAATTTTTTCTCTCCTAGCAACCTTTCCAAGATAGCTATCTTTTCATCTTTCTCTTTTAACAAAGCTGCATTTAGCTTTTTTATTTCGTCCATTGCTTCGAGCCATTTTTCAATAGGATTGATATTCAGAGTACAATTAGTGTTAATAATTGAAGCATTATCATGAAATGTACTTCCTATAAAATTAACGGCAGCAGATTCATCAAAATTTTTAATGGCCTCCACCGGCACCTTCAGCGTTTTGGCAATTTGCTCCAAAGTCTCTGGATCAATTGTTTCTTTAGTTTCTAGCAGGGACACACTTTGCTGACTAATGCCAAGCTCGGTTGCCAGCGTTTCCTGCTTTACCTGTAATATTTCCCTTATACGTTTTACGGCCCGTCCTTGATGTACTTTATCAGGCATAGGTGTAGTTATCATGGTTCAAATATATGGAATTTGTGATATTGGTATTATACCGTTATATCCATTGTAAAATACAGTAAAATATTGGTATTCCACAAGTTAAATTGGTTCGGTACGGCACAAGCCCCCAGTAATTTGCCTTCAATGTAGATAAAATCCGCCCTCCCTCACAATGCATGTTCATTTATTTTAATACCAAACCTTTTAACCTCATGCAAACGACATTTGACAACCTACCTCCACACCTGGTAACCCTATTAGCTGAGCTTACACAGAAAATTGCCGGGGCAATTCAACCTGAAAAAATCCTTTGTTACGGTTACCGGGCCTCCCCTCACAATGATTGGAGTTGTTTTACTGAAGACAGCCCCAACCAGGAAACAATCAAGGCCACCTTTGATCTGTTAGTTATCACCAATAGTAAAAATGACCTGCCCGACCATGAAATACTACAAAAAATTAATCATTTGGCGGAATCCCTGGATTGTGAAGTCACTGCAATTGTCCAATCTTTGGACTCGGTAAACGACTTAATAGCCAAAAACAGCCGCTTTTTGACTACTGTTTATCATAAAGCCGTACTGGTATATAATGCGGGCAATGGCGATATAATAGATCCTCCGGCAGCAATATCGCATGAGGAAACAACAAGAAAAATAGAAACTGCCTGGAACAATTGTTACCAAACAGCGGAACGATTTTATAAAACAGCCTGCTTTTGTCTGGACAACGACTGGAATGAAAAAGCCTTGTTTGATTTACACCAGGCCACTCAACATACTTGTATGGCACTTTTACGGGTATACACTGGATACCGATCTACCACGCACAACCTTTTCCGTTTACTCGCCCTAATTGAGAACTTTTCTTTTGTTCCTTCCAGTGTATTTCCCTGTGTTACAGCAGAGGAAATTGCGCTACTTAACCAGCTCAACAAAGCCTACTCCGATGCCCGTTATAAAGAAAACTATACTGTGCCAACTGAAACGGCCATCCTATTAAAGAAAAGAGTGCAAGAATTGCTGCTGTTAGCCCAGAAATTATATGACAAAAGAATAGCGACGTTACAAAATAACAGAATCACCACATTCCCATTAACGGCTACCGACGCTGCCATCTAAAACCTTAATTATATGGAACCAACCAACGACTATTTGGAAACCTCCTTATGGTATAAAGACCCCATAACCGACCCCAACCAGGTTATCGCAGAATTTTTCAGCGCAGCAAGTCTTGCAGATTACCGAAAACGCATTAAAGCAGCACTGAAGGCTGCTGCGGGAAAACATATCTGGCCAAAAAAGAACCCCGGAGCCTTATTATATTACTTTAAAATGATAGAATCCGTCATCAATGCTGCCTGGTTGATAAATAAGGAAAACAAAACATTACCACTTCTTATTAATAAAGAAAACCCCTTCAATCCCAATATATTTTGTGGATGGCAGTCAGATGATACCCAATGGGACTTTTTTCCCCGTTTTCTATCATTTAAAGAATATGTCGATCCATATATAACTTTCAAGCGCTTTTTTAAATACCTGGCTTTGCCAGTCTGGAAGGATGAATTACAAGACCTGCTGGAATATGCTTTGGTTGAAACGAGTTTACATGAAGCAGGCATGAAAAAAGATATGTTATCGCTTTATTTTCATCTTTCCAAATTAGTAGAAGCAGCCCACCTGATCGATGTCAGGGAAAACAACCACATAGGAGGCATTCCAAAGAACAGAATTAAGACTACCCACTAATACAGTCTTCAGTAGATCAACTGATCAATCGTACCCAAGTTCACACGTTTAATTCATCAACCTAAATTCCTATTTATGAACCCAAACAACCAAATAAAAGTAGCTATCGTAGACGATCATGCATTGATTCGTAAATGTCTTCAGGAATTAGTCAGACTTTGGGGGTACATGGTAATTCCCCAGGCTACAAACGGCAAAGACTTCCTGGATTTGCTAGTAAGGGGAATCCTCCCAGATATCTGCATTTTAGACATGCGTATGCCCGAGATGGATGGTTATGAAACCATAAAAGTTGTAAAGGAAAAATGGCCTGGAATTAAAATCATTGCTTATTCAATGGATTTTAAAGATCCACATGCACAACAACCTGAAGGAGCAGATGCAATCGTTTCCAAAAGCGGCCCATATCAAGAATTAAAAGAGGCACTGGCGCTGTTAAGCAGCCAAATAGTCGTCAGGAAAATCACTTCGCCATAACAACATGCCGATAACACAGGCATTTTAAATGATTTTCAGCTCCGGGTAATTAAAATCAAATCGAATTCAAATATTATTTAAATGGTAGTCAACCTAGGTTTCCAATCAAGAGTCACATTAGGGCAGGAGGAGTCAATTTGAGGAAAATCGAGCCAAATTGTACCTAATCGAAGAAATTTAGATATAATCGTATGCATTCGAGCGCGGTTGCAAAGGTACCCTCTAGCCCTAGCATACTTTTGTGTTACAACTGTTTCTTTCCAAAAACAAAAAAGTATGTCAACCAAATAATAACTAAAAAAGAATTGAGTATTCCTGCTGCTATCATCACAGAAGTGGCAGAGGTATTGTTAGAAAACGAGATTATTAACGATATCATTGATGCGGATACAGAAATTGATGAAGTGTTGATAGAAGTACAGTTTGAACGGGAACAGCGTGATGTTATTCATCACATAGAAGACATGATTTCCGATTACCAAGAAACGGAAGAAGAAGATGATGATGATGACGAGGAGGAGGAAGATTAGATCATTGCCGTCAGTTAAACGAAATCGTGGGATAATCTCACGATTTTTCCATTTATAAACAAGAGACATGCAATCATACAAATCCTTGTACTATGAAAACCAATATCAAAAACCTAAAAAACCAGTCGGATGGTGCAGCATTTGCCCAGGCCATTAATCCTAAAAAGGAACCATTAACCGTTGAAAAGCTACGCACCTTTCCTGGCTGTGAACATTACAGTGATGAAGAAGCAGAACAAGTAGTGCAGACTATTCACCAATATGCTCTTATTCTGTTTGAATGCGTTTCAAAAGCCAAAGTGGTCCATTTACCTGACACTAACAAAATGTCATACTTAAATCCTATTAAAAAGAAAGCATCATGAGCCAGCACCTTGATTTGTTTCAGCAATGGTCAAAAAGACCAGTTGTACACTATAAGAAAACGGCAACCGGCAAGTTTTGCGCAGTATATACCCGTGTATCCTCCAAAGAGCAATATGAAACCAACCTCAGCCTGGACACGCAGAAACGAGCCATTGAGGAGTTTGCAGCCCGCAACGAGTTTGCCATCATGGGTTACTTTGGTGGTACCTATGAAAGCGCCAGCACGGATGGCCGAAAGGAGTTTCAGCGAATGCTAGAGTTCATTAAAAAGAATAAGGAGAAAGTAACCCATATTCTAGTGTACCTGCTCGACAGGTTCAGTCGGACCGGCGATGGTGCTATGCGGCTGTCTAAAGAACTCCGCGAGAAATATGGCGTTACTATCATTGCGGTTACGCAGCCCATTGACACCAGCAACCCCGGCGGTGTATTTCAGCAAAACATGCAATTCCTGTTTAGCGAATATGACAATCAGCTACGTAGGCAAAGAGCAATTGCCGGAACCAAAGAAAAGCTGGAAAGAGGTATCTGGTGCTTGCAACCACCAATGGGCTATTCAATTATAAAGGAAGATAAAAACCGAAAGATTGTTGTCAATGAGATCGGCAAAAAACTGCGCAAGGCATTTGAGTGGAAAGCACAAGGGATGAAAAACGATGAAATCCTATCCCGATTACAGGCACTAGGTGTTAAGATCTATAAGCAGAAGTTGAGCATGATCCTTTCTAACCCATTTTATTGCGGAATCATTGCTCATAAAACCCTGAATGGAAAACTGGTGGTAGGTGACCACGAGAAACTCATATCCCAAGAACTATTCCTGCGTATTCACGATATCCGGGCAGCAGCGGGAGGAAAGTATGGTGTATCGCATAAGAAGGAGAATGAAGAATACCCATTAAAACTTTTCATGAAATGTGGCAATTGTGGAATTGGTTACACCGGCTATGCCGTTACCAAAACAATTAAAGCAACCCAGGAAATAGGTCGGTATCATTATTACAAATGTCGTACGGAAGGCTGTAATTGCAATAAGAGTACAAGAGTGGTTAATAACCACTTTCTCGATTACCTGGCTGGTTATAGCATTAAATCGTATTTGGTAACGCCGCTGCTATACCACATGAACTATGCTTTTGACCGGCATTATGAAGCTTCCTTTAAGTTAAGGGACACCCTACAAAGCAATCTGGCTATAGTGGATGCAAAGATTGAGGAATTAGAAGAAAACTATTACGTTGATAAAAAGGTGCCTGCTGAAACCTATGACAGACTAATGGTAAAGCTCGCCAAAGAGAAAAAGCAGGTCCTGGACAACCTTGCCAGTAGTAATATTGAGAGTTCTAACTTAAAAGATACCTTCGAGTGGGCCATCAATATTTCGCTGAAACTTCCGCTGCTATGGGATTCTGGCGGAGTAGGGGTAAAAGAAAACTTACAAAAACTGGTATTCCCCAAGGGAATAAGCTATTATCACAAGAATGGGACATTTCTAACTGACGAAGTAAACGAGGTATTTAAGCCAATCCCGCAACTGAACTGCATTTCAGAAAGTGATAAAAACAAACAAGGCAGCATTTCTGCTGCCTTGTCCAATTTAGTCGGGCAGACTGGATTCGAACCAGCGACCCCTACGTCCCGAACGTAGTGCGCTACCGGGCTGCGCTACTGCCCGAAAATTTAAACTTCCCTTGGTAGCCCGCTTGCCCTGGTCCCGCCGTTCGCGGGATCTTGAAAATCTAATGCTCCTTCGTCGCATTGATTTTCACAGAGCTGCGCTACTGCCCGAAATTTGTAAATTCCGTATACAAATATAAAAAAAACGATTCAATCTACTTCTTAAGGCGTTTTTCTCCCCCCCTTCCACACTCCCACTCTCCTACTTATACATAGATGTAATGCCGTAAAAGACCGTACGAAATACGTGGAAAACACCTATCTTTTTCTCTACCTGATTTTGTAATCTTGAAACAGCAAAAACCTTATCAATTATGCCACACCCAAAATGGTTAGACCCAATCTTCGAAAGTATAAAAACAACTTATAAAACGTATCCGGAGGTTTTCATATTTTCTTTTATTACAATCGGCGTACTATTCTTCTTCAGATTCATTTCAGACAGTAATAAATTAAATGTAGACGCCATCAAAACATACCATTACAGCGCAGATCTCAAAATTCAGGAAAGGTTGAATACAACAACCAGGCTCGATTCCATCAATCTATGTAGAAACCTAAAGGTTGTTTATTCATACATCAATGAGATCAAACAATCAAAATTGCACCTGGCAACCAAATATCAGAAATATCTTATCATTTGTTTTACCATTGGAATTTTCTTTGTAACGTTAACGGCAGTGATTGCTTTTGTTGTAACAAAAAAAGGATGGGACAACTCAAGTAGAAAAAGAAAAGGTCTTATGTTGTCCTGTGCTTTTTACGGTTTGCTGCTAACTGCCTTCCCCAAATTATTTGACCAGGACCAGAATTACCGGAATAACTTTTCTGACTATACCGCATTATCCAATGCCCAAATGTTTATTTTTAAAAAGCTAAATCCTTACCTTGATAAAAAGGATAATATCCTGGATAATAAAGACTCTGCCGTTTTGCTCAGTATTATGGATACAGCAACGACCATAGTCATGCAACATTCAAACATTGACATTAGCCTTGACAAAAAACAGCTTGATGGTAAGAAGATTGAATTTTAAAGGGAACAAGAACAATGCTTCATTTATTCACTCCCGGTCTTTGTGATACTCAAAATAACTTTATCTGGCTTGAGGGTAATTAATGCCTTCATTTCAGGTACATGACCGGTTGACCTGATCTGAAATTCTTTTAAAAAAGAATATAAAAAGAAAGACATTTCAACCATGGCGTAATTATTCCCGATACACATTCTTGGGCCAGCACCAAAGGGAAAAAAACACTTTGACCTTGCAGCTTTCGGATCAGTAATAAATCTTTGAGGTTTAAAAACCATAGGGTCCTCCCATATATCTTTATCCCTGTGCAATCCAAAGAAAAAAGGTATAATGATCGTTTTCGCGGGAAATGAAAAATCTCCGAATTGGTCATCTTCAACAGCCACCCGTTCTGTCATCCAGGCTGCAGGGAACAAACGCATACCCTCATGGATCGTCGCTTTAAGGTATTCATTACTCAGGGATTCGTCGATGTTTTTTCCGGCAAATGAAGCTATTAATTGTTCCAGTACTTCCTGGTTAGCCGCAAGCAGGTATAATAACCACGAAAGGGTATTGGCAGTTGTTTCGTGCCCGGCAAAAATCAGTATCAGTACTTCATCTATAACCTGTTCCTCCGGCATTTTCTCACCCGTATCCTCATAGGTACAGTTTAACAACATGTCCAGCAGATCGAAATTTTCTTTATTTCCTGTCTTTCGCTGACTGATGATCCCGCGGATTATTTCCCGTAATCTTTTTGCTTTTTTATGGCTCTCTTTTTTCGCTCCTGTAATTGGATAAAATAACCTGCGTAACGGTTGGTTTGTATCCCTGATTAAAAACTCCTGAATGTCGCTGAAAATCTGACTTATTTCTGCTATGAGCTCAGCAGGCAACGGTATATTGAATATTGATTTTATAAGAACATTGAAAGATAGTCCGTGAACAAACGGATATATATCAACCCGGTCCCCGACAGGGAATGTGGTAAGATACTCAGTAATAGATTTAATAATGATACTTTGTAGACCCTGTATTTTTTCCTTATGAAAGGCCGGTTGTATCATTCTTCTTTGCTTTAGCCAAAAGTCCCCGTTCGTAAATAGAATTCCTTTACCCATGAACCTTGAGGCGCTTTCCGATATGGCTGATTTGTTGTAGTTTTTATGATTCTCCTTTAAAATATAGTTAATGAAATCAGCGTTTTGGGTAGTAATCAATTTCCTGTTTAAACCTAATGAAGCCGAGTATGTCCCGGAAAAGAGAGCCATGTTTTTAACCACATATTGAATGGGGTTCTTTAAAAATTCACCTGATTTTATCGCGGTCTGCAATAAAGAATATCCTGCCGGCAGACGATGTTTTTTCCTGATTTTCATTTTTCATACTCTTATAACAAACGAAATTATTGCAGTATTCCCTACTCACTCTGAGCTAACCACTAACAAACGCACCCCGTTCGCTCACAACCTGGTTTCCCCACTTTGTGATCGCTTCCAGCACAGGAACAAAACTTTTACCGAAATCGGTCAGGTTATAAATGACTTTAACCGGAGGTTTTCTACCATACACTTCTCTTGAAACCAACCCATCTTTCTCTAACTGCTTTAACTGCAAACTCAAAGTCATTTCAGTTATGCCAGCCATTTCTTTACGGAGTTCATTATATCTTTTTTCGCCATCTTTTAAATGGTACAGGATGACAGCTTTCCATTTTCCGCCAACCAAATCCATCGTAAGGCTTACGGTGCAAGGATACCTCTTCCCTTTCAGCTGTACATGATCACCAATACATTCTGCATTCATTTTGCTTCTTTTTTAACCTATCCAATATGATAGTTATTGCAAATGTATCTCACTAAAAATAGCTTTGCAACTAAAATTATTATAGTATGGCTTTAATCATATTGGCACATCCGGCTTTTAACAAGTCTTTTGCTAATAAAACCATCATTGAAGAATTGCAGCGTAGCAACCTTGATATAGAAATAAGACATATTCACAATTTATATCCAGATTACAGCATTAACCCAAAAACAGAACAAGAGGCTTTGCTAAGACATCAAACCATTGTTTTCCAATATCCGATCTATTGGTACAATATGCCTGCCATCCTGAAACATTGGTTTGACGTTGTATTTGAATATCAATTTGCCTATGGCTCCGGGGGCGACAAATTGAAAGGCAGGAATTTTGTACCGAGTTTTACCGTAGGAGCACCCGAAAAAGAATATACTACATTAGGCGAGCATCATTTTCGGGTATCTGAATTTTGTAAAAGCCTGGAGCAAACGGCATATTACGCGCAAATGAACTACATGGAACCCATTTATTTTCACGGTACTTCTTTAGCTGCAGGTTATACAGAAGAGGATGTAAAGAACAAAGCAAAAGACCACGCCCAAAGACTGATAACACGATTGTGTGATTTGAAATAAACGGACGAGCAGATGCAAAATATTGGATGAAGCCAGCATGTATTCCAAAAGCCGGTTGCAGAATCGATTGATTTTTTGGATAAGGATCATTAAGATCTGTTGCTGCTTTTTAAAATGCGTCCCCGGGGCCCTCGGGGCTGCATCTTATTTTTATTGCCATTCCCGATACGCATCGGGATAAGTAGCCGTAGTTAATTACGGCATGTTGAGTAGTTTCACATAGGGCATCGTTTGCAGTTAGCTGATTGTTATTTCACCGCAGTAAACGCTGTTGGCCAATAATTTGCCGTTGGCCGACATGAAACTGAGCCAGGCATGCACCTTCCTGCCTGAGAATTCAGACAGATCCAGTGTTCCTGTTCCTGCATCCCGGGCAGCCCCGAAAGCATACTCTGTTTCGTTTTCCTCAGGGCAATAAGCGATCAGTATCGCCTGGTCATTGGCTTTTGCGAGCTTGTTACCCGCATCGTTCGTCCAGGTGAACTTGAGAATACCGTTAGCTTCCGGCGCTGTTTCAGATTTTTTAATCCTGGGCAGCTTGCCTTTGCTAAGTAACACCTTGCTGTAATCGATCTGAAAATCAGGGTAGGTGCCAGTAATCGCATCCCTCAAGATGAGCGACTGGCCATAGTTTTTACCCGTCATTTTAATTGCCTGGTCTCTGAAACCGAGCGTTAACAGATCATTCATGCTCTGAGAAAATTTGCCTGCTACGGCAAATTTTGCCTGCTGTTCAAGTTGAGCATCGCTGAGGGCGCCCGTGCGTTTTTTTGATTTAGCACGCATGTATGATACGCCGCGCCATTTGCTGCCAACTACTTTACCGATGGTTCCTGAAAAATCATCCAGGATACCGTTGTTCATCTTTCCCATAAAAGGAGATTTTAAAGTGTTAAAAAAAAGTGTGTCGTTCATGGAAATCGACCTGTGTGTAACCGGTATATCCACTGGTTCCGATTTCCATGACAAACATACCGCAGCAAAAAACAGGGCTGTCCCGGTTTACCAACTTAGACCAACATAGACCAACTTAGACCAACTTACGTCCCTTTTTGACGCTCTTGTCGCATTATAGCAGGAATAGAGTGATAGCCACGCTAATTGATGTATATGAAAAGTGGTAGATTTCTTCGCAACTTCTTTTAGACTTCTCTTAGAATTCTCTTAGGCTTCTTCGCAAATTTGCGAAGAACTTGCGAAGGATTTGCGAAGAAGGGTAAGCGCTGTCTTTGCTCAGTCCCGCAGAAGGTTGGTAGCCTTCTAACTGGCAGAAGTGAAGAGGATCCCTGAGCCGGAGTGATACCCTATTTAATAAATCAAATAAGTAAAGAATTTGCCCCCAACAGCAAGTGCTTTTTTAAAATCGAGACAACTGGACAACTTCGACCTGTTTTATTCAGGATTTAAAGGCATTAGGAAAGTTTTTTGACCTCAATGGAGGATTATTTAATTTAGAAATGATTGATTAATTTGGCGGTCAAAACAAGAGCAATTTGGAAAACTTTACAATAACGACTCGATTGACCACAAAAGAATATGCGAAAACCATATTTATAGGATTTTATAAACGACCCGCCTTTCTCCTTGCAACACTCTTAGGACTTTATTTAATGACAACGGTGGTTCTTCATTATTTAAACGCCATACAATACTATTCCGACACACCACTTTTTGAAATATGCTGTGGATTATTTCTCCTGTTATTTCCGTTATTAATTGTAATAGTTTCCGTTAGACAATTTGCATCAAACCCAAGCTTTCAGAACGACATACATTATACTTTTAGCGACCAGGGAATTGCAGTTAATGGACTAACGTTTAAAAGCGAATTTTTGTGGGCCCACATTATTAAACAAAAAGAGTTAGGTAAATTTTTAATTCTATATCACTATAAAAGGGCTGGAAATTTTATTGACAAAACAAAGTTGACTGCAGAACAATTACAATTTATAAAATCAAAAGTGAAACAGAAATAATTCTGCATAAACCAACAAATGAAACTTATTTTAAAACAAAATATCAGGATACTGTAATATATGATATTTACGAAGAAGAGGGGGAACTGGCGGGGCAGCAATATCCAAGCGATACTGGTCCCATTGACATACTGGCTATTCCGTTGTTGGCTAGGATACGCAGGGCATTATCGGTGACAAATAACATTGAGTTTTTCCGATACCAGGTAAGCTTCAAACTTTTTAAAGGGTAGATCCCAGGTCAATTGATTGGAATGTCAATTTTACAAATTATGAATCTAAAAAAGAAGCTTTATTTAGATATAGATGGCGTTTTGCTCACGAATAAACATACTAAACCCGCTGATGACTGTAGTCTTTTCATTGAATACATTGTAGATAAATTTGATTGCTTTTGGTTAACGACACATTGCAAAGGAGATGCAGGAAATGCTATTAAATATTTGGCGGGGTATTTTGATGAAAAGACATTGAAAGTACTAAGTAAAATAAAAGCTACAAATTGGACAACTTTAAAGACTGAAGCTATTGATTTTTTTCATGAATTTGTTTGGATTGAAGATTATCCTTTTAATTCGGAGAAAGAAGTGCTTTTGTCATATAAACGGTTAAACAGTTTGGTTTTGGTTGACCTAAATAATAGAAATGAACTAAGAAGAGTGATCGAGCTTTTAGATACGAAGTAATCCCCCTCCCGTAAGTGAGTAAAGGAAATTAACCTTATTTCCTCATTTCGTAACTTGCTGTCCTTATATGCTTGAAAACGTTGAAACAAATAAATCAATGCCTTACCAGGTTACAGAGTTGCCTCTTACCCCGGAGGATATCAATAAATTGGGCAAGACACTTTCGAATTCCTATAAAATGAATATCCTGTTAATACCCCTTCTGGTAATTATTTATTTCTGGGGCGCTTTGTATTTTTGGATTTTTTGCACATTTGTCATTATATGTAATATAATATTTACCAGGAATTATCTATCGACTCAACGGGAATTGACAAGATCTAAAATAGTCATTACAGGGATCGTTACCGAAGTCAATAAAAATGAAGAAACGATCATTTGCTTTGGTAAGGAGCAATTTGATATCACGTATGCCAATGTAACTTTCCCCATTGAAGTTGACGACACGATTTCAATTCACTATTCTAAAAAAGAAAATAATACCAAAGGACAAATTTTGAACGTAGTGAAAGTGAAATAACCTTATCGCACCAACTCATACTCACGTTGCGCTACACCGCCTACAATCCCCAGGCCGTTCTCGATATTATTATATACGATCACTTTCTCCGACAATCCATCTTCATTCTTTTCCCGCGCCAGGAAGGTGCTGTTCAGGTAATTATAGCTACTATAAGTAAGTGATGTTATTTCTACAACCATCTTCTTAAACTGGTTACCCGTATTCACCCGGAAGGTAAACCGCGGGCTGCGGCCATTGAACAGGGCATCCGTTGTATAGAAATCGGAACGGGTCTTTTCGCCGAACAACTCCCACTCGGTGTCATCCGTTTCAAAATATTCCTGTATTTTCTGCCGTCCCCTGATCCCGTTCCCATTTACCCATTCATAGATCTGGTACATCCGTACGCGATAATAGTTTTGTACAGCAGCATCATCATGCAACTGAACACTGATGGTGACTTTAGACACCTGGTTATCGGCCTGCGCAACGGTCATTTTCATCTCGCCAATCTGTACAGTATCCGGAATCTGATCGCTGCCGCTCACTTCGGTATAGCCGGGAACAGCAGCCGTTACCCGGTACGTGGCGCCTGCCTGTGGCAGGGTATTACTCCGGTAAAAAGTACGGCCTGCCAATACATAAGGTGTAAGCGGACCTTTGAAGGTTCCATTCTCATAGAGGTTCATAGCCGCATTCGTAACCTCCGGCATAGCCTGCAGGTTACTCATCCGGCCCGATATACTCACCCGTGCTATCATGATGCTATCTTTATTCATAAGCATATTCACTACAATCTTATTGGATTCTTCGGGAATGGGTATGTCGACGTCTTTGTCGCAGCTGCTGATCATCAGTACAGATAATACAAAAAGTAAAGGTCTGATTGTCATGGTTAGAATTTTAAACTATAGGAAAAACCAGGCATAATGGGTAATATAGCCGTGCCCGTTAGCTGGGCGATGGCGCTGTTATCTGAATATTTGTTCACATAATAATAAAACGGGTTCAGTTTATTATAAGCATTCAATACACTGATATTCCAGGTGCGTACAGTGCCGTTCTTTTTTTGTTTGATGAAACTGATGCCCAGGTCCAACCGGTGATAAGCCGCTATTCGTACATTATTCCGGCTGTTGATGTAGTCTATATTCGTTGGAAAATTCGTCGGTTGATAGGGCTGCCCCGGTTCATCGGTGGCTTCATACCGCGCTACCGGAATGGTGAACGGCATGGCAGACTGATACGTCCAGCTACCAGACAGTTCGATGTTTTTCCGCAGCTTATACACGGCTACCAGGTGAAGATCGTGGCGGCGGTCATATTTATAAGGGAATGTGCGGCCGAAATTAACGCCTGGCATGGTACGGTCGGCCCTGGCCCAGGTGTATCCCAACCAACCGGTAAGCCGTCCGGTTTTCTTTTGCAACAACAATTCCACACCATAAGCAACCCCGGTACCGGCTGTTACCTGTTCCTGCCAGCTATCCCCTTTGCTGCTGGTGAGGTAATCGGCGCCTTCCTTATACTCTATCACATGGCGCATTTTCTTATAATACACTTCTGCAGAAAATTCGTATTTGTTCCTGAACAGGTTACGTGCAAGGCCAAGCGCATATTGGTCAGCCTGCTGCGGAGCTATTTTTTTGGTTGCCGGTACCCAAAGGTCTGTTGGCAATGAAATAGAATTGAAGGAAAGCAGGTGAATGTATTGGGTCATGCGGGTATAGGAGGCCTTCAGGCCCCAGTCGCCGGGCAACAGGAAACGCATGCTGGCACGGGGTTGCAGGGAATGATAAAATTGTCCCTGTACAATGAATGCACTCCAGTGAAGACCGCCATTCAATTTCAGGCGGCTGGTGATCTCCCAGTCATCTTCCGCATACAGGTCCGTTTCCGATGCGTTGATATTTCGGTTATTGTTCAGGGAGTCAAGCGTTACGGTGCTACCGCTCGTTTGTCGCATACGAACCGTTCCTGGCGTGAACGTACGAAACATATAAGCGCCGCCCATTTTTACGGCATGCCTGGGGGCCGGGCGGTAATCAAAATCTGTTTTTATTCCATAATCCCGGATGCCGGAATTTAATCTCAGTGCATTGGTGCTGATGTCTGTATCATACTTGTCTTCCGAATAAAAACCGGTATTGAATGTATAACTACTGCCGATAAGCATGGTATTGGCAAACAGTTTAGGCGAGAAGAGGTGGTTCCAGCGCAGCGTGCCCGTAATATTTCCCCACCGCATATCCATGTCGGAAATACTGTAGTTATCTACCGGCGGATCAGACGTATTGGTATATCGCTCCAATAACCTGATTTGATCTCTACCCATATAAAAGCTTGCGTACAGTTTGTCTTTATCAGAGAACTGATGATGTATTTTGGCATTGAGATCATAAAAGAACAGTCTGAATTTTTCCGGGCCGTCTGGTGCATTTTTTGCGATCGGGCCTGCTATCAGATCAGGATACGAACGGCGGCCGGATAACACAAAGGATGTTTTCCCCTTTTGCAGCGGCCCTTCTAATGTTAGTTGCGTGGAGAGCAGACCAACGGAAAAATCGCCGTGCAGTTGATGCATATCACCATCCTTTGTTGAAATATCGATAACGGAAGAAAGCCTTCCGCCATAACGCGCAGGAAAAGCGCCTTTATAGAGCGTTACATCTTTTAGTACACTGGTATTGAAGGTAGAAAAAACGCCCAGCAGGTGCATGGGATTATAGAGGGGCGCACCGTCCAACAGGATCAGGTTCTGGTCGGGCGTTCCGCCGCGAACCAGTAAAGCACTGGTTCCTTCCGTACCCTGTTTTACACCGGGCATCATTTGCAGGGTCTTTAGCAGATCGGGTTCTCCTAATAGCCGGGGCATGGAACGCACCTGTGATACCGGCAGGTTGATGCTGCTCATTTGCGATGTTTGCTGGATTCGTGTAGTTCGCGGTGCACTTACTGTTATTTCTTCCAGTTGCCTGCCAGCAGTTTGCAGTTTGAAGTTGATGTGTGTGTTACTATTCAGACTTACAGTAGTATCCACCCGCTGATAGCCGGTATAGGATAGCTGTATGTACAATGAATCGCCGGGTACCGTGATACTATAAAAGCCATAATTATTGGTGGCAGTACCTGCCTGGTGCTGCGGAGCCGTCAGTGAAACACCGATCAGTTTTTCTCCACTGACCGCATCTTCTACAAAACCACTGAGTGTTTTGCCTGTACGCGGTCGCAGGATAATGAGAATATTACCGCTTTTTTCTTTATAGTCAAGCGGTGTGCCTTGCAGCAGATCCTTCAAAATGGTTGCCAGCGGCACTTCCTTGTAAGTGCGGGCTTTCACCTGGATGCCTTTTACACGGGTGAGTTCGTAGGAGATCGGAATATGGCTTTCCTGTTCCAACAACTTCAGCGCAGCCTCCAGTGAAGTAGCCGGAATGCTGATACTTATTTTTGTGTTAGCCTGCTGCGCATTTACAGCAAGTCCAATGGTTAGCAATAAAAATGGTAAAAAATGGCGCATAGATCGTATTTAATCAGGGCATAACGCTCCCCTTCCCGCAAAGCGGGACGGTCCCTGGTTTATATAATTATGGTTTATGTATTAATGTATGGTCACTTTGTTATCGTTAAGCGTATATGCCATCCCGCTCATGTCTTTCAGCATCTCCAGCATTTCAAGGGCGGTGGTTTGTTGACTGATGCGGAAGTTAAAACGAAGGGTTGCAACGCTTGCTGCATTATAAGCTACCTGCAAACCATAACGGTTCTTCAGAATGCGGGCTACCTCTGCAAAAGAAGCGTTGTTGAATGCAAGGCCACCTGTGCGCCAGTCTTCCTGCGCGCCTTCCGTGCGTTTGGTAGCGTGGGCATGCTGCCGGTAGCTAATCTGCTGATTGGCGGTGAGTATGCCCAGAATGCGGGTACTGTCAGACACCTGTACGGTGCCGGAACTAACCATTACCTGCACTTCTTCCGATTGCGTGTAGGCTTTTACGGTGAACTCGGTGCCAAGGACTTTCGCCTGCACACCGCCCGGGACCTTTACCAGGAAAGGTAACTTCGCATGCTTGCGCACGGAAAAAAATGCCATCCCATCCGTCAGTTCTATTTCACGGCCTGCGCTACCAAAATCTTTTCTGTAACGAACCAGCGTACCTGGTTCCAGCCACACTTCAGACTGGTCGGGCAGTTGCAGCTTCAGGATGCCTTTACCTGCAGCGGCCGACACAACAGCATACTCCGGTGCCATTTTGTGGCTGAATGTATTATACATTAACCAAGCGCCTACTAGAACAGCCACAACGGCGGCGGCTTGCCACCATATCCTTCGGGATGCTTTTACCGGCACTGATGTTATGGAGTGTACCTTTCCAGGCGCTATCGCGTCGAAGATCCCTGCTTTCAGCGCATCTTTCATAGCGGCTTTTTCTGAGGCATCAAGCCACACGGGTCCCTTTTCCGGGAAAGCAGCATACCATTGTTCCAGCAAGGCCCTTTCTTCCGGCGTACAGATGCCTAGGGCATGCTTTTCCAATAACGAGGTAATGATATGCTGTTCCGGTTTATTCATGTGTTCTAACATTTACTAGACAATCCTCAAAATGGTTAAGTACTATGCGGCGGGAAAATTTATTCCATAAAAAAATTGCCCAGCCCTTCGCGGAGTTTCTTCAGGGCGGCTGACAACTGGTTTTTAACGGTTTGCGGAGAGATGGCCCGTTTCTGCGCGATCTCATCAATAGAAAGACCGAGATCGCGGCTATCAATAAATACCTCGCGCATTTTATCGGGCAGGCGTTCCAGTTCACGGCGATAGCTGGCTTGCATATCTGCTATACGCATGTGCTCGGCTGTATTATTTGTAATTGCAGGCAGCGCCTGGCCCGCCAGTAGTTGGTATTTTTCCCTGGCAGTTTCCGATTTCAGATAGTTCAATACCTTGAAACGTACCGCTGCGCGAAAATAGGCGGCAACAGATTCGTTGATCTGTATTTGTGCTCTTTTCTGCCAGCAATACACGAATATTTCCTGCACAATATCCTTGGCCGCAGCTTTATCATATAAATGCCAGTAAGCCGTTTCAAAAAGAGATTCCCAATAACGTTCATATAACTCGCCGTAGGCGGATACATCACCGTTCATGACAAGCAGCCAGAGTTCCCTATCGGGTATATGTTGCAGATTGGTTGGAGGCATGCATTTTCAGAATGGGGCTGAAGGTAGCAAATCACCTGTTAAAAAAATCTTACCGATTGCCAGATCGCCTTATTGATGTTATTATTAAAAAAACAGATACAATTTTTTAATAATCAACAGTTGCAGGTTGGGTGAAAGTAGCGTATCATTGCGGGATTTTTAATTAGGTAAAATACCTGCTGAAACACAAAAACTAAAATGAAAAGATGTACGTTTTCGGTTGCGCTCATGGCAACGGTGATCCTTTTTTCCTGTAAATCACAATCTGCGGGCAACACAAAACCTGTCGATGACTTAAAATTGTCAAAACTGGTTTATCATGTAAGCCGGTGCAATGGATCCTGCCCGAGTATAGACCTTGAGATCGACAGTAGCAAGGCTGTATATGTGAACAGGGAGTTCTATAAAACAAAGAGTGAATTGGATTCAGCCAACAGCGGCCGCTTCAAAGGCACATTGACCCGGGAACAGGATAGTAAGTTAATGGAGGTATTAAAAAAGAGTAACCTCGATAGCCTGGAATTTGCTCCAGTCGGAATAACTGATGTGTCTGAAACCACCATTATTATTTATTATAATGGAAAAAGAAAATATTTGAAGTCTGCCCGTCCGCCAGCTGCTGCAAATGACCTGATCACCTTGTTGAAGTTGATTGGTGGCGATAAAGGATTACAAAGAACAGATGAAGTAAAGGAGATCGAAAATTAAAGCACTTTATTGAAAAGCACCCGAACAATACCTGAAATATGAATGCGATCTTAAAAGACAAAAGTTTTCGGCGCTCTATAGTCCTTACAACCATCTTTATTGGGACGGGGATAGTATTTTTATTTTTAGGGCTTGTAGATTATAGTTGGGTATTGTTTGGGTTGCTTCCTATTGTGTTAGGAATAGCCATAGGGTCAATGAAAGTCGCTACACTTAAGTTGATACTATTTCTTTTGGTTGGGAATTGCAGCTATGGGCAATTCAATATAATTAACAATTCACTTGTTGACACTTCATCAAACATCCTCCTTGTAAAATTCAGGAATGAAATAAGTATCTCCGGAAACCAAAGTAATAGTTATAATCTTACATCAAAGAGGAAGGCAACTATAACCAAACTTTCTGCAACAGATTTTATTGTTATTCCCCGTTCAACCGGCATTGATACAATACTCCTGTTTGAAAAAAACAAGCTCACTTATGAAAAGGTTTTCAAAGTTGACACATTGCCGGGTTTTATACTTGCATTAGGCTCAATAAAGGAAGGACTGGCCAGCAAAGAAGAGATAATTTTAAATAAAAGACTGCAAGTTTATTTTCCAGCCTGTAAATGTCCAATAGAATTCGTTGTTGATTTTTTCAAGTTGAGATTTGTTTCTCACAACCTTGCTCCTTATGAAAAATATATGACTATCCAGGGAAATGCCCTGAACGAAAAAGCAATAAATTTAATAAGAAGATTAAGTTCGAGTGACCAAATAATATTTGAAGATATACGTCTTCAGGATATTAGTTCAAAATCAAGGCAAATCGAGAAATTTGTTCTGACTCTCAAATAGACCCAAAACCCCTATAGCTTTCCACAACACTGGATCAAGCAGGCTGAAAAATTTAGTGATTCTCCTTTTTTAAATAAGGCTATACTTTAAGGAGCTTTTATTTCAATCCATACTGGCGCATGATCACTTGTTTTTTCCCAGCCCCGAACCTCGCGGTCAACGCCTGCAGCTAGTAATCGCTTCTCTATTTGCGGGTTTAATAAGAAATGATCGATCCGCAGCCCTGCATTTCGCTCGTAGGCATTCCGGAAATAATCAAAAAATGTGTAGATGATATCATCGGGATAGAGCTTCCTTATGGCATCGGTCCAACCCTGATCGACCAGCTTTTTAAATGCCGCACGCGTTTCCGGACGAAAAAGGGCATCGTTCACCCAGCGTTCGGGTTTATATACATCTTTTTCTGTTGGCATTACATTGAAATCGCCGGTTAATATAACAGGTTTTTTAAATTGTAAAAGTCCAGCTGCATAGCTGGTTAATCGCTCGAACCATGCCAGTTTGTAATCAAACTTGGGACCGGGAGCCGGGTTTCCATTGGGTAAATACAGGCAACCAATGGTTATATCTTTTATAGTAGCTTCAATATAACGGCTATGCACGTCATCAGGGTCGCCCGGGAGCCCTCTTTGTGTTTCTTCGGGTTGTCCATATTTTGATAATATGGCTACGCCATTCCAGCTTTTTTGTCCGTGCCAGATAGCATGATACCCAGCGTCCAGTATGGCGCTTTCAGGAAATTTCTCCTGCGGCGCTTTTAGTTCCTGCAAACAAACCACATCAGGAGCGCTTTCTTGTAACCACCGAAGTAATACAGGTAGGCGGCCATTTACCCCGTTCACATTGTAAGTTGCAATTTTCATTGTATCTGTTAGTATATATCGAAGATAAAGAGATTCTACTTAAGTATATATTTCTCCCTTAACAAGGTACAGGCAGTCCACAATACGCCGGCCTCTCCTTTAAAGCCGGATGAGCCTTTGGGCTCATTCGCCGGTGTGTACCATTCGTAAAACCCTTTATTTTTTAGTACCCGCATCAGCATTGGCGCCAGGGCCTCGCGCGCTTCATTCAATAAATCATACCTGATCAGCTGCGTTACCATTCTACCTCCAAACCAAGTCCAGTCCCCGCCGTTTTGGTAAGAATAAGGTCCCATGCTTGTATTCTTAAATGAACCGGCAGGATAAACCGGGTATAAGGTGAGCCCGATAGTGGCGGCATGCGCCTGTTTTACATTTTCCTTCATTTTCCGGTAGGCTTGTTCCACTTCGCTTTTACTTAAAAGTCCAGCTTCAATGGCAACGGTGGTCCCACCATGATAATAAACTTCCAATTCGTTGAATGATGGAGGAAATGGGGAATTGTTCAGATAAATATGCGGCCGGTATTTTTGTTTGTCAGCATCCCATAAATGCCTGCGGATATTCTTTTTGAAGTTGTCCCTGGTTTTTGTCCAGTACTGGCGTTGGCTGCGGGGTATATTGGCCATTTGTAGGTAATCATCGATGGCGATCACGAACATGGCGTTATCATAAATATCTATGGCGTGGTGCGAATCGGCATTCAATTCAACGCCCCAATCGTGTTCAGGTTGCACATCGCCCCAGTCGGCCGTTGTAGCGCCCCATAGCAATCCATAGGTAGCGTTGTATCGTTTATTCATTAAAAATTGCAAGGCCTGTTCCAGGTGTTGTTGAATAGTGAGGGAAGCAATGGTATCTGTGAGGATAGACCTGTCGCCGGTATTGCGAATGTATTTGGCAACAGCCTGTACCAGGGAAGTTTCCTGGTCGGTTTCCACGGTGTTCTTATGACCGGCGTAATCGGGCGCCAGGGCTGAGTAATAATAATTGTACCCAACGCCCGCGGTTTTTGGTTTTGGCACATAACCATCGAGGATAGCGCCATCGTCTTGTTGAAATAGAATGAACGTAACGAGGCTTTTCCTGATCGTGGCTTTGTCATGCACTTTACAGGCTACATCCATAAAAGTGTTAAAGTCCCTGATCCAAACCTCACCATACCCGTCGCCTGCGTTGAAGCCTTTTTTAATCAATTGTTCGGACATGGCTTTTACCGAATCGCCCATGGTTAAAATATCTGGTGATATCGGTTTTTTCTCCTGGCCAAAAGAAGTCGTGTTGCTCATAAGCAGGAAGCAAAAAATGGCGGCGGCACTCGTTTGAAAGCTCATAGCTAAACATTATGTATGTACATAGTTACAAATTAGTCGGAAGTTATCCAATTTTAATTGTTACTCGTTTCAACACCCTTCTGTCTGTCGCTACGAAAGTATGCTACCCTTAACTGGAGCAATGGAAAACAGGACCTTTAAAGAAATGCATAAGTTGGTAACTATGCATTATTTTGGAGTAAGTATGCAATTATGCGTGCAAACTATGAATCATACACTCCCAATGATAATACAACTGTTATTTTTTATGTTGTACCCGGATCTCACTATGACTCATCAGTAGCAAACTTTGCGATGTAAGTAGGCAACTATGGTTCGCCAGTACTCAACTTTGAATCGTAAGTTCTGAACTTGCCTGTTAAAGTTGACTACTTGTACCTCAAAGTTAATTACGGATAATGCATATTTAGCTACCAATGAGGCAAAGTTAGCTATCGATAGCTCATTGTTAGATCAAAATGCGGCATATTAAGCTACGGACGAGTCATATTAAGTCACTTACACTATGAAGTTAGCTACAGACGTGTCATAGTTTGCTACAGGTGCCGCATATTGAGCAACTTCTGCCAGATGCTTGACATGCAACTAAAACTAAAAAACATTTTGGAATTCGGGTGCATCCAGTATCTTCAGTGTAATCAAAGAAGCAGCCCCCTAAGCATGAAAAAATACCTCCTGTTTGCTACCATACATTTACTATGCTATGCATATTCTTATGCAACCTGGTCGATAATTGTTATTGACCCACGGACAAAAGAAATTGGAATCGCAGGGGCATCCTGCACCTACAATTGCTATGGTATAGGAAGGATCCTTCCCAACATGGGCGCTGTTATCGTTCAGGCGATGAGTAATAGCCAGGCAAGAGAAAAAGGGGTGGAAATGATTTTGGCGGAAGCAGCGCCCGAACAAATTATTATGGCAATGAGAGATCCGGCCTTTGACCCCGAAAGACAACAGTATGCTATAGTGACCATCAAATATATCGATAAGCCAGCTACTTACACAGGTGATTCTGCAAAGACCTACAAAGGGGCATTAACGGCAAGTGGCATTTCTGTACAGGGTAACACGTTAACAAATGAGCATGAATTACAAATCATTCTTGATGCTGTATTGAAAGGACAAAAGGAGTCACTCCATATTGCTGACATTTTAATGAATGCATTGGAGGCTGGTTCAATAGCAGGTGGCGACAAAAGATGTGGTGAACAAAAAGCAACAAGCGCTTTTATTATGGTAGCTAAACCTGATTCCAGGAAATCATATGTAAACTTAAATATTTTCGGTCAGGTAAAAGGCGGGCAAAATGCAGTCACTATGCTTCGACATAAATTTGAAAAATGGAAAAGAAAACATCAACTATAATTTATAATGCCTTCTTAGCGAACAATTCACCAGGCTTTCTCCATATCAACCGGTAGCCTCCTGCCCCACCCGCCCATTTTAAATTACCACAGATATTAATATCTTTATCCCAGCAAACCCTATGTATGAAAAATTTCGCTTATCTGTGCCTGCTGCTTGGCACCCTTGAATGTGCAGCTCAATCCCCCATTTACCCCTATTCCGATGGTCATCTTTGGGGATTGACCAATACCAATCTTGATATTATTGCCGCGCCTCAATTCGATACCAGCGCCTTTTTCCGTTACGGGGCACCCTATGCCATTGCCATAAAAAATAAAAAATACGGTACCGTTGGCCGCGATGGAAAAACGCAGATCGGCTTCACCTACGATAAAATCATTGAGGTGCAGGAAGGCTTCGGTCGCGGAGTTATAAATGGAAAAAATATCCTGCTCAATATGAGCGCCGGCAAAGCCGTATCGCCCGATCCTTTTGATGCATATGAAGGGAATTGTTACTGCGAGGATAAATTGTTTATCATCGTAAAAGGCAGTAAAAAATTCATCATCAGCGGTATTACCGGCAAACTGCTGGGCAAGACCGGTTACGATGAGGCCAATTTTTTTGACCGCGATTTCGGTCCAAGGGCCCTTGTAAAAACCGGCGGTAAATTCGGTTTGATCGATACAAAAACCGGCGCTTACGTCATTCCCGCTAAATATGACAAAATTAGAAGCACCTATCGCGATCATAAGGATGTTATTGAAGTAACGGCCAATGGACAATCCGCCTACCTCGATGGCAGTGGTAAGCCCGTAAAAGAAGAACCCAAACCAGACAATGCAGTAATGGAAGAAACGAGCATAGGCGTTGTGGAAGCACCTGCTGAAGATGGTGGTGGCTGGAAAGATCTGTATGTATACAACCTGGGCAACAACAGCTGGAAGCTAAGCGTGGAAAGCCGCAGCTCAGGCAGCACCAAAGTATTTGAGACCTATGATTTGAACGGATTCACTGCCGTGCAAAAAATAAACTACAACAACTGGGACAAAAAATTGCCCGCTGTTATAAAAGCGGTAAAAGACGGTAGAACCGGCCTTATTGGTTTGAAAGGTGAAACACTCATCCCCTTTGAATACGATAATATAGAACTGGTAAACGGGGAAGGCTTTTATAAAACGATACTCAATAACAAAGTAGGCCTCCTGAAACTTAGTCTCGTTGAGCTCAAAAAGCCGATGTTAAAGCAGGTATTGAATTACGAAAATCACCTGAAAGCCATCCTGGTGGAAATGCCTGGCGGCCAGCGTGGATACGTAGACGATCAAACAGGTAAGATCTATATTCCCGGTATTGAATAATATTCGACATGAGAAAACTATTTCTTACAGGCAAAGCGATACTGCTTTGCCTGCTTTATTTGACCGCCGCACGAGCCGCACCTATTCCCGCCAACCTGTATGGCCACTGGCTTAAACCAGATGGCAGCAACCGGTTTATCATCGGTATCTATCCCAAAGCGGTCTGTTATGAGAATGAGACCTGGCAAATTCGTTCGGCCGTAGAAACACAGGGCCGCTGGCAACTACAACTGGAGCATGGCGGCAAATCAACCACGGTCACCGTACAGCGTAAGGATAGCACAACGCTTTTACTGGGCGACGGCGTGCAACAGTCGTTAAGAAATACCCGAACTTTTGATTACCGCTACCGGCCGGCGCAACCTGGTTTCCGCCAACCGTTGTTTACAGAGGGCAGCGCCATACTGAGAGGCCTGTTGCCCTGGAAGGCAAAACGCCGCGAAAAAGAAACCTATGTGCAGTTAAGCTACAGTGATATGCGCACCGGCAAAAAGGAATATCTTTTTGCCGACCTCGACAGCCTGGATCGCTTCAGCCTCCGCATTCCCCTGCATATGCCGGTGTTCTGCAGCCTGGCCATCGGTTCAAACCAGATAGCCACCTTTTTGGTACAGCCTGGCGACACCCTGCTGCTGGCGTTCAACAATACTATTTCTCTGAACGATGCCAACCCCGACTATAATAAAGGGATGCAACGCATTTGCCTCATGGGGTCGAACGCCGCATTCAATAACCAATACCAGCATTATACGCAGTATATAAGCCATCTGGGTTTTAAACCGGAAAAAACAGCTTCATCAGCTGACCGCAACATGCCCGCCGCTGTAAAAAAACAACAGCAATATACCCTGTACAACAAATTGTACGACAGCCTGCTTCGTCGTATCGACCTCGTTTATCCTGCTTACATAGCCGAGCAGCGGTTCATCGATTTTATAAAAGCGGAGACCCGGTACAGTTGCGTGCTGGCTTTGCTTGACGACCGGGATACGGACAGTATTTACCTGAAGAAAATTTATGACCAATTTCTAATGCAGGAAACGCCGGTTGCGTTGGTGCACGACAACTATTACAAGCTGGCGAACCAATATGCTTCGCGCCTGCACGATAGCCGCTTTGGCAACCGGTATTCCTATTCGATCCATCACGATAAAGTAACGGAACGTGTGCAAAAGGATTACGGGAATTTGTTATCGCATGGTTTCCTGGAGAAGTACAATGAGATGCAGAAAGACTGGGCGGCCATCAACAGGATGAAGGATTCAACCGTCATTCAGAAATATTTTAATGGTAATCGGGAAGAAGCCATGAGTTTCCGGTATGTGCTTAATAAGGTAATGGAAGAGTTCCGGAAAGAATCCCGCGATTCCACCGCTTACCAGCTCTACGAACAGGCGATTCCCAACACCGCGCTGCGTTTTGCCGCCAATCTGCAGCAGCTGCTGGGCAATAGCTGGAGCGACGACGATCTTCCGATGCCCTCCTTATACCGGGTGTCCATTTTCAAACATTATAGCCAGTTGACCGGTATGCCCGACAAACAGGTGGTCGCCGAGAATACAGGGCAAGCCTTATTGTTGGGCGCAGCCAGCCTGGAATTAAAGCTCGATACCCAGCGCATCCGCCAAATCGATCATGAATCGGAATGGCAGGCCGCATTGCGAGCCTATCGCGGCAAAACAGTGGTCGTATGGACCTTCTCCCATTATTTCCGGCCCGACCATGCGGCCCGCTCCTTGTATGAGCTGAAAAAAATGCAGGCGCGTTATCGCGGACAAAACGTGGTATTCCTGAAATGTATTCAGCAACGGCAACGAAGCGACAAGATCAAACAGCTTCTGCAATACATGGATATCTTTAACAAACAGGGACAGTTGAACGATGTGTTTTATATCAACCGCAGCATGAGTGTGGGCGTTATGATGGAAGAAGCCATCAATGATTGTTGCGCCCTTTATGATACAGCGGGCCAGGCGCATCATCCACAGCATTATACCAGGCCATGGCAGCAACGTGATTATGAAGCTTTCACCCTGCCTGGCGAACTGGACAGCGTACTGGCGGGAAAAGGTACTTACTTTGAAGAAGCGGCCAGCTATTTCCTGCTTGCCGGTAGCAGGCGAAACTATGACATGCCTGCCGACGGCCGGATCAAAACGTGGACCCTGTACGACTCTACCGGTCATTATTACCTGTATGCATCGAAGGAGCCTGAAAAGCCGGTGTATGAGCTCAATTATGACAGTGCATATTATCAGCTTTCGCTCATGCAGGATTCTGTATGGCTGGAAAACAAACTGATATTTCACCAGCAATCGCCATCTAAAAGCAGGGACAGGATGTTCAGTTTACCAGACTACGCAAAAGAATATACACGATCCGGACCGTTTCGCACCTACCGGTACGATCGTAGCAACAGGTTATTACTCGTATACGACAAAAAGAAATTGTTCCGGACTTTCAGGGTGGCCTTTATCAGTCCTGACTGCCTGGTGCTGGAATTAATACAATAGCGCTTTCTTCTTTTTAAAACCGATGGTGAGCTCTTTATAGGCGATCGTAGATTTGAAATCAACCTGCTTGGCTGCCCAGGGTGGCATGTTCTTCACCAGTTGAACGGCTGCTTCATCCAGTTCGGGGAGAATACCTGTGACTATCTGCACATCGGTTGCACTACCGGTTTCATCAATTTTGAATTGCAACACGATGGCGCCGCTGATGTCTTTGGGCGCATTGGAGGGCCAGGCAAAATGTTGGGTGATATAGGTGGTCAGGTCACCTTCTTTTTGTCCGAACTGCGCGGGTGCATTAGGCACCATGGTGCGTGTAACTTCGGCAGTAGAATCGCTTACTTTCAAATGAGCGCTGAAATGGAAACTCCGCTGCAGGGTGGTTTTGATACGTCGTCCGGCGATAACGCCCGGCTGCCAGCGCGGCATGGTGCGCAAAACGCGGATGACCTGTTCCTCACAGCCGTAGCCCAGGCGTTTTATAGGCTTAAAATCACCTGCGTAGCCTTTTTCATCTATCACAAAGCTCAGTTCCACATCGCCGCTCACATTCGCTGCCAGCGCTTGCCGGGTTATTTGCAGGTGATCGGTAATGAACTGTTCAAAGGCGCGGTCGCCACCCGGAAATGAACTGAGGGTATCGGCACCAGCAGTGGCAGATTGCGCATGCCCATAACCGGCCGCCAGTACAAATAAGATGCAGATTGGGATACGAAGGCGTTTCATGGCCGAAAAATAGTAAATAAAACAGGATAATGAAAGAACCGTTACCGGATGAGAGGAATGATTATCATCATCAAATCATTCCGGAAAATAATTTTTTACTTTCATATCACATTTATTTGTAACTTCTCTTTCCAAAATTTTCATACCCGCCTTCTTCCTTAAAATATCCGCACAACCTGAAATCCCGTTTTTTTAAATTCAGTTTATTCATTTTAAAAAACAAGGAGGTTTTATGATTGTCCGACTCACTTACCTTAGTTTCCTGCCTGAAAATCTGCAACAGGCTAAAAGGATTTACAGCGAACAGGTTGTTCCTGTTGTAAGAACACAAAAAGGCAATCTCGATTGCAGATTGCTGGAACCAATGGATAAATCTGAGGAATACATTTCGATGACCACCTGGGAAACCAAGGCCGATTCCGATTTGTATCATAGCAGTGGTACATACAGGGACCTGGTTAATTTAGTAAAAAAAGATTTTGCCAAAGATCCGGTGTTGAAAGTGTACACCACTGAAAGCATCCTGGAACATGCACACTAACCTGTAAAGGTTGCCATCAACTTATAAGGGCCTGTAAAGGCCCTTTTGTTTGTTTATAGGTTCTAATACAAATTAATCACTTGAACAGTTGTACCAGTTTGGTTAGTTCAACGACATTCGAAACGTTCAATTTTACCATGATGTTTGCCTTATGGGTACTGATCGTTGAAATATGCACAAAAAGTATTTCAGCAATTTCTGAAACATTTTTTCCTTCCACCAGGTGATTCATGATCTCAAGCTCCCTGATGGTGAGGCTATCAAAAGGTGTGATTGATTGCTTGTCTACATCTTCCCAGGTTAGTATATGCTTCATGTCGGGCCCAAGATATTTTCTATTGTTCAGGATGGCTACAATCCCCTGCCGCACCTCTGATGGCTCAGCTTCTTTATTGATAAACCCTTTTACACCCAGACCCAGGTACTTTTTTGCATAAATAGCAACAGGGCTCATGGTGAAGATCATAACCTTCTGGTCGGGCCTATGGGTAAATATGTTTTTCAACAGGCCAAGCGAATCCGTCGCAGGCATGGTTATATCCAGGACCACCAGGTCGTATTCTGTGCGCTGTATTCTTTTCCACACACAGTCGCCATTATTGCATTCATCTATTTCCGCATTTAAGAACTCATCTTTAATAATAAGGCCAAGTCCTGTTCTTACTATGTGATGATCATCTGCCAGAAGAAATTTTTTCATATGCTACCCTCTGTTTTCAAAAGTAATGGTTATTGTGTTACCCTGGTCACTGCCTGAAACAATGTCAAGCGTGCCCTGTAACCTGCCCAGGATCTCAATAATGATCTTATAGCCCCACCCCATTCCATGGTGAGAAGGATTATAACTTTTATCAAGGATCCGGGCTACCAGTTCCCTGTTTATGGGATCGCCGGCATCGGTCATAATGATCTTTGTGGTGAATTCATCCTGGATGGCTTCAATGGTTATAGCTCCCCCGGGGGTATATTTATTGGCATTGTCGGCCAGGTTTCTCAACACCAGGCTTAACAGGTTGCCATCCGTATCAAGGATAATATGTTCCGGGACCAGGTTGCTGAATGTATTTTTTTGAATGTGCGCCCCCACTTCACATAAAGAGATAATTTCACTGACGATATCCCGCAACACTATTTTTTCCCGGTTGACGACAAATCCCTCTTTTTGCATATTGGCAAACACAAAAAAGTCCTGTGTAAAATCGTAGATCTCATTGGTTGCGTTCTCGAATTGAAACAGGATCTGTGACAGCTCTTTATCGGGTGATGTTTTATGGTTATTGTACATTCGCTTGGCTAAAATATGAAGATACCGAAGCGGCGACCGGAGATCATGCAGTATAGCTGAGATCAATAACTCTTTTACCCGGTTGCTCTCAGATAACTGACCTGTCCTTTCTTCCACCTTTTGCTGTAGTAATTGCGCTCTTTTTACCTGGTTATTGTACCGCACGCGGAAAAATAACAGGAACGCCCCTATCAACAATGCAGCAATCATACACCGGAACCAGATCTGTTCATACCAGTACGGAAGTACGGTTAAACGGATCGTATTATAAATATACCGCTCATAAGGCATTTGCTTTCGAATAACAAGGGTATATTTCCCCTTGCCAAGCTTTGTAATGATCAACTTTCCATCGTCGTTTACCTGATACCATGTATCGTTCAATTCTTTTATAGCGTATTCAAGGTGCAGGTTGAATTTGTTACCAAAATAGGGAGCCGAAACTTCAAAGATCAAAGAACCGCCATGTTGTGTTACTACCAGCTTGTCTTTGATCGCTATTCTTTGATCATCTGTTGTTACCTGCTCCACAATGATGGGCTTATCGGGCAGATTGATACCAACGCTATCAGGATTGAACCGTACCAGGCCATCTATTGAGGGTAATGAAAACCTGCCATCCCTGGTTTCAATACCACAGGGCGTGCACCAGCCATTAAATTCATTGGTACTAAATCCATATGATTTATCAACGTAGTAATAATATACGGTTGTCTGGCTGCCGGCGGCATAATTATCCAACTCTTTTTTCGCCACCCTGAACAATCCCTTGTTGGTGGGTATCCAGAAATAACCCAGCCGGTCTTCCATAAAACAATGTGCGGTGGCAAGGCCATTCCGGCTATCCATAGGCATCCTGATGAATCGATTCTTATAGAATTTATAAAAACCCTGTCCGTAAGTGCCAATCCATATGCTGCCGTCCTTTGCCACATGGATCAAAGAGACCGCCTTTTTTTCCAGGCCGGGCACCGGGCGCAATCCTGCGCCTGCGCGGGACTTCAGATCATAGGTAAACAAGCCCGCCGATGTGCCTATCCATAAAATATCAGCAGTGATCATTCTGAGCACAGCGATCTCTTCATCCTGTGCCAGGCCGAGGTCATTCACTAAAACGGTATCTACAGATCCGGTCCGCCTGAATACCTGGTGTTTATTACTGTAGATGATCTCTTTATTTTCCGTTTCAACAATGCCGGTCAAATAATAGCCGAGGCGTTTTACGCCTGTAAAATCATGAAACCGGGCATCGGTCTTTTTAAGCGAGTCGAATTCAGAAAACCAGATGGCCCCATCGGATGCCTGAAACAAAACATGTTTGTCGATATTGCGTTTCCCGGGAAAGGGAACATGATCTTTGCCGGAATAATTCAGGATCCCGGTACAGGTAAATATGCGTTCTCCCGGCAATTCAATCTGCGAAGCCTGGCTATTGCCAGCAAAGCCGGGCTCATTGAAAAAAAGTCTTTCAAATTCATGCAGCTTCAGCACATACAACCCGCTTGTCATAGACCCTACATAAAGCATCTTGTGATCTTCCTCATAGATCATACACTGGATGTCTTTGACAGCGATACTGGCTGCCAGCATTTTATAGTTTAGTACGTTATTGACCATCCGAAGCCACAGGACGGTATCCTTACAAACCATCATGGTATGTGTACCATCCCGTTTTATTTTCAGGGAAGCCTGCTTCAGGTTGTAATTTGCTTTGGCTGCGGCTATCAGAAAGGGAAGCAGGTTATCGGCACAACTGATATTTTTTTGGTACACCCCATTCCTGAATGCCAACACGCGGTATTGATCATCTATATAAAAATAAATATCGTCTACCATGAATTGAAGGGCCGGCGTACGGCCGGTAACTTCAGGCAATCCGGTTATGGTGTGTTTATTTTCATCGAGGAAGTAACTTTCGCCGGCTTCACTGAAATAAGCCTGTCGTTCATTCACGGTAACCAGCAAATGGCTGGCTGCCAGCTTATCAGGCAGTTGTTTATGCGCCCCTTCCTTGCTACTGTTTACGTATTTGTTGTAAATATTGGGATAAAAGAACAGGTGGCTGTTGGCGGAGATCAACCAGTGATGCCGGGTTGCGGAAATGACGCTATCCGTCACAATCCGGTAGTCATCGGTTACCCTCAGAATACGACTGCTGTCAGCCGTCGGTTTAATAAATATCCTGTTTGATCCCGGCGCTTGTTGTGATAGTGAAAATTCATTCCATAATAAAGCCGGACTATTCTGTGTGTTATATTCCCTGAAATTTCTGCCATCGAACCGAACAATACCCATTTGAGTGGCCAGCCACAGGAACCCGTTTTTATCAAAAGACATGGAAATAATACTGTTCTGCGGGAGCCCATTGTCGCTATTGTAATGGGTGATGCTATACCCGTTTGTGCGCGTCTGTTCTTTTGAAGAAAACCATCGCAACAGGCAACATATAATTAAAAACAATAGCCTTAACCGGTTGCTAACCATAGCGGGAAATAGATCCGTTAACATTCAATAATTGTTCAATATTAGACTTATTTACTACATAAATAAAGGCCCTGGATAACATTTTTTCCAAAATGGCGCAATTAGATGTTGAAGATACAATTAACGAATTATCAATATCCAATTAATACTAAGAATCAGTTTCTTCCGGGGGACCACTTTTACATAGCTATGATCTGTTCCCCATAATAAAAATCCGTTACCCGATGAAAACCCATGTTCAAAAGTACCCTGTCAAATGCTTCCTGCTTGCGGGTATATTGTCAATAGCGATATTATCAGCAAATAACTTACAGGCGCAAAACTGTCCGCCCGCTATAGCCACTACTATAACTTCTTTTTCCAGTACCTATTATCCGGGACAACAGGCAACCGTGAACGCTGGCAGTACTTCTGTTGACATAAGTGCAGCCACCTATGGAACGACTCCCATCGGTGTGGGTGATGCTTTATTGATCATTCAAATGCAGGGTGCGCAAATTATTTCCTCCAATGACATTACCTACGGAGACGGAGCAAGCGGAAGCGGTTACCTGAATAATGACCAATTATGCGCCGGCAATATGGAATATGTGGTGGCGGCCAACAGCGTTCCGCTAACCGGCGGCACGTTGATGCTTCAAACGGGAACGGTTAATAATTATAAAAAAGCCGCTTCTGGGACCGATGGCCAATACAACTACCAGGTCATTCGTGTACCTGTTTATTACAACCTCATTTTAGACGCCGACATTACGCCGCCTACCTGGGATGGAGCTACCGGCGGAGTAATAGTGATGGCTGTGATGAACACGCTGAACATGAACGGGCATTCGATCAACGTTACCGGGGCTGGTTTCCGCGGCGGTGGCGGCGTACAGCTGCGTGGTGGCACAGCTACCACCCGGGACGTTGTCGCTGTGTCGCCCCCCAATGACAGCATTAGTGTCCTGGTGGGCAACCATGCTTCCAAGGGCGAAGGAATTGCCGGAACACCGCGGCTTGTTAACAGGAACAATTATGGTTCCCTGCTGCTCAATACAGAAGAAGGATATCCCGGCGGAAGTTTCGGCAGAGGCGCCCCCGGCAACGGCGGTGGGGGCGGAAGCGATGATGCGACCCCGATCAATGCTAACAATAGTGGCGGTGGTGGCGGTGGTAACGGCGGCGCAGGCGGAAAAGGCGGCAACAGTTATGCAACGAATGGGCTGTACGGCGGTTATCCCGGCGCCCCATTCGCGCAGCGAAGCCCGTTGCGGCTGGTAATGGGCGGGGGTGGCGGAGCCGGCGACAGTAACAACGGTACCGGCAGCCCGGGCGGCGGATTGGCTTCCAGCGGCGCCGCGGGTGGCGGCATTGTTATTATAAGCGCCAGCGCCATCATTAACGCCGGGGTTGTATTGGCCAATGGTAGTAACGGAAATATCACTATTAGCAACGATGCAGCAGGCGGCGGTGGCGCTGGCGGCAGCGTATTGATCAACGCCCGCAGCGGTCATTCCAACATTACAGTATATGCCAATGGCGGCAACGGCGGCACTAATAATTGGACAGGCCTATCCCCGCATGGACCCGGCGGCGGCGGTGGTGGCGGTGTTATATATTCCGACGGAACACTCCATGCGGCCTCTTCAGTCATTGGCGGAACACCCGGCACTACAAATACTGCATCGGGCCTTATCACTTATGGCGCCCTGTCCGGTGCTACAGGTGAATTAGTTACAGGCCCCGTTATGGTCTTCCCGCCTGGCTGTATGGTTTTACCCATGAAATTCCTGTCGGTAAATGGAAAAAGGAACGGAACGCAGGTATTGATCAACTGGGAGATAACCAATGATAAAAATGTAATGAACTATATCATAGAAAGGAGTAACAATGGGTCCGATTTTTTTACAGCCGGAATAGTAAGTAAGAACCCGGGTAATGGCGTTATCAGCAAGTATACCTTTTCAGATGCATCCCCCGATAAAGAAGGGAATGTTTTTTACAGGATCAAAGCACAGGATGCAGACGGTCAAAAAATGTTCAGCAAGGTTATTACTGTGAAAACAGATTTGGCTGAAGGTGCATTGGACCTGAGTCCTGTTCCTGCCGACGGGTATTCTATAATACGATGGGTATCGGGCGCCAAAAGCAACCTCACGATTATCCTGTTTGATGTAGCTGGCCAGGCTGTACTGAGGCGTTTATACCCCTTAAAAACCGGAGCGAATGAATTACGGCTTACGAACCTGGAAACCTTGCCGGCCGGTGTATACGTTGTACAAGCCTTCGATGGCGTCCATTACCGGAACGGGAAACTGGTTATTCATCATAACTTTTAGAAATTGGTTTGTTGTTTGTGGTTTGTCGTTTGTGGTTATTTCCTGTTCAGGCACTCCAATTATTTCGAATCCTCAAAAAATACAAAAAGGTATGCTATATTGTTAGCATACCTTTTTATTGTTAAATTGTCGGCAATAGAAAACACTTCTCAAAGCGCCGCAGCAACAACAAACCACAAACCTCAAACCCACAAACTTACTTAATTCGTTAGCGTTTTATCAGTTTCTTCGTTATTGTTTGTTTTCCTGTATTTATTGTGATGAAATATAAACCTGATGTCAGCCTGGCGATATTTATCTGTTGTCCGGTTTGAATGTGCAATGCGGTGTAAACAACAACACCGTTTACATCCCTTATTTTAACATCAAAAAAACTGTTGCGTTTACCGTATTGCAGCTTAACCTGGTTCGCTGCCGGATTGGGGGAAACCACCAGGGAAGTGAACTGCGTTGATGGTGTTGGGTTGTTATTTTTACGAGGCGTATCGGGATCTTTGCTCAGCACAATATGAATGGGAATGGTACCGGTAATAGTATAATTGCCGAGTGATGCGTAGTTGGAATAACCGGTGGTTGCGGGGTCTCCTGAACCAGTACCTGTAACCGAAACATAATATTTTCCTGCTGCCAACGTGGTATTGATGCCGGCATTTAAACCAGGCAAATCGGATGTTTTAATAGCTGTTCCGTTATTGTCATATAAGGTAGCTAAAACATCCAGCGTGGGATACCAGGCATTGGGGTTGAACGTCAGGTTAACCAGGCCGCCGCTGGTGGTAAAGGAAAACATGTCCACATCTGCTGTGCGTTCAATAACACCCTTGTTGCTTACATTGCCCAAAGCATCTATGGTTAACAACCTGGCAGCAGTTGTAGTATTTCCACAATCATCGGCGCGGTATCCTACCTCGAAGTAATCCGCTGAGATATTGGCCAGATCATCCTGGGGGTTATTGGCATTGGCATATTCGTCTTTGCTCCATTGTACAAGAGATTTGTAATACCCAACGCCCATGATGGGCGCCCAGTTACCCTGACCGGTATAATATCCCTGTCCGGTTGTTGTTCCATCGTGCTCTAAACTAAATGTATGGCCGATCTCATGAGCTGCTGCATCACCGGCATATTTGCCTCCGGAGTTAAATACCCAACAGGGCGTATCACCCCAGGTAAACGATGTAATGTATGCTACCCCGCCGGCTCCCGGAGCTGCCGTATTCGTAGGGGTGAAAATGCAGCGCATTCTTCTGTTTCGCGGGTAGGTATTAAAAACAGCCTCACTGGTAGTGATATTCAGCGAAAAAGGGCGAAAGGCTTCGCTTACCAATTCCCAGGCCTGTTGCTTCTCAGCATCTGATAGATTAGCAGGTGCTGCGTTAATAGGGCCAATGCCGCCGTTATTCCAGAGCGTGCCGGAAACATATTCTCCGTCGAAGTCGAGCAACACACAACCATTGCCGCCCGGATAGCTTTGCAGGTCGGCAAGGGCGATGGCATTCATTGCCGTAGTAACCCGGACAGCAGATGCTGCCGGAGGAACCGGTTCCACCGCTTCCTTTAAATCTATACAAATTATTTTGTTGATGTCCGTTTCCTGTACAAATACTGTTCCGTTGTTATCGGAAGAATATTGATACGCTTTTCTGCTGTCGGGCAACAGGATGTGCCCCTGTACCGAATTGTTTTCAAACATCAGGTAAAAAGATGAGTTCGGCACATTGGCAATACTACCCATCAGCTTTTCCGATGCTGTTCCGTCAGCGATGCGATAATTAATGACAGCCTCCAAACTGCGGGTTGATGAGAGTTGTAGTTGCAAGCGGTTGACACCATTGGGCTTCGCTGCAGTCAGTTGCCGGCGAAAACTACTCAGTACGCTGGTACTATTACCAATTTGGTAGCGTTTTTCCTGTCCATAGGTAACAGTACTTACTGCGAATACATATAGCAGTAATAGATAAAAATTCAATTTGTACATATATTGGATTAAGGGGCGAATGTAAAGTCTAACGGACTACCCTACTTTACAATTAATTGGATATAAAATTGAAATAATATAGCATGATCATGGCCGTGGTAAACGCGTCATGGATGGGCCCGGATAATATTTTTTTAAGATCAACATACAATTAACAAATTATCAATATCCAATTAATACTAAGAATCAGTTTCTTCCGGGGGACCACTTTTACATAGCTATGATCTGTTCCCCATAATAAAAATCCGTTACCCGATGAAAACCCATGTTCAAAAGTACCCTGTCAAATGCTTCCTGCTTGCGGGTATATTGTCAATAGCGATATTATCAGCAAATAACTTACAGGCGCAAAACTGTCCGCCCGCTATAGCAACTACTTAAAAGAAGCAAACAACAACCTGGTCATGTTCCCCAATCCATTTACTGATTACATTTCGCTGAAAGTAAATTCCCGGCACAAAGCAAAGCTCCGCCTAACCCTTTATGATGCTGCCGGAAGAGCATTAAAATACCAACTCAATAATTTGTACCCGGGAGATAATCATATCATTGTTAGCGGACTGGAATCCCTTTCTAAAGGAACGTATATTTTACAGACCGAAGACGGTATGCAAACCATACAGTATAAGCTGATTAAATAAGGTTAATTAAAAACCCTCCCAATAACAGATAATGAAAAAGACTGCTTCAACAATACGTTGAGGCAGCCTTTCACCTTTTTACACCAGGGTATTTAGTGAGCGTTTCGTTTTATCAGTTTACTCGTTATTGTTTGTTTCCCTGTATTTATTGTAATGAAATATAAACCTGATGTCAGGCTGGCGATATTCATCTGTTGTCCGGTTTGTATGTGTGATGCGGTGTAAACAACAACACCGTTTACATCCCTTATTTTAACATCAAAAAAACTGTTGCGTTTACCGTATTGCAGCTTAACCTGGTTCGCTGCCGGATTGGGGGAAACCACCAGGGAAGTGAACTGCGTTGATGGTGTTGGGTTGTTATTTTTACGAGGCGTATCGGGATCTTTGCTCAGCACAATATGAATGGGAATGGTACCGGTAATGGTATAATTGCCGAGTGATCCGTAGTTCGAATAACCGGTGGTTGCGGGGTCGCCTGAACCCGTACCTGTAACCGAAACATAATATTTTCCTGCTGCCAACGTGGTACTGATGCCGGCATTTAAACCAGGCAAATCGGATGTTGTAATAGCTGTTCCTCCATTGTCGTATAAGGTAGCTAAAATATCCAGCGTGGGATAATATGCATTGGGGTTGAATGTCAGGTTAACCGGACCGCCGCTGGTCGTAAAGGAAAACATATCCATATCTGCTGTGCGTTCAATAATACCCTTGTTGTTTACATTGCCCAAAGCATCCATTGTTAACAACCTGGCAGCCGTTGTGGTATTTCCACAATCATCTGCGCGGTATCCTACACCGTAGATAGTACTTGTCATTATTGCCAGATCATTTTGCCTGTTAGTGGCATTGGTATATTCGCCTTTGCTCCATTGTACAAGAGATTTAGAATATCCAACGCCCATAACGGGCGCCCAGTTACCCTGACCGGCATAATATTCTTCTCCAGGTCTTCCATCGTGATCTAAACCAAGTGTATGACCGATTTCATGGACTGCTACATCACCGACCGCTTTGCCTCCGCTGTTAAATGCCCAGCAGGGCGTATCATCATTCCATCTAAACGAACCTACGTAGGCTACTCCGCCGGATCCGGGCAAAGCTGTTTTGGTAGGTGTAAAAATGCATCGCCTTCTTCTGTTTTTCGGGTAGGTATTAAAAACGGCCTCACTGGTAGTGATATTCAGGGAAAAAGGGCGGAAAGCTTCGCTTACCAATTCCCAGGTCTCTTGCTTGTGAGCATCTGATATAGTAGATGGAGCTGCGTTAATATCAATGCCCTGCCAGTCCGCGCCGGAAACATATTGCCCGTCGAAGTCGAGCAACACACAACCATTGCCGCCCGGATAGCTTTGCAGGTCGGCAAGGACGGCGGCACTCATTGCTGTAGTAACCCTGGCAGCAACCGATGAAGGAGAAACAGGCTGCATCGCTTCCGGATAATCCATACAAAGGATATTGTTGATGTCTGTTTCCTGTATATATACAGCTCCGTTGTTATCGGAAGAATAGGTATACGCTTTTTTGCTGTCGCGCAACAGGATGTGCCCACGTACCGAATTGTTTTCAATCATCATGTAAAAAGAAGAGTTCGGCACATTGGCAATACTGCCAATCAGTTTCTCCTGCGCTGTTCCATCCGTGGTGCGATAATTAATGACAGCCGTCAAACTGCGTGTTGATGATAATTGTAATTGTAACCGGTTGATGCCATTTGGCTTCACAGTAGCCAGTTGCCGGCGAAAATCACTCAGCACGTTGGTACTATTACCAATCTGGTAGCGTATTTCCTGTCCATAGGTAACAGTTTTTACTGCGAATACACACAGGGGTATTAGGTAAAATTTTAATTTGTTCATAGCATATGGATTAAAAGGCTAATATAAAGTCTTGCAGTATTACCGACTCTACAATTAATTGGATATAAAATTGAAATCATATTTTTTTACAAAAAAGCACTGGTAAAAATCTAATTAATAGTCAACCCTTCGAAAAAAGGCCGCCTCAAAATTACTTTTGAAGGCGGCCTCTCATCTTTTACGTCAGGTATTTGGGCAAGTTTTATTTATCAGTTTCTTCGTTATTGTTTCTTTCCCTGTTGGGCCTCCATTAGCAAATTATTAATATCCAACTAATACTAAGAAACAGTTTCTTTAAGGGGCTAGCTTTACATAGCTGTTCATAAATGATCTGTTATTTATAACAAAATCCGCTATCCAATGAAAACTGTTGTTCAAAAATACCCCACAGGCGCAAAGCTGTCCGCCCACAATAGGCACTACTGTAGCTACCTGAATAATGCCCGGTTATAAATAAAAGATCGGTCAGTTGTAACCCTCCCCTCTTCTTTAAGGATACTAGAGAATTTATAAATAAAAAAATAATGACCTGAACGTGTTGTAGCGGGCTTCCCTTCGGGTTAGTTTACATCCATTCGAAAAACAATTGCCCATGAAGGCCTATTTTATAAGTGGAATTGGAGCAGATAAAAGGTTATTCTCCTATATCGAATTGCCCCCGGCGTTCGACCCGGAATATATAGAATGGATCCTTCCAGGCGAAAAAGAATCGCTGTCAGCATATGCTATCCGTTTATTTACTCCGTATTATTCGGATAAGCCTTTTATCTTAATCGGTTTATCGCTTGGAGGCATTGTGGCTGTCGAAATTGCTAAACAGTTTCCTCCGGTTTGCACCGTCATTATAAGTAGTGTTCCGGTTAGCAGTCAATTACCCCCCTATTATAAAATTGCGAGGAAAATGAATTTACAACGCCATATTCCAGCAGGCTTTTTTAAGATAACCGCCACGCTAAAAAATTATTTTTTCATGAAATCCTGGACCAATAAAAAGCTAATGTGGCGCGTCATCAGAGATGGGAATAGCCATTTCATCAAATGGGGTATGAACGCCGTCCTTTCCTGGAAGAATGAGGTATTGCCCAGGCCGCTGAATCATATTCACGGTACCCGGGATGAAGTATTCCCCGTTAAATATGCCAAACCTACGCATGTAATTCATAAAGGTGGACACATGCTAGTATTAAACCATGCGGAAGCAATCAATAAGATCCTTCAGAAAATATTACTCCCGTATCAGAGTGATTGATATCCAGACTTAAAGAGATAAATTAAGGTCTTTTTCCCTGACCACTTCAGTTTCCGGAACTAATATTGTCCCGTGGACTACCGATGCCATGCTTTGGATGATCTGGCCGTCGTTTTCAAACAATTTCAGCACCCAGTCCGGTGGGGTCTTTTTTGTATTCGAAAAACCGGCCGACTGTATAATCTCTTCCAGCGTATTCAGTTTATCTTTTCGCCAGAACAGGCCCCTGGTAACACCAATAGCTTTTACTTCGTTTTGTTGCATAAAAGTATGAACATGATAAAACCAGCGGTTATCCCACCCGGCAATTTCCACATGCATTGAAACCCTTGCGCCGCGTTTAATCGGTTTGCGGTAAATAATTTTTTGCGAGCCGAGGGAGGGAGCTAACTTCCTGGTCAATACGGCACGATACAGATCTGTTCGGGCAAACTGTTCCCACCGGGCATAATCCATATAAATAAAGTATTTATAAGCAGCCATTACCCGAAGTGCATCACAATCAAATGCTTTTACCCTGAATGTTTTAATAAAAGGCCTGTTTACATCAAGCTTTTTTTTAACAGTTCGCATCAGCAATATTCTAACGACATTATACCAGTAAAACAGCATAAATTTTTATTTTATGTTGGTCAAACGTTCCCAGGGCAAATAGGGAAAAAATGGGGGGCTATAATAACGCATAGAAGACAGCGCTTTAAAATTGAACTATTATTGATAATTATTCACTAGTAATAATTGGATTTCTTTCCCCGGCCAGGACAATTAACGAATTCTCAATATCCAATTAATACTAAGCACCAGTTTCTTGTGGGGGGCCACTTTTGCATTGCTGTACATAAATGATCTGTCAAACTAAAATCCGCTATCCGATGAAAACCGTTGTTCGAAACCGCCCAGTAAAATGTCTCCTGCTTGCGGGTATATTGTATACTACGATACATTCAATAAATACCGTTCAGGCGCAAAGTTGTCGGTCTACTATACTGCAATGGCCCCGGTTACCGGAATGGGAAACCGGTTATTCATCATAGCATTTTCAAATAAAAGATCAATCAGTTGTAACCCCCTCTTCTTTTTTAAGTAAACAAGAGAATTTATTAATAATAATTAATGACCTGTTAACAATAGGTCCAACCGTTTTTCTCATTAAACAAATCAATAAAATGTACTTTATGAAATTGAAGAATTGCTCTTTGCTTTTTTTGTCTGCGATTTTTTTTCTAACTAATTGTTCAAAAGACGGCTCAAACGGAGTCGACGGCACCAACGGTACCGACGGTACCAATGGTAAAACGGCTTTAACCAGAACTACCAAAGAAAAGGCAGGCGCAAATTGTAAGTATGGAGGCAGCAAATTTGAAACAGGGATAGATGCCAACAACAACGGAATATTGGACGACAATGAAGTGACTACTACTCAAACAAAATATGTATGCGATGGGGCCGGTGCTACTTATTCTTCATGGATCGATGTGAACGTGGTGGATACCACTTTTAACAACGGAGTGGCAGTTAACTTTAATCACATACAGATTATACCTGCACCAACATTAACTACCGATATAGTGGACAAGGGAATTGTTTTGATGTATTATAGAAGTAAGGACAGTACAGTAGTTCCGATAGAAAGAGACGGCGCCTATGCAATTACTGATTTGGATTCAGCAGGCACAGGTACCATTTATTTTAATCCAGGATATGTTTTCAAAGAAAAAAAGATTTCTTTTTTAGTAAGAACCTACACTGGCTGGAATACCTGGAATAGGGACGAACTGAATAAAAACGGATCGGCTGTCCGGTATGTGCTGATTCCTGGCATGACTCAGGCTCGCAGCATTGCTGATCTGAAGAAGATGCCTTATGGTGAATTAGCTAAATTATATAACATCGAGGATTAGGGAACGGCTCAGAATAGAATAATCGGTTTCACATAAGGGTGACTGTCTAAATCAGGTCCCAACTGCTTCTGCAGTTGGGATTTTTTGTATTTGTTCACATGGCAACAAATTATAGAAAATCCACGCGGTACATGATGATTATTCGACTCATTGTTATGATTTTCCAATTCCCTAGTAATAATTGGATTTTTGATAGCAACTTACCGGCTGACAAAATATAACTGATGTAAAACACTAAATTTGTTTTACTATGCCTAAAATATTAAAATATTACAAACATTTCCTGCCGATCAAAGTTCGCTTTTCTGATTTGGATGTTGTTGGGCATTTAAATAATGCCAGATATCAAACATTCCTGGAGGAAGCCCGGATTGCCTATTTCCATGATGTTTTAAACCAGGACAAATCAAGTCTTGATTTTAATGTGGTGCTTTCGAAAATTTCCATTGACTTTATTAAACCCATAGAATATGGAGATGATATAACTGTTTATACACGCATATTTAATCTTACTAAGAATAGTCATGAAGTACATCAGCTTTTTGTACGAAGGGAAAAAGAAAAAACAGAAATTGTTGCTACAGCTCAAACCCTAATGGCCGCATTTGATTATCAAACTAAAAAACCAACCACATTTCCTTCGGCTTTTTGTGAAATTGTACAGTCATTTGAGGGAACAGCAGAAATTCCTTCACCAGGAAATAAAACATAAATCGGATGTTGAAGGTCTTTTTCCTTACTGTTACCAAAAAGAATATAGATAATTGGAAGGTTTATTTAGAAACACTTCCAACTTTTGTTCAAAATGAAATTTTACGCCAGAAAACGCCATCTGCCCGCATTCAGAAAACCTATGCTAAAATACTGCTCAAAAGAATTTTAATTGGTATCGGCTATCCGGAAACAATATTGAATGAGATGGAGATCAGTGAACATGGAAAACCTTTTATTCCTTCCTTTTCCGGAGATTTTAATATTTCCCATTCTGAAAATTTAATTGCGCTTATTGTAGCTGATAAGCCTGGTGTAGGTATTGATATTGAAAAAATAAGGCCTGTCCATCCGGCCGGATTTACAAATTTCTTTTCAAAGGAAGAGTGGCAGCAGATCATTCATTCAAAAGAAAATGAATATACCCTGCTGCGACTCTGGACTATCAAAGAAGCCCTGTTAAAAGCCAAATCAACAGGATTTTCAGATGGCGTTGAAAACCTTCATATCAATTATTCAGGCAATACGGCCAGCTTTATACCCGATAACAACACGTATTATTGGAATTATATAGATTCCTATTCAGAATACATCGTTTGTTATGCTTCCTGTCAAAAAGATGTTATACCGGAAATAATAGTCGTAGATCTGTAATTTGATAGTCAATAACCGGGGCAATAAAAATGGATGAACTAATCTTCATTTGCTCACCAGGTTCATCAGGCTCAATAAATTCTTTGTCATCAAAAAAACCTTTGATATTAAAACCAGGTTCAGGAAAACCGTTAAAAAAGCGGTTTACGAAATTTAGTTTTTGTAAGCCTTTAGTTAGTGCGGCTGCGGTTCTTTTCATGGGAAATAGTTTAATGGTTACATATTTAAAATGACAGTTGAGTTGAGTTGCGTTAATTAGTTAGCGATTTCAGGATATTATTCCGATAGTAATAACAGGCGCCTTTCATTATTTCTTCTGCAACCAGCGTCACTTTCCTGTTTTCAGGCTTCTCCAGGTCTGTTCCCTTAACCCATGCATTAAATGCACCCATTGCTGGTCCGCACCATATTTGATAATCCAGTTCTCTGCCTTTTTCTCCCCTATTTGCCCAGCGGGATGACAAACCCAAATACCACCGGAATATCAGCGCCATTTTAATCTTCGGATCCGCCTCTGCAGCATTTAATAGGTCCATATCTCTTTCTCTGAAAAAATCTTTGGTATCGCCCCATACTTCTTCCAGTGAACGTCTGAATATTTGCTGCTCTATCTTTGCTTTTTCCGCTGCAGGTATAGCGTCTATTAATTCATACGACCTGTATAATTCATACAACTTTTGTGCTCTTCCCGCGAACATAGTTCCTCTTTTTAAAACCTGCAGTTTAACCCCCATTTCAAACATATCCGCTGCAGGAGCCATTATTACATCTGTCATCTCTGCCTTTGCCAATAGCGCTCTTACCGTGTCAGAAGCCCCTGACTCTACGCATGCCTGATTTACAGATCCTGTTACTATATATGAAGCGCCCATTGAAAAGGCCGAGTAAGCAGCAGTGGGTGTACCTATTCCTCCGGCTGCTCCAATGTGAATTTTGTAATTGTACCCATGCTGCCGGGTAATTTCATCGCGCAGCGCAATGATAGCAGGCAGAATACAAACCAGCGGGCGATTATCGGTATGTCCACCGGAATCTGCCTCCACCGTTATATCATCGGCAACAGAGATGCCTGCGGCCAATTGTGCCTGCCTGTGCGTTATCCTTTTTTCTTCCACCAGTTTATCGAGTATGGACGCTGGTGGTGGCTGCATAAACTTTCTGGCAACTTCCAGCCTGGATACTTTAGCTATCACCTTGTTTTCAGATTTCACCATTCCGTACTCTTCTGATAGTCCGGCGGCTTTATACCAAACGATGTATGGCGTTAAATCCATATAAGCGGAAGCTTCAACCACCTTTATCCCGTGTTTTAAAAACAGCGCTACGCCGTTTTTTTCCAGGGCTTCTTCGCTTGGACTGTGTATCAGATTACAAGCAAAAGTTTTATCGCCAAGCGCTGATTTAATTTTTATGATGGCCGCTTCCAGCTGAGAAGGGATAAGGCCTGCAGCCCCAAATGAACTTAGTATATTGTTTTTTCCCAACTCAATGACCATTCTTTCGGAGGCTATTCCGTTAGCCATGGCGCCGGTCATGTATGCGTATTTAACATGATAGCGTTCCCTGAATGTTTTGTCGCCTATATTTTCAGGGCTTATTGCAGGAAGTTTTCCGCAATAGTTTAATGGAGACCTGTCAGGCGTTATTGCTTCCGCTAATTCTTCAAAATGTATTTGATTGTCGTTATCTGAAAAAACGTGGTACGCCTGCTTAATATTAAAAAGTACTGAATTCATTTGCAATGATATTTTTTATTGTTTCCTTTCTCATTCCTTATTTTTAATTTCTTATGCTTCGCCAATGGTTAACGCCAGATCTTTAATCTCGTAAATCCTTATATTTTCTTTCCACAAGCTTCCTTCTCCAATAACAATCGTTTGATGGTTGTTTTCCGTTATTGAAGTAATATGAATTTCAAGGCTCATGCATTTATTATCAGGTACAATCTGCCCCCTGTACTTCCATACTGTTTGATGGTTATCCAGTTGCTTAAAACAAGGATTAACATATGTAGAGCCCAAATTTTCGAGTATAGAAAACGCCTGCATAGCCTGTATCATGGCTTCAACCCCCAGAGAGCCGGGCATTACCGGGTCCTGATAAAAGTGACAATTGTAAAACCAGTCAGCCGGGTCAATTTCTTTAAAACCATATATGTAGCCCTTGCCGTGTTTTCCACCATTTTTTACGTAGGTCACTTTATCGAGGAAATTCAGTTGTGGTTTACTTAAGCGGAAATGTTTTTTGCCATTTTGTATTCTGAACAATTGTAATCCATCTTCTGACATGAGATCAATATGCCGGATACTTGCCGTTTGGGGTGCTGTCTGGAACCAGGCCGGAATTTCCTCACCTCTGTCGAGCCCAACCTGGTTGACCAGGCTTGATTTCGGGAAAAAGCCGAAGGCAGCAGTACCTTTGTAAAATACTTTACCATCGTATATCATTTCGAAGCTAAACTTTTGTATAATGTTGCCTTCGTAAGCCGTATGGCTGGTAAGTACCGCTTTATTGGTAATGGTTTTCCCCCGTAGATCTATATTTTCGATCAAAGTACCTTCTCCATCAAGGTTTCTGAAGAACACATCTTTATCGGGATAAATAAATGAACTTCCTAAATGGGTCGTTAACACGCCACATGGCTGCAAGGCTATTTCCATCAAAACAGCATAAGGCATAACCGGCGAACTGTTTTCGTTGTAATACCAGGGGGCTAACGGAACATCGTATTCGCAAACGACAGAAGGCTTGTTGTTGAAATTGTGGCGCTGTCCATGAAACGACATGACCCGGGAGATAAGCTGCAGATCAGTATTCGGCTGACGCGAAAGCACCCTGTTTTCAAATGGTTCGAACTCGCTGCCGAAGCTTTTCACCAATGACCCTAAAGCATAATTGGCAATTTGTTCTTCATTCAACAACGGTGTTGCGCTGTTGGCATTTTCCGCCGTAATAAGGTGTGAATTGTTTTTTTCTTTTAACCGCAATCCTACATTTTCGAAATGAACGGCGACAAGTCCGTCCTCGGTAAGTATTTCCACATCTGAAATTACGCGCGGTTCAGGAATCAGGCTTATTTCCTTAATCTCCATCCGGTATGTTAATTTGGTGTTTTTAGGGGTTACCTGTTTTCTGCAGCGCACCTTTTGAGGCAATCCTTCTATTGGCTGAAAACGTGCATCTTTAACCAACCCGTGCATACCCAGGTAGAGCATAAAAAATTGCAGGAGCTGCCCCCCACCCTCTGCCTGCAATGAACCAGCCAGTACTTCATCATCTTTAAAGTGACAGGGAAAATACCAGTCGGTTGGATGAAGGTCTTTTTCGGCAATTATTAATCCCAGCCCCCAGGGGCCGCCCTCCGGGTTGACTTCCGTTACCCTGTCGAGCATTAATAAATGTGCTGATGGAAGTCGTAACGACCGGTTTCTCCATTGATGGTGATACGATTTACCAAAACATAATTCGGGCCTGCCGTTAATAAGGTGTAATAAATCCTGCCTGGTGAAAGCCCTTTTTGATGTGTTTTTTATTGGAACAAATTGTCGCTTTGTAAGACTGCTGCGCAACTCCAACTCTTTTTTGGTTCTAACGACACCCTGCCCCTGCTTTAGCGCTGCGTCACTAAAAAATCCGGCGCAACCATTCGTCATTGTCAAAACCATTTTGTTGCCTACAAAGCAGTTGTAGCTGAAAAAGAACAATAAGTCATCGCCATTTCTTACAAATGAATTTATAGATATGTCGTACCTCAGGGTGTCACCCTCCTTGGGCAGTTCGTCCAAAAAAGTAAGCGTGCAGTCAAGTAGTCTGTAAATCCTTTCGCCTTTGTTTTCAAAATCAATTCCTAAATAACTTATCAGCATTAAATCGCATTGACCCGATTCAACGGAAACAGCCCAGGGAGCCTGGCCATCTACGGAATACCATGCATTAAAAGGAATATCGTATTCCGTGGTTATGGTAGAAGGCTTGAATTCGCCGGTTGTTGCTTTTAGCCTGGTTACCCTGCTCACCAGTAAATAAGGAGGCAATGGTAAACGCACCTTTCGTTTATAGGAATCTATTATTTTGTATTGCACGCCAAATACTTTCGAGATACTGCCATCCGCAAACTCCAGCAGATCTTCCTCATTCCAGATAACACCATCATTGTTCCTTTTACGCACAGGTAATTTTCCGGCGCAGGCGTCTTCAAAAGAGTAAGTAGCATTGTTTTGGGTTTTATCTTTTTCTGTTTTAACTCCGTTCATGATCGATTGCATACCGTCTTTATTATTCCTGGTTATTAGTAATTGTTGATCGTTTATTCCTGAAAAATAATCAGCGAATCGAACGCCACCGTTTACAATTTTTTTCAATGATGAGGGAACGTTTTCAGGTGGTTTGTGTCCATTGAAGGAAACAGGCGCCTTTCCGGCAGAAATGGAGATTAGCCCCGTACTCTGAGCATGTTTGTTGAATGAAGCAATAATTACCTGGTGATTTCCATTTTCGGAACAATCCCTGTTCAGTTGCAACAAAGCTTTTGCAAAGCTGGCAGCAACAGAAGCGGCATAAGTATATCCTACATTAGGCGTTACGCTTCCTGATTGTAAAGGTTTCAGTTCTTTTATCGTATGCTGTACAAAATCATCGTTATATATCGAACTTCCTGAAAATTCCAGATACGAAACCTCCTTAAAGCGGTTGGCTGCTGCATGTAATGATGTTGTTTTATTTTCTTCTATTATAACATCATTCAGGTAGCCAAACACCTTTTTGTCGGGCGAGTCAACCTTATTTTCACGCTGCAAAACAAAAGCTGCTGCGCCTTCTCCAACAGGATAATCAGTCGATTCAAACTTATTACGTAGCAAAACATGCTCAAATCCTCCGGCAAGGTCAACTGCGCCAACAACCACGCCGTCGCAGGTGCCGGCTTCTATCATCAGTTTTGCTATTTCCAGTACTTTGGTAAATGAATCTTCTCCGCACGAAACGGTAAATGCCGGCCCGGTAAAATCCCATAAGGCTGCCACACGGCAAGCCAGCAGGTTTCCGATAAAACCGGTATGAAGACTAACCGAAGGTTCCCCGGCAGCAATATCATTAATAAAATTCCTGATACTTTTTTGCACGTTGACCAACTGCTGCCTGGAAACATTTTTATGTTCCAACGATTCATCAAATTGCCAACTAACATCCCAGCGGCCCGTATATTTATGTATGGCCTGTTCAGGCTGCATAGCAATAATAACACCTATGTTAACGCCTTGCTGCAGGCCGGCATGTTGTATAGCTTTGTCGGCAGTTTTTAATATTAAAAGTTGCTGTGCAAATATTTTGGATGCTTCACGGGGAGGTATCTTATAACGCATGATGTCAAAATCAAAAGCATCTACATAATTTCCTTCCGGAGCTTCTTTTACATTAAATCGCTGCAGCAATTCCCGGTTTTCTTCCATGCCGTACCAACGGCTTTTAGGCAGTTGGTTTTTTACAATTTTTTTAGTTTTAATTACATCGTCCAATTGTTGCAGCGATGTAACTTCTCCTAAACAAACATCCATACCTGTAATGGCAATGCGGCCAACAGGTGGCGATTTTTGAAAATCCTTAATTTCATTGGCTGTTGCTGCAGTGCCAAGAATTAAATGCGCATTGGTGCCTCCAAAGCCAAAGGCATTAATGGCGGCTAAAAGCGGTTTTTCTTTTGGCCAGGAAATATTCCGGGTTACTATTTTTTCTTTTAAATCCACCGGATTATCAATTCCAATAGTAGCAGGGATTGTGTTCGTGTTCAGGCTGTTGATCACTTTCACCAGGCTGGCCATACCTGCAGCCGACAACAAATGCCCGGTATTGCTTTTAACCGTCCCCAGATACGGTGAGGTTGATGAACCAAAATATTCTTTAATCGATCCTATCTCGGTTACATCTCCAACAGCTGTACCTGTTGCATGGCATTCGATGTAAGCAATATCTTTTGGTGAAATATTTATAGGGCCGTAAGCCCTTTCAAAACAGTCTGTTTGCCCTTTTTTATTAGGGCTTAATAAAAACCTGCCTTTCCCATCGTTAGATAGTCCGGTGTTATAGATAACCGATAATATTTCATCGCCGTCTTTGATTGCATCTTCGTAACGTTTTAAGAGTACAACACCTGCACCTTCCGCGGGTATTAACCCTGAAGAGTTTTTGTCAAACGGTTTTGATGCTTCCCCCAGGGAAGGAAATGCATGAAAAAACGAGAACCCCATATTTATAAACAGCGGATCAGCGCAGCTTACAGCTCCGGCAAGCATCATGTCGGCTTTATGGGCATTCAAATAATTAGACGCCATTTCAATAGCGTATAACGAAGATGAGCAGGCTGCATCCAACGCAAAATGCCTTCTTCCCAGCCCTAACGCTTTGGATGTAAGCGCTGAAAGGTTTTCTCCTGAAAAAGCATTGTAAAAACGCCACAAATGAGGTTCATTGAAACGGGGTAATGAAAAAGAATCAACCTGGTATATGCTTTTTACGGCGCTTTCTGAAATATCGGTATACAGTGCATTTAGTATAGAACGCGATGTTTTGGTAGGGAAAGAAAGGTTGCCTACAATTAAACCGCAGCCTTCAAGCCGGGGTTTATTCCAGTACCCGGCTTGTTTCAATGCCTCGCGGCCTGTGTGAAGTACCCACTGGTACGTTTCATCAAGATGCGTTAATTCATCTTTGTGAATTTTAAATCCTTCGGGATCAAATTTAAAGTCTCTTAAAAACGCGCCGTTCAGGCAATAACTTTTATCGTCTGTGTTTTTTTCAGGATGATAGAAATAATCCGCGTCTTTTCTGAACTCTTTTGAGCCAGGTGTAGAAGTTAGATTTTGATTTTTTACAATGCACTGCCAGAACTCTTCTGCATTCCTGTTTTCGGGAAACAAGGCAGAAAGGCCTATAACTGCTATTTTCCCTTTCATTATGCAGCGATTTTTTTGTTAGCGAATATTTCGTTCAATGCTGTGCTTAAAACTATTTCGGCTCCAATTACATCGGCACAGATATTCCCGTCTTTATCACAGGATTGAATGTCTGCGCTCATCATCATATTATTGGCACTGCGCATTTTAAATTTTACAAAGTATTCGGTATTAAATTGTAAAGGTTTATAAAACTCCCCCTTGGTAAGTTTAACAGGTAAACTGGCCGAGCCAAAAAGGTGTTTTGCCCACACCAGCATGCCCTGGAATTTTACATCCATTATAAAGGCATTGATATCCGATACCGGAAACTGCCCCTGTACCTGTTCGCTAACAGGGTTTATAATGCATTTTACAATGAGTTCGTTATTGTCTATTTTCAAAACTTCTGTAATACCCCTGAATGTTGGTCCGTGAAATAACGTACCGTTTTCATATAACAGGTCGCCTTTCATGATGCCGGCTTTTTTATGAAGGTCGCCGACAGAAATAACCGGTAATTGCTTTACATGGGCCGAGAGCAGCACACGGGCTTTATAGTGCATTAGCTTTTTTCCCGTACCGGGCAAACTAATCAGTGTTCCTTCAAACAAAACGGCTGAGTTATCCTTATTTAATTCTGTTAATTCAAGAACAAAGTTTTCGCTGAATTTTTGGTGAAATACGATCCCTTTTAATACCCGCACATCTTCAATGGCAACCACTTTTAAACCCGGATAAAGCTGCCTGCAACTGTCCATGATCATGCCGATGGCATTAACAGCTGGCAATACGGCATTTCCGGATATTACATGGTCGTTCAGGAAGGGATTGTCTTCCAATCTTAATTTTCTTTCAATCGTATATTTTTTGAGTTCGGGCTTTATGGGCACCGGCGGTAATGTCAACGCGCTTCCAACAATAACTTGCGTATTTCCTGAATAAACGCTGCTTAACTCCGAAACAAATAGTTGTGCGCCATAATCAGGCGGAATGGTAAAAACGTTTCTTTCTTCAAACATTTTTTTAAGCTCAGGGCTTACCATTCCCGCATCCCATGGGCCCCAGTTATAAGAAACTGTTTTGCATTGCTTATAACGTGCGGCAATATGTAAGGCCAGTTTGTTCAATATTTCGTTCGACAGCGCATAATCGGCCTGTCCGGGATTGCCGTAAAAACCTGCAACAGAAGAGAACAACAAAAGGAATTTCAAATTTTCAGGGGGCAACACTTCAAGCACCGAAAGCAAGCCTCCTACCTTAATGGAAAATACCTGCTCAAAGTCGGGTTCCAATTTTTGCTCAATGAGTTTATCGGCCAGTACGCCAGCTCCATGAATGACGCCAGTTATTTCACCGAATTTCAGGCGGGCTTCTTTTACAACCTGCTCAAGTTGTTTTTTATCACGTACGTCTGCCTGAAAATATATTGCTTCCGCTCCATTTGCTTTTAGTTCCGCAAGTGTTTGTTCTATTTCCCGCTTCGAAATGATCTGCTTCAACATTTTCTGAACTTCGGCAGGGATAGCCTTTTTGCCATCCTGCTGAATTTGTTCGGCAATTTTCTTTTTAAGTTCTTTTTCATCCGTTACTCCTTTTGCCCAGGCTGGCTCAGGGCTGTTTACAAAGGATCTGCCCAACAATATAAATTTTGGTTTACAGTATTGCGACAGCTTGTTGATGCAGGTACTTGTTATGCCTCTGCCTCCTCCTGTAACTAAAAATACGTCGCTTGAAGAAACCGTTACATGGTTCAGGGAATCGAAATCAGCAGGCATCTCTTCCGCAACAATGGTGTTTCTGGTGTTTTCTGTAAGAGCTACTTCTTTTATTTCCATATTGGGATCGAGCAACTCGCTCATAATTAATGAAGCAGCAACTTTTGAATCCATGCCAGGCTGTAAGTCTATGCTTCTGCAGAAAACATCCGGCCATTCCAAACCAAGCGTTTTTATCAGGCCGGAGTTACCTCCCTGTATCAACGACCCGTTAAAATTGTTTTTAAATCCCAGATAACCGTCTATTTGCGATACCGTAATAAAAAATGGCCTCGTCTCAATAGCATTTTGTTTATTCAACGAAAGCTTAAAGTGTTTGGCAATAAAAAAAGCCGCTTTTAAATATGCCTGGTCGTTTATTATTGTATTGAGTTCAGCCGAATCCCTGTTTTCAGAAGTGCAGATAACACCTGTAACAGCGCCATATTGTTGAGCCATTTCGTCAAAAACCTGTTTTATTGCTTCATCAGAAACACTGTTTAATGAGATATGAGTAACTTTTTTGTGTTTTGTATCAGGCGATCTTTTTACAATGCTTTCGGGCAAATGAAGCAATACAACATTTACAGACAGATATAAAAGGTTGTCAACCACATCTGACACCACCTGTGAGCCGTTATCAGTTATGATGACCGTATCGCTTTTACTCCACTCAATGACCAATTTATCTGGCCTGGGAAGAAACTTTAAACGGGGCTCAAATCGTTTGATCTTATCATTTGTTACAATTGTTTCTGCCGGTACGGATGTATTTATATCGGCTCCCGATGAAACTGCTGTTGTTTCTGTCGTCGATACAGTAGCCGGTGTTTCGGTGGAAGCTGTACCGGACTTATCACCCAGGTATTCCACAATTTGCCCAAGCGTTTTCAGCACTGCCATTTCCTTTGGATTGGCACCTGTGATGGTTGGGAAGGCCTGCTGCATGGCGCCGAAAATCTCTACACGTTTAATGGAATCAATTCCCAGGTCGGCTTCCATATCCATGCTGAGCTCCAGCATATCCGTTGGATAACCGGTTTTATCACTGACAACCTGAAACAGCGATTGTACAAGCGTAGTATTCTCTACATCAGGTGATACAGTTGTTGTTTCTTTTGTTTCTTTTTTTTCAGTTTTTTATGTGGTTGCTGCAATAATTGGCGTGGCAATGGAAGTCGTACCGGTTTTCCCGCCCAGGTAATTCACAATTTGTTCAAGCGTTTTCAGTACCGCCATTTCCTTGGGATTGGCTCCTGTGATGGTTGGGAAGGCTTGCTGCATCGCGCCAAATATTTCCACCCGTTTTATGGAATCAATACCTAAGTCGGCCTCCATATCCATGCTGAGCTCCAGCATGTCCGTTGGGTAACCGGTTTTATCACTGACAACCTGGAACAGCGATTGTACAAGCGTAGTTATTTCTACTCCGGGTGATACGGGCGCTGTTTGTGTGGGTGCTGTTTGTGTGGATACTTCAATAATTGGAGTGGCGACTGAAAGATTGCCAGTTTTTGCGCCCAGGTAATCTACAATTTGTTCCAGTGTTTTCAGTACTGCCATTTCCTTTGGATTGGCACCTGTTATGGTTGGGAAGGCTTGCTGCATGGCGCCAAATATTTCCACGCGTTTTATAGAATCAATGCCTAAGTCGGCCTCCATATCCATACTGAGTTCCAGCATATCCGTTGGATAACCTGTTTTATCACTGACAACATGCAGAAGGGCATTTACAAGCTCATTGGATGTCGCTGATATTTTTATTGTGAGATTGTTCTCCGGCGTACCATTTACTTGTGAATGTACCGGGGCACGTTGTATTACAGGTATCGTTTCAATGGCTGATTGCTCAGGAACAAAAAGAAGCGGTTCACTTTCAGTATGTTTATCGGCTATTGCGTTTCCTGAAACCAATGACTCCAACAGGTTTACCTGCTCTGCCATCAATTGAGAAATGGCTTTAAACCCTTTTAATTGTTGTAGGAAAATATCGCTGTAAAATGCATTTGCCCCTGCTGCTGACGCTGACTGAACACGTCCTTGTGCAGTATCACCAATACTTACAGCCGTAACTTTTACCGGCTGTTCACTGTTAGCTGCTTCCTGAGCGTATGTTGTTTCTACAGCAGCCTTTAATTTTTTTACTTTTTCAAGTCCTTCATTATAATAATTTATGGTTGCTTCGCTTTGATAATTAGCGCCGCTTAATACGACATTTAGCTTGTCGGCAACGATATTTTTTTGCGCCGGTATTTTAAATACATCTGGCTCCGCAACAGGCAAACCTGCTATTTTCATTTTAATAACCGCTTCCTTAAACTGGTATTCGCTGCCTTTTTCTTCCGATGAATTTATAGCAATGGCAATGAATTCCCTGCCGTTTAATATTTTCTTTACAAGATTGGTTAAGATCCCTTTAGGCCCAAATTCAACAAATATCCGTGCATGATCGTTATATAGCTGTTCTATTTCATCTTTAAACAAAACAGGTTTTAGGATGTGAGCAGATAATGTGGCTTTAATGGCCTCCACCGTTTCAGGGTATTTAGCAGCGCTCGTGTTGCTGTATACCGGAATTGCAGGGGATTTGAAATTTGTTTTAGCAATTACTTCAGAAAATGGCCCTGCAGCATGTTCAACAAATGAAGTGTGGAAAGCCGCTGAAACAGGTAGTTTTGTTGCCGAAATTCCTAACCGCTGAAATTCGGCCAATGCAGATCCTATTTCTTTTGTATCTCCGCCAAGAACAATCTGGTTATCCGAATTTATATTGGCAATGACCAATTTTTTGAAGTTGATCATGATTTCCTTTACTTTTTCAAGATCTGCACCAACAGCCAACATAGAGCCACGCTCTAAACCTGTATTAGCGCCCATACAACGGCCTCTTGCTGCGGCCAGTAAAAGATAATCTTCTTCTGTTAAGGCTCCGGAAGCCCAAAGGGCCGTGAGCTCACCAAAGCTGTGTCCTGCAACCATATCAGGCGAAAAACCTGACTGTTTTAGCAATTTGTAATAGGCCATGCTTATTGCTCCAATGGCTGGCTGTGCATATTGAGTTTGAGTAAGTTCCTGTTTCTGTTGCGCTTTGGTTGCTGAGTCAAATGCCGGCACAGGATACACGATTTTTGAAAGTGCTTTTTCTCCGTTCTTTATAAATATTTCATCCAGCTTACCCAATACTTCCCTGAATGGTGGGAAAAGGCAAGCCATATCATTTGACATATTTATATACTGAGCACCCTGTCCGGAGAATAGTGCGGCGGTTTTTCCTCCTTTTATCAAATCGTCTTCGGAATAATAAAATCCTTTGGGATGTTCAAAAACAGGTTTTGCCGTAGTGCTGATATATTGTATTACTGCAGAAAGTTTAGCAATTGCTTCCTCAACATTCGTTGCTACAAAACCCAACCTGGGTTGATTACCTTTTAATGTGATTTTTAAAGCGTTGTCTGAAATATCGGCTAATATTTCGTTTGCGTTGGATGCATTCAACTGTTGAAGCACCTGGCCGGCTTTATGTATTAATTCATGTTTTGAATCAGCCGTTAATACCACTGCATAAGAGGAGGTATAAGAGCGATATGATTCAGTATGTTCTGGTTGGTATTCTTCCAACGCAATGTGAAAATTAGTGCCGCCAAAACCAAATGCGCTTACCGAAGCTCTGCGTGGTGCGTTTGACGGTTTTATCCACGGGCGTGTAAGGGTATTGATATAAAAAGGCGTATGCTCTATATCAAACTTACGGTTAGGCGCCGTTACATGGATGGTAGCGGGCAATATCTTATTGTATAAAGCCAGCGAAGCCTTTATAAATCCTGCCGCGCCCGCCGTTGATTTTGTATGCCCTATTTGCGATTTAACGCTGCTGAGTGCGATACTTTGCTTTTCGGCTTGTTGGTTTTCCATCTCCATTTTCAGCGAATCAAACTCCGAAGGATCGCCCGTAGGAGTGCCGGTTCCGTGACATTCAATCAATCCTACGGTATTCATTGAATAACCAGCCTGTTCGTACGTACGCTTTAAAGCCAACGATTGCCCGGATGATTGCGGTGCGTAAATGCTTTTGTTTTTTCCATCGCTGGAACTTCCAATACCTTTTATTACGGAGTATATTTTATCGCCATCACGCACGGCATCTGAAAGGCGCTTTAATACGACCAGGCCTATACCTTCGCCTATGACTATTCCATCCGATCCATCATCAAATGGTCTTATCTGGTTCTTTTTTGAGAAAGCCGGTGTTTTGCTGAAAGAAAGGTACATGGCTGGCGAGTTATCAGTGTCAACGCCACCAGTAATAATCATATCCACATGCCCCAGTTGCAATTCCATAACGGCCATTTTAATGGCAGAAAGCGCTGTAGCGCAAGCTGCATCAACAACACAATTGGTGCCGCCAAGATCAAAACGGTTGGTAATTCTACCAGCTATAACATTGCCAAGCATACCAGGAAATGAGTTCTCTTCCCATCTTGTATAGGCCGATTTAATATGCTCAGTTACCACTGCCAGATCTTTTTCGGGAATTCCGTACGCTCTTAAGGTTCTTTCCCAAATGGGGTATTGCAATCTTGCATTAAGCGTAACCAATAGTTTTTGTCCACCCCCAACACCTAATACAACTCCGGTGCGCTGGCGTATTTCTTTATTAAACTTTTCGTTTTTCCAATAGCCTGCATCTTCCAACGCCGCTTTGGCCGCCACAAGCGACAATAGTTGTGAGGAGTCGGTAAGCTCAATAATATTTGGAGGAAGCCCGAATTCCATGGGGTTGAAATTTATATCGGGAATAAAGCCGCCGACTTTGCTATAGCTCTTGTCAGGATCGGTCGTGTTGGGAGAGTAATAATCGCTGATCTTCCAACGATTCTCAGGAACTTCTGTAATACAGTCAATTTCTTCAACAATGTTTCGCCAGTATTCGTCAAGGTTTTTTGCTTTTGCAAATAAGGAAGACATTCCTACTACTGCAATGTCTTTTTCGATGCCAATTGATTTGTTCATATTTTCTGGATTTAATGGTTGCAGCTATTTGTTTCAATGTATCTGCCCTGCATAGCTTCGCTAATTCAGGCGCTTGTTTTTGATTAAGTGCAAAAGATCCTGTTTGACAGCCGAAACAGTCATGACAATATTTTACCATTAACAATGGCGTTTAAGCGCCAATGCTTTTACCAATAAAATCTTCGGTAATTGAGTTTTATCCCCGGGCAAATTGATTCCGCTTGCAGGATAAACTGCAAAATGTAAATGGCTATGACTGTCCTGATTTTCAGGAATTTCGAAATTATAGGCTAAAATATGTAGCTTGTAACAGTGTGAATAATAACCAGGCCTGGTTATATTATAACGGTAACAGGGGGAGTGTATCAGGGGTGTGAATGCAAGTAAACGTTATTTTTTGTTAAACCGACTAGTAATAATTGGAAATATCGATGTCGCATGCTTGCTTCTATTTCATAAGCGCGTTATCGTTATATAACGGATACCAGCCGTATATTGACGAATGACACCGAAACAACGGTCATTCGCCCTGACATATACAATAATAACAACCGCCCGCCTTGGCTTAGCTTAGACGGGCGGTTTTATGTAGAAATGGCTGTTCTTTATTCCTTCGTTATATTGATCAATGCTCTTCTGTTGCGGCTACGGCCATCCGGATTATCGCGGCCATTGATCAATTCCAGTTCAAGCGGGCAACAGGCCCCGAATGATTCAAAAGTAATACGGCTGGCAGCTACCCCTTTGCCAATGAAGTAATCGGCACATGCCCTTGCACGCCGGTCACTCAGTTTTTTATTATATTCATTACTACCCTTGCCATCGGTATAAGCTGAGATCTGAAGCGTTGAAGCCGGCAACTGCACCAGCACCTGGTATACCGAATCGAGTTTGCTCACCGCTTCTGTTTTCAGGTTGTTCATGTCAAAATCGAAATATACAATAACTACATTCTCCGCACTAAAAACGAATTTTTTATTAATGTACATATCTGTATTGGATACCTGATCGGTCAGCAGGCTCACTTCCGATGAATCATTAATTTTCACCACATCAACAGTATCATTATAATTTTGTTTGGTGATGGTTACTTTGTAATTCGAATAATCGTTATGAATGGTATCAAACAAATATTTGCCTTCCCCATCTGTTTTAGCTGACCAGGTTTTGCCAGTCGGGTCGGTTAAAACAATATCAGCATCGGCAACAGGGCTGTTATCCTTATGATCACGCACCACTCCGGTTAACCGTTTGTTTTTAAACGTTTTTTTAATGAGATAGTTTTCAAGGCAGCATCCGATACCCCTGTCGGACCCAACAATGGCAGTTGCCAAAAGCGCTGAATCTTCCGGAGCAAAAAAGTAAATATCATCTCTCGATGAATTAATGGGGTAACCCATATTGCGGGGCACGCCCCATGCGGCATCACTCCCTTTGACCAAAAAAAGATCATATCCACCCATACCCAGGCGTCCATTTGTAGAAAACACCATCGAACCACTGCTGGTATGATAGAACGGGGCCTGTTCATCACCTGCTGTATTTACTGCTGCACCCGCATTCACAGGGCTGCCGGCACTGCCATCTTCATATATAGGCGCATACCAGATATCGAATCCACCTGATCCGCCCGGACGGTCAGAAGCAAAATATAAATAGACTCCATCTGCTGAGCAAAATGGTTGCTTGCTGCTAAACCCGTTGATATTAACCTGGGGCAATAAAGCCGGTGCAGTCCACCCGCTATCACCACGGTTAATGATGAAATAGATATTGGAAACGATGTGACCATTTTCCTTTTTCCATTGGGTAAAATAAATACGATTGCCATCGGCAGTGAAGCTGGCTACCCCCTGGTTATCTGAAATTCCGGCAACTGGTAAAACAACCGGGGTGAGTTGATCGAGACTGTCATTCTTCAACGTAGCATAAAACAAACGGCTCGAATTCGGGTTTACCCCTTTAGCCCCGCCCCCACTTGCTTTCGTACTGCTGACCAGGTATTTGTTACTGCTTACCGCTCTTACTGCAAAAGCGCCTTTTTCAAAGCTGCCAGGTGTATTAAGCTTCGCACTATTCACCAGGCCGGCACCGGCTCCTGCTAACTGCTGGCGAATGAATTGCAACGTCTGCAATTCCTTTTCCGCCGCTTCTTTAAACTGCCCGTTTGTGCCACCAGCGTTTAAGTATTTGCGTATATTTTCTTCTGCCTCATCATATTTTCCCAGGCTGCGTTCACAAACAGCACTCCAGTATAAGGCATCTTTGGTATCTGTACATTTTTTGTATGCAGAGTCGGCGTTTCCCCAATAATGGGCAAGCCGGTAGCTCTCCGCCTGTTTATATAGAATACTTTCTCTGGAACCGTTTTGAATGCCCCCGGCCGCCCTGCCTTTTTTGGCATATGTTGTAAATGCCGGTGTATTTACATTCGTTTTTGAAGGGTTCAGGTATTGTTCATACAAATAGGCAGCTGTATAATATTCACCGGCCGCATAATACTGCTCGGCTAACTGCAGCGGACTTTTACCGGCTACTACCTGTTGACTTTGCAGCGGTAGCCAGCAGATGCCGGCAACCAGTAAACTAATAAAATGACGAAACAGTGATTGGGGCCTTAATCGTAAAAATGTGCTCATAGTAACAAAATTGTTAAATGGATCGGTTATTAGATGGTCGGATCAAATTTTAAAGTCTTGCACAACGAACAAAATCAACAATGCTCTTTGTGCCAGACCGTTTGATATAGGAAAGGGTGAGCTCAAAACTGTTTACATTTTTTGTCAATGATCTTAATTTCGAAACATTCGCATCATAGCTTAACCCGATCACAAAATTCCTGTAATCAATACCCACATAAGGCGCGATCGCATCATTAACGCGGTAATAGCCGCCCAGCATAAAATCGGTTTCTGCATTTACATTTATTTGTCCATAAAAACCCGTCATTACTTCAGATGCAGTACCCTGTCGCATATACAGCACATGCGGTATTACTCTGATATCCGGTGATACATTATAGCTTAATCCTCCATGTACGGAATAACGGATAGGGATTCTGTTGAGGTCGGTATTGTTGTTGGTGACGATCGGATCTTTAGGTCTGTTTAAATGATATACAGATAAGCCACCGAATACGTTGATCTTCTTTTCCGGCGACGCATCATAATACAGGATGCCGGCCCCTATATCGGGAACGATGGAAGACGTTTTTGTAAAAGTTTCGTTTGTTGGATTGTCGGCATGGTAACCTGTGATCGGATTCCATTGCTGGCCCCATTTGAATTTTGAACGGTCGACCCTGCGGCTGATAATGCCACCCTGGAGGGCCATCACAATACGCTGGTTAAAATCCTTTCCGAACTTAACGCCGTTGTAGGCATAAGAACCGGATAAAGTAAGGTAATTAAACCCACCATCACCGGCAGACTGGTTCAACAGGTTGATACCAAGCGCCGCATTTTTATTGGTACGTGTATCAAATGAAACGCCAATGGTACGATACAGACTACTGATGCTCCCCCACTGGTTACGAAATATGGCAGAGGCCCTGTAATCTCCATCGGAGCTGCCGGCAAGCGCGGGATTGATATACAGGGGAAATGTATAGTTCTGCGTAAAGTGTGGATCTGTTTGGGCAACTGTTTTGATAGCAGTCGTCATTAATAAACAGACCGCAAACCAACCGGTTCGTTTGACGGATTTATTTTTCATATTCAGGATATTAGATTTTTTATCGAATAAGCGTAACAGAACCTTTCATATTAATCTTCTTTCCATTTGTCAATACTGCTTTCAGCACATATACATAAACACCCACAGGCTGGCCGCTGCCTTTGTATTTGCCATCCCACCCCTCGTGCGTACTGGTAAGCGTTATAAGTCGTTGGCCCCACTGATTGAAAATTTGCATCTCAACAGAAGCGATATAATTTCCGTAAATAAAAAGCTGATCATTATAGGTATCTCCGTTCGGAGAAAATATATTGGGCACAAAGATGTCTTTATCCAATGGACGCACCGTTATTTTATAGGATTGAGATACGCCGGCACAACCACTAATGAAAGGGATCGTAGTAATGATTGCGGTAAAAGGCGTATCGGTGGTATTGGTTGCTTTAAAAGAAGGAATGTTGCCGGTACCTGAAGCAGCCAGGCCGATAGCCGGATTTGAATTATTCCATTTTATGCCACCTGCCGGATCGTCTACTGCAAAATTATAGGGCGACAAAACCGTACCGTCATTAACGGCTGTATCTCTTATTATACTGATAAGGGAGGGCACAGGAGTAACCTGCCAGGTAAAAGTAGTAGTAGCGGCACACTGCCCTGGATCAGGAGTAAATGTATAAGTTGTTGTTGCTTTATTATTCAATGCCGGTGACCATATACCTGTAACAGGTATAACATTGGTCGATGATGACGGCAATGCTGCCAGCGTATCTCCAAAACATATTGGTGCAGCGGCCGCGAACGTCGGTGTTACTTTCTGATTTACTGTAATAATTAATGTCGTTGTGGCCGCGCACTGGCCTGCCGTTGGCGTAAATGTATAGGTTGTGGTTGCTGTATTATTCAAAGCCGGCGCCCAGGTACCCGTGATACCGTTATTGGATGTTGTGGGCAGGGCAGTTAACGTAGTGCCGGTACATATTGGCGCAACCGGGGTGAACGTCGGTATTACTTTTTGATCAACGGTGATCGTCAGGGTCGTTGTTGGTGCACACTGCCCGGCCGTTGGTGTAAATGTATACGTAGTGGTTGCTGTATTATTCAAAGCTGGCGCCCAGGTACCCATGATGCCATTCGTGGAAGTTGTGGGCAGAGCTGGTAAGGTTGTTCCCGAACAGATCGTTAAAGTGGGACCGAAATTAAATGTGGGTGTAATTTTCGGACTCACCGTTACAGTATAGGTTGCCGGTGTAGCGCACTGGCCGGCAGCAGGCGTAAATGTATAGGTTCCGCTTGTCGTATTGCTTACAACAGCAGGGGACCAGGCGCCGGTTATTCCATTTGTTGATGTATTGGGTAACGTAGCTACAGGATCGCCTTCACAAACAGAAGCGCTGGTGCCGAAAGTGAATGCGGGTACAACAATGGGATTAACGGTCACTGAATAAGTTGTTGTTGTAGCGCACTGGCCGGCAGTAGGCGTAAATGTATAGGTTCCGCTTGTCGTATTACTTACCACAGCCGGGTTCCAGGCGCCGGTTATTCCATTGGTGGATGTATTGGGTAACGTAGCAACGGGATCGCCTGCACAAATAGAAGCACTGGCGCCCAAAGTGAACGTGGGTATAATTTTCTGATCAACCGTTACCACAAACGTTATCGAAGGTGAGCATGGGTTTGCGGGGCTGGTAAATGTATAGGTTCCGCTTGTGGTATTGCTCACCACAGCCGGGCTCCAGGCACCTGCTATTCCATTGGTTGATGTGGCAGGTAAAACGGGCACCGCTTCGCCTGAACAGATCGTTAACGTTGGGCCGAAATTAAATGTGGGTATGGTTCTCGGACTAACCGTTACGGTATAGGTCGCCGGTGTGGCGCACTGGCCGGCAGCCGGTGTAAACGTATAGGTTCCGCTTGAGGTATTGCTCACTACAGCCGGGGCCCAGGTGCCGGTTATTCCATTTGCCGATGTAGTGGGTAACGTAGCAACCGGATCGCCATCACAAATAGAAGCGCTGGAGCCAAAAGTAAATACGGGTGCAATGATCGAATTAACCGTAACCATAAAGGTTACCGGAGGTGTACATGGGGTAGAACTGGTAAACGTGTAAGTTCCGCTTGCGGTGTTGCTTACCACTGCCGGGGTCCAGGTACCGGTTATTCCGTTAACTGATGTGGTGGGTAAAACGGGCACCGTTCCACCGGTACAGATCGTTAAGGTTGAACCGAACGTGAACGTAGGTGTAATTCTCGGATTGACTGTTACGGTATAAGTTACCGGTGGAGCGCACTGGCCGGCATCAGGCGTAAATATATACGTTCCGCTGCTGGTGTTGCTTACTATAGCCGGGCTCCAGGTACCGGTTATTCCGTTTGATGATGCATTGGGCAATGTAACAACCCCATCTCCTTCACAAATAGTAGCGCTGGCGCCAAAAGTAAAAGATGGTGTAATATTCGGTCTCACCGTAACGGTGAATGTTGTTCCGGTAACGCATCCACTGGAAGTTGCTGTAAATATATACGTGCCGGAATTATTAGGATCAACCACCGCCGGGTTCCAGGTACCTGTAATTCCATTGGTAGATGTATTGGATAATATCGGTACGGAACCGTTTTGGCAAATCGTAAGAGATGTTCCAAACGGAAAAGTGGCTATCACTTTTGGTATTACAACAATGTTAACAGTAACTGGTATACCACAGGTGCCGGCTGCAGGTGTAAAAATATAGCTGCCTGAAGTTTGATTATTAACGGTCGTCTGGTTCCAGGTACCGCCGATACCATTATTGGATATTCCCGGTAAAGCCGGTGGCGTACCGCCTGCACAAATAGAAGCAAAGGAACTGAAAAGGGGAACCGTTATCGGGTTTGATAATTGTTGCCCTGTTAATACACTCGTTATGCTGCCGTTAAAATCAAATATAAAATTGCTATATATACCTGCATTCAAACCGGTGATGGTTAATTGCCCTGCTGCGTTTGAAGCAATGGTTACAGGACCTGTTACTACGCCATCATCGGTATAAGTTACCTGGTAAGTTGTGTTAGGCAACAGTCCGCTGAATGAAAATGACCCTTCAGAACCATTACAGCTTGATGGGTTATTGCTTTGTTGTAAGACAGGGTCCCAGGAAGTAAAAACAGTTGAATCATCCCGTTCGGTATCCTGTACATTTACAGGACTACTGTTCAGCGATGTAAAAGAGACTTTAGAAGCATTAACATCGGTAGACTGTGCCTGCGTATAATTACCACAATAGGTAATAATTAATAATACAATTAAGGGTACGGGTAAGCGTTTCATTTTTCTACGGATAGTTGGATTGTTATATATATTTATCTCGCATTGGAATGCCAGACAAAAAGGTCATGTAATAATACAATATTAACCGAAACTGTCTAGTCCATTCATCGAATTGTAAAAAATCGTACTTGTAAATTGAATAACTCCAATCCATTATTGATTGTCGTTAGGTTGCCATCAGTTGCTTTGACTCCCATATAAATCTTCAATACGACCACTAACACATTCGCTTCTTTTGGAAATCGTACAAAAATGAAATATTCAAAAAGACTGGCTCGTAGTAATAGTTGGATTTCAAAAAATCGTTACCTGTTGGTTGAATAGCAAATGGAAATAACTGATGGTGGTTAGGTTTAATTATAACGTGTTTGATTTAAGTCAAAATAAATAATAAAAGAATATATATAAAATAAATTGTTATAACTTCAGTGTAGACATTGAACCATTCATTTGAATACCGTAGAAACTATCCGCCACCTCAACACGGTTTATGAATGATCTTGTCTATCCATTCTTCTGTGATCCCATATTAAATAACAACTGTTTTCTCTTTTTCATCCTCTGCATTCCACACTTATTGATTTTTACTTTTTAATTCATTACGGCATCCGTGTGTTCATTCATATGGTATGCTGAATGGGCAATCTATGCATCAAACGATTACTTTATGATAACAGGTTATATGGCATCACCCCGGTGTTTGCCTCATTGGTATACCAGTCACAGGGCCAGGTCGCCCGGCCATCCCCATACAGCACAATCAGTAGTATATATTTTTTATGCATAGTGTTTTTCACTTTCACCTTCGTGGCACTGAAGCCTATAACCCCTATTTCTGAACTTAAAAATATTTTGGTATGACCCACCCCTTTACGCTGAGAACCCGAAGACTATCTGCCTATGATAGTCTTCGGGTTACTGCTCATGTTCAACGCAGCGCCTGGTATGAATTAATCATAAAAAACAGGCTCGTTCTTTTTCTACTGGCCTGCCTGTTTTCTTCACAGGCCTTCTCACAAACAACAACAACGTTTCCGCCTGCAACTTCCTGTACTTCCAAGGACCTTCTCCTTGTGGAGGCTGCCTTGCCTGGTACAACTATTTGTAATGAATGTACAACAGGAGATTCGGTAAAAAGGACATTGAATTTGTCCATAAATAACAAGACCGGTTCAACAAGAACTGCTTTTGCATTTTGGGGCACTCTGGTAATACGGAACAGTAACGGCACCATTTCATCTACCAGGTCAATTTCAGGCTGCGGAGGTCCAGTGGCCAGTAATGCGATTACTACTTTGGCGTTCACCCAAATTGGATACGTATGTGGTCAATCGTTAACCATAAAGGATCTGTTTTTGGCATGGACAGACGCTTCTCCAAAGAGCACTTGTGCTACCATCAATTCTGCTACCATTAATCCCAAATGCGGTACCCTCGATTCAATACAAATTAATACCGGCCTCGATGCCAGCTTTGGTGTTACCAACGCTACCTGCGCCACACCAGGTGCTATTAATATGACCCCGCTGGGTGGAAAAGCTCCGTATACTTACGCATGGGTTGCCAGTTTGGGCGGCGTTATTCCTCCAGGTCAGTCAACCAACCAGGACCTTACCGGTTTAGTAGCAGGAAAGTATACCGTGACAATTACTGACGCTTTAAATTGTACATCTACCAGGTTTACGACGGTGACAGCTTCTGCACCCGTTACAGCCAACGCCGGAGATGACTTCACCAAAAACTGTATTTCCAATGCAAACGGCAAACAAATTGGTGTGGCATCAGAAACCGGTTTCACTTATTCATGGTCACCAGCCACGGGTTTAAGTGATGCCACTGCCAGCAATCCCACTGCCAATCCATCGTCAACGACTACCTATACTGTAACCAAAACCTTTACGTCCTCGGGTTGCAGCAACACAGATCAGGTGACGGTAACGGTGAATAATACGGCCGTTGTAGCTAATGCAGGAGACGACTTTACCAAAAACTGTATTTCCAATACAAGCGGCAAACAAATTGGTGTAGCATCAGAAGCCGGTTTCTCTTATTCATGGTCACCGGCCACAGGTTTAAGTGACGCCAATGCCAGCAACCCCACCGCCAATCCATCATCAACGACTACCTATACGGTAACCAAGACCAATACATCTTCAGGTTGTAGTAATACAGATGCAGTAACGGTAACGGTGAATAATGCAGCCGTTGTTGCTAATGCAGGAGACGACTTCACCAAAAACTGTATTTCCAATACAAGCGGTAAACAAATTGGTGTAGCATCAGAAGCCGGTTTCTCTTATTCATGGTCACCGGCCACAGGTTTAAGTGACGCCAATGCCAGCAACCCCACCGCCAATCCATCATCAACGACTACCTATACGGTAACCAAGACCAATACATCTTCAGGTTGTAGTAATACAGATGCAGTAACGGTAACGGTGAATAATGCAGCCGTTGTAGCTAATGCAGGAGACGACTTTACCAAAACCTGTAGCGCCTTTACAAGCGGTAAACAAATTGGGGTAGCATCAGAAGCCGGTTTCAGTTATTCATGGTCACCAACTACAGGCTTAAGTGACGCCAATGTCAGCAATCCTACCGCCAACCCATCGTCAACGACTGTATATACGGTAACCAAAACCAATACATCTTCGGGTTGTAGTAATACAGATGCAGTGACGGTCACTGTAAATTCAGTCGCACCACCTACGCCAACTGTTTGCGTTGTGCAACCTTCGCTGTGCGGACCAGCAACAGGAAGTATAACCATACTGAGTCCGCTTGGAGCAGATTATGAGTATAGCATAAATAATGGTACAAGCTGGCAGGCCAGTGCGGTGTTCAATAACCTGGCTGCAGGTTCGGTAACTGGTATAAAGGTTAAAAAACTGAGTTCGGGTTGTATTTCAGGGGCCGTCAATTGTGATGCATCCGCGTGTTCACAAGGCGCAAGAATAGCAACAACTTCAACCCCGGACAATACGCCGATCGTAGCGGACCTGAACGTGGCTGAAGGTCAAACGACCGTTAAAGCGTTTCCCAATCCTTTTAGCGATAACGTGAAATTTGTGGTAACCGCTTCTCAAGGGGGAAATGCAAGTCTGGAATTGTACAATTCGCTTGGGCAAAAGGTAAAGACTGTTTTCCAGGGACGCATTCTATCTGGCGCCAATACGTTCCAGGTATACCTGCCATCCATGAAATCGGCCCAATTGTTTTATGTGCTGAGTGTAGGAGATAAAAAAGTAACGGGGAAGTTATTGCAGTTAAATAGATAATTTATTGCAATTGCACGATCAATTAGAAGGCTGTCCCGTCCCGGTTAAACCGGGACAGGACAGCCTTCTTTGGTTGTGAAGCGTTAACAAAGAATTGATGTATCTTTAAACTGGAGGAACGATTGCTTTATGCCTAAACTAATATATTGGATCCCCATCATTGGGATGTTTGTCAGTCTGGCGAATTATGAAAAGGAGAATGATATGGGCGCTTTCTGGAGTTATTATCAGGCGGTCATGCTCATTGCAACGATCTGGATCATAACACTTTTTACGATCTAAAGTGCCTCACGGGTTTGCTACTTATTACCAAACCGGGCATTGATCTGTGCGCGGGAGTGCACATTGAGTTTCTGGTATATATTCTTGATGTGGGAATTCATCGTTTCAGGTGAGATAAAGACTTTCGAGGCAATTTCTTTATAACTTAATCCTTCTATAAGCAGTTCCAGTATTTCATGTTCGCGCTTTGTTAAATTAAATTCATCTACATTGGGCGCCGTCTTTTTTTTATAAAAGTATTCCATTACTTTTTTTGCGATCAATCCATTCATAGATGCCTTTCCCTCACTGAGTTCTTTAATGGCATCCAGAATTTTCTGCGGCGGATCTTTTTTCAAAAGATAGCCATTGGCGCCTGCTTTAATAGCTGCGAATATTTTCTCATCTTCTTCAAAAACAGTAAGCATTAAAATTTTTATTTCAGGGAATACGGCCTTTAATTCAATAACGGCATCTATACCGCTCTTGCCAGGCAGATCGATATCCATGATCAGCACATCGGGCATTTCTTTTACCACATCATCAATAATGTTGCGGCAATGCTCCCGTTCAAATAAAAGCTGTATGTTATCGGCCCCGGAAAGGATCAGTCGCAACAGATCCCGGTACCGGCTTTGGTCTTCAACGATGGCTGTTTTGATCATTGGGGTTGATGTTTTACATAATTGATTCTTTGTAAGAAAGCGTGACCAAAGTCCCTGCATCTACCCTGCTTTCAATATCAAGCACGGCCGGCAGCATGGCTGCACGCGCCCGCATATTTTTTAATCCTGATCCCTGAACAGACAGATCTGTTAGCTGGTGCTGAAATCCTTTTCCATCATCTTTAATGGTAATAATGACTTCGGAATTCGAAAAATAAACATGGGTATTGATGTGGCCCCCATTGGAATGCTTTACAATGTTATTCAGCGTTTCCTGCAGGATCCGGAATATAATGACCTGCTTCTGCAGTTCAATAGTGAACGGCTCTCCCTCTTCTGAATAATGAACAATAAATAAATTCGTTTTACGGATCCTGTCCAGTTCGGCAACGAATGATCTTTGCCAGCCAAGGCGATTGATATTTTCGGGGTTTATACTTCTGGAAATATCCCGTAGCAGATCCATGGCTTCATTTAATAAACTATCCGCTTCTGTCAGTTTCTGTTGTTCATTTCCGGTTATACAGCCACACAGGGACCTTATATGCACCATGGCAATAGAAATAAGGGTACCTACATTATCGTGCAGTTCGCGGGAAATGCTTTCAAAAGCCTGTGATTGAATTTCCAAATGTGAACGCAGTAGCTCCCGGTCGAAATTATTTTTCATTTCAAATTTCTCCTGGCGATACCGGTATTTTCTCTTTTGGTTTATAAAAAGAGAAAGTACTATCAAACCAGTGAGCAGCAGAATGATCGCGGTACTTCCAAATAGGATCAACGCAACTTCTGCTGATAATTTCTCCTGCATAAAAAACCGGTTATGATAAGGATGTTCAGTAAGATAGTGAAGGAATTACAGAAATACAAATAGTAGAAACTGGTAAACTCAGGATAGCGTCGCCATAAGTAATTCAGCATTCCAAGAAAGGGGGTTGTGTTACCGAAATGAATAATAAAACCAAAACTGAACCAGAACCAGGGGTCCCAGGTGATCTTTTCGCTTTCGTCACTAAGGTACAGTTGCCTGAAATAACAAGCGGAGAGAAAGATCATAAAAATGCCCCCGGTAACTATAATAACGGGTTGAAGGTTCCCTATTCCAACCGCCATGGTTTCAGCTACTATCAGTAACGGGAACAGGATATAGAACCACCGGATACTATTATGAACCCTTCTATTATGAATTTGCCGATCATATAAATACGCCAGGGCCAGGCACATGATCCAGAATAAGATATTATACAACCAGTGATTTTTGATGTCATAATACTTGGTAATATGCCCGGTAAGGTCAACACAAAAGTTAATGACCCATAATACACTCATTTTTTTGAGTGCATCCGGGTAATTATTCCGAAAGCTGATGAGGCTGGTGAGGGCAGCCAACCCAACAACGAATACAGGAAACGTAGAATAAAATTCGCTGAATGTCATTTTAACCGATCATATCATTATCTATAGATGGGCTTGGAGGGTTCAGGCCGGTACCCTCCTTTTGTATCCCCGGCATTAAAGTCATTACCTGATTTTCAAGAACAATGTCGTCCGCCGCAAAAACAAACTCAGGATCATGCCTGAAGTTTTTTGCCGGTACCATGGCAATGGTTGCCTGCGTAGTGCCAATAGACGTTTCGTGCCAAACGCATCCCCTGACAACCTTGCCATCTTTCCTGATCTCTGCGGTAGGAGTTTCGGTCATTGAGAACCGTAGAAAATAGACGCGAACGCAATCTGCCTGCTGTTTTTTGATCTCGGCAACAAATTCTTCCAGATCGCTTAATTTGATCAGGGCTGAGGTTGTAATAAAGGGTAATTCCGGAAAGCTTTTGAATTCAGCGATCCATCTCTTTAAGTCGTCTTTGGAAAAATTCTTGTGCATGAAAGTGGTATTTAAATGTAGAATGCGTGCAATACATAAAGATACCAGAAGTGTTGAGGCGGGCAATACCATGTTTATGGTATAAAACGAAAAGAAAGTGTGATTATCATGGGGCGAAAGCTTTGAAATCACGGGCCACGAAAGTGGCCCATTTTTTTTGTCTGTTCTTATAAGCCCAAATGGCGAAAGGGCGCTTTTGGTTAAGTGCCGGTTAATTCATATGAAATGTTTTATTATATTATAGCTTTTGTTTTAATTGTATCGGTTTAAAGCTTTGTTTCCTAAAATACCGACTTTTGATAAGAAAGCTATTTTTATTAGTGACTGTAATTCTGTTGTCTTTTAAAAATTATGGGCAAACATCTATACCCCAGGCCCAGGTCATTCCCAATGCTATTGACAGTAGTAACCCTGGAAAAGTGACACAAAGAGATATGGGAGATGTGATGCTTCGCCTTTTTGACCGGCATAAACCATTGCCGGCTGATTCCGCAGCAATAAAAGATACCCGCAAACAGTTTTCATTTGTCCCTGCTGTTGGCTATACGCTTCAAACAGGCTTTGCAGGGATCGTAAGCGGCAATATGGCATGGTACAATGATATTGCAGCCTATACTAAAATCTCAAGCATCAATACCAATGTTACTTACTCGCAATACCGTCAGATCATCATTCCCTTTCAGGTAAATATCTGGACAAAAGGCAACCGGTACAATATCATTACCGACTTCAGGTATATTAAATATCCTTCTGTTGTTTATGGCCTTGGTGGGGAAACAGATCCCGGTCAGGGATATACCATTGATTTTTCAGGCATTAAATTTCATCAAACGATCATGAAGGCGCTGTCGGATAATCTCTATATCGGCGTGGGCTACTATTTTGATAAATTCTGGAATATAAAAGCAACAGATTCATTATCGGGTATACTTAACCTGCAATTGAAAAAAGCGCTTGGAAAAGAAGAAACGGCATCAGGCGTAGCGCTGCGTTTTTTGTATGATTCCCGGCTTAACCAGATCAATCCGCAACAGGGGGTTTATTTCAATATTGCATATCGTTACAACTCCAAAAAACTGGGAAGCGACAGCAACTGGCAATCTGTATTGATAGACGGTCGCACATACCTTCATTTCCCCAAAGAGTCGCATAACGTGCTTGCTTTTTGGCTGATGGATTGGTTAACCGCGAAAGGTACGCCTCCCTATTTGTTATTGCCCAGTACAGGTTGGGATGATAATTACAATACAGGGCGCGGATATATACAGGGACGGTTCAGAGGGAATAACATGCAGTATTTCGAAAGTGAATATCGCTTTGGGATCTCGCAGAACGGTTTATTAGGAGCAGTAGCATTCGTTAATTTGCAGCATTTTTCAAGTGATATTTCCACCGCCTATAATAAGATATTTCCTGGTTATGGACTTGGCCTGCGTGTAAAGCTCAATAAACATTCCGGCGCCAATTTATGCATAGACTATGGTTTCGGACAAAACGGCTCGCGTGGATTCTTTGTAAACCTGGGGGAAATATTTTAAAAAAGAAAGATTTTTTGACGTCAGGTTTTCTGCACACACCAGGTAGTCATGCACCGTAAATTTTGCACGTTGGTGGTTTTGATGGGCTCATATAATATACCAAATTCGCCGGTGTATTTTAACAACGTTTGTTCATTAACCAAAAAGCGTTCAGAGCCATCGGGCAATAAATAGCGTTCGTTGCCTAATGGTTTTACCAGTTCCTCTATGCCGATATCCGATGCTAATCGCGCAAAAAAGTACCCACCTGGTTTTAACACGTTGAACATAGCCCGCAACATACCGTCAAAATGCTGCGCATCCTTTGCAAAGTGCAATACCGCGCTGCAAATAACCAGGTCCATTGTTGCGTCGCTAAACGGCAAATTTTCCGCAGGGCAAACTACAAAATTTTCCAGGGGATTATCAGGGGCAAGCACGGTTGATAATTCCTTAACCATTTCAATAGCCTGTGCATTGGGGTCAATACCAAATACTTCGTAGCCGTTCCGTAAAAAGTAAAACAGGTTTCGTCCAGAGCCGCAACCCACATCCAGCACTTTTTTTGCGTTATCATAACGGCCCTTCAGCAGTTGATCGAACAGGTAAATATCAATATTGCCGTAGGTTTGTTGAAGTTTGTTTTGCATGGGAAGTTACAATTTCGTGTTAACGCTGTAATACCGGAAGCCTGTTTATTTCTTTTTTATTTCTTTGATAATTTAGCCATTGCTCTTACAGGAAAAGTTCCAACACCTTTAAATTTAGGCGGAATTGCACTAAAGGTAAAACCATCTTTAGGTAATAAATACAAATTACAAAGATGTTCAACAATTAAAATGTTTGCTCCTAAAAGTGTTGTATGAACAGGTCTTGTTCTTCCAAGTGTACTATCAATATTATGAGAGTCAATGCCAACCAGCTTAACACTACAGTCTCTCAAATATTTAGCTGCTTCTTCGGTCAAATAAGGATGGTTTTCGTAATACATTTCTGTATTCCAATGTGTGTCCCAACCTGTATGAATTAATACTGCTTTATTTCTAATTTCCTGGTTTTTTAAATGTTCTTCTGTTATTTCCACTGTTTCTGAAAATGGAACACTTATCACAATGGCGTCAAGGTCTGTAAAACATTCCAACCCAACCTCCGAAAGGTCTTTTCCATCCTCAAACCTATGAAATGGACAGTCAATATAGGTTCCTGTGTTTGTAACCATTTCAATTTTACCGATTTGAAATTCTGTCCCTTCTGCATAAAATTGTTTTGAATTTTCACGGCTCAAATAGTCGCAAATTATTGGTGCAGGCAAGCCTTTATAAGTTACAAGTCCGTTTTCAATGGTATGGCTTAAATCAATCAGTAAATCATTTATAACTTTATCGTTAATTGGCTTTCTCTTATGTGGTTCGGTTAATATCTCTTTATTCAGAATTTTAGTTTGCCCAACCATTAGAAGCCTTAGATCTTCCACAATGTGATCTGCAAGTTCTTTGTCAGAAATACTGTCGCCCAAAATATCAAGCCTAAAATCTTCGCCTTTAATGCTTCCACCGTTGGTAAAATAAATTTCAAAATCAAATTTTACTCTTTTCTCCATTTCAGTTAAGTTTATTTTTATAAGCGTCGTTTTACAAGGATCGTAAACTCCGATCAATTAATAACCAACTAAGCTACATTTTTTTTCAGCGTGTACACCTCTACTCCACTTTTGACACCCATCACCCCAAATGACCTTTCATACCGCGATTTGAATAAAACTATGATTTTGCAGTAACTTAAAGTAAAATATATACAACCTTGAAGAAGTTTGATCTCCTTTTCATTATTCTTCTCATCAACTTTGTATCGAAAGCGCAACCAGGCAACTGTACATTTAAGCCATCCCAATTCACCGTACACTTCGGTTCTGGTAATGTACGTGACCCGAATAGCGCACCTCATTCCAATTACGAGCGGGTTTCCCATTCCTGTCCTAATGATGGCCATTATTCTTTTGTTTCATATACCAGTGAATGCTTTGGCGGTAATTGGCATACGCTTTCATCTGACCATACGGCGGGTGATATCGATGGTAATATGTTGCTGGTGAACGCTGCGCATCATGGCGGCGTATTTCTGACCATCCCTGTTACCGGATTGAAGAGTAATACCCTGTATGAACTCGGCGTGTGGATGGTCAATGTATGCAAACCCTCCCAAAAATGTCCATCTTTATTATTGCCCAGTCTTCAAATTAGATTGGAAACACCTGAAGGCAGGATAGTAGCAAATATTGTGACCAGGGATTTGCCTAGAGTGCAGGAGCCCCAATGGGGCCAACAACTGGCATATTTTACAACGCCTGCTTCAACGTCAACATTACGGTTGGTCATGTACGACAATACGCCGGGTGGTTGTGGAAACGACTTTGCATTGGATGATATCACGTTCCGTGAATGTGTGCAGCCACAACCGGAGCCAGTTGTGACGCAAAAAACACCACCAACCCCAAAACAGGTGTCTGTTTCAAAACCGGTTACAAAAAAAGTTACCGCTTCACCCCAACAAAAAGTACTGGAGCCTCCGGCGATCATACCGCAACCGGATACGGTATTAAAAACAATGGTGGTTGTAAACCAACCTCCCGTAATTGTTATTCCACCCCCATTGGTTTTAAAAACCAGGGAAAATGCGTTGGTCAGGGAAATTGAGACCGAAGCTGGTGAAATTAAGATTAATTGCTATGATAATGGTGAAATAGATGGTGATACAATTAGTATATATCACAACAATCAATTAATTAAATCGCACATGCGCCTTTCGCAAAAACCGATAACCTTCACCATTGAAGTAAACGCATCTCAACCCCACCATGAACTGATCATGGTGGCTGAAAATTTAGGATCTATTCCACCGAATACATCGGTCATGATCATCAATACGCCAGGGAAGCGTTACGAAGTTTTTATCTCATCCAGCAAGCAAAAGAATGCGAAGGTTGTTTTTGACTTAAAGCCTTAACGTACCCGCTATTCAGCCGTTAAACTTTTCACCGGGTTTGCCGTAACCGCTTTTATGGCTTGAAAACTAATAGTAACCAACGCAATCACCAATGCCGAAATGCCTGCCATGGCAAATACGCCCCAACTGATGGGAACACGGTAAATAAAATTATCAAGCCAGCTATTCATAGCCCACCATGCCAGCGGGATTGCAATTACATAAGCGATCAAAACCAGTTGTAGAAAATCTTTTGATAATAAACGGAACAGGGACGATACGCTGGCCCCCAATACTTTCCTGATGCCGATCTCCTTTGTGCGTTGCTCTGCGGTAAACAATACCAGGCCTAATAAACCCATGCATGAAATGAAGATGGCAAGAAATGCAAAATATTTTGAAAGCGCCTGTACTACCTGCTCACTTTTATATAAATAGTTATACTCCTCATCAGCAAACTGGTGACTAAAGGGAAAATCAGGACATAATTCCTGATGCAATTTCTCCAGACCTTCCAAAGCAACTTGCGTTTTACCCGGTTCTGTGCGGATCAAAATTGTACCATAACTTTTCTCTTTACTTAATCTTATTATTAAAGGATTAATCGGAACATGCAGGGAATTAAAATGAAAATCTTTCATTACCCCGATGATGGTACCTTTCGTTCCCCAGAATGTAAGCGGCTTGCCAATCGGGTCTTTATATCCAATCGTTTTCAATGCTGATTCATTGATCAGATAATTTGCAGAGTCAGCAAACTGCCTGGAAAAATCCCGGCCCATCAATATTTCTGTCTGCATGGTTTTTACAAAATCATAACCAACGGCAATTTGCGTAAACTGTGGTTTGGAGGCTGGCGCCTTCCCTGCCCATTCTACATCCCCTGTCGTATTTTCAATTTGTATTGGCCTGTTCGACATTTTGCTCACATCCTTAATGCCGGGCAGTTGCAGTGCTGCATGCTTGAACACCTTAAAGTTGGGCGCCAGATTGCCATTTATTGACAGATAAATAAGATTGTTCTTATGATAACCGAGATTTTTAGTTTGTATATAATTTACCTGTTGTGATATGATGATCATGCCTGCAATGAAGATGATCGATAAGGTAAATTGAAATACAACCAGGCCTTTTCGAAATACCCCTGATGAAGGCCTGAGTTTATAATTGCTTTTCAAAACAGCGACCGGTTTAAAAGTGGACAGCAATAGAGCAGGATAACTACCTGCTGTACATCCGGTGACAATGGTTAACAATCCCAGCGCTAACCAAAACAAATGGTCATTAAAGGGAAATGTGATTTGTTTGCCGGTGAGATTATTAAAAGGAGGCAGCAAGATCACTAAAAACACTATTGAAAGAATAACTGCTAAAAATGTGAGTAGCAAAGCTTCGCTTAAGAACTGTGCTATTAAAGCCCGCCTGCCTGCCCCTATTACTTTTCGTACGCCAATTTCCTTTGCTCTTTTAACTGAACGGGCCGTACTCAAATTCATAAAATTAATACAGGCGATCAGCAATATAAAAATAGCTACCCCTATAAACAACCGAACGTATTCAATGCGCCCCCCTGACAGGTATCCATTTTTAAAATTTGAATGCAGGTATGTCTCATCATATCGTTGCAGGCTCAACTCATGCCTTTCAAGCTTTGAATATTCTTTATCATACCCGGCAAGGAAATATTGGATCTTTGATCCAAACTTTGCAGGATCGGCATCTTTTCTCAATTGAACAAAAGTGGTTGGACCGCTGTTGCTCCAATTTTTGATCCATGGTTCCCGCTCGGTAAATAAATGCCAGTTAATTATATAATCAAATCGTTCTGAAACATTCGCCGGCAGGTCTGCAAATACGGCTGTTATCTTCAGCGCTTTGTAATTTTCAAAAAGCAAGGTTTTATTGATAGCAGCAGGGGCGCCTCCAAAAAAAGCGGTGGCCATCTTTTGGGAAATAGCGATGCTCTCCGGGCCTTTTAGTGCGGTGTTAGCGGAGCCTTGCAGTAAAGAATAGGAGAAAATCTTAAAAAAATCGGCCCCGGCAAAGTTTCCCGGCCACTTCATTTTCTTTTTGCCAGAAGAAAAAGTGTTAAAATCATTCCAGGCATAGTTGCATGCAAATTCCACTTCCGGCATTACACGCTTTAACTCTTCTCCCAACATGCCAGGGGTGTCGTAGCTTCCGTTTATTTTGTTATCAACATATTCACGACATACAACTGTATAAATGCGATCCCCGTTTCTATTAAATGCATTTACACTAAACTCATCTTTTACCCATAAAAATATTAATACGCTGCACGTTAGACCTAATGCAAGGCCAGAGAAATTAATAGCGGAAAATGTTTTGTTCTTCCACAGATTGCGCCAGGCGATTTTGAAGTAATTATAGAACATAGAATGAGTACATCTGAATGGTAACGTATCGGGTTTGAAGATGCCTGACAAAATCGGCTAAAAAGATGCCGGGCTTTTTGCCACTGATACCCAATTGAATACATACCGAAAAAACAAGAAATGTACGGTTTCGATACAATCAATGTTCGCTTTTAATTTTATTCTTTTCTTTCGGTTGCTGTAAGCCACACAGATTTCCATACAGGCTTATCAGGAATGCGCCCTATCACCCCAAATCACCTTTCATACCATCATTTGAATAATACTGTCATTTTTTAGTAGATTTAAATGTAAAGTGTATGAAGCTGTGAAGAAGTTGGGTTTCATATTTGTCATTCTTCTCTTCGCCCTTGTATCGAAGGCGCAACCAGGTAATTGTACATTTAAGCCACCTCAATTCACCATACACTTTGGTACAGGTGATGTACGCGACCCCAACAGCGCTGATCTTTCCTACTACGGGCGGGTTTCCGGTTCATGCCCTACTGACGGACATTATTCTTTTGTTCCCTATACCAGCGGATGCTTTAGTGATGATTGGCATACGCTTTCGTCGGACCATTCGGTTGGTGATACTAAGGGTAATATGTTGCTGGTGAACGCTGCGCCGGGTGGCGGCGTATTTCTAAACATTCCCATTAGCGGGTTGAAGAGCAATACCACCTATGAACTCGGTCTGTGGGTGATCAATTTATGCAAGCCCACCAAAAAATGTCCATTCTTATTATTACCCAGTCTCAATATTCGATTGGAAACACCGGATGGCAGGATGATCGCCAATATTGTTACAAGGGATTTGCCAAGAGTACAGGAGCCAATTTGGAGTCAGCACCTTGCTTATTTTACAACGCCTGCTTCCACGTCAACATTGCGGTTGGTCATGGCCGACAATGCACCGGGTGGTTGTGGAAATGACTTCGCACTGGATGATATCACATTCCGTGAATGTGTGAAGAATAATCCGCAGCCAACTGCTACTCAAAAAAGACAGGGTACCACAAAACGGGCGACTGCTTCAAAACCGGTTACCCCAAAAAACACCCCGCCCCCTACACAGCCAAAGAAAGTGCAGGCCACCCCGGCGATAAGACCGAAACCTGACATGGCGCCAAAAACAATTGCCTCTGTAAAACAACCTCCCCCAATAATTTTGTCAATGCCATTGGTTTTAAAAACCAGGGAAAATGCATTGGTCAGGAAAATTGAGACCGAAGCTGGTGAAATCAGGATTAATTGTTATGATAATGGTGAAATAGATGGTGATACTATTAGCATATATCACAACAATAAATTAATTAAATCTCACATGCACCTTTCTGAAAAACCGGTATCCCTCACCATCGAAATAAACGCATCCCAACCCCACCATGAACTGATCATGGTGGCTGAAAATCTAGGTTCTATTCCACCGAATACCTCTGTCATGATCATCAATACGCCAGGCAACCGTTACGAAGTTTTTATTTCGAGCAGCAAACAAAAAAATGCAAAGGTTGTTTTAGACTTAAAGCAATAGCATTAAGCTATTCAACAAAAACAAGAACTGTATGGCTTCAATACAATAGATGTTCGCTTTTTGCTCATCGCTTGCTCCAGAGAGCTTCATTTTTTCCTCACCGTTTTATCCATTTCCTGTGCAAGTATTTCTAAAAAATCATTTGATTTTTTGAGGTGATCATTCAAATAGCCAATTGTCAATTTTGTAATGGTATTATAAAGTCCGTCATCCTTACAGTTGCCGGAAGTTTTAACAACGAAAGGGAGATTACAAAAGTGGTAGTGTTCGGCCCCGTTCACTTTAAGTATTAAATTGTTTTCAGTTAGCTTTTCAGAAAAGTTATAGACAGAATCTTTTTTCGCGGTATTTGATGAAGGAGGGCTTTGCTCCAGACGTAAATAAGGAATTGGAATGTTTTTAAAGTCTTTGCTATTGGTTATACCATCAAAATCAGCATCTTCGTCTTTGGCAAATCCATAATGATGAAACTCGGAACCATCTAAAGAAATTAAACAGGCGGCATTTGTAATTTTGCCTGCTAATAAAGAACCTGCCATGCCACCCCAGCTATAGCCAATGATCCCGATTTTTGAGAAGTTGATATTTTGAGCCTTCGATAAATAATTTAAAGAGAATACAGCATCATCAACCTGCTGCATTACATCCTCATACTTCATGGTCATTTCACCGGGAAAACGTCCGATTGAATTTATTGAAACTACAACAAAACCCTGCCTCGTCAACTCTTCAAATAATGTAAAATTTTCAAACCCATTACTTCCGTAACTCGCCAGGTAAACGACCAGTGGGAATTTGCCTTTGGCAGGTTTTGCATTTTTAAAAGAGCCGGTCTTAAAATACAGTAGTTTGGATGAATCGGAACATTTATTCATCTCACAAAATGCCTTTGCCATTTCACGAATGGCGCCTTCGGCAGCCATTGTATCCCGGTAATACTTCGGTCGGTTTACAAACAGGCTCAGGAAGTCTTTATAAACCATGCGTGAATCTGATACTCCCTTTTCAGCCGGGTACCATATATCTATATCAACAGGACGATAATATAAAACATAGGATGTATCTGTGCCGGGTTTGTATAGTCTGGACCTATCTGTGGCATGAATCGTTTTATAACCGGCGTGATATTTCTCTTTATTTTCCTTTAACTGGCCGAAACTTACTATCGGCAATAACAACAGGAATAAAAGGCGATAGGATGAACGTGGCATAACGTTGAAGGGAATATTTCAGAAAAAATAACAAACTTTTTTCAGCCAGGCCTGTTAATGGTTTCACAAAACACTATTCTTATTAGTCAATTAAATTCTTATCCTTTAAAAAGTCAAATATCAGTTTATCTACTTCGGCAATTTTGTCTTTGTCAGCATGATTGAGCCATATGATTTCCTCTATTTCAGAATCAGGTTTTAGATCACCTGTATAAGCAGCCGTATAGCAAGTCATTTTAACTATCGTTCCTTCCGGGTGTCCATGCGCCTGTGCCTGAAATTCACCTACAAATTGCAGGGTTTCAATTTTTAATTCAACGCTCAATTCTTCTTTTATTTCCCTGTATAAAGCTTGCGTATCTGTTTCTCCCTGTTCTCTCTTTCCGCCAGGAATATAATATTTATCCTTGCCATAACTTTTAGTGGAAAGGATGGCATTGTTATGTATTAAGATCCATGCAAGTTTGTCTATCAGTTTCATTTTACAGCTTTTATCCAATCAAAAATTAATGGAAAGATCCGGCCCATAAAAATAGTAGATTGCCGGATGGCCATTTGATCGTTTACATCCTGGTTAACAGATATTACCGCATCAAGACCGGGGATTACAATCAGGAACTGTCCACCCCACCCCATGCCATATGTCAGCGGCTCATCGTTATAGGTTTTATGATAAAAGCATAGCCCGTATGTTGTATTTGTCAGACCCCACGGAGCCGGATAGGTTTTTACAGGGTTCAATAAAGTCTGAACCCATTTTTGCGAAACAATTTGTTTCCCTTTGAAACGGCCGCCATTCAGTAACAATCTACCAATCTTGTTCACATCAACGGTACTCATACGTACGCTTAATAAACCACTGCCATCATAATAACCATCTTTCATTTTCGGCCATTCTACCCTATGGATATCCAGCGGCTCAAATAAATATTTGCGGGCGAAATCGAAGGTTGTTTGCCCGGTGGTCTTTGACAGTATTACCGACATAAGATGGGATACTGCATTGTTATAATGAAGCGTACTACCAGGTTCCGAAAGCAATGGTTGTTTCAACACATATCCCGAAGGATCATTCATACCCAGGTAAACATTGAGTTGTGCAAGGTTTTCATGCCATAAACCGGAGGCCTGGTTCATTACATCACCAACGGTGATATTCAGCTTACGGGTGTCGGGATCATTTTTCAATTCTGGTAGGATGTCGGCAATTTTTGCATCCAATGACTTGATAAAACCTTTATCTATCGCTATCCCCAGCAGTACCGCTTCAATGCTTTTTGTGAGCGATTGATTGTTGAAAAGGTCATCGTTCTTTTTTCCATTAAAGGACCGGGCATATAAAACACTGTCTTTTACAGATACCACCAGCGAATAAATAGCCTTGCTATCCCGGATAAGCGAAGAGGTATCAAAAGAAACCTGACCATTCACGGTTACCGTGGTGCATGCCAGTAGCAAAAAAACAATTAGTCTCATGTTATAGGAATCGGGTTTGATGTTTATTAATGCAATACCTACGAAACAAACGCGTCCATAAGTTCATCCTTGTTCACTTTTGTTTGAATGTCTATTGATATTTCCTGAATGTAAATGGTTCCGTTAGTATTTCCGTAAAAGTAACGTTTATCGAAATACCCCAAAAAACAATACATCCAAAACAGATGTAATACCACTCCTCCCTACCCTCTATGAAATATGCACAAGAATAGTTAACTTTAAGTAATTATATTTCTATGAACGATCCCATAGACGATATCAATAATTACATCTGGAACATTTTCTATTTTAACCGTAATGATTCGCGTATTATAGTTCCCAAGAGAACCCGTATTTTAGGCTGGACGATTAACTTTGCCAGACCCGAATCCTACTTGCTGCTTGTTGTCGTGCTCTTACTTTTTTTCTATTTAGGTATCTAATAAAACGCATCAGCGTTTACAAAAGTGACTTGAGCGACCCACATGTATAACAAATAAATCACATTCCAAATTTTCTTGAGACCGAGCAAAGTTTTCATTAATTTAATTGTGCATTAAACCTATCACTTCAAAACCCTGGTCCATGAGAAAATCTACGCTAAGTGGCTCCTCACTTGTTGTGAATCGCTATTTCACAACATTATTTCAGCACAAAACAATCCTTCTTTCGTTTTTAGTCATCGTTTACACATCTGGTTACGGCCAGATCCGCACGCCGGCTGATAAAATTGACCCTGCGTTTAAATTTGTAATGGCCCAGCAAAACCCAGGGGCCCGGCAGGTTACCCAACACTTTTCACCGGCTTTTAAAACAACCCCCACCCTGGTGGTGGCGCCCGGCCAGCCAGCCGCAGAGCGGTTCGACTGTATCATTTATACATCGGATGTTACAACGCTCCGCAATAACGGCATCGTTGTCAATTCAGTGCTGCCTCAATTTGTAACAGCCTGGGCTACACTGGAACAAATAGAAGAATTGTCGAAATTAACCAGCGTTCAATACATAGCTGCGCCGGTGATGGATGGGTTACACAACGACATAGCCGTAGCCAGCAGCGGCGCCTCCCTGTTACACCAGGGAAAACTGAATAACACCGTTTACAAAGGCAAAGGCGTTATTGTCGCCATTTTCGATTCAGGCATCGACTGGAAACATCCCGACTTCCGCGACCCGGCTGACACCACCAAAAGCCGTATTGTGCGCATCTGGGATCAAACCATTGCGCCCATTGCCGGCGAAATTTCCCCCGCAGGAATGGGCTATGGCGTGGAATACACGCAGGCGCAGATCAATGATGAACTGGATGGCAGTCCCACGGGTTACGTGCGGGAACGCGATATAAACGGGCATGGGACCCATGTGGCGGGCACAGCCGCCGGTAACGGAGCGGCCATTCCTCTTACCCGCAAGCACATGGGCATGGCGCCTGAAGCAGACATCGTGGTCATTAAAGGCGGCAACGGCTCATTTTCCAACACCAACATCATCAACGGCCTGACTTATTTACAAAATCTGGCCACCGCATTAGGGAAACCCGTTGTGTTGAACATGAGCCTGGGTGGTCAGTTCGGTGCGCATGATGGTACAAGAGAATATGAAGTAGCGGTAGATAATTTTACAGCTTCCGCACCCGGACGTGCCGTGGTTATTTCAGCCGGAAACGATAACGGTCTCAATATGCATAACCAGTTGTCGCTGGCAGGTAATGCTTCCGGTATGGTTTCATTCAATGTTCCGGCCAGTACGGCCGGGGCGGATGTCTTTGAATACCGGGTGTACCTAAACGATAACAGCGATGTTACGGCTACTTTTTCTGCACCGGCCGGCGGCGGTTCGGTAACGGCTAATGCAGGTCAAACCTCTTCAGGATTGGTTTTGGGCAATGGCTTTGCGGCTTTTATAACCAACCAGGTTGAGGTCACTAACGGCGACAGATACATTGATGTATATATTTCGCGAAACGGTTCAAACACCATTAATCCCGGCGGCGTATGGACGCTTTCGCTAACCAACAATACAACCAATTCGCTAACCCTTGACGGCTGGCTATTTTACAGAAATGCTGCTTTTGCCGCAACGGGGCTATCGGGCGGCAATAATGACTTTATGGTAGGTTCGCCGGGCAACGCCACTTCTGCTATCACGGTTGCTTCTTATGTAGGCAGACCTACCTGGTTTACTTATGCGGCCAATGGCGCGTTTTACTCCCCCACCGCCAGAATGGATGATATTTCCAGCTTCAGTTCCCATGGCCCGCGCAGGGACGGCGTTTTAAAACCGGAGATCGCCGCCATTGGTCAACATGTTATTTCGGCGTTCTCATCCAGTAGTACGGCGGGTGCATCCGATATCATCTATCCCGGCCGGTATCGAAAAAACCAGGGCACCAGCATGTCGGCCCCGGTAGTTACGGGCGCTGTGGCGCTGCTGTTACAGGCCAATCCTGCGGCAACACTCGCTCAATTGCGCACAGCCCTGTTTTCGAACACCAACAATGATGCGTTGTCCGGCGCGGCTGGCATCCCTAATACCACCTGGGGCTATGGCCGCCTGGATGTGTACAAAGCCGCCATAGCAACGTTCAATTGTTCACCAGGAACCCGCACCACCTATCAATATGATGCTTCCAACTTTAACCAGGAAGATGTGGGTTTAACGCTTACGACTCACCGCGCAGCCGTACGTTTTACACCGGATGTAAGTGGACAGATGGCAGGCGCCTTTTTTCATACTTCGATTACAAAAACAGCCTTGAAGCTGGAAGTGCGAACAGATAGTGCCGGCATACCGGGCGCATTATTGGGAACGCTGCCGCTGCCCGACACGATCGTTAGCGCTTATTCCTGGAGTTATGTTGACCTCAGCAACCTGAATATTCCCGTTACCACCGGCTCCAATTATTTTGTGGTAATTTATCGCGATACCCCCAGTGTGGCCAACTGGAGTTTGCGGCGTGAAAACACCAGTCTCGACAACCGCTCACTCCTTTCATTCGATGGCATATCCTGGGTAAGTCAGGCTTTTGATTTCAAGATACGCTCGGTGGTTTATAGCAATCCATTGTTGACGGGTAACCTGGCCACCGGAAACACGGCCAGCAATAGAGACATTGCGACCAGCCAACTATTTATCGACAGCAACTGCCACCTGATCGCGCAGCTGACACCCAGCGGCGCCAGCGCAGTGAGCGGTACTGTTGCTGCCAATGTATGGAAAGAATCCAAAGTACCACATGACTGCGGTATTCCTTTTGTGGCCAGGCATTACCAGATTGTGCCTGCGACAAATGCGGCAACGGCTACCGGCCGGGTTACGCTGTTCTTTACGCAGGCTGAGTTCACCGCCTTTAATGCCGATTTCCTGAGCTTTGCAAATCTGCCGGCCAATCCAACCGATCAGGCAGGCAAAGCGAACTTACGAATAGCGAAATATAATGGTATTAGTAATAACGGCACCGGACTGCCCTGCAGTTACAACGGAGATGCCATCATCATCGATCCGGCAGACAGCAACATTGTGTGGAATGCCAATGCCAGCCGGTGGGAAGTAAGCTTTGAGGTGACCGGCTTCGGCGGTTTTGTGGCACAAACCAGTCTGAAGGCATTTCCATTTATGGTGGAGAACTTTAACGGAAATGCAAGGGGAAGAACCAATGTGCTGAGCTGGTTGATCAGGTGTTTACGCAAATGGCAAACATATGATATTGAACGCAGCAGCAACGGTGTTGATTTTACCAGCATCGGCAAAACAAAAGGTTGGGACGTTTGTCAGTACGACTTTACATTTAAACACGACGGACCACATAACGGCAATAATTATTATCGCATCAAGGTAACCGACAAGGATTCCGTGTATTACTCCAATACCATTTTGTTGCAAACAGAACAAGCCTTACAAACGACGCTGTACCCGAACGTCGTTAAAAAAGGAGAAAGCATACAGGTGGTCTTTGGTGAAAGTGAAGGGGTGTTACGAATAAGCGACGCCACTGGCAGACAGGTATACAGCCGTGCGCTCACTACCGGCGTACAAAGCATACTACTTCCGGTACCGGTAAGCGGTCTGTATTTTTATAGCATTCAAAATAGCAAGGGCAAATTGGTGAGTGGGAAATTGATTGTACAGTAGGCAGGGTTTTAATAAAAACAAATGCGCATAAACCTGGGCTTATGCGCATTTGTCCATTACCTCTGTTTACTAACTTATGGGGAATGAAAGCCGTGGCATTTAGGTATTGGCGCCTGGCTTGCCCCAGGGTGGCTTGCCGGGGGAAGTATAGGTTGTTTTCTGAAGCATTACGGAGCAGGACAGCCTGTAAAATGTTTTGCTCTACCTTTCTTAGGATTATGAAAAGAGGCGATTGAATACGCCGCTTTTATTCCTAACGATTAGCAACAGCCAACAAAAATGCCAAGAAATCTACCTCTTGTCCAGCACATAGTGCTCCTTTTCGCAATTGTTTTTTCTACCCCGTCTTTTGCACAGATACCCGCTTTTCCCGGCGCCGAAGGATTTGGCAAATACGCCACAGGCGGAAGGTCCGGATCGGTGTATCATGTTACCAACTTAAACAATTCCGGGGCAGGTTCTTTAAGAGACGCCGTGAGCAGCCCAAATAGAATTGTCGTCTTCGATGTAGCCGGTGTCATAAAGATCACAGAAAGGATGATCGTATCCAGCAACATTTACCTCGCCGGCCAAACCGCTCCGGGTGAGGGAATTACTGTATATGGCAATGGCTGGTCTTTTTCGAATGCCAGCAATACAATTTGCCGCTACATGAAAATTCGAATGGGTATTGTGGGCAGCAGCGGCGTTGACGCAAATGGTTTAGCCAGCGGCCACGATATTATTTTCGACCACTGCTCTGTGTCCTGGGGAAGGGATGAAAACTTTTCCATCAATGCTACTACTGCACAGAACATAACCATTCAAAACTGTATCATTTCCCAGGGTTTGCTCACACACTCAGCAGGCGGTTTGATTCAATGTGATGGAGGTATAACCTTATATAGAAACTTCTATGCTGACAATGGTACCCGGAACAATAAAGTAAAAGGGGTGAGCCAGTATGTAAACAACCTTGTTTACAACTGGAGTGCCGGCGCCTACATTATGGGTGGCGAATCCAGCGGAAGCTCTTATGTGAATGTTTCGAACAACTGTTTTATACAAGGCCCTGTAGATGGCGTAGTGCCCATGAGCGCAGGCAATTCGTTATTCCATATTTATGCTGCGGATAATATTACAGACAGCAACAGAAACGGGGTGTTTGATCCGTATACTATTCCACAAAGTGAGTATGAAGGCCCGCCTGATTTCCAGGCAACGCCTTATGCCTATCCAACGCTACCTGCTGTACCGGCCCATACATTGATCGGTAATTTATTGCCTGATGTAGGTGCAAGCCTGCCATACAGGGACTATGCGGATTATTATGTTGTGAACGAAGTAAAAACTTTTGGGAAGAAAGGAGAACTGATTGCCAATGAAACTACATTGCCATTTGGCGCACCAACTTCCTGGAGCTTATGGGCGGGTGTACCAAGAACAGATGCGGATAACGATGGCATGCCCGATGCCTGGGAAACTGTCAATGGTACGAATCCCGCTGTGAACGATGCGATGGTGATTACAGGAACCGGTTATACCAATATAGAAAACTACATCAATAGTATAAACGCAAGCAGCTCGCAGGATTATTTAAGGGCCCCTATGAAGTTGAAGCAGGATTCTGCCACACAAACCACCATCTATCTTTCCTGGCTGGATTATACAGAAAAAGAACAGGGATATATAGTAGAAAGTAAGGTAAATGGAACATGGACTCAAATTGGCGCCACAGGAGTCGATGTCAACTATTTTGCAGTTACAGGGATGCAACCTGAAGAAGCGAATACATTCCGGGTAAAAGCTTACAATGCTACGATGCAATCCGGTTATTCAAATGAGCTGATTGCAAAAACAAAACCGGTGGAAGTGCCGGTCTTAGACCCTGGCACCTTTTCACCTGATCTTACATGGACAGGTGCTGTAAACCAGGATTGGGATAAAACCACGAACAACTGGAACAACAACAGCAGCACCCCAGCTGCATTTACAGACAGCAGTAAATTGTTATTTCCTGAATCTGGTGTAACCGGTAAGACGGTTAACATAACGGCTCAAATGGGCGCCAATGACATATTGGTAAACAGCAAGGGCAATTATACGTTCTCTGGTGCGGGATATATTGCCGGCAGTAGATCAGTGAATAAGACCGGTGGCGGTACATTATCCTTACAAACGAATAATACATATACCGGTGCAACTGTATTAAGAGAGGGAACGATTGAATTCAATACACTGGCAAATGGTGGAGTAGCCAGCTCCCTTGGAGCATCTCCCAACTATGGCTTTAACTGGGTTTGGAAAGGCGGTAAATGGGTTTATACAGGCGGCAATGTAACAACAGACAGGAACGCTGTGATTGATGCTACCACAGAATTTGATGTAAGTAATAGCGCCAGCACCGTCACCTTTAACGGTGTATTGAGCGGTGAAGGCGGATTGACCAAATCCGGTCCGGGCAAACTGGTATTGAAAAGTGCCAACCCGTATGGCGGCGAAACCATTATTAAAGGCGGAACAATTGAAGTAATACCGGTAAGCAGCGCTACGGAGGCTGACGATATTATTGACAACAATGTAGCCATTGGCACATCCAACGTCTTGCGGTTGCATAACGGTACGTACAAAACGTCCGGCGGTAGCACTACCATTTACGAGAACTATCCATTGAACCTGTATGTAGAAGTCAATACCGTAAATGGTTTTGAACCCTTTCGGAATGCCAATCTCTCGATGACGGTTCATGGCAATGGGACGTTGAACTACGCCATCCCATATCTGAGAGAATTGATCCAGGGCGACTGGAGCGACTTTACCGGTACACTGGTAGCCAACGGCGTCAACGCAACTGACGGAAGCATTCTGATGATTGACAACGGCATTGGCTTTCCCGGCAACCGGGTTGTCACCACCGGCAACACTAAAATCGCCACCTATCAAAACAACAACACCATTTACATCGGCGGCTTATCGGGCAATGCCGGCACTATGCTCTCCTGTGGCGGCACCAAAACCGCCAGCTTTGGTAATGGCTTTACTACTTATGTTGTTGGTGCAGCAGGTACCGACGAAACCTTTAGTGGTGTTATCAACAACCATTTGTATGGCAACTCCGCCGATGGCAACGGTACAACAACAATTGTAAAAGAAGGAAATGGCTTGTGGCGTTTAAATGGCAACAACACCTATATAGGCACTACGACTGTAACCGGTGGTAAATTAATGATCAATGGTAACAACAACGGAAATGGTAAAGTAACCGTAAACGATGGTGCAATACTGGCCGGCAGAGGAAGTATAGCTGGTGAAGTGGACGTGGCTGGAACATTGGAACCCGGTGATAGTTCCATCAACACGTTTACACTGAAGGATAAATTAACCTTGCAATCGACAGCCATCACTTCCATTGATGTAAACAAAACAACCAATACCTGGGACAATATCAATGTAGCGGGCAACATTGCTTATAACGGTACATTAAAAATCAATTTTACCGGTACGCCGGCTTCCGGTGATGTGTTCAGGATATTCACCACGCCTGCCGCTATTTCAGGGTCCATTACACAGTTTGATCCTGTGACGCCGGGCCCGGGTTTGCTTTGGAAATTCAAAGAAGCTACCGGCGAATTAGCGGTGCAAGCGCCTAATTTTGTGGAGACTCCAACAAACCTTACGTTAAATGCGCTGATTTCTACGGCTAATTCACCCGGTAGCATAAACTGCAGTTGGGTCGACAACGCCGACAATGAGGATTACTTTGTGTTGGAACGCAGCACTGATAGTGTGAGCTTTGTGGATGTTGCGCATCCGGCAGTGAACGCAACCAATTATAGCGATACCGGCGTATTAGCCAGCACCACTTATTTCTACCGTATCAAGGCACATAGTCCTTTAAATGAATCTACTTACAGTTCCATTGTATCTGTAACAACTCCCGCTGCAGGCGCATTGCCTGGCATACCTGCTAATCCATCTCCTGCAAACAATGCAACGAATGTGTTTCTGAATGATAATACAATCGCATTCACCTGGACGGCCAACTATGCAGATAGTTTTTCGGTTTACCTGGGAACAAGCAGTAATACATTGACTAAACTGGCTGATATTCCGGCAACATCAGCCAGGTACACGCCCACAACATTAGATCCCAACACAAAATATTACTGGCGCATCGATGCCAGAAATGCCAATGGCACTACTACAGGTACCCTGTGGAACTTCAAGACTGCCAATATTCCCGTTGCAGTAGTGGGCGATTACAGGTCCGTTGCCAGTGGCAATTGGGGTTCAACCGGTGGTTCTACACCTGTTTCCACTAATATCTGGGAGGTATTTGATGGTATTACCTGGAATGCAACGACCACTATGCCATCCGGATCTACACCTACAGTTACCATCAAAACGGGACATATAGTTAAATTAAATGCTACTACTTTGGCCAATAACCTGGTGATCGAAAGCGGTGCTTCTTTAATTTCAGGAACCAGCGATGGATCAACCGGAACAGCCACCCAACGAAACATCCGTATCAGCAGCAGTATAAATAACTTTGGTACAGTTGGCTCAGCTTCTACCACTACAGACAGAGTAACCTTTGACGGCTACAAAGACAATGGTACCATCTATATAACAGGTACCAGCACTTATTATTTAAACACATTTACGGTAAACGGTATTGCAGTAAATACAGAAGTGGTCATTGACGCCAATCTCAATTTGGCCAGTTACCTGAGAGCCAATTTCTCAACTGCAACAACCTTGCCCTGGTCAGGTGCTTCGCAGAATGATGATAACCTTACCATCACAATCAATGAAGGGAAAACGGTAACAATCGGCAGCTCGGGTTACCTGCAAGCCGGCAGCAGCCCAACCACCAATACAGTGGGGGAATTTGGCACATATACCTTTAACATTAATGGTACACTTGATATGCGTGGTACCGGTACATCCTGTATTGTAGCGCACGCAACCCTTGCAAAAGTTACAACCATTAATGTAAACGGAACATGGCTGATGGGAAATGCCATTCGTTTCATTCCCACTGGCACAGTTGCACCTGCGGGATCTGTCGTATTGAATATAGGTACAAAAGGGATCGTTGATGCAGGCGCAAGAACAATTGGATCAAGCAATACTGCTACCAACCTGGTAGTTACCAATACCTCATTTAATCAGACTGTATTCTTCAACATCACCGGTGGTGGCATCTTGAAAACGAAAGTCGGCACTTCAGATGTACTATTTCCTATTGGCTCAGGTAATACATACAGCCCTGTAAAGTTGAACAATACCGCAACAGCGGATATTATTGGTGTAGGTGTTAAAACCGGGTTTGATTACCCGGTTGGTGATGCGTCTAAAGTAGTCAACAAACAATACCGTGTAATGCCAGCCACAGCAGGTGTTACAAACCTTGCTATAAGTTTAGGTTGGGTAATTGCAGATCAAGGCCCGGGTTTCAATCCTTCAGGAGCTTTGGTACAGGGAAGATATGGCACGGGTACCTGGTTGGAATCTATAGCAGCCTTATCAGGATTGGGTACGGTTTCAAGTCCTTATTATGCGAAAGCGTCGGGTAATACCAGCTTTGGAATGTTTGGTGTAGGCAATGCAACCGCTTTGATGGATGTTGAAGCTCCTACCATAACACAGCCGGAAGACATTACAATATCCAATACCCTGGGGCAATGTTCGGCTGATATCAATTTCAGCGCGCAGGCAAGTGATAATGTTGCCGTAACAAACCTGAAATATTACCTGAATTATAATTTGGCCGGCCAGCAGGAAATCACTTTTCCCGGAACGTTCGCAAGGGGTACTTCCATCGTGACGGTGGTTGCTAAAGACGCTTCCAATAATACGGCAACTAAAACATTTACCATTAAAGTAAGTGATACGCAAAAGCCCGGCGCTAAGTGCAAGAGCACAGTAGCGTTCTTAGATGGTAACGGTACCGTTTCCATTACACCGGCACAGGTGGATGATGGGTCATCTGATAATTGTAGTATGGTTAGCCTGAGCGTTTCACCTAACAGTTTTACTTCAGCCAATGTGGGAGCCAATTTAGTTATACTTACTGTTACAGATAGCAGCGGCAATACTTCAACCTGTCAGGCAACAGTAACTGTCGTAGATACTATACCTCCAAATGTGCTTTGCAAACCTGCCATCATTACCCTGCTCAATGGTGTTGGTGTCATTACCGCTACTGATATTGACAACGGCAGTAGCGATGCCTCCGGCATTCGGGCGCTGCAGGTTTCAAAGACTACCTTTACCTGTGCTGATATTGGTACGAAAACAGTTGTGCTGACTGTAACCGATAATAACAACAATGTTTCTACCTGTACCACTACTGTTACTGTGACTGGAGAGATGCCATCCTGCAGTATTACTTCCATCCCTTCTAATAGCACCTATACAGGTGGTGTACCCACAAACCTTTATCTGGGTTATGGCCCGCAAAGCACAAGCCTGCGGGTGTCAACACCAGCAAGCGGCGCTCCATATACCTACTCCTGGCACCCCGCAACAGGTCTCAGTGATGCTTCAGGTAGTGCGCCGGTCTTTACACCCACAACCCAGGGAACTTACACCTTTACGGTAACCGCAACAAACAAATATGGATGCTCAACATCTTGCAGCATTACCATTTGTGCTTCCGACATAAGGGTCCCCGGAACAAAAGGCAGGTTGGTGTACATCTGTCAACAACTCGGTGGTTCCGGAAACTATATTACCCTGCCCATCAGTGTAAGCATCGTAGCCCAATTATATAAGGTTGACAAAGGCTTCCGTCTTGGCTCCTGTAATCAAACACTTTGCAGTGGTAACCAATTACAGACGAGGAATGCGACCCTTGAAACCGGGGACGATCAACCGTTGAGTAGTTTTAAAATGGCAGCCTTCCCTAACCCAAGCTCCGGCAACTTTAAACTGCAGGTTCAAAGTTCTCAGAAAGATCCTGTATCGATCAGTATTGTAGATATTTTCGGACGGATAGTTTACAGAAAGGTCAATATTACTCCAAACTCGACAGTCATTGTAGATGTTGACCTTGCAGAAGGTGTATATTTTGCTGAGGCGAAACAAGGTGATAAAAGAATGGTTTTGAAATTGATCAGGACAAATTAAAAATGCTTAACCATATAAAAGGGCTGTCCTGGACAGCTCTTTTATATTTGTCCCTGGTAAATGGCACCCTTATACGCTGGCCTCCCGGGACTAATATTGCACGCCTTTATTTTTTTCATTTGGTTGCAGTAAGTCCCAAAGGTTTCCATATAGGTCTTCAAATACGGCCACCACACCATATGCTTCTTCTTTTGGGGGGCGTATAAAGTTTATACCACGTGCAATCATTTTATTGTAATCCCGCCAGAAGTCGTCGGTGAACAGGAATAGAAAAACCCGGCCACCGCTTTGATTTCCTATACTGGCTATTTGTTGCTCATTGGCGGCTTTAGCCAATAAAAGGCAACATTCTATTGCACCGGTTGGCGCCACCAACACCCACCTTTTGTCTTCCGACAATGTTGCGTCTTCAAGCAGTTGAAAGTCTAATTTTTCTGTATAAAATTGTATAGCCTCGTCATAATCCCGTACCACTAATGCGATGTGTGCGATTCGTTGGTGCATAGAAAATCAAAATAAGTTATGATTGCCAGTTTGAATATAAACAGCAAAATAATCGAAATTACGCAGCCTGAATAATTTGGGTAAATAGCATTAATTAGGTATTACACCTGCTATTAAGCAATTTTAAAAAGACATATGATAAAACATGCATGTATCTGAACAACTTCTTTGGGTTTAAAAGGGCTACAATTATTTCTTATTTTTTTCGACTTTCTCTTTATTCTGCAGTATAATTAATACAAACTAGCACTTCATGCATGAGCATAGCCTTAGCGAATGGATAGCAAAAAGCCAACAAGGCGATGCGGTTGCATTTGGGCAGATCGTTGCTTTCTATCAGTCGCAAATATTTGCCTACGTATTCAGGCTAATTGGCAACGAGAATGATGCAAAGGATGTGGTGCAGGAAACCTTTTTAAGGGCCTGGACTTATTGTAAAACCTATCAATCCAGGTTTCGGATTAGCACCTGGTTGTATACTATCGCTACTAACTGTAGCCACGACTACCTGCATGCAAAGAAAAAAATAACCATATATGCAGAAGAAAATATGATAATGCTTTGCGACCAGCTAACCAATTCCAACCTGGAGCAGGAACTATCGAATAAAAATATAGCAACCATCATTGGTCAGCTTACGCATACCCTTACACCCAAACAGAAACTGGTATTTACGCTAAAATACCTTGAAGGTCTCGATACAGAAGAAATAACAATGATCACCAAACTGAGTGCTGAAAAAGTGAAAAGTAACCTTTACCTGGCTAAGAAAAACATGAAGGAAGTATTACTCAAAATGAAGATCTATGAAAAACGATAAAATATTGGAGCAAATACTGGCAGCATTACAGGAAAGCCAGCCTGCTTTGAAAGAGGAGGCTGCGGCTAAGCTAACCAGCTCCATTTTAGCTGGCATTGCAAATAAAAAGCAGTTAACCAACACCAGCGGTAGGCTACTAAGTATTGCCAAAGGCCTTACGGCAGCAGCTGCAGTCTTACTGATATTCATGTTTTTATACCAGAACACTGTTGATCCTACCGGTAATTATGAATCGGGTGTTATATATAATTCTTATTATAAAGAAACAATACGGTATCATGACAGTTTACCCCAAACGAACTCCATAAGCGTGCTGCTGGATTATTACAGACAGAATAAAAAGGAAAAAAGTGCTTTAACCCTTTTGAGAGAGCAATACAATCCTATAGCTAAAAAATAACAATGCAATGAATACAACAATTAAGTTGGTAGTAATAGGGGCCTGTGCGTTGCTGGCAGCCTGCAATGATAAAAATGATATTACTACTGTACTGAACAGTAATGGCAGTTGCGACAGAGTGCTGGTGGCCGATGTAAACGAAAAATTTATACAAGGGGATACAGCTCAGAATCCATTTGTGATGGATCTTTCCGGCTGGGATATACATTGGAAATATAAAGACAGTAGAATAAGAACCGACTGGCCGGTAAAAAACTTTAAGAAGGAAAAGGAGGATAGCGCTGAAGTGATATCAGTAATAGCCCATAGACATTTTAACTCTGTACAGCAAATGGCACACGCTTTCAGGATAAAGCCATCGCATGCCTGGAGCGGCATAACGATAAAACCAGTATTGGAAAAAAAATTTCGTTTCTTTTATACTTATTACAACTATAAAGAGTCATTTTCCAAACTACCAATAACACTGTCAGTGCCGGTGGGTAAGTATCTAAGTGCTGAGGAGGCAGGCTATTGGCTGGCTGGCAAGCCTGATATTTTGAAAGGAATGAATGGATTGGAGGCTAAAGAAATATTGAACAACATAGAGGAAAAGGCTGAAAAATGGTTTCTACGTAATTTGTTTGAAATGCAATACAGCGAATTACTCAGGCATCTGGAATTAATTACCAACCATCCTTCCCAAGCCATCATGAATACAAAAAAGGATAGTGTCTTTGCCTTGTGTTATGTCGGGTATGTAAAAGAGCGGACTAAATTTGATTTGATGCCGATATTGGATAAGTCATTTAAAACACAAGTGTTTGGTAACTTTGCCAAAGCCGGTAACGATAACCTGATAGAGCAAATTAATAAACCGGAAGCATTTGAGCGCCTGACAACTTATTTTAATGATTATTTTGATTACAAACTGGTGATGCCAGGTGATATTATTGAATCAGATGGCATACTGTCTCATGACACGTTGAACTGGAAAATAGATACTTACCGGCTGCTGGCTGGAAACTATACAATTGAGGCGTCATCTAAAAAAGCAAACGTATGGGCTTTTATTATAGCAGCGTTTATTGTAGTGGGAGCTATTGTGCTGTTTTTTATAAAAAGGAAATAGGTATAAAGGCTTCAAGTCATAAACAACCAGGACTGGCAAATTATCCATAAAATTACTATTTTAGCAGCGCCCCAATTTATTCTATGAAACATATTACCCTTTTTCTGTTATTTGCAGCCACTACCCTGCCCACAATGGCTCAGGAGCTTACCGTAACCAAATACTTAGATAAAAACGGTGACAGTACCGGTAAAGAAAATGCATTCACCTATAGCGTAGTTACCTATACCGATAACACCCAATTAGTATATACTACCAAAAACTATACAATCCAGGGTCATCTGAAATCAGAAATTTCCTATCGCGATTCCGGCAAAATATGGCAATACGACGGAAACTATATTTCCTACCATGAGAACGGCAAACCCAAAATAAAAGGCAGCTATATAAAAAACAAATTACATGGTGAGCTAACTACCTGGCATGCTAACGGACAGCTTAAAAGAAAAGATGAATATGTACTGGACTCATTGATCAGCGGTCGTTGCTATACGGCTACCGGACAGGATACTGCCTGGTTCCCCTACTATATTATGTTTAAATATGGTAATGGGCTCTATGAATTAAACAATTTTATTGGCAGAAATATCAGGTATCCTAAAGAAGCATTAAGAATGGGGGTTGAAGGCATCGTACATATCCAGTTCTTTATTGAAAAGGACGGAACCCTGTCCCATGAAAAGATCAAACGTTCGGTAAGTGATCATATCGATAAAGAAGCATTAAGAGTTTTAAACGCATTGCCTGCACGCTGGAAACCAGCTTTAGTTGATGGCGAACCGCAACGAGGCTATGGCATATTACCTATTGCGTTTAAATTAGAAAGGTAAGCTTCTGCAACAACGAAAGCTAAACAATTTCTGTTGCAGCCTGTTGTATATATTTATACTTAAATAACATTCAATGGATCTGCAACTTCACAACAAAACGGCATTTATAAGCGGCTCCACAGCCGGCATAGGACTGGCTATTGCTGAAGCATTACTGAAAGAGAATGCAGCTGTCATCATTAACGGACGAAAAGAAAAACAGGTTGAGGAAGTCGTATCTGCCCTTCAAAAGACTTTTCCAGCGGGTAAGGTTTCCGGCATTGCCGCTGATTTTAGTAAAAAGGAAGAAGTAGAAGCGTTGATAAAACAGTTACCCCCTATAGACATACTGGTAAACAATGTAGGAATATTTGAACCCAAACCCTTTGCCGATATTCCCGACGAGGATTGGTTCCGCTTTTTTGATGTGAACGTGATGAGCGGGGTACGCCTTTCGCGCCATGTATTTCCCAAAATGATAGCACAAAATTGGGGCCGCATTATATTTGTTTCCAGCGAATCAGCTGTGTTTATTCCCGACGAAATGATCCATTATGGGATGACGAAAACAGCCCAGGTTGCCATTTCCCGTGGATTGGCGGAATTAACAAAAGGCACTAACGTAACCGTAAATACCATTTTACCCGGGCCTACCAAATCGAGGGGCGTTGGTGATTTTGTAAATAGCCTGGCTACGCAGGAAAATGTGAGTTTTGACGAAATGGAATCTAAATTCTTCCGGGATTTCCGCCCCACTTCCCTGTTACAACGATTCGCGACAACAGAAGAAGTGGCCAGTATGGTGGCCTACCTGGTAAGTCCGATAGCTTCTGCTACCAATGGTGCTGCTGTGCGGGTGGAAGGAGGATTAGTTAGGTCGATTTTATAGAAAGAGGGAGCAGATTTCTTTATTTCCCCAATTCTTTTATCGCGGCCTTAATAAATCCGGCTTTATCCTTTTTCACTTCTTTCAACATGGCTTTCCTGTCTTCCGGAATGGTGAAATATTTTTCAGCCCAAAGGCTTATTTCAATCATTATAGGAACCAGGTCAATCCCTTTACGGGTTAACTTATACAACACTTTGGCTTTACTATCGGGGTGTTCTAATTTTTCAATAAGCCTGTTTTCTTCCAAATTCTGCAACCTGGCAGCTAAAATGTTGGTAGCTATTTTTTCGGGCGACTTTAAAAAATCGCCATAGGTACACTCTTTTGCATCCATCAAATCCCTGATTATCAACAGCGACCACTTATCGCCCCAGACATCAAGCGAACTACTAATCGGGCAATCTGACCTTTTCTTAGACTTTAACATAAAAAATATTGTTTAAATACACTTGCATTTTGCAAGTAAGTTATATATTTACACTTGCAAAGTGCAAGTAAAATTACAAAACAACAAGAAAAGAAACAAACAAACCCGAAACATTCAACATTATTATATAAATCAAAACCATGGAACTACAGGGAAAATCAATCTTGATCACAGGGGGTACAGCAGGCATTGGCCTGGAAGCAGCAAAGCAATTTTTAATGCATGGCGCTAAAGTGATAATCACCGGCCGGGATCAATCAAAATTAGATAAAGTGAAAAAATTATATCCGGCCCTGATTGCTTTAAAAAGTGATGTTGCCAATGCCGATGATGCACAGCGGCTTTTCACTCAAATTAAGGAACTCGGAGGGATCGACATTCTATATAATAACGCTGGTGTGTTAAGTATGTCAGGTAATATGGGAATGGCAAATAACAGGCATTTAAAAGAAGCAGTAGATGAAATGAATACCAACTATTTCGGTGTCATTCGCCTGAACAATCTTTTTATGGAAATGCTAAAATCAAGAAAGGAAAGCGCCATTATCAACACAACTTCCATTCTTAGTTATGTGCCTTCAACAATTGAAGCAACCTATTCCGCTTCAAAGGTTGCACTACGCTTTTATACGGAAACACTCAGAAAACATTTAAAGATCCTGAACAGCCATGTGAAAGTGTTTGAACTTTTACCTCCAGTGGTTGCAACAGACATGACAGCCAGCAGGAACGATAAGAAAATAACCCCTGAGAAACTGGTAAAAGCGCTTATTGCAGGTCTTAGGAAAGAGCAATATACCATTCGCGTTGGCGATACAAAGCTGATCTATATTATCAACCGGCTTTTTCCTAAAATGGCTTTTGGTTTGGTTAATTCAAAGCAGCAGGAAAAGCAGTTGCTGCCACACAATAATGGATAACTGCAATAAAGATTAGAAAAAATGAAAGCATTTATAGTAACCCGCTACGGGAAAAAAGAAAAATTACAACTAAAACAAATTGCAGACCCGGTTGTAAATGAAAATGATATTTTGGTTCAGGTACATTCCGCAGGTGTGAACCTGCTGGATTCAAAAATCAGAAATGGTGAGTTTAAAATGATCCTACCCTATAAAACGCCATTTACGTTGGGGCATGATGTGAGTGGCGTTGTCACCAAAGTTGGTTCAAAAGTCAGCCAATTCAAAGTTGGTGATGAGGTTTATGCAAGACCTGCAGACCTTAGTATTGGCACATTTGCAGAATTAATTGCCATTCATGAAAAGGATGCGGCGCTGAAACCAAAAAATATTTCGATGGAAGAAGCTGCTTCCATTCCATTGGTGGGTTTAACGGTGTGGCAGGCGCTCATTGAAAAGGCAGATCTAAAAAAAGGGCAAAAAGTTTTCATTCAGGCAGGTTCGGGTGGCGTGGGCACGTTTGCCATTCAATTAGCGAAACATTTGGGTGCAACTGTAGCTACCACAACAAGTGCGGCTAATATTGATTTAGTGAAAAGTCTCGGTGCAGATATTGTAATTGATTACAGGAAGGCTGATTTTGAAACAATACTTACAAATTACGATGTCGTGTTGAACAGTCAGGATGCAAAGACACTTGAAAAATCGCTTCGAATATTAAAGCCCGGTGGCAAACTTATTTCAATCTCCGGTCCTCCTGATCCTGCATTTGCCAAAGAAATTGGAGCGCCCTGGTTCGTGAAATTAATTATGCGCCTATTGAGTGCCAAAGTGAGAAAAAAAGCAAAACGCCTTAAAGTTGGTTTTTCATTTCTTTTTATGAGAGCACAGGGAAAGCAATTAAGCCAGATTACTTCACTTATTGATGCTGGTATTATAAAACCGGTTATGGACAGGATATTTCCATTTGAACAAACCAATGACGCGTTGGCGTATGTAGAAGCGGGACGTGCAAAAGGTAAAGTTGTGATTAAAATAAAATAAAATAAAAACAGTCACTCATTCCTCAAGGCCACTACCGGGTTGCCCACTGCGGCTTTTATGGCTACAAACATGACCGTTAGCAAAGCGATCAGCACAGTAATAACACCGGAAACAGCAAACATCCACCAACTAATTGTTATGCGGTAGGCAAAATCCTGCAACCATTTCTCTGATAGCCAATACGCTACCGGTGCAGCAATAAAAAAAGCTATGACCACAATACGCACAAATTCCTTTGACAGGTTGTCTACAATACTCAATACTGATGCTCCCAATACTTTGCGTATGCCAATTTCTTTCGTACGCTTTGCCATAATAAACGCAGCCAACGCCAGCAAACCCAGGCAGGCAATAGCAATAGCCAGGCCTCCGATAAGGGCGATCATGATGGCAGCCTGTTTTTCCGATTTGTAAATTTCTTTAAAGCGATCGTCCATAAACTGCCAGGCAACCTGGTCGGTTCCGCTAATGGACTTATAAGCAGCTTCCATTTGCTGAATGGTATTGAATATATCTTCAGTAGTTATTTTCACATATAATTGCTTGTTCCAAACCGGTACAACATTGATTGAACCGATTATGAGCGGTTCTATTTTCGTATACAGAGCGCTGTAGTTAAAATCTTTTACCACACCAACCACTATGCCGGGCTCAAAACTGGTTAAATGGATCGGCTTTCCAATCGGATCTTTATAACCAATCTGTTGCGCCAGCGTTTGATTGATCAGGTATTCATTGTTGGCACCCTTTTGATGGAAATGGCGTCCCGCAATAATTTTCATGTTGAAGAAAGAGGCATAATTGGTCGCGCCATTTTCAAAGTTCACCGATACCTGTTTGCGTGTTCCGTCCGGCGCCACATAATCTATCCCAAACAACGAACCGTATTTACCCAACTCCATATAGCCGTGTGTAACATCCGTGACACCTTTAATCTTCATGATGGCCGATTCCAATACCTTTATTCTGGTACGGTTCTGTGCATCGACCGGAATTTTAATAACCTGGCTGTATGTATAGCCCAGGTCTTTATTTTGCAGGTACCGCAATTGCTTTATATATACCATCAGGCATATAATAAATATCCCTGCGATGGCAAACTGACCAATGGCCAGTATATTTCTGGCAGCAACGCGGGAACCGCCCAGTATTACTTTTGATTGTAAAGCCATGTTTATTCCGGAACCAGCGATCAGCACGCCCGGATAAATACCCCCAAGTAAAGTAGTGGTCAATAGTATTATTATATATGCAGTTAACCAGGGCCATTGGTATAAAATGGCGGTGGATATATTACGCTCCATCAATTGGTTGAGCCAGGGCAGCGATACATAAGCCAGTAATACACCCAGCAATAACGCCATCAGCACCGATATAAAGGTTTCCGACAGCATATGCATCACCAGTTGGGGCCGGCTGGCTCCTGCAATTTTTTTAACGCTGAATTCTTTACCCCGGTAGGCCATGATGGCAATGGTAAGATTAATAAAATTGCAACAGGCAATTACAAAAACAGCCAGTGCAATAATGATAAATACGTTTATGTATTTGCCGTCGATTTTATTGTAGTTGTAAATGTCATAGCTAATATCAATTGACTTCGCATGCAGTTCCGATACAGGTTGCAGGCGCATATCGATAAATTTGCTTTTATCGTGGATTGTTTGAGTAAGTTTTGTTTCCAGTATTTTAGGGTCAGTACCTGATCGTAAACGCAGATAGGTGGGGCCCAGCAACACGCCATAGTTGGTGCCGGTAAATCCTTCTTCAAACTGAACCGGTATTGGCAACACTGCATCAACCTGCAAGTGCGAGTTAGCGCCAAAATCGCGGATAATTTGCGAAACCGCGTATTGATGAGTGGTGCTGTCGTTCTCACGCAAGGTTATTATTTTATTCAGCGCTTCTTCTTTGCCAAATATTTTTGCCGCCATGCTCTGTGTGAGGGCTATACTATTTTGTGCCGGTATAAATTCGTTCCGGTTGCCCGACAGAATGGTTATACCAAACATCTGCATGAAACTCCGGTCGGCACATATCAATTTGTCGGAAGTAATTTTTTTGTCATTATACGCAAGTGTAAGCGATGAAAAAATTTCAGGCGTTGCCGGAATAACACGTGTATAGCTTTCAATTTCGTTATGGTGGTTTTTAAGAAACTGCGCAATGGGCGGTCCCATTACGGCCGACAGTTGAGGAGTAGCGCCATCATAATGCAGATATTCATTTAACCGGTAAACATTCGAACGGTCAGGGATATTTTTATCAAAACTGGTTTCATGATAAACAAAGAGACTGGTTAAAATGCATGCGCCCATGCTTATTCCTAGACCGGCAATATTAATAATGGTAAATCTTTTATTGAAGCGTAAACTGTGCCAGGCTGCTTTCAAATAATTATTTATCATAAACGTTGTGTTGACGTTTTTCCATCTAAAACAATGCCTAATATATAAAGCTTTACTGGTCAAATGACTGCAAAACCGGTCTTTAATTTGCCCTGTCCGCTTTTGATACAGGAATTGTTCGGTCATATACACCCATAGGGTAAAACCTTCTTTGTGCGTCTTATAACAAAGCCCGTAATTTCAGGACCATTTAAACCGACAAATTGGAACTCAGCGATCTCCCGGGAATAGAAGAACAGATCAGGGCAGGTAATGAATCCGCCTTTGACGCCTTGTTTACCGCATGGTATGGTAAGTTGCAGGCTTATGCCTTTTCTGTATTGCAGAATGAGGCACAGGCCGAAGAAGTGGTGCAGACCGTGTTTTGCCGCATCTGGGAAAAGCGGCGGCAATGGCGGGTGCATACCAGCATGAATGCTTACTTATATGGCAGCGTGTACCATCAATGCATGGATGGTTTGCGGCGGACCAAACAGGTTCGGAAACACCAGCGCCATGTTTTGCAAAGCAGTACCGAAGCGCAGGCGGCGCCTGCTTCCGGCAAGGCCGAACTGAAAGAGCTGGAAGCAAGGCTGCAGGTTGCCTTATCGCAATTGCCCGATCAATGCCGCGCCATTTTTCAGCTGAGCCGCTTTGGCGGATTGAAGTATCGTGAGATCGCCGAACAGTTAGGACTTTCCGTAAAAACGGTAGAAGCACAGGTGAGCAAGGCCCTGAAACACCTGCGGGACCAACTAACCGATTTTTTATAACCTCAATTCTTTTGCCATGGACGATCTATTGATAAAATATATAATGGAAGAAGCTACGCCGGAAGAAAGCAACCAGGTGCAGCAATGGCTTGCCGCCAATGACGCCAACCGTGCCCGCTTTGAAAACCTGAGGGCTGTTTGGCAACTGGCTGCCCAACCCAACCTGCAACCGGTCGCCGATACACCACAGGCTTTACAGCGGTTAAAACAAACTTTACAGGAAAGAGAAACAGCATCCATTAAACGAATGTGGCCACGCGTGTGGACTGCCGCCGCAGCAGTAGTGGGCATTGCGGGTGTGGCGCTGGGCGCTTATGTTTGGATGAAACCCAAAGCCACGGTTAAGGAACATCCACCGGTTGTGCAACCAGATACTGTGCTGCAGCCGCGAGTAAGGATAGATACGGCGCCAACGATGCCACCTGCTCCAACAATACAACCGGTTCCTGCCCTGCCAACAGATACCATACCCTATGTGAAACCGCATAAAAAGAAGCGGCCTGTACGGGTAACACCGGTGCAACGCGTACATCCAAAAAAGAAAACGGCTCAACAACCAACGCAGCCCACAGACACTATACGTAAAAAGAAGCATCCCGTACCAGCGAAGTCTGCGCCCCCCGTAAGGAAGCACAAATCGAAGCCAACAGCACCAGAAGCATCGGTAAAGGAACCACCCATCTCCTGATCCTTTCTCCATTTTTATAACACCACAAACATCAACAACTATGCGAATAGTAGGCGCATTGTTATGCCTGTTATTTTTTGTGATCAATTATGTGCAAGGCCAGGCACAAAGTGATACCGGGGCAATTAAAAAAAAGCAACATATCCCATCAAAGCCGTTATCGGCACGGGATATACCGAAAGAGAAGTTCTTTACGATCTATGGTAAATTCATAAATTATAACCCGGCAATGGATGTGTCCCGGTTTTGCAGGGTTTTCTGCGAGGATATATATAACCACCATTCAGCATCCCTGCGGATTGCAATTGATTCAACCGGCCACTTCAGGTTTCGTATTCCCCTGATTCACTCACAGGAGATTTCTATTGAACATCGTAACAGCACCCAATGGGTATTCGCAAGAGCCGGCGACAGTTTATATGTTCAATTGGAGCTGGATTGAGGCAGTGACATTTATCTCGCTCTCTCATAAATTATTTCAATAGAATTTGTAACCGATGCAGATGTATTTTTAACATCCAAGTCAGTTATTAATACAACTATTTGGAATTTCGAATTAACGAATGTTCTAACCCTGCATATTCCATCCCTTTTTCGATATGGAAATGAATATCTAAAGATTATTGGTCGGTATAATGCTCCCATATCAACCTGAAGCTTATCTCCTTTTTGATTCGCTAATAGAAGATGAAAATAGGAAATTTTCCGGGCAGGCGGTTTTGTCAAATATTGCCAAGTACTCATTTGTCATATGGAAAACCCAAGAAGATCCGAACCTCTGATGTTTTGGAAAAGTAAAGAATTATGAAACCTGGAAAATCTATTCAAATAGAGCATCCTTTGTAATGGAATTCTGTATCAACCTCTTCGCATACTCATTGTTTTTAATTCCAAAGGTGGTGACAAAAGTGAGGTAAATGGATTTCTTTGTTTTCGTTTGACTGGTGAAGATTTCTCTCTTATTTGCAAGATCCTCCGCATAATCTTTGTCTATGAGAAACTCTGATTCCGAATATTTCATCTCACAGAGATTAATCACAAAATCCTTGCGGTCTAGTAATAGGTCTATTTGCGCCCCTTTTCCATGTTTGGATAGGAAACGCCAGGCAGATTCTTCTGTATATACACTGGCAATACCAAGTTCTTTTTTAATTTGAATAATATGTTTCAGGCAAACTCTTTCGAAAGCAACGCCACTCCAACTTTTCCAAGACTGTCCGGATGAAAAGCTTTGCCAGACTCCCTCGCCAGAGGATCGGTTCTTCTCAATAAATTTCAAGTAAAAGTGAGTGAACTCATCTGCCAATTTGAAAATAGTATCCTTTGATTTTTTATCGTAGGGTTGCCATGCCGTCACAAACCCTGACTCAATCAACTCTTCCAGCAGTCCAGTTATGGATCCACCCGAAGTAAAATCAGCTTTGTCAATAATCTCCGATCGAGTCAATCCTGAATGATTGGCTGCCAGCGCTCGAACAACGGCAAGGTGGCGTGTGGCATCATCAAATAGTGAGTGGTAGAGATTCTTGAATTCACCAGCCAGTAACCCATCTTTTGTAAAGCAATTTCTATCGATAGCTTGCGTTGAACTTTCTCCCTTTTTCACTTCTTTCAAGTAATGCGGGATACCTCCCATGACCATGTAAATCTGCAGGATTTGATTGCGGTCCATGTAAACATCCCGTGATTTTAAAAACGCTTCAGTTTCTCCCAAATTAAAGGGAAGCAATCGTATTTTCCTTGTTATCCGGTTATGAAGCCCGCCTCTGTTATTAACAACATTTTGAATCATCCAGGAAGCCGCAGAACCACAGATAACCACAACGAGATTATTTTCTTTGTTCCCCCAACTATTCCACCAATGATCAAATGCGGATAAGAACCGTGATTTATGCGTATTGAGCCAGGGAAATTCATCCAGAAAAACAACGGTTCTCCCTGACGCGAGTTTCGGCGTTAGATAATAGCTAAGTAGATCGAAAGCATCTGCCCAATTCTTCGGTGTTTGATATATTTTTTCGTTACCTGCTGCTTTACCGAGAGCCTTTTTAAAATTTTCCAGTTGCTCACCAAGCTTTATATCCCTGCTACCTACAAATTCGAAGACAATAGATTTTTCTAAATGTTGACGTATCAAAAATGTTTTCCCAACCCGGCGGCGACCAAATAATGCTATTAGCTCAGGACTTCCTGACCTCATTGCTTCGTCCAACAATTTCTTTTCTACTTCTCTGCCTATTAATTTCTCCATGTTGATTTTATTGTCAGCCAAATCTTAACTATTCTATATAGATTTGGCTGCGAATAAATAAATTATTGCCGTCCAAAAGTAGTTAAAAAAATAAATATTTGGCTGTTGATAATTTCTCAAAAGCAACCAAGAATTGATTCCCCCTTATAAAAGCACTGATTTTTAATGCATTGCATGATTTCTGTTGGTAAAACTGGAAGACAGTTATGGATAGACCTGTTATCTACTGTTATCTTCGTCGCAGGTATAATTTCTCAATTCAGCCTGCCCTGTTCTTCAGTGGCGCTTCCCGAATGCTGGTTACGACGGCGGTTATTGATGGTGGCGCCAAAGCGGTAACTGAATGAAAGACCGATTCGCCGCGTATCATTTTCCAGCCTGCGGTTTGACTGCATCAGAGGTATTCCAATGAATTGGTCGCGCCGGATCATCGAATGAAAGATATCTGTCATGTTTACCCTAACCGTTCCTTTGTCTTTTAAGACTGTTTTTTGCACGCCGGCATCCATGCGCCAGATGGTGTTGGTCCTTGTTTGTCCACCAAGATGCGGGCTCGCATAAAAGACAGCCAATTCAGCGCTCCAGCTTTTTGAAAACCTGAACTGGTTGTTCATTTCCAATTCAGCGGAAGTAATATCTCCCTGAATTACCTGGTTATTGGCTACCCCTTTATTTACGAGGTGAAATAATACCAGGGTCGTATTCATATTCCAGCCTTTTACCGGGGAAAACGATACAAAGGGCGAGCAATTGAATGCGTAATTGCTACCGAAATTCCGGGGTCTTGTAATTAAGGTTTCACCTGCAGGCTCAATGAGCGACTGAATCAGATTATTGATATACGTATAGCCGAAAACAATACCAAAATTGCTTTTGTAATTATACCGCAGTTCAATTCCATTCAGGTAATGCGGCTTCAGCCCGGGATTGCCTGCCGTATAACTGTACCGGTCGTTGTAAAAAAGAAAGGGATTCAACTGCTGGTAATTGGGCCGGCGAATTCGTTTATTGTAGCTGAACGTTAAAGTATGATTACCGCTGCTGTCTAATTTATACTGCAGGTAGCAATCCGGAAACGCATTTGTATAGCTTCTGCTGAACGATGAATCGGGGATAGCAATATTAGGCAACTGGTGACCGTGCATGTTGGTATTTTCCACGCGTACACCGGCTTTGGCAGACCAGCGTTTCCACTTTTTTGTAATGCTCACATAAGCCGCGTTGATATTTTCGCCGTATATAAAATGATTGGTTTTACTATAGTCCGGGGTATACAGGTCTCCCACCCCATCATACCAGTCGTTGTTGTACTTAGTGCGTACATAACTCGATTTCAATCCCACCTCCAGCTGCATCTTATCTTTCATCGGCTGTATGTAATCGGCTTTTGCTGACCAGATATTAATATCTGCCGGCAAATCGTACTTAATATCCATGCTGCTGTTCCCTGCGCCATCCGGGCCGTACACCTGTGTAGATAAGTACTGGTTGCCGCCGGCATGAAGGGCTACCAGGTCAAGATCGCTGCTTAGCGTGGTACCGTTGTCGTTGAATTTATGCTGGGCATTTAGATTGATGCCACCGCTGTACCATTGGTAGTCACCATGCATGGCGCCATTGGCGGTGGAATCAGGTTTCCCTCCACTGCCCCATTGATCACTATGGTAGCCAAGCCGGTCGCTGCGCGGTCGTATGCCGCCGGTGAGCATGATGCCTGCGGTGGTTTTGGCTGATATAAAATAATCAAGCCCCGTTCTGATATTTATGCCATCCGACTGATATGTATACCTTTTATTGATCAATAACGATTGCGATAGCGAACCATCTGTATTGTAATAAGAGCGGCGCGCGGTTTCCCGGTTATAGTTGCCATCCGTTGCATGGCTCCCGTTCGCAAATACATTTATTCTCTTTTTCCTGTAATTGATGATTATTGCTTCATTGTTCCGCCGGTACACGCCCTGACTGTACCCCACCAGCACATTGCCATTGAAACCCGGCGCCCGGTTCTTTTTTAATTGTATGTTGATAATGGCGCTGCCCGATGCATCGTAACGGGCTGGCGGATGGCTGATGAGTTCTATTTTGTCAATTAAACCTGCAGGCAATGATCGTAAGTAGGCAGCCAGTTCCGGTACCGACAAATAAGTTGGTTTATCATCGATCAAAACCAGCACACCCCCTTTGCCATACAGGCTGATGTCGCCATCTGACTGCACGTTCACACCAGGGCTACGCCCTAACACTTCCAGCGCATTACTCCCCGCAGCCGTTATCATTGCATCAACGTTTACGATCGTTCTATCGATCCGTTGCTCCGTCAGCGGCTTTTTAACCGCAACAACAACTTCTTTTAATGTGTTTTGTGTGGCGGTCTCCAGCACAATGGCAGGCAATAACAGGTTGGTATGACTGGCATCGATGGTGAATGTATGACTGATGTATTTTTTGTACCCAACGCTGGTTATTACCAATACATACCTGCCTTCGCGTAGTTTTTTAAAAACGAAATACCCGTCTTCACCGGCAGCGATGGTTTTATGAGTAGTGGAATCGGCGGCCTGCAACAGGGTAACAGAGGCGCCTGCCAATGGAACATTTTTTATATTGGCAATGGTCCCGCCTATCCGGCCCGCAGCATTTTGTGCCTGCAAAGAGAAGCGATTGCTGAGTACCATGGTTAGGGTAAGCAGTAACAAAAATGGTTTCATAGCTGGTTCTTTCTCCAAAATTTGCCCGGCGCGCACACGGAATAAAATAAATATGTTCAACACCGGTAAAATGGGGCTGAACCAGGTGATTTGGAGGCCGAAAAATTCGTCATTGATTATATGGAATTGGAATGCTTTTATATCCTATTCAACATATTCTATGACACAAATGCGAAAATGATCGCGAACTTTAATACATGAAAATGATCGGGGTAAGAAAAATCAGGAGCGAGGCGCTGATGCTTCATACGGTCTTTAACCTGGCTGTTGTTGCCTTGCTGTTCACCGGCATACGTTCCTATTATGCGTTTATGCTGCAACGGACAGGGCTCACTATCTTCTGCATCGCTTTCCTTTTACTTTGCATTTATACCGGGCGCTGGCTTTGCCAAACCTGGTACCTGCGGCATAAGCCTTTTCATTTCGGTTTGTATACCGTACTCGCCCTGATGGCCATCATCATCGTTTGGCCTCTCGTAGCCCAAAAGATCTTCGATTCGCCCGGAGATATCGTTGAATTTTCCGTCACCACCCTTCCCTTTTACATCATAGCATTTGTAATGGGCATCATTATAAAACTGACCCGCGCTTCGATACAAAAACAAATACAGGATGCCGAGCTTCGCGCCGAACAAAAGCAAAGTGAACTGAACCTGTTGCAATCGCAGCTGAGCCCCCATTTTTTATTCAATACATTGAATAATATGTACGGCATCGCTATTACGCAGCACGAACAGGTGCCGCCTCTGTTACTGAAACTATCCGATCTGTTACGCTACTCGGTATATGAAACTAAAAAACCATTTGTTGCCTTACAGGAGGAGCTGGCATACATCAACAACTATATCGGGTTTGAAAAAATTCGGCTGAGCGACCGGCTGGTTCTGCACAGCGACCTGGATGCAGTTTACGATGGTGATATAAAGATTGCGCCCATGGTGCTGATCGTGTTTATTGAAAACGCGTTCAAACATGCAAAAAACACGCTCGACGAAAAAATTTACGTTAATATTATGCTGAAAATTTCAGGCGATCAGATCCTATTTTGTGTGGAGAATTCACATAGGGAACCGAAACAACAAAATGGGCATTACCAAAGTTCGGGACTGGGCCTGGCCAATACCATCAAGCGGCTCCACCTGTTGTATGAAAACGATTATCAACTGCAGCAAACGGCTGCGCATAACACGTATACCGTATACCTGCGTTTAAAAATAAAATAACAGCTATGTTCAACTGCCTCGTTGTAGACGATGAGCCGATTGCAAGGGATATTATCATTAATTATTGCAGTCACCTGCCACAACTGCGTATTACAGGCTGCTGTGGTAATGTATTCGAAGCAAAAGACATATTGCAGCATTCGCCTGTACACATCCTGTTCCTCGATGTACACATGCCCGTGCTGGATGGGATTGGCTTTTTAAAAACACTGAAAAACGCCCCGCTGGTCATATTCACCACTGCTTATAAGGAGTATGCAGTAGATGCCTTTGACCTCGCGGCCTGTGATTACCTGGTAAAACCCTTTTCATTGGAGCGATTTATAGTGGCGGTTGACAAAGCCATTGAAAAACTGCAAACGAACACCGATCATCAAACCAGTATACCCAACGATTATTTCTTCATTAAGGCAGATGGTAAAATATATAAACTGCCATACAACGACATCCTGGTGGCAGAAGCAAAGGGCAATTACACCAAAATAATTACCAGCGCCGGCACACTGGTTCCCAATATGTCGTTCTCTTCATTTGAAACCCTGCTACCGTCCGGATTATTTATACGTGTACACCGCTCCTTTATCATCAGCAAATCGAAAATCAGCCATATCGAAGGCAACACCGTATATATTCAAAAAATGGCCATTCCTATTGGGGTGAACTATAAAGAGGCATTTTTGAAGACGATTGGCATGTAGCGCGACCTTTGATCTTCCGCACGTCCTCGTAACATATTGATTTTGTTTTGCTATAAAATGTTAGCTAGTTGTGTTTTTAAGTTTAAATTGCGAAAACTTACGAACAACTCAACTTATAGATAGCTAGTGAAACTTGCCGCCCAGGAGATATTGATCTTGCAGAAAAAAATGTCTTATTTACAGGACGAGGATTCTTACAAGAAATTATTCTATCATTTTTACCCTGTTTTATTAAGTTTTTGTACAGCTATTCTCAACAATAAGGAGGATGCAGAGGAGGTTGTCTCGGAAGTGATGCTCAAGGTTTGGACGATGGGAGAAGACTTAAACCATGTCGAAAACCTAACTGTTTATCTCGTTAAAGCCGCCCGGAATAAAGCATACGATGTACTACGGAAGAAAAACCGCACAATTTCTACGGTTGCCATCTCTGATAATATTCAGGAACATATCATTGACAAAAACTCTCCTGAGCATATATACACCCGGGGCGAGTTGGAGCAATATATTGGCAAAATAATCCGCGCATTACCGACCCAGTCTCAACTGGTATTCCGGCTGGTCAAAGAACAAGGCTTGCCTTATAAACAGGTGATTGAAGTGCTTGGCATCTCACTCAATACGGCCGAAACACATATGCGCCTTGCGCTAAAAAAGATACGTACAGCATTGGATGCGTATTTGACCGACAAAGAATAATTTTCGCCCCTTCACGGTAAGCTTCTTTTTATACGTCTATTCAAATATAACCATGTATGCAACCAACAGTAGAAAACAGGTTTTATGATTTACTCGGCCGTAAAATGGCCGGGGAATGCCAGGCATCGGAGCTGGCAGAGCTGGAATCTATACTTCAAAGTCATCCGGAGCTGCAATTCTTTTATAATCAAATATTAACGCATTCGTCTGAAGTATCAGACGTAGATATTGAAACCGCGTATGGTACGCATCGGGCGAAGATGATGTACCCGGCGCCGCGCGTGCTCGGAGATAAAACGTTTTCTTTTAAACGACGGACCCTGGTCAGGGCGCTGGTTGCCGCATCTGCTATTTTAATCGTGGGGTTAACGTGGCTATTATTAAATAAGAATAAGCAGCTACCAGGTAATAAGCAGACGATTGTTGCAACAGGCACAGAGAAAGAATCAAGGTCTACCATGACCTTACCCGATGGTTCTATTGTGCGGTTGAACGCGCAGAGTAAGGTTAGTTATGCGCAAGACTTTGCTAAAACAAGGGAAGTATACCTCACCGGAGAGGCTTACTTTGAGGTAACACATAATGCCGCCATTCCTTTTATTGTTCATACTGGTGAAGCGGATATTAAAGTGTTGGGCACTAAGTTCAATGTGCGTAACTATTCAAATGAACACAGGATGGAAGCCGCGTTACTGACAGGCAGTATTGAATTGACCTTGCGTGCCGATGCGCAGCATAAAATTCTTTTGAAACCATCTGATAAAATCATTGTACAAAAAAATGCGGATGGCGATACAGCTCCAATGCCTGCCACCGTAGAGAAAAAAGTTGAACTTACAAGTATAAAGGTCCAGGATAGTGTGATCGTTGAAACTTCGTGGTTGAATGACAAAATGGCTTTTTTTGATAAACCGTTTTCAGAAATAGCACTGGACCTGGAGCGACAGTTTGATGTACATATTGAGTTTAAAAACAAGGTAGTAAGCAGTTATAAGTACACGGGTGTTTATGATGAAGATAACGCAGTGGATATTTTGAAAATATTACAAATGATCAAGCCATTTCAATATACCCTTAATAACAAACAAATTACCATTTATTAATAATAAACCTATGCGTTTATGATCTAACGAGCTTTACCTAAAAGAAAGTGAGGAATGCGCCACATCCCCCACTTCAGTTTCAAACGAAATCTTAGTCTTTTAAAACCAAACAAATTTATGAAAATTAGCGATTGCTTTTTTTCTGTAAGGGCCTTTTTATGCTTACGGAAAATTAAACTGCTTATGAGATTATCCACGGTATTTCTTCTTATCGGCTTACAGGTATCGGCTAAAAACCATGCGCAAGAGGTTATTAACCTCAAAGTTGCCCATGGAAGTATTCAGGAGATCTTTAAGAAAATAGAAGGTCAAACCAAATACAGGTTCTTTTATAGCAGCGATGACCTGCCAGCCAATCAACGATTCTCCATTGACCTTGAAAATGCAGGGATCTTCCAAACACTTTCTACGTTGTTTAATGGAACCAATCTCAAATGGAAATTGATACCTAATTATAAGGTTGTAGTCACGCTGACCGATCAAACATTTATTGCCAGCGCAAAGTATAAAAGAATTACAGGCGTGGTGCGTGCCGAGAGTGGAACTGCTGTTCCCGGGGCTTCCATAAAAGTAAAAAATACAACCAGGGGTACCAGTTCCGACAACGAAGGCAACTTTACCATTGAGGTGGCGGAAGGCGAAACGCTCGAAATTTCCGCAGTAAACTTTGAACCGGTGGAAATTACGATTGGTAATCAAACCCAGCTTTCTGTAACCTTAAAGCTTAGTGACGCTGTTTTAAGTGATGTGGTAGTGGTAGGATACGGCACCAGAAAACGCCAGGATGTTACAGGCGCGGTCGTTAAGGCCAACCTGCAGGTTCAGAAGCAGTCGCCCAACTCGAATGTGATGTCGGCCTTAAGAGGAACTGTTCCCGGACTTACGGTGGGACAAACAACAACGGCGGGCAGCGACCCTACGCTGATGGTCCGCGGCAGGAACTCCATTTCCGGTACTACAGCCCCACTGATCGTACTGGATGGTCTTATATACAGAGGAACACTCACTTCCATTAACCCGGCAGACATTTTAAGTATCGACCTGCTGAAAGATGCAAGCGCCGCTGCCGTATATGGTTCCCAGGCATCCAACGGTGTTGTACTCATTACTACAAAAAGCGGTGCAAGTGGTATAGACAAGACAACGGTTGATTATACCGGCTCCTATTCCATTCAGGAAATGACAAAAAAGGAAATGAAGCCCATGACGGGCTCTCAGTATATACAAAAAGTTGGCGATTGGTATCTGGCTGAAAGCAGGGACCCGAATGACCCCACCAAAATGAACCCGAATTGGGACCCCAGCACTAAGCTGGCCGCAGTGGAGGCCAGCAATTATAAAAACGGCTATACGGCAGACTGGTGGAATTTGCTTACCAACTCAAGCCCCCGCATCCAGAATCATTCCATTGGTGTCAGTGGCAGATCAAAGAAGACCAGGTTTTATTTTGGCTACGGTTATTTTGATCAAAAGAACCTGATATTGAATGATAATTACAGAAGACACAGCATACGACTGAACCTTGATACAAAAGTGCTGGATTGGTTAACGATCGGTGCGCAAACGGGATTATCGATCAATGATTACAGTGGCGTATCACCTACATTTTCCGATATCATGTACTTAAAGCCTTACACCCTGCCCTTTGATCCCACAACCGGTGAAATGCTGACATTTTATGCTAACACCACCACGCCTACTGCGCTGGAGGTACTAAAAAGATCGAGAGACAAGGACAGGAACCTCAACTTCATAGGTAATGTGTACGCCAGTGTAGACATTCCTCACGTGAAAGGATTAAACTACCGGGTGAATTTCGGGAATAATTATATATTCTATAATAGGTTTAATTACAATCAACCTACAGTTGAAGCCACGGCCTATAGAACAAACATGAGCGATTATTTCCTCACTATAGATAATATCCTGACCTATAAAAGGGAGTTTGGCGTACATGGCGTGGATGTTACCCTGTTATATGGCGCCGAAGTAAATAAACATGAAGGGTCAAAAGATTCAGCGGCAGGCATATTCAACGGTGCGTTATCTTACAACAGGCTCGATGTGGGCGATGCCTCGCGGCTTACCGTATCTAACGATCCTTCCATACTGCCCTGGAAGGAACAGGCACTTTATCAAATGGCACGGGCTTCCTACTCATATGATGGAAAATACATTCTCACCGGTACCATAAGAAGGGATGGTTTCTCCGGTTTTTCGAGCAAAAACAAAACCGCCACCTTCCCTTCTATTGCTTTGGCATGGCGTGTGAGCAAGGAAGATTTTATACAATCCTGGTCATGGATAAATGATCTTAAACTGCGGGTGTCCTATGGGTCTACAGGTAACAGAACGGTAGGCAGGTATCAAACCCTGTCTCAAATGAGCGTTGGATTGGGTAATGGATATTTATATGGTTCCTCGGGAAATGCGCAGCTTGGATCATTCCTGTCGCAGCAGCCCAATACGAATTTACAATGGGAAACAACCAACTCTACCAATACCGGTATTGACTTTTCCTTCTTCAATAACCGGCTTTCCGGATCGTTGGATGTCTATTTCTCCCAATCGAAGAGCCTGCTGAACGCCAGGGCCACCCCAACCATAACCGGATTTTCTTCTTACCTGATCAACATCGGTAAAATCCAGAACAGGGGCCAGGAGCTGAATATCACAGCCGTTCCGGTTACTACGAAAGATTTTAAATGGGATGTAACGGTTAATTTCTTCAGGAACAGGAATAAGGTACTGGATATTGACGGCACAGGCAAAAACCTGATCAATGGACAGGATCCTATCCTGAGTTTCTTTGTCGGCCAGCCTTATGGTGTGGTCTATGATTATAAGATCACCGGTATGTATCAGCTGGGAGAAACTGTTCCTACAGCTTTAGCAGCACAGGGCTTTAAGGCGGGACAATACAAAATTGAAGATATTGGAGCAAAGGACGGCGTAATTACCACTGACGACAAACAAATAATAGGGAAACTGGACCCATCATACAGTTTTGGTATTTCAAACAGTGTTACCTACAGGAATTTTAATTTTAAATTCTTTATCAATTCTGTTCAGGGTGGCAAGAACGGCTACCTGGGTAAGCCGGGCGCCATGTTGCAAAATCCTGATCAGATCAGAAATAACAATGGATTTGTATTCGACTACTGGACACCCAATAACCCGGGTGCTGAGTACAGAAGCATAGCTGCCTATGTAGCCACCATGGGCGAAAATTTCTGGCCTTATATGTCAAGAAGTTTTGTTCGCCTGCAGGATGTAACGCTTACTTATAGTGTACCAGATGGTTTCCTTCGGAGGATAAAAGGCATAAAAGCATTCAGCGTGTATGTGAATGCGCAAAACCTGCTGACCATTACCAAATGGGATGGTTGGGACCCTGAAGCCAATCCGGGTGCCAATCAGAGGACATCGACCGGACAAAGAATTCCGGGCGGGTTGGGATTAGACCAAAATGGATACCCGGTTATGAAGAACTATTCTTTGGGAGTAAACTTATCATTTTAAGGGTTATACAATTAAACAGCAAGACATGAAAAAGTTATTAATCAGTATATATATTCTTACAATAGGCTCAGTTTTGTTCTCCTGTAAGAAAAGCTTTTTAGACGAAGATCCATTGTCAATATACACGCCGGATAACTCGCTGCAAACCTCAGCACAATTTCAGCAGGCTATCAATAACGTGTACAATGGCGTCAGGAATATTTACATGGGAAACATGAACGTTACCAACGCCCTCGATTGCTATTTTGGATTGTACTATGCCACTGATTTTGCCTTTAATGGTACGGACTACGATCCTGCAGCAAAATTGAATGCCTATAAAGCAACCATGATACCCAGCTATTTTATTCCGCAAAATATCTGGACCGTGTATTACAAGATCATTACCAACACCAACCTGGTTATTGCCAGAGTGCCCAACGCTACACAGCTTTCAGATGCCGACAAGAATAACTTCCTTGGGCAGGCATTATTTTTCAGGGCTTATTCATACAATGTACTGGCTAATTTGTATGGCGGGGTTCCGCTTGAGCTGAATGAGCTCACAGAGCCCAGGTATGATTATGTACGGGCATCGAGAGATGAGGTATATCAACAATGTAAGAAAGATCTGACGCAGGCAATAAGTTTGTTAAAAAACATTAATGAAGTAAGCGACGGCGTTGTAAACAAACAGATCGCGAACCACGTTCTGACCGAAGTATTGATTTCCCTGAAAGATTATGATGGCGCTATTGCCAGTGCCTCCAGTGTGATCAATTATTCCGGTGTGTCTTTGATGACCAGCCGTTTTGGAAGAAGGGCCACTACGCCGGGAGATGTATACCGTGACTTATTTGAGTACAACAATCAAAATTACACGACGGGCAACCGGGAAGGGCTGCTGGTAATCCAGACTGCGTTGAATAACCCGGCTGCTGTGGGCGATCAAACAGCATGGGCAGTAGTGCCAAGTTTGGGTGGGTTAAGAATTGCAGAAACAGGAACCGGTACCAAGAAAAATGTATTATTCAACGGAAGTTTTATAGATAGTATTTCATCCAATGGTATCGGCTGGATACGGCCAACATCCCATTTCCTGTATGAGATCTGGACGCCAGGCGATATTCGTAATTCATCATACAATATTGTAAGAGATTTACGTATTTCAGGTGTTGGTTCAACCTCACCCGATTATGGCAAATGGTATGTAAAAGATGGCTATAAGGCCAGAACATTAGCTGCGGATTTCAGAGACACCATCCGCAATTTTTACCCGGTGATCAGAAAGACATCACCCTCGGCAGGAGACTTTGTTGCGGTAGCCGGTCCGGCCGTATTAACTAACACGAATAATCCGTTTGGAGGAATTCTGCTCAATGGCGCTACAAAGTTGTTTATGCAAAAATATATGGCCCGCCTGGCAGAAACGTACTTACTCAGGGCGGAGGCTTATCTTGGAAAATCACAAACACAAAAAGCGTCGGATGATATAAACGTGCTTAGAAACAGGGCGAACGCTACACCTGCTACGGCTGGGGAAATGAATATGGATTATATTCTGGATGAGCGCCTGCGAGAGCTGTATTTAGAAGAATTCAGGGCTGTTACGCTAACCCGTTTGGGATTATTATACGATCGCGACAAAAGATACAATCCCAAGTCAGGACTGTCCATTGAGTCATATCATAATTTGTGGCCCATACCTATCACCGAAATAACACAGAATACAGGTGCGGAACTGAAACAAAATCCGCAGTACCAATAGACCAGTGCACTCAACCAAAATAGCGAGAGCCCTGCCACAAGCGGGGCTCTTTCTATTTACCAATGTCAAGCGTATACAACCAATACTGTTTGCCGAATCGCTGGCCAATTTCTTTTAATATCGTGAAGCCAAGGTCTTCATAAATAAAACGCGCTTTGCCCATCATTTCAGAAGTGTGCAACGCAATGGTAGTTTCGCCATTGCTTTTTGCCAGGTCAATACATTGTAGCGTCAACTGTCTGCCAATTCCCTGTCCGCCAAAGGCCGGATCAACCGTAAGAAAGCGAATATAACTCCAGTCACTTTCGTAAATATCAGTGGGATGGCCGCTTGATACCAAAAAAGCCATGCCGATTATTTGATCATTGTCAGTAGTACAAATAATAGATTGCGAATTATTAAGCAGTTCAATGTATGTGTTATCATTACTAAGGGTAGCACTTAGTTTCTCCCAATTTTCGGCTGTCAATGCTGGTTGAAATTGTGCCCAGGATATAAGTGCTAGTTGTTTTAAGTCTTTGAGGTCGTTATCATTTCCCGCCCGGTAATTTAGTGTCATAAGCTAAATTATGTAATTTTGCGCCACACATATGAGCCAACTTATCCTCACACCATCACAAGCCAGAAAGATCATCCTGCATGCCGCAGGACTATCTAAACGAGCGCCTTTTGGAAAGGGCCGCGAGGCAGTCTATAAACTCATCGATCATCTTGGCTATGTTCAAATCGACGCCAATTTTGTGGTTGAGCGCGCCCATCACCATTCCATTGCAACGCGGGTTCCTGATTATAAAAAGGAATGGCTCGACGAACTGCAGGCGGATGGAAGGATCTTTGAATTTTATACCTCCGATGCGGGATATATGCCCATGCACGACTTCCGCTTCTCCCTGTCCGTGAAGGAAGGTTTTTTAGCCAGAAGACAGCCACTAACACAAGCCGAGATCAATCTCATGGAAAATGTGCTGGACAGGGTTGCGCGCGAAGGGCCGCTGATGGTGAAGGATTTTGACAATGATCGCGAGGTGGCCAGTTCAGGTTGGTGGGATTGGCGACCGTCTAAAATAGCCCTTGAGCGATTGTACCTGGACGGGAGATTGATGGTTACACGAAAAGATTTCCATAAGGTATATGATCTGCCAAGGAATTTAATTCCTGATGATATTGACACCACCATGCCATCCCCGCAAGAATATGCACGGTATGTTATCCGGCGCTGCCTGAGATCCCTGGGTATCGCCTATGCAAAAGAGTTGGCCTGGCGTGCCCGTTGGGTAAAGAATAATTTAGTAAAAAAGGAATTGGAAAAGCTTGTTGAGGAAGGCGAAGTGTGCCAGGTAGCCATCAAAGGACTTACCACTGCCCCACTCTACATGTTACCATCTTATAAAAACAAAAAGATCGAACTGTCTGGCGATGCATTTGTTCTTTCACCATTCGATGTATTGAATGTGTTCAGGCATCGTTTAAAGGATTTTTTTAATTTCGACTACCAGATTGAATGTTTTGTTCCCCAGGCAAAGCGGAAATATGGCTATTTTTCATTACCCATATTGGTTGGTGATACATTTGTAGCCAGGATGGATTCAAAGACCGATCGAAAACAAAAGATATTAACCGTTCACAACCTTCACTTCGAACCGCTGAAACTAAGCAAACCAATGATCGTCAAGATCACCGAGGCCATTAAAACATTTGCCAAATTCAATCAGTGCACAGCTATTACCATCAAAAAATCGAATAGTAAGGAGTACTTGAAAGCTATAAAGGATGGGCTGGGATAAAAACTAACTACTAACCCGGAAAGCTTTTATGTTGTTTGATTCTTCGAATTTGCTTTAAGTGTCTATCGGTATGTCCAAAATGTACAACAAACAGCCCATGCAAACTTCTTCTTTTTTCGTCTCCACCTCTGAATGTATAATAAGCTTTCAGATCTGCTGTTGTCGTACGTATAAAGTCAATAGCCAGATTTCTGCCATAAAGGAAAAAGGTTAAATTGTCTTTATCTTTCATTAATTCAAGAGGTATGTGAATTTTGTTTGCTTTATGGGCCTGTGGTTCATTCATCCAGGTTATATATGAACTATCAGTTCTGGCATTCGTCGCAAGTTCCGGCTCCGGCTTACCTTGCAATATAACGGAACTCTCATGAAGAAACGTTCGCTCATAAAGCCCCAAATGCTCCACTACCTGTGCAATAGACCAACTGGTATCATTTTCTTTAAAGTGCCATTGCGCTGGAGTAAGATGGTCTGTTTCTTTTATGATTTCATCCCGGGTACGCTCTAAATTTTGGAGCAAAAACATTCTATCTTTTTCAGTCCAAATAGCCGGATTTATCTGAGCCAAACCGGTTATCCCATACAGAGTAAAGAAAGCAGCAACTAAAATGTGTCTGTACATGATTAATTTTTTTTGATTTGCAGATCAGGATGACGGATGGCCTTTGATAAAATCTACTTAGTTTCAAGCTGCATTTTTTTCTTCCAGTAAACATAAGATAGTATGCCCGGCAGTATCCAGACAAGCATGAACACCATCTTGGGATCAACACCTTTTGCGACGGCTATGCTGGAGTAAATGGCGCCACCCAGATCGAAAAATAAACCGGCATAGGCCCATTCTTTAATTGTTTTCAGTCCGGGTATTAAAATAACAATTGAACCTAACAGTTTGGCAACACCAGTGAATGGGATAAAATAGACAGGGAATCCAAGGTAATCATGGATCAATTTTTTCGAATCTTCATTTACCAGTATGCTGCCATAAGCAGAGAATATCATAGCTGCTGCAAATAAAATAGTGAAGATCCAGTACAGGGTGTTGATCGTTTTTGGTTTCATATAGCAGGTTTTAGTTTCTGAAATTACGGAAATTCAAAATAATGAGTTGGGTATGGGGGAAATCCGACAGCAAGTTGATTTGTGTTAAGGAGACGCTGTTGATGAAATTAGAAAAGCGGGACGACAGGTTTTGGGCTGAAGCCAAGTAAGCAGTTGAAGCTCCATTTTTTTTACGGAGATCCTTTTTTCAAAATAGCCAGTTCGTGGTATTGGTCACACTTCATTTAAGTTATACTTTAGAATAAATTTTCGGTTAACCAGAACGGTTTTTTATTCAGTTCGCTTGCCCAGGACTCTCCGTTATAAATACTTAACAATTTGTTTTCCTATTGCTTTGGGCAACAGTGCATTGATGTCTTTTTATTTTCTCAAATCAATTTGATCCTTACTAATTAATAAAACTTTAAAATATTAAACATGCTCCCTCCGCAACGATCCATTTCATTGCATGAAAAGTCTATTGCCGTAAACAAGTTGCATAAATTGCTCGCTACACTCGGTTATTCAGTAAGCAAAAATGAAACAGCTGCTTATGAAGCAGGTGATGATACGCTTAATAAGGTACGCGCCTGGCAACAGCAGTCGAATATTACTTACGACACGAGCGTATTGGCCGATGCCGCCACCCTGAAAGAAATGCAACGGCAGGTAAATGAAAGCAACCTGTTTAGCGAAGAAACCTTTTTTACGGTAAGTGGAACGGTATTCGACGTATCGGGCAACCCCGTAAAAAATCAACCCCTTATTGCCCTTGATATAGACCTGAAGGGCGCAGCTGTTTACCGTACAGCCAATAGCCTGGCTGAAATAACGAAGAACGGCGGCTTTGAATACCTTGGCGAAGTGTCCTCTAACACAACAGGTTACTATTCCGTTCGGTTTTCCCTGGATCAGTTTCTAAAGGCCGAACGCAAACGGGCAGACATTGTAGTATATGCAGTGGACGGTGACGCTATCATTGGCCGCACCAACCGGATAAATGCCGAAATGTATGCCGGCACCAATGAAGTGCGCTTTGTAGATGTGTACCTGGTAAACAGGGATACCCGTACAGAGTACGAGATCATTATGCAAAAACTTGTTCCTTTTCTAGAAGAAAGCGGCGTCGCCCTGGAAGCACTTACTATAAAAGACCAGGTGGCTTTTACAGCGCAGGAGCTGGACATAAAAGAGGAATACATCAATATTGCGGTGCAGGCCAGGATCCTGACCATCCAGTTCGGCCAGTTAGGCAAAACCGATCCAGAGAAGATCCATGAATTATTATATGGTATTGGCCGCAGAGGCACTTCCCTGCAATTACCGGTATTATATAAAAAGAAAAAAGCGGAACTCCAGCAAGCGATCAAAGACTCCGTGGAGGCGCACATTATCAGAAAGACAGATGAAGCTGTTATCAACGAACTGCTTGAGCTTATTCATCAAAAAAGCGCCGCTACCATTTTACAGTACAAAGGTGAGCAGCAACCTGTTACCCTTCAGCAATTATTGTCGGTCGTATTAAAAGAAAATAGCCAGCAACAGGTCTTTGTGACAGCATTCACCAATTTTCAAAACGAGCACCAGAACGACACCGACTATAAAAAATTCTGGCATGAGTATCTTCCTCAGCAACCCGGCTTCAAAGACAATCCGAAACTGGTTGACGGCCTCCTACACTTGCAAAAACTGGGAATTATTACCGGTTACCACCATCCCCTGATCGTAGAACTGCAGGTAGCCAGGGGAATCACCTCAACAGAGCAATTATTGGAGCTGGATAGCGCTTCATGGAAGGATATCATCAGCAAAACCGGCGTTCCTGAATTTGTAAACGGGAAAGACGATGAAGAAAAAAAGCAGCGCTATCAACTGCATATTGAATCACTGTTACATGCGGCCTTCCCTACGCAAAAGATCAATGGCATGCTGAAAAAAGGTGAGTTGCCCATTGAAAATGGAGATGTGCTGAAAGGAGTAACCACTTTTCTCGGCAACACGCAGCAATTTGATTTCAGTTCCTCCCGCATCCACGATTTTGAAGAAGAGATCAAAAAGGCTGCCAACGGTTATCACGAAGAAGTAAAGACCGAACTTAAAAAAATGCAGCGCGTATACCAGGTAAGTCCCACTCCGGGCGTCATGGGTGTGCTGATCAACAATAACCTCGACTCTGCCTATTCCATCACCAACGTTCCCAAATCAACTTTCATAAAAAGCTATAGCAACAACCTCGGCGGGGAATCCATCGCGGAAGCATTATATGAACGCGCCTCCTACATCCATACCCTGGCAGCCGAACGCTCGATGAAAGTATATGAAGTATCGAACGGGGCTGCGCCCAAATACGCTTACGGCAAATCTGATGCAAACGATGTAACAGCCGTGCTGGCAAAACATATCCCCAACTATGCAGAATTGTTCGGCAGTCCCGATGTATGTGAATGCGAACATTGCCGCTCGGTTTATGGTCCTGCCGCCTATTTTGTAGACCTGCTGCGTTACCTGTGGCGGGGCGCCAAGAATGCAGATGCCAAAACCCCGCTGGATATGTTTATCAAGCGCAGGCCCGACCTTTTACACTTACCGCTTACCTGCGAAAACAGCGACACCCTGATCCCCTATATCGACCTGGTGAATGAGATCATGGAATATTATACCTATCATGGACTGCTCGATAAAAATGCAGCGCATGATACCGGCGATACAACAGCAGATGAATTGAGGGCCAGTCCGCAATATGCAGAACCAGAAGCATACCGCATTTTGTCGAATACAGTTTACCCCTTCTCCCTGCCCTATCACCAGCCGTTGGATGTGATCCGCACATATAGCAGCCACCTCAAAACTGAACGCAGCGAGGTGATGAAAGCCATGCAAACCAGCTTTACTGCTACCACCGAGCATGCGATAGAAGCCGAACAACTTCAATTGAGCGAACAGGAATATGCGGTGTTGACAGATAAGAAATTCGATGGCAGCAATAACACGGAACAGCTGCATGAATATTACGGCTTCACCCTTGCCGCCGACCTGGAGAAAATGGCCGGCACGGGGGTATCAGATGGCATTCATGAATTCCTCAGGCGGTCGGGCATGAAGTATACCGAGCTGGTGGAGCTTGTAAAAACCACTTTTATCAATCCACACCAGCACCTGATCGATTTTATACAAAAGCTTTTCTACAATAGCGCTTTAAGCTCCGCTGCGCTGCATGCAAAATTGCAGCAGATAAATGCCGGTACATTAATTCCGTCGAATGACGCGGCGATAATGGCGGCATTGACGCCGGCCAATATTACATCGGCCCAATTCGTGACCTGGGTGCAACAAAATTTTGCATCCCTGAACAAGATCATTACCCTGTATCAGTCACAATCAATGTGCGAACTGGATTCCACCTATTTGCGTACACTGCAAAATATTTATGCAGGGGTAAATACATCAGGCATTACCACCGACAGCTGGAAGAACATCCACCGGTTTATCCGTTTGTGGCGGAAAATAAAATGGCAGATCCACGAAACCGACCTGGTGCTGGCGGCACTTGATGAAAAAGAGATCCTGCCTCAAACCATCAGCAAACTGGCGAATGTACTGCAGTTGTATAAACAAATAAAAACGCCGGTTAACCAGCTGGCCGTTTTCTGGGGTAATATTGACACTTACCGTGAACAGTCCCTGTATAAAAAACTGTTCCTGAATAAAGCGGTGCAGAAAATAGACACCGCTTTTCTTCCCGATAAATTCGGCAGGTATTTAACCGATGCCACCCAATTGCTCGGCAACCATGTTCCTGCTATGCTGGCCGCTTTCCGCATGTCGGAACAAGACCTGCAGGCGATCCTCCAGGTAGCCAGGGTGATCGATAATAACATCCCGAGAAAACTGGACCTGAATACCGACATTTTAAATCTTGCGAACCTCAGCACGATTTACCGGTATGTCGTTTTTGCCAAAGCGTTAAAATTAAAGGTAACAGACCTTTGTACGCTGGTGAAGTTATTTGAACCAGCTCCTTTCAGCTTCTGGAATATACAGCAGAGCAAGTATACAGGTATTGCACCCGACAAAACGCTTGCATTTTTCCGCATAGCCGACTCCACTAAAAGATCGGGATTCAAAGCCCCTGTACTCGATTATATTATTACCGGCAGCCTTCCTGCCGAATCCTCACTCGGATTAAAAGAAGAAAAAGTGCTTCAGGCGGCCCGTTCCATCAAACAGGCATTCACATCGATTGAACAGGGTTATCCCGAAACACCGCCACCCGGCCTTACCAGCGACCAGCTAAAGGCCATATTGTCGCTTTCCTTTGCAGCAAATGCCGTCAACAACCTGATTGGCATTACTGAAAGCCGGCAAACATTTTCTATATTGACAGATACCGCATTACCTGTTATTATACCAGCCCTGCTATCGGCAAAATATGCGTACGATCCTGTGTCAGGTATTTTATTAGCCAGGGGCATTATGACCGAAGCGGATACCAATTCGCTGAAAGCGCTCGCAGGCGCCACCGATAATTTCAAAGCAGCAGCAGACAACTTATTTGTATTATCAAAAACGATTCCTGCAGGAAGTGTGGTATATGAAGTGTTCACCGACACCAATCTGCCAGTGGTGATCACCGAGAGCCTTTCACCCAAATTCGCCTATATCAAAGCCAGCGGACGCCTTACCGTTACAGGCGTTATGTCTGCTGCAGAAAGAACTGAACTTAAAAACCTGGCCGGCGTAAATGCCAATTTCAACAGCGCAGTTGATGAACTGTATGCCATGCCCGAAGCATTCCTGGCAGAAAACTTCAGCGGTATCTTTACCAACCTGCCTGCTGCTAATTCCAAACTGTTGAATCACCCGGCGCAGCCAGTGGAATCAACGCTGACTGAAAAACTGGAATGGGTGTACCTGCAATATATTCCGGTACTGAAGAAAAAACTCAGGCAGGATGCGATCACGCAATATCTTTCAGCACTACTTGGTATTACAGAAGATATAACGAGCGTATTAATGAAAGCCGAAGTTCCGGGGCTCGTAGATTCATTGGCAAAAGCCGGATTTTCGGCAACTTATTATTCCGATGCCGGCTGGAATACGGCCGTTTTAAACAGGCTCGATGCAGCCGTTGATTTCGATTGGGGCAATGTGTCGCCCGATGCAGATCAGTTAGTTCCGGTAGTGCCAGCCAATAATTTCAGCGCACGGTGGCAAACCTATTTATCACCGCCTTCAAGCGGCGAATATACCTTACAGATAAATGTAAAGGAACAGGACGAACTGTTCAGGCTGTACCTCGATGATGCGTTGATCCTGGAAAAGAACGCGGCCAACACAAATACAAGCCTGGAGGTATTGGCGCAACTTAATGCATCGCAGCTGCACAGGGTTAGGGTTGAATATGCTGAAATAAATGCCAATGCCGGTATTTCGCTTTCGTGGAAAAATCCCATTTCGGCCATGAAGGTCGTGAATGGCCAAACGGCATTTCCCTTTACAGAGATCAATGCATTTATCAATATTGTAAAGATCTATCACCGCGCAGCAAAATTCATTACCGGCTTTAAACTAACAGCCGCCGAAGTTGATCATTTCATTGCATTCAAAGCCAATTTCGAGAACTTCGATTTCAAAGTACTTACTGGTAATCGCTGGCTGAGGATAAACGACTATGTTGAATTGCGCAATGCTGTTCCCCAGCAACTGGCTACGCTTACCGACCTGTTTGCAGCAGCGAATGTAACCAATCCGGTTCCCACGCTCTTATCGTTGAACGAAAAGCTGGCGCTGGCATCGGGCTGGGATACCGCCACTATCAATTACCTCACCACTTATTTCTCACTTGGCGTCAATAATTATAAAAATGAAAAGGCACTAAAGAAGATACAGGAAGTGATCAACTATGCTCACAAAACCGGTATCAGCGCCGAAGCAATAGCCATCTGGGCTGCCCCGGAAACCGATTTCGATAATTTGTATGCCATGGCGCAAACGGTGAAAGCAACCGTGAAAGCAAAATATGAAGAAGAGGAATGGCTTGAAATTTCAGGACAGCTGAGCGATACCGTCCGCGAGCACCAGAAACAGGCATTGATCAGTCACCTGCTTACAAAGCCTGAGCTTATGGCCTGGGGCGCTAAAGATGCTGATGGATTATTTGAATATTTCCTCATCGATGTACAAATGGGCGCGTGCATGGAAACCTCCCGTATTGTACAGGCGAGCGCCGCAGTGCAGCAATTCGTAAACCGCTGCGTCCTGAACCTGGAAAGTAAAGCTACAAGCGGACAGGAAAAAGGCGTATCGCCCGAAGCGCTTGATAAAGACCGGTGGCAATGGATGGAATATTATCGCGTTTGGGAAGTTAACCGGAAAATATTCCTTTACCCCGAAAACTGGCTTGAACCTGAATGGCGCGATGACCGCAGCCCGTTCTTTAAGGAACTGGAATCGGAACTGATCCAAAATGACATCAGCGCCCGCTCGGTAGAAGCCGCCTTCCGCAACTATCTCAACAAATTAAACACCGTAGCGAATATTGATGTTTGCGCCAGTTTGCCCGAAAAGGATCCCAATGGCAATTTGAAATTATTCCATGTTTTCGGACGTTCTCACAACGTACCCTACCAGTACCATTACCGCACCTGCGATAAGTATAAGAAGTGGAGCGCCTGGGATAAAATACCGGTAGACATCCGTTCGGTTGAAAAAGGCGATTCCAGCGGTGTGCATCTTATTCCCGTATTATGGAAACAACGGCTGTTCCTTTTCTGGCCCGAGTTTATGGAAAAGCAGGAGAATAACCCGGTGAAGAATGACCAGGGCAACGAGGCCAGTTTTGAGGAAATGGGCAAGAAAGCGCCCACCACCGCACAACCACTTAAATACTGGGAGGTACGGCTTGGCTGGACGGAATTTGTTGATGGCAAATGGACGCCAAAACAATTGTCAAAAGAGTTTATTAAACAGGAATACTGGAGTTATATACCCGATGAATCGGACATCAGGTTTGCCACGGAAATCGACAGTGATGAAGTGCTTACCATTTATCTCGTGATCAATTTCGGTAATATCGACAAGCAGCCCCGCGATTGGTACCTCGATGGCGCATTTGAACTGGCCGACATTACCGCCAAAATAAATGCCATCAGTGGCTCATATGGCCATGCGCACGAAAAATTAGATCCGGATTATATCACTACGTTCATGGGCGTAACGGCCTACAGTGACCTGGAATTAAAGAACAAGCTGTGTTTGAAAACGAATGTGAGGCATAAACTGATACTATCGCCCGATTCACGCGATTTTGATCCAACATTCAAAGATCCGTTCTTTTATTCCGATAACCTGCGCACCTATTTTGTACGACCCGTGGATATATGGGTAAAGGAGATTATCAAAAACACCGACCGTTATACGCCAGGCCTGATGGATATTGTCGATGACAGTTACTGGACTACCGCACATCTTCCCGGCCCCGAAGTAGAACGGAAACTGGAAACTGAAATTGAAATCCACAGCCATCCCGGCGGCTATGGTATGGCCGCTGCCCAGCCCGGTACCGCCATTCGCAACGCATCTAATGGCCTTGCTCCTGCTATGGCTGCGCGTTCTGCGATCAATACAAACGGCGTTATGGGCGTACAGGCGATGGCAACGAATGCGAATAATCAGGTATCCATGTACGATGCTGCATTCGCCGGCACCGAACAACTGGTCAACTATAACTTTTGGTTAAAGAAGGAAACCGGCTATGAATTCCACACCTTCTATCATCCGTATTCAACGCACTATATCAGCCGCCTGAACCAGCAGGGATTAGATGGTTTAATGGCCAGCGATACCCTGTTGCCGGCAGATTCAGGAACCGTATTTGAAAGCAATTATGTACCCCAGTTTACAGCAGTAATAAAAGCACCTGCATCAAATGCATACAAACCGGGAGAAGCCTACACGTATTATAAAGAAAATGTCTGCTTCGATGTATTTGGCGCCAACAGCATTTACAACTGGGAATTGTTTTACCATTCGCCGTTGTACATTGCCACGCGGCTCAGTAAAAATGGCAAGTACCAGGAGGCCATGAAATGGTTCCATTACATTTTCGATCCTACCACCAATGAATTGCCGGGGCCCGGCCAAAGCGATACATCGCGTTACTGGAAAGTGCTTCCGTTTAAGACCACGCCGGCTGAGAACCTCGAAGAATGGTTCATGAACCTGGGTGCGAACAACAATCCTGCTACAGAAAATGCGGTGATCGGCGAATGGCGCGACCATCCGTTCAAACCATTCATAATTGCCCGCAACCGCCCACTCGCATTCATGAAGAATGTAGTGCTTAAATATGTAGAGAACCTGGTGAACTGGGCCGACTCGCTGTTCCGCGCCTTTACCCGCGAATCGGTTTATGAAGCCCTGCAGATCTATGTAATGGCCAATCACATCCTGGGCCCGCGCCCTGAATTTGTTCCGGTACGTGGCAAGATCAAAGCAGAGACCTACGATTCACTTAAAAATAAATGGGACGATTTTTCCAACGCATTGGTAGAAATGGAAAACCTGTTCCCTTACAGCAGCAGTGTTCCCGCAGGCGCACCCGCATCTGGTAACAGTTTGCTGGGCATCGGAAAAGCGCTTTACTTCTGTATTCCCAATAATGAAAAATTGCTCGGCTATTGGGATACGGTTGCCGACCGCCTGTATAAGATCCGCCATTGTATGGATATCGATGGTATAGAACGGCAACTGGCCCTGTTTGCACCGCCTATTGATCCTGCTTTACTGATCAATGCAGCCGCGAAAGGACTGAGCCTGGGAAGCATTCTCAGCGACCTCAGCAGCCCGCCACCTATTTACCGCTTTAGTTACCTGATACAACGCGCCAATGAGTTCTGCAACGAAGTGAAATCCCTCGGCGCATCATTGCTGTCGGCGCTGGAAAAGAAAGACGCAGAGGAATTCGCCCGGTTACGCGCTTCGAATGAAACAACCATGCTTGAATTGATGACGGCCATTAAAGAGCGCCAGGTGCTGGATGCAAAAGCAAACCGCGACGTGATCCTGAAATCGAGAGCATCAGCAGCTTATCGATTAGAGCACTTCAATGCGCTGCTGACCGACGAAGGCCTTACGATCCCTGCGCCGCCAACCCTGGATGCTGCGCTTACTGCAGACAGTATGTTGCCAGATACTACGATCAGTGAACTGAAGGTTGATGCCGACGCCGGATTGGTAGATAGTGGCGACACCGGCATCAAGATCATTCCGAAAGAAAAAGAAGATATCGATAAAAGCCTGGCCGCTAAATGGCTCATCAGCGGGGCTGGTTTAGCCGAAGCTATTGCCGGCGTCATGCACATGTTCCCGCAACTGGATGCAGAAGGTACACCGTTAGGTGTTGGCGTAGGCGCCTGGTGGGGCGGACAAAACCTCGGCGCCGGTACATCTGCCCTTGCAAAAGCCGCACAGGCAGCAGGCACCTTCCTTTCCATGGAATCGGCCTCTGCAGCAAGAATGGCCCAGTATATCCGCCGCGAACAGGATTGGACCTTACAGGCCAATATCGCCGCCAAAGAGATCATTCAACTCGACAAACAACTCGTATCTGCTGAAATAAAAATACAGATCGCGGAAAAGGAACTCACCAACCATAAAACGCAAATTGAACAATCAAAACAAACGGAGCAGTTCCTTGCAGACAAGTTCACCAACCAGGAATTGTACCAGTGGATGAAGGAACAATTGTTCGCGGTATACAAACAGAGCTATAATATGGCTTACGACATGGCCAGGAAAGTGGAGAAATGTTACGGCTACGAACTGGGTACCGAGATCACAAACTTCATACAATATGGATACTGGGACAATGCACAGCAGGGCTTATTTGCCGGAGAAAAACTGCAGCTGGCACTCAGGCAAATGGAGAAATCGTACCTGGAAGAAAACAAACGCGAGCTGGAGTTAACCAAAAATGTGTCAGTTGCCCTGTTGAATCCGTTGGCATTGCAGGAGTTGAGAACTACGGGTAAATGTTTTGTTACCATTCCTGAGGAGTTATTCGATATGGACTATCCCGGTCATTATTTCCGCAGGATCAAATCGGTAAAAATTTCCCTGCCCTGTATTGCCGGACCTTTCACAACCATCAACTGTTCACTTCGGTTGCTTAAAAATACAGTTCGTATCAATACAACCATGAACGATGATGGCAATTATGAACACAATAATGATGAAGGCATTCTGATAGAAGACGACCGTTTCAGGGATAACAACGTGCCGGTAAAAGCGATTGCCACCAGTACAGCCCAGCAGGACGCCGGTTTGTTTGAACTGAACTTTAAGGACGAACGCTACCTGCCATTCGAAGGCGCCGGGGCCATCAGCCAGTGGAAGATAGAACTGAATGCCGATCCTGAACTCAGGCAATTCGACTATAACACCATTTCAGATGTAGTTATCCATGTTAGTTATACAGCACGGGAAGACGCCGGTTTGTTCAGACAGCAGGCCATCAGTCATGTGAAGGATTTTCTTAGCAATGCGGCGGAATTGAGTACCCAGCCCCTCATGCGCATGTTCAATATGAAACATGAGTTCTCTTCAGAATGGCATAAGTTCCTGCATCCGGTTATTGCCGGGGCCGATCAAACGCTTGCCATAACCCTTCGCCGGGAGCATTTCCCGTTCTTTACCCAAAACAAAACGATCAATGTAAAGAAAATGACAATGTTGCTCAGCGCCAACCGTACAGGCGACTACAGAATGCTGGCAACAGGCGTAAACTTAGACGGCGATCCCATGAACTCAGACGAAAACGGTATAAATATGCCTGAAAGCCCGCTACTGGGTAATATGCAAAAGGCAACACTGACGGCCACAACAACCGACTTCAATGTGGAAGAACTAAATGTGCTCGCACCATTATCGTTCAGGTTCCAGCATAATTCCGATAGTGACTGGAAATCGGTCGATACCGATCCCGAAGAGATCACGGATATTATTGTAGTGGTTCATTATTCATTAGGCGATCAATAGTACACACACATGTCTACAAAAGATTACGATAAATCATCAGCAGCGATGCTGCCGGCCGCAACATCGGCCGGCAGCAATGCCAGCGGAGATGCTTCCATGAAGCCTTCGCTGCCACAGATCAATGTTCCGAATGGAGGAGGCGCCATCAAAGGCATTGAAGAAAAATTCGGCGTAAATGCCAGCAACGGCACTTCGTCATTTTCAATACCATTACCTGTAACCGCAGCAAGAGGCGTTACTCCTGATCTTTCCCTCTCCTATAACTCGGGTTCGGGTAACGGTATATTTGGTTTGGGCTGGAAGCTTGACCAGCCTTCCATCAAACGTAAAACCGACGATGAGCTGCCACAATATCTTGATGGCACCGATTCCGATACATTCGTGTTTTCGGAAGCCGAAGACCTGGTGGCGGTATTTAAGAAAGATGACGAAGGCAATTTTATCATTGATGGCAACGGCGAATACACCATAGAAGAAAAAGACTCACCCGGCAATACCCATTCCATCCGCTTTTACAGCCCACGCATAGAAGGCTTGTTTGCACGCATTGAACGGTGGCAGGAAAAAACAACAGGGATCATCAAGTGGCGGATGATCACCAGGGAAAATGTAACTACCTTATTCGGCTGGACGGCACAGGCCAGACTGTTTGATCCGCCCAACGAACTCAAAACCTGCCAATGGTTACCGGAATTTACGTTCGATGATAAAGGCAATTGTGCACAGTATATTTACAAGCGCGAAGACGCAAAAGGTATTGACCCTTCCCTACTGCACAATAAAAACCGTTTACAGGGTTCGGCTATTCAATATACCAACCTGTACCTGTCGAAAATATTGTATGGCAATAAAACGCCCTACAAAAACTTCAACGACCCGGTACCGGATCTGACCGGTTATTTATTTGAACTGGTATTTGATTACGGTGAATACAACACAGCAGCACCTTTCAATGAGATCCAGGACTGGCTTTTCAGGCCTGACGCTTTTTCGGAATACAAATCCGGTTTCGACATTCGTACAACACGCCTGTGTAACCGGGTACTGCTGTTTCACCGTTTTGACGACAGTGAATACAATGGCCTGGTGCAATCATTACACTTTGGGTACGACACCTCATCAGCACAGGATTTTACATACCTGAAAACCGTTACTTTCACCGGTCATATTAAAAAGCCTGACGGCACCTACACGGCTCAAAGCCTCCCTCCTTTTGAGTTCACCTATCAGCTACCAGAATGGAACAGCGAAGTAAAAGAAGTAATACCTTCGGCGCTTGTTCATGCACCTATAGGAATAGATGATCAAACATATCAGTTTGTAGACCTGTTCAATGAAGGACTGTCGGGCATTTTAACTGAACAGGCCAACGGCTGGTATTATAAACACAATCTTGGCAATGGCGTATTTGAACAGGCAAAACTGGTTTCACCAAGGCCTTCTTTTACAACACAGGGTGGTTCGCTACAACTGCTCGACCTGGAGGCGAACGGCACAAAGCAGCTCGTGAATTACAGCACAGCGCCAAAAGGTTTTTTTGAACTGGACGACGATGACAACTGGCAGCCTTTCAACCCTTTTATAGAACTACCAAATATCAATTTCAGCGATCCGTCGGTCAGGATGCTCGACCTGAACGGTGATGGCCGTGCAGAAGTGGCTATTGTGGAAGACAATGTTATCACCTGGTATGAATCAGCCGGAAAAGCAGGATTCGCAGCCGCCAGAAAATCATTGAAAACATTCGATAAAGAAGAAGGACCTAATAATGTTTTCAGAGATGAAAAGCAAACGATCTTTCTGGCCGACATGTCGGGCGATGGACTTACCGATATTGTGCGAATTCGCAACGGCGAAGTATGCTACTGGCCCAACCTGGGCTATGGACAATTTGGTTCAAAGATCGGAATGGACCATTCACCGCTATTCGATCATCCCGATTCCTTCAATGCAGCCTACATCAGGTTGGCTGATATAGATGGATCAGGCACCGCAGATATTATTTACCTGGGCCGCAAGAAATTCTCCTGCTGGAAGAATTTAAGCGGCAACCGCTTTTCCACCTCCCCTTTTGAAATAAATGCCATTCCGGATGTGCACAATAAAACCTTTTTCTCCGCAACCGACTTGCTGGGCAACGGCGTGGGCTGTTTGGTGTGGTCGAACCCGCTTGCAAAAGATCAGCAGGCGCCATTGAAGTATATCGACCTTATGAATGGCAGAAAACCGCATTTGCTTATTGCGTACAAAAATAATATGGGCAAAGAGGTACAGCTCGAATACACGCCTTCTACCAGGTATTACGTTGAGGACAGGAAGAACGGAAGGCCATGGATCACCAAATTGCATTTCCCCGTTCATTGCCTTTCCAGGGTGACCGTTGCAGACAGGATCACACAACATACCATGGTGAGTTCTTATACCTACCACCATGGTTACTACGATCATGCCGAGCGTGAATTCAGAGGTTTTGGTAAAGTGGAGCAAACAGATACGGAACTTTTCGGTCATTATACAAAAGGCGACGGCGGCATGATCGTTGACGCTGAATTGCAGCAGGAACCGGTTATTACCAAACAATGGTTCCATACCGGTGCCTGTTTACGGAACGGCAAAATATTAAATCAATATGCACATGAGTACTGGTATGAAGAAATGATAAGGGCGGGCTTCAACACCGTACACCATGAAAAGCCATTAACGGATGCTGTAATTATTGCCGCCAATGGAATACCGCAGCAGGTGATCAACCAGTTAAGCGCCGAAGAATATCAGCAGGCATTACGGGCCTGTAAAAGCGTTCTATTGCGATCGGAAGTATTTGCGCATGATGCACCACAAACCGGGGCTCAGCCCGCTGAGATCAAAAAGCAATTAACGCCTTACACAGCAAGCGGAATTAATTATATCATTGAACTGCTACAGCCAAAGGGGAAAAATAAACATGCCGTATTTATCGTAAAGGATCGGGAAACGATCAATTATCATTACGAAAGAAATATCGAAGATCCCCGGATCGCTCAAACACTCAATATAAAACATGACGAATATGGCAATGTGCTGGAAGCAGCATCCGTTGCCTATGGCCGAAAACAGGCAGACACTTCGTTACCTGCAGCAGCACAAACCGCACAGACAAAACCATATATAAGCTATTCGCTTTATAATTACACCAAAGACGCCATCGACATAAACAGCAATCGCCTTCGTTTACCGGCTGAAACTAAAACCTATGAATTAAAAGGCGTTGTGAAAACGGGCGACTATTATTCGGTTGACAATTTTACCGATATACTGTCTGATGTAAATTCTGATACCGCCTTCTACCATGAAATAAACAAACCGCTCAATGGCCTAAGACCACAGAAAAGACTGATTGAACATTTGCGCACCTTATACTATAAAAACGACCTCACCGGAACGCTTGCCCTGTATGAACTGGAATCAAAAAGCATCCCTTATGAAAATTATCAACTGGCCTACACAGCCGAACTGCTGGAGGATATTTTTGGCACCACCAATGTTGCAGGGGCCAAAATAGATGACGCTTTAATGCTACTGGGGAAATTTGATCATAACAAAGACGAAAACGACCTTGCAGATGCCGATTGGTGGATGCGGACAGGGATATCGAAATATATAGAAGCCGGTGAAAGTTTCCTGGATGCACAAAGCCGCTTTTATGTGCCCATTGCGCACATCGATGCGCATGATGCCAAAACAACGGTGAAATATTATGGCAGTTACTTCCTGATGATCAGTGAAACCGAAGATGCCCTGGCAAACAAAAGCGCTGTTTTACGATTTAACTTTCGCACGCTACAACCGCAGCGGATCATTGACCCCAATGATAATATTACCGAAATACTTATCAACGAACTGGGAATGGTGAAAGCCACGGCTGCTTTCGGCAAGGGCGATGAAGCGGATGACCTGGCAGGATTACAGGAATACCACTCCCCTGTTGAACTTGGCCTCATCGATGATTTTCTGAACGCAGCTTCTTCTACCCAGCTGGTAACAACCGGAAAAGCATTGTTGCAACATGCTACTGCCATCTTCGTATACGATTTTGACCGTTACATGGTCTCTAACGGTACGTTACCAGTAGCTGCAGCCTCTGTGATCCGCGAAGAACATTTTAAAAAGAACAATGATTCGCCCGTTCAGATCAGTTTTACCTATTCGAATGGAAGCGGACAGCCGGTAATGAAAAAGGTTCAGGCCGAACCCGGCATTGCCAAACGGGTTACGGTAAATGCAGATAACACTTATTCTATTTCCATTGAAGACACTTCCACTCAGGCGCCTCAACAACTGCGCTGGATTGGTAACGGCAGAACGGTGTTGAACAATAAAGGCAATGTGGTGAAACAATACCAGCCTTATTTTTCCGTAACGCATCAGTATGAGCATTTCAAAGAACTGGTGGAAACAGGCCTTACGCCATTGTTCTATTACGACCCCATTGGCCGTAATGTAAAGACCCTTCATCCCGAAGGAACATTGGTGGCAACTGAATTTGATGCCTGGCAAATGGCAGTGCGCGATCAGAATGATATGGTTACTGACCCGCAATGCACCTGGTATATCAATCGCATCGGTCGCCTGATAGATGCCGAATTGCTCAGCGAGGGAAAAGATCCTGAGAAAGAACAGGCTGCTGCACAACGCACCGCACAGCATGCCAATACCCCACCGAGGTATTACCTCGATGCCTTCGCACGCCCCGTATTGATGGTAGAAAACAATGGCAAGGATGAACTTAATAACGATATACTTATTTACACAACAACCGGACTGGATATTGAAGGCAACAAACGTACAGTTACTGACGACCGGGAGAATATTGTGATGCAATACAAGTACGATATGCTGGGCAACAAGGTATATCAGTTGAGTATGGACGCCGGTGAAAGATGGCTTTTACAAAATGCGGCCGGCAATCCCTTCCGTACCTGGGACGCCCGCAATCACGAGTTCATTTTCGAATACGATATACTTCAACGCCCCACCATAAAAAGAGTAAAAGGCGGTGACGGCATCAATCCACTTGAACCAGCCACGCCCGATCATATTTACGAAAAAGCCATTTACGGGGAGGGTGTTCCCAACGACAAAGCAAATAATTTGCGTACCAGGGCTTTTATCATGTATGACACGGCCGGCAAGACAGTAACACCACAGTTTGATCTCAAAGGCAATGCCCTCGGGATACAGAGAAGATTTGCTGCCAACTATAAAGAAATGGTAGAATGGAGCGGCGCCGATCCGGATGCAAAGCTTGAACCAGAAACATACACTACCACTTACGTGTATGATGCGCTGAACCGGATAACCCGCCAAACCTCAGCCGATGCCAGCATTTATGAACCTCATTATAACGAGTCGGGATCGTTGAACAACGTACGGGTAACGCAAAACGGCAATCCGGAATGGTTTGTAAGCAATATCGATTACAACGAAAAAGGAGAACGAACAAAAATAACCTATGGCAACGGCGTAAGCACCCGGTACTTTTATGACGAAGCCACCTTCCGCCTGATCAGGTTGCAAACAAAACGCGCTAACAATGACCCGCTGCAGAACCTTTATTACACCTACGATGCTGTAGGCAACATTACGCATATTGAAGATAAAAACATCCCAGACATCTTCTTTAACAATCAAAAGATCTCGGGAACGGCTGAATACACGTATGACGCACTTTACCGGTTGATCACAGCTACCGGCAGGGAACATGCCGGGCAATTGAATTTTGGGTTGGAAGATAACTGGAATGATCTGCCATTCATGCAGCAGTATAGTCAAACCGATCCCTTTGCCTGGCGTACTTACACCCAACAATACACCTACGACCATACCGGCAACATGCTGCAAACACAGCATACTGCCAGCGGAGGGAACTGGGTACGCAATTATGAATATGAAACCATCAGCAACCGGTTAAAGACTACTTCGGTTGCTGCCAACGCAAACAACTTTCCCTATAATTACCAGCATCATGCACAGCATGGTTTTATTACTGCACTGCCGCATTTACAGGTAATGCGCTGGAATTTCAGGGATGAACTGCAGGCAATTGCCCAACAAAGCGTGGTCAACGGCACACCGGAAACTACGTATTATGTATATGACAGTGACGGAGAGCGGGTACGGAAGATCACCGAACGGGCAGCAGCCCAGGGTATTGATCCGTTAAAAAAATCGCAGCGCCTGTATATAGATGGTATTGAGATCTATACGGAATATGATAACACCGAAGCGCCAACGCTTGTAAGGACCAGTTATCATGTAATGGATGATAAAAAAGAGATTGCAGTAATAGAAACCCGTAACGATTTTGATGATGGTACGCCGAAAAGGCTGGTGCGTTATCAACTGGCCAATCATCTTGGCTCTGCAGCTATTGAAACGGATGGCTCGCCCAATGCCCGCGTGATCAGTTATGAAGAGTTTCATCCGTTTGGCACCACCAGTTACCAGGCCACCGATGCAGCTATCATGGCGGCCCGTAAAAGATACCGTTATACGCATATGGAGCGGGATGAAGAAAGCGGACTGGAATATCATGGCGCCCGGTATTATATGCCATGGCTGGGAAGATGGATGGCTGCAGATCCGGCGGGTATTGACGATGGATTGAATCTCTATGCCTATGTTCATAACTGTCCTACAAAGCTGATCGATCCAGGCGGCTTAAAGGGCGAGAAATCGTATGACGAGCCCGGTACAAGGGTTTATAAAACCAAAGAAGATGCCCAAAAGCGATTGGATGAGGTTAACAAGGAAGAAGCAGCATTAAGAAAGAAGGGTGACAGTAAGCATAGAAATAAATATTACAGTATTATCCCCGACAAAGGCGGTACGGGATTCCGGATCCGCATTCAAACAGAAAAACTTTTTATTATAACCGTTGGAGAATCGGGGGACGGCGAACATAATACCGGAAACAACGCCCTGTTGGCCGCACAAACTCATGGCCGGGAAATTGAGGCTAACAGTTTTCCCGGGGCGCCGAATTTCAGAAAAGGGATCGATACAGTGCGGGTGGTGGAAATTACTAATGTCGCAGGTCTCGCCAAGGCTGTTGCGCCGGGTGATGTGGCCTATCTGGCTTATTTCGGCCATGCGGGTGTTACGAGAGATACCAGCCAGGGAGATGATGACGATACGCCCACGGTAGACCGCCATGGGCCAGGCGCTTTGTTTATAGGGAACGGAACTGGTACAGGCGCAAATCTTACCAGTCGTGGCGACAGCAGCGACAAGCCGGTAACCGAAATAGCGAAGAGCAGTTTTACAGAGGATGCACAAATAAGACTTTTTGGCTGCCGAGCAGGTTTGGGCCATCCACCCGTAGCACAACAACTGGCCACACATCTGAAGAAAGATGTTTATGCATACAAAAGTAGTGGTGGTTCGCTATTTACTACGGACAAAGACTTTGGTCATTCCACGAGGGATTTCAAGGACAGCGATCTGGACGTAAAAATAAAATGGAATGCTAAAGATGTGTGGCTGGTGCCAATCGGTAAACCAACCGGCTGGACAAAATTCACGGCTCCTCCGCCGCCGCCCAAGGCTCCGGCCAAAAAGCCTGCCCAGGCCCCGGCCAAAAAGCCGGCCAAGACCCCGGCAACGCGACGGTAAGAGCACGCAATAATGCCTGTTTATTAATATCCTGGCCCGCCCGGTGCTTTGCGCTGGCGGGCCATCTTATTGTCCGTAAAGTTACCTTGCTTTTTCGCCTGGGTACATTTACATAATATATATCTGGCCTCGCCCTTCTGTCAGGTTGCCAATGGAGCATAACATATTGTCCAATTATGATTAAACATTTTGGTAAAAGTGTTCACCGTCTCTATCACCCCAACAACTTCACCGGCCCCACCAACCCATTAGAATACACAGGTTGGTTTTTCCCCTTTATCCATTTCATAGAGTCCTTGTGTGTTTTTAATGACCCTATGTAGTTCCCCATCGTTGTAGTTACCTTTATCAAAATCGAATTATCGCCGTGGTGAACCCAATCTAAAAGAGAATATATCCGATCGCCATACCATTTTACGCCAACACTTTTCCCGTTAACAAATAGTTCGCACACGCCATGAACTTTCCCCAGATCAAGGTAATGGGCGTTCTTTATATCGCTTACGTGTAAAGTGCCTTCATAAATAGCTGTTCCTGCAAATGAACTTAATGCTTCATCATTTTTAAAATCCACCAGTTCATTCATCATGATCTCTTTTTTAGTTCCATTCATATGGTTCAATGTTAGCTTCCATGGGCTTGTAAGCGTAATGGCGGCCTCGTAATTGGGTTTGTCGATGACATATTTCTTACCCCTGGTTTTATTGTCAAATACAATCAGTTTTGATTCTGCCGGTCCAAGCGTTATATGCAATTTATTATTCGCCCCATTGGTTGGATATAGCCAGCGGGTACCATCTTCCGGGTTCCAGAGCCAGGCTGTTTTATGGGCGGGCACATTGAACTCTCCATTAAACGCATGTTTGGTATCCTTGCTATAATTAGAAATAAAATAGCAATCGCTATCGCCTTGCTTATAATAAACCTGGCTAACAGATGCATGTGACTGATCTATTCTGATAAATGGTATGATGTTCATTTTATTTTGCAAATCCCTGAACCAGGATAAAATGTCACCTACAGGTGCAGGATAAAGGGTTACGTGCGCTGGATAATGCTGTTTTGCCTCATTGATGATAGTAGCCACCTGTGTATCTGTGGCGGTATGATTATTCAAACCCGGGGCTTTATATGGCTGGCTGCCTACAAATATAACTTTGCCTCCGGCAGCTGCATACTGGCTGATGGCTTTCGCTGTTTCCGGCTGCATCGTCGCTGCTTCTATCACCATCAGCACCTTATAAGTTCGCGGCCCGTAAGTTATTTTTCCATCTGCGAACTTTGCCTGTTGCAATACTTGCTCACTTACGTAATCGCATCCATTGCCGTTTTGATGGATCGCTTCCCAAATGTTGTGCGCATAGGCAGGATAAACCTGTTCAGGGAATGGGTCCCAGGGTACGCCGTAGGTACTCCACAAGTCTGCCAAAGGATACATAACGGCAATATCCGAACACATATCGCCTATTTGAAAAACAGCCGAAAGACGGGCTTTATAAGCTATCCACAATTTGAAGAACGGGTATACCGGGTTGACTTCATTCATAAATATACCATAACGTACCCAACCTGGAAATGGCGCATCGGGCGGACTATAATTAAACCCATGAATAATACTGTGTGTTACGCCGGAAAGATTACTTTGATCCCCGGTGAGCTTGATCATCTCCATCGTTGCATTGAATACTACTTCTGTATTCGTGATCTCTTCGCACGACACCAGTTTCTTTCCACTCAACCTGGCTCCTGATGATACAAATTTATTAACCGGTGAATAGGTTCTCCCCTGTGTATGATCATAATCTTTCAATGCCTCGCCAACATATTTACGCATCCATGTCTCACACTCGGGAATGTCAACGCTCATGCTGGAATCGGACGGATGATATTCTCGTCCATATGCCTGCACCCTTGATAATACGCCATTTTGCCTGCACCAGTTTAAAAACACTTCCAGGAACCGTTCCTTAAAAAGTTCCATTCGTGTAGTTTCAAAATCATAACGTACACGCGCCGTGTTTTGCTGTAACCCATCAGAAAATGCAGCCCCATATACTTCGGGTATCGCCCTGCCGTGTACACCGGTTTTGAATAAGATAAAAGGCAACCAGGGTTGTAAGGAATAACCTCTTCTTTTATTGAATTCCTCCATCATATCATCGCACCAGTTAGCACCCTGAAGTTCCAGGCTATCAACAAATACTGACCTGAAGAATTTCCCCATCGGGCCTATTTTTGCTTTAATGGCATCGGACATTTTATTCAGGTATAACTCAACGTCCTTTTTATTATAATGGTTCAGCACCGGCCCGCTGGCACCGGGAGCGCCATATATTACGTTCATATATCCTGTGATCTTTACCAGGAAATACAAAACATGGTCGCCGGCAGGAATATCCACTGTAATTATTTCATCATTCACTTTGTTATCCAGATCAATGGCATTTTCCGGTTTGTCAAGCGTAGCAGGAGATAGTCTTAAAAAGCAGAGTTCCTTATAGGGTGTTTTATTTTTTGAGGCCAATGCCGGATCGACCAGCTTTAATAACTCCGCACGGCTAACCTGCACCGTTTGCGGACCACTATAGTTCTTTGTCCCTAATGCCATCATTTGCGTTTGTTCCTCTTTCTTTAAGAACTCTCCGCCAAATGGCCATCCTGACCCCATAATGATATCACACACAATGCCTCTTTCCTTAGCTCCCTGCAAAGCCGTTGCAAGCATGTCCAGCCATTCATCACTTAGCCAGTTCATCTCTTTATAATTAAGCGCATCGGATGTATCGGGAAACCGGATAGCATTAATTTCTACACCACCAATCCCGGCCGCCACCAGCATATCAAGTTCACGTAACAGTTCCTCCTTCACAACCCTGTTGCCATTCCACCACCATCTTACAAAAGGTTTTGCGGCTCCATTCGGGTTTTTAAAAGCTTCAAACAAATTGTCCGCACCGTATTCAGCATCCGTACCTGTGTACCAGGCAGCATTGGCAGAAAGCCTGCTTAGCGGAATACCGCCAATTGTTGCAGCGCCTAATTGTAAAAATTTCCTTCTGTGCATGGTCATATTGGGCAAGTTTTAATAGTAGCAATTCATGATTGAGTTGGGCAATACCTGGCTCGTAGTAGTTCCTTCATAAAACAATTGATCTCCCATTGGCTGGCAACAGGTTCCCGGGTATTGTTTTTATAACTCATATAAGGCGGGGGACCAAACTCCGGTGTAATGGTACAGGTTGATATGTTTACTGCTTGCATGTGCGCTATCCATTTATCCCAACATTGCAAATGATGATCGAGCGCTCCCTTATTCTCAATGGCCCGGGGATCTGTCACCTGCGGCCCCTGGGTATGCCCTACCCTTGCATGTAAATGAATGGTGTGTTGTATGGCCAGGTCAATCGCTTCCTGTTGATCTTCCAGGTAACTTTCAGAAACGCAGATCCAATGCGAAAGATCCAATGCCAGCTTCAGCGATGGGAACTTATGCAGGTAATCTTTAACTACATGGGCAGCATAGGACCATTTATTACGGTGCGTTTCCTGTATAATAGGAATGCCTGATTCCCTGCTAATGCGATCGCAAATGGCAAAACAATCAGCCATTTGCTCCTGTGTATAATATTCGCGCCCGGTTTGGGAGGTGATAAATTGTGGTTTGATGCGGCTGGTTTGATAATTAACCAGTTCGTATAAATTTCTTTCCAGGGCCTGCTTGTATCTTTCAACGTTTTTTCCTTCGTTCATTTCCGTATGTAACAAAGAAAATTCCAATCCCTTATCCTCCAGTATGGCGAGCATCGCTGGTTTTTCAGCCGGTGCTTGTAAAGGATACACCTCAATACCATCAAACCCGGCCCCTTTCACCTGCTCCCCAAAAATCGGCCAGGGTATATCTTCAGCGCCCCAGCGGGGGCAATAGAATTGAATGGCCAGCATAATCGTGATTACTTATGATAGATAAGCGGGTTTTGCGCATCATTATTCAATAGATCGCCAACTTGTAAAGTTTGTAAATAAGTTTCCGGCAATATATTTGGCTCACCGTTATATGTATTTCCATCCGGCATATAAGCACAGGTCATTGCTCTTCTAAAACCCGGTGTCATATTAGCGTGAGCGCCATGTATAGTTAAACCGTTATGGAACGAACAGCTTCCGGCTTTCATCGGCGCCGCTACAGATCTTGATTGTTTAAATTGGGGATAGCAATTAAAGATCTCACCCATGTTTTTACCAATACCGGGGTTTTCAAAAGTAGTTTCCTTAAATGATCCGGGTATAAAGAACAGGCACCCGTTTTCATAAGTAGCATCATCTAAAGCCACCCAGATAGACATAGCCCGGCGATCGGAAAAAGACCAGAAAGGCGTGTCTAAATGCCAGGAGGTAGGATTCGCCCATGGACGCTTGATCAATGCCTGGTCGTGCCATATTCGAACGCCATCCGCGCCTGATAGATCGGAAATCATTTTGCCTATCCGTTTATCCAGCATGATCTCTTTAACCTTGTCATTGGTTTGCCATAAATTCAATAACTGGTCAAAAACATTATTGAAATAGGCAGCATCCTTATTGATGCCATCCTCCTCATGTATGTTGATGTTTTTGCCTGGCATTTTTAGGCCATTCCTGTCGGCAATGGATTCCATAACGGCCTCACGCCATTGTTCCAGTTCTGCAGGCGTTAAAAAATTGTCCATGATCACATAACCGTTTTCCTGGTAAAAGTCGATCTGCTCTTGCGAAAGTGTAGCGTTCATATGTATTAGCTTACTATTTGGTTTTTAAAATTATAAATACCTATATTGATACACATGATCTATTTGACCAAAGATTTGTACTTTTTGACATTTTTAAGGGGTTTATACAATCTTATCATCAAATGAAAAATTATAGTAAGTACCTGCTGACCACCCAACTGGAAGAAGATTGGGGATTTCATATTACCACAGCAGGTTATACAAATATTGACTCAAACCAGTTGTATCCGATCAATAGCCAACATCCGGAAACACATAAATTCAATTGGGATAGCGGCAGGATCCTGGACGGTTATTACATTGTTTTTATTTCAAGAGGGGAAGGCATTTTTGAATCTGCCAAAACCACTTCCTGTCATATTAAAGAAGGTAGCTGCTTTATGCTTTTCCCAGGTGTTTGGCATCGTTATAAACCAGGTATAAAAAGTGGTTGGGAAGAATACTGGGTTGGCTTTAAAGGTTATTATCCCGACAGGCTGATGAATAATTTTGACCCTGCTAATCCATTTATTAAAACAGGACGAAGCGATCATTTGCTTAAACTTTTTCATGCACTGATTGAACAGATACAACAGGCAGCGCCCGGTTATCATCAAATCATCAGCGGTATAACATTACAAATACTGGGTGTGATAAAAGCTGTTTCGCTATACCATGGATTAAATACGGATCGTACAGCAAAATTAGTGGAGGATGCAAAATTCCTGTTGCGTGAAGAGATACAAAACACCGCAGCCATAGAACAGGTGTTAAATAAATTGCCGGCAGGTTATTCAAAACTTCGAAAGGACTTTAAAAGATTGACTGGCATATCGCCTAACCAATACCTGTTACATTTGAGATTGGATAAGGTAAAGGAACTATTGATCAATAGCAGTTTAAGTATCAGTGAAATTGCTTTTCAAACCGGTTTTGAATCTATTTCTTATCTATCAAAAAAATTTAAACAGAAAAATAAAATAACGCCTACGTTGTACAGGCAAAATAACACGCCATACTTTTGAAAGTCGTGATAAATTATTTCGTCAACGTCCCCAAACGAAACCGATAAAAGTTTGTCCATTTTACCCCTGCATAATGTCTATTTCACACCCACATGTTGCCACATTAGGACAGTAGCTTTGAGGTATACATTCATCGAACATAAATCAAAGTTGTATGGTAAAAGAAATGAAACAAACATTGACAACACAGGAAGTGGCTGCGCGATTTAACGAACTCGCTCAACAGGAAAAGTGGTTTGAGATCCAGGATGAATTTTTTGCCGATAACGTAAAAAGTATAGACCCGCCCAATTCTCCTTATTTCGGCTATGCAGAAGGTAAAGCGGCCGTTCGCAAAAAAGGCGAAGACTTTGTGCAAAAAATTACAGAATTCCATGGGGCGCATACCTCCGAGCCTGTTATTGCCGGTAACCATTTTGCGGTAGGACGTGACATGGAAGTCACTGTTGAAGGTTATGGAAGAATAAAAATGAACGAGATCATGTTATATGAAGTGAAGGATGGCCAAATCATACTGGAGCAATTCTTTTATTAAGAACGCTTTTACATGTGAGCGCAAGTTCAAAGCAAGCAGGCTGATAACAAGTATTATGCAGAACCGTTATTAGACTGCTTGCTTTTATTTTTCACCATGGCGGCGAGGCATTTCTTATCTGATCTTCGCACAATTGCAGAACATGACTATAGCGCGGGAACTACTGCTTGTATTGACCAACATCAATCTCCAACCTATTTTAGAATTGCTGGGGTCAGGTCCGGAATATGCTATTCTTATATCCCAGCCGGCTGAATTACTATCCCGGTGTCCGCCGCCACCACTCACAATCTGGTATCCGTTCGGGCAATACAGGGTTTGTGTCCAACGGGTATTTCCAGGCACAGAATATTCCTGCTTGATATACTGTACGTCCATATTGAAATAAGTTGATGCAGTTATTAAAGGCGCCTTCACTTCGTTTTGAGCATAGAGATTGTTCGCATTCGCAGTCCCGTTCACATCCAATTCATAGTTAGGCATCGTTTTATTGATCGCTACTTTTCCTGCCCGCAGGGTATTACCAACCGCCCCGTTTCCGGAAATATTAAAGTTACTGAATGCCTGCTGCCCTGTTTGGTTCCGAATAAAGTTGGCGGATGTACTGGGCACTAATTGCGTCCATTGCGGTGCAGCGCCGGTTCCCATATTTATAAAAAGTCCGGTGCCGCCGCCGGAATAATAGTTGTTGGTATTAAATACCAAAAGGCCTGTTGCGGGTGACGTTATATTATTGGCCACCAGATCAACCCTGGGTATCAGCAGTCCTTTATTGCTGCTGCTGATATCAAGCGCCGCACTCGGGTCAGGCTGCGTGGTACCTACACCCACCTGCTGCGCCCTGGCGGTTGAAATAATCAATAAGGTATAAAGTGTAATACTACAAATGCGGTTCATATCGCTGCTGTTTAATTGTTTTTTGGGTAAAGCGTGTGGACTTTTGAAAGGATCTGGATATGAACGGTTGCGGAAAACAACAGTGCAATATTATTAACGCTGCCCGCACGTGTATGCCTGCTTGTATGTAAACAGCAGTTTTTTGTATGTAAACTGCGGGACCCTTTTTGCGTTCACCAGCGCAAAACCAGCCAACCAACCTGCCCTGTCGTTTACATACAAATTCCGGTCACTGGCATACAAACACAATTAGGAACTTTTGGGACTACCGTAGGTTTGCTGGCGTTAATCACAAGCTGTATGCACAAGTATTCCTTTTTGATAATGTTCTTATTGCTAACCGGACTGCTGCGGGCGCAAAACAGCCTTTACCTGTCGCCCAATGCCAGTTTATTTATTGGCGCAGGCACGCCGTTGGCCGTTGACGGTCTCGTATTAACTCCTTCTTCCGCATATACCATTACAGGCGCTAACAGCATACAACGTTCGGCTGCAGCCCAACATGTTGTTAGTAGTCCTTATATTAAACGGGTATATCAATGGATGAATACCCTGCCGCCATTTACCGGCAACCTCTCTTTTTATTACCTGGACGGCGAGTTGAATGGCATCGATGAGGGGCAGCTTACCCTGAATGTGCACAATGGCGCCAGTTGGAGCGCTTATATCAATAATGTAATCCGTAACAGTACGAATAATGTAGTGACCACCACCCTGGCAGGTGTGGCTTTGAATGAATTGACGCTGACTTCCTTACAACAAGGTCCATTACCCATGGTATGGCTCGATGTAGCCGCCCAGCGCCGGAATAGTGTGATACAGATAAGCTGGCAAACTGCCGAAGAGATCAATGGCAACGGTTACCAGGTAGAAAAAAGCACGAATGGTATTGACTGGAGCAAGTTGGGAAATGTTATAAACGCATATAACACGCCTGGTCCTAATCATTATAACCAAACAGACCCAACCATGCCCACAGCGATCAGCTTTTACCGGGTGCGGCAGACAGACCTGGATGGAAAGTATAGTTATTCAAAAATGGTTTCCGTTAAAAGCGATCAATCGAACGGGATATGGCTCTACCCCATTCCAACAAACCATGTATTGACCGTTGTTGCCGGCGGCAACCTGGCATTGAAGTCGGTAACTATATACAACACCGCCGGAGCACTGGTAGCTGCTGTGCAACTAAAGAACAGCGCCTCGCATACGATGGATGTTCATCACCTGGCTTCCGGTAACTATACCACGGTTATCGTACTATCTGATAACAGCACCATCACCAAAAACTTTATAAAAAAATAGATTAAATAGGGAGACGTACACAAATGAACATGGCCCTGATGTCTATCGGGGCCTTTGTTATTTATTGAGGTAGTGACATGGTTACAACGCCAAACGGCATCATGGAAATTCAGTGTATCAACAGCCCGAAGCACATAAAAAAAGCCTTCAACTCAAAAGAGTTGAAGGCTTTATCAGTTTCGTATAAATCTAGTTGTTTTTAATCAAGTATTTATACAAGAGACTACCATCTGGAACCACGGTTACGAGAGAAGTTACCGCCGCCACCGCCGCCGCCTTTGTCTGTTTTTGGTCTTGCAACAGAAACAGAAATGTTTCTGCCTTCCAATTCCTTACCTTCTAAGCCTGCGATTGCTTTTTTGCCTTCATCGTCCGATTGCATTTCAACAAAACCAAATCCACGTGATTTGCCAGTCTCTCTGTCTGTTATTACTTTGGCAGAGGTAACGGTACCATAAGCCGAAAATAAATTCATTAGGTCGTCATCATTAACATGAAACCCTAAATTTGAAACGTACAAATTCATTACTGTAAAATTAAATTGTGATAAATTGAACTGAGCACTCACAAAAAGTATCAAGCGAAAGTTTACAGAGGAAAAAAGAGCAAAAGATCGTTTAAAAACTTTATGATAAAACTCAATTGATATTAAAGATAGTCTTTTAAATGGATTCAGCCAATAAAAATCTAAAGCTATGAATCACAGCCTTATTTCTTTATTATTCGCACCGATAACTAACTGCATTTATGTTCATGCCGGCGCCAACGGATGCAAATAAAATTACATCTCCGGAATGTAGCTTCTGATCATCTACTTTTCCCTTAAGTACCAGGTCGTATAACGTTGGTATAGTGGCTACAGAACTGTTTCCCAGCCAATGAATGCTCATGGGCATAATATGCTCAGGCGCCTGTGGAATGCCATACAGATTATAAAAAGCTGTTACAATGGCTTCATCCATTTTTTCATTGGCCTGATGGATAAATATTTTTTTCAGGTCCTTAACATCGACCCCGCTTTTGTCAAGGCATCCTTTCATGGCTTCAGGAACATAGCGCAAAGCATACTCATACACTTTTCTACCCTTCATCTTAATGTAACGCGTACACGGATCTGAGTCGGTCTGGTATGATTTACCAAAGTTGATATAAGCCACTTCATTCATGCAATCGGACCTGGTACTGCTTCCCAGTATGCCCGCCTCTTTATTGCCGGTTTCTTTATATTCAACGATGCAGGCGCCCGCGCCATCTGCAAAGATCATACTATCGCGGTCGTGTTCATCAACCACCCTTGACAGGGTTTCGGCGCCAATTACCAGGCAGGTTTTGGCGTGACCGGCTTTTGAAAAAACATCGGCCTGTATTAAACCCTGTAGCCAACCGGGGCAACCGAACAAAATATCGTATGGAACGCAAAAAGGATTATTTATGCCAAGCGCATGCTTCACCCGTGATGCAATCGAAGGCACGGCATCGGATTGACTGGCACCTTTCTTTACATCTCCATAATTATGAGCGACTATGATCTGGTCAATCGTTTCCGCGTCAACACCACTATCCACAATAGCGAGCATGGCCGCTTTAGCCGCCAGATCAGATGTATTGAGGTTGTCAGGTGCATACCGGCGTTCTTCTATGCCGGTAATTTGTCCGAACTTCTTTACAATAACCTCCGATGACAGACTAAGGGGTTGATGATGTTCATCGTAAAAAATCCCTGAGACGAAGTCGCTGTTTTTTTTAATAACCGGCGGAATATAGCATCCTGTACCGGTAATGACAGAACGTAACATATTAACAAAGCAGGTTAGATGCACATTGATTTTGACCAGATGTAACTACCATTTGGTCTACACAATGCCGGGTAATCAAAATGCCTTTTACAATATTATTATAGTCCACTAAGGCGCAGAGAGCTTGGTCATTTCAGATCCGCTAAATACCCTGGCCAGATTCATATCTTTCGACTTCCGGTAACTTTCGATATTCACTTCCCCCACAATCCGCCAGAAGTTTTTTGACTTCAGTTCACTGTAATCCGCTGTTTTTATAAATAAGCCTATAAGCGGTTTTCTTGTTTTAAAACTTACTTTAACCGGAGCTTTCTCTAGGTAGTTTTGTTCAAGAAATTTTTCTATTTGAGCATTTGTCATAAATAGCCGTTTATAATTTAAGACAATTATTGAACTGTGTTATGGTACCTGTTGCGTTGTTGGTTTGCCGGTGAAAACCGGTTAGCCGTTTTACGGGCAACGGGTGTAGTTCTGGAAAAAGAACGGTTATCGTTGTTACTCATATTAACCTTGAAAGGATGGTCCTGATCGACCTTTATTTCATTGGTTATGAGCTTTTGAATGTCACGCAGGAATACTTTCTCTTCGTGATCACAAAATGAAAGCGCTATACCGCTGTTGCCTGCACGCCCTGTACGGCCGATACGGTGTACATAGGTTTCAGGAACATTCGGTAATTCATAGTTAATAACATGCGTTAACTCATCAATATCTATGCCTCGGGCTGCAATATCAGTGGCTACCAGCACTTTGATTTGCTTTGACCTGAACTGATGCAATGCTTTTTGCCGGGCCTGCTGGCTTTTGTTGCCATGTATAGCTTCTGCCCTAATACCTGAACGGTTTAATTCTTTGACAACCCGGTCGGCCCCGTGTTTGGTACGGGTAAAAACAAGCGCCATTGGAATATCCGTATTGGTCAACAGGTGCAACAATAAAGAAGGTTTGTTTCTTTTTTCAACAAAACAAACGGTTTGCTTTACGGTTTCAGCGGTTGTAGAAACCGGTGTAACCTCTATTTTAACCGGGTTTACCAATATAGTGTCTGCCAGTTTTCTAATAGAAGGGGCCATGGTTGCGGAGAAGAACAGCGTTTGCCTTTGTGTGGGAATTTTGGCAATGATCCTTTTAACATCATGCACAAAACCCATGTCGAGCATACGATCTGCTTCATCAAGCACCAATAACCGGATATCGTTAAGGTTTACAATTCTTTGATTTACCAGGTCGAGCAACCGGCCGGGGGTAGCTACCAAAATGTCCACGCCTCTTCTTAAAGCGTTTACCTGTGATACCTGCGATACACCACCGAATATAACCATCTGGTTTAATCCGGTGAATTTTCCATATGCCTCAAAACTTTCCTGTATCTGAATAGCCAGTTCGCGTGTGGGCGTTAGTACCAATGCTTTAATACCCCTTTGTTTTACACCCCGTTGTTGCTCATGCAATAACTGGAGAACGGGAATAGCAAATGCGGCCGTTTTACCGGTCCCTGTTTGGGCACAGCCAAAAAGATCTCTTTGTTGAAGTATAACTGGAATGGTTTGTTCTTGAATCGGAGTCGGTTGTGTATAACCTTCGTTTTTAAGCGCTTTTAATATGGGCTCAATGATTTTTAACTTTTCGAATGACAATGTCTGTATTTTTAATTAATAATGATGGTAAGCGGCCAATGAGACACATACCAGGCTTACGATCTTACCTTCACTAATTTGAAAAGAGGAAATCAAGATAGGTGCAGTAGGAAATAAGTTACGCGAAGGTACGCATTTTATGTTTATTTCTGAAAAAACATTGAATTTCCAGGCTAACTTATTCATTTAGCAGTAGTTAACAATAGTCATCTTCCATTTTCCTGCTACCATTGAGCGGGTAAATTCAACTCGCTTACCGAGATGTTCTTGCCATCCATTACGGTTTTATCAAGCGACGCAATAGCCTGTCTTGCTTCACGTTCTACCGGCATTTCTATAACCCCGTTTCCTTTCGACCGGCCATTTAATTTATCGCGAACAACTTCTGCCGAATTAACCACACCGAAGGCAGAAAACAATCTTCTCAGATCCGCATCACTTGTATTTCTGCTTAGATTGTAAACCTGGATATTCATGAACCTGGATTTAATATTATAAAGAATAGATCACCTCATTTAACGCCCATAAGATAGTCCTTTTTACGCACAATTACTATGGAATTTCAACCTGATTGCATCTTAGCATTCTTTCCAAATACTAAAAAATTGCTGATTGAACCGCATATTTCCTTTTTTACTGATATTACCGTCATTCATTGGTTTCCATTCTGCATGTTCCCAAAACCAACCTGGTAGCGCCCCCCAAAAAAAGCATACGCCGGTCAGTTATTCCGTTAATACCGCTTTTGACACATCGACAAAAACGATCCATGTATTTGTTGCCTTATGCGATAACAAATACCAGGGCATTGTTCCTGTGCCTGCCGCTATCGGAAACGGCCAGGACCCTAACAGCAATTTGTATTGGGGGTGCAGCGCCGGTATTCGCACCTACTTTAAGAACAGCAGGGAATGGATGCTTTTAAAACGTTACAAGATAGATAGTTTACGGCTGGAACGCCTGATTTTCAAACACCGGCAAAAGAAATATTACCTGGTGGCAGATGCCTACGATGGCCGTTATATTAAACAATGTACTATTGATTTTTTAAGAAGCTGTGCCGGCCAGGTGAAAGATACATTGCGTGTAAACGGTACCCAATTGGGCATTCAGGGAAATGGAAAGCTGATCGCTTATATCGGGCACGATGGGCTCATGGATTTTAACCTTACCGAACGCTTTCAAAATACGGACAGCCTTAAACGGGATGCCATCATACTGGCCTGCAAAAGTAAAAAGTATTTCACGCCCCTGTTAGCCCCTACCCGGGCAAATCCATTGGTATGGACGACAGGTTTAATGTGTCCCGAAGCCTATACGCTGCACGATGCACTCACCAGCTATATCAGGAACGAACCAACGGAAAACATCAGAAGCCAGGCGGCAAAAGCCTATGCCCGGTTTCAACGTTGCAGCGAAAAAGCCGCGAGGAATTTATTGGTGGCCGGGTGGTGACATTTAATAATTATCTTGTCAGTTCAGGACAAAAATAGTTTACAGAAATATATTATATGCCATTCATTCGATTGCTTGCTATTGCATTTCTATTCAACCTTTGTTGTATTGCAAATGCAATCAGTCAAACAAAGCCATTATTCAAAGTAATTGCTTTTTATACCCCCAAAAACGACCCTGCGCATATTAGTTTTGTGCATGAAGCCAATCGCTGGTTTTCGCAACAGGCTGCTCAATATCATTTCCAATACGATTCTACCAACGACTGGACCAGGATGAATACCCAAAACCTGGCGAAATACCAGGTGGTGCTGTTTTTAGATACCCGGCCGGAAGACACAACACAAAGGGCCGCTTTCGAAAACTATATGCATCATGGTGGGGCCTGGATGGGATTCCATTTTGCGGGTTTTGCATTAACGCCTTCCACGTATCCGCAAAACTGGGATTGGTATCACAATGAATTTTTGGGTTCGGGACAATACAGGGGAAATACCTGGCGGCCGACTTCGGCCATATTACGGGTAGAAAAAAGCAAACACCGGGCTACCCGGCATTTGCCGGTTACTTTCAAATCTGCCCCTAACGAATGGTACAAATGGGAAAAAGATCTGCGGCAAAACCCCGACATAAAAATATTACTGTCTATCGATTCAACCAGTTTCCCTTTAGGTACCGGCCCCAAAAAGCATGAGATCTGGCACAACGGTTATTACCCGGTTGTATGGACGAACAAAAAATATAAAATGCTTTACATCAACATGGGGCATAACGATATTGACTACGATAATAAAACCAATAAAGAATTATCGTTCACGCTGGAGAACGCAGCGGAATGCCGGCTGATCATCGATGGGTTATTCTGGCTGGCTAAATAGGTGTTACACCGGCAGAAAAATATGAATCGTTGCGCCTTCGTTTTCTTTTCCTTCTGCCGTAATAATGCCATCGTGGTTCTCTACCACTTTTTTAGCAATAGCCAGTCCAATGCCTGTTCCTTCATATTCCTTTCGCCCATGCAGGCGCTGAAACAAGCCGAAGATCTGTTCATTGTACTGCGGATCAAAACCGGTTCCGTTGTCGGCAAAAGACAAATGCCAGTATTTCCTTTCTGTATCGGCTGCAGGATGAGTGATCCGGGCGCCATTGACCAGGGTGCTTTTTACAATAATATGAGGCGCTACACCCGGCCTGGCAAACTTGATAGAATTGGAAACCAGGTTGGTGAACAATTGTTTGAATTGAAAAGGTATAATGTTTAACTCAGGGAGTGATTCATATTCAATAATGGTATGGGTGGCCATAATTTTTTCATACAACTCCTGTTTCACTTCCATCATCAACCCGTTGAGTTTGGTCTTTTCAAAACGCTTTTGGGAAGTGTTGGTGCGGGAATACCTAAGCAGATCATCTATCAACACCCGCATCCTGTTTGCAGCATTGTCCATCCGGTGAAAGAAGTCTTTTCCTTCTTCGCTCAGCGCATGTATTTCCTTTTCCAGAATGCGTTTACTGAACATCTGGATCTTGCGCAAAGGCTCCTGCAAATCATGACTGCTTATATAGGCAAAGGAAGAAAGCTCTTCATTCATTTTAATGAGTTCCCGGTTCATTTCTTCCAGCTTCCTCGAATATTTCCGTTGTTCGGCAATATCCATAAGCGCTTCGGTCCTTATTTGCTGGGTCTTTATCTGTGATGACACCCGTGAAATAAGCTCTTTTGAAGAAAAAGGTTTTGTCAGGTAATCATCTGCACCTGTTTCCCAGCCAACGATCTTTGATTCCTCACCGGCCCGGGCCGTCAACAGGATCACAGGTATATGGGCGGTCGCCCGGTTCGCTTTCACTTCTTTTACCAAACCAATGCCATCCATTACCGGCATCATGACATCACTTAAAATCAACGCCGGCATTTGCTTATTTATTATTTCTAAAGCATGCTGACCATTAGTGGCGGTGATAATATTGAAATGCGGTACCAGTATCGACTGCAGGTGGTCACGCATATCTGCGTTATCATCCACCACCAGCACCAACGGCAGGTTGTTGATCTCAGCTATGTGCTCCATGCCTTTATCCTTCACCAACAAGGTGCCCGCTTCTTCTACATACATACTGCTCGTAACTGGTTCTTCTTTGCCAGAAACTGCTATTTGATGCGAAGGCAGATGCTCTTTACCCAATGGTATCTTTACTGTAAACGTGCTTCCTGTATGAAGCTTGCTTTTTACATTGATTTCCCCTTTATGCTGTTGCACCAGTTCTTTGGTTAACGATAACCCGATACCGGTACCCTCAAATGTTCTGCCCGTTACCTGCTGCACCCGGTGAAATCGTTCAAACATATGAGGGAGCTCTTTTTCGGGAATGCCAACGCCGGTGTCTTTTATTTGTAACACGGCAAATTTGTCTTCTGCTGTTAATTCAACCGTAATACTTCCTGAAAGCGTATACTTAAACGCATTGGATAACAGGTTAAACACAATCTTTTCCCACATTGACCGGTCAATATACACGGGTTGAACAAAGGTATCAGCATGAACGATCAATGTTAACCCTGCTTTTTCAATGACCGACCGGAAGTTGGATGCCAGATAGGTAGTTAATTCCGTTATATCGGTAAGTACATAGCTTGCCTGCTGTTTGCCCGATTCAATGCGACTGAAATCGAGCAGCGTATTCACCAGTTTCAGCAAACGCAACGCATTCCGGTGCGAAGTTTCAATATTTTGCTTTTCCGTAGCCGACAGATTGTTTTTTTGCTGGTTGAGCAATTCTTCGAGCGGGCTTAGTATTAAGGTAAGCGGGGTTCTGAACTCATGACTGATATTGCTGAAAAAAACGGTTTTTGCTTTATCGATCTGCTCCAGCGCCTCTACGCGTTTCCGTTCTTCTTCCAGCGCCAGCATTTTGTTGATCTCTAAAGAAACCCGCTCCCCGATCAGCTCGCAAAACTGCTGAAAGTTCTTATCAAACTGGCGGCATGGATTGATCGCTGCAAAAATAATGGCATACGGATGATTGCTGCCAACCGTACTGATGGGTATATAAACGAATTTCGATGATGCCTTCTTCCAAAAACCTTTTGGCAGATCTTCAGGTATATTTTTCACTTCCTTTAGGGTCACTTTATTTGACAAATACGCCTGGCAAAAATGGCTGGTAACATCTGTTGGTGCTTCTGTATCTATAACCGCGGGCAACAGGTATTGCTTATTGTCAGTTCCGGTTGAAGCCGTTGCAATAGCCGTGTTCCCGTTATTCTCTATTTTATAAACATAAGCAAAAGGGAAGTCTATATTATTTTTTCCCAGTACGTCCGCCACATTCCTGTAAATAACATCCAGGGTCTTTCCATCAAAGGCCATGGCGCCCAGGTCGCGCAAGGTTTGCAAGGCCCTTTCATTAATAACACGTTCCGTATTTTCTGAACAAACGCAGAATACGCCTTTTACGGTTCCATCATCACCCGGCGCAGGACTATATGAAAAGGATACATACACCTCTTCGGAAAAGCCCTTGCGTTCCATAATAAAAAAGAAGGAATCGTCATAAGTGCCTTCATTCCGTTCCACGCTTTCTATTTTTGGCACCAGCAGGTCCCATAATTCTGACCATACATCCTGCGCCCGGGCTCCCAAACCGGCCGGATGCTTTTTACCCATGATCTGCGCATAACTATCATTATAGATATTGATGAGCGAAGGCCCCCACCAAACAAACATAGGCTGGGCCGAAGTAAGTATAATGCGCACACAGGTCTTTAAACCCTGGTCCCAGGTTTCAGGATCGCCTAAAGGAGTTGTTGTCCAATCAAAATTGCGGATCCGTTCACCCATTTCTCCACCGCCGGAAAGAAAGTCAAGCCGATTTATTAAAGAGATATTCTTTTTCATGTTCGTAAGTCATATAAACATATAAATAAGATCATAAGCAACATTTTTACATATGAGAATCGCCTCAGTTTGAGTAATAAGTTTCCCAGTTTAATATTACTAAAAAGTATAAAGCGGCTGTTACACTGGCACCCTATAGCCAGGCAATAGCCGCTCCATCAACGTTCCTATGTGATACAGTTTAAATAGCTTTTTATAATATTCATTTATTGTGTTGCTTGTCCCTTACAACTATACATGATTTCAAATGATATGCCACCTGAACAGTGGCATGCTTCTTATTCCTGTAGCCAAACGGATGATTAATTAAATATTCTTATACATGGACCTGAGATCGGATTATCCCTTCTGGTTGCTCGATAAGGGCATCATTCACTCCTACCCTTCCCTGCAAAAAGATATCAAAACCGATATTGTTATCATGGGTGCAGGCATCAGCGGGGCGCTGGCCGCCTGGCATCTTTGCCAGGCCGGTTTTAAAACAGTGGTCGTTGATAAACGGCATGTGGGTATGGGTAGTACAGCCGCCAGCACGGCCCTGTTGCAATATGAAATTGATACCCCGCTCACCGAGTTGATCACCAAACGCGGCGAATCCGATGCGGTTAAAAGTTATTTGCTGTGCCTGAAAGCCATTGACGACCTGCAGGAAATTTGCGGCCATTGGCCGGAAGTCGCATTCACCAGAAGACCAAGCCTGCAATACGCATCGTATAAGAAAGATGTGCCCGCATTGAAAAAAGAATATGAACTCCGTAAACAATATGGCATAGCGATGCAATGGCTCGATAAAGCAACCATTAATAACAGGTTTGGGTTTGAAAAAGACGCCGCTATTCTTTCCCGGGATGCCGCCGAAGTAAAAGCATACAGCCTCACGCATGAACTGTTGCACCGTTGTCAGTCATTGGGATTGGAAGTATACGATCATACCGGGATCAAGCATTTTCGGGAAAACCGCCAGGGCGTTGAGTTGATAACAGAAGAAGGCAAAAAGATCAAAGCACGTAAACTGGTCATCGCCTGCGGTTATGAATCGGCAAAGTATATCCCACAAAAAATACAATCACTGCAATCTACTTATGCCATTGTCAGCGAGCCCTGTAACACCAATCATTACTGGCACCAGAATGCGCTGATCTGGGAAACAGCCCACCCTTATTTATATCTTCGTACAACCGAAGATAACCGCATCCTGGTTGGCGGTAAAGACGATGATTTTTCTGATCCGCACCGGCGCGACAAAGCACTTCCTGCAAAAGCGAAAGCATTGGAACAGGCTTTTAAAAAATTATTTCCTGCCATTCATTTCAGAACAGATTTTAAATGGGCCGGCACCTTCGCTTCTACCAAAGATGGCTTGCCTTATATCGGCTGTTTACCCGGTAAACCACATACTTATTATGCACTGGGCCTCGGTGGTAACGGCATTACCTTCAGCATCATTGCTGCTCAGGTCATTACCCGCATGGCATTGGGTCAGCAGGATGATAATGCGCGGTTGTTTGGATTTGACCGCTAATAAAACGGCTGGCGGGGAATTTTTTCCCTAATCAAATGCAACAGGCAACAGGATGAAAATTGCAATGTGTTACTTAAACGATTGTTATGATAGCAAGGGATGGCGCCAATACAAGCCTTTGGCAAAATACATCGGAAGCATTTATACCTACCCGGCCTATAGCCGCCGATCAAACCTATGACGTAGTAATAGCCGGCGGCGGCATCACCGGTGTAAGTACCGCTTTATTATTACAACAAGCCGGTTTACGTTGTGTATTAATTGAAGCGCATACTTTATGTTTTGGAACTACCGGTGGCACTACTGCCCATCTCAATACCCTGCTGGATACCCCTTATACAACCATTGCAAAAAATTTCGGCGAAGCAAACGCCGCGCTCGTAGCCCAGGCTGCACGCGGTGCTATCAATACCATTAAAGCCAATATTGAAAAGCATCAGATCGATTGTAATTTTTCAGCAGCCAGCGCCTTTCTTTTTTCACAGCATGAAAAACAAACGGAGGAACTGGAAGCGATTCGGAAAGCTACTGTGGAAGCAGGTGTTTCAGCAACCTATACTGATGCCATTCCGATATCCCTCAAATTTGAAAAGGCGCTTGAAATAAAGGACCAGGCAAAATTTCACCCCGTCAGATATGTAATGGCACTGGCAAAAGCCTTTGAAGATGCCGGCGGCACCATTGTGCAGCATTGCCGGGTGTTGGATACCGACAATACGGATCCGTTGGTGGTTAAAACCGAAGCCGGCGATTGGCACGCATCGTGGCTGATCTATACTACACATATTCCACCAGGTGTTAATCTGTTACACCTGCGTTGTGCACCTTACCGTTCTTATGCCATGGCTGTTCGTTTGGCAAACGAGCATTATCCTGCCGGTCTCGCATATGATATGTACGATCCCTATCATTATTACAGAACACAAGAAATAGATGGCGAGCCATATCTTATTATAGGTGGCGAAGATCATAAAACAGCGCATGGTGATAATACCAATGTGCCCTTTACCAAACTGGAAAGCCATATCCGTTCGCATTTTAACGTCCGGGAAATCGCTTATCGCTGGTCGTCACAATACTTTGAGCCGGCCGATGGACTTCCCTATATTGGTCACCTGCCCGGTAACCCAGGAAAAATACTGGTAGCTACCGGTTTCGGCGGCAACGGCATGACCTATAGTTCCGTGGCTGCCCGCCTGCTCACCGATATCGTTTTAAATAAAGAAAATCCTTATATCGAATTGTTCGATCCGAACCGCGTAAAACCCATTGCCGGGTTTACCAATTTTGTAAAGGAGAATGTGGATGTAGCGAAGCAATTGATAACCGGATTGTTTTCGAAAGAAAAGATACATGTCTTAGCCGACATAGCGCCGGGCGAAGGAAAGGTTGTACAGGTGGAAGGACACACCCTTGCGCTTTACAAAGATGAAGCAGGCGAAGTACATACTTTGAACTCCCGCTGCACCCATTTAAAATGCACGGTAAGCTGGAGCCTGGCAGAAAAATGCTGGGAATGCCCCTGCCACGGCGCGCGGTATGATGCCAACGGAAAGGTGCTGACCGGGCCGGCCGATATCGATCTGCAAAAGATCATTTTATAATATAAATAGAACCGTGTCACGGTTAACCTAAAATTAAAAACATCGCCATGAAACAGCATCAGCAACCCGATACATTACCTGCACCCGATAAAGCGGTAACAAGTGAGAAACAGATGGAGCATAAACCGGTAGTAGATGATGTGAACCATGTACCCAGCGGCAAGCTGAAAAACAAAATAGCCCTGATCACCGGCGGTGGCAGCGGTATTGGCAAAGCAGTGGCCATTTTGTTTGCCAAGGAAGGCGCCAAAGTAGCCATTAACTATTTTAGCGGCGAAGAAGACGCGAAAGATACAGAAGCGTTGATCAAAAAATATGGCGGTGAAGCGTTGCTGATCCAGGGCGATATCAGCCAGGAAGCATTCTGTCATCAATTGGTGGATGCTACCGTAAAACATTTTGGCCGCATAGATATTCTCGTGAATAATGCAGGCACCCAGCACCAGACCGAAAGCATTGAAGACATAAAAACAGAAGACCTCATTCGTACTTTCCAGGTGAATGTATTTGCCATGATCTGGATAACCAAGGCCGCATTACCTCATATGCCAAAAGACAGCGCTATCATCAATACTACTTCGGTAACTGCCTATCAGGGCCATGGGCAACTGCTCGACTATTCCGCCACCAAGGGCGCTATTGTCGCATTTACCCGTAGCCTCTCGGCCAGTCTGGCCAATAAAGAGATCCGGGTGAACGGCGTGGCCCCCGGTCCTATCTGGACACCACTCGCCATGAGCTCTGATAAAGAAAGTAACAAACACCATGGAGAAGACACACCCCTGCAAAGAGCCGGTGAACCGGTTGAGGTAGCGCCCAGTTATCTTTTCCTGGCGTCCAAAGATGCCTCGTATATGACCGGACAGGTTTTACATCCGAACGGGGGCTCCATCATTAATGGTTGACAGTTCACAGTTTTCAGTTCACAGTTTACAGTTAACCCGAACTATGAACTGTGAACTATGAACTATGAACTGTGAACTGTGAACTATGAACTATTGAACTATTGAACTATGAACTTTCTTTGGGAGTAATAGCTGCATGTATTTTTCTTAATACTTTATCCCTTGTATTATTATAACCCATTTCAATGGTGTTGTCGATCCAGCTATGCACTTCCATTTTTATGGTATCGCCGTTATAATCGGTAAACAGCACCTGGGATTTGTCATCCTTTACTTCGGGTATCTCTGCCAGGGCATTTTGTATACGTAATTCGATATCCTTTATATCCAATTTACCGGGTAAGGTAAGCACCACGTCTATCCGCCGTTTGCCGCTAAGGGAATAATTGGTAATGGGCTTTTGAAAAATTTCTTTATTCGGCAGCATAATATGCAAACCCTGCGCAGTGCGTATGGTAGTAGAGCGCAATTGTATCTCTTCAACGATCCCCGTAAATCCGTTGGTATCGATAACGTTGCCTACATCGAACGGCTTTCTGAAAATAATAAATACGCCGGAAATAAAATTGGCTGTCAGGTCCTGGAAGGCGAAACCCAATGCCAGTCCAATAATACCGGCGCCAGCCAGCAGGGATGCGATTGTTTTTTCAAGATTCAATATTTGCAGGCTTATAAAAAGACCCACAAACAAAATGATGAAATAAAATATGCTTGAGAAAAGTCCGCTGACAGCCGGTTTATGGGAAACTTTAAGCAACAGCCGGTACATGCCTCTTCGCAGGAATTTTGCCACAAAAAAGAAAAGGACAGCAATAAGAATAGATAGCAGCAGGTTAGGAAGCATTGTTATAAAAAGCTCCAGCCATTTTTCCAATTTCCCTCTTATCAGAACGATCCATTTTTCCATGTCGGATAATATTTGATTCATATCTGATAGGCTCAGAACAAATCAATGCCACCCTGTAATTAAACGGGCCGATCCAGAACCGCCCGGGGCATTCGCCGTATTGGGGAAACGCTACCCCACTTATCACTTTCGGGCAGAGCCGGTTCTTCTTTCTTTGTACATTTAAAAAAACAACTACTATATGATTCGCCTTCTCCTCTTCCTGGTTTTGTTCGCAACAACAACTCTCTTTGCGCAGCAAGGCGCTACGGTATCGTTTGAAAAATGGATCAGCGTGAAAAGCGTTTCTTCTCCGCTCATTTCGCCCGACGGCAGAACGGTCGTGTATTCCGTCAATACCACCGATTGGGCCAATAATGCCTACGATGGAGAACTTTGGATGAGCCGCGATGGCGAAGCGCCGGTTCAACTTACGCGTACGGCCAAAGGCAGTAGTTATGCTGCCCGGTTTACGCCAGACAGCCGGTTTGTGAGCTTCCTGGCCGACCGGGGCGACAAAACACAATTATATCTTATTTCAGTATATGGAGGCGAAGCGTTACCGCTCACTAAAGAGGAGGATGGTGTGCTGGGGTATGAATGGAATGCAGCCGGCAACCAGATAGCCCTGCTAAAAGCGGAAACAGACAGCAAGCAGGATAAAACACTAAAAGACCGTTATGGCGCTTTTGGCGTTGAAGGAGAAGAATATAAACACCGTCATTTGTGGCTGCTCAACTTTAATTACGACTCTGTGGTAATGGCCGGTCAACTTCCCTGTTACGACAGTAAAAAAGACACTACCAAAAAAGGCGCCGACACTGCCATAAAAACAGGCTGCTTTACCTTACCGGTTGCTAAAAAGATCACCGATGGCAATTTCACCGTGGCCGGTTTTGCCTGGAGCCCCGATGGGAAACAGATCCTTTTTAACAAACAATCGAACTCGCTGATCCTTTCCGGTATTACCGCTGATATCATGTTATTAACGGTGGCTACTAAAAAAACAGATACCCTGGTAAGCAATCCCACCGGCGATTTTATCAGCCGCTGGAGTCCTGACGGCAAGGCATTTGTTTATCAAAGCGCTATTAATGACAGTGTTTCAGATTATTATAAAAACAATCGCTTGTTCATATATGATATAGCTTCAAAAACAAGCCGGGAAATTGCCACCGATATTGATGAATACAAGTCGGTGGTAGACTGGAACCAACACGGTTTGTTCCTGAGCGCGCTGGAAAAAACAAAACAAAGGATATATACGGTAGATGTTAAAACAGGCAAATCGAAAGTGTTCGATCTCCCCTACGATTTGACCACAAACGTTTCCTTTAGCAAGAACACCGACAAAATAGCGCTGACCGCCCGGAACTATGCCGAGCTGAGCGATGTATACACCGGAACCTTTAAACAGCCTTTAAAAAAGATCACCAATAGCACCGCGCAAATTACCGGCTGGAATACGCCGGTGAATGAAGTCATTCAATGGAAAAGCAAAGATGGTTCTTCCATTGAAGGCGTTTTGATAAAACCTGCGAATTACAATCCACAAAAGAAATATCCGTTGCTGGTTGTCATCCATGGCGGCCCTACAGGTATTGATATTCCTGATCCTACGGCGAGTTATGTTTATCCAATCATGCAATGGGTTGAAAAGGGAGCGCTTGTGTTGCGGGTAAATTACCGGGGCAGCGCCGGCTATGGTGAAAAATTCCGTTCTCTGAATGTGCGTAACCTCGGTGTGGGTGATATGTGGGATGTGGTGAGCGGCATTGATCATTTAAACAGCCGGGGCATGATCGATACTTCGAAAATGGGCGCCATGGGCTGGAGCCAGGGCGGTTACATTTCTGCCTTTCTGACTACCAACACCCATATTTTTAAAGCGATCTCGGTGGGTGCAGGCATTTCCAACTGGGTCACTTACTATGTTAATACCGATATAACACCGTTTACCCGCGAATATTTGCAAAATACACCCTGGAACGACATGGACATCTACCTCAAAACCTCGCCCATGACCAATATTAACCAGGCCACCACGCCCACACTCATTCAACATGGCGAATTTGACAAACGCGTGCCCATTCCCAATGCCTACGAATTGTATCGCGGTCTGCAGGATCGAAAAGTGCCTTCGCGCTTAATTGTTTACAAAGGGTTCGGGCATGGCATTAACAAACCGAAAGAACGGTTGGCCGCCGTATGGCACAACTGGCAGTGGTTTAACAAATACGTATTTGGCGAAAAGGAAGAAAGCATTCCGGTAGAATAAACCAATGGTCGTGTTAAAATAATAGATGTTAAAAAATGGCACTTGCGTTATTGACGCATGTGTCTGTTTCTCTCAGATTAAAATTTAAATTTTAATCCGGGCAGGTGCATTACTATACCAGAAAAAATCATTAAATTAGAATAAGCAGTAAAAACTTTCGATTGCTATCAGTAGAAGGGATATGAACTATCGCTTTCGGTAACTGTTTTTTGTTAAGGCCAGCATGAATGCGTGCCATTGAATGCACGACGCATGTATTAACACTTTTTCACTGCGCAAGGGGACAGATCAGCGCCCAACCTATAACGGCAAATGACCGTATATGGGATTAGGTGAATAGCCAACAACAACTGCTTGCAGCCATTGTAATAACAACATCTAATTAATAATATCATAAAAGAAGGACAGGCAATATTCACGTAAGAGGCAATCGTTTGCCCGGCATAATTTTTGATCTTTTTACAATAGAAAGTATGCACTCAACCAGTGCGTTTGCAAAGTGGGGAACAGGCATTCAACTACTTCACAACAGGTACCAGATCGATTGACGAACGAATGACACACGAACTTTGATCACCACCATTTTGACAACTCTCCGGCAAAAAGCATAGCTATCATCAGCATACTTTTTTGCAAGCATTTCACCATTCCGTACAAAGCAGCAATTTATAGGTAAACGCTGTCTATTTATTTAGAGTAACACAGGAATCATATTATCCTCTTTTTAGCTCCACCCTATTGAGCCGATAATATGTTATAGAACCTTTTTAACACCGCTAACGGATCCGAAGAAAGACGAATTGTACTAACGCTGTATCCTATTTACTGATTAGATCGGAATGATAAGTTATTAAGCCAGTTTATACGCTCGTATAAGACGAACCTCTTTATTATTGTTTTTTTCGTAACTAAAAATTTAAGAGATATGAAAAAAGAACACACCTCCCTTTTCAGCAATCTCTTTGGTGCAAAGGGCAAGCCCACTGAGTCAGAAAAATCAACTCCGGTTGTTATTACTTCTTATTCTCAGCCGCATGTTCTGCAACAGAGAATGAAGGAAGAAAAACTGTCACATGGTGAAACAGTGACAGCTAACATTTCTCCGGTAAGATTGGAAAGCAATTTTGGCAAAATGGTGCTTTATTTTTGCCCAATGCAATCAATCGAGGTTATTGAAAAGGTTAACGCCGGTGACGGAGGCAGCTTACCGGCCGAAGCAATTATCGATGGGTTAACAGTTCCTGGAAACTGCAAACCCGGCTTGTACACATTAAAAAATGTAACATTGTCCTCTAACGGAACCATGCAGGTGATAGCCACCGAAAATACCATGTGGGAAAGCGTTTAGTGCGCAACGAATGGTAAAAAAGTATGTCCAATGGAGTAAGTATGTATTTATTAATGTGAAGCCCTACAGGGAGCAGGATACAGGTACACTTTCGTCTTTGTGATCCCTCGTCTGCAATTGTTTCATTATTATTATTTCTGCCTCGTCAAACATGTCGAAATACAAAACCCTCACGGTTAAACCGGGAGGGTTTTTTAATGGGTAACGGCTATGTTATACGCTTCGGAAATTACGGTGAGCTGCACACTAAACTGATTTTTCTGCGCAGTTATCGCCCATTTTGTCACAGTTGACTAAATATTACATGCACCTCTTGCCTGGTTTTACGCATTGTGTATTTTTGCTCTCTTTTTAACCATAAACCTTTTTACCATGAGCAAAAATTACTTTTGCCTTACTTCCTTCCGTTATTTTTTCGCTTTCCTTTTATTATTTACTACGCACTTGCTTACTGCCCAAATGATCACTACGGTTTCCGGTGGCCCTATCGGTGACGGTAAACCGGCTACAGCAATTGGCATCGTAACTACTAATGGGATTGTAACAGACACAGCAGAAAATTTGTATATTCTTGATCCGGTTAACCGCCGGGTACGAAAAGTTTCAGCAGCAACAGGCATCGTCAGCACCATTGCTGGCGATGGAGGCCTTACATCCACCGGGGATGGCGGCCCGGCCTTAACTGCAGCCTTAGGCTATCCTTACTCTATGGCCATTGACCGGTCAGGAAATATTTATGTTGCCCTGGCAGGACGTATTCGCAAAATTGACGCGGCCTCGGGCATAATTACCACCATAGCCGGAACAGGAACCACTGGCTTTAGTGGCGACAGTGGCCTGGCCGTAAATGCCCGGATAGGAACCCCCTTTTCCATTACCGTTGATATGGCGGATAATGTTTATTTCACAGAGACTCATCGAATAAGAAAGATCACCGCTGCAACAGGCATTATTAATACCATTGCGGGATTAGGAACTGCCGGTTATACGGGCGATGGCGGGCCGGCCATAAATGCACAGCTCGCATTCCCCGAATCAATTACATCAGATAACGCCGGCAATCTGTATATATCCGATGCTGCCAATAATGTTATTCGAAAAATAACCACTGCAACGGGCATCATTACCAAGTATGCAGGTGGTGGCGCCGGTGGTGATGGCGGGCCGGCAACATCAGCCGATATCTCTTATCCCGATGCGATTGTCGCAGATGCGGCCGGCAACCTGTACTTATCAGAAAATAACAAAATACGTTTCATAAATGCCGCAACTGGTATTATTAATTCAATTGCGGGTAATGGCTCCGCGGGTAATACCGGCGATGATGGTGATGCGTCATTCGCCACTTTTAATAGTCCGCAATACCTGGCCATCAGCCGTGCAGGCAATTTGTATATCCATGACTACAATAACTTTGTTATTCGTAAAATAACAGGTGAAACAAATGTTATTTCTAACTATTGCGGCAATTATACCAAGGGCACCAGCGGCATAGGCGGACTGGCATCCGAAGCACAACTTTACCAATTCAATAACGTAACAGTTGACAGAGCCGGTAATATGTATGTGACCGATATCAATAACCATAAAGTTTATCGCATCGATGCGGCAACCGGCATCATTAACAGGGTAGCCGGCACCGGTATCAAGGGTTTGAATCATGGTAATGGCTTACCAGCTACTGCGGCTAATATTGTTGCTCCCACCGGTGTTGTAACGGATACCAGCGGTAATTTTTATTTTATAGAAAATGGTATGGCAGTGCGAAAAGTGAATATAACAACCGGTATCATTTCACGCGTAGCTGGTGGCGTTCAATCTGGGTATAGCGGAGATGGCGGTCCTGCTACTTCTGCCAGGTTCAACCAGGCAAATGGATTGGCGCTTGACCTGGCTGGTAACCTGTATATTTCCGATAAAGGCAACCATGTTATCCGAAAAGTGTCAGCCGCTACCGGTATTATCACTACTGTTGCAGGTTCTGGCACAGCCGGATATTCGGGTGATGGCGGTTTGGCAACAGGTGCCACCATGAACGAACCAAATGGTGTTACGGTTGACCGTTTTGGTAATATATACATCTCTGAACGCCTCAATAGCGTTATTCGCCGGGTGGATGCCATAACAGGCAATATTTCCACTGTCGCCGGGATCGCCGGATCAGCTGGTTTCAACGGCGATAACCGCCCTGCTGTTACAGCCATCATCAGTTTTCCTTATGGAATAACAACAGATAAAGATGGTAATGTATTTTTTGCCGATCAGGCTATCCATCGGGTGCGCAAGATCACCATCGCTACCGGTATTATAAACACCATTGCAGGAAACGGCTCAATTATTTATAATGGTGATAACATTCCCCCAACAACGGCTGGTATATTCAACCCCGGCAGTGTTTGTTTGGATACAGCCGGGAATTTATATATCGGGGAAAATTTCAGAATACGTAAGGTCATATATAATACCGGAGCAAGAATGATCACAAATAATCCGGCATCAACCAATATTATAAGCAATATCACAACAAAAATGTATCCTAACCCCGCACATGAAAGCGTGTCTGTTTACGTAAACGGAAACCTCCATGGAAAAACAACCATAACGCTGACTGATATGGGGGGAAAGACAATAGCGACTCAACAAAAAGAACAAAACGGGGCATTCACGACTACCCTGCCGCTGCACCAATTACCGAAAGGCATTTACTTTGTAACAGTCTTTGCCAACGGGGCTAAACAAGTGCATAAGCTGCTTGTTCAATAGGCATAAAAAATTATCGATACCATCCCGGCTAAACCGGGATGGTATCGATATCTATCATTAAATGCTAAACCCACCATCGATGGTCAACGCAGCTCCCGTCATAAATCCACTTTCTTCACTGGCCAGATAAGCAACAATTTCGGCGATGTCTGCCGGTTTGCCATAATGCGGAATGGCCATGGCGCTTCGCAACATATCGGCATGTGGAGCGTTAGCCGGGTTCATATCGGTGTCTGTTGGTCCGGGTTGTACCAGGTTGACCGTTATACCTTGTGGTCCCAGGTCACGCGCCAGTCCTTTTGTTAAACCGATCAGGGCCGATTTGCTCATGGCATATAATGTTCCGGTAGGAAAAGTTACCCGCTCCGCCATATTACTACCAATGGTAATAATGCGCCCGCCGCTTTGCATGTACTGAGCTGCTTTTTGTGAAGCCAGGAAAACAGCACGTACATTCACCGCCATGGTGCTGTCAACATCCTGCAACGTATATTCAGCCAAAGGTTTGGCAATATAGATACCGGCGTTATTGACCAGGATATCGATTCGACCGAATACTTCCATGGCTTTTTCGATGGCGCCGGTAATGGCATCCGGTGACGCATTGTCAACCCGTATGGCCAATGCCTGTTGTCCGGCCTTTTTAATGTCATCTGTTACCTGTTGCGCCTGGCCGGCAGCGTTCACATACGTGATCACCACATCGGCGCCTTCTGCTGCCATACGCTTAGCTATACCTGCTCCAATACCACGGCTTCCGCCAGTAATAAATACAACCTTGTTTTTAAACCGTTTCATAGTTACCTTTTTTATTGCTTGCAAAACTATTGGCTGCATCGTACATTTGCCGGTACATATAATGTTGTTAGGTACTATCAAAAATGTAAGTAATGCGAAAAGAGAATTCCACCAATACCATCAATAAACAACGAATTGAGAAGAACTGCGGCATGTCGTATACGCTGACTGCCATTGGCGGAAGATGGAAACCTGCTATTTTATGGAGATTATGGCATGGTAAAATGCGGTACAGTGAATTGCGGGATTCGATTCCTGAAGTAACGGAACGGATGCTGGTGTTGCAATTGCGTGAAATGGAAAAGGACGGACTGATAAACCGGATCGTGTACGCCGAAGTGCCGCCCCGGGTTGAATATGAATTATCTGCCAAAGGCAATTCCCTGAAACCAATTTTGAAAAGCCTGTCGGATTGGGGAGTGAAGAACAGAATTAGCTAATTTGCTAATGTGCTAATTAGCTAATTGAATACAGCTTCGCGCTGCAAGATTTCGGAACATCATCGTGAACTCCAAATTGCAAGCATTAGCACATTAGCATATTATCACATTAGCACATTATTTTACAATCCTCTCCTCAGCCGACAACTTCCAGTCATTATCAAAAAAGCCGGCCATTTGCATCCCCTTCACGCCTTCCTGCAGCATATTCAGCCTGAAGATCATGTAATCGGGAAAACCGCTGCCGCCGGCAAAGTACTGGTTGCCATAAGCTGCATACATGCCTTTCAATCCGGTGCCGCTAACCACCGCTACCGAGGCAATAGCTGAATTGCGTACAGGCCAAATAAAACAGGCAGCCAGGTCATTGCCTTCAAATCGTTTATCACCCGCTGTTATTACGTTTCGGGTTACCTGCAGTGGACAGTCATTCAATAATAGCTTCCAGGCAGTATTGGTAGCCGCATTACCAAACAACACCACGCCCCTGTTGGCATATTTGCTTATTGTAAAATCCTTATCGGCCACCAGGTCCACAGCACCGTTACCCCGGTAATACCAGGTTTCGGCATCAAACCGGGCCTTGTTAAGGCTCCACTCGTTCTCTTCTTTATTGCCGCTGGTTCCATATATAAAAACCATCTGGTTATTGAACGCTTCTTTAAAAGTGCCGTACCGGTGCGGCCCTTTTTGGGTAAGCGCAGGTTGTGCGGTGATGGTCCAGGCGTTGTTCTCCCAGGCAAGGAACAAGCTATCATTATCACTATGCGTAGTATATTCAATAGGGCTTTGATCATTAAGCCGGATGCGCACCGTTGCCTGTTTACCAAATTGCGCCAGCTGCAGTTTCAATAACCGGATGTTTTTGGTAGTGCCGGTGATCATTGACTGTTTGGTATTTCGTGTCAATTGCAGGTGGCTGTATTGCAGCGGATGTTGTTGCTGCATAATAGTCGCCCACCTGTATTGTGATGAAATGCCCGGGTTGGCAGTGATAAAATCGATGCGATCAGTGAGGCTATCGGGTAAGCGCTTGTGCCATTTAAAAAAATCGAACAACGGTTTCCAATCTACGCTCTGGTCGCCAAACCAATGTTCACCGCCGGGATATTCATAATAACTCATATCCGTATGAAATTCCGCCAGTACTTTTTTCATCTGCCTGGCATAATTAACCGATACTACCCGGTCTGAATCGCCATGTAAAACATAAACACCAAACGATTTGTAATTACCGGCCAGCTTCACCACATCGCTTTGATTGCTGGCGCGCAACAACATTTGCTCCATCGGCGATTGACTGCTGTCGGGGATCATGCCATCTGCCGATCCATATCCTTTTAATGTAGGATAACCCGAACAGGGCGCTATGCCGGCCCAGGTAGCAGGATAGGTAGCACCCAAAAACCAGGTGCCGTGCCCGCCCATGGAATGACCAGTGAGGTAGATCTTTTGCGGATCGGGTTGAAATGTTGCTTTGGCAATACCCAGCACTTCCAGGGCATCGAGGCGACCCCAATCTTCCCAATTAAATCCGCGCGGCCGCCTGTTGGTAGCTGCTACCAGGGTACCCCAGTCTTTGGACTGATATGCTTTCGCCTGTCCGATAGCTTCTACCCCAGCTCCATGCACCGATAAAAACAAAGCAGATCCGCTTTGCGGTGATGGCGACTGCGGTGTTACGGCATAGTATTGCAAACTTCCATCGATGGCACTGATAAATGTGTTACTGTATTTTTCTCCGGCTGTTACCGCCTCTATGCTCACTTGCTTTTCATCGATCACCTGACCTTTTTTTACCAGGATAACCCGGCAATTGTATTGACCTTTTTGGGTAATGCCTTCAGTATTAAAAGAGAATACTATTTTTCGGCTGCTCATGGGAGCTACATCTGGTAACGACGCCGTCATTTCTTTCCCTGCCAATACCGCTTTTACCTGTATGCCTTTCTCCCAGCCGGCAGTGCCATTGATCAAAACGATAGCACCCTGTAAAACCGGTTTATTACTATTCAATACGATATGGGGCAAGGTGGCATCATCTGTATTTAATAAAACAGGCTTTGGCGGAAAGACCAACGCAGCGCTTACCAGGCCACCACGCACATATAATTCATTCAACCCTGCCTTTAGTTTCACCGGAATGTAGAGATAACCCAAACTGTATGGATCGCCCATATGCGGTACGCCATTAAAATACAGTCCGGCATTCCCCTTGATCCACAACAGGGCTGTTCGCTCTTTATCCGCAGTATAGGTGAGGTACAAATAACTGGCGCTGCCGCCGCCAAAACCGCCTCGCATCCGGAACCGGTGTATACTGTCGGCTGTCACCGGTTGCCATTTGACGTTCCGATTGCTATCGTTCAGGGCGCCGCCATCCATGGGTTTGCTTAAAGTCTGGTTGTATAAACCGTACGCCAGCTGATCGGTATAAATGGCCTCGCGCCCGTACCGGTTGGCAGCTTGCACCATTAATCCCTTTGTGAAATAAACCGTATCCTGCGAAAAACTAACCAGGCTATAGAACAATGCCATCAAAATGCATAGCGGTTTGTACATGTAATTGATCTTTGATGCGATATTAGTTGCAAAACTGTTTAGCATATTAGCACATTATTTTTTGTACTATTGTTGCAAATTTATCTACTTTTGTAACTGATGACAGGTAACCGCTTCATAACAAAGCTCACCACCGTTGTTCTCATACTGGTTTTCAGCCAGAAGATGGGTATGAGTTTGTATCTGCATAACTGGTTACATGCTGCCACACAACACACTACGTCATCAAAACCCATTTCAAGCCAGGAAATACAATTTGCGTGCGGTTGTATCAATGATTTCAATCTGCCGTTTACTGAAACTACCGTTCCTGAAATTCAGGTCCCCGTTATTGTAGTAAACAAGCCCCACGCCACACCTGCTTTTTCCATCCCGGCTATTTACAAATACTATCATTCTCTTCGCGCGCCTCCTGCTCTTGCTGTCTGATCTTCACCCATTGCTACCATGATGTTTATGCCAAAAGCATGAGATCATTGCGTGCATATACCCCCGGGAAACTACCTTATCAACAAGCAAGAATAATCCAGCCAGGCCTTTGCGGTCTGTTCAAATACTTTCATTTATGAAATCAGTAAATGCGATCATCTCATTTATATTCATTCTAATTAGCTCGTATACCTATAGTCAGCAAAATCTTACACCTGGTAATAATCATATATACGTTCACCCTCCGGTAGCGGGTGGCGTGCTTACCGGAAAAATAACAGATGCCAAAACGGGAGAATCACTGCCGGGCGCCAGCATTTACTTACATGACCTGAAAAAGGGGACCATGTCAGATGATAAAGGCATGTACCGCATTGCTAATTTGAATGGCGGCAAATACCTGGTTGAGATCACGTACCAGGGCTATTCCTCTATTATAGAAACAGTAGTTATAAATGGCGATACCCAAAAAGATTTTGTGTTAAAGGAGGCCGTTGTAGAAAATGAAGAAGTTACGGTAACCGGGGTATCATCCGCTACCCGCATCAGGCAGTCGTCGCAACCGGTAGATGTATTGAAGAAAGAACAGCTCTTCAATATTTCTGCTACCAATGCCATTGATGCCCTCGCTAAAACAGTACCTGGTGTAAATGGTTTATCAACAGGTCCGGCCATTACAAAACCATTTATCCGTGGCCTGGGGTATAACCGCGTTGTTACTATTAATGACGGTATGCGCCAGGAAGGTCAGCAATGGGGCGATGAACACGGTATTGAAATAGATGATTACAGCATTCAGCGCGTGGAAGTGTTAAAGGGACCTGCTTCATTGATGTATGGCAGCGACGCCCTGGCCGGTGTTATTAATATCATCTCACAACGGCCCGTAGCCGAAGGGCATATAAACGCCAACGTATTGGGCGAATACCAGACCAATAATGCCCTCCGTGGTTTTTATGGCGATGTGGGCGGTACAAAGAACGGGTTTAGTTTCAATGCATATGGTTCTTATAAAGGAGCCGAAGATTATAAGAACAAGTACGATGGCCGGGTGTTTAATTCCAAATTCTATAACCAGAATGTGGGTGGTATGCTGGGTTACAGCGGAACCTGGGGATACAGTCATTTGATGGTGAGTAATTTTGATCAACACATTGGTATGGTTGAAGGTGATCGTGACAGCGCTACTGGCGCGTTTATCAAAGCAATGCCAGGCGGTAATGAGGCGATTGCAACCAATGACGATTTCAAAAAAATAACGCCTGAAATCCCTTTTCAACACATTCGCCATTTTAAAATCTCGGCTGATAATAACTTTGCCCTCGGAAAAGGCAGCATAGACGTTACCGCTGGTTATCAGCAAAATCAGCGGCAGGAATTTGGCAATGCCGATGAAGCCGCTACCCCCGACGCCTGGTTTGATCTGAAAACCGTTAACTATGCCCTGCGCTGGCATTTGCCTTCTACCCAAAACTGGAAAACAACCATTGGTATCAATGGTATGTCGCAAACCAATACGAATAAAGCAGAAGAGGTGATCATTCCCGATTATGATCTGTTCGATATCGGCGGCTTTGTGTTTACCCATTATAATAAAGACAAATGGTCGCTTACCGGTGGCATCCGTTTCGATAGTCGTCACGTAAATGGCAAACCGATGGATGTAGACAACCAGCTTAAGTTTACCGGTTTCTCGCGTAATTTCTCCAATGTATCTGGTAGTATGGGTCTTAGTTATTCCGCCAGCGACCTGGTTACTTTTAAATTCAATGTGGCCCGGGGTTTCAGGGCGCCCAACCTGGCCGAACTGAGTAGCAACGGCGCGCACGAAGGAACCAACCGGTATGAGGTGGGGATGAATAACCTGAAATCAGAAACCAGTTTACAAGTGGATGGTGGTTTTGAATTGAACTCGGAACACGTGTCACTGGAAACAAGCCTGTTCTATAATCATATCAAAAACTTTATCTTTTATGAAAAGATGGTGAACGGCGCCGGTGCAGATTCTATTCTCACTGATCCCGATACCGGTGATGAATTGAATGTTTACCGTTTTGATCAAAAAGATGCCAATTTATATGGCGCAGAATTAGCGCTTGACATTCACCCCCACCCGCTGGATTGGTTGCACTTTAGAAACGCATTTTCGTATACCCGCGCGCAGTTTTCCGATGCAGTAGATGGTACTAAAAATATTCCGTTTATCCCGGCGGCAAGACTGTACACCGATCTGGCGGTGAGTTTTCTGCCCAAAGGAAAAATGATCCGCAACCTGCACATCAACGTGGAGAGCGATTATACGTTCAAACAGGACCATCCATTTACGGGGTTTGATACCGAAACGGCCACCCCCGATTACTGGTTGATCAATGCTGGTATCGGCGGCGATTTTGTGAGCAAAGGCAAGCCGCTTTTCAGCCTTCGTTTTACGGCCTACAACCTGGGCGATGTGGCGTATCAAAATCACTTAAGCCGGTTAAAATATGCGGCTGTCAATAATGTTACCGGTCGTACCGGGGTATTCAATATGGGCCGCAATTTCGGCATCAAGCTGAATGTACCGCTCAATTTTGCCTGGAATTAGTTAGTAGGATAACGCTTAATAAAACCAAACCCAGGCCGTTCGTCCCGATAACATCGGGATAGACGGCCTTTTCTTATATGTGCAAAAAACACCAAGTAAGGTCATTCAAAGCCAGCGCTTTGTGACCCTATCGGGTATTTCCGGGACCGTAGCGGGTACTTAAAAACTAAACAGATAAATGTCAACCGTTTGAATATACAATTCCATAATAATGGCAAATAAGGGTGGCATAATGCTTGTGATGTAAGCAGGAAATTAATTGATCATATACATTTTTTTCTGGAAATAACGAGATAGGAATGATTTTAGTGAGGTAAGTGGAAATCCAGATTTTAAAGAAGACCCATCGACTTAAGAAACCATCAAATCATATCCCGATTTTTATTAGCGACCTTTTCCTGGCATCAAAGTGATTGTAAAGGCGCTGTGTAACACCTATAAAAAGCAGTTCCACTACACGTAGCTGATGATATTGACACTGTGCCAAAGCACGGAATAAGGCTTTTTGGTTTTAGTTCAGAAATACACTTTGAAAAACCAGCTATTATGTTTCCTTATATAACATATAAAATGTCTTCTGTTTCAATAGAACAGGCCATTTTTCATGTTACATAAGGAACTGGTTACAATTTCCCGCTATGCGGGTTATTAAAACAATGGTCCAATCCAGAAAAACCCTTCCAATGTCTATGAACAATGGTTAAAGAGGCATTCCGATAGCTATCGGGACGCCTCTTTTTAATTGTACCAATCTATTTCCCCGGGTTTTGTATTTTTCGTTCTAAATGTTTTAAAATTGCCGAAAATTATCCGGGCTTATCTATGGAAGCCCGTAAAAAGATGTAATATTTGCAGAATCAAGGCTTTAACCAGGTATGCGTAGCTGAATTTTGTGAATGGCCCTTTATAGCCAACGTGAAAAATATAAAACCCTTTAGATGAAAAAAAAGAAAACCGCACCGCGTAGCAGCGGTACTACCGAAAGCAGTAGCAAGCCGGTTAGCACTCCACCTTCAGGTATTCCCCCCATAAAACAGCCGGCACCGGCTGCCACTTCAGCCTTTAAAGGATTTATTTTACTGGTATTAAGCGTCATTGCCCTGGTCATATTCTTTGGCCTGGAACCCAACAAACTATGGTTTAACGAAAGGATCATGTCCTATTGGGAAGATTATAAAGAGCAAAAGCTGAACCTCGATCCGGAGGAACGTAAAATGGCCCGCTTTCAAACAGATTACCTGTTCGCCAAGGACGTAACCGCCTTTTTTGAAAAAAGGGGCTCTGCCGATAAGGTATTGGTCCTATTACCTCCTACTGATTATTTTACCGCACATGGTTTAAATATACATGTTGTAGAACCCACCGTGTTCTATTACCTCACGGGGCTGAAAACCATTTGGCCCTATCACCAAAAAGCTACCAAAGCGAACTGGATGATCACAGCCAACAATGGTCGTTTGGTTTTTGACAGTGTTACCAGCCAACAGGCTCTACTGGATACCATTGCTGCGTTTAAAAAATACAAATATTCCTTATGAGTGGCATTCTTACCATTATTATATTAACCATCTTTCAATTTATAGCAGGTTTTGGGCTCATCAACTTATTTAACATTCAAGGGAAGCCCGGGATGCTTATTCCCCTCTCCATATTATCAGGAGTGGCTGTCTTTTCGATTATGCCATTTGTTCTGCAACTGGCCTATATCCCGCTTACAGCAACCAATGTATTCCTTTCCATTATAGTAGCCTGTGTTCTTTTGAATATTAAGTTCAAATCGGGGATGGCCCGGTTCAGGGAATTAATGGCCGGCATAAGGTTCAAAATAAAAATATATGAAATACCATTTGTGGCTTTAATGGTGTTCATTGTATTCGTAAGCGCCTGGCGTTGCTTTTATTTCCCCCCTACGCCACGTGACCTGACTTCCGGGGCCGAAGTAATTGCCGAATATGCTATCCGCGAAAAAACCATGCTCAATTCGGTTTTTAACGTTAATGACGACATCAACAACAACGTGTTCAAACCGCCATTTATAACCTGTTTGCAGATCATTTATAAATATGCCGGTTTTGTATTCGGCCAAATCTGGTTAAGCACCATCGTTGCCTGTTTTATTATCTTTTTGTACCATGCGCTTACACTTACGGTACATAGGGTATTTGCCGGATTGCTGGTATTGTTTTTCATGGCCATACCCGAAATGTTTGCCTATACATTTATGGTGCTGTTCGATTATAGCAATACGGTATTCTTCTTTTTGTCAGTGTGGTTCCTGTATTTGTTTTTTCAGAACCAGCAACGAAATTACCTGGCCTTTGCCGGTTTGCTGATGGCCATTGCTACCTACATTCGTTCCGAAACCCTCATACTTGCCTGCTTAATGGTGCCCGGTATCATGTGGTATCACTGGCGGAATAAGAGTGGAATTGTAAAGGGATTGTTAAGCAGCGCCTGGTTTGTGGCGCCACCTGTATTGTCGTATTTGATCACGGTTTCTATTTACCTGAACAAGTACCTGCCGGTAAAATATAGTATCCAGGGCCAGGTGAACAACAACCTGGGCGATCTGTCGCCTTTGTTCAACCGGTTTTCCGATATCAACAGTAAACTGATCTTCGGCGACCTGGGAGTTGGCTACTATGGGTATTTCATCTACTTTTTCCTGCTGCTGTTGCTGCTGGAGCTGGTGATTAAACGGAAATTGGCGCCCGCTACCCGCAACTGGTTATATGCCGTGCTGGTTATTTATCTCGGGCTTCCGATACTGAGTTACATCTTACCATTGCTCGACCTGAACAATTCCACCAAAAGAGGCCTGTTCAAGATCTTCCCGCTGATGTTATTGTACATGGCGAATAACAGCGTGCTGGTAAGCTGGTCGCAACGCATTATGAAATGGGAGGCAAAATAGCAACATCTAGAAAGTGGCATGAAAATCAAACCAGCTTACATGGTTTAATGGAGTCCCATTATTACCAGTTGAGAATTCGAGGTATAATTTATGGACCTCTTCATAGCTTTTCCATGCTCCTTTTGTGGCTTCACCAAATGGACCAGATGAACCGAAGTTGTGTTCGAAGGGAAGAAATTTTTGAAGCCGCAGTTTTATACCATTTTTTATGATCAGATACTTAGGATAATACTTTTTCTTTTCTTTATTTAGATCAATGGGCGTATAATCATCACCCTGACTAAGCATTTTGAATTTTGTGTATCCTTTCGATCTTAATATATCCAGCCAGGAAATATCAGACGCTTCACAGGATACATACCGGGGTTTTTCTCCCTGAACAGGAATGTCTAATAAACATAAATAGTCGTAACCTTCAATATCTACTTTCAGGTAATATGGTATACCATATTTTTCAAACAAACTTTTAGTTGTTACACAAGGCACGGCTATTTCTTCAAACGCGGTTCCATTTCTTGAACCCAATGATTTGTCAAATGAACTCCATTCAGAAAGTCTTAAATTCTTATAAAATGGTAATACAGCTTCCTTATCGGCGATACCCACATTACAAATTATCAGATCGCCGGAACTTATATATTTACTGAACTTTTTTTTATTATTTTCTACTAAGATCGGGTTTGCTTCAACAGCAATTACTTTATACCCTTGTTTTAAATAAAACATAGTATCCTGCCCAACATGCATTCCAATGTCAAAAACACATTTATCGTTTTTCATATATTCTTAAACAGGTTTGTAAAGGAACTATTATTATACTATTTGCTTATGTTTTTAAATAACTTAAACTTAGCGAGACCTGCTTTGTGAAGGAAATATTGCATGCTCACCCGCAAAACGCCCAATCCATAAATAGAACTGCGTTTGAAGTTAATGGATGAAGCTTCATCGAAATACTTGGTGGGACAAGTGATCTCAGCGATCTCATACCCTTTAAAAAAGATCTGGGCCAGCAGTTCATTATCGAATACGAAATCGTCGGAATTATCCTGGAACGGGATAGATAATAAAACATCTTTATGATAGGCCCGGTAGCCGGTATGGTACTCCGATAACTTCTGGTGCATGAGAATATTCTGCGTCATCGTCAGCATCCGGTTAAAAAGATATTTATACATGGGCATCCCCCCTTTTAAAGCCCCTTTGCCCAAAATACGGGACCCCAGTACAACCGGGTACACCTTATTGGCTATCAGGGAAACCATGGGAGTAATTAAAGCAGGTGTATATTGATAGTCGGGATGCAGCATTACGATGATATCAGCGCCTACTTCCAGGGCCTTCAGGTAGCAGGATTTCTGGTTCCCGCCATAGCCCTTATTCTTTTCATGCCGTATAACGTGTTCAATACCAATTTTTCGTGCAACGTCTATGGTATCGTCTTTACTGGCATCGTCAACGAGGATCACCTCATCCACAATCGATCTGTCGATTTCATCATAGGTTGGCCGGAGAGTTTTGGCTGCATTATATGCCGGCAGCACTACTACTACTTTTTGTCCTTTGATCATACTATTATAAACAAACTGTCAAAATATAAAGGATACTCCCTAAACGGGATAATCCGGCAATAATAAAGCATTTACGGCATTTTTCATCTAGAAAATATCTATTACCCGCCTGTCCGGTCGGGCAGGCTTTTTGACAATCGGGATGGCCCCATTACCCTATCAGGCATAAGACTCAAGGGAAACCGAAACAGATCTTTTTAGCAAGGCATTTCCCACTGCGCAATCAAGGCATTTTTTAGGATCGCAATAATGGCTTTTTAATTCCAGTAAGGCCTGTGAATCGCAGGCGCTTTTGTTGATAATTCCCAGTGCTTCATAGCCATTGGTAGTGGCATTTCTTTCCGGGTCCAGTTCATCTAACCAGTTTAAAGCCCTGTTCTTGTATTGTTCTTCATTATGCAACGATCCGTATGCAAACAGAACAGGCACAACGGCGTTAATGATGAGCGTATCTATCATTTGGTTACCCAGCTTTTTAGGGCGGTAAACAGATTTTCGATGGAGCGTATAGTGATGGTCCCAGAACGTACTGGCCGTTACGGCCAGCATGGTTTTTATATCGCTGAGGTGGACGGTTTCCCTGATAAAGGCAAACAAATGATTTGTCTTATGGATCAACATCGCCAGCTGCGCCAGGCGAACGGTTGGAAAGTTAATGGGTCGCGTACGCATAAAATGAACAGCCTGGCGAACAGGTTCCAGTTGATACTTCGCTTTTACATGCCGGTACTCCTTTTGTAATAAAATGGCATATTCTTCTTCAAAATCTCCTTCCAGCAAACCACACTGTCCCAACAACAAAGCCTCCAGCATGATTAACTGATTTTTATAACGGGCAAGCAGGGTTACAGGTAAGGTTTTGGCCACCGCCTCAAACGGTTCAAAATTCAGTACGGCGCCAAAGTTGCGTGCCAGCAACCACCAGAAGGATTCTTCCCAATGCTGGTTCGTTTGCAACAGGAAAGAAAAAACGGTTGCCGATTTTCGTTGCATCCGCTCTGCCAGCAGCCTTTCGCGCCACGAGATCCAGATGATGCGCGACACCTCCTTCACTTGGCTGCCGCAGGCAATGAATCCGGCGCTTTTCATCCAGTGTTCATATTGCTTCAGGAGCAACACCGGTATTCTGGACTGCAATGAAAATACCGGGATATGCGTGTCCTTTTCGGGCAGGTCGTTTTGCCATACCACATGCAGCACAACATTGTCGTAATTACGGTCGAACTGATGCGCATGCCTGAACCAGTCAGACGCTTTTATATGCAATTCAACATGCCCTACCCACAAGGTATCTTCGATCTTTATCTTGGCTTCGAGGAAGTCGGGGCCCTGGTTCGTATTATACCGGCCGGGATGAATGATCTGGAAGGCATCGCCATTATCCAGGATCAGCGCTTGTTTATTATAATACTGGAATTGCCAGAGGTATTGCAGCAGCCGTTCAGTCATTTCAATTTGAAGATTTGAAATTAGCAAATATGCAAATGCCGCAGAATCTAACAGATTCTATGACTTGCAGTGCTACTGAACAGAGTGACGTAACTGATAAATGATTGCAACTAACAAAGCGGGCTTACAAAAGAGGCATTAAACACATCTAAAATTAAACTGATACCTAAAGCTAACGAAAATTAATTTGATAATACTATCACATTATCAAATTAGCTAATTCCGCCACCACCCTGCTAACGGGCAGGCCCATAACGTTATAGAAATCGCCCTGAATAGATTTGATACCCACTACCCCGATCCATTCCTGGATGGCATAAGCGCCGGCCTTGTCGTAAGGTTGATATTTATCAACATAAAAAGCAATTTGCTCGCTGGTAAGCGGGTGAAACCAAACATCCGTGGTATCGGAAAAGGCTATTTCCTGCTGGCCTTTTAACAATACTACACCGGTGATCACCTGGTGCTTATTGCCTGACAGACGAGCAAGTATATCCAACGCATCTTCGCGGTCTTTCGGCTTTCCAATGATCGTATTGCCCAGCACCACTACGGTATCTGCGGCAATGATGACATGGGTATTTTGGTGGAGGAATTCATTTTTATGCCTCAGGGCAACCGCTTTCTCCCGGGCAATATGCACCGGCACTTCAGGCACCGGCATATCGGGCGGGTAGGTTTCGGGGGTAGATTGCACCATGACCTCAAACGGAATTTCTGCCCATTCTAACAATTGTTTACGGCGGGGCGATTGGGAAGCCAGTATGATGCGGGTTTCACGAGTGCCGTTCATCTTATGCATAGAGTTTAAAGAATACCATAGACAATATACCGCTCAGCATGATCAGCTTCAGCCAGGTGCTTATTTTATGAAAACCCGCCGGTGTTACGGCCTTTACGAGTTTACGCAACAAGATCAGCAACGGCAGCACAATGAACAGTGCGCTATAGGCAGCCGCCCACCACCATTTAAAAGGCAGAATATAGGCCATCATAATGATCACCGTTGTAAGCAATACGATGAGCCAGGTGGCGGTAAATACTTTGGATGCGTTTATGCCCCAAACGATCGGCATGGTGCGGCAACCGTAGCGGGCATCGCCGCTCATGTCTTCCATATCCTTCACCACTTCCCTGATGAGGGAAATGATAAACGCAAAACCGGCGTACAGGAACGTCAGCCGCATCAGTTTCGAGGCATCTACCAGCGCATATACATCCGGTTTTTTAATAACAACATAATGTGTTATAAAACCGATCACTAAAATAACCCAGGCGGTAAGCAGTGATATAATAACGTTGCCGCTTAATAATTTCTTTTTGAATATGGTGCTGTAAAACCAAAGGGCGGCTACGCATCCCATATTGGCAGGTATCAACCACCAGGCCCTTGTTTTCCAGGCTACATAGGCACTGCACAAAACGCCTAATCCTGATAGCACAAGATGCCAGATAATGGCCCAGCGGCGTTTAATGATCTTATCCACCACCAGTTTATCAGGCTTATTCACCAGGTCAATATTCAAATCAAAATAATCATTGATGATATAACCTGCAGCGGCAATCAAAACAGAAGCGGCCATAAGCGTAATAAAAACGGGGATGGCAAGTACCTGCGGTGCATTGGCCTGTTGTAAAAGCGGCCGCACAATGCAATACTGGAACAGCAATTGGGTAACGGCAATGAACAACAGGTTCACTGAGCGTATCAGGCGTATAAATGCTGCCAGTAGTTTCATTTAAAAAAGATTACGGTTTTCAGGGATAATGGGATTTTTCGATTTTGAGATTTCGGGATTTTGAGATTTAAATCGCAAAATCTATACATCTCGAAATCAGAAATTATTTACTGGCCACATCAGTATGCAGTTCCCAGTGATTATTCAGCTTCAACACTTTCTCAATCACCTCGCGAACACAACCTTGTCCGCCCGGCAATAAAGAAATATATTTTGCAGCCTGTTTAATTTCGGTGGCCGCATCGGCCGGCGCACAGGGCACGCCTACCTGTTTCATCACCTCAAGATCAGGAATATCATCACCCATAAACAATACTTCGTTCCAGTTCAGGTTATGCTGTTGTACATATTCCGTTAACCGGGTCTTTTTATCGGTTACCTGCATAAACACATCGTTTATGCCCAACCGGTTCAACCGCTGGGTAACGGCGTCGCTTGCCCCGCCGGAAATAATGGCCAGGCGGTATCCTTTTTTAACGGCCAGCTGCAAGGCAAATCCATCTTTAATATTCATTCGCCGTACAAACTGCCCGTCATCAAAAACAAACAGCGTACCATCAGTCAGTACGCCGTCTACATCAAAGACGAAAGTAGTTACCTGCTTAAATTGGTCTAAAATATTCATGCTCATTCAATGGGTGCAAAAATAAGTGGAAAAACCATCTAATTCCTGTGATCAAAGTAAAGAAATCGGGCAGGTACGAAAAATAAACGTCCCGGTTAGGTTAACCGGGACGTTTTATACAAAGTATCGACTGTATTATTACTGATTTTTATTTACGTTGGCGTACACCAGGTTGGTTTGTGTAATCATATCACCTAATACGTTGGTAGCCTCATCTAAATACGGATCGTTACGCAGGATCTTCAACCAGTTCTTGAAACGGTCCAGCTTGGCGCTGTCAGTTTCCAGGCGTTTCATATCATCCTGTAAAGCCTCTACGCTTAGTTCATGCGGTAATTTATTCTGGGTTTCTATCTGTTTGGCGATCGCTTTGTTCTTTTTCTGTTCTTCCTGGTATTTCTTCAGGCTTAAAGAAACGTTTCTATCGCTTTGTTTAGCCAGCCATTCTGCATTGTTATGAATGGTGGTGAACAGGGCGTTGGCTTTAATACGTTCTGCGCTGGATTTTCTAATGGGGTTCAGATCAAGACCATATTTCCAACGGTTATAATCTGCCTTTTGAATTTCATCCCAGCCGAGTGCATCCGGATTATCTTTCTCCCTGATCTTCGTATACTCAAAGATATCGGGGATGTTTACGTCAGAAGCAACACCGCGCAATTGGGTTGAACCGCCATTGATGCGATAGAATTTCTGCAGGGTCAGTTTAATGGTTCCCAGTTCGCTGTTAGGGTCCAGGAAGCCCATTGTTTTATCTAACCCGATATTACGTTGAACAGTACCCTTTCCATAAGTAGAGGTGCTGCCGATAATAACACCACGATCATAATCCTGAATGGCGGCGGCAAATATTTCAGAAGCCGAAGCACTGAACTCATTCACCATTACAGCCAGCGGACCATCATATAAAACAGCTTTATCGCGATCGTAGTAAACCTGGGGTTTACCTTCACGGTCTTTTACCTGTACAATAGGGCCACCTTCAATAAACAAACCTACCATTTGCACCACATCGTACAATGAACCACCGCCGTTATTGCGCAGGTCCATGATAATGCCGTCAACTTTCTGCTCTTTTAATTTGATGATCTCTTTCTTTACATCTTCCGAGCAACGGGCGCCTTTCGGGTTATCGAAGTCGGCATAGAACTCAGGAAGGAAAATGAAACCCAGTCTACCTTTAGGCGTGTTGATCACAGCACTGCGGGCAAAAGTTTCATCCTGTATAATTTCATCGCGGATCAGTGTAACTGTTTTTACCGATTGATCTACTTTTTTCAGTGTCAAACGAACTTCAGTTCCTTTTTTACCACGGATCAGTTTCACAGCATCCTGAACGGTATATCCGGTGAGGTCTACCGGTTCTGCTGGTCCCTGAGCTACTTTTATAATGGCATCGCCAACAGCAATTTCACCTGATTTCAATGCAGGGCTTCCTGCCAGTACAGAACCGATCTTGATGTTTCCATCTTCTTCGCGTAAAGAAGCGCCAATGCCATAAAAGCGGCCGCTCATTTCTTCATCGAAATACCGTTTGTCGATCGGCGGCATAAACGTCGTATGCGGGTCCATTGACTCGGTAATGGTTTTCACAAATTCGTTGAAACGGTCGTCGTCGCTTACTTTAAATTTCAGCCGATCGTAATTCCTGTTCAATATTTTCATCACCCTGTCACGGGCTTCCTGTTCCAGTTCTACATCTGTTTTTACTACAAAACCTTCCTTGGCTTTATTCTTTTCGCGATCTTCCATCAGATCGTAGTAACGCTCGAGCGTAAGGTATTTCAACCGTTTGCGCCAGGCTTCCTTTCTGTCAGCTTCCGTTTTTGCATAATCCTGCTTCTCATCGCTGAAGTTGGCTATTTCATCTTTTGTGAAATCAAAAGGCTTCGCCAGTAATTCTTTATATATTTCCTCTGTTTCAGCCAGGCGTTTTTTATAGATCTCCGTTACGGCCGGTACAAACTGAACCGGGCCACCCAGGATCTCTTCGTCTAACTTGGTTTCGTATTTTTTTAATTGCTGAATATCCGATTGCAACAGAATGTTCTTTTGATCGTCGGTCTTTTCGCCCAGGTATTTCTTAAAAATTTCCCTGGAGAAGTTATCATCGATCTTTTTGGGGCTGTAATGGATCTCTGAAAGCATTTCCCCCACATTGTGAAGGATTTTTTCATACTTGGTAGGCGGATTACCATTACCCAATCCAAATCCCAGGGATTTGAATGCCAGGACCAAACCAGCACCGAATAACAGCAAGACAATGGGTAGATTTCTACGTTGTAGCATATATTTTAAAACTTTTGGCATCAATTCAAAAATAACGATAAAAAAGATGGGTTGTTGCACTAATAGTATAATTAACAACCCATTTTGATGAATGGTTTGAGAAAGTTTTTTTGTCAAACCCTTTTTTTTTTTATCTTTGCGCTCCATTTATGGAGGTTGTAGCTCAGTCGGTTAGAGCGCTAGATTGTGGTTCTAGAGGTCGTGGGTTCGAGACCCATCATCCTCCCTCAGATAACTCCCCGAAGGCATTCTTCGGGGTTTTTTATTTAAATTATCTAATGACCTGGATCTGGCAGTGGAAATACCCTATTCCCCCAGATAAAGTTCAGTAAAAAAAGGATTTATGAACTGGTTGATAATGATCATGATCCCTGTCGTCTCGGCATTTATTGGCTGGATCCCCATCTGGATTGCCATCAAAATGCTGTTCCATCCCAAAAAACCGGTTCGGATATTAGGTTTTACCATCCAGGGCATTTTTCCCAGGCGGCAACCCCAATTTGCCCAAAAAATGGGAGCCCTGGTTAGCAATGAATTAGTATCATTCCCCGAAATCGAGGCTACCATCACTAACGAAGAAAACGTTAAAAAGATTATGCCGCTTGCGGAAATACACATCGATGATTTTCTGCGTAACAAGCTCAAGGATGCCTTCCCAATGATCGGTATGCTCATTGGCGAAAAAACCATTGGCACCCTGAAGACGATCTTCATGAATGAGCTGGAAACCATTTTCCCCATCATCATAAAGGAGTATGTACAAAACCTGCAAAAAGACCTTGACCTGGAAAATATGGTCGCTGAGAAAATAGCTGCCTTATCTGCCGATAAACTGGAAGCGAACCTGTACCTGGCCCTGTCGAAAGAATTGCGGCTTGCACAGATATTGGGTGGTGTACTTGGTTTCATTATTGGGCTTATTCAGATGATTGTAATTATTGCTTTTTTGTGAAACCGAAGTAAGATGTAGGAAGTAGGAAATACGAAATACAAGCTTTTCTTACGTCTTATCTCCTATTTCTTACCTCAGTTCCTAAACCTCAGAATTCCAATTTCGATCTGCCGTTCATCACAATATGATATCCCCATCACAAGTTCTACGGCAATTTTGCGTCTAATCGCTCAACCATAGCACAACTCATGATGAAAAATATTGGATGGCTCTTTGCACTTCTTGCCAGTTTTCAGGTTACTCATGCCCAATTTCCGGGCGCTGGCGCAGCCGGGGGAAACCGGTCTGGCGGTGGTCAGCAAATGAATATTGGTCACCTTTATGGCCGTATTATCGACAAAACAACCAACAAAGGACTTGATGCGGCTTCTGTTCAATTAATTCAAAACAAGTTTGATACCGTAAGCAAAAAAAGAACGGATGTAGTGATCGGCGGTATGCTCACCAGCCGAAATGGCGATTTCAGCCTGGAGAACCTGCCTGTTTTTGGCCAGTACAAACTGGTTATTTCAGCCATTGGTTATAAACGCATTGAACAAAAAGCAGGTTTTGATATCAAAATGGGACCGGGTGTAGACAGATCCCAAATGCTTTCAGCGGTAGACAAAGACCTGGGCAATATTAAAATGGAACAGGATGCTACCATGCTGCAGGATGTAACTGTTACCGGTTCCAAACCCATGATACAAATGGGTGTTGACCGCAAAATATTCAATGTAGAAAAAAGTATTACCTCGGCTGGCGGTACGGCGATAGATGTGATGCGCAATGTGCCTTCGATCAATGTAGATATCGATGGCAATGTTTCCCTGCGGAATTCAGCGCCGCAGATCTTTGTAGATGGGCGCCCCACTACCCTTTCCATGGACCAGATACCAGCCGATGCCATTCAAAGCATTGAAATTATCACCAACCCATCTGCCAAGTACGATGCCAGCGGCGGCCAGTCGGGCATTTTAAATATCATTTTAAAGAAGAATCGCAAAACCGGCTACAACGGAAGTGTGCGTGCCGGCGTTGATTCCCGCGGCAAATTCAATGGCGGCGGCGATATAAACGTGCGCCAGGGTAAGATCAACGTATTCGCCAATGCGATGTATAACCAGCGTAAATCAAAAGGCTGGGGTCAAACCGAAAGGCTCAGTCTTGTAGATGGTAAGGATGCGTATACCACCCAATATAGCAACAGTATCTTCAATGGGGCTTTTGCGTTTGGACGATTCGGTCTTGATTATTTCATCGATAACCGCAATACTATTTCCGTATCGCAATCAATCGTAAATGGTGATTTCAAACCCGATAACCGAACCAACTCCATTTTTGATACTACGGGCAAAGCCATTTCAACCCAATACCGCAATACGACGGGTAAAAATAATTTCCGCAATTATGGTACACAGGTAAGCTTCAAGCACCTGTTTGCCAAAGCCGGTAAAGAGTGGACAGCCGATGTAAACTTTAATCAAAGCAAGAATACCAATTACAGCGACATCCGCTATCGCTCGTTCTATGATATAGATATGAAGGACCCGAACGGGAAAGAAAATCAGCAAGAGATCAATGGCGGCGGGGAAAACAAATTCTTTATTGTACAAACAGATTATATAAATCCGGTTACCGAGAATATCAAATGGGAAGCCGGATTACGTGCACAGGTACGTAAGTTCACCAGTTTCCAATATAATATTATCAATACGCAACCAGCTACCGCATTCAACAATGATTTCGAATACACCGACCACGTATACGCCGGTTATGTAACTTATTCGCAAAAAGTAAAAGAAACCTTTAGCTATCAACTGGGGTTGCGGGCCGAAAGCAGCGGGTACGATGGTAAACAGATTGGTAAGGATACGTATACAAACGATTTCCCTATCAGTTTATTTCCCAGTGTATTCTTAAGCAAAACGCTGGAACACAAGCAGGACCTGCAATTGAACTATACCCGGCGCATTAACCGGCCTAACTTTTTCCAGTTAATGCCGAACACCGATTATAGTGATCCGTTAAACTTTCAAACCGGTAACCCGGCATTGAAACCGGAATTCACCCACTCGCTGGAACTGTCTTACATGAAAACCTATGGTAAGAAAAGCAATACATTCCTGGCTACATTATTCGGAAAATATACAACGAACCTGATCTCCCGTTATCAATACCCGGGAAAACTGGGACAGTTCCCCGACTCCGTGTACATAGCTACTTACGTAAATGCCAGCACCGCTTATGCCAGCGGTTTGGAATTGATCTTCCGTAATAACCTTACTAAATTCTGGGATGTTACAACAAGCGGCAACATATATTACTCAAAGATCAATGGCAGCAATGTGATCGCCAACCTGGAAAATGAACGTACCAGCTGGTCGGCCAAAATGAATCACAACTTTAAATTCAACAAAGGCTGGAGTGTGCAGATCAGTGGCGAATACCAGGGCAAAAGCGCTTTACCGGTTAGCACCAGCAACAGCGGCAGTGGTGGCGGCGGTGGAGGCTTTGGTGGCGGAGGCGGCGGTCGTGGTGGAGGCGGTGGCGGAGGATTTGGCGGTGGACAGCCTACAACTACCCAGGGTTATATCAATGCCAACTATGGTGTAGATATGGGCTTGCGTAAAGACATTGCGATCAAAAAGAATACAGCAACCATTTCTGTGAACTGGAGCGATGTATTCAGAACCCGCCGATACTTTGTGCATTCCGAAGCAACTGGTTTTGTACAGGACGACTGGCGCAGAAGAGACCCACAGGTTGTACGGGTTAACTTCAGCTACCGGTTCGGAAAATTTGATGTGTCCTTATTCAAACGTAAGAACCTGCGCGGCGATCAGGAAGGCATGCAGAATGGAATGCAGGGAATACAGCAATAAATGCAGGGCTGCAAGCTACACGCTACAAGCTGCAAGCCGAAAGCGAAAAGCCAAAAGCAAATACAAATAAGTTATAATAAAAGCAACATTAAGAGAAACTACATGATTATGTTGCGGGGGGCTGAGCGATCAGCCCCTTTTTTATAAAATTCCAGGTCCCAGGGTACGCTCACGACTAAGTGCACATTATTAAGACACAGCTGCCTACTTCTCATTCCTTTTTTTGAACAGTCTTCGGAAGGCTTTCACAATTGCATATATGATTATAGAAAATATCGCCGCAAGACCGATATGTTCAATATCGTCCTCATCGACGTCTGGGGAGGGAGAATTGTCCTGCATGTCTCCTTTCTTAACCAGGTCTCTTTTTTTAACTCGCCTCATCTATATGATGTTATGGATCAGGACAATGATAATAAAAATTTATTTGAGCCCGGGCTAAATGATAGCAATTTGTTTTTTTGATGCTTCTTTGAGATTTATGTATTTTTCTGCCTTTATAGCAAGCAAATGTCAAAAATTTATTCATACCTGGCCTTAGGCGATTCATATACCATTGGTGAAGGCGTACCCATCTATGAGAGTTTTCCTTATCAAACCGTACAGGGATTGCGCAAAGCCGGTCACTCATTATACGCCGCAGAAATTGTAGCTAAAACCGGCTGGACAACCGATGAATTGCAGGCTGGTATCAGCAACAGTAAGCTGCTCCCTGCTTATGATTTGGTATCTCTGCTCATAGGGGTGAATAATCAATACCGGGGCAGAAGTCTGCAAGAATACACCCAACAATTTGAAGCACTTTTACAACAAGCCATTGGTTTTGCGGGCAACCAGGCAACACATGTTTTTGTATTATCCATTCCCGATTGGGGTGTAACCCCTTTTGCCAAAGAAAAAAACAGCGCAACCATTGCGCATGAAATAGATTCCTTCAATGCAGTAAACAGGGCATTTGCAGAAAAGTATGCAGTGAATTATATTGACATCACCCCGGGAACCCGGTTGGCAGCCAATGATCCTTCATTGCTGACTGCAGACCAATTGCACCCTTCAGGAAAAGAATATGCTTTGTGGGCAGCAAAACTGGCGGCGGGTATGCATAAAGTAATTGTAAAGTAACGTAAACAACCAATAATTTTTTTTATCCTTACACGTACAAAGTTATCCCTATGCAAAAGTTAAGCTGGAGAGAGAAATATGCCGGCGCCCTGGTATTATTGATCAGCATTATTTATTTGCTGATGCAATTGGCCGCCTTATTTTCAAACACATCCCGTCCATACGACATACAAAACGGCGCATTGCTCATCGATAAGAACGAATTCCTTACCGACGTCAAAACATATTCTGTGATCCTTGCAGGTATATTGGCAGGTTGGGGTTTGCTGACCGGCAAAAGACTGGGTTGGATGCTGGGCCTGCCCATCTTATTGTTCATTACGGCCGTAATTAGTAGCATCGCAGTACAACAGGCATTGAAGTTGAAAAAAATTGACAACTCATTTATCGGCTTTGGCGTGGGTATATTCCTGATGGTATTGGCCATTATCTTTTTGCTATTACCATCGGCCCGGCAAAAATACAGGGTTAGTAAAGGCGTTGCTCTACTAACCCTGCTGTTATTTATTGGCCTTGGCGGCGCTTATATGTTCTTACAATAGATCTTCGCCATTGAACTGGTAACGCTCTTTTAATTTGCGCGTTACTTCGTCCATCGAGGCGCGGTGATCGCGTGGGTTCCATTCGCCGCGCTCCCATTTATCCAGTTCCTGGTCAATGTGCTTTTGCTGCAGCGTGGTCATTTTTTCTACCAGCTGATCGCTCATTTCTTTCTGTTTCTTATACCAGGTTTCCTTTTTATCGATCAGCATTTCCTTGTTCTTACGCATTTCATCTTCTGCAGCAGCCATGGCGGTTAATTCTTCCTTGGCCAAAGCAATATCATAGGGCCCCATCGGCATGATCAGTTTTGAAATGATGGGACCTACTTCAATAAGGATAATGAGCAGCGATAATAAAAAGCTGGTCCAGAAAACGCTGTTTTCTTCCGAAGCCAGGTCGGTCAACGCCTTGTTACGTTCCAGGAAACCAACATTCTCCAGGGCAGATAATTCATACTTTGCCCGCTTGGCTTCCATATTGCTTTTTGCATTCGCCAGAATGCTGTCCTGCACATGAATGTTATTGCTGAGTGCTTGCAATTCTGGAATTGCCTGTTGTGAAGATGAAGTATAGGCATCCAGTTTCAGCTTGGCGATTTTTTGAACGCCGCGTACCTGCGAACCGCCGGTACCATCTGCTTCCGTTACATAAGATTGTTGCAACCGGCTGAGATCATCTTCAATGGCTTTTTTTCGCTCATACAACCGGTTCCTTTCAGCTTCGGTGGTTTGCATTAAAGCCGTGTTCTCTGCCTGCAGCAAACTGTCGTTCAACTGAATTTTTGCGTGTGTGTTCTCGATCACTTTGGTATTGATCTCTTTTTCAAAGATCTTCAGTTCCAATGGACGTGCAATGGTAAAACCGATCAGTATAGCCAGCGCCATACGCGGCAATGCCATAGACAATTGTTTGCGGCGGCTTACCCCATACTTACGCATGGTAGATACGAGGAAACGGTCGAAATTAAAGATGATAAGTCCCCAGATGATCGCAAAACCCAATGTCCACACCCAGTTGCCGAATACGCTGTAGATGGCGTACCCGGAGGATAATGCGGCGAGCACAAAAGTGGCCAGAATAACACCGCCTAATCCCCAATACTTGCTGTGTTCAGAGGGAAATTGTTTTAATAGTTCCTGGTGAGCACCGGAACACCACCATAAAAAATTAGTGTCTGCTTTTTTACCGGGGCCCCTACCGGTAAAAGCATCATAGGTGTACAAGCCAGTATCAGGCCCTTGCTGATTGTCAGCCATAACCGTTACGGTTTAATTAATGGAATAATTGTTAAGAAAATAAATCTCTTATAGGTGGGTTGAAACGGGGTTGGAACAACACAAATAACGATAAAAAAATCGGTTTATGTGTAAAGGAAACGTAAAAAGAAGTGAAAATGAAGGCGATTAACAAACAGCAAAACCTGGTTGAGATTATAATTGCAATAAATTCATCATATCATTGGTAAATACTGCATAAAAGCCTGAAAAACTACGCCTGCAATATGGTAATTATTGGGCACATCTGCACTGACCCTACCACCGGGGTTGCACTGCAACGCTCTGGTCAGTGCAACCCTGGTGCAACTCCAGTGCACCCCCCTGCGGTGAAATGGCTATAGTTACCGCACCGGGGGCGGGCAAAGGTGACTTTATACATGGCTTAACAATGTCACAATGGCTTTGGCGCCCATGATGCCCATGATCACAACAACCAACCAGCCGGCTACCGATAACCAGACCGGATGTTTATAATTACCGATCAGCTTCTTTTTCAATACTGCTGTTAATAACAAAGCCAGTGATACGGGTAAAATCAATCCATTGATAGCGCCGGCCACCACCAATAATTGTACAGCGCCCTGCTGCAGGAAAGCAAAAATGCCCATGGAGATCAGGATGAACAACGTGGTAACGAGACGCTGGTATTTTTCAAACATGGGATGCAGGGTGCGCAAAAAAGAAACCGACGTATACGCCGAACCTACTACGGAAGTAATGGCAGCACTCCACAGCACAATGCCGAAAAGCCTGTACCCGAGATCACCGGCAGCGATTTGAAAAACGGAAGCCGCCGGATTGTCTTTATGCAAAAGACCGCCGCCCATCACCACGCCCAGGGCCGCCATGAATAACAGGATGCGCATCACCGATGCCAGCAAAATGGCGGTTATGCTACTGCGTGTTACCTGTGGCAATTGTTGTTGTCCTTTTATACCTGCATCCAGCAACCGGTGTGCACCGGCAAAACTGATATAACCGCCTACCGTTCCGCCAACCAGTGTCAGGATAGCGGTAGTGTCTATTTTAACGGGAACAAATGAACGATAGATGGCTTCTGCTACGGGCGGGTGTGAACTGATGGCCACATACAGCGTTAAACCGATCATGACAAATCCCAATATTCTCGCAAACCAATCCATGGCTACTCCGGCTTCTTTGATCCAGAAGATCAACAGCGCAATACCGGCACTGATAGCGGCGCCCAATACCGGATGCTTTATATCTGCATCAAATGGGAACACGACATTCATGCCCAGTCCGGCCCCGGCTACATTGCCGATATTGAATATCAATCCACCGCAAACGATGAGGATGGCCAGTAAATAACCCATGCCCGGCAATAAGGTATTGGCCAGGTCCTGCGCGCGCTTTTCGGTAACGGCAATAATGCGCCAGACGTTTAACTGAGCGGCAATATCCAGTACAATGGACACCAATATCACAAACCCAAAGCTGGTAAGCAGTTGTTGGGTAAATACAGTGGTTTGGGTAATAAATCCGGGGCCTATGGCTGAAGTAGCCATTAAGAATGCAGCGCCCATCAAAGCGGAACGGGTTGACGTTTTCATTAGCAGTACCCCCTACCCCTAAAGGGGCGGTGTTTGTTTATGGTTTATTGTTTGTGGTTCCAGGTCTATGCCCTACTATTTCTTACTTCTATCCCATTCATCAACAATACCCCTTTAATTTCCCGGGCAAATTGAAGGGCATGCTCACCATCACTATGTATACAAACCGTATCCGCCACAATGGGCACTTCCTTTTCATTTACACTGGTAACGGTTCGCTGCATAACCATTTGCAATACCTGCTCTAATGATTGTTGCTGGTCTTCTATCAACGCATTGGCTTCTGTACGTGGCGTTAAACGACCATCATCCTGGTAAGTGCGGTCGGCAAACACTTCACTGTATGTGGTTAAACCGGTGGCCTTTGCCGCTTCAATGAGTTGGCTGCCGCTTAACCCATACAACAACAAACTGGTATCATAATCGTACACCGCTTTGCAAATGGCTTCGGCAATGGCCGCATCTTTTGCTGCCATATTATATAATGCACCATGTGGTTTTACATGATGTAATCGTTCACCCATAATTCGCATAAAGGCATCCAATGCGCCTATCTGGTAAATTACCAGGTCGTATATATGCTCATGTGATAAGTGCTGGTTGGTTCTGCCAAAATTATCGCGGTCGGCAAAGCCGGGGTGTGCACCAACGGCAATGCCCTCGATAATAGCAGCATTTACTAACTCATGCATGGTATATGAATCACCGGCATGCATACCGCAAGCCAGGTTAATGCTGCTTACAAAACGTAATAACTTCAGGTCCTTCTCTATATGGTAAGGCCACAGGTGGGTGCTCTCCCCCATATCGCAATTAATATCTATACTTAACATACCACACCATTCAGGCGCTCGAGACAGGCGCGTTGCAAAATATTTAATTCCTGCTGTTGGGCAATCAACAGGTTTTCGGCAGTAGCAATATCTTTTATTTCGAAATGAATGCAATCGCTCGGACGTAATTGGGCCAGTTTGGGTAAGTGGGCCGAGATCACATGACCTATGCGGGGATATCCCCCGGTTGTTTGGTGATCGGCCATCAGTACGATCAGTTGCCCATCGGGCAATAATTGTATGGTACCAAAACTAACACCCGAAGAAACCAGTTCAGTTTGCTGCCCGCGTAGCAGGTCAACGCCTTTTAGCTGGTACCCCATGCGGTCTGAAAACGGGTGAATGGTAAAATTATCCTTCAGCATATCCTGTTGCGATTGCTCCGTCAGCTGGTCCCATTCGTTTCCTTTAATAATGTAGATCTCATGCGGATGCAGGTAGGTGTTTCCGGTATCTGCTTTCCATTTCAACACTTCAAATTCTTTTCCGGGTTTTAACAGACCAGCAAAATAAATGCTGCTTTCTTTAAATGATATTTCATCGCCCTTTTCCAGTTTGCGGCCATGAAAACCACCGGCGGCGGCCTTCAGATGCGTGCTGTAGCTATTGAGCCATTTGTTCACACAAAAACCGCCATGCACGGCCAGGTAACACCGGCTGCCATGTTGTAGTTTGGGAAAATGCAGCACAGCATTTTTTCGCACCACAATGGGATGCAATAATGGGATATGCTCATCGTTCAGCATCGCGGTAAAATCTGCGCCCGTAACACTGATCAGGGTATTTTGCTCGAACAGGAACTGAGCGCCGGGAAAATGAATTTCCATAACGGCCTCCATGGTATCGTTACCTACCAGCATATTGGCCAACTGGGCAGCATAACGGTCCATAACGCCACCGGGGTTAATGCCCAGCCGGCTGTATCCTGTTCTTCCCAAATCCTGTAACGTGTCGAGTAATCCGGGTTTAATAATAGTTAAAGACATTCTTTAAGTTCTTAGTTCCTGAGTTCACAGTTATCAGTTCACAGTTCACAGTTATCAGTTCACAGTTATCAGTTCACAGTTCACAGTTCACAGTTTAAAGATTAAAGTTCACAGTTCCATAAATCAACAACCACAAACTATGAACTGTAAACTGTGAACTATTTACTGTATTCATCAAACTCGTATTTAGTTATCGCGAAAAATTGAACCCGGTCACCAGCCTGCAATTTCACTGGTTCGGGCACAAAGGGATCAAATAATTTCAAGGGAGTTCGGCCTACGATCTGCCAGCCACCAGGACAATTTAAAGGGTAGATCCCGGTTTGCGAGCCGGCTATTCCAACGCTTCCGGCCGTAACCGCTGTGGGATGTTGTTTTCGGGGTACTGCAATTTGTTCGTTTACTTCTCCCATATAGGAAAAGCCAGGTAAAAACCCGATCATGTACACATTATAAATAGAAGCGGTATGGAGGTTCACCACATCCTGTGGGTTCAATTCTTTTTGTTGCGCCAGCGAGGCCAGGTCCGTTGCATACGGTTCCTCGTAACAAACCGGGATCCTGATAACGTCCCTGAGTGTCTGTTTTGTTTGAACTGCTTTTTCAAATGCCTGTTGCAACTGGTCAGCAACCCAGGCAAATACGGTATTTTCCGGATGATAATATTTCTTAATGGTAACGGGATTATACAACACCGTTAATGAACTATATGCCACCAGGCAATCCTTTAACCCTTCAAACGGCCGGGCCAGCAACCATTGTTGCATAGCCAAAGCTTTTTGATTCAATGCCTCACTGATCGTATTGCCCATGTCAATGGTGGCGGCAGCATCTCCGAGCGGAAATATTTTGTATTGGTTGGTCAACTTTGAAATAGAAATGACTGAAGTTAATTTTTTTACCAGAAAACCGCGCATTCTGTCATAAAAACCACGGTATTATATTATTATTATGTTCATTTATACAGGTTTTCACTTATGTAAATACTGGGATTACAACCTGCTGACCACCTTATCTTGCTCCCGTTAAAGTTAAAAAATAACCGACATTTCGGCATGTTACGCTTTTGCGATTTAAGTACCAATTTGTTGTTTTCGTAGTTATACATTAAACTTGCACGCCAGCAACATTCCATTTCTGCCTCCGGTGATGCAACAATTCAATCAAAAATAGCATTGAATTTGAATGAAATAGCTAGTTGCTTACCCCCGCAAAGCGGGGTTATGTAACCATTTTACAATCAAAGGCAGAGGATTGTAAAAAAGTGCATATAAACCATTTATTAGAACCTATGGCGAAGAATTTATTGATCGTAGAGTCTCCTGCTAAAGCCAAAACCATCGAAAAGATCCTGGGGAAAGATTTCGAGGTAAAGAGTTGTTATGGACATATCCGTGACCTGGAAAAGGAAGAAATGGGTATTGATATAAAAAACGGCTACAAACCCAGATATAAAGTTCCCGACGAAAAGGAAAAAGTGGTTAGGGAATTAAAAAGCCTCGCAAAAAAATCTGACGAAGTTTGGCTCGCAACGGATGAGGACCGTGAGGGAGAAGCCATCAGCTGGCATTTGTGCGAGGTGCTTGGCCTTGACCCATCGACTACCAAACGTATTGTTTTTCACGAAATTACAAAGCCTGCTATCCAAAAAGCGGTCACCAACCCGCGTGTATTGGATATGAACCTGGTAATGGCCCAGCAGGCCCGCCGCATACTGGACAGAATTGTGGGTTTTGAGCTGAGCCCGGTGTTATGGCGCAAAATAAGCACCCGGAATAACCTGAGCGCCGGCCGCGTACAAAGTGTGGCCGTTCGCCTGATCGCTGAACGCGAACGGGAGATCAACGCCTTCACAGCTACCAGCACGTTTAAAATTGAAGCGCTTTTTACCACCCCCGATATAACCGGCAAAAACGTAACCTTTATTGCCGAAGGCAAAAAGTATAACACCGTTGATGATGCGGAAAAATTCCTGCAAACCTGTTTCGGTGCAAAATATAAGGTAAATGATATTCAGGTGAAGCCCGCCAAAAAATCGCCGGCTGCGCCTTTTACCACTTCTACCCTGCAACAGGAAGCGTCGCGCAAACTGGGCTATGGTGTTAAGCGTACCATGCAGATAGCACAGGGACTGTACGAAAGCGGTAAAATAACGTACATGCGTACCGACAGTGTGAACCTGAGCGATACCGCCCTGGACGAAATTCGCAAACAGATCACCGGGCAGTATGGTAATAACTATTACCAACCCCGTAAATTCAAGAACAAGAACGAATCGGCACAGGAAGCGCACGAAGCCATCAGGCCTACCTATATGGATAGCAGCACTATAGAAGATGCGGATGGCCGCCGTTTGTATGAGCTGATCTGGAAACGGACCATGGCCAGCCAAATGGCTGATGCTGAACTGGAAAGGACCATTGCTAAAATTGAAATTTCAACCAATAAAGAGGAACTAACGGCCAGCGGTGAGGTATTGAAGTTTGATGGATTTTTGAAGGTTTACCGCGAAGACCGCGACGAAGAAGATATTAATGAAGATGAGCAGCAGGAAGGCATGTTACCGCCATTAGCTGTTAACCAGCAATTACCTTTAAATGAAATGAAGGCCATTGAACGCTTCAGCCGGCCTTCGCCCCGTTATACGGAAGCCTCGCTGGTTAAAAAGCTGGAAGAACTGGGCATTGGTCGACCTTCCACCTACGCCCCTACTATTTCAACCATTCTTACCCGCGGCTATGTTGAGAAACGTGATAAAGAACCGGTAAAACGCGCTTTCCGCATCATGTACTTAAAGAATGACGAGATCTCTAAAGTAACGGAACAGGAAAATACCGGGGCCGAAAAATCCAAGCTCTTCCCTACCGATCTGGGCCTGGTGGTGACCGACTTCCTGAAACAATATTTCGACGATATCATGGACTACGGTTTTACCGCCCGTATTGAAGGTGAGTTTGATGAAGTGGCGGCCGGTAAACTGAAGTGGAACAGCATGATCGACGACTTTTACATTCCCTTTAAAAAAGACGTTGATAATACCATTGAAAACGCAGAACGGATAAAAGGGGAACGCGAACTGGGCCTTGACCCTGCCAGTGGTAAAAAAGTAGTGGCCCGCATGGCCCGTTTTGGGCCGGTTGTAGCGTTACTTGGTGAAAGCGAGGATGAAAAACCCAAATTTGCCGGTTTACGCAAAGGGCAGAGCATTGAAACCATTAGCCTTGAAGAGGCGCTGCAGTTATTTCAATTACCTAAAACGCTGGGCGAACTGGAGGGACTGGAGATCTCCGTAAGCCTGGGCCGGTTCGGTCCATATATCAAATTTGGCGAACAGAACATTTCCATGCCGCGTGGCGAAGATCCGTTTGAATTAACGATGGAAAGAGCGGTGGAATTGATCGGGGAAAAACAAAAGGCAGATGCCCCCATCGCACAATACGACAGCAAACCGGTCACCAAGGGTACAGGTCGCTTTGGTCCATTTATAAAGTGGAACGACATGTACATCAACGTACCCAAGCGGTACGATTTTGAAAACCTTACCCAGGCAAACATTGACGAACTGATAGAAGCAAAGGTTAAAAAAGAAGAGAACCGGTATATACAACATTGGCCAACTGAAAAGATCTCGATTGAAAATGGCCGTTGGGGTCCCTATATAAAGTTTGCCAAAAAGATGCTGAAGCTGGGCAAGAAAGCGGATGACACCAAATACACGGCAGAAGAGTTGAGCGTTGTGCCATTGGAAGATGTGAAGAAAATGATCGAGATGCAAATACCCAATGCATTCGCCAACAAAAAGAAAGCGGCTGCTAAAAAAGCACCCGGTAAAAAGGCGGCGCCGAAAACAGCGACCAAGAAAGCAGCGCCAAAGAAGAAATCGTAATAAGAACAGGTGCATCAAATTAACCCAATGGATATAAGGTACGAGCTTTTAACCGGCCGGTGGCGGCTGCAAAACTGGACCTCGAAAAAAATAACGCACGATCCTGAGGAAGATAGATCAATGATGCACTCAGCAGATGAGGCCTTTGAATTTGAACATCAAATTACAACGTACCCCATCTGGGAGTTCTGGCATAAAAGCTATACCTACCAGCTTGCATTTCTTCAATCATTTAAAAATGAAGAAGAAATGAAGCAATTTGAGATTAATTTTACTACCGAAATACCACACCCTGGCTTTACTGGTCGTACTGTTAAGGTAACAAACAATACAACAGGTGCTATTATTGAACCGGGTGTATGGTCAATTTATACTTATGACAACAATTATATTGAGCTTAGCTTGACGAACGGCCCAGATGTTGGCATCCGTTTATACGTTAAAGTTCTTTCAGACCGAAAGCTCCTGTTAAAAGAACTTTTAGAGATTCATGAAATGGAATCACATACGCACGAGATTATTCTGGAAAAAATTTAGGCAAGGGGGCTAAATTGCCCCTTTCTTTTTGCATTGTAGCATTTGTAAACAAGGAAAAACCATTACAATTCACTACAAGTTTTCATTATCCATGCTTAACTTGAAATACCACCTTACAGAAGAAGAATACTTCGATTACAATTACTATACGGCCTGGGCGGCTCCTGATAAAAAGGGATACCGTACCTGGTATTACCTGCGGGTATTTATTCTGTATGCGGCAGTGGCCGGGCTATACATTTTTAGCCGGCGTTCAGAACAGATCTTTATCGACCTGATCATATTCGCCGTTATTGCCACCGTTTATTTCTTAATGGTCCCCTACCTCATTAAAAGGTCAATCCTGCGCCGGGTAAGAACCATTCTTGCCAAACCCGAAAACCAGCATGTACTGGAAGAAGCCGAAGTAGTGCTGACCGATACCGGTATTATTGATAAAGATAATGCATCGGAAAGCCGGTACTCCTGGGAAGCTATTGTAAAAAAGGCAGAAACACCAGCCTGTTTTTACCTGTATACAAACTCCTATCACGCCATTGTAATACCCAGACGGGTGATTGTAACTACCCAGGAAAAACAGGAGCTGGAACGATTATTTAACCAGTATTTACCTTTGAGTTCGGAGTTCCCCACAAAATGAAGATATTTGTGGATAAGATTTTTATTGATAATTTTTACAAGTTCCCGATATTGATGCTGGTTAAACGGCAAGAACGTAGTTACATATAATGGAAGAAAACAAAGAAATATCGGCATTGTTCCATTTAATTGACGATCCCGATGAAGAGGTCTTCAATGTGGTATCAACCCGCATCATCGATTACGGGAAAGGGATCATACCCAATCTCGAAAATCTCTGGGAGAATACCATCAGCGAAGAAGTGCAGGAACGCATTGAAATGTTGATCCATCGCCTGCATTACCGCGATCTGACGGAAGAATTGACACAATGGAATAATAATGTGCACCAGGACCTGCTGACCGGCGCTTTGCTGGTCGCCCGCTTTCAATACCCCGACCTGGTGACCGCGCAGGTTTACCAGGACATCGAAAAATTACGCAGGAACATATGGCTCGAGCTGAACAGTTACCTCACGCCACTGGAACAGGTAAACGTTGTTACCAGCATTCTATATAATTATTTCAATTTGCGGGGCGTGGAGATCGGCTATCAGAACCCCGAAGAATTCCTGATCAATAAACAGCAGGAAACCAAACGGGGCAATACCATCGCCAACGGCATTTTATACCTGATACTATGCGAACTGCTCGATGTGCCGGTTCGTGCCATCAACATTCCGCATCAATTTGTGCTGGGTTACTTTAAAACAGACTACGATTTTACCCGTCATGTAGAAAACCCGTTATACAAAACGGAGTTCTTCATTGATCCCATGAGCGGACAGGTATTCACCCATAAAGATGTAGAGAATTATTTCAAACGCATAAACGTTGCTCCTGCGGCCGGTTACTTCAAGCAGCTTTCCAATAAACGGGTGATCCAGTTCTTAATGGAAGAGTTCAGCAAATGTTTTACGGATGAGAAGAATAGTTACAAGCAAAAAGAATTGCTGACTTTGGCCGAGTTGATCACGGAAAACGAAAAGCCCGAAAGCGATAATAAGGAAGAAGAAGACGATAATCAATAATAAACCTACCCCGCCTGGGCGGGTGTTGAATAAGAAATGTCGAATGATGAAATGAATACCAGCTCATCATTCGACATTTTACATTTATGATTCAATATTTACAAACTCAGTTTCCACCCATCGCGATACTCTCTCTTCACAAACTGGTTGGCCTCATCAAAATTGGTGATCTTCATATTTTTCGCATCCCATAACAGGCGTTTTCTACCCGGGAATTTATTATCATTCCCTTTGGCACTCGCGTTCTTCATCATGTAGCTGCGAATGGCCAGGTTACCCATCAGGATGCTTTCTGTAAACGGCCCCGCATAATCAAACGGTGAGCTGGTTACTCCTTTACCATACCCTTCCATGCAGGCATTCACCCATTGTAGATAGTGTCCTTCAGGGACCCGCTTAATGGTTTCTTTAGGCATCGACTTTTCTTTCATCAGGCGGCTGGGCAATAAGCGGGGATTAGCGCCATAGCAATCACACATGATCTTGCCTTTGGTGCCTTCCATGATCACGCCCCCATCCCAGTTACCCATGGCTTCTTCAGGTAGTAATTCTTCGGGACGCTCGGGCAGTAAACCACCATCGTGCCACGATACTTTGATGTTGCCTTTGCCGTCTTTACGCGGGTATGTCAGGTGCATGATGGAAGAAGGCGGACAACTATCCGGATTTGAGTAATCGTTCCACATTTCCTTATAAATAGATGCCATGCTGCACTCCACCGAGGAAGGATAATCGATGGGAAGAATACGGAACACCGGGTCCATAATATGGCAGGCCATATCGCCCAATGCACCGGTACCAAACGCCCACCAGCCACGCCAGTTAAAGGGTAGATAAGCCGGGTTATAATCGATCAATTTAGCCGGACCGATCCACAGGTTCCAGTCAAGCTCGGTTGGCACTTGAAATGAGCCGGTAGGCGTGGGAACACCCTGTGGCCATACCGGACGGTTCGTCCAGCAATGCACGGTATGTACATCACCGATCAAACCGGCATCAACCATTTCCTTCATTTTACGAACACCGTCGCCCGAACCGCCCTGGTTGCCCATTTGGGTAACAACTTTATAGCGTTTAGCCGCTTCAGTAAGCGTACGGGCTTCAAAAATATCGTGTGTTAATGGCTTTTGAACATATACGTGTTTGCCCAATTGCATAGCCGACAGAGCTGCTACGGCATGGGTATTATCAGGGGTAGAAACAGAGCAGGCGTCGATGTTATTCTTTTCCTTGTCAAGCATCTCGCGGAAGTCGCGATAGTATTTTGCGTTGGGGAAGTTTTTGCGGGAAGTAACAGCCTGGCGGTCGTCTACATCAACTAAAGCCACAATATTCACCTTGGGGCTTTTGGCAAATTCAGCCAGATCGCTGGTGCCTTTACCACCCGCACCGATACCGGCAATATTTAATTTATCACTGGGCGCAACGTAACCCCGCCCCAATACATGCCGGGGTACAATAAAAAATCCGGCAGCAGCCAGGGAGGTATTTTTAAGGAAGTCCCGGCGTGATGATTGATTGTTTTTTTTGCTCTTCTTCATATTGATAAGCATTGAGTTTTAGGATGCTGAAAGTATAGATTTAAACCGATTTAGCAAATTAAATTACTTTAAAATTTCCATATCGATCAGATGAATTTGTGTGACTGGTTTGCAAAAATAATTTTGCAAAGGGAGACGCACATACCTCGCAAAATGTTGCAAGACGTTTTTGTATTTTTGCTAAACACTGCTGAACGTTTTCGTTTACAATTTCCCCTGTATGGTTTTGTTAGGTTAGTTACAGGGATCAATTTTTACCATTATGGTTTCGTGCCGGTGATTGTAGAGAGTGTTTGCCCGATTTAAAGTTAAAAACGATGAGGCTATATATTTTTTTCGCCGGCTATAGATTAAAAACGATGGGCTATAATTACTTTTCTGTGAGAGATGATTGTATTTTAGGGGAGATAGTTATGTTTTTGCACCTGATGATCTCTTTTCCGGCAGCGTTAGTTACTTTTTCATGAGAGATCGTTTAGTTTTTTCAGCTATAGTTCATTTTTGTCAGCAATAGATACTTTGTCGCGGGAGATAGTTACTTTTTTGTCGATGATACATTCAATACGCTTCCTACTAACTCTTTTTCTTCAGCCATAGATACTTTTTCCTCATTACTAGATTTTATACGGGAATACTAACCATTATTTTACCGTCAGTAGACTTGTTTTTATGATTATTAGAATAAAATGCAGATAAGTTCACTTTTTATTGGAACAATTAGTTTTTTTTCCGCAAAAAAGTGTTCTCAGCGCCAGTTTTCAAATTATAAACGAAGAAAAAGTGATCATCAAGCGGGCTTTTTAGCTTAACTCCGGAGAAAATGGAATTATCTCCGGGAAAACGTGGTTATAGCCAGGAAATATCTGCTTATAGCCGGGGAAAAAGTGATTATAAAGATGATTTTATAACTTATAATGGTAAACTATATGCTTATAACGTAACTCAATAACTTACAACTAAGAACTGAGACCTCACAACTTCCACCCACTCCGATATTCCCGTTTTACAAAGGCATTGGCTGCTTCAAAATTGGTGATGCGCATATTGGCGCCATCCCACAACAGCGTTTTCCTGCCCGGGAAATTATTGCCTTCTTTAATATTATAGCTTCGTACGGCCAGGTTGCCCATGAGTACGGTTTCAGTAAGCGGTCCAGACATATCAAATGACGAACTGGTGTAGGTACCAAAACCTTTTTTACAGGCCTGCACCCATTGGGTTTGATGCCCCTCCGACCCTTTCTCTACAAACGGAAATTTTGATACAGGCAGCTTTGCATCTTTCATCTTTTGCGTGGGCAGCAAAGTAGCATTCCGGCCAAACAAACCCGCCATCAGCTTGCCTTTGGTGCCTTCAAACAGGATACCGCCATCCCATTCGGCAAACGGCTCATCGGGCAGCAACTCCGCCGGACGGTCAGGTTTTATACCGCCATCGTACCAGATCAATTCAACCGGCGGCATTTTGTCCCTGGCCGGAAACTGGATATTGATCTTTGAAGAAGGCGGGTAACTATCGTTAAAGAACGCTTCTTTAAAGAAACCGGTGTAAACAGACCCAACACTGCATGCTACCGATATAGGGTAACCTAATTTCAATGCGCGGAAGGGAACGTCCATGAAATGGCAGCCCATATCGCCCAGGGAGCCGGAACCAAAATCGACCCAGCCACGCCAGGTGGCCGGTAAATAAGCGGGGTTAAAATCACGATGCGGCGCCGTACCCAGCCAAAGGTCCCAATCCACCTCTTTCGGAATATCAAACTTACCTGTTGGCGTAGGTATGCCTTGCGGCCATACCGGCCGGTTCGTCCACACATGTACTGTATGCACCTTGCCAATAACGCCGGCCTGGATCCAGGTTTCTACATTACGGGTATCATCGCCGCTGCTGCCCTGGTTACCCATTTGCGTAACTACTTTATATTGTTGAGCGGCCTCTGTTAATTTGCGCGCTTCGTAAATGTCGTGTGTTAAAGGTTTCTCCACATACACGTGTTTGCCCAGCTGCATGGCAGCCATGGCCTGAACGGCGTGCATATGATCGGGGGTAGAAATAATGACTGCATCGATGTTCTTCTGTTCTTTGTCGAGCATTTCACGGTAATCGCGGTAATAAGGTGCATTGGGCCATCTTTTGCGGGCGTTTACAGCCATGCGGTCGTCCACATCGCAGAGGGCTACTATATTTTCAGCGCCATTATTGTAGGCGTACGGTAAATTCACTTCGGCTTTGCCGCCTGCTCCTATGCCGGCAATGTTGAGTTTATCGCTGGGGGCTATAAATCCACGGCCTAATACATGGCGTGGTACAATGAAGAAACTACCGGCAACCAGTGAGGTATTTTTAATGAAGTTACGCCGGCTGAAAGTGCGTTTTTTTGAGGGCATATGACATGCTATTAGGATGAAGGTTACTAAGATACAGAGAAAGCTGAAGTAAGAAAAAAAGTTGACAGGTTGAAAAGTTGACAAGTTAATACAGGTGAAGAATAAATTCTGAAGCCTCACTCCTTATCAACTTGTCAACCCCGTCAACTTGTCAACCACTTCTTACTCTATACGAGTGATGCATCAAGCGTAATAGCTGCATTCAATACTTTACTTACAGGACAATTCGCCTTTGCATCTTCGGCGCATTCTTTAAATTTTTCTTCGGTGATACCGGGAATGCTTGCTTTCAGCACCAGGTGAGAACTTGTAATGGTACCATCTTCCAGGCTAACGGTAGAAGTTACTTCCAGTGAATCGGGTGTAAAACCCGCGCCGCCTAATACAAAGCTCAACTTCATGGCAAAGCAGCCTGAATGTGCCGCCGCGATCAACTCTTCGGGATTGGTACCTACACCTTCTTCAAACCGTGATTTGTACGAATACTGCGTTTTGTTTAAAGTAGTGCTTTGGGTAGTCATATTTCCTTTTCCATCTTTTCCTGAGCCGTTCCAAACGGCAGTAGCTGTACGTTTCATGTAATTGTAATTTATTTTTGAAAAAAATTATAAGCAATGACCAACATCACCTGGGACGACTTCGCAAAAATAGATATCCGGGCCGGAACAATCACGGAAGTTAATAATTTTCCCAAAGCTAAAAATCCAGCCTGGCAAATAACCATCGATTTCGGTGAATTCGGCATCAAAAGATCCTCGGCCCAGATAACCCATTTGTACGAGCAGGAAGCGCTGGTTGGCAAACAGGTTATCGCCATTGTGAATTTTCCACCGAAGCAGATCGCCAATTTTTTCAGTGAATGCCTGGTGCTGGGCGTATACACTGATAAAAAAGAGGTAGTTTTACTAACACCCGACCGGCCGGTTGAAAACGGCTGGAAAATAGGCTGATCATTTTACAATTAGTTAATATAGGAACGTTCAAAATGGTGGTATAACGATTGTATGTATCAATTAAAAAACACCATATGAACGAACAAAAATATGCAGGATGCATTTACTACATATTACCAATCGCCTGTAGGATTGCTGCAGATTGCAGGTACGGACCAGTTCATCAGTGAAGTGAAATTTATTGATGAGCCGGAGAAAATAACCATCAAAACAGAGAGCACTGCATTACCGCCGATGGCCATTCAGGCGGTAGAACAACTGATAGAGTATTTTCATGGACAACGCCGTTTTTTTGAACTGCCCATATCGCAGGAAGGCACAGCCTTTCAGCAAAAAGTATGGTCGGAACTGATGAATATACCGTTTGGAAAAACCATCAGCTACCTGGAGCTCTCGCGGCGCCTGGGCGATCCCCTGGTGATCAGAGCGGCAGCGGCTGCTAACGGCCGGAACAATGTAGCGATCATTGTTCCCTGTCACCGGGTTATCGGTTCCAATAACCAACTGGTGGGGTATGCAGCCGGATTGCCCCGCAATAAATGGCTGTTGCAGCATGAAAACAAGATAGCACATGGGGTACAGACATTATTTTGAGATGGCGCGATTTGGTGATTTTGGGATTGCAGGATTTTGAGATTTCGGAACGTATCAAAACGATGAGCAATTACAAATTTTAGAAATCACAAAATCGCTAAATCACCAAATCAGAAATTACAGCATATGGGCACAAAAATTACATTAGTACAAGGTGACATCACAAAGATAAAAGCAGACGCGATCGTAAACGCAGCCAACACTTCTTTACTGGGTGGCGGCGGTGTGGATGGCGCCATTCATCGCGCCGGAGGCCCGGCCATTCTGGAAGCATGCCAGCAGATCAGGGCCAGGCAGGGCGGTTGCGAAGTGGGGAAGGCAGTGATAACAACAGCCGGATTGCTGCCGGCAAAATATGTAATTCATACCGTTGGACCGGTTTGGAACGGCGGGAATAAGGGGGAACCGGAATTGCTGGCCAATTGTTATCGCAATTCATTACAACTGGCCGTTGACCATGCTGTTAAAAGCATCGCCTTACCGAATATCAGCACGGGCATCTATCGTTTTCCCAAACCGGAAGCAGCTGCTATTGCGATTAAAGAAGTACGACAGTTTGCAGCAAACGATAACAGCCTCACGGAAGTGTTGTTTGTTTGTTTTGATGACGAGAACTATGCTTTGTACAAAGAAAGATTATAAGGGAATTGCTGATTTAGGGATTTCGGAATTTTGAGATGTAGAAGAATGCCGAGTATAACGAAATCCCAAAATCTAAAAATCAAAAAATCAGAAATCACACGTATGCCATTTAAAGCGCTTTGGATAACAGAAACCAAATCTGGAACTTTTGAACGAAACATAGTTGACAGGAAGATCGATGATCTGCCCAATGGTGAGATCGTGATCCGGGTGCATTATTCTTCCCTGAACTATAAAGATGCGCTTTCGGCAACGGGTAATAAAGGCATTACGCGTGAGTTTCCGCATACCCCCGGTATCGATGCGGCAGGCGTGGTAGAGATCAGTCGCAATGAATTGTTTGCAGTAGGCGATGAAGTATTGGTAACCGGTTTCGACCTGGGTATGAATACCTGTGGCGGTTATGGTCAGTACATTCGCGTACCGGCCAGCTGGGTAGTTAAAAAGCCTGAGAACTTTACGTTGAAAGAATGTATGATCATTGGCACCGCCGGGTTCACCGCCGCCTGTGCCGTGTATAAAATGGAATTGATGAAAATGCAACCCGGCGCCGGTCCTATAGTAGTTACGGGCGCTACCGGTGGCGTTGGGAGTATGGCCATTTCCATTTTATCAAAAGCCGGTTATGAAGTGATTGCCGTAAGCGGTAAATCAAACGCCCTGGAATATGTACAACACCTGGGCGCAACACGTATTGAAGACAGATCCTTTGTAGACGATACCTCTCACAAATCACTGATAAAACCCAAATGGGCCGGAGCCATAGATACCGTTGGTGGCAATATGCTGGCCACCTTATTAAAAGGCTGCCAGCCTGAAGGCTGTGTAGTAAGTACCGGTCTGGTATCCTCCCCCAAGCTCGATACCACCGTATATCCGTTTATACTAAACGGCGTTAGCCTGTTAGGGGTTGGCTCAGCCGGAACTCCCATGGCAGTGCGTGTTACCATCTGGGAAAAATTATCAACCGAGTGGAACATTAAAGATAAATTACTGGCCATTGCCAAAGAAGTTACCCTTGAGGAATTGAACACGACCTATTTCGACAGCATTTTGCAGGGAAAGATCATGGGCCGCATAGTTGTGAACCTCAACAACGTGTAACTATGGAGTTGTTGCAGTGGAAAGTGATCCAGGTGATCCCCGAAACACCTGATACCAAAACGTATATGCTGGAAGAAGCACAAGGGAAGCTAGTTACCTGGGATGCCGGCCAGTCAATTACTTTTTTGTTTACCCATCATGGGTATGAAATACGGCGCTCCTACTCTATTGGTACAGCCCCGGGCATTGATAAGCATGTAGCCATTACCGTAAAAAGAAAAGCGAACGGCGAAATATCCCGACATATTTTAAATACCTGGCAGCCGGGAACCCTGGTCAGCAGTTTACCACCCGCCGGACGGTTTATTATTGAAACCCGGCCCGCACAAAAACGGCATATCTGCTTTATTGCTGCAGGTAGTGGCATTGTTCCAATACTGGCGATGATAAAAAAAACGCTTTATCACGAACCGGAAAGCCACATCACCCTGATCTATCAAAATAATAATGAACGCTATATTATTTATCATACCGTGTTGCAACAACTGGCAGCACAGCATTCACACCGGTTCAACCGGATTGATCTGCTGAGCAACCCAATAAATCCTGAAATCAGACCATTCCGCCTCAACAACTGGTTACTTGAAAAATTGATAACGACAATCCATCCGCCGACTTCGAATACCACCCTGTTTTTTACCTGCGGTCCGGAACCGTTTATGCGTATGGTGCAGTTTACGTTGCGTGTAATGGGTTTTAGCGAAGACCAGTTACGCAAAGAACATTTTGTTATTGAACCAATACGCAAACCGGCATTTACCATGCCGGCAACGGCGCATACGGTGGTAATACATTACGCCCAACAAACCCATCAATTCACAGCCGCCTGGCCAGATACCATTTTACAGGCCGCCCAAAAACAGGGCATCGCGCTGCCTTATAGTTGCAATACCGGCCGCTGTGCTACGTGTGCGGCGTATTGCCGCAAAGGTTCGGTCACTATGAGCAACAACGAAGTATTGACCGATACAGACCTGCAGGTTGGATTGATACTAACCTGTACGGGATATGCCACATCGGACCTGGAACTGGACGTATAGCCTTACACATAACTTTTGCGGGTACGGTCAAGCGTAACCGGGTGTTTATGTTCCCCAAAAAGATCCAGGATATCATTTACGCCTTTTTCTTTTTTAAGCGCATATTCCGCATCGGTGAGAAAGGTGACCCAGATAAAGGACACATCCTCACCCTCAATCTGAAATACAGGCTCATTATCCGTCTTTACGATGGAAGTTAATGTCAGCAGCGCTGTTAAGGATGAATTTTCGAACACCTTTCCCATGGAAATGGTGTGCCCCCAACCCAGGAATGTTGGCGGTTCCTGCAGGAATGGAAAAGAACCGGCCCAGCGAAGTATGTTGGCTATATCATCTAATTCAGTATCATCTTCTTTTACATAAGCGATCATTTCTGCCCGCGGGGTATCGGTATCCTCTGCCCGGTCATCCATGACCATAGGCGTGAGGCTCATACCAAAAGTGGCCAGGGTACCCCAGGGACGGCCGGTTTTTTCTGCAGAAAAATAAGCGCAACCTACCTGAGGCCCTTCTTCGTTGGGATCCCATATCAAAGAAGGTCCGGCGCCGAAATGGTTTGTAAGCTTTTTAAGAATGTTTAAATGGTCGGGACTCAGACTCATAAGATATGTATTTTCGCTTCCAAGATAAATAAAATACAGCTGCAAGCTACCGGCCTTTAACCCGCTCAAAATATTTCCCGGTAAACTGATATGTGATGAATCATTTGGTTACTTTACCATCTTCCAACACGACGGCGAGATGCAATTGATCGTCGTCTTTATCGTAATAAATTAATTTCACCGGCCGTTCAGGATGGTCGGCTACAGAAAAGAAACTGTAGGCAAAACCCAGTTCATTTTGTATTCCGGTAGTCGTTTTAAATAAACGAACCGATTCATTGAGCTTGTTTTCTTCAATACAAAAAAGCTTTACACCCTGGTAGCTATCACTCGTTGAATGCACTTCATGGTAAAGCCCGATGTAATATGTTTTATTATCAACTTTCAGATCATAGATGTTAGAATACCATCTTCCCATATCGCCGTCATCGTAAACAGCTAATTTTGAAAATACTTTATTAGCTACTTTGTATTGAAAAATGGCTTCAAACTGATGTGCAGTGCCGCCCGTCCAGGAATTCCAGGAATAGATCCGGAACAGACCATCTTCCGATGTTGTGATGGCAAGTCCTAGCTTATTCAATGCTGCAAAATCGTAGGTAAACGTAGCGCGCACAGCGGAGGTATATTCCAACAACTTTTTACGAAATGAAGTATTGGCCGCCTCGATAGAGTCGTACCGGTTCATCAAATGATCCCCGTCTTTATAAACAGACCAGTATTCTATTTGGCTGAAGGGAACTAATAATTCCTCTTCAATTTTCTGAAGTGATTGCGTATATACATGGCAGGAAACAAAACAAAGGATGATTGAAATAAACAATCGCATTAGCCAATATAAAAAAAAGACCACAAACAACAAACTACAAACAACAAACTATTTCAGCTCCTCGCTTGTAAATGCCAGTGGCAACAGGGTGCTGGCTTTGGGGATGATATATATTTTTCCTTCCATACCGCCCAGTACCAGCCGGATGGGGCGCCCAACCCTCATTTCATATTCCAGTAATGATTGACGGCAAATGCCGCAGGGTGCAATGGGATGATCACTATCACCACTACCCGCCAGGTAACTTATCGCCATTGATTCAATAGCTACATTGGGGTATAAGGTGGAAGCGGAAGCCAGTAATACCCGCTCAGCACATAGGCCCACCGGAAAAGAAGCATTTTCCTGGTTGCTGCCGGCTACAATTTCCCCATTGGCCAGTTTGGCAACCGCACCTACATGAAAATGCGAATACGGCGCATACGCATGCTCCGTTACTTCACGGGCCTCATTGAGTAACCAGGCATCTTCTTCCGTTAAATCCTCTATTGAATCATACACCTCGAACGAAAATTTATATTCATCTTTTTTCATATCCCTGATTTGATTAAAACTTTATCAGACAAAAAATCCTCCCCACAACAGCGGGGAGGACTATTAAAGATAGTAAATAAGTATGTCTTTTAATGTATTGACCTGAACATCCGGTTCCAGCGTACACCTTTATCCCAGCTCATCCAGATCAACCAGGCTGATCCTACTACATGGTCTTCAGGCACAAAACCCCAGAAGCGGCTGTCCTGCGAACGATGGCGGTTATCACCCATCATCCAGTAGTAATTCATTTTAAAAGTATAGGTCTTTGTTTCCTGACCATTGATAAATATTTTGCCATCACGCTCCTGCCAGTCATTGTTCTCATAAACTTTAATGGCACGTTTATAAAAGGAAATATTTAAAGGTGTCAGCTCGATGGTTGCACCTTTTTTAGGGATCCACAACGGTCCAAACTCATCGGTACTCCAAAACTTCATTGCTGTATCGCGTGGAAAGATGCGGGGATCGCCTGTATTTTCCAGCTTGCGGGTTACGTTTACACCAGGTATCTTTTTTAATATTTCCACTTCCGGTTCGGTCAAATTGATCTGAAAGCTGTTTGGCCCGGTTTGATAAAAATCAGGATTCATTTCATCGGTATTTAACCGGATACCAGCCTCCCGTAGATCAACATCATTTAAAATGGTATTACCACTGGTTGTAACCAGGTAATCGGTGGCAGACGTAGGTGAAATAAAGGCCTTTTGACCATTTACTCGCAAAATGCCATCAGCGATCAGAATCGTATCGCCAGCGATGGCTACACACCGTTTAATATAGTTCTCACGTTTATCAACCGGGCGGGTAACCACGGTATAATCGCTCCATACAATTTCCCGGGCTTTTTGTTTACTAACGGCCTTCAATTCTGCTTCATTGGCGATCTGTCCTTTTAACTGCTGGTATTGCCGCATTTCTTCAACCTGTAAAATATCGTAATACGGGTCCTGCGAATCGCGCTCTTTGGTTAACGTATCCCCTGCCGGAAAGTTAAAGACCACCACATCATTGCGTTTAACCGGACTGGCAAACCAGCGGGTATAAGGCAGGTGAATGATCTCCGTATATGATTTTGAATTGAAAAAAGGCATGGTATGATGAACGAATGGAATAGCCAGCGGGGTATTGGGAATACGCGGACCGTAGGTGAGCTTGCTTACAAACAGAAAATCGTTTACAAGCAATGTTTTTTCCATGGAGCCTGTAGGAATGGTATAGGCTTCAAACACAAAAACACGAATAAGGGTAGCTGCCACCACGGCAAATACACCGGCATCGATCCATTCCCGCCCCGTCGTTTTTTTATGGTTCTTTACGGCTTCGGGCCCCAGGAATTTCACCTTTTTATCCATACCGATCAGGGGGAAATACAAAACCGACAAAAGGGCTGCCGCCGCATGATCAAGGAACCGGAACCTGCCGAACAATTTCACAAACTCAACCAGCAACCAAATACTGATGAACCAGCCAGCTACCGGCAAAAACTGCCAAAAGAACCAATGTCTTTTTAAACGGGTCAACTTTAATATTTCCCAGGTGTTATAGAAAGGCACCCAGGCTTTCCAGGAAGGAATTCCGGCTTTTTCGAATAATTTTGCGAGTCCAAAGGCAGGCAATTCGACTATAAGTAAGGATATCAGTATAATTACGAACAGATCGTGTAAACTCATTATGGGGCTATTTTATAGAAAAATCCGGGCAAAAATACCATATTAATTATCACAGAAACAGGCCAATAACGAACAATTTGCTAAAAAACGTATAAACTTAAGCCAATGACTCCATTTACGATAAACAGTATTTCCCCAGTTGCATTAGTTGATATATCTTACCTTTTGTTACAATAAAGTATGAATCTCTTTACTATCCGGGATATTGAAAACTTAACAGGTATTAAGGCGCATACCTTGCGCATCTGGGAACAACGGTACAACCTTTTCTGCCCCAAACGCAGAGAAAGTAATCATCGTTTTTATGATTGTGAGGACTTAAAGCACCTGTTACGCATAGCGTACCTGTATAACCAGGGACATAAAATTTCCCATATTGCCGGCTGTTCGCCCGAAGAAATGAGTAAACTGGCGCTGGAAGTAAGGCCGGACAGTGATAATTATGAAATTTTTATCAATCAGCTTACCGAATCTTCCATCGATCTGGACCAGCCGCGGTTCGATAAAATACTCCATAACCTGGTTTTACATGCAGGTTTTGAAAAAAGTATGATCTGTGTGTTATTTCCCTTTCTGAAAAAAATAGGGGTATTATGGCTTACCGGCCAGATGATGCAGGCGCATACCCATTTCGCCCGGTCCCTCATCATTAAGAAAATGATGGTGGCCATTGATGGATTGGAGCGACCCGTTTATACCGGCGGCCGGCGGGTACTGTTGTTTACACCGGCTGGCGACCACCACGATATGCCAAACGGCGAATGCCAGGAATTGCCCTTGCTGTTTATGCAATACATGCTTAAAAAGGAAGGCGTACCGGCTATTTACATGGGAAAGAATGTTCCACTGGCCCTGTTACAGCAGATCTGTGGCCAACACCCCTGTACACAATTGTATTTTTTGATCATCCCCAATTTGAATAAATGCGACATGCACGAGTACATTAAAAAACTCGCCGGCATGTTCCCCGATAAAGAGATCGTTTTTTCGGGTCCCGAAGCCTGCCAGTGCAGTTGCGATCTGAAGAATGTAAGATTATTGAAGACGATTGATGAGAAGAGGGCTTTTTTGAAAGAGGGCATAAATCACGAATGGTCAATGGCGACGCAAGAATAGCCTGCTCACCATCGACCATGTATCATTGATTATTCGTAATCTATCTTTTCGGCACTACATACGCATGCACATCATCGGGAATAATAGTCTTGCCCGATAAGATGATCAACCGCTCTACCACGTTACGCAGTTCGCGGATATTACCCGTCCAGTTATGTTGTTTTAATGCTTCCAGCGCTTCTTTTTCGATCCCTTTTTTAGGAATACCATAATCAGCACAGATATCGGCCAGGAATTTATCAACGAGTAAAGGAATGTCCTCGCGCCGGTCGTTCAGCGAAGGCACATGAATGATGATCACACTGAGGCGGTGGTATAAATCGAGGCGGAAATTCTTATCATCCACTTCCCGCAACAGGTCCTTATTGGTAGCCGCTATTACCCGCACATCTACACTGATATCTTTATCGCCTCCTACACGTGTTATTTTTCCTTCCTGCAAGGCGCGTAAAACCTTGGCCTGCGCACTCAGGCTCATATCGCCTATTTCATCAAGGAAAAGCGTACCGCCGTGAGCCTGTTCAAATTTGCCTATCCGTTGTTTAACAGCCGAAGTAAATGAACCCTTTTCATGCCCGAACAGTTCGCTTTCTATCAGTTCGCTGGGAATGGCGGCGCAATTCACTTCCACCAACGGTCCGGTAGCCCGGTTGCTTTTTTCATGCACCCAGCGGGCCACCAGTTCCTTACCTACCCCATTTTCACCGGTTACCAGAATGCGGGCATCGGTTGGCGCTACTTTATCAATGGTTTCCTTGATCTTGATAATAGGAGCCGATTCGCCGATCATTTCCTCCACCTTGCTTACTTTGCGCTTCAGCGTTTTGGTTTCGGTGACCAGGTTATTCTTATCCATCGCATTGCGAATGGTGATCAACAAACGGTTCAGATCGGGTGGTTTGGAGATATAATCATAAGCGCCTTTTTTCACCGCTTCAACGGCCGTTTCAATAGTGCCGTGGCCCGAGATCATGATCACCGGCACATCGGGATTGGCTTCCCGCGCCTTATCTAAAAATTCAATCCCATCGAGCTTGGGCATTTTGATATCACACAACACCACATCATAGGCCTTTTCTTTAAACTTTTTAAGACCTTCTTCCCCATCTCCCGCTTCTTCAATTTTATAACCTTCATAGGAAAGGATCTCACTCAGGGTTTTACGGATAGCTTTTTCGTCGTCGATAATTAAAATGTTTGACATAGTAGGTTTAACAATCTTTATCTATGGAATAATTAAGTTTTATCATCTTCATGATTCTCCAAATGTAACGATATGAAATGGAACCTCCTCACGACAATTATCCTGCCGTTTTTACTTGTTAACTGCATAGAAAAAACCGCACATATTGATGCCGCCCTACGCGCCATGCCAACCGTTAATACGATGCCAGCCACCGTGGCGGCCGTTCCCCTGCCGGATGGTTTTAAACGCAATACTTATCCTACAGGATCATTTCCCGCCTGGCTGCGCAAAATAAGTATTAATAAAGATACCAGGGTATACCTGTACAATGGCCAGCTAAAACAAAACCAGGAAGCCCAATACGCCGTACTGAATGTTCCGGTTGGCAATAAAGACCTGCAGCAATGCGCCGATGCGGTCATGCGGCTGCGGGCCTCCTACCTGTACGATCAAAAACGGTATGCCGAAATTGCCTTCCGCGATAATAACGGTAAATCATATGCCTGTCCGGGGCGGGTAGACAGCATTCAGTTCGAACGTTATCTCGAAAAAGTATACAGCTATTGCGGCACTTTATCACTCGAAAAACAATTACACCCTGTGCCTGATTTTTCGAAGCTACAACCGGGAGACGTTATAATAAAGGGCGGCTCGCCCGGCCATTGTGTAATGGTGATGGATATAGCCGCTAACAGTAGCGGCAAGACCATCTATTTGCTGGCCCAAAGTTATATGCCGGCACAAAATATTCACCTGTTGAAAAATCCAATGGACAGTGAATTAAGCCCCTGGTATGAACTAAAAAACGATAACTCATTCATTTACACGCCCGAATGGACGTTTACGCCCCGCCAATTGCGCCGGTGGTAAAAAAATGGGCGCACATACGAGTATTCCTAAGTAAAACTACCTTGCACTGTTAATGAATTCATATTATTTTAGAGCCATATCCTTTAAAAAACAATTTCTAACCAAAATCCGTTACTATGAAGGCATCTGCAGTGGATGTTCATTCCAACCCGTCATTAACGAAAGTTATTACCCGATTAGCACTTTTAGGTGGATTTATTCTTGGAGGCATGTATGGCTTGTTGCACGTATGCTCTTCCCTGTTTAAAATATTTGAGTAAGCTTTTTATTAATATCCCAAAGCAAGCAAGAACGGCCGAACGAAAGTTCGGCTTTTTTTATTGGGGAATGTATTATCTTCTATTTTCTTTTTCTGTTTTCTGTCTATTTCTTTTATGCCATACTACAAATTATATCTGGCCAGGTACACCTTTGAATGAAGAATCACACATTCCAAAAAGTAACGGTATGAAAATTTTAATACTACTTGCTTTGCTCGATATGGCTTGTATCACGTCAGGCCATATCCCTGGCAATACAGGCAATAAAGTTGGTTATCAGACCAATATTGATAGCCTGAAATGGAAAATGTATGTTTTGTCTTATAATATTAATCTTATAAAAATGGTTGATACAGGTATACGCTATCAGGTATTGCGGGATTCAGTGTTTAAACCTGTTGAATGTGAACTTAAAATAACAAAAGAAATAGTAAAGAATGATACCGTTGAATATTATATTGACTTTCAAAGGTTAAATGAAAAAGATAGATACAGGCAGCCAAACAATAGTTATGTGGGGATTGGTTTTGTAAAAAAATCAAAAAAATATTTTCCCATTCATGGTAACAGTGAGATCATAGTGAAGGACGGTATTTTCTATGATTTTTTTGAAAAGCGGGAGCAGCAATTTATTGCTTATTTAAAAACATACAAAGGTAATATGACTCCCTGGCTTAAACATGAAGCACTTAAACGAAATATTTTAAATTAGCAACATGTCGTAGGGAAAACACAAAAAAATTGGCAACAAATACAGACTGTAAAGCCTGTGTTTGTTGCCAATTTATTCTTTATAATTTATTCAGCGATCTCAGCATGCCGGTCCCGACTGGTCGGGATTGCCTTGATACCTTTCCTACTTCTTCACGTACATCACTTCTTTCACCAGTTTCACTGTGCGTTCAACGTTGGGTAAAGCCAGTTCAACCAGGTTGGCGGCATAGTGCAGTGGCGCATCAGCAGCAGTTATGCGGCGGATGGGTGCATCCAGGTAATCGAAACCTTCTTTTTGAATGCGGTAAGCAATCTCAGAAGAAACCGAACACATGGGCCATTGTTCTTCAACGATCACCAGGCGGTTGGTTTTTTTAACGCTTTCCAGGATAGTATACCAGTCGAGTGGACGAATGGTACGCAGGTCAATCACTTCAGCGCTGATACCTTCTTTTTCCAGTTCAGCAGCAGCACCAAGCGCCACCTTCATCATTTTATTGTAGGAAACAATGGTAACGTCGGTACCGGGTCTTTTAACGTCGGCTTTACCTATTTCAATAATGTATTCTTCCTCTGGGACCTCGCCTTTATCGCCATACATCACCTCACTTTCCATGAACATCACCGGATCTTCATCGCGGATGGCGGCTTTCATCAAACCTTTGGCGTCGTATGGGTTCGAAGGAGAAATAACCTTAATACCTGGGATATTTGCGAAATAGCTTTCAAAAGCGGTAGAGTGTTGAGCACCCAACTGGCCGGCAGAACCATTAGGTCCGCGGAAAACGATGGGGCAACCAATTTGTCCACCGCTCATGGCCAGCATTTTTGAAGCTGTGTTTAAGATCTGGTCCAGCGCCAATACGGCAAAGTTCCAGGTCATGTATTCAACGATAGGACGCAAACCGTTTTGAGCAGCCCCTACCGCAATACCGGTGAAACCCAGCTCTGCAATAGGCGTGTCAATGATCCTTTTAGGGCCAAATTCAGCCAACATACCCTGGCTTACTTTGTAGGCGCCATTGTATTCAGCTACTTCTTCACCCATCAGGAAAACCCGGTCGTCTCTCCTCATTTCTTCACTCATAGCTTCACGGAGCGCTTCACGAAATGCGATAGTTCTTGCCATTCTTTATTCAGTTTTTAAAGCCCGGCAAAATTATTGGTTGAAGGCCATAATAACAAATTGGCGGCAATAATAAATTAAATGTCTAATAGACAGAAAGTCAGGCAGTCAGGTAAAATGCACGCTGCGAGGGGATTACCCGCTTTCCTGGCATCTGACTTATTGTTTTTTTTGCCTGTTTAAACCCTGGGATATTGCGGCCTCCGGTTGCCACTTTCAGGCTTTCGCCTTCTGTTTCCTACTCCCTACTTCGTACTTCTTACTTCCTTTTTCCTTTTCACCACCCAGAACCGTCCACACGTCAAAGTAATTTTACACCCGGGCGCCCGGCGGCTAGGTTTGTATAAAATTAACCTTATGCAACCTGTTTCTACCCGCCAGGCATATTTAGACTGGCTTCGTATTCTTTCTATATTAATGGTTTTCTTCCTGCATTCCGGAATGGCATTCGTGGAAGAATGGGGATGGCACATCAAGAATAAAGAGACCAGCAATCTGCTCATGGAGGTCAATTTCTGGCTGGGCCGGTTCAGAATGCCGTTGTTGTTTTTTATCTCAGGCACGGTAACGTATTTTATGTTGAAAAGCAGAACTACCGGCTCGTTCATCGGGTTACGTTTCCGGCGGTTATTTATTCCGCTGGTGTTCGGCATATTGGTAATAGTACCGCCACAGGTATACATGGAACGATTGACCCAGGGTTTTAAAGGGAATTTTGCCGACTTCTACTCTACCGTTTTCACTACGAGCCCTTACCCCGCCGGTAACTTTAGCTGGCATCACCTGTGGTTCATTGTATACCTTTTTCTGTACGATATTGTGTTTGCTCCTTTATTAAAATGGAGCATGAGCGAAGGAGGAAAACAACGGTTGTCGTTCTTTAATAAACTGGCAAACCGCAAATGGATCTACCTTTTGATGGTGCCCAGTGTGATCGCCTATATTTCCATGAGTTTATCTTTTCCCGAAACGCACGATCTTATACATGATTGGGGCAGGCACGTATACTGGATCTTCTTTTTATTAACTGGTTTTACCTGTATTAATTTTCCGGCGCTGATGGATAGCCTGGAAAGAAACCGCCGTACTTCTTTTCTGCTTGCATTTGCCAGTATTGTTGTTATCAATTATTTTCGGTGGAACAACCCGGAAACCGAAATCCCTCACTCGGGAAACCTGCGGATGTATGCGCACATGTCGTTATTTCCCCTTACGGCCTGGTGTTGGATCTTTACCGCCATTGGGTACGGCAAACGATATCTGAATAAGAAACATCGTATTCAGAATTATATAAACGAAACTGTATATCCGTTCTATATATTGCACCAGACCATTATTGTGATTGTAGTTTATTATGTTGTGAAAAGCCCCGATCCGGTATACGGGAAATTCATATTCACTTTTATTACATCCTTTATTCTGGTAACCTGCATTTATCATTTGCTGATCAGGCCATTTGCAGTGACCCGGTTCCTATTTGGGATGAAGCCGAAGAAAAAAGAAACAAAGCGCGCAGTTGAAGCCGCCGATAACGTCCCATTGGAGAAACCAGTTGAAATTAAACAACCGGCCATTCAAATATCGTAAATTACAAATGATGAACCTACCATCCCGATAATTATCGGGATGGTAAGTTCTGGCCAAACACAATTAATAATTTTCAGATGAAATGGTTTTGGAAATATGCGTTCCCTCCCCTGTTTGGATTGCTGATCTATGCCACCCTGCGTGTGATCAATGATTCCATGTCACCAGACTTCAAATTCTGGGAGCGGCCATGGCGTGTTACGGCCATTGAGCTGATTTTTGTACTGGCATCTGGTTATATAATGATGTATGCTTTTGAAAAATTATTTAACCATTATGACAAAACGTTGAAACATACGATTGGTTATAAAACGATATTACAGGAACTGGGCTGGGTAGTAATTATAACAGAAGTGACAAACAATGCGATCATAACACCCATGGTGGCACTTACAGATGACGGCTTGTCGTGGGCCGATTTTGTACAGCTCAATATCATTCCCCTTTTATATTGCCTGGTGTATTATGCCGTGGTAAGAAGCAACAAATTGTTACAGGCATATGTAAACAACAAGTTACTCCTTGAAAAAATGACCAATGACCATTTACAAACAGAGCTCAAATTTTTAAAAGCACAATATCATCCACACTTTTTATTCAATGCACTCAATACCGTTTATTTTCAAATGGATGACAATGTAGCAGAAGCTAAGAAAAGTATTGAGAAGTTCTCAGAACTGTTGCGTTACCAGTTGTACGATCAGCAGCAAACCGTTCCGGTAAGCCGGGAATTGCATTACCTGCAAAACTTTATTGAACTGCAAAAAGTAAGAAGCTCCGACAAATTACAACTGCAGGTACATTTTGATCCTTCGTTGAATGGCGAACAGGTGTACCCGCTATTGTTTTTGCCCCTGGTAGAAAATGCATTTAAATATGTGGGCGGCGATTATTGTATCAAGATCGAAGCCAGAAAGGAAAATGGGCATATTAGCTTTGCCGTGGAGAACTCGATACCCATTGAAACAGCATGGATAAAAGAGAATAGTTCTTTGCCACGGAATGGCATTGGTTTGGAGAACCTGAAACGAAGGCTGGAATTATTATACCCGGCAAAACATACCTTTACTGCCATACAAAAGGAAAACAGCTTTTTTGCAGCAATACAATTACCCTTATCATGAAGCCAACCATAAAATGTATTATAACAGACGACGAGCCCTTAGCCAGAAAAGGATTGCAGGGTTATATAGACAAAATTGATTTTCTGGAGTTGGCGGGCGTTTGTGAAGATGCTGTACAGCTGAATTCGTTATTAAAACAACAACCGGCCGACCTGCTTTTCCTGGATATTGAAATGCCCTATGTGACCGGCATTGACTTTCTAAAAAATATGGCACAACCGCCTAAGGTCATTTTTACTACGGCTTACGAGCAATATGCCATAAAAGGCTATGAACTGGATGTACTCGATTACCTGTTAAAACCTATTTCGTTTGAACGCTTTTTAAAGGCCGCTAATAAAGCATACGATTATTTTGCCGGCGCAACAACCAATGCCGGCAATTACCTGTTTATAAAAACGGACAACAAGCTGGAAAAGGTGAATTTGAATGAGTTGCTTTTTGTAGAAGCCATGGAAAATTATGTAGCCCTGTATACACCCGATAAAAAGTTGATCACCCACTCTACGCTCAAAGCGCTACAGGAAAAATTACCAGCCAGCCAGTTCATACAACCGCATAAATCATACCTGGTTAATATTCAATGTATACAATCTATTGAAGCCAATATATTACATGTAGGCGGAAAATACCAGATACCAATCTCTAAATATCAGAAAGAGGAGATTATGGAGAAGATTGTGAATAATAAACTGCTTAAGAAATAACCGAGGTTATCGCAATTTGCGATAACCTACTTCTTTTGAAAAACCATTCATTATACAGCAGATTCTCCTAAGGAAAATAGCTTACAATAAAAAACATCAGCTAATGGATATAGCTCAACTTTTGGAGGTTATCGCAAATTGCGATAACCTTTCAACTTATGTTTTATAGGCTATTTTTTATATTTTTATTTTCTTCATATCATTTTTTACCATATCTTCAATATACAAACGCTAACCTGTTTAACAGTACCATATAGTTGCTAAAATATTCTGCTTCGATTCCTGCAATAATTGATAATGTATTCCTGGGTAATCACATGAGTATCAGAACTGGGAAGTACAAAAAGTGAGGTTATCGCAAATTGCGATAACCTATATTAATAACCAATCAATTTAACTGTCATGGCAAGGAAGACGAAAATGAAGGAAAAAACCATAGTAAAAGCAAAGCCAAAAAACAATACTAAACTAAAACCAATTCCAGATTCAGTCATTGCAAATAGAATCATTTTACTCGATGGTCAAAGTGTAATGATAGATCGAGACCTGGCAGAATTATATGGGGTAACAACATTCCGATTAAATGAGCAGGTAACAAGAAACCTGACGCGATTCCCCCCTGATTTTATGCGTGTGGTTACATCCGAAGAAAAAGAGTATCTGATAAAGACCTATAAACACCTGGAATCTTTAAAATTTTCGCCCTCATTACCACGTGTATTTACAGAGTATGGAGCTGTTATGTTAGCCAGTGTTTTAAATAGCGAACGAGCCATTCAGGTGAACATACAAATTGTAAGGATCTTTACTAAGATGAAACAATTGATGGTAAACTATAAAAAAGTATTACAAAGACTTGGAGGTTTGGAAGCAAAAACATTAAAGAATTCAGGCGAAATACAATTAATAATCGAATACCTGAAAAAACTAACTGCATTGCAAAAACAAACAGAAAGAAAGCGAATCGGATTTAGAAGGCAGAATGAAAAAGACTGAGAACAGAGGTTATCGCAAATTGCGATAACCTATCTTTTTTCCTTACTTGCTTATGTAATGAAAATATTTTTCAAAAAAGTGCCATTTTAGTTAACTTAAAGCATGAAAAAATCTACTAAAATTGAAGTTAATATCGAATTGAGTGACGGTGTATTTTGGGCACGTATAGAAGATAAAGGGGACTTCTTACCTGCCACACAAGCAAAAACAACAAAAGGCATATTACAAAACTTACGCACCTTAATAAAAGGATATCAAAAACATGAGGGGAAACAGGATGCTTTTTGGAAGAAAGTAAATGCGGATACTGTAAATTTAATATTAAGGTATGATGAATAGCCTTATTAAAAGTCTTATAAAGAACAAATGTCTTGGGTATTAACTAAACTAATATGGGACTGATAAAAGAACCTTTAGAAGTTGATTTCGAGGTGGCCCCAAAACCATTGACACAACAAGAAAGGAATGCTATTACTAAATACATCCTTGATTACAAGCAGGCAAAAAAACATCAAAGGAAAACAACCTCTGTTCGTAAAAAACCGAAATAATAGGCCCCAAAAGTGAGCAACCTGATTAATTAGCTCCTATACTTCATTCTCAGCTATACCTTACTTTACCTGTCACTTTATAATATTTGAGGTTATCGCAAATTGCGATAACCTCTTTTTCTATATGCTTTACAGACAAGCTTAAAGCTTCAATCTATGCACTCCTCACCATCTCCTGTTTCTTCTCCTTAAATGTTTTCTTCCGCGTATCCTTTACGACCATCAGCTTTTCTTCATCGAGCGGCCGATAGCCATAGTCATAACAGTAATAATATTGTTCATTCTCTTTGGTGGTATAATGCTCAGTACAATATTCAAATTGATAGCCCTTTTCAACAAGCTTTATTTTGTCAACAACAAGCACCTTCTTCTCCATGCCCGACAAGAGTTCTTTCAGTATACGCCTATTCTTACGTAAAACATTATTAATGTTCCGTACCAACGGGGTATTATCATCAAAGTTTATCCGGTTATTGTAGTTGTTCCGGCATGAATCGTCGCAGAATTTCTTATCTGCGCGGCCTTTAATAGGTCTTTCGCAGGCCAGACAGTTTTTAGCAGTCATTATCAAAGGTTTGAATGGCTATTGAATGATGGAAATTACAAAAATAACCGTTTGTAAACGACAACAAACGTTTATATCCGGATACAAACGTTTAAAAACCGACTAAGGCTTTTTGGGGAGTGCATCTTTGTGTGGTCAATCGAACGGCGCCCGAAAGACTGGAATAAATTAATAATCTTTAAAACTTACAGTTATGTACGCAATTAGAAATAAAGTTCAACTGATCGGAAACTTAGGTCAATTACCTGAAGTACGCACTACCGAAAGCGGTAAAAAAGTGGCCCGCTTTTCAATAGCTACCCACGATACTTACCGTAATTCAAATGGTGAAAAAATTTCGGAAACATCATGGCATAACGTTGTAGCCTGGGGCAAACTTGCTGAAATTGCCGAAAAGTTTTTAACCAAAGGAAAAGAAGTGGCGGTTGAAGGCAAGCTGGTGCATCGCTTCTACACAGATAAAAATGGGATAAAACGCAATATTTCTGAAGTAGTGTTAAACGAATTGCTCATGTTGGGCAGCGCTAAACCACCAAAAACTGATTGAGTGTAGCAGATACATTGTATCTAAAATATAATATTACTAACATGGCGCTATCCTAATTGCTCATGTTAGGCGGTACTAAATCCCAAAACGAAAACTGAGGGCAGAGGTATGTTATCCAGAAAGTATAATGTGACTGAAATGGAGCTACATGAAATGCTCATAATGGGCGCTAAAGTCCAAATTCAAATAGTGCAGCTGGTCGAATTATGTGTTGAAGGAAATATTGCTGTAGTGAAGCCGCACGAAATGCCCACGTTGAGCAAAAACCCCAAAACTATATCGGGTGGCCATGTAGATACAGGTGTTGAATCGTTCAATTTCAGAAATGGTGTTGCCTGAAATATTATATCAGGCGCCAGGCGCAGGGTTTATGTGGGTAGCTTGTATATGTTGTGTGTCAAAAACCCGCTGATGTCTATCGGCGGGTTCATTTATATACTTAAGGTAGTACAATTCGTTTATAGTATTTTCTTCATCAGCCAGTCCGTTTGGGCATCATTGCCTAACATAAAAACATGATCGCTGAATTTCTCAAAACCCCATTTTGTATAAAAAGAAATGGCTTTCTGATTATTCTCCCATACACCCAGCCAAATAACCTGGGCATTCTTTTGCCGGGCAATCTCTATACATCGTTGCATCAGGGCACTCCCTACCCCTTTGCCTATACTATGCTGCATGGCATAAATACGGGCTATTTCAATGGCCGGGCCATTGACCATTAAAAGCGGATTGGCTGTTTCCCGTAAACGTACATACCCTACTACTTCATCGCCTACATATGCCAGTAAAAAAATGTTCCCTGCAGCCCCCACTTCTTCCATCAACTTTTCCCGGGTGAACTGCTCATTCATAAATTGATCCATGTTCTCCGGTGTATTATCTGCCGCAAACGAATCGTAAAAGGTCTGCCGGCTTAAATCGGCAATCAAACCTGCCTGTGCCCTGGTTGCTTCTTTTATGCTGATGTCATTCATAATGCAAATGTATTGATGACGCACTGTTTTATTACTAACTCCAACCTGACTTACTTAACAGTCAATGACGTATATCAGTTTTTTTCAACATATATTCTTTGTAACTTTTCTATGCCCTTTTTCTATTTGTTACTCCCCCCTATCAACAAACCTACTACAACAATTAAATAACCAAAACGCTAAGACATGAGAAATCTCTTTCTCTCTCTGCTACTGATCCCTTGTATTGGTATCAGCCAGACTAAAAACGTTGTCAGCACATTCAGAGCATTCCCTAAACCTGATAAGGTTACTGAATTTGAAAAAGCGCTCACCTCACATGCTCAAAAGTTTCATACCGGCGATTGGAAGTGGCGGACCTTTGAAATCCTTTCAGGTCCCGATGCCGGCGGATACCATGTAACCGAAGGCCCTAACAGCTGGGCTCAGCTTGATGATCGTAAAGATATCAGCAAGGAACACACTGCCGACTGGAATACCAACGTTTCGCCTTTAACAACCGGCCAGGGCACACAAGGTTATGCCTTTTACCGGGAAGATCTGAGCTCCATTCCCCTCACTGAATTTACCGACAAAATAGCCATCACCCATGTTTTCCCGAAACAAGGCTGGGGCGACACCCTGGCCGGGATGCTAAAAAAAGTAAAAGTAGTATGGCTAAAAAGCAATGAAACAGTTGCCGTTTATCAGGCTTCCGGTTCCGGACCTGCCCAGTATATGTTGGTATTCCGTTATAAGACCGGTTGGAAAGAAAGAGACCCCGGCTTTCGCAAACCTTTTATGGAAAGATATAAAGCCGAATACAACGATAGCGGCTATAATGACTATATGTCTGCCATTCAACAATACGTAGAAAAAAGCTGGACTGAAATGCTCATCTTTCGACCCGACCTGAGTTCAAAATAAAAAAATAAGGTGGGTCATTCTTTGAGGGTGACCCACCTTATTGCTATTTAAATTTCCTGTATTACATGCGTTCAATAACCATGGCTGAGGCACCACCACCGCCATTGCAAATGCCGGCAGCACCGTACTTACCGTTATTTTGTTTCAACACATTGATAAGTGTTACAATGATGCGCGCTCCACTCGCTCCTAACGGATGACCCAGCGCAACGGCCCCGCCATGAACATTTACTTTGGTGGCATCCAGTTTCATACGCTTTGAATTTTCAATGCCTACTACCGCAAAGGCCTCATTCAGTTCCCAATAATCAATATCACTCATTTTCAAACCGGCTTTTGCCACTGCTTTAGGCACAGCTAGTGCCGGTGTAGTTGTAAACCATTCCGGCGCTTGCTCGGCATCGGCATAGGAAATAATTTTAGCGATCGGTTTCAATCCCAACTCCTCCGCTTTTTCCTTGCTCATCAATACCAGCGCTGCTGCACCGTCATTCATGGTGCTGGCGTTAGCTGCCGTAACCGTACCATCTTTTTGAAAGGCTGGTTTCAACTCTGGTATCTTATCAAATTTTACATTGAAAGGTTCTTCGTCTTTATAAAATTTTATTGGATCGCCTTTACGTTGGGGAATTTCTACCGGTACTACTTCTTCTGTAAATTTTCCTTCTGCCCAGGCTGTCTGGCTACGCTTATAGCTTTCAATGGCAAACGCATCCTGGTCATTTCTCGAAATACCACATTCTTTGGCACAAAGCTCCGCAGCATTACCCATTGCCTGGCCATTGTACACATCGGTCAACCCGTCTTTGGCCAACCCGTCAATTAAATTGCTGTTGCCATACTTATTCCCCCAACGCATCTGATCTACATAAAACGGCACATTGCTCATGCTCTCCATACCGCCGGCCACTACAATTTCGGCGTCGCCCAGGGCTATGCTTTGGGCTGCCTGGCTAATCGCTTTCATGCCACTGGCACAAACTTTATTAATGGTTGTACAATTCACTTCATCGGGCAAACCGGCATATTTAGCTGCCTGCCGGGCAGGCGCCTGACCCAGGTTAGCCTGTATCACACAACCCATTAACACATCCTGCACCTGGTTGGGTTGCAGTCCCGCTTTTTCAAGGGCGGCTTTTATGGCTATGGCGCCCAGTTTTGTAGCGGAGAAATCTTTTAAACTGCCGCCAAAACTGCCCATAGGCGTTCTCACGGCTGAAATGATATACACTTCCTTTTTATTCATATAGTAAGTTCTGTTTTTTTAGATCTGGCGTTTGTTATCTGTACTGCTGTGCGGTACAAAGATACAGCTTTACTAACAATCGTTAGCTGTCAATTAATATCTTTTTCGTTTCGCGGAAGCTTCTTTTGCCATATAAATAGTTTACACCACATGATGCAAGCTTAATACCAGCCATCAACGCAGTAACAATATCTTCAATCCATTTTTTTAACTGCCCATAACTGTCTTTTTGTAAATTTAAAAATGCAAATAAATCATTTCCCGGCAGTCCTGATTTGTTTATTATTTTCTGCTGTGATTATTTCCTCTCCATCCATGTCGCAAACAAAAAGCGCCTCGGAAAAAGCTCCTGCGCCAAGAAAATACCAACCCGGCGAACGCTATCGTTACCAATTGACAACAGACGTTGTTCATAACGATGTATGGCAATCTAAGATCATTTCCGTTTGTGAGTTACAGGTAGTTACCGACAGCAATGGAATTCCGTATGATGAGATCCGCTGGATCTCAAAAAAGGTAATCACTGCCAAAGACAGTTCCGACCATACAGCGGAAGCCCGGCAGGTAAAACCGTACCACGTGTCTTTACATCCAAACGGACAAGTAGATCTGCCTAAAATTGATATCGCGGACATGACGGGTGAAATTACCGACTTCAATACTTTCATTGTGGCCATAAGCCCTAAGCTGGGCATAACTACCCTAAAAAAGAAAGGGGATGTATATGTTCATAAAGAGATGGTAAAAGGAGATTTTGCCAATGGTAAAGATATTGTATTGGGCAATGATTGCCTGGCTGTACAGGCAACCCTGAAAGAAGTGACCAATAAAAATGTAATGATTGAAACCAGCTTTTTACCGCCAGCAGATACCTGTCTGCATTTTTTAACAACTGATATGACCAAACCAGTAACCCCTGATACATTGAACAACTTTCAAATGATTAAACCATTTGCCACTAACCGGTACAACGTTCTGTACGGAAAGGAATATTTTATCATCAATAGCACCGTTCAAAAAAAGGATGGTAAACTTACCCAGGCCACTATGATAAACCGTCTTGCGTTAAAAATAAAAGTGTACTGCGACAAGCAGTATGCAAATTGCCAGTCAACTATGCCTTTTAGCATCTTGCGAAACCTGAAACTGGAATTATTGCCTATTTCAAAAAATGAATAACCGCAGCCGAAAACTCAGCTGTTCCGGAAGCATGGTTATGGTCACCGGGAACAGTTTTAAATGATCCATGCTTAAATAGCTTTGCCAATTCCGCCGCATTCCCATTATCACTGTCTTCACTGCCGCAAACAACCAATACAGGTTGTTGTATATTTTTCAATACTTCTTTTGGTGTGGAAGGTTGTTCTTTTTGTAGCAAGGCAAGCGCCTGCTGATCGAGACCAGCTTTTTTTACATAAGCGACCACCGGGGCCAATTCCGCTACGGTATCACCAGACAGGGCTCTGTAAAACAATTTTCGACGGGGCCATTCCGGGTTGGTAAAATCAGTGCCCATCCCGCCCATTACAGCCTTTCTGACCCTGTTATCCAGGACCAGCAGCCGGGCAGTGATGATGGAACCCCGGGAATACCCAACCACCGAATACTTTTTTATATGCAGACTGGTAAGCAATCCAATGATATCCTTTGCTTCGGCATCGTTCGCATATAATGAAGCTTCGTGCGGTTTATCTGATTTACCATTGCCCCGCATATCAAACGACACTACTTTATAGCCCGACTTTAGCAGATCGGAATATAAAGCCGTTCTTTTCCATGATTCGCCATTGACTATAAAACCATGCACCAGTACAACCGGTTGGCCATTACCTTTTACTTCATACCAGATCTTTGTTCCGTCAAAAGAAGTGTAATGCCCTGCAGTATCGGGCTGTGCAAATAATACCCGGGTTATCAGCAGCAGTGCGGAAAAGGTTATCATATTTTTCATAGGGTTAAGTTACATGATAACAGGATAATGACATAAATGCAATAAAAAACCCCGGTTTTACCCGGGGCTCGTGATATTTTTTTCCCTTTTTACATTTAGGTATCCGACATTCTTATTCACGTCTTCTAAAGAGTGTAATTGCCGGAAGGAAAAAATTATCGCTCGTGGTAATTATTAAAAATCCTGTGCCAGCATTTTACCCGCCAGATGAACATGTGAGACAATAAATTGAGTAGCGATCAGCCCAAAACCGGGTGGTTGTGTAGAATTATTTCTTCAATTTGATCATCTCTTCAACAAATGATGCGTCCTCTATTAAGCCTGAGTAGCTTTATTGCAGAAAAACAGCCGGTTATATGTTTTTAGGGTGGCACGGGTTTTTGACATACTACCACAGCTCGTATATAGTACCAGATTGGTATTCAACGATCGATGATATATTTCTTCATTAAAAAACTTGTTTATGCAAACGAAACCGTCAGAAATGACCACCTTAACCGCAGTATTGGAGAAGTTAAGACAACAACATAACGATAATGAATTTACCATTTCAAATGATGGATTTACAACTACCAATGGCAAATTCTATAAACCCGAAGATTTAACCATTATCAAAACCTACCGTTTTGAAGGCGCCTCCGACCCGGCTGATTCATCAATCGTTTACGTGATACAGGCGAATGATGGTACAATGGGTTACAGCATGGATGCTTATGGCGTTTATACAACTCATGAAGAAGATAATTATGACGACTTCATAAAAAGGATCCCGGTACAGGAACGTGATGAGCAAGCCATCTTTTCCTAATGACTACCTGTGGAAATAATTAGTATACATTGAACCGCCCGCTTATTTTTTAACTAAAAATACAGGTATGGAAGAATTGCAAATAAAAACGCTGGAGATATCGGTAAGTGGCAAAACCATCCCCTGTCAGATCAAGGAAAGGGATTTTGGCGACATGATCGTATTCGATGTGTTTTCAGATGAGAATTATTTATTTACCCTTACACAACAGGGTGATGTCCTGTTCAATGATTATGAACTTGGGAATCAAAAAACAATTTTGGATCCCCGTCAGCTCAATGAAATCATTGAAATGGTAAGAGAAATATTAGGATCCGATCCAAAATAACCGCTAACCCCTATACCCGTAGAATTATTCTATCTCTATAAGCAGGCAATTTGCCCGCCTGAGGCCATCTCTGACTTCTTACCATACTGTTAAAATACCCGAAAACATATAACGGCTACAAAATGCATGTAACTTCATGCTTCTAATATTTATATCTGCATGTTTCGTAAAAACAATCCCCTGATCCTGATGATACTCTTTAGCCTGTTGACATCCGCTTACATACAGGCGCAGGTAACGTACCCATACTCGATTCAAAAATTCAATATAACACTGGAGAACAAGTCGGTTCAAATTGCCTACATGGATGCCATGCCCGACTCTTCATCCATGCATAAGACTGTATTGCTTTTTCATGGCAAGAATTTCAATGGCTATTACTGGAAAGATGTAATGGCCTTTTTAGTAAAAGCTGGTTTTCGGGTGATCGTACCCGACCAACCGGGTTGGGGACGATCAGATAAACCCGAACTGAATTACAGTTTTCACGGACTGTCTTATGCCATGAACCGGTTGCTCGATTCCCTGCATATTGATAAAGTATTCCTGGTTGGCCATTCCATGGGTGGTATGCTGGCAGCCCGCTTTGCCATGATGTACCCCAACAAAGTTGAAAAACTGGTACTGGAAAATCCCATTGGGTTAGAAGATTACAAACGCTTTGTTCCCTATCAAACGATTGACCAGCTATACGAAAAAGAAATAAGCGCCACCTACGAATCGTATAAAAAATACCAGCAAAGCTATTATCCGCAATGGAAGCCTGAATACGAGCAATATGTACAGGCCCAGGCGGAAGCACTCAAAAATCCTGAATTTCCCCGTATTGCCCGCATCAATGCCATTACTTACCAAATGATCTATGAACAGCCTGTTTGTTATGAATGGGACTGCATTACTGCTCCAACATTGTTAATCATTGGTACGGCAGACAGGACCGTTGTTGGCAAAGCCCTGCTAAGCGATGATGACAAAAATAAATACGGTCAATACCCCTCACTGGCTCAAAAAACAAAGGAGCAAATTCCCAATGCGTTATTGCTTGAATTACCGGGCATAGGCCATATACCGCACATCCAGGACCCCGAACAGTTTAAGCAGGTATTGCTCACATTCCTGAAGTAATGATGGTGGCACAACTTTTTTGAATTATCCCATATGGGTCTCGACACATATAAAAAGAAAAGGTCGTTCAATAAAACACCGGAACCAGCCGGTAAAAAATCGACTGGCAAAACGAAAGCTGCCAGCAGTGGTCTTCATTTTGTTGTTCAAAAACATGATGCTACCCGTTTGCACTATGATTTTCGCCTCGAAATGGAAGGCGTGTTGAAATCATGGGCTATTCCTAAAGGCCCATCGATGAATCCTGAAGATAAACGGCTGGCCATGATGGTGGAAGACCATCCTTACGACTATAAAGATTTTGAGGGCATAATACCACCAGGCAATTATGGCGCCGGTACAGTGATCGTATGGGACGAGGGTACCTATGAACCTATGGAATTTGAAGGTGACGGTAAAAATGCGGAGAAACATCTCCTGGAGCAGTTACGCAAGGGTTCGCTGAAGATCCGGATGCACGGTCAGAAATTAAAAGGCGATTTTGCCCTGGTACATATAAAAAGCAGTGAAGACAACGCCTGGCTGCTGATCAAACACAACGACAAATACGCATCCCAAACTGATGTTACCAAAAAGAATAAATCTGTTCAGTCGGGTATGAAACTGGAACTGGTGGCCAAAGAAAGCACTACCGAATGGGTAAGCAACAAGAAAGTTACAACTGCTAAAAAAAGCAGCGCTGCCCGAAAAACAAAAACCACAAGTTCCACGGCAAAGAAAACTTCCTCTAAAAGAGCCGCAGTCGCGAAAAAGCAACCGGTTAAAAAAAAAGTTCCGGCAGCAATAGAAACTCTAATAAAAAAAGGTAAACACAAGCCCATGCCGTCGGGCATCATCCCTATGCTGGCGACACTCACTGACAGCGCATTTGATGATAAAAACTGGGTATTTGAAATAAAATACGATGGATATCGCGCGCTTTCCTACATCAGCGGAAACGATGTTACCATCATGTCGAGAAAGAACCTTTCTTTCAATCAAAAGTTTTCACCGGTTGTAACTGCTTTGCAGGAATTAGGATTGGAAGCTGTGATCGACGGCGAGATCGTTGCGCTCAACGAAGATGGTAAAAGCGATTTCCAGTTGTTGCAGCAGTGGCAAAAGACCGGCCAGGGGGAGCTGATCTATTATGTATTCGACGTGTTGTGGATCAATGGATACAACGTTATGGACCTGCCCTTACACGAACGCAAAGAAATTTTACAACAAATACTTCCGGAACACGCCATGGTCCGGTACAGCGATCATGTTGAACAATCAGGCAATCAATTTTTTGAAGCTGCCCGGCAACAAGGGCTGGAGGGCATTATTGCCAAGCAGATCGATAGCCCCTATTCACCCAAAGTGCGCACCAAGCAATGGTTAAAGATCAAGAGTAACCAACGGCAGGAAGTGGTGATTGGCGGCTTTACAGAAACCCGCGGCAGCCGCAGCCATTTTGGAGCACTGGTGTTGGGCGTGTATGAAAAAAACAAGTTGACCTATGTTGGTCACACCGGCTCTGGTTTTACAGAACAAAGCCTGGCAGCCGTTTATAAAAAGCTAAAACCCCTTATTACTTCCAACTCGCCCTTTGACAAAAAACCTAAAACCAACATGCCCTGCACCTGGGTAAAACCGGTGCTGGTTTGTGAGGTAAAGTTTTCTGAATGGACAAAAGATAATATCCTTCGACAACCTATTTTCATGGGACTGCGGGTAGACAAGAAGGCAAAAGAAGTATATAAAGAAAACGCCATCCACACGACGACTGCAGTACATGGAGGCGAACAGGAAAGCGCCTCTCATCAACAACAAAACAACACTACCCAAAAGATGCAAACAAAAACAGCTAAAAAGAAAACCGGTTCTAAAACTGCCAACCGCAAAAAGCCCGCCGGGGTGACCCGTTCAGACGGGCAGAACGTGAAACACGTGTCAGGCGTTAAGCGATCATCGAAGTCAACTGCTTCAACGCATTCACCAAACGGCTTTTTGAATGATACAGATAAGGAACAGGTCATTATCATCAATAAAAAAGAATTAACCTTTACCAATCTCGACAAAATATACTGGCCCATCGAAAAGATCACAAAGCGGGACATGTTGAATTACTATGATCGCATAGCACCGTATATACTGCCATATATGAAAGACCGGCCACAATCGATGAACCGGCATCCCAATGGCATTAAAAAGCCCGGCTTTTACCAGAAAGATGTAACCGGCAAAGTAGCCGACTGGATCGAAAGGCATGATTATGTGGCAGAATCGGATGGGGAGAAAAAACAATACCTGGTATGTACCGATGAAGCCTCGTTGTTGTATATGGCGAACCTGGGCTGTATTGAAATGAATCCCTGGCACAGTACGACTAAAAAACCGGACAATCCCACCTGGTGTGTCATTGACCTTGACCCCGGTAATATCTCTTTCGATAAAGTGATCGAGACCGCCCTCGTGATTAAAGATCTGGCCGATGACCTGCAAATTGACACCTATTGCAAAACATCCGGTTCTACCGGCCTGCATATTTATATTCCGCTGGGCGCGGCATATGATTATGATCAATCGAGACAGTTAGCAGAATTGATGGTAACGCTTGTTCATAGTGAAATACCGTCGTTTACCAGCCTGGAACGAAGTCCGGCAAAAAGAAAAAACAAGATATACCTGGATTATTTACAGAACAGGTCTATTCAAACGATAGCAGCGCCTTATTCACTGCGACCTAAACCCGGAGCAACAACTTCGGCGCCCTTGCATTGGCAGGAAGTAAAAAAAGGATTGAGTATACAGGATTTTACCATTGATAACATGTACGACCGTGCAAAAGAAGTGGGCGACTTATTTAAGCCGGTATTAGGCAAAGGCATCAATCTGAAAAAAGTACTCGGCAAGATCAGTGGAATGCAAAGCACTTGAATAATCGCCCTAAAAAATAAGCGCGATACCGTTTAACTCGATTTCTTGATCTTCTGCGGCATTTTTTGTGGCTGGCTCAAAATACCTTTAACGATACTGTGCGAAGTATGCAATCCCCGTAACTGGGTCTCTAGTAAATATTGCAGATCACCATTGGGTAATTGTTCAATGGCCTTGTTGTAAATGACCTGGATAGCTTCTTCGCCCTGCTCACTGCTTTTCAGCATGTCATAAATATTGGGACCTGAAAAAGAAACACCCATTTCTTTCCACTGGTTATACAAATCACCAAAAGTAAGCTGAGGTAAAGGCTTTTTTAAACTGGGAATATTACTTTGTAATTGCTCCAGATGCTGCCTAAGGGCAAAACTGTTTTGCCGGCTTTGGTTGGCCAGTAAGGCAAATGAGCCACGCAATTCCAGGTTAAAAATAAAATTGAGGAAAGACGCTTCTTCGTAAGCCTTAGCCCGTTCGCGGTTAATGGTAGAGAGGTCATTTAAAATTTCTGCTATTTGTTGGTATTCCACAAGCGTGAGGTTTTGATGTGTTAATAAAAAATCATTCCGTATCAGGTAGACGTGGAATTCCACGCCGTCAGGCGGCTCATCACTGTTGTTTAGTTATCATTAACAAAAACACGCATAGGATTACTACTAATATACCGAAATTTTTCCAGGAACTTGTCGGTTGAAGGCCGTGTTTGCCAAATAAAGTTTGCCAAATTTTATAAGGCGTTCATATAGTTAATCAGGAAGCTCTTCGCCGGCTCCCTTTTTCTTTTTTCCCAAGGCTTGCTTTCAATTGTTCCATAAGGTCCTTCGATCTTGAATGTACCACACGCAATGTAGGCGTTTCAATTTTCTTACCCTTTGCTTTAGCTTTGATCAGCTTTAACAGCTCCGTTGAATATGTATCCTTATATTCCTTAATATCAAACTTGCCTGTTAACTGGTTGATCAGAGCAATGGCCATCTTTAACTCCTGCGGATTACTTTTGGTTGCTTTAATATCCAGTTCCGAGGTATCGCGTATTTCTTCATCAAACCGTATCTTGTTCAACACCAACACATCTTCGTGGGCTTTTATCAGTCCAATACTTTCTTTGTTTCTAAGTACATAGGTCCCCAGGCCCACTTTACCGGTTTCTTCCAGCGCATCACGCAACAGGTTATACGCTTTTATCCCACTTTTGTCCGGGGCCAGGTAATAAGGATTTTCATAATACATCGTATCAATTTCCGCTTCATCAACAAACTCAGAAATGGTGATGATTTTGTTCTTCTCGGGCCGTACTTTTTGAAAATCGTCTTCGGTCAATACAATATAATGACCGTCTAAATTATAACCACGTACAATGTTTTCCCAGGCAACCTCTTTCCCGGTTTTTTCATTAACACGCTGGAACCGGATATTGGAATGATCCTTTTTATCCAGCATATCGAGGTCAAGCTCACTGCCTTGAACTGCACTGTAAAGTTTTACAGGAATGTTTACTAATCCGAAGCCGATGGCTCCGGTCCAAATGGCTCGCATAACAGTTTTTTTAATAGTGTTTAAACTTTTATGCCAATAGATCCGCCCTTTATATGAGTAGAATTTGTATTTGATCTATTGAACCCGTACCGGACTGCTGATTACAAATAATAAGGCCATTATTTCCGGTAAAACGCTGCAAATGGGCATTTTTTTGCGCAGCGGGTTTGTGTGCAGCTTTATTTTATCAATTCACCACCTGAACAATTCTTCCGGCGGTACCGCTAATGCTTTAGCCAATTGTACAATAGTGAGTAACGTAACATTTATTTCGCCCCGTTCAATTTTTCCGATATCGCTGAAATCTATCGCACACTCGTACGACAAAGCACGCAGGCTTAGGCCTTTGCGCTTTCTTATTTTCTTTAAATTACTGCCGAACTCTTTTAAGGCAGACTTATCCTCCCCTGCTTTCATTGTAAATAATTAAATAACAGCGAGTAAGTTCACCGAAATTCACAAAAACAATGTGGGCCATTTGCCCCACATTGTTTTTTTTCCTTATTTTTGCCTCCTGTTCCCTGATTATCACATTCCCACCCAACCACTGCGGCAGTCCGTCTAATTATCTTAACCAGTAAACCTTTTATATGTACTTACCGCACCCAGGTAACGGTGTAGGACAATGGCATGAGGATGGATCTGTGGCCCTCGCCAGTATCTATAACCGTTTTTACAATCCGTTGGTGTTCTTTGCCCGAAAACAGCTGCCCGATTCTTTAGCAGCGGAAGATATAGTAGCAGAGATCTTTCTGAAGTACTGGCAAAGACAACATAATTTCAACTCAGTATATGCAGTGAAAACGTTTTTATACATCAGCACCCGCAATGCCTGCATCAATTACCGGCTTACATTACAAAAGCAGGCCCGGGCAAAAGCCGACCTGCGCATTTTGACAGATGATTTCGATGATTCCGTATTGACAGGGATCACTCAATCAGAAGTATTAAAAGATGTTTATTACATCGTGGAAGCATTACCAGTTCAATGTCGCAAAATTGTTTTGCTAAGCTACCTGGGCGGACTTAGCAACAAACAGATTGCCCGGCGCCTGCAGTTGTCTGTTCACACCGTTCGAAACCAGAAAGTGCGGGGTATTCAGTTGGTGCGGGGCAAAGTGCAGGCAAGGATGTAAGCCACCCTACCCGATTCCTTCCATTTTTGACAGGATAAATGGCATTTTGCCGGGTTGCCAGGCGTTAAAACCGATGCCAAAAACCACTGTTAAACAACCAGGCCAAAAATTTAAATTTCATCAATTAATGACTACATGCTAAAAGGCTACAAAAACATAACTCATTGATCTTCAATAACCAAGTTTTAATAAATTATAAATTCGTGCTCACAGGCGCCGGGATTACGTCCGGTGTGATTATTTATCTTAATTTTGACTTGTACGCGTTACGGGAAACTTTACTACCCATCCCATAATACTACATGGCACGAACCTGTTAAATTCTGTAGAACGAAGCACGTACACCACTACCCATTTAATTCGGCTTGCAATTGTTGATTCTTCTTTTTTGAAACATTAAAAAAGGTGGAGGATATTAGTATGTATTCATATGCATTATTAGAGCCCGGCTGTTATTATCTGATACAGGAAAAAGAAGACGAACCTGTTTCACTCATTAAGATTACGGTAGAAACTGACCAGTGCCTGTATATTACCCAATATGAGGATATGCCGGTATTGCTGTGGAAAAAGAAAGCAGACCCGATTTTTGACATCCTGGAATTACTGAGCGATGAAAAAGTGAAAGAATGGGAAGCCGTTTACAACGACAACCAGGATGCCTATTATGAGGAAGAAGATGATGAGTAATTTATTACTTTAACTTGTAAGGAATAAGGTTTAAGGTGGTTATCTCACTTTGTATGTACCTGTTTTAAGGTTACAAAAAATGATGGTGAGATAACTTCTTTAAACCTTTTACTTTTATGGGGTGAAGGTTTCATTCTGCGCATTTTTTTGCTTAAGTTTGCTTTAGCAGCTTCCATATTGTTTCACGTTTATTTGGGGATGCAATTTGGCTAGCTGACGGTAAGCGCCTGATACCACTCCATATAATGCTATACTGCGTTATCAGGATAAATCATTACCGGTTAAAATACAGAAAGCTTTAACACTTGCCATATAAACAAAATGGATGAACTTTCGTTTTCTGTAAATTACGTGCGTTATGAACCAAGCCCAGGATAAATATGGCCATACCCGAAAAGTGCTGCTGGTTGTAATCAGCATACTGGCAGTTGTCCCGTTGGGACCATTAATCAATCGGTACATTCCACCATTAGTACTCGGTGACTGGAACCTGGACCTTACGGTTTCAATTATACTCGCCGGCGCCCTTACTTTTCTCACCCTCCGGTTATTCCGTTTTTTATTGTTACCTGCCGTAGGTTTACTGGTATTGGTACTCATTTACAACCAGCTTACCAACGGATACGGTTTTGGTAATATGATCCGGGATTACAAGACCATGGTGCAAAATAACTGGGGAAAAAAAGAACAGAAGGAAATTGACCTGGTTTTACGTCCAACCTTTTTTGACGGTCCGTTGACCAAAACGGTAAAAACGCTTCAGTCAAAAGTTATTGCTACCGATTCGGTGGTTCGCAATTATTCTGTCCTGCACTCATTAGAGTCATTTGATGAATATTATCCCAAGTATGGTTCGCAGGTACGCGTATTATCGCTGTTTAAATACGTGAACAGCCATTTCAAGTACGTATCCGACTCAGAAAGAGATGAATATTTTGCCACGGCCCGGGAAACGATCCAGAATGGCCTGGGCGGCGATTGTGACGATCACACCATTTTGATGGTATCGTGCATGAAGGCCATAGGCGCTCATTGCCGCATGATCTTAACAGACGGCCACTTATACCCTGAATTGTTATGTGGTGACGAAAAACAGTTCGAAATGATGCAACAGGCCGTCATCCACCTTTTTGGCAACGAAGCCATCGACAACATGTACTACCACGAACAAAACGGACAATACTGGATCAACCTTGATTATACTGCCCGCTATCCCGGCGGTCCGTATGTTAGCGAAACCGCATATGCGATCATTAATTTGTAAGAAACAACGAGGAAGAAACAAAAATCAAACTCCCAAAGGCTCATTAGCTCACCTTCGTCTTTGCCTTGAAAAAGCAACGAGGCAATAAAGGCATATTTGCTTTTGGTTTGGAGCCTGTATTCGCGTGAAGCTTGCAACGGAATTCACCATCGACCATTCTCGGGCATTTCCCCATTAGCATATTAACTAATTATCAAAATAGCACATTGCTCCCATTACCCTTGTACATAATCAGGAATGCCTCTGGAGAATTTATTCTCTACGCGATCTGCTACTGGTGGCGGCGTTTTAATACCCTTTATTAAGAACCCACAGATAGCTACCGGAAGCGCAACGAGGGAAGACAGGTAATACACCAGGAAGTTATCGGAAGAAGTAGAAGTGCCTGGCAGCAGATAATCGAATATGTAGATAACAACGAATGTACCGTACTCAAAAAACAGGGCTGCACAAATTAACAGCAATCCCTTCGCATGACCCGTTAATTTGATCTTTTGCAATTTCAGAATGATCTCCCAGATGATCACACCTAATACAATAATCAATTCCCCGCCCAGCACATACTCCAGCGCATCGGTAGTAAAACCGCGGATAATACAGTTAACCAGTCCGGTCAGCAGTAATGCAGGTGCAACTATTTTAGTAAACTTTTTAACGGCGGTGTCAGTAGTAGAAAAATAAAACACCGCAAGTACCAAAGGAATATCGAGCAGATTATAGATGACAGTATACAGCTCCATGGCGTATGCAGACAATGGAATAAATTCTACCAGGTTCACAATAGCGGCAACCAGCCAATACATCGCAAATAACCTGAATGGTACTGCAGGCCAAAGCTTTTTACCTAATACAATAAGCATAGGTACGAAGTATAAACCCACTGCCAAAATAGATACGATCTGGTATATGATGCTTTTCAAAATAATGAATAGAGTTACTAGCTAAAATCGCTAAAATACCGCAAAATATTGCATCCGGCGTCTTTTTCAGTAATAGTACCCCTATCGCTTCCTGCATAAAATACGATCATTAAAATCAATTCTACACAAACGATTGCATAAGCTATTTTCAGGCAAACCAACTGTGTAACACTAATTGGTTTCCATTTATCGATTTAGCTATGATTTACGAATAAACAATGAGGTTATATCTGTATTAAACAACCGATATTTCTACTTAGTGAGTTACCCATATACCCATAGTTAATTACACCAGCTGTAATAATTTTATTTCTTCATGTTGTTTTTACCTGTTAACTCACCCCGTACACTATCCGTAGATCTTCTTATTAGTCTGTGTTGAACCACCAGCATGTAAAGTCCTTATTACTGCGATGTTATAGGAGTTCCCAGACCCCGATTATAGTAGTTTTACTATACCACTAACTGGTTATTTACTTTCGCCCCATGTAGTTTAAACTATGCCGAACGTAATAACTGAAGATTTTAAATCGGGCAGATTTGCTCTATGAACTAAAGGGTTTAACATATATTTTTGATTCACTGATTTAGTAAATCAGTAATAGTAGTAAGTTTTTTTAAAGAGGTTTTAAAATCCAGTATTCAACTATCCAGTATCACTTGTAAGAACCAAATTTCCAAAAACGTAGTTAATACGTAGTAGATCGTATCCTTTTAAAAACCGTTCACGTTCCAAGTCCAATTCCTGATCGTAAGACCAAATCCAGTTGTTCCTTGAAAAGCCCAGTCGATATCCTGAAAACCCGTAGCCAAAAAGTGTTTTACCTTTGAAATGAAATCCGATACTATTGAAAACAGTTTACATTTGGTAGGTTCGACTGAAGAAATTATAGAGCCCCGCTTTTGGCGGGGCTTTTTTAATTATATTCATGATCCGTTGTATTCCTAACCGATTGCATAACTATATGAAGCAATTAAACACCCTTCTGGCCCTTCTACTTACAACCCTTATATCATTTAATGCATTTAGCCAGCCTTTAAGCACCGCTGACTTTGAAAAAGGCATTGCTGCAAAAAATATTCAAATACTGGATGTACGAACTGCTGACGAATATAAATCGGGCCATATAGCACATGCTTTGCAGGCCGACTGGAACAACCAGGACCAGTTTCGCAGTCGCGCCGGGCATTTGGATAAAACAAAGCCTCTATATGTATATTGCGCCTCCGGCGGCCGCAGTAAGGCAGCTGCGCAATGGTTCCGTACCAACGGATATACCGAAGTGTATGAACTTACCGGCGGTTTTATACAATGGAAGGGAGATGGCAAACCGGTTGAAGGCATGCCGGATACCAAACCCATGACCATGGAAGCCTATACTGCCGAAGTATCGGGTGGTCTTGTACTGGTGGATATTTTCGCCGCCTGGTGTGCCCCATGCCGTAAAATGGACCAGGTACTGCAATGGTTGCACAGGGATATGGAGGGTAAATACAAGCTCGTAAAAATTGATGCCTCCGTAAATACCGAACTGATGAAACGGCTTAATGCCAGCGAACTCCCTACCCTCATTTTGTATCAGCATGGTAAAGAAGTATGGCGGAAAGCAGGTGTGGCTGACCTGGAAGAACTGGAAAAAGAAATAAACCGGTAATTGTTGATTTCGGGATTTTTCGATTTGGTGATTTCTATAAATGTAAATTCCCTATGTTTTCTAAATCCCAAAATCTCCAAATCCAGAAATCTCAAAATGTTAGTTATATTGGAGCGGCTAATCCAAAACTAAAACGCTCATGATCGCCCGCCTGTATTCACTGCTCTTCTTATTGCTTCCCTGTACTTTTCCCTCTTTTTCACAAACCATTGAACTGCTAACCAGCGGACAAACCGTATCGATAAGAGGGTTGTGTGCGGTAACCGACAACATTGTATGGGTAAGCGGCAGCCATGGCACCGTGGGAAGGTCAATGGATGGCGGTAAAACATGGCAATGGACCATCGTAAAAGGATTTGAAAAAACCGATTTCCGCGATATAGAGGCCTTTAATGCAAATACAGCTATTATCATGGGTATTGCCGAGCCGGCCATGATCTTAAAAACCATCGACGGAGGCAACAACTGGAAAGTTGTTTTCACCGATTCTACCAAAGGCATGTTCCTCGATGCCATGGATTTTTCTGATAATAAACACGGGGTAGTTGTAGGCGACCCAATAGATTCAAAATTCTTTATAGCCAAAACAACCAACGGGGGCAATACCTGGCGCAAAACGCCTGGCATCATGCAATCCAATGCGGTGGCCGGGGAAGCCTGCTTTGCCAGCAGCGGCAGCAACATACATTATTTCCGCAATAAGGATTTTTTGTTCGTAAGCGGCGGTACGCTCAGCCGGTTACATGATGATACCGGCGGCCGGTTGATACCCATTATACAGGGGAAAGAAAGTACCGGAGCCAATTCCATTGCGGTTCGTGAAGATGGCCCGCGCGTTAGCAATACGTTCATTATAACCGGCGGCGATTTTACCAATGATAAAGATACCACGCTCAATTGTGTGCTTACGGATGATGGCGGCCATACATGGATGCGCCCTGCCACCCCACCCCACGGTTACCGCAGCTGCGTAACCTATATTTCCAATAAAAAATTGTTGTGTTGCGGCACTTCAGGAGTTGATCTGTCAACCGACAGCGGCAACACATGGCGATTGATCAGCACGAACGGTTTTCACGTATGCCGTATAGCAAAGAAGGGGAAAACTGTTTTTTTAGCAGGCAGCAATGGACGGGTGGCCAAACTCGTAATGTAAAGCTTTCACTTCTTAAACATAAAATACACCGCGCCCAGTAACAAGGCAAAACTAACCAGGTAGCGCCAGTGAAAAGGTTCCTGTAAATAAAACACGGCAAAGACGGTAAATACCACCAGTGTGATCACTTCCTGCGTCATTTTTAACTGAAAGCCGTTGAACCCATTCGTAAATCCATAACGATTGGCCGGAACCATTAAACAATATTCAAAAAAGGCAATGCCCCAGCTTATTAAGATGGCTTTCCATAAAGGTATTTGTTGTTGCTTCAGATGGCCATACCAGGCAATGGTCATAAAAATATTTGAGCACACCAGTAAAATGATTGTTCGCATATATCAAAAATAAAGATGATCACGATAATATTGCAACTAATATTATTTCAGTAATTTGGATTAAATTATTGAATTATGATCTCGAGCAAAGTTGAAGAAGCTTTAAACAGACAAATTGACCTGGAGGGATTTTCTTCGATGTATTACCTCGCCATGGGCTCCTGGGCCGAAGTTAAAGGATATAAAGGAGTGGCGCAGTTCCTGTATCACCATTCTGATGAAGAAAGAATGCATATGCTGAAGTTGTTCCGCTATATTAACGACCGTGGCGGCCATGCCATAGTTCCCCCTTTTGCTGCTCCGCAAAAAGACTTTAAAAGCATCCGGGAGATCTTTGATATCGTTCATTCACATGAAGTAAAAGTGTCAAACGAGATAAACGCCCTGGTTGAACTATGTATCGGTGAAAAAGATTACACTACCCATAACTTCCTGCAATGGTATGTTACCGAACAGATAGAGGAAGAAAGCCTTGCGCGTGAGGTGATCGATAAATTAAACCTCATTGGTGAAGATAAAGGCGGCATGTACCTGTTCGATCGCGACCTCGCTACGCTTGCAGTTCAGGGCGGCGGCGGCGGTAAGAAAGGCGGCGGCCATGGCCATTAAGCTTTCTACATAATTCTTTATATAACAAAAGCCCTCCCGGCTGAGCCGGGAGGGCTTTTGTTTTTCAACCATTCACAAAAAATAGAAACTATTCCTGTAAATGGTCCTTACAGTAATGTAAAGTTCATGGCTATGGTGGAGAGTTACTGTAAAGTGTTGCAAAATTAAAAACAGTTACTTTAAGTTGGGGTACCAGTTTATATCCGTGCTGTTTTGGGCAATAAGTGTGCATTTTCAGGGGAAAAGCGTGCAGCTGGCATTGACTTCTTATTTCTTTAAAGCTGTACTAACCCTATCATCATATCCGTAAGGTACCACTGTAATAAATACAGTGATTATCAAGATTATAAAAAAAGCGGTGACTATTTCAGTAATATTGATCCAATAACCTATAAGACCAAGGATGCAAGCTTCCTGAGGATGAAACGGATTATAGATGATGGTGACCTTGTCTCCTTTCTCATACAACCCCAAATAGCTTTCCTTCTCACTATTGAACTGATATTGTACCGAATCAACATAATAATATACAACCGGACTGTTCCTTGTTATTGGCTTTTTATGACTAAACCCAACTATCTTATCATATACTCCAATAACTTCTCCTTCCGTTCTGCCACCGGTAAAATAATCAGGTGTTCTTGAATAGAACAGATATATAATAAAAAAGATCCAATAAGCAACCCATACACCTATTACCAGGGGCATGTTCCATTTGCCTTTTTCCATACATCATTAGTAGACACATGGATAAATTGTTACTGATTGCCTTGTAATAAAAAACCCATCCCGGTTAAACCGGGACGGGTTATATCTCTAATCATTAAACCTCGTGTTAATTCAAACCTCTGAAGTCAACCGGAACGAGCTTGCTGACACCGGGCTCCTGCATGGTTACCCCATAGATCACATCCACGGCACTCATGGTTTGCTTGTTGTGCGTTACAATGATAAACTGGCTCTCCTGGCTGAACTTGCGGATCATTTGCGTGAATTTACCTACGTTGGCATCATCCAGCGGCGCATCTACCTCATCGAGGATACAGAACGGCGCCGGCTTAATCAAATAGATCGCAAACAACAGCGCAGTAGCCGTTAGTGTTTTCTCTCCACCGCTCAACTGCGTGATCGATGAAGGGCGTTTACCTTTTGGCTTGGCCACAATATCGATGCTGGTTTCGGCGAGATTCTCCGGATTCTCCAGGATCATGTCTGCCGAATCATCTTCGGTAAACAATGCCTTGAACACCTTCTGGAAGTTCTCGCGCACCTTGTTGAATGTTTCGAGAAACTGCTGGTTGGCAGTAGCTTCTACTTCCTGTATGGTTTGTAACAGACTATCCTTTGCTGTTACCAGGTCATTTTTTTGCTCAAGGATGAACTCATAGCGTTTTTTCATTTCTGTATACGCTTCAATGGCCGTTGGGTTTACCTCACCGAGGTTCTCGAGCCGCTTTTTCATGCGGTCGCCTTTCTCCTGCAACTCCTCTACCGGCGTTTCGCCTGTACGGGGTTGATCGATGATATCATCCAGGTTGATCTTAAACTCCACGCTCAACCGTTCTTTCATCCCCGCCAGTTGCAGCTTCAATTCATTCAGGCGGTCTTTTATTTCGCTCAGCAGATGTTCGGTCTGCTCTCTTTCTTTTACTTTATGTCGCAACTCACTTTCTTTTTCTCCCAGTGCATTGCGCATGTTATAATATGCCTGATCGGCTTCATTGAGCGTTTTTTCTTCTTCTTCTTTCCGGCGCATCATACCCAACAATCCATTCTCGGCATTTGTCAGTTGTTCTTCGCTTTCGGTGATGTTTTCCAATGTTTGCTTTAACTGCGAAGCATTGGTCTCAACCTGGTTTCGCAACTCAACCAACTGTTTGCTCTTGAACTCCAGCTCCTGTTTCAATGCATTGATCTTGCTGGTCTGGCGTGTAAACTGCAGGTTGTATTCATTGAACACCGCCTGTGCGTTGGTGTATTCGTTCTCAGCAGCTTTGTATTCGTCTTCCACCCCTTTCAACTGCTCGCGCAATTCGTTTAACTGGTTTACCAGTTCCATCCATTGCTGGCGGGTGCCGGAGATAGAGGAAGTTGTTTCTTCCAAATTCATCTGCAATTCTTCAAGCCTGTTTTGCGAAGAACTTTGCGATCCGTGCAGGTTTTCCATTTTATTCTCCAATGAAAACACCTGGTTGGTGAGGGTATTGATATCTGCCTGCGCCTGTTTGATTGCGGTTTCTTTCAGCTGCTCGCTGTACCCGATCACTTCATTGTGCTTTTGCTGAATACCATCTTTCAAACCCTGCACAATGTTTTCGAGCCCTATAATTTCTTCGCGCAGTTTCTCGAGGTTCTTGGCGCGACCGATCTTTTTACCTTCAAACAAACCGACACTGCCACCGGTTAAGGAGAACTTGCCCTTTACATATTTACCGGTTTTCTCCAACACCACTGAACCATTGCTGGCAGTGAGCGCGTCTTCGTTTTCGGCAATGAATACATTGCTCAGTAAATATTCGGCCAACTGGCGGTATTGTGCATCCACCTCAATGACGTCCATGGCCGCAATGGTGTTGGCGGGTGAATGACCGCTCTCTGTATCCTTTGTGCGTTCGTTTAATTTATCGAGCAAAAAGAAGTTCGCTTTACCTTTCTTGTTAGCATCAAGCAGGTGTACGGCCTGTAACCCTTCCTGCAGGTTATTCACCACATAATAGTTCAGGTAAGGCTCCAGCACATTTTCAACAGCTGCGCGAAACTCTTCTTTTACATAAATGATATCTGATAAAATGGGCGCTTTATGGTTCCAACCCTGGTTGTTATGCAGGAACTTCACGCTCTCGGGATAGCCTTCCATAGAGTCGATCAGGCTTTTCAACAGATCGTGCTCATTCTTTTTTGAATCCAGCTTTCTTCCCTCGTCCGCTAACCGTTGGCGTAATGCTTCCAGCTCACCCTGGGTTTTTAATATCTGTTCTTTAGTTCTTTCATGGTGATCCTGTAACTGGCGCAGGTCAACCTGGCGCTTATCCAGCTCCTGTTCTTTCACCATTTTTTCTTCTTCCAGTTGTTTTAACTGGCTGTAACGGGCTTCGCGTTCTTCCTCTATCTGGCTGATCGCTTTTTGCACGTTCTGAATAGAGGTATCGGCAACCGCTACTTTCTTTTCCGCATCAAACTGGTTGCGTTGCAAGCTCAGGTTCTCGGCCCGTAAACTATCAACGTGTACCCGCTTTTCATCAAAAATGGTGCGTTTACTCTCTACTGCATCTTTATGATCTTCGAGCATTTGTTCGAGGCCTTCCAGTTTTCCCTGCTCCTCGCCTACCTGTTTGCGGGTAAACTCAATGCTTTCTTCGAGGCCATTCAGGGTGCCTTCGCTTTTATTTAAAAACTCCTGCAGGCTGTTCTCACGCTCTTTTAAAAAGTTCAGGCGTTGAGAAGCCAGGTTCTTTTCATTTTCTTTGGTACGCAGGGTTTGCAGCAGGTCGTTGAACTCGTGCTGCATGCTTTGCAAGGCGCGTTCTTTTTCAATAAACCCTACTTTTTCCTGTTCAATAACAGCTTCTTCATTAGCGATCTCCGCATCCAGCTTTACCTTTTTGTCGGTTTCCGCTTCTGATTGCTGGTTCAGATCGCGATATGTCAAATTGAAGCCTTCGAGGGCCGCTTTGGCCAACTCGATGCTCAGTTCGCGGTATTCCTTCTTTATTTCGTAGTATTTCTCAGCTTTTTTGGCCTGATTTTCCAGCGTTTTTAACTGGTTATTGATCTCGAAGAGCAAGTCTTCGATACGCGCCAGGTCCTGCTCGGTGGCATCCAGCTTTTGTTTAGCTTCCTTTTTGCGGGTTTTGTAGATGGTGATACCTGCGGCCTGTTCCAACATCCGGCGGCGGCTGTTCTCCTTATCTTTAATGATCTCATCAACCATACCCAGCTCAATAATGGCGTAGCTGTCGGTGCTCACCCCGGTATCCATGAACAGGTTCTGGATGTCGCGCAAACGGCATTGTACGTCATTCAGCCGGTATTCACTTTCCCCACTTTTGTAGAATTTGCGGGTAACAGTAATGGTACTGAATTCGGTAGGCAGCAGGTTACGGGTATTTTCGAAAGTAAGGCTTACTTCGGCCAGGCCACTTGCAGAACGGGTTTTTGACCCGTTAAACACCAGACTTTCAAGGTTTTCACTGCGGAGATGGCTGATCTTCTGCTCCCCAATCACCCAGCGGATACTGTCAATAATATTACTTTTTCCACACCCGTTGGGCCCGATAACGCCAGTAATCCCCTCGTCGAAGTGGAGTACGGTTTTATCGGCGAAACTCTTAAACCCTTTGATTTCTAAGCTTTTTAAGCGCACTTGTTGATTTTTTTAGAGAAACGACAAAAGTAACAAATAGAGATACAAAATAGTGCCGCTAATGCGAACACACCTCAAAAGTTGTGCACTTTTGGGGAATAAGCGTGTGGAATGGTGTTTATAAATGTTAATATGTTGTGGGTATTCTCCCCAATCTGCATTAACTTACTGATAAGACGGATATTATCTAAAATACTAATCAATCCCATTTTACTATGATTACCAGAAACTGGACTGGCGTTGTAAAAGCAGAGCGTACCAATGATTATCTCGCTCATTTGCAAAATGACACGTTTAAAAAATTACAATCCATTAAAGGCTTTGTAAATGCGTCCATCGGGCAAAGGGTGGTGACCGACGGCGTTGAATTTCTGGTAATAACCTATTGGGAAAGCATGGATGCTATCAGGGAGTTTGCCGGGGATGCCGCCGATATTGCCGTGGTGCCGGCCATTGTCCAGGAAATGATGGTGAGGTACGATCCGGTTGTCAGGCATTTTGAAGAGATCTTTACGCTGGTTCCGGTGGAAGGATAACCAGTTCCGGGTTCAGCGTTCAAAGTTCGGGTTTCCCCGATGCCTTGCCGCCATGTTTCCACCTTTAACACGAATTTATAACCCGGATAACAACCCGGCGGTGTCTCTTATAGTCTAAGCAATACGACTTATAACCGTCGCGTTCTTGAAATACAATTATACACTTTACATCATGCGGAAAAAACAGCCCACTGTACCTATTAAACAGCTGTTATTGTTGCTGGTAATTATTACCGCCAGCGTTGCCGGCCACACCCAGCAGGTAGACAGTATTTTCTTCAACCTGTATACAGATAGTCTTAAAAAAGGGGTGCACAATTACATCAACGTTGATGGTAAATTATCCAACGGCCACTGGCTTCCCTTAACCAATAAAGAGATCGATTTTACTTCCTCCGTGGGTAAATTCGTAGGCAACAGCCTGGTGATCGATACTGCGTTTAAAGGAGAGAAAGTAACCGTAAAAGCGGTGTTGAAAAATAATACGGCTATCTGGAGGGAAACAACAATCTATATGAAGAAAGTAGAGTCAACAGAAAGACTTAAAACGGTCGATGAAATATTGAATACACCCTCTCCGCGCAGGAACAAAAGGAATTCGAGAAGCCTGGTTTACGGCACCTGACCCCAAATGATAAATGCCGAATATCGTTCCGATAATTATCGGTACAACATTCGACATTCAATATTTTACGTTCAATATTTGTTACTTAGCAGTAGCCAGTTCAGAACGCATTTTTTTAGCGTCTTCGAGGAACTTGGCCAATCCGAGATCAGTTAATGGATGTTTTAACAGGCCCAGAATGGGTTCCAGTGGTGATGTGATCACATCGGAACCAGCTTCAGCACATTTTACAATATGCAATGGGCTGCGGATAGAAGCCGCCAGGATCTCTGTTTTATATCCCTGAATTTTATAGATCTGAGCAATTTGTTTTATCAGTTCAACACCATCCCAGTTACTGTCGTCAATACGGCCAATAAAAGGTGATACATAATTTGCACCTGCTTTGGCAGCCAGGATAGCCTGTCCGGCAGAGAATATCAGTGTGCAATTGGTTTTAATACCATTGTCAGAAAACCATTTCAACGCTTTCACACCGTCTTTGATCATAGGCACTTTTACAACGATATTGGGGTGAATAGCGGCCAGCTTTTTGCCTTCTTCAATAATTCCATCAACTTCGGTACCCAATACTTCTGCACTTACATCACCATCAACCAGTTCGCAAATAGTGAGATAATGTTGCATTACAGCATCTTCTCCTTTAATGCCTTCTTTGGCCATTAAAGAGGGGTTGGTAGTTACACCGTCTAAGATACCAAGGTCGTGGGCTTCTTTGATTTGGGCAAGATTCGCTGTATCAATAAAAAACTTCATGATTATTTTAGATTTTAGATTGCAGATGCAAATTTACGAATTTGCTGTGTTATTAGGCTTATTAAATGAATAAGAATGCGTGAGCAGGTATTTCTATAATCTAATCGTGTAGTTCTGACGGGAAAATGTAGTGGGTAATATAATATACCCTGAAAAAAAGAAAAAAAGGCAGGCGATTTACATCGCACCGCTACAACCACCTACCCTTGCTGCCTTCCGGCCCTGGGGGGGTTCAGCGGGAGCTGGTCGTGTAAGACCTGCCGCTGCAAATGTAGTAAAACCAATTGACAATTAGCAACAGGCAATAGACAAAAAATTCAAATTGCTTTTTGCAGATTGCCAATTGCTTATTGAATTCCTTGCCGCCCGTTAAGCGAGCTTACATGTGTAATACCTACCAGTTCATCGGCGCGCCCGGCTAATGCCCGGTAATACACCAGTATCGTATAATCGTTTTCGGTATCCCAGAAATTTCCTTCGGTAAATTCATAGGAACCCTTTCTTTTATTATCGCCCTGATCTACGGTTACATAATTATAGTTATAGTAGCCCTGTTTCAGGAAAAGCGTTTTTTCATACGCCCGGGTCTCATTGTTGAAACTCATTTTTGCACTGTCATTGAGATTGTAGTTGGTTAACAACCCGGTTATAAAAATATCTTTATTGGCAAAGGGAACATTATCGGGCGGAATGTAGGCGAAATGTACCGTTGCATAATCGGTTTGCCAGTATGGGTTGAGACTTTCTGTAGTTTCAATGGTGTACATACCATTCAAATCACGGTAAAAAACAAAACGCTGCTGGCTTCTGTCTACATCGGGTTTTACAAAGATCTCGGTAGAGCGGGTATTGTAATTGGCTTTTGCCACGCGATCGCTCTGGAGGCGAAAGCTGCGCAGGTCGAGCCAGCGCCATTCTTTACCGCCGGGCATAACGATTTCGGTCTCGGTATTGAAATCAAGTTTTTTGCCTGAGAAAAAGGTAGGTCTTATATTAATAAGGGCATTATCCCACCGGTTATTTTGCAGAATGATCACTTTTATCTGCTGCAGGTGGTTCATCACCTGTAACCGATCGCTTAAAAGAACCTGGAATGGTATCTTTTGCCAGGTACGGAATATCTCACCATTAAACGGTTGTTGTATTTGAGCTGTTATAGAGGTTTGATTGTCTACTACCAGGAACCGTTTGGTGAAAGCGAGCTTTGCTGTGTCCCCGTTCATAAACACTTTCAAAATGTAATTGCCCGAACGCGAAGGCGCACAGTTATTTTCGGGTACTATAGCAGAATAATGTGTGTACCGGGTAAACGCAACAGAAGAAATACGATAGGTATTGATGCGCTGTTGTGTAAATCCTTTGATGAAATCAAAAGGGCTCAACAGAACAGGCGTCCAGTCGGCATTGCACAACTGGTATGTATAGGAGTAATTTTTAACATTCCCATCGAGGTCGTCGAAATGTAATTCCAGTCTTGCAGAACTGTTCAGGTCCAATACCGGGTACGCCAACTGGTTTCCGGAAGGGAATAACTGGGCCGTTTTTATGTTGGGAAAGTTGATGGCTTCTGCTATCTGGGCTTTTCCTGCCAGGGAAACTAACAGACCGGTTAAAAATGATATGAGAAAATTTTTCATGTTGTACATTTCGTCAGATTAAAAGTAGGGAAAAAGCTGCAAGCTACAAGCCACCCCGTTAAGTGGGGGCAAGCAAAATACAGTTAAATGCGACAAGCGGATAACTGATACAGGAAGCAGAAATTTGTTTTTTGAGATTTTAATATTGTTACTTTTGATCAACTAAAAATCATGCCGGTTGAATATTGCCGCTTTTATAGCCCGTCGAATCGCCTTTAATCAACAGAAATCGTTTTCCCGTTTTGTTATCCGGTTGTCAATCGCAGCTACGGTAATCAGCGTTACGGTCATGATTTTGACGTTAACATTTGCCAGCGGATTTCAAAAAACCATCAGTCATAAAGTTTTTAGTTTCTGGGGGCATATTCGTATTCAAAGCTATTATTCAGCCCGTGTTGCCATTGCGGAAGAAACGCCCATTCACCGCAGTGATTCCGTAACCGGCCTTAAGAAATTATATCCTGCTATTAAAACCGTACAGGCTTTTGCGACCAAGAACGCCATTCTAAAAACGGCGGAAACCATAGAAGGCGTATTGTTTAAAGGGGTGGAAAAAGGATACGATTTCAGCAACCTCGATCAATTTAAAGTAGATGGCCGTTGGCTTTCTTTCCCTGATAGCGGTTATAGCAATGAAATAAACCTGTCGGCGTATACAGCCAATTTGTTAAAATTAAAAACGGGCGACCAGGTCCTGATCTATTTCATTCAACCGGGCGCCCCTCCCCGCCCCCGTAAACTGACGGTAGCCGGTATTTTTAAAACAGGGATCGAAGAATACGATAAGTTGATCGCCATCGGCGACCTGAAACTGATACAACGATTGAATGACTGGGATGCCAATCAGATAGGCGGTTATGAAATTTTTCTGAAGGACTTTAATAAAATGGATGTGGTCAGCGATGCCATTGTTCCTGATATACCCATCGGTTTACAAAGCAATACGATCAAATACATTTACCCCAGTATTTTCGACTGGCTGGCTTTACAAAACAAAACCATTTTCATAGTACTGGCGATCATGATCGTCATAGCTATATTAAACCTGGTTACCTGTTTGCTGATCCTGGTGCTGGAACGCACACGCATGATCGGCATGCTGAAAGCACTGGGTGCGCGCAACCAAACGGTGCGGGATGTGTTCATGTATCATGGCGCTATCATTACTTTCTTCGGATTACTCCTTGGAAATATATGCGCTTTTTTAATTGCCTGGTTGCAAAAAGAAACCGGGTTCATCAAATTGCCCGAAGACGCCTATTATATTTCAGAGGCGGCCATCGATATTGTCTGGTGGCAGGTAGTAGCGGTTAATATCGGGACGTTTATCGTTTGCTTTACTGTTTTATTAATACCTACCATATTAATTAAACGAATTCAGCCGATAAAAGCGATACAATTCAGATAGCAGACCCCAAACTAACTAACTACTGCTTCTTCCCCATACATCTGATCCTTGAATTTCAGCGATGGGGATGCAATAAATTCACCCAATCCCAACTGGTTCCATTTTGCATCTACCGACGCAATGGTTGTATCATCTGCTACAATGATATTTGGCCAGTCGCGCTGAAAATCGTCGAGCACTGCTGTTTTAATGGTACCATCGAAGCCCATGCAGGCCCAGGTTTTACCAGGTATTTGCCGGGAAGGTTGTTGTACCAGTATACTATCCCTGCGGGGATCGAGGTTATTACAGAAACGCCATAGAGCAACCGGCAGGTCATTGGCATCCACGGTATGTTCTACATACAATACCATTTTAATGCCTTCTATCATACCGGTAGCGCATACTTGTTGATGCAGTTCACGGAGGTGGCCCTTTCGGTTCTTTTCTACCGAGATGATCATACATGGAATATGAATAGCCGGCAGTGCATCGTTGATCACTCTTATTTCGGGAAACTGCTGCAGTAATAATTTTTTATCGAACTGCCTGCTTAATATCGGGAATGCAAAACTGTCATCGGCTTCTTCATCAAATTTCCTGGTTCCATCGAGACACATTTTACCGCCAAAACCCAGCTTACTGCAACTGTGGTCCAACACATCCATAGGACCCTGTGAAAGATTTATATCTGTAGCCGGGTTCATATTGGCAAAAACATATTGGGCCAGCTTTTCGTAATCCTGAATTTTTACCCCTTCATCGGCCAGCACCAGTATTTTGTTAAACATCATTTGACCGGCGCCCCACATGGCATTCATTACTTTTTGTCCCTGCCCTGCATAATCTTTTTTAATTTGTGTAATCACCAGGTTATGAAAAACGCCTTCTACCGGCATATCCATATCAATGATCTCGGGCACCATAGTCATTTTAATGGGGGCCAGAAAAATACGTTCCGTCGCCTTGCCCAGCCACGCATCCTCCTGTGGTGGAATGCCTACAATCGTCGCGGGATAAACCGGATTCTTTTTGTGTGTAATGGCGGTAATATGAAAACGCGGATACCAGTCGGGCAATGAATAATAACCGGTATGATCGCCAAACGGACCTTCCCATACGAGTTCATCATTCGGTTCTACATACCCTTCTATTACAAAATCGGCATCGGCCGGTACTTCAATGTCGGGCTGTGTAATACATTTTACCAGCTCTACTTTTTTCTTGCGCAGAAAACCCGCGAGCATGTATTCATCTACATTTTCCGGTAAAGGCGCCGTCGCTGAATAAGCATACACCGGATCGCCGCCCAGGGCTACCGCTACAGGCATCCGTTTACCGAGCTTTTTATATTCATTAAAATGTTTGGCGCTTACTTTATGCTTGTGCCAGTGCATGCCGGTGAGGGTTGGTCCAAACACCTGCATGCGGTACATGCCTACATTGCGCGTATTTGTATTGGGATCTTTGGTATGAATGATAGGCAATGTTACAAACGGACCGCCATCTTTGGGCCAGCAGGTGATCACGGGCAGCTTGGTAATATCGGGCTGCGACATGATCACTTCCTGACAGGCGCCTTTGCCACTTTTCACTTTGGGCATCCAGGAAGCAAACTGCGAAAGCATGGGCAGCACCTTTAATTTATCTATAATGCTTTCTTTGGGCGAAGCCAGTAATTTGAATAGGTTTTCTATTTCGCGAGCCACATCATCGAGGTGATTTACACCTAATGCCAGGCACATGCGTTTTTCGCTGCCATAGGCATTCATAAGTACCGGAAAATCGTACCCGGTATTTTCAAACAGCAGGGCTTTACCGCCACCCGTAGTTTTACTAATTCGGTCTGTTATTTCTGCTATTTCTAATTTAGGATCTACATAGGTTTTGATACGCACCAGTTCACCGGCCTTTTCCAATACGTCAATAAAATGTTGCTGATTACGATATGACATGGCGCAAAGGTAAGTAGGAAGTTGATATGTTGATAGAGTTGATAAAGGTGACAAGGAAGTTGAAAAGGAGTTGAAAGGTTGATAAGTTAACTGGGTCCACAAGTTGACGAGTTGGCAGCTTAGGTTGTAGCAATGAAAAAGTCCGGAAGAATGAGTCGGTGTGACTACTTTCTTCCAGACTTTGCCTATTTTACTGATTTACTTGTTAACTCGTCACCTCTATCTACTTTATCGTCTTTATCAACTTTTTCAACTCGTCAACCCTCCTCTATCAACTTCATCACCTTTATCAACTTCCCTACAGCACCTTCGGACAACCCAGCTGGTTCCTTCCGCCCCGTGTACCACGGCCAAATGGACCACCTCCGCCACCATTGCCGGAGCCTAACCCGATGTACAGCGTAAAACCGGTAAAATAATACCAGTCCTTATATTTATGTCCGCCGCGAATAGAATCGTCTTCGGGATACGCTGTAGCGCTGCCATCTTTCAATTCATCGCCGCGGTAAGCCATTTCTACTGCTTTCATTCCACGTTGCTGACCTAAAGTAGGCCCATCTACGTATGTTGAACTTACATCATCAAGGTAATCAGTAACTGTTTTACGCACCGATACTTCATAAGCCAATACGGTGTTCTCGGTAATCCTGAATTTTAAACCTATTCCAAATGGAATGGCAAATTGGGTCAGCTTGTATGGCTTGCGGCCATCTACGAACCCCTGCCCTTCTGTGCTCAATGGTTTCAGGAATACTTTATTGCCAACTGTATCATATGCATACGGGTTGAAGTGAAAAACAGTTATTCCACTGTAGATATATGGAGAGATCTTACGGTCTTCCATATTCAATACCGTGTATTCCACCAATAAACTGCCTTCATTAATGGATGATGCAAAACTCAGGTTACGGGCACGTAACAGCGGATCGCTGCTCCTTTTATCATCTCCTTCTATTTTACCGTGGTTAAACGCTGCACGCAAAGCAATATGGGGCGTGAAATCGTACTTAATACCGGCGCCAAAAGCAAAATTTGATTGTTGTAAGGTAAACTGATGATCCTGCAAATCGCCCGCATAATTCGATAATCCGCCAAACAGGGTAACATGAAAGCGTTGCTGGGATATGGCGAATACAGGACACAGAAAGCTCAGTAACAAAAGTTTTCGCATGAAGATTTTTTTAATGAATAATTTCAGAGAAAGCTTTCAGGGGATAGCGGATTACAGTCAGTTTATTATGACAAAGGGTAGATACGGGAAATCTGGACCGGGGGTTGGTAAGCAAGATTCAAGCCAATCTGGGCTTCTTTCATATAACAACGGGCTATCGGGATAGCGCAGCGCAAAAATAATATATAATGGCCTGATTTTAAACAGTTGTGGGTAAGTTTAACGCAAAAGCAGAAAAGTGTCATGTACGTTATTATCGCCAGGAAAGTTTGGTACTCATATTAGTTCAAACGCTTACTCAAACACCAGGCTGCCAAAAAACTGGCGTAAATGAAAATTAGGTTGCGGCCATTGAATGTTTGCCCAGGTTACAAAATGAGGTTCGGGTAGTTCATCACCGCATTTATAAAAATTGGCAACACAATGCTGGCCGTTCAATGATTGAATGTTGTGAAAGTAAAAAGCTGCTACGGGGATCAGCAACGTTAATTCCCAGCCTATGATTTGCTGGTTTTGGTCATTCGTAAGTACAGCTTTGTACTTTATTTGCTGACTAATGTCGGGTGGTAAAAAAGTACGGTCTGTTTTATTGGCGCCATAGCCAATTAAATGGGCGCCGATGCAATTGAATTCAAAATTGTAATAGGCAGGTTCATCATCGAAGCCGATAAAAAACTCTACACAACTGTCTTTATATACCGGCGAGTTAAGCGTATTATTAACCGCTCTTATCGTTTTCTCTTTCACAAAATATTTTATGAAAACGGCATCACTGCCATGCGCCATGGAAAACTGCACTTCGGGATGATAGGGATAATCGGCCCAGGGCGCATACACCAGCTGTTGCTTTGGTGCGGTATCCAACACCCCTGAAATATCGTGTAAAGGAGTATATTGATCTATGCCATTCAGATAAGGAACATGGAGAAGATTCATACAAAAAGCCGCTTCTTTTTTTATTAAAAGAAGCTGAAAAATTACTCCATCCCAATGATTTGGAAAACTAAAATTGCGCAAACGATTGTTCACGCAGGGCGTTTGTTACCACTATATTTTCTTAAACACGACTATCCCGTTATGTCCGCCAAAACCAAAGGTATTGCTCATGGCAACATCCACTTTCTTTTTGAGCGGTTCTTTCAATACGATCTGTACATTGGTGGGCAATGCCGGATCGAGTTGCTGCGTATTGATCGTTGGCGGTATAATGCCTTCGTTTATACTTGCAATGGCCGCTATGGCTTCAATGGCGCCGGCAGCACCCAGCAGGTGACCGGTCATTGATTTAGTGGCGCTCAAATGAACCGTCGCCAAATCATTGCCGAACAATTTTGTAATGGCGGCTATTTCGCTTAAATCGCCCACCGTTGTGGAGGTGGCGTGCATGTTCACATAGTCAACCTGGTTGGTGGCAAGACCTGCATCCTGCAAGGCAAGCCGCATGGCATGAGAAGCGCCCAACCCTTCAGGGTGGGTAGCCGTCATATGCCAGGCATCGGCCGTCATAGCCGCACCGGCTACTTCCGCATATATTTTGGCGCCGCGCTTACGGGCATGTTCATACTCTTCCAACACCAGGGCGCCAGCGCCCTCACCCATCACAAATCCATCGCGATCCACATCAAATGGCCTGGACCCTGTAAGCGGATCATCATTCCGAATCGACATGGCCTTCATAGCACAAAAACCGCCTATCGAAGCTTCTGTTATGGGCGCTTCTGACCCACCGGTAATGATCACTTTTGCTTTTCCCATCCGGATGTAATTGAGCGCATCCATAATAGCGGTATTGGATGTTGCGCAGGCCGATACAGTTGTATAATTAATACCCATCAACCGGTATTTAATAGATATCATTCCCGATGCCATGTTGGCAATCAACTTAGGCACAAAAAAAGGATTGAACCGCGGGGTCCCATCTCCTTTCACATATTCGGTTACCTGTTCTTCAAAGGTCTGCATACCACCCTGTCCCGTTCCCCAGATAACACCAGTGTCAAACGGGTCCATGGTAGAGAAATCGAGCCCTGAATCTTTTATCGCCTGGTCAGCTGCCACCAGGGCATATTGTGTGAACAGATCTGTTCTGCGCATTTCATTCCTATCGAGCAAGGCAGTGCCATCATATTGTTTCAGTTCACAGGCAAACCGCGTTCTGAAACGTTCAGCATTAAAACGCGTAATGGGCGCGGCTCCACTGGCTCCTGCCCATAAACTTTTTATATAGGTTAATACATCGTTGCCAATGGGCGTTAAGGCGCCTAAACCGGTAACAACAACTCTGTTCATATATTTTTTTTAACAGCTTGCAAATGCAAACAGCGCAAATATAAGGTAAACTACTTTATATTTGCAAGTGGTTCTATATTTAAACGTATGCGATCAGATTGCCCCCTGAATTATGGAATTGAGATCTTTGGTGATAAGTGGACACTACTTATCATCCGCGACCTCATGTTCTTCGAGAAGCGGTATTTTAATGAATTACTAAGCTCTGCCGAAGGTATTGCCACCAATTTGCTGGCCGACCGGTTGGCCATGCTGGAAAAAGAAAAGATCATTCGTAAGGAAAAGGATAGCCAGCACAAACAAAAGATCATTTACAGTCTTACCCCCAAAGGCATCGACCTGGTGCCAATCATCCTGAGCATCGGTTTATGGTCTGAAAAATATGCGACCATAAAACTCAATCCCAACCGCGACATTATCATCGGCGAAGCGAAGAAAAATCTGTCGAAAGGGATTGAGAAGATGAAGAAGAAGTTGATTGCGGAACATAAGAAATAGTTGAAAAGTTGATAAAGGTAATAGAGTTGATAAAGGCGACAAACTCTATCAACCGTATCAACCCTATCAACTTATCAACTAGTACTTCGCCGGTTTATTCCCCGGTATCGCCTTTAAAATAAACTCCCGCAAATGCTGATTGGCGGTAGCCAGGTCATCTTTCCGCAGATACATCATATGTCCGCTGCGATAGCCTTCCCACGAAATGCGTCCCTTTAATTTGCCATTCGCATCAATTTGCCACATGTTGTATTTGGCATTAAAATAATCACAGGCGCCATCATAATAGCCCGACTGTACCAGCACGTGCAGAAAAGGATTTACCGCCATCGCCTGCCGCAGGTTCTCTCCCGTATTGTCATTCGAGCGGTCCCACGGGTGAACCGGACCAAACATATAATATTTCAAATCGGTTTTATAACGCAGTTCATCGCGCAGGTACATATTGATGGCCGGCGTAAATGCATGCAGCCACGAATTGAGTTCGGCATTATAATCAGGCGTGGTGCCCGCATCTTTACGGTCAATGCCCAGGTAACGGCTATCGAGCCGGCCTATGGTATATCCTTTATCCCGTAATAATTCCTTCCAGAAAGCATTGGGACTTATTTCGAGATTATTCTGCAAAATGAATTGTTGCGACAAACCCGAATAACGCGCCATTTTAGCGGAAATGGCGTTTTTATCTTCATCAGATAAACTGCCACCTTTGGCCAGCGCGGGTATCAGTTCATTAACCGTAAATGTTTCCACTTCGGGCAACATGGCTGTAAGGTCTTTGCTTTGCAGATCGGCCGGTAATTTTTTGTGAAACCAGGCGGTGGCTGCATAGTAAGGCAAGATCAATGCGGCATCTACCGGACCATTCCGGTTAATCCCCAGGTCGGTGGGTGACACCAGAATAACGCCGTTGAGATACATCCACTGGCTGTTTTGTAATTCCAGTGCCAGGCCAGATACCCGCGTGGTGCCATAGCTCTCCCCGATCAGGAATTTGGGCGATGGCCAGCGCTTATAGCGGCTTACAAAAGTGTTTATCCAGGCGGCGAGGTATTTGATATCGGCTGTTACCCCAAAGAAATTAGTGGTTGGAATGTCTTTATCAGCCGGCCGCGAAAAACCGGTATTCACCGGATCAACGTATACGATATCGGCCACATCCAGTATCGAATGCGGGTTATCTCTCAATCCATATGGTTGAATGGGATAGCCTTCATCATCGATCTTCAGCATTCTCGGACCCGTATAACCGATCTCCATCCAAACGGAAGAGGTACCAGGGCCGCCATTGAATGAGATCACCAGCGGGCGGGTGGACATATCTTTAACATCCGATCTTTCATAATAAGTGTAGAATACACCGGCCAATGGTTTTCCGTTATCGTCCCAAACCGGCATGGAACCAGCGGTTACGTTATAGGGTACCCGTTGCCCTTTAATGGTAATGGCATTGGAAGTGGTAACACTGCTGTCAAGCGCCAGGCGAACGGTGTTGGTATTGTCAGCCGGCTTCGCCACTTTAGGCGGCGTCGGTTCTGTATCTGCCTTTTTTTGCGCCTGCAGGATTGAAATAAAGCAGGTGCAGGAAAAAAGAATAAGCCATTTTTTTCTCATGATGTTGTAGTTGTTCAAATTGAAGATATCAAAATTAACCGTTCAACCGGTAAAAGGGAGGTCAATATACACAGGCGGCCAATATGTATGAATTGTCGCCTTATCCCTTATATTTGAGGCACGTAAACCGGTATACCACATGCAAATACGAACTGTTGCTGAAATGACCGCCGCCGGCACCGCGCCGGATATCTTATTTTGGGTCGGCTGTTCAGGAAGTTTTGATCAGCGGGCGCAAAAGATCACTAAAGCCTTTGCCACCATACTTACCAAAGTAGGGATCAATTTTGCAGTGCTGGGCAAAGAAGAATGTTGCACCGGTGATCCTGCACGGCGGGCCGGCAATGAATTTATGTTCCAGATGATGGCCTACCAGAATATTCAAACACTGAATAACTACAACATAAAAAAAATAGTGACGGCCTGTCCGCACTGCTTTAACATCCTCAAAAACGAATATCCCGAGCTGGGCGGCAATTACGAGGTGATACATCATACCACGTTTTTACAGCAGCTGATCGATGAAGGAAAAATAACCCTGAAAGAAGGCGGTTCTTTTAAAGGAAAACGCATCACCTACCACGATAGCTGTTACCTGGGCCGGGCCAATGATATTTATGAAGCGCCGCGCAAAGTGTTGGAAGCGCTGGATGCCGAACTGGTTGAAATGAAACGTTGCCGCAGTAAAGGGTTGTGCTGCGGGGCCGGTGGCGCGCAAATGTTCAAAGAAGAGGAGAAAGGCAATATCCGCATCAACCAGGAACGTATACAGGAAGCCATTGGCACCGAAGCAAATATTGTGGCCGCAGCCTGTCCGTTTTGCAATACCATGCTTACAGATGGCGTAAAACAACAGGAAAAAGAAGACTCGGTGAAAGTATTTGATGTTGCTGAGTTGGTTGCGGCGAGTATGGCGTGAGGAACCGCCATCACATTACAATAATCTTCAATACAGTGCGTTTTGAGTACGCATGCCGTATATTTGTATAGTTTACCATTGCATCAATAATTACCAGAAAGGCAAATTTAAACAGGGAAAGAAAAGTTGTTAATAAATAAACGTATTTATTACACAGCTATCATTATTTTATTTATCATTATACATCAGGATCAATAGTAGCAATACTGTTGAATCCCTTTTTAAGTTACCTTAAGTAAACCCTTATTATTCCAAGATGAAGAACTGGAAAAGCCTGTTTGTAAAAGATAGCGATACGGATACTACCAAAAAAGATTCAACGGAAGCTGCCAGAAAAGATACTTCCGAATCTTTTTCATTTCCCGTTACAGATACATCTCCCGTTAAAACAAGTTCCATTTCGGGGGTTGTTCCTCCCCCACCGGCCATCGATCCTACTGTTAAAGACGTACTTGACGTATATGAATCAGGCCTCGATTCGATCAATATGCCGGGCTATGATTTTTATGAATTTTATAAAGCGATCACCAGCATTGGACATGCAAACGAAAATACGTACCAGTTGGCTTACCAGATGGCGAAGTCACTTGACAAAACCGTTACCGCCCAAAAGCTGATGGCCGACGCCGAGTTTTATATCAGCAAAATAAATGAGGTACACGGGCAATATACCAGCCAGGGGCAGCAAAAAATGAATGCCCTACAACAACAAAAAAATGGTGATAAAGAAAAGTTGCAACGCGACATAGATGCCGGAGCCGCACGCATTTCGCAGCTTCGCGCCGAATTGCAGCAACTGGAGGCCGACATCAATCAGAAGAGAAGTATACTCGCCAAAACAGATGAAAGTTTTAATCCCCAGGAAAAAACCATCCGCGAAAAATTAATGGCCAATGATATGGCCCGGAAAATAAGCATCGACAAGCTCAATTCTATCAAAGAGGGGATCCTGAAATATATTAAAGCCTAACAATTTTTAAATCAACCAAGCATGTCAACTGAATCCAGTAAGGTGCTCGAACTGCCTATACTCAAGCATTTCGAAAAAAGTGAGATTACATTCAACCCTAAAAACTGGCGGAAAGGAGAAAAAGGGATCGCCACTGTAATTGGCCTTGTTATACTAGGCACTATTGCATGGGGGTTATATAGTTTTATTCTGCCCATTGTATTTACCTGGGTAGGCCAGGCATTAGGCGCCATTGCAGCTGCCGTACTGGTGATCGCTTTTTTCATCATGTTACCAGTGATCGTAAAAGGGCTGAAAAAACTGGCCCGTACGTTTCATAAAATGCTGATCAAATACGATCCGTTTGGCGAACTGGAAGAACAAAAAGAAAAGATGGTGCAGAACCGGACGCGGTTTAAAGAAGCCAAGGCTAAGATCAAGGCTATTAAATCGAATATGGAAAGCGAATCGATAAAAGCGGAGAAAGAAGCGAAAGATTACCAGGAGAAAGTGTTGGTGTTACAGGCAAAAGCAGAAACCACCAAAACCAAGATGCAGGACATGGATGCGCGACTGGGTGAAGCCGCTAAAGATTCAGATGAATACGTTGACCTGCAAACGAATATTATGAAAACGCTGAGCGAAGCGCAGCGGGTGAGCCATATGTTGAACCAAAGCACCGGACTGGTACGTAAATATGGCAGCAGGGCGCATGTGATTGGCAAGTTGGACCGTAAACTGAATATGGTTGACACGGCCATGGAAATAAAGATCGCCGATTTTGACGTGAGCATCGACATGCTGAAAAAAGAATTTGCCTTTGCCCAGGCAGCCCGCGACGCCACCGAGCAAGCCAAATCGGCCATGCTGTTCACAAAAGGATGGGAACTGGAATATGCATTGGATGTGGTTACCAATACCATTGAGATGGACCTTGCCACTACCAAGGAAAACCTGCTTGATCTGGACACGCTCACCAGTCAGTATTCAATGGACAGCGACGAGTTGTATACCAAGCTCGATAAACTGGCCGATCAGATCAAGACGGACAACTATGCCATTCCTGAATCAAAAAAATACGCCAACCCCAATTACAAATTATCGCAGGAAGATAAACTGGAAAGCAAAGGATTCGGGGATATTTTCAATTAACTCAACCAACATATTGCACTAACATGAAATGGTCTAATCTCACCTTTTTTTCAAAAGCCCTTATTACCGTTTTGGTAGCCGGCGCTATTGGTAGCGCTGTTTACTTTTTAAGCCCTGGATTGCGAGTAGATGAATCCAAAAAGCTTGACAAACTGGATGTTTCTGATAAAGATGTAAACAACGTAACTACTTCGGCCGAGTTGCCTTTGCCACAAGCAGAAGCATCATCGGATGTAGCTTCCAAACCCCTGATACGTATAGCCGGTTATGCCTGGAATGCGCAGTCGGGCATCATTGTAGCCAACGGAGGTTCCAAAACCACCAAAGGTTCATTGATGGAAAAGAACGGCGTTAATCTTGAATTGATCCGGCAGGACTGGTTATCTGAATTGCGTAACCAGCAAATGAAATTCATTGAAGAATTCGACAAAGGAAATAATATACCCAAAGAAGGCGTTGCGGCGATCATGATCATGGGTGATGGCGCTCCGTATTATATCAGTTCTGCCCAACAGGCGCTTGATGATAAATACGGCGCCGGGAAATACCAGTTGCAGGTATTGGGCGCTATTGGTTTAAGTTATGGTGAAGATAAAGTGATTGGGCCTCCGAGCTGGAAAATGAATCCGCAGAGCATGAAAGGTGCTTTAATTTCCACGGTTATAGGCGATGGCGACTGGGTTGTAGCGGTAAACTATGCATTTGCCAATGGGTTGAAAGTAAACCCCGACCCCGCTACCTACGATGCAGAAGCCGTGAACTTTGTAGCTGCTGAAAATGACGATTACATTGAATCTGTAAAAGCCCTCATCAAATCGCAAACACAAGGCTATGCCGTTCCGCTGAAAGAAGTAAAAGGCGGAAAACTAACCGGTAAATCGATCAACAAAAAAATTGATGGTTGCGCTACCTGGACGCCCGGCGATAAAATGGTATTCGATGCATTGAACGGTTTTACCGATGTAATTTCTACCAAAGAATTTAATAACCAGATGCCTACAGCAGTGATCGGCCTGAAACAATGGGCTGACGCTAACAAGGACATGGTAACAAACGTTTTTAAAGCTACATTTTTGGCTACCAACCAAATGAAACAATACGATAGCTGGCGCAAAAAAGCCGGTGACGCAGTAGCTGAAAATTTCAAACAGGAAAACGGCGCCTACTGGTACGATATGTTCAAAGGACAGAAAGGCGAGAAAAACGGAATTTCCTACAATTTGGGTGGTTCACGTGTTTTCAACCTGGCCGATTGCAACCAGTACTTTGGTATAACAGATGGTACCAACCGCTATAAAGCCGTTTACGACCAGGTATCGCGTTACCTGAAAGAACTGAACCCCGGTGGCTTTAACCAGAATGTAAAACGAATAGTGCCTTACGAAGAAGCGGTAAACATTTCGTATATCAAAGGGATTACGAATATTGATGCAGGAACTACCTATACCACCGACTATTCTAAAAAAGCGACCAATGTAATGGCATCCGGCGAATGGCGCATCAATTTTGATGTGGGCCGGGCATCTATACGTCCTGAAGCTAAAGATGTGCTGGAACAGATCTATAACCTGTTAATTCAGGCAGAAGATTCGAAACTGGAACTGGTAGGCCATACCGATAACTCAGGCACACAAGACGCCAATTATGCGTTATCAACTGCCCGTGCCGAAGCCGTTAAGAATTTCCTGATCCAGAAAGGCATACCAGCCACCCGTTTTCAGAAAACGGATGGCAAGGGCCAGGATGAACCTGTTGCCGATAACAGTACACCAGCCGGTAAAGCTAAAAACCGCCGGGTGGTGATTGCACTTCTTAAATAAACTTATATACGGTAAGGGTGGGTCTCTCCTGATCAACGTTAAAGGATAAGAGACCCACCCTTTCTAATTATAATATCTTATGCAACTAAAAAACTGGTTCAGGCCATTTGAAACCATTGCCCAAAAAGAGCGGTACATCATATTCTCCGTATGGATAGTCTTGCTGATCACTTACTGGATTATTTCGACTTCGGGCACCAAACATTTATTTCCAACACCCGGCCAGGTATGGGATGGATTTCTTTCCCTGTATAGTGAAGGTCTGGTCATTCATGTCGGCAGCTCACTGGCGTTATGTTTACAGGCCACTATTTATTCGATACTGGTTTCCCTGGTGCTGGTGTATAGCGCTCCCCTTCCCGCTTTGCAACCACTGGCCAATACCCTGAGTAAATTACGGTACCTGCCGCTTACCGGTATTACCTTTTACCTCGCCATGCTGGTAAGCAATGCCCGTACCATGCAGGTAAGCGTTTTGGTTATATTCATGAGTTTGTACTTTATTACCTCTCTTTTGGCCGTGTTAAAGGACGTGCCTGCCGAGGAAATAGATCATGCCCGTTCGCTGAAATGCACCCGTTGGGAAGTATTGTGGGAAGTGATCATAAAAGGACGCCTGGATTATGTGATTGATGTATTGCGCCAGAACCTGGCCATGACCTGGATGATGCTGGTAACCGTTGAATCGATATTGGTAGCTGCCGGCGGACTCGGCGTGCTGATCAAGAACAGCGATAAATTTATGAATCATGGTCGCATAGTAGCCTTACAGCTCGTGATCTTGCTGGTGGGACTGTTACTCGACTGGCTCCTTCGTGCAACCCGTAAATCTTTATTCAAGTACTCAACCTTCTGATATGGCAACTGCTCCATTGGCCTACGAACAAAAAGGAGTCATCCTTCATGTAGAGAACCTGAGTGTTTCCTATGGTGATAGAGTGATTATCCGTGACATTAATTTGAGCGAAAAAGACACCGTACGTGCTGACCGGCAACAAGGACAGATCATTGCGTTCCTGGGGCGGAGTGGCCGCGGAAAATCGACCCTGTTCCGGGCGCTGACCGGTTTGGAAAAACCCGCCACCGGCCGCGTTTTAATTCCTGATTTGTCGAAACCTATCACTGACGGACAGCAACCTGCCAAACAGGTGCAGGAAGGCGACGTTGGTTTTGTAAACCAGAAATACACCCTGTTTAGGCATAAAACCGTTTACGATACCCTGCTGTTTGCATTGCGCAAGACCACCTTGTCAAAACAGGAAAAGCAGGAGAAGATCCTGCAATACCTGAACGACTGGGGACTGGATACCTGCAAAGATCAGTATCCGAACTTTTTGTCGGGCGGTCAGCGGCAGCGAACAGCCATATTAGAGCAACTGCTTAGCTCAGGACATTATATGGTGCTCGATGAGCCATTTTCGGGTTTGGATGTCGGTAATATCATGAGCGTTAAAAAAGCGTTTCAACTTATTAACGAAAGCCATGAACTGAACACCATCATGTTCAGCACGCACGATATTGAACTGGCGGTAGAGTTGGCCGATTCCATTTATATTCTGGGCTACAAACCCGAGGAGAAAAGTCAGCCTGGTGTTGCCGGCACTATCTTAAAGCATTTTGATCTGAAGCAAATGGGCCTTGCCTGGCAGGAAGGTTTTACCAGTCAGCACCTGGACTGTGTGCAGCAGGTGAAGGAGTTGATGTTGAAGAGTTGAGGGGTGATAGACAAGGTTCCATCCTGTCCATTATTTTATTCATCAAAACATCTATTATTGCTTGAATATCCTTTTTATCCAGAGGTTGATGATACATTTTTTTCAAAAATAGTTTGTGATCATTATAATTTCTTAGAGTAAAGCCATACCAGTAATCTTGTATTATAAACTTTAATAACAGATGCTCATTATAACATTCAACTTCTCCTTTTTTAAACCCCCATAAATCAAAGAAGAACTCTATTTCTCTTACATTTTCCATGCTCTTCTTATCTTTCATTAGAAGGTCAAGCGCTGCCATATCGTTTGCGTTAAAATCATTAGCTTCCCAACCATATGATGTCATGTAAAATTCTTCCTCAAAAACACCTAATTGTTTAATCAATTCCTTATACAGCGGTTTCAAGCTTTCTTTATATAATTTTATTAAAACAGGATACATAGTAGAAGTCTGTATTTCACCCTGATTCATTCTCTTTAACCGTTCCTTGATTGTTTTTAATCTTGCGCTAACCGGATCTATTTGTTCTTTGTACTCTTCTATTTCCTTTTCTAACTCCTGCTCTAACTCTTCTATGGTAGGCATCCCCCCTTTTAATTGTTTTGGTAAAGCTTTGGTAAATTCATATGCCGCAACGCCTATAGGGGCATTAATATTCTGAAGAGAATACTTAACAACTGTTTCATTGGGTGTTTTACAAAGTAATACACCAATAGTGGGTAAATCCTTTTCCCCTTTAATCTTTTCATTTATAGTGGTGATGTAAAAATTTAGTTTTCCTGCATACTCTGGTTTAAAGGGATGAACTTTTAATTCAAACACCACAAAACAATGCAAATGATAATTATAAAAAAGCAGGTCAAGGAAATATTCATCGTCTTCAACAGTCAAATTATATTGATTACCTACATAAGCAAACCCACGTCCAAGCTCAAGCGTAAATTTTTTTATATGTTGTATTAATGCCTTTTCCAGTTCCCGTTCCTGTATATCTTCACCAATACCTAAAAAATCAAACAAGTAAGGATTTTTAAGCGTTTCCCTGGCCTGATCAGAATGTGGTTTTGGTAATGTCAATTCAAAATTAGTAATAGCTTTTCCCTGGCGAAGATGAAGTTGGCTTTCAATCTGTAAGGTTAATACAGATCGGCTCCAGCCATTTTCAACCGATTTCTTTAAATAAAACAGCCTTTCTTCTCCAGCTTTTGTTTTATTTAGCAAAACAATATGATGAGCCCATGGAATTTGGGTAACAAGTGGCTCCAGAAAATTAAACATATGATTATCATTGCTTTGCAATTTTGCAACCGGTGGTTGCAAAATTGGGCTTCGTGACCAGGCCTCAGAAAAACTTTTCATATTATGAAGATTCCTTACTGATAATCCTTTAAAATCAGGGAACTCCATTTTTAAATCTTTAGCGAGCCTCTCAACTACTTTTGTACCCCATCCTTCCTGCTGCTGCTGCTGCGAAATGGCATTGCCAATTTCCCAATACAGCTCAAGTAATTGTGTATTTAAAGTTATGGCAGCTTTTTGCCGAGCGCTCTTGATTTTTATTTTAAGATTTTCAAGAATGCTGAAGTAACCTTTATTTTTCACACCCATACTCTTTCAATTAAACTAAACAATTAAGAGTGGGAATGCTGCGTGTAACAGGTAGGTTGGTGTGCTTATGATAAGCTTAAGAAAAAATACCAAATGCGGCATACTACCTGGTAGTGCCGCATTTGGTAATAGAAGATTTATAATTCTCTAAAATACATTATACCCAAAGCTCACATAATACAACCCACCCACATTGGGGTTACCAAACGCACTGGTATAATAACTATTCGTCAAATTGGTGGCGCCGAGTTTAATAAGACTTTTGATCTTTGGCAAGCGATAGCTAACCTGGGCATCCAAGGAACCGAATGCATCTACCTGGCCAGTCCCAAACGTTCCTTCCCACAACACTTCATCCTGCCAGCGATACAAAATATTAAAGCCCCAGTTAGAACCGTTCACCTTGTCATTACCAAACGTTATGTTGAACCGAACTTTTGGTGTATTGAAGAAGGTCACCAGTCCTGAATCCACATCATGCAACTGATCGCCCGACACATTCACGCCAAAGTCGTAGCCTTTTGGAAGGCGATAATTTACACTAACGCCCCAGCCAAGGGCCTTCACGGTATTGGCTGAATTGGATATAAAAGAGTAATTGGTAGTCGTAAACGGACTGGCCAATTCAGTAAATGCCTTGGCCTGATCGGCGCTTGCCCCTCTGCCAACCGCTTTACGGCCCAGGAAATCTTTGTATTCGCTATAATACCCATAGGCATCAACCAGCAGGTTGCTGGTAAGCAAACCGCGATACCCTATTTCATATGAGTTGGCTATTTCGGGTTTCAGGGTACCGAAATCAGCCACTTGCAGTAACGTTGGATTAGGCGCACCACTACCTACTGAATTGCGGTATTTAACTATGCTTTCAGCTGTATATGCAGGACTGGCATCAAAACGATAAAAAGTATAAAAATCAGGTAAGCCGCCAATCAGCACACTCGCCGGTGTTCGCAGGTTGATCCATTGGTCCTGGGTAGAAGGGAAACGATAAGCTTGTTGATAAGACAGGCGGAAGCTGTTATCCTTTGCCACTTTGATCAAAGCCGTTGCACGCGGGGTAAAACGGCCCTTGAAATTCTCGTTCTTATCGTACCGGCCCGAAACCGTTAATTTCAGGCGATCTTCTATCACCCATTTTTGAACCTGCATATACCCACCCACTTCACTGATATTAATTCTTCCGCTTGAATCGGCAAATATGGTCCCATTGGAGTTCAAAGAGTACAGGCGGTAGCTGGCTCCAACAAGTACCTCTGCAAACTTTATCTTGTCTGAGAAATTGTACTGTCCTTCGACATGATACATGTCGCTTTTGTCTTCAAATTTAGCGCCCCCTTTGCTGATGGGAACATTTGTAAGACTATCAAAAGCAGCTTTAAAATTATCTGAACCCGGTTCATAACGGCCGGCATCGGCTACGCCTCTGGCTGTTGCATGGGCGGTAGCATCGGGCAATATCGCTCCGCCTGTACCGGGTAATATACCCAATCTGGCTGCACCATACGTCCCTGCGTATTGCTGAAACCAGGTTGCATCTTGTTTCCATCTCCTGTTGATGGCCACTGCAGCGGTGGTAGCTGTATAGGCATCGCCTGAATTTTCCTGGATGGTAAAGCCTCTCAAGAACCAATTTTTGGCTTTTACCTCCAGTTTATACTGACCCATTTTCAGGTTCTTGATACTGTAGCGGTCGGCGCCGGTATACACAGTAGTACCGGTTCCCCAGTTACCCGCCAATATGGCTTCAATATCTTCTGTTATTTTATAGTGCAATGCCCCGGATACTTTTACATTGTAGGTATCATAATCAACCAACGTATTTTCGTTATATCCTGTACGGCTTACATTTTGGGCACCAAATATTCCTCTGTTCGTGTTGTTTGAAGCTGTATTTGTAGCTATCAGGAACGGAAGTGCCTGTGCAATAGTAGGGCTTGCAACGCCCCAATAGGTCGCCATATCCTTCGGTGACATACCACCCGCGATCTGTGCATCCACCCCGGTTACAGCAGCCGGTGCGGCTGCTGTAAGTTGAGCGCGTGCCACCTGTGCAAATGCCTGCATGCTGGCACTGGCTTCATCACCAAATACATTCACGCCATCGTAATTAGGGTCACTAGTACGGTCGCCAGGTTTCAACTCACTTAATACGTTATTCCGATTCAGATTGCGGTAATCGGTAGCCTGCCAGTCATCGGCTTTTATGAATTGTCCTGAAATTCTAAACGCGAACTTTTCACCGATCTTCTTTGCAAAGCGAAGCGACCAGTCGTAATACGGCGTGGCATTGCTTTGAGCAGGATCGTTAAAATGCATATAGCCATGTTTTACCTGGAAGCTCAGTCCCTCATATTTGAACGGACTTTTACTATTCATCAACAGGGTACCGTTCATCCCGCCAGAACCGTACAAGGCAGATGAAGCACCTTGTAGCAATTCCACGTTATCAACGTCCAGTTCGGTAAACCCGATGATGCTTCCCACGCTGAAATTCAAACCAGGTGCCTGGTTATCCATTCCATCTACCAACTGGTTGAACCGCAGGTTACCGCTGCCGTTAAAACCACGGGTACTGAGGGTGCGAAAAGTAAGGCTCGATGTAGTCAAATCGACACCTTTCAGATTGGCAATTCCATCATAATAATTAGGTGCCGCCGCCGCCCGTATGGTGCCTACATTCATGCGTTCAATAGACACAGGCGATTCGAGAATTTTTTCAGGAACACGACTGGCCGAAATGACCACTTCGGTACCCAAACTGGAACCTGGTACCAGGTCAACATCGATAGCTGTTCCACCACTGGTAACCGATACTTCCTGTGAAGTAAAACCAATGGATGTAAAAACAACGGTCAGGGGAAACGCATGGGAAGTGGTCAGCTTAAAGTAGCCTCTTTCATTGGTAAAGGTTCCTGTATTTGTTCCTTTAATGGCAACCGAAACAAAGGGAACAGTTTCTTTGTTCGTACTATTTCGAACGGTGCCCGAAATAGTAGTTTGAGCATTGGCAGCAATCGTCAGAGATAAGAGAAAGGTTAAAGCTGCCAGCCAACGAGCGCATCTACTCATAGCATGGAGTTTTTATGGTTATAGAGCAAAATACGATTAGTAATTTTTAACAGAAAATTTTATTTAATCACATCTTGTTGATTTTGTTGATATTTCGGGAATTCTTTTTTTTTATCATTATCTACATCGCTGGTATCTTCGGCCCATGAAATCGTTACAATTTCCGCAGCAGACAAACTTTTACAGAGGCAAGGTAAGAGATGTGTATACCATTGACGATCAGTGGTTGGTAATGATAGCCAGTGACCGTATCTCAGCCTTTGATGTGATTTTGCCCCGCCCCATACCATATAAAGGACAAGTATTAAATCAGATAGCTGCATATATGCTTCAGGCCACCAGCGACATTTGCGCCAACTGGTTAGTATCGGTACCGGCACCCAATGTTTCGATCGGAAAAAAATGTGTGCCTTTCAAAATTGAAATGGTGGTACGTGGTAATTTAACAGGTCACGCCTGGCGTACTTATACCAGTGGAAAACGTGAGTTATGTGGTGTACCCCTACCTGAAGGTATGAAAGAAAATGATTTTTTCCCAACTCCTATTATAACGCCAAGCACTAAGGCCGAAGCGGGCCACGATGAAGATATATCAAAAGAACAAATAATTGCTACCGGGCTGTCCACCGCCGAAGATTGGGCTATACTTGAGGATTATACGCTGAAATTGTTTGCCCGGGGTAAAGAAATTGCCGCCAAACAGGGATTAATACTGGTAGATACAAAATATGAATTTGGCAAAATCGGCGATACCGTTTACCTGATGGACGAAATTCACACGCCCGACAGTAGCCGCTATTTCTATGCGGAAGGTTTTGAAGAAAGACAAAAAGCCGGCGAACGCCAGCAGCAATTGAGCAAGGAATTTGTGCGGGAATGGCTTATTGCCAACAATTTTATGGGCAAGGAAGGACAAACCGTTCCTGACATGAGCGATGAATGGATAAATACCATTTCAAAAAGATATATTGAGTTGTATGAGAAGGTGATTGGGAAGAAGTTCCTGCCACAGGATCTTTCGGATGAAGAAACATATTCTCGAATAGTGAAGGCTTTGGGGGAAGTGAAAGGCTAGTTGAAAGGTTAACAAGTAAAAAATTTAAGCCCCGATGTTTAGAAAACATCGGGGCTTTTTTTATTTTGTGGTGTATATGGGATATGTATATGCATTTGCTTCGGGGCTGGTATTGCTTATTATGGGCATAGCATTTCTTTGGAACCGTATTCTCTATATAAAAAAAGGAAATATTGCGATTGCGACGATGTTTAAACGGGAAGAATATGTAAACTATGAAAATGATACAAGCTACATCCCCTACTTTAAATTCGTGACCTACTACAATAAAGAAATAATATATAAACATTCAAGTACACAAAGCAAATATTTCTGGACCCTCGGGGAACAGGTAAAAGTGGTTTATAGGGAAGAGCCGCTTGACGATCATGAAATACTATTGCTCACTTTTTTTAACGCGTTTGGCCTTTCAATGATCTTATTGACCGCTGGCATTGCATTACTTTTAATTTCAGTTGCTGTGTACTGGAATGTTCCTGGTAAAACGCTTTGCTATCTTACACCGGCTTCTGTTTGTATTTTTATTGCAGGCTTCAACGTGTGGGCCAATCGTTTTTTCAACTCACTTGGTCATATCTGACATAACCTAACCGAACAAGGTAACTTATTAACTTGCCAATTTACCTTAACAACTTACTCCTGCCTTTTTAGTATCTTCCGTGTATGAAAAACATATGGCACCTTATTTTATTGCTTGTCCCTATAATCAGCGATTGTCAAATGAACCAATACCTCATCATAGGAACGTATACCAGAGGCAACAGTGAAGGCCTGTATGTATATAAAATGAATACGGAAACCGGTGAAGTGCTTTATGTAAATAAAGCAACCGCTGCCAACCCCTCCTATCTGGAAATTTCGCCAGATGAAAAATTTGTATACGCAGTAAACGAAGATGCGAACGACAAAGGCAGCGTATCGGTTTTTTCTTTTGATAAAAGCAATGGCGCCCTTACGTACATCGAAAAACAAGGCAGCGGCGGTGACCATCCCTGTTATGTGGCCATTAATAAAACCGGTAAATGGGTAGCTGCGGCAAACTATACCGGCGGCAGCTTTTCTACTTTGCCCATCATGGCCAATGGTACTTTGGGTACTGCCACCACCATTCAACATACCGGCAGCAGTGTAAACAAAGAGCGGCAGGAAAAACCGCATGTGCACTCCACCGTTTTTTCACCCGACGGTAAATATATTTTTGTGCCCGACCTGGGTATTGACAAGGTGATGATCTATGCCTTTAATCCGGGCAGCGGCAAACCCGAACCGGCAGCGGTTCCTTTTGCGGCAACAACACCCGGAAGCGGTCCACGCCATTTTACGTTTCATCCCAATGGCAAACTGGCTTACCTGGTAGAGGAAATGGGCGGCGCCGTTTCGGCCTATAAGTATAATGATGGAAAGTTGACGTTGTTCCAACACATCTCTACCTATCCGGCTAATTTTACGGAGAAAAAATGGTCTGCCGATATACATATTTCACCCGATGGCAAATTCCTGTATGCCACCAATCGCCAGCCCGCCAATACCATTGCTATTTTTTCAATCAATAAAAGCGGTAAACTCACTGCATTGGGTTATGAATCTACCAAAGGCGAAGTGCCGCGCAATTTCACCATTGATCCTTCCGGGAACTTTTTGCTGGTTGCCAACCAGGAAACTGACAACATCGTGATCTTTAAACGCAACAAACAAACCGGTCTGTTGACCGATACCGGTAAACAAATCAAAGTGGGTAAACCGGTATGTTTGAAATGGGTAGCTGCACCCTGATTGTTTTGGTGCGCTGTTTCGTGTTTTACGGTCAATGTTGACCTGTTTTGATGGTTTGTTTTGTGTTTTAGGACCAAAGTTGCTCTGTAAAGGTCCATTGTTTATCAGTTTTTGGGTATTGTTGCGTGTTTTATAGTCAATGTTGAACTACAAAGGCCCATTGTTGAGTTGTTTTGGTGTACTGCAGGCATTTTATGGCATTTCTTGTCAGGAATTGCGAATTCCTGGAAGGTTTTGTGAATTCTTATCAACTTTTCTGATTTCTTTCAAGGTTTTGGGAATTCTTGTAAACTTTCTTCATTTCCTTAAAGCTTTTCTGATTTCCTTAAAGCTTTTGTCTTTTCCAGGAAGGAATTGGGAATTCCTTTAAGCTTTTTTTATTTCCTGTAAGGTTTTCTGATTTCCTGTAAGGAACTCTAAAGTCCCGACAGGAAACGCCTTTTCCTGGAAACACCTGATTATTAATGGAATAAGGCAACCAATTTACCTTTCCCTGGCAGGAAATCAGGCAGCGCGCAGCTGTATTTCAGCCTTCCACGTTAGGGTTTTAGGCGTGCGGAGTGAAACGTGAAGTCTGATGCGTGTATCTTGAAGCATACGGCGTTTAGCGAGTTCCCCGTGAGGCGAACAACTATAAACTATAAACCACAAACTATAAACTGCTATTCCCCCAGCCTCGGCCTCAACCGGGCGCGCGATTTATTGAAGATGTTACGTCCTTTATCGATGCCTTTGCGTAGTTCCTTTCGTTCCTCTTCAGGCAAATGAATGAAATCCTGGCAAGCCTTGCTGCAACAGCCTTCAAATTGCTGACGACAATTGTCGCATTGAATAAACAACAGGTGACATCCATCATTTGCACAATTCACATGCGTATCGGCCGGTTGGCCACACTGGTGGCATTTGGAAATAATTTCTGGGGTGATGCGCTCCCCCAGCCTGTTGTCGAACACAAAGTTCTTACCAATGAATTTGCTGTCGAGTCCCTTTTCTTTTGCCTGCTGGGCATAATTGATAATGCCGCCTTCGAGGTGAAATACATTTTGAAACCCATGATGCAGCATGTAGGCACTGGCCTTTTCGCACCGGATACCACCGGTACAATACATAATGATATTCTTATCCTTCTGCTCTTTCAACATATCAACCGCCATGGGCAATTGCTCGCGGAAAGTATCGCTGGGCACTTCCAGGGCTTTCACAAAATGCCCTACTTCGTATTCGTAATGATTGCGCATGTCAACCACAATGGTCTCGGGATCGTTCAGCAGCGCATTCATCTGCTCGGCATTTACATACTTCCCCTTATTGTTCATGTTGAACGTTTCATCGCTAATGCCGTCGGCAACGATCTTCTCCCGCACTTTTATTTTCAGCACCCAAAACGATTTGCCGTCATCGTCTACCGCAATATTCAGGCGTATGCCGTTCAACGGTTCTATGGTATATAAATAAGTTTTAAAGGCTTCGAAATTTCCCTGCGGCACACTCACCTGTGCATTGATGCCTTCGTGCGCCACATAAATGCGGCCAAACACTTTTAAAGGCTCCAATTGTTTGTATAGTTCGTTGCGGAATTGTTCCGGTTCGGCGATGGGGAAATACTGGTAAAAAGAAATGGTAGTACGTGGTTCGGTTTCCTGGTACAAACGTTCTTTCAACTCCTTCTGGGAGACGCGATTGTGTAAAATTGCCATATTTTAATTTTTGCGACCGCTTGCAGGGCAGTCAAAAATTGTAAACGCGGCAAAAATACAAAAGTTTCCGGTTACCAGGTACTCCCGCTGAGCCGGGACCGGTAAGCAGTTCGCAGTTTTCACAACTGCCGATTGACGATTTCATCCCGCCACGGCGGGACCGTTTCACGTTTCACGATCCTACAACTTCCCAAACCCTCTTATCCCCAACCGCAGGCCAAAGGTAGATACGTGGCCTTTGTCAAAGCCCCATACAAAGTCGAACCGGGCAATCTTTAGGAGGTTTTCTAAGCCGGCGAAGACTTCTACATATTCTTTGTCGCTATCGGCATAAAAGGCATTGGCGCCCATCACCAGGTACCAGTTGATGCTGCGTAATAAAGGGATCTTATTGGTGAGCAAGCCATTGAAATGATGTTCTATATGGCCTTCCGCATACAGGCGGTTCTTATTACTGTATTTGTAATACGGTAACAGCTGAAAACCGTTCAGGTATTCGACAGATGCCAAAATCTGGTTTCCGTTAAAATGGGTATAATCGATCACGGCAACACTGTCGCGGTTTATAAAACCGCCCATGGCTAATTTATACCGGAAGTTACCGCCCAGGTTCAGGTCCAGACTTTGGGCCACATCAAAACGCCATTTATCGTAATCAATATCACTGCCCAGCAATTTGTGCATACCCTTCCAGTAAGAGAAAGTAAAGAGCGGATACGGCGAACCAATATTCACAATTCTTTCCGGGTACTCAATGTATTTAGTTCCGGGCAGCCAGCTCACGCCAATATTTCCAATCAATGCCTGGTGCCGCTTAAAGTTTTCCTGCATAATTTCAATGGGGAAATTCGGCGTAAACTCAATGTCTTTGCGGTCGCCCAATGAGTAGGTGGAGGTATTCTCCAGCGGAATACGGTCTTCATATTTAATGCCGCCAAACAGGCTTACCCCGTTGCCAACATCTTTCGAGAAATTGAAACGCGCATACCAGGCCTCATAAAATTTGGCATAATTACGTTCGAACAACCAGCTGCGAATGGTATTACTAAACTGGCTAATGGGGTTGGCATTGTTTATTTGGTACACCCCTTTACCGCCGCTGATTGAAAAAGAAGAGAAATATTTATGGCCATACGTATAGGTAACGGTACCGGACGCATTCAGGTGATGATTATTAAAACCATATCGTAGGACAGGTTCTATACTTATAGCGCGTCTAGATGTAGGAATGGTATCCAGCTTTTTTGTATAGCGACCCCCCAAATTTATCAGCCATCCCTCTACCGTGTTATATGCAACAGTTTGTAAAAGCGGGTTAATGCTATAGGTCTCGCGTCTTGTTTCGCGGTAAAAATTTTGTCCGGTAGCCACTAATGCAATCAGGCGCGGTTTGTTGCGCCGGCGGTCGATGGAATCCAGGTAGCGGGGATCTTTATGTGCTTTCTCCAGGCTGTCTTTCTTATGATAATCGGCTATTTCTTCCGCCTGCAAGGGTACGGGCCGGATTGAATCCCAGAAATCAGCTGGCTTTTTATTCGATCCTTCATAGATCTTCAGATAGGTATTGTTAAAGAATTTCCGGCTGAAGGAAGGTTCTATATTGAATTGCGAATACACATTTACAAAACTGCCAAACGCATCGAAGCCCAGGACTTTTACGGCCGGGTACAACACCTGCGTTTTTATTACCCATACGTCGTTGTTGTAAGGAACATACAACTGGTCAATATTCAAAGAATCTATCAGCTCCATTTGCGATGTTTTGGTCAACCGCAATTGTAAACTGTGAATGCGCCAATCGCCTTCGGTGATATTGATATACCCACTGAACAAAGGCTCATACTTCCGCCTGGGAATTACTTTAATCCGATTGATCTCCCGGCCATCTTCTATAAAGCTGCCTTCATATTGATAGCGGTAGAAATACAGCGCGCCATTGGCAATGGGTGAAATAAACCCGCGTGGATTGAGACCGCGGCCAACCTGGATGTTGTTCTCATAGAACGAAACGATCTGCGGCGTGCTTAATCCAAACTCATCGCTTCTGCCACTTACTTTGGTTGACAATACTTCTATCTTACTTTTGCGCGGTTTTTCTACCGAGTACCGGGCTATTGTTTCTGACAGAAAGAGCATTTTTATTTTACTGGTATCGCCATCTTCAAATTGAATTTTCTCACCCAGGAACTTTTTAGGATAAGCACGCAGCTGCAATTGCCCTTTTATATATACTTCACATTGAAACGTATTGAGCTGATTCAGGTAATACGGTCTTTTTTTTATGGCATTTCGAATGATCGCATAGGCCGGGTCTTCCGCACCGGGCCGAACGACCACTTCTTTTAAACTGAGTTGCTGTAAGGAAAGTTGAAAATCGAGCGTGATAGAGTCTGTACCAACAGTTATCGTTTTTTCCTGCCGGCTATAGCCTACATATTGTGCTACGATGGTGTATGTACCGGGATCGAGTTGTAAGAAATAATCACCTTGTTTGTTGGCTGTAGTACCCAGTGTGGTGCCTTTTACCAGGATGGATGCATACACCAGCACTTGACCCTTTTCGTCGATAACCCTGCCGCTGATACGACCAGCCTGCACGGTTATAAAGCATCCAATAAAGAGGGAAATAAAGGTCAATATTCTCATATCGCGACGAACGCGAAAATAAGGCCAATTGTTGATTAGTGATTCATTAATTAGTTAAAACAGCCTTAGAAACAGATTAAGCCGTCATTTCACTCTGTGAATGATTCATACGCGTGGCTGAAACACTTAAAACCCGGCCTTCATGGCTTTCCGTTCATCGAGGTATCTGCGTAAAAAACTCCCCGATAATGCTGATAACCCTCCAACGATGGCGCCCACGATGCCTGATATGAGGATTAACAGGGCTGATGAGCCGCCCAACGGAAACAAGGTAGCCATGCGGGTTGATAAGATGCTGTCGTTTTGCGCATCGATCCACCAGGCGAGCAATGCCCAGAATAATAAAATGCTTATAAAGCCTGATAAATAAGCCATACCCGGCTTTTGATATATAAATACGGCCACTAAAAATGCAACCAGTCCAACACTCCAGAAAGGAAGGTAGAAACCGGCGGCGAAACTTACTATGATCGTTAATAATATAGAGATCCCGAATTTCATCTGTCTGTTAATTAAAGTTCATTGTAAACAATATTCGTTTGTCTTTGGCTTCAGCCTCCGTCATCATCCACAACCTGTTGTATTTCCCCACGGCCCAGTCATTAATAAAATTATCGTAGTATTTACTGCCAGGGTTGCCGCTTTGTCCGCCGGGATAAATACCCCAGGCTTCTGTTTTATCTGCCAACTCCACGATCATGCGCCAGCTGGGCCCATGGTATTGTTTGGTTGCATTGATAATATTTGCGCCTCCACCGGTCATTAAATGAAAACGGCTCAACGGCGCCAGGCGCAGCAAATGACGGATACCGGCATCTTTATATCTACCCCAGTTTAAAGTACCCGCATCATCTGCCATCGAAACAACCGGTACAGCTTTTTTAAATGCAGCCGTCACCACATCCTGCACAGATTCTATGGGGGTGGTTTTAATATTGTCTGCAAATTTGAAGTTCGCCATGGTAAGGCATTTTACCAGGGTAGCATTATCAGGTAATTCAACCGGCTTGTTGGCTACATCAAAATCATCGCTCCATACTTCTTTCTCCAGGTTCTCGAACCACAGCTGAAAAATAGCCGGCGCTTTTTCGGTAGCATCGCTGCGTAAATTCCAACCACGTAGAATATCGAGGTATTTTTTCTCAACATTACTTAAAACACTTTCATCAACATACCCCATCATCACAGGCAAAGCCGTTTCGGCAAACACATTGAAATTATCGGTCTGCATTTTTTTCATGCTGTCGATGGTGATCGCACTCATTTGCTTCAGGTAGCGGTTAATGATGATGCCTCTGTATATAGGATAACTGCCGCCAATATAATAAGGATACGAGGTGTCAGTGGCGGCCTGGTTAGCGCTGCTTACAAAACCGCGGACCGGATTTTCAACATGCGGATTGTCTTCCTGTTTTATAGATCCCTGCCACAGATAGGAAGTATCGGTTCCCGGCATAATGAAATCACCCTGACGCCGCCATTTGGCTGGAAATTTCCCTTGCTGCCAAATGGCGATATCGCCGCTTTTGGAAGCAAAAACAAAGTTCTGACCGGGACAGGCAAAGTATTTAATGGCCTCGTTATATTCAGCCTTGTTCTTCATCCGGTTCAACAGATAGAATGTCTTTAATTCATTGGAAGCATCGTGCGCCTTCCACCGTACCGCATAATTGCTGTATTCCGATGAGCGGTTATTGCCTGTAAACGTGTTATCGTATTGCACCGGCCCAAAAATGGTATAGGCAACCGTATCGTAGTAGGGATTCTTTCCTTTTATCTTAAAGGTATCAACGTGCAGGTCGGTCATCTTCCAGTCACCATTGAATTCATATTGTTGTTTGGTTTCGTCCTTGAAATGAATCACAAAATAATCCTTCACATCGCGACCGGCATTGGTAACGCCCCAGGAACAGCTGTCGTTAAAGCCAATGATCACGGCTGGCGATCCGGGAAAGGTAACGCCATAGGCATTGTATAGCGGCGTGTGTAATTGCATTTCGAACCAGAGAGAAGGCAGGTTCAGTCCGAGGTGCGGGTCGTTGCACAGGATGGGGCGACCGCTTTTTGTTTTAGTTCCACTCACCGCCCAGTTATTACTGCCATTGTCTTTATCGGGTTTATTAACCGGAGTTATATCGGCAAACGTATTCCACTTGAAATACATGGAATCGGAATTGAAAGGCATTTGCGGCCGGGCTTTTGGTGCACCAAACGCTGTTCCTTTCGGCACAATGGGCTCCAGTGAATCCTGCATCAGTGGATACAGTTCTTCAAAATCGGTCTTGCTTAATACATTGCGTACATTGGTATATTCAAAATCATTTTCCGAACCGGTGAGGTCGAAGCTCATGTACTTTAGAAAAAGCGCCGTCTTGAAATTATTCCAGTGTTCCGGCACATAGTTCAGCAACCGGTATTCGAGCGGCAATTCATTCGCCGGTAAATAATCGATATAGGCATTTACACCGGCTGTGTATGCATCGAGCATCGTTTTGGTAGCCGGGTCCCTTTCCATACTATCGAGTGAATGCCGGGCGCCATACAACATGCCCACCCTGCGCATATTGCGGTCATTATTAAGATATGCATTGTTAGGTCCCGCGCCCAGTACTTCAGATAACCGGCCGGCAGCAGCATGGGTTTGAAATTCCATTTGCCATAACCGGTATTTGGCATGCAGGTAACCTTGCACGAAATACAGGTCATCATCGTTTTGCGCAAACACGTGCGGCACCATTCTGTCATCGAAGTATACCTGCACCTTATCTTTTAGTTGCGGAAAATGGAGATCGGGATTGGGATGGGCATTAACAGGCTCCGCATTTTGCCAGAACCCTGTTTGGGGGCTGAGAAAACTTCCCAGTGGCGGAATGCTTCCTATAGGCAAACTTAATGTAATGATCAAACCTATAGTAACTACTACAGTTATAATTAATGGAATAATGCGCATATAACTTAATTCACATCAGGGGTTAGAAGGATTTTTTAAAAGTATGATTTTTTTTAATTGCTCCGATGGTTAAATGGCCTGATGGCCAGGTTACCCGATTGCCGGTATAGCTTTTCGTCGAAAAACTACCACAAAGTTGTATTGTCAGGAATACTACTAATCCGCACTTTTGTAGTGCAATGAAAGCAGTATATGCTTTAAAAATTTAAAGTGAGATGGAAGCCCGGTTATATCAACGAAAAAAGAGGATGCTGGCCTTATTATTTGCCGGGTTATTATTACTTGCATTTTTTATGTAGCCATTATACATACAAGTTGTTCGCAGTTCAGTAGTCATCAGCAATCGTTTAGTTCATCAACCTTAGAGGTTACAGTCCGTGGTACCGAGCCCCGCCTTTCCGCGGGGTTCTTTTTTTGGGTAGAAATGTATACCCCCGCAGGTACTATCATGTTCTACCTACCATGATAATTTGTTCTGCCCCACTCCATCCCCGCCCATAATACTGCGTTGATCAGGCACTTCGGCCGCATACCCATAATCTAATATGTAATTGTTGAAATTGTAGTACCTTACCTATCAGTTCTTTTATTTATTCGTCACCTAAATATTGTTTGCTATGAAAAAGACAGCCCATTATGCCATGGCAATGCTACTGGTTCCATGGCTGTCCTGTACCAATAATCCGGTACAGAACCTTGCAAATCCTCCCAAAGAAACAGGTGAAAAGGCCCGAATGATACTCCCCCCCGTGAAAGACACTATACTACAAAGTGGCAGAAAGAACATTTATCTTGCCGGAAACCGTGTTAAGCCCGGCTTCTTTATCGAACGTTACATTTTCCCGCCCGGTTATAAAGGCATGCCACATGTGCATAATTCCGACCTGTATGTTACCATACTCAGTGGTTCGGCCCATATTGTTTTGGATAAAACATTTGACACTACGGCTGCATCCATGGCTTATGGCCCGGGTAGTTATGTGTTGATCAAAGCCGATCAACCGCATTATGAATGGTTCACCGAGGAATGTACCATGCAGGTATCGGGTATTGGTCCCAATGAAACTTACTATTTGCCGGAAACGGCAACAAAAAAACCGTAGTTCTTAGTTATTAAGTTCATTAGTTATTGGGGTCCCGTTTAACTTAATAATTCAATAACCTGATTTAACTCCTGTATAGTATTAAACGCATGCAACACGATGCGCAACCTCTCTTTGCCTGCCGGAACCGTAGGATATAATATGGCGCGTACATCCAGCCCGGCTGCCTGTAATGCGCCGGCCACTTTTTTTACCCGGTCGTTACCGGGAATGATGACTATTTGTATAGGCGTATCAGAAACCAGTTTTTCCATATTGCTTCCCGTAGCTACCGGCACCTGTTGAAAGGTATTGATCAATTGTTGCAGGTGCGCCCGCTCGGCATGCATATTGGGAAATAACCCATATGCACAACGTATAGCAGCTACACTTGCTTCGGGTAAAGAAGTGCTGTAAATAAATGAGCGGGAAAAATTCACCAGGTAGTTGCGTAACCGCTCACTGCCCAGGATAATGGCGCCATGACACCCCACGGCTTTTCCAAATGTATGAATACGGGCAAAGCATTTTGCTTGCAGATGGAGGTGTTGTACCAACCCTACCCCCTTTTCCCCCACTACCCCGGTTGCATGGGCCTCGTCAACGATCAGGTGTGCGCCATATCGTTCGCACAGGTCGCTTATGGCAGTCAACGGGGCCATATCGCCATCCATAGAGAATACCGACTCCGTTACCACGAAAATAGTACCGGTAGCTGCCTGTAGTCTTTTTTCCAGGTCGGCCAGGTCGTTGTGCCGGAATGAAAAAGATTGGGCAAAACTTAACCGGATGCCATCGCGTAAAGAGGCATGACTGAGAAAATCGTAAATAATGGTATCGCCGCGCTGGGGCACGCAACTCAATAAGCCCAGGTTGGCATCATATCCTGAATTGAAAATTAATCCGGCCTCCGCTTCATGAAAGGCCGCCAGCATTTTCTCCGTTTCTTCCACCAGGGCATAATTACCCGCCAGAAGCCGCGAACCGGTGGAGCCATGTTTGTACAACATAGGGGCCTGCTCGCCCAACGCTTTTTCGATCAGCTGGTTGCGCACAATGCCGAGGTAATCGTTCGAACAAAAATCAGTTTTACCATCGGGCAAAAGCAGCCGGCGGAAAGCATTTTGTTGCTGCCGCTCATCCAGCTTTTTTAATAAGAATTCGTCATTCATGCTGTCTTAATTAAGATTGCCCCCTCGACTTCCCGCCTGCGGCGAGGCAAGCGCTCGGGGGTAGCAATTCGGCCCCTTCGACTACGCTCAGGGCGCTAAGGCCCAAATATCGCACTTAGGCTTTAACTTTGCGCACAGTATGAGCACTACACCAGAAACAAAGAATATATTAGGACTGCACCTGCCTACCGATCCACGTTGGGTGAACCTGGCCGAATTGTCGTTGGAACATATTCTCACCGATCATGCGTATTGCGAGCAAAAAGCAGCCACCAGCTGCATTTCCCTGATTCAGCGATACAGTGAGTTAGAAAAACTAGTGACAGATCTATCGCCTATCGTTACCGAAGAATGGGGGCATTTCCGGCTGGTGCTGGCAGAACTGCAAAAACGTAATCTGAAGCTGGGCAAACAACGGAAGGATGAATACGTAAACCAGTTGCAACTGTTTCAAAAGAAAGACGGCAGTCCCGAACAACGGCTGCTTGATAAACTCCTGATCTTTGCCCTGATTGAAGCCAGAAGTTGCGAACGCTTTAAACGCTTAAGTGAAGGGCTTGATGATGACTATCTGCGCAATTTTTACCGGCGCTTTATGGAAAGCGAAGCTGGCCATTATCATTTATTTATTGAACTGGCAGAAACCTATGTAGATAAAACCACCGTCCGCAAACGCTGGCAGGAATGGCTGACGTATGAGGCGGGGGTGATGAAAGATCTAGAGGTTAGAGGAGACAGAATGCACTAATAGTTTGTGGTTTATAGTTTATGGTTTATGGTTGTTTAAATTCGGACAGTTCTATTTCCCTCGGAACTCCAGACCCGCGGCAGCAACTACAAACCATAAACCCTAAACTATAAACTTCGCCCTAGTTTCTCATTATATAGTTTAACAAACTCATCAATCTTTTTACGGCGATACTGCATTATGAAACGCGGATGTGGCAATGGAATGATCTCTTTAAAAAAGGCATGCTGTTTATTTATCCGCTGAAAGATCTTGTAATTGGTTCCTTCGCCCAAACAATAACATACCTCCCGGGTGGTAGCAATGGTTTTCAATTGATCATTGATGCATTGAACAATAAACGGCTCACTGTCTTTAAGTAGCTCCTTATCATCATAATAATTCAGGTTAACGCCGTTCTTTGTAAAACCCAACGGCGATAAGGCGGTAATATAAAAATGCTGGTAGAATGCCGCCGGGCCACCAAACGCTTCAATCACTGCATAAATAAAATGTGAAGACAACTCTGCTTTCTTTGGCAGATCACTATCGATACCGCATACTTCTTTCAATCGAATGGGATCGGTAAATGGAATGCCCGTAACGCCGCCGCCAAACCGCCCGGGATTGATCCCGAATATGAATGTGCGCGGTTGATGATCGTTGTAAAAGGTATGATAAAAGGTCTCTGCCAGTTGCCTGGAAACTGCATCGGCAAATGGGTTCATAATCTGCACGCCGGCCGGCAATTTCAGCTTTGGGGACAGGTTTTTATAGAATTGCAGGATTGCATACGATTGCGTAAGATTTGGAATGGCACTATTCATTACAGCTTATTTGGTATTTTGCCTGTACTAAATTTCATGTAAAAATAAGGCTATGAACCGAAGAACCTTTGTCAAAAATACCGGACTGGCCACGGCCGGTTTTGCTTTGTTACCAACCGCCAAAACATTCGCTGCGGCAGACCCCGTTGTTAAACTGGGTTTTATTGGCGTAGGCTTGCGTGGCCAGAACCATGTAGACAATGCGCTTCGGCGTAAAGATGTAAATATTGTAGCCATCTGCGATGTTGACGATCGCATGCTTGACCGCACCGGCGAACTCTTTAAAAAAGCGGGCAAGCCGATGCCCAGGATCTTTAAGGGCGATGTGAATGCCTGGAAAAAGATGCTGGAATTAAAAGAGCTGGATGCGGTGATCATTGCCACGCCCTGGGAATGGCATGCGCCTATGATCATTGGCTGCCTGGAAGCAGGTATTAAATATGTAGGGACTGAAGTGATGTTGGGCATCACCCTGCAGGACCACTGGGATGTAGTAAAAGCGGCAGAACACCACAATGCCCACGTAATGATGTTGGAGAATGTTTGCTATCGCCGCGATGTAATGGCGGTATTGAATATGGTGCGGCAGGGTATGTTTGGTGAACTGGTACACCTGCAGGGCGGCTACCAGCACGACCTGCGGCACGTTAAATTCAATAATGGTCAAAACAACAATAGTGGCGGTGTAGAATTTGGCGAGAAAGCATTTTCAGAAGCCCGCTGGCGAACTGAGCACTCCGTACACCGTAACGGTGATTTATATCCCACCCATGGTATTGGTCCCGTAGCAGAAATGATCAATATTAATTACGGCAACCGTTTTATATCGCTTTCATCCTTTGCCAGTAAATCGCGCGGTCTGCATGATTATATAATAAAGAAAGGCGGCGAACAACACCCGAATGCAAAAGTTGAATTCAAACTGGGTGATGTAGTAACTACCATGATCCGTTGCGCCAATGGAGAAACGGTTTTGTTACAACATGATACCAATCTGCCCCGCCCCTACTCGCTCGGCTTTAGGGTACAGGGCACCAAAGGCATCTGGATGGATATTAATCACTCACTGTATATTGAAGGGGTTAGCAAAACCAACGACGACTGGGAAAATGCCAAAGCGTACCTCGATCAATACGATCATCCTTTATGGAAACGCTGGGGCGCTTCTACCGAAGGTGCGGGCCATGGTGGTATGGACTTTTTTGTGCTGCATGCGTTCATTGAATCGATCAAACGCAAAACGGCTACGCCCATGGATGTATATGATGCAGCAGTATGGAGCGCCATTACACCGCTCAGCGAACGAAGCATAGAACTGGGAAATGAAACGGTTGAATTTCCTGATTTCACGAGTGGACAATGGATGTACAGGAAAAACAACTTTGCTTTAACAGATGAATATTAATTTGGATCGCAAAAAACCGAAATAGGAAGTAAGAAGTAGGAAGTACGAAATACAGGCTCTTCTTACTTCCTACCTCTTACTTCTCAATCTTATATTCTGTAAGATTCTTATTATTGAAGAAAGTATCTTATATCTTCATCAAGCTTCAAAAAAGGATATTTCCGCTGCAACTCCTGCGCCTTTTCCAGGTGTGTTTTTAAAAACCGTTTATGCGCTTCGGTAGCGGGCTGAAAGGGTTTGTGTTTGCGGGCGATCACGATCTTTTTTATTTCCTCTGCCAGTTGCTGCGCTTTTTCATCAACAAAATGCCGCATGAATTTGTCGAGCACAAACTGTGTAGCCTGGTAGTTGGGATGAACCATATCTATATCGTAAAAGCGGTAATCGCGTAATACATCGATCACCAGTTCATAGGAGGGGAAATAATACAGTTTATCGAACTTATTCACCAGGTGATGCACCACTTCTATCAACCGGGCTTTGCTGCGGTTATTGTCAATAACACCATCGCGTATATGCCTTACCGGACTTACGGTAAAGATCACTTTCAATGCCGGATTGAACTGAAACAACTGATGCAGGCAGTTATCGAGCAAGGTGGTTGTTTCGTCAATCGTGAGCAGGTGTTTGTTAAACCAGCCTGCCGGTGTGCGATGATTATTGGCGACAGCCCCACGTATAGCACCACGGCGGAAAGACGGGGGCACCTGTTCGGTAAGCCGGTATGAGAAGGAAGTACCAAGGGTTATAACAAGCCAGTTGGCCGTTTTCAAATAATCATGCGCTTCCTGTTGCGAGGCGTTAATGCCACGCAAACAATCCTGCAGATCGGTTTTGGAAAAACGGCTGTGGTGTTGCCAGCTTTGCCATACTTCGTTGTAATAAAAAAGCTCTTCGCTTTGGAATTGTTTGTTCTGAATATAAGAAACCAGGCTGCTCACGACACTGGCCGGATCAAACAAAATACCATTGGGATTTTGCAGCACGCTGAATTTAAGCTCATCCAGCTTTTCACCGATATGTTCTGTAAAACACGACCCCATCAACATGATATTATCCTGGTAATTGATCGGCGTCGACAGGGTTGAAATCTGAATCGGTATCTGGAGGTCCATAATCACGTTTATCTGGTTTATGTATGATAAGATAAGGTCATTATTTTTCAGGGGGACCATGGCTCCCGGACGGCAGCCATTATTTCATAATAGGTGTAGTAATAGTGAAGGGCGATTTCAGCCTGTATGCAGGAGATAACGTGGCGGGCACGCCAGCGTTTGCCCAGGGTGAATTTTCATAAGGTAAATATTTCGTTAGCTAAGTTAAGACTTTTAGCCAGCGCTGTTCTATTTAACCCTTTCAATTCGTCATATTGTTCTAAATATGATATGAGCCATTCTGTATCTATGTTGCCAACCAGTTCGTCATTGGCCATAGGGCACCCGCCAATGCCTTTTAAAGCGCCGTCGAACCGGCGGCAGCCTGACTGCCAGGCGGCTTCTATTTTAGCCAGCCGGTTGTGCTCGCTGCTATGTAGATGCACACCTATCTCGTGATGCGGCAGTTTGTTGATCACATAGCCGGTGAGGTCGGCAACCTGTTCGGGTGTTGCCAGTCCGACCGTATCGGCCAATGAAATGATAGACACGCCCAGGTCCGCGATCTTATTCACCCAATCAAAAACAATTTCCGGTGAATACGGATCGCCGTATGGATTACCAAATCCCATGGAGATATAAATGACCAGCTGTTTGCGGCTTTGCTCACAAATACGTTGGATTTCTGATACCCGTTGCAGGGATTGTTCGATGGTGCTATTGGTATTGCGCAGTTGAAAAGTTTCGCTCACCGAAAAAGGAAAGCCCAGGTAAGCGATCTCTTCAAAAGCAGCAGCTTCTTCGGCCCCCCGCACATTAGCTATAATAGCCAGTAATTTTGTTTCCGTTTTAACTTGTAAACCTTTCAACACCTCGGCGGTATCGGCCAGTTGCGGTATGGCTTTGGCGGAAACAAAACTCCCGAAATCAAGGGTATGGAACCCTACCTGCAGCAGGGAATTCAGGTATTCTATCTTTTTTTCGGTGGGTATAAATACCGGCCAGCCCTGCATAGCATCGCGGGGGCATTCGATGAGCGCGGTTTGTGGTTTGTGGTTTATGGTTTGTGGTTCATTCATTTGAAACACCTGAGTTTACGCTAACTGTTTTCCATTTTCAAATTCTCAAATCCTCTGCTTCATCATCTCATACAACACGATCCCTGTGGCTACCGACACATTGAACGATTCAAAGTCGCCGGCCATAGGGATCTTTATTTTTTCATCGCATATTTTTAACAGGGCCGGAAAAACACCATTATCCTCACTACCCATTACAATACAACAGGGCTCGGTATAATCCATTTCATACACCATTTTATCGGCGGTCATTTCCGTTGCGTATACTTTTATACCGTTCAGGTGTAAGGTATCTACCGCTTTCATCAAACTGTTCACCCGGCAGATATTGATCTTCTCCAGCGCGCCGGCCGATGATTTCATGGCCTCTTCATTCAGGGCGCCAACGCCTTTATCGGGAATAATAATAGCCTGCGCGCCACAGCAAACCGCACTGCGTGCGATGGCGCCTATATTACGTACATCGGTTATACCATCCAGGATCACAAACAAGGGCGTTTCACCATTTCCCAGCACATGGTCAATCACCTGTTGCAGGTCCATATACTGTACCAAACCACCAATGGCAATAACGCCCTGGTGATTGGCTTTGGTAAAAGATTGCAATTTTTCGGGAGGCACCTGTTGAATAGGAATATTAAACTCCCGCGCCAGTTGGCGGATAGATCCGATAGCGTCACCGCTTACATTTCGTTGAAATAAGATCTTGTCAATGGGCCGGCCCGATTGAATAGCTTCAATAACAGGTTGCCGGCCTATGATCAGCGCCGATTTATTAATGCCAGGTTTCTTTTTATGATATCCTTCCATCTGCCAACATAAGTTTTACTTTTAAAATAGCTGCTACCGACATGGAATCGGTTATTTCACCCCGTTCTACCATTTGGTATGCTTCTTCAAACGGCAGTTTCTTTACCACCAATTGTTCAGTTTCTTCGGGGCTGGCCATATGCTGGCTCAGTTTCCGGGCCAGGTACACGACCGCATATTCGTCTGAGACAGAATTACTCAAATGCATCTCAACGATCTTTGTCCATTCCTCCGCTACCAGTCCTGTTTCTTCCTGCAGTTCGCGTTTGGCCGATTCTACCGGGTCAACGCCAAAGGCGCCGCCCCCTTCGGGAATTTCCCAACTATACTGGTCAACGGTAAAACGATACTGGCCTACAAGGTAAGTATTCAAATTCTCATCGAGTGGCAAGGCGCCCGTGGCAATAGCCTTAAAGTACACTTTGCCGTAAATGCCCTTGCCACCCGAAGGGTTGATGACGTCAAATTCAGATAGCTTTATCCAGGGATTTTCGTAAATCTTCTTTTCACCTAAAACCTTCCAGGGATTATGTTGTTCGTTCATGGATCGAAAATAAAAAATCCCGCCAAAAGCGGGATAATATTTTGGGATTTCGGGATTTAGAGATTTTGCGATTTAAATCCCAAAATCTCTAAATCTCTAAATCATAAATTTCAACTTATCTGATTCCAAACGCCTGCTTAACCTTTCTCACATAATCCAGTTTCTCCCAGGTAAACAATTCCACTTTCTTCTTAACGATTTTACCATCGGGAGCAGTGAATGATTTTTCAACGATTTCAGGCTGACGGCCCATGTGTCCGTAAGCAGCTGTTTCGCTGTAAATAGGATTACGCAGTTTCAGGCGTTGCTCAATAAAGTAAGGACGCATATCAAAAATCTGTGCTACGCGCTTGGCAATTTCACCATCGGTCAGTTCAACTTTGGCAGTGCCATAGGTGTTAATGTACAATCCCATCGGCTGGGCCACGCCAATAGCGTAAGAAACCTGAACCAGTACTTCTTCACACAAACCGGCAGCTACCAGGTTTTTAGCAATGTGACGGGTTGCATATGCTGCAGAACGGTCAACTTTTGAAGGATCTTTTCCGCTGAATGCACCGCCGCCATGCGCGCCTTTTCCACCATAGGTGTCCACGATGATCTTACGGCCGGTTAAGCCGGTATCGCCATGCGGTCCACCGATCACGAATTTACCGGTTGGGTTTACGTGATACTTGATCTTATCATTGAACAGGTGTGCGTATTTTTTATACTTGGCCTTAACGCGGGGGATCAGGATATTGATAACATCTTCCCTGATCTTTTTCGCCATTTTGGTTTCGCTGTCAAAATCATCATGCTGCGTACTCACCACAATAGCATCGATACGAACGGGTTTGTTGTTATCGTCGTACTCCAGGGTAACCTGGCTTTTTGCATCCGGACGCAGGTACTCGATCTTTTTTCCTTCGCGGCGCAGTGCAGCCAGTTCGATCAATAATTTATGGGCAATGTCCAATGCCAGTGGCATATAATCTTCGGTTTCGTTGGTTGCATAACCAAACATCATACCCTGGTCACCGGCGCCTTGTTCTTCTTTTTTCGTTTTGTCAACACCCTGGTTAATATCAGCAGATTGCTCGTGTATGGCCGACAACACGCCGCAAGAGCTGGCTTCAAACATGTACTCGCTCTTGGTATAACCAATTTTGCGAATCACTTCACGGGCTATTTCCTGTACATCCAAATATGCCTTGGACTTTACTTCTCCAGCCAATACCACCTGACCGGTTGTAACCAATGTTTCACAGGCTACTTTCGATTGGGCATCAAAGGCAAGGAAATTATCAATCAGGGCATCAGATATCTGGTCAGCTATTTTATCAGGATGACCTTCCGAAACACTTTCAGAAGTAAATAAATAAGGCATACTACTTTTTGTTTATTGGAATAGAATGGAATTAATGGGCAAATTTATAGTTATAAGTTATAAGTCCTAAGTTGTAAGTTGTTAATCCACGAAGTTGTTGATTACTTGTGAACAAACTGTATTACTTAAAATGTATTACTTACTACTTTTTACTTTGTCAGATCGTGGTACAACTGGAGGTAATCGGTTAAATCAGATTCAGCATTATAGGTGAGTACCTTTTTACCTTTTACTTTTCCAAACTCATCCACCAGCTTTTTATCTACCTTATCGGCGCCAAAAGTAATGGCATCGGCATACGTTGCCCCACCCCGCATCATGGCCGTGATAGTACCTTCTTTGAATGGTTCCAGGTCTTTTTCCTTAACAACAGAACTGATAGAAGCGATCTTCAGAAAATCATCGCCCAGCTTTTCTTTCAGGGTGTTATTGCCAATGGTGTAAATGACTTTGCTATGCGAAAAAACCGGCTCTTTTTTATAAGCCGTCTTTTGATACAGAGGTATCAGACCAGTCATCCAGCCGCTGCAGTGAATGATGTCGGGCGGCCAGCCGAATTTCTTAACCGTTTCCAGGGCGCCTTTACAGAAAAACACCGTCCGTAAATCATTATCATCGAACCATTTTTCGTTCTCGTCGTTGAAGATGAATTTACGTTTAAACAGGTCTTCGTTATCAAGGAAGTATACCTGCAACCGGGCGTTGGGTAAAGAAGCTACTTTAATTTGTAAGGGATAATCGTCATTACCTACTGAAACATTAATGCCCGACAACCGAACCACTTCATGGAGGCGATGACGTCTTTCGTTAATAACCCCAAACCGGGGCATAATACAACGTACTTCAAAGCCATTTTCGTTTGCCTTTATTGCCAACCGGTTAACTGTTTCGGAGAATTCCGTTAATTCCAGGTAGGGGGACATTTCGTTAGCAATAAATAAAATTCTTTTCTTTGTCAGCATTATAGATAATAGTTAATGAGCTAACTTTTAAAAATCAGGGTGCAAAGTTAAGGTTTTTTTATTAGTTCTAAGTTCTGGGTTCTCAGATCAATGTTTATGTTTTATGGTCGGGACCCCTTATTTACCTAAAAAAAATCACTGCTACGTACCATAGAAACACGAATACCACGACTATAAAACTTAAAATTTCGTTAAATGATCATATTCAAATATGGCCCGCAACTGGCGGACTATATTCAGCAGCAAAAAGACGCAGCTAAACAAATTGGTTTCGTGCCTACCATGGGCGCCCTGCACGATGGACATATTGCCCTTATTGACCGGTCGAAAAAGGACACCGCCATAACCGTTTGCAGCATTTTTGTAAATCCCACACAATTCAATAATACCGGCGATTTCCAAAAATATCCCAATACCATTGAACAGGATATTGTGCGCCTCGAAGCTGCCGGCTGCGATGCCCTGTTCCTGCCTTCCGTAGCGGAGATGTATCCCCACGGTACCGCCGGCCTGGAACAATACGACCTGGGGTATCTGGAAACCCTGCTCGAAGGGAAATACCGTCCCGGTCACTTTCAGGGTGTTTGCCAGGTGATGTTCAGATTGCTGACCATGGTACAGCCGCATAAATTATTTATGGGCCAGAAAGATTACCAGCAATGCATGGTGGTAAGCCGGTTGTTGCAATTGATGCAATCTCCCACAGAACTGATCACCTGCCCTACTTTACGCGAAGCCGATGGATTGGCCATGAGCAGCCGGAATCTGCGCCTGCCACCCGACGACCGGCAAAAAGCCACCACCATTTATAAATGCCTTACGCTTATTAAACAGGAATGCAGCAAGGGCATAGCGTGGCCTGTTATTAAAGAAAAAGCGACACAGTTATTGTCGGATGCCGGCTTCAGGATCGATTATGTGGAACTGGCCGATGCCAATACCCTGCAACCCGCCCATGCTGCTATGGCAACCATTTACCAGGGACCGCGTGTAGCCTTGATTGCGGCATTCCTGCATGAAGTGCGATTAATTGATAATATGATGGTTTGATGGTTCAGCAATTAAATGTAGCTTGCGCCCGTTTTATTAAATCGAACAACAAGGAGATAATATGGAGATAGAAATATTAAAATCTAAAGTTCACCGTGCAGTCATTACTGAAGCGAACCTGAATTATGTGGGTAGCTTAACGCTCGATGAAGACCTGATGGATGCAGCCAACATGATCGAATACGAAAAGGTGCAGATCGTGAATGTAAATAATGGCTCGCGTATAGAAACCTATCTTATCAAAGGCAAACGCGGCTCGGGCGTATGCTGTTTAAATGGTCCTGCTGCCCGCCAGGGCGCCGTAGGTGATATTGTGATCGTTATTTCCTATGCTACGATAGATTTTGAAAAAGCAAAATCATTCAAACCATCAGTCGTGTTTCCCCAAACCGGAAATAAACTGTGATCAATTAATTGAAAAACCTGCCTACCGGCAGGCAGGTTAACATGTTAATAAGTTCATATATTAACATGCTGAAGAAACTTGTCAACTTCTTAACCAGTTAACGCACTAACTTGTTAACCAGTTAACCTAAATTTGCTTTACAATCTACCCCGGTATGAATAAAAAAATCCTGAGCATATTACAGTATCTCCTTTTTCTGGGGCTCAGTGTTTTTTTAGTATGGTGGTCGGTAAGAGGTATAACCGATAAAGGCTGGGAAGATATCAAGAATGCGTTTCGCAATGCAAATTACCTGCTGATCATCCCTGTAATGATCACTTTACTATTGAGCCATTACAGCAGGGCATTGCGTTGGAAGATATTAATGGAACCTTTGGGCTATAAACCCAGGGTTTTTAATACCTATATGGCTGTGTTGATCGGTTACATGGCTAACCTGGCCATACCCCGGCTGGGTGAAGTATTGAAATGTACTATACTGGCCCGTTATGAAAAAGTACCCGCCGATAAACTGGTTGGCACCATAGTAGCCGAACGTGCCTTCGATGTGCTTTGCCTGGCATTGGTCATTATCATCACTATTATAACCCAGGCCGATGTAATTGGCGGCTACATCAGTGCAGAGCTTAATAAAATTGTTCAAACCAAAGCAGGCTCCTTTTCTTCCACCAGAATTTTTATCATGTTAGCCGCTTTGGTGATTGTTATTCTGGCTGCGGTGATCGTATTTAAAAAGTTTTCCCATAGCAACTTCATCAAAAAAATAAAGACCATTTTTGAAGGCATCTGGCATGGCATAACCAGTGTGCGTTACCTGAAAAACAAAGGCTGGTTTATATTTCATACCATTTTCATCTGGTCAATGTACCTGCTGAGTGTACAAATCGGTTTCTGGGCCATGAAGGAAACGGCTATATATAGTATTCCGCAGGCATTATCGGTATTAACCATGGGCAGCCTGGCCATGATCGTTCCTGCGCCTGGCGCTGGATTGGGTGTATACGCCCTGTTTGTGCAAAACACCATGCTGGCGTATGATTTAAAAGATACCCTCGGTTTTGCATTCGGTCAGCTCATGTGGTCCGTGCAATTCTTTTTTGCCCTCATCAGCGGCTCCATCGCATTGAGTTTACTACCCTATTTCAATAAAAGAAATCCTGTTAATGAGAAAAGCTGATATCATCAGTACCAAAGTGTGTACGCTGAATGAAGCATTATATAAATTAGGACAATGGCGCGTAACTGGTAAAACGGTCGCATTCACCAATGGGGTCTTTGATATACTGCACCGCGGTCACATCTTCTCGTTGTCACAAGCCGCCGCCGAAGCTGATTTTTTAGTGGTGGGATTAAATTCCGACGCCAGCACCAAACGGTTAAAAGGCGATAGCCGCCCGGTCAATGATGAACAATCAAGAGCGCTCGTATTAGCCGCCCTGCTGATGGTTGATATGGTTGTAATTTTTGAAGAAGATACGCCGCTGAACCTCATTACTGCCCTGCAACCCGATGTACTGGTAAAAGGGGGCGATTATACCCTGGAACAAATAGTAGGCGCTAAAGAAGTAATGGCTGCCGGAGGGAAGGTGATCATTAACCCTATTGTGGAGGGATTTTCTACTACGGGGATCATTCAAAAAATGAGTTCTTAGTTCTCAGTTTACAGTTCTCAGTTCACAGTTTATAGTTCTCAGTTCATAGTTTTTTGAGCCTTAATAATTAATTCTGCAGAGAGTTAATTATGAATTTCGGAGTTAAGACAACTATGAACCTGGAACTTGGAACTACATTCTATGCATGCGTTCTACTTCCTGTACAATCAATTCCATTTCGCGTTCATCGCCATTGGCATTGTAAGGTTGTTTCAGATTGCTTCCAAATACAAAGGCAACGGTTTGCCATACCCGGGCGGTAAAGCCACCTTTATATTCCTTGATGATATTATAGCAGTTATTACCGGTTTGCCGGTTGATGAGTTTCATTAATACTTTTCCCTGGTATATCGATAACTGACTGAGCGGTTCGGCAAATTGTTTCTTCAGGTCTTTTTCGCGCGACAAGATGTACTTCTTCTTCTCCGACTCAGGTAAGTTTGCAATGCGGGCATTGATGTCGTTCATAATAGCCCCGGCCCGGCGGGCATATGGATACGTAACATAAATGGCATTGCGCAAGCGCGTCCATTCCTGTCTTTTTTTCAATAAATGTTTGGGATAGGGAACCTGCACCCAGGTCCATTCAAGCGTTTGTGCCGGCACGTACTCATTTCCGTGGATCATGGCAGGCACCGGAATGGTATCATTTGGACCTAATTGTGGTAAAGGAATGGAATCAGGCGCTGTTTGACCAAGTGCTGAACCTGCTGTTACAGCTACCATTGCCCAAACTGCCAGTATCCCCCTGAGTATTTTTCTTTTTGCAGTCATTCCAGTGCTACTAATATAATACAAATTTACTTGTAATTATAATTCCCAAAAGACACGGAAAGTAACCCATGCCGTTGCAAAAACAATTCTTAAAAAAAATGTAAGATTGTCAATTAAAGTTACTGTACGAAATAATAAGGGGAACAGTTGGGCGCACAAGGTTTTATGAAATAAGGTGATTCACTTATTATGCCGGAATGGATTCCAGCATGATAAGAAGAAAGGACAGTTATTTCAGTTATTAAGTTATTTAGTTAGTCAGGAACTCAATAACTAATAAACTACTTCGCCTTTAGGTGGGTGGAGGATAACAACTTCGCCCTGCGCACAATACTCATTACAAATCCTGCTACCATAAGCAACGTACCTAGCCAAACCAGGTTGATAAACGGGAATTGCAGCACTTTCAGGGCCAGAAAAGGCGCCAGGCGCGAAGATTCCTTCACACTGATTTCCAGGTGCTTGTCGTCGGCAATGCGGGTAAGGCCAATAGCCAGTCCCTGAGAATACAGGGTGTCCAGAATATATTGAGCGCTGTTGTTCTTCACAAAGAAAACCGGTTTGGCGGTCAGCTTCTGCTGCTCCTTGGTGAAAACGGTCAGGTTGGCCATAATAGCCGTGTCCTTGCTGGTGAATTTGTGTTTGTCATTATGCGGGTTCACCGTAACGCTATCCAGTATCATGTAGCCTTCTGAGTAAAACACCGTATCCCCGGCTTGTACCACATGATTTTTAAACTGCGATGTATCGGAACCTTCCTGCACCGAGCTGGCATGGTTTACATAACTGAAAATATCTTTATGCCAGTAATGTCTTGAATCGGGGTTGTTCGACATGCCCTCCTGCCCTTTTGTATTCTTGATCAGGTCGGGATACAACGTGAACTTTTCCTTTCCGTCTTTTCTTTCCATATCAACCTGAAAATAGGTCATACGGCCATTCTCATTCACCGAATCCTTTACATACGTAGCCCAAAACTTCCCCATATCGGTTTTAACCCCGCGGAACAGGGTCAGGTTTTCAAACCCTTCTTTGGGTTTGTCAGGACCAAAATTGAGCGGATTAAACGTGTTTACCGACACCACTTCTTTTTTGGAAGAAGAGATCAGGATCCCCACCAGCATCAATCCAAAACCCAGGTGGGCCACAGAAGCGCCAGCAGCTTTCAATTTTCCGCCCAGGCCTGTATAAATATAAGCAGCATTGGCAACCACTGCATATACAGTAGCAAACAGCGCCAGGTGAATGGCAGCCAGAAAACCAATGCCATATTTGTTATAATTGATGTTTCCGAAATAGCTGATAGCCACGGAAATCAACAGGGCGCCTACGGTAGCCCACAATAATTTCTTAGTGAAATAGGCTTTGTTAGTGTTTTTGTATTTAAGGTATTGCCCAATGGCAGTTAATACACCAATTACTACGGCTACAAACACCTGAATGCGATTATAGGGAAATTCTTTGTCTTCCCCGATCACCAGTTTGGTGCCAAACAGGGTATTAAAGATGGGGAAAGAAGTAGGAATGATAATGGCCATGGCCGACAAAAACAACACCAGCGACCCAATGAACATCCAGAATTCCCGGCTGTTGAATTCTTCTTCTTTGGCAATATGCGGTATCTTTTTATACCTAACGATCAGGAATGCCAGCGCAGGAACTACAAAGATGAATAACCAGCTGCGCAGTTGCCAGTTCATACCGCTGTCAACAAACGCATGTACCGAAGTATCCTGCAAATCGCCACTGCGGGTAAGGTATGTTGAATACATCACCAGCAAATAAGCGAGTATAAAAAATGTATGGGTGGCCCGTAAAGAATGGCCGGTAGAATTATAAATGACCTGGGTGTGAATACCTGCAACCAACACCAGCCAGGGTACCAGGGAAGCGTTCTCTACCGGGTCCCAGGCCCAGTAACCGCCAAAAGTGAGTGATTCGTATGCCCAGGCGGCGCCCATCATAATGCCAAGTCCCAGAATAGCGCCGGAGAACAACGACCAGGGCAAAGCCTGCTTCGTCCAGCCGCCAAAATCTTTCTTCCACAAACCGGCTATCGAAAAGGCAAAAGGAACAATAGTACTGGCAAAACCCAGGAACAATACCGGGGGGTGGATCACCATCCAGTAGTTCTGTAATAACTGGTTGAGTCCGTTCCCATTATGTATTTTCGGCTGGCTCAGGTAATCGGCCCCGCTAAAGATAGGGGCATCTGCAAACTGGTGCCGGGTCAGCAAAAACGGGCTGCTTCCCACTTTAATATTGAAAATATACACCCCGATGATCATGGTGGCCAGGCAAAGCTGGGCAAAGCTGATCACGGTCATTACCGGGGCTTCCCATTTTTTGGCTGTACGCATCAAAAGCAATCCGATAACGGCATGCCAGAAGGTCCAGAGTAAAAAGCTGCCCTCCTGCCCTTCCCAAATGCTGGCAAGCAGGTATTTCGGCCGCAGGGAGATATCAGAGTGATTCCATGCGTAAAAATATTCGTGAAAATGATTGGCAATAATGATAAAAATGAGGCTGAAAATAGTCAGTACCGAACCGGCATCGATCATAAAAGCGATACGGGCCAGTTTCTTCCAGCCATCGTGGTCCTGGGGTAAAGTGGCATTAGAAGCTTTATAATAAGCGATTGTTGCCACCAGGGAAGCTACCAAAGAAAGCACTACCAGGAAATGTCCCAACTGACCGGGTAACAGGTGTTCACCGATATACTTCATTACAGGATTTTATTTTTGAGTCAGATTGTTCTGCGCTGCTTTGGGATCATCTTTATACTTGGAAGGACATTTTATCAGAATACCGTCTTTGCTGGTAATTTCAAAAATTTCGCCTTTCATTTTCCCTTTCAGCACAATTCGATCACTCTTCTCCATATCAAAAGGCTTTTCAAAATAATAACGCACCTGCGCTCTGTTTCCCAACGAATCAATTACATAAAACTTGGTTAAGTTGGGATTTTTAGCCGGGTCGTACTCGATTGGTATTGCCATCGATTTATCGAGTTTGGCAATTACAGTGACTGTTTTTCCTTCTTTTTGACGGGCAGAGGCGAGGGTTTCATACGTGGACAGATCGGCCATAAAACTCAACAGGATCATGATACAGACCGCAATTCCCACCAGTATAACAATATGGATCTTTTTCATCTGAAATTTTTGTTGTAACGTCTTGCAGACGTGGCACAATTGGTTGATGCACCGCAAAGTTAGGTCAAAACGATAATAAGTTATTAAGTTCTTTGGTTCGGCATTTTTTAGTTCATAGTTCTTAGTTGCCTCATTGCGAGGCTCGTATCTGTTTTCAGAAATTACAGAATAACTAAATTACTGTGAACTCTGAACTGAGAACTGTGAACTGAGAACTGAGAACCAGGCACTAACAAACGTAAGTTGACTTTACATTATTTTTTTGCTGCTATCAGTTCCAGTGCTACCTTGCATCCCCGTTTTTTTTTACGTATGATATATGACAGATCTATCTCATTTTGATCCCAACGCGGCTAGTAATCCTCTTAATAACATTTTTGGATTACCCTTCAGTGAAGAAGATGCCCGACTGGTTATTTTACCCGTTCCATGGGAAGTAACAGTAAGTTATAATGCCGGTACTGCCCGGGCAGCCGATCATATTTTTAAGGCCAGCATGCATGTGGACCTTTTTGACCCTGATGCCCAGGATACCTGGAGACAGGGTTTTTTTATGCGCTATCCCGATAAAAAGATCCTGCTGAAAAGCGACTACCTGCGCAAAGAAGCAGAATTGTACATCGACTATATTTCCAAAGGCGAAATACTGGAGAAAAACCTCTTCATGTGTAAATCGCTGAGAGAAATAAACGAAGGCGGTAATTTTTTGAACAACTGGGTGTACGAACAAACCAAACAGTTGCTCAACAGGAATAAGCTGGTGGCCCTTTTAGGCGGCGATCACAGCATCGTATTGGGATTTTTTAAAGCGATTGCCGAACTGCATGGCGATTTTGGCGTATTGCAAATTGACGCCCATTGCGACCTGCGCGAATCGTATGAGTTCTTTACGTACAGCCATGCCAGTGTTATGTACAATGCACTTACTGAAATTCCTGCGTTGACCCACCTGGTGCAGCTCGGCGTTCGTGATTATTGCCAGGAAGAATGGGAATTTGTGCAGAACAACCAGGGACGCGTAGTTACCTATTTTGATAAAGACATAAAAGAACGCCAGTACGAAGGGGAAACCTGGAAACAGATCACCAATGAAATTGTGAGCAAATTACCCCAAAAAGTACTGGTAAGTTTTGATATTGATGGGCTTGATCCTAAATTGTGTCCTAATACAGGCACACCGGTACAGGGAGGATTTGAAACCGAACAGATATTATATCTGGTTAAAAAAATAGTAGAAAGCGGTCGTCAATTTATCGGTTTCGATCTCGTTGAAATAGGCGTAGGTGATAACAATGAGTGGGACGCCAACGTGGGTGCGCATATTTTATGGAGATTAGCCAATATGCTGGTGACCAGCAACCAATAAACCGCCTATGGTATATCAATATGTTGTTACGCTTAAAAATCAGAATAACCGGTATATTGATATACTCGGCCTGCTGCTCAGTATTTTTTCTGTGATTTGTTTTACCTGGGAATTGATACACAGCGGGAATGTAAGCGTGGCTTATTTAATTGGCAGTGTGGCCGTGACCGGTTTTATTGGCTGGAATCTTTTACAGACCGCCAAAAAGCGAAAGGTATATTATAGCCGCGCCCTGCTGATTGCCGCATTGGTGTGGATGAAAATGCCTTATTTTCAATGGCTGGTTTTTGTTTTTATTATACTGGCCCTGCTCGAATACCAGGCGAAGTATGCGATCGAGATCGGGTTCGCCGATAACGAGATCGTTTTTAATTCCCTCTTCAAAAAAAGATACAACTGGTCAGCATTCAGCAACATTGTGTTGAAAGACGGTTTACTCACCCTCGACTTTACCAATAACCGCGTTTTACAACGCGAAATTGAAGACGATGAAGAGGATGATGCCGATGAAGATGAGTTTAATGAATACTGCAGGCAACAATTAGCTAATCCGGCTAAAGCGAGACAAGTTTGATAATTCGATAATGTGATAATATAATACAACCGAAAGCTAAAATCAAAGGCCCAAAGTTTAAAGTAAAACTGTACTTGCTTTATGCTTTAGGCTTTTTGTTTTTGCCCTTTTACCTCGTCCCCTTGTTCCATATTTGGCGACTCACGATTGTTAGTTACATTTGCTTCAAATTGACCATATGGACTTTCTCGCCCCATTAAAAATTGCAGCACTGAATTCAGGAGTATCAACCGGTATTACCAATCTACCGGCCCATGGTGAACGCATTGAGTCCCACTCCCCTGTTGATGGTAAGCTTATTGCCGCCGTACAGGCCGCCGATAAAAGCGATTATGAAACGGTGATCGCCAAAGCCCAGGCTGCATTTATTGAATGGCGTACCTGGCCGGCGCCCAAACGGGGCGAAATCGTACGACAGATAGGCGATGCATTGCGCACCTATAAAGAACCGCTGGGCAAACTGGTATCGTATGAAATGGGAAAAAGCCTGCAGGAAGGCTATGGCGAAGTACAGGAAATGATAGATATCTGCGATTTTGCGGTTGGCCTTTCGCGTCAATTATACGGCTTATCCATGCACAGCGAACGCCCGTCGCACCGCATGTACGAACAATGGCATCCGTTAGGTATCGTAGGTATTATTTCCGCTTTTAACTTTCCCGTAGCTGTATGGAGCTGGAACACGATGCTGGCCTGGATCTGTGGAAATGTCTGCATCTGGAAACCGTCGGAAAAAACACCCTTGTGCGCAGTAGCCTGTTGTAATATTATCTCAGAAGTATTCAAACGCAATAATGTGCCCGATGGCATCAATGGACTGGTTATCGGTGGCCGCGAAGTGGGTGAATGGCTTTCGGCCGACACCCGTATACCCCTGGTATCGGCAACCGGTTCAACGCGCATGGGCAAAGCCGTAGGCGCCCTGGTTGGCGCCCGCCTGGGCAGGTCCTTGCTGGAACTGGGCGGCAACAATGCCATCATTGTTTCAAAATATGCCGACCTGGATATTGCCATCCGCGGTGCGGTTTTTGGCGCTGTAGGTACGGCCGGTCAGCGTTGTACCACCACCCGGCGATTGATCATACACGAAGACGTATACAATCCCATAAAAGAAAAGCTGGTGACTGCGTACAACCAGCTGCGTATAGGCAACCCGCTCGATGAAAATAACCACGTAGGCCCGCTGATCGATAAAGATGCTGTAAGCGGTTATCAAAAAGCCCTGGAGGCCTGTAAAAAAGAAGGCGGCCGGTTTATCGTTGAAGGCGGTGTACTGGATGGCGACGGGTACGAAAGCGGTTGCTATGTAAAACCATGTATTGCCGAAGTTGAACCCCACTACAAGATCGTGGAACAGGAAACCTTCGCCCCTATTTTATATTTAATGAAATATAACACCCTCGATGAAGCGATTGCCATTCAAAACGGTGTTCCACAGGGATTATCATCCAGTATAATGACGCTGAACCTGCGGGAAGCGGAACAATTTTTATCTGCTACCGGCAGCGATTGCGGTATAGCCAATGTAAATATCGGTACTTCGGGTGCTGAAATTGGCGGCGCTTTCGGCGGCGAAAAAGAAACCGGCGGTGGCCGCGAAAGTGGCAGCGACGCCTGGAAAGCGTATATGCGACGTCAAACGAATACGATCAATTATTCTACACAATTACCCTTAGCGCAAGGAATAAAATTCCATGTATAAGAAGCCATTTCTGATTTTGAGATTTAGGGATTTTGAGATTTAATCCAGGTTTTACCTTCTGACAAATTTCGAAATCCCTAAATCGCAAAATTCCAACCAACTGACACAGCAGAGCTACCCCGGACAATATTACTATTATTCAAGACGTTACTAGCTGTCTGGAAAGCTGAAACCGGTATGAAGAAACTTTACGCGCTGCTGTTATTGACTGCCTCTATGTATACTGCACATTCCCAAATGCGGCTGGGCATCATGGGCGGTCCCCATTCCTCCTCTGTTATTGAAAAAAATTTTATACCCGACTGGGCAAATACCACGGAGCCTTATTATGCCAAAAGAAGTGGCATCCACCTGGGCATTATGGGCGAAATTCCGCTTGGGTATACGAATAAAGCCTTTTTTCAAACGGGTATTCTTTACATGGCCAAAGGTAGAAAGTACCAGCGCCTGTACGATACTACCCGGGTTAAAACCGATACCTTATTTCACAGCAATACATTTTACACCAATTATATCGAGGTTCCGCTGAACATTACGTTGAAATTGCGAATGAGTAAAAAAAGCAGTTTTATACTCAGCGCCGGCCCCTACCTGTCGTTCTTTTATAATGGAAAACAAACTTCCGAATCGCGGATTGCCAATGATTCAACAGTGCGGTTCACAAAAAATGAATCGGATATACAGGTAGGTAAAAACGATAATAAGGTCACCACATTTGATGCGGGTATCAATGCGCGCGTTGGCTTTGAGCTGGGCAATGTAGTGTTGACCGGTTTCTTCAGCCAGGGATTACTCAACTTTTATGATGCTCCATACAAAGGCACCTTCAAACACCGCGTTGTTGGCGCTTCTATTGGTTTCTGGCTGAGCAAAAAAGTAGTACTGACAAACGACCAGGATAAAGACGGCGTAATCGATAAAGCCGATGGCTGTCCTACCGTGCCGGGTTCCGCCAAAGCAGGCGGCTGCCCCGATAAAGATGACGACGGTGTTGCCGATGCGGTTGATAAATGCCCCGATGTTCCCGGACCTGCCCGGTTCGCAGGTTGTCCGGTTCCCGACAGGGATAATGATACGGTGATCGATGAAGAAGATAAATGTCCGGACGTGCCGGGACTTATCAAATACCACGGATGCCCGCCACCCGATACAGATGGCGATGGCATAAACGATGAAGACGATCTTTGTCCGGATAAGCCGGGTCCGGCAGACTTTAATGGTTGCCCCATACCCGACAGCGATGGCGATGGCGTTAACGACAAAGAAGACAAATGCCCCACAGTAGCAGGTTTGCGCGAGAACAACGGATGCCCGGCCATCAAACGGGAAATTGTTGAACGGGTGAACTATGCAGCTAAAAAGATATTCTTTGCAGTGGGCAGCGATAAAATATTACCGGCCTCATTCAGTGCGCTGAATAATGTAGCGGCCATTCTAAAAACCGATAATACCCTGAAACTGATTGTTGAGGGACATACGGATAGTGTTGGTAAACCGGCATCTAATTTGATCTTATCGCAAAAACGCGCCGATGCCGTTAAGAACTACCTGATGCAAAAAGGCCTTGACGCCAGCAGGTTACAAGCGATAGGCTACGGTCAGGAAAGGGCAATTGATGATAACAGCACCCCTGCAGGTCGTGCAGCCAACAGGCGGGTTGAATTGAAATTATCCCAACAATAGGGAGGTAAACAGGACGTATCTTTTCCAAAGCCGTGGAACTTTGCAAAAGGTTATGAACAAATTACCAGCCACTCATGTAATATGATACATGTGTGGCTTTTATTTTTATATTTTGTGCCGGGGAAAATAAACGGACGTTTGTAAATCCAGAAAGATTGTTAAGAATTAGTAAAAATCCAGATATTTAATCCCGAATACCACTAATAAACTTACGTTACACATTTGTAAAGAAAAAAACACTTGTAAATGAACAAACTGGTAAAAGTAGCAGGATTATTAACTGCCTTTGTGATTGCTGACAATTCCTCCTTTGCGCAGCAAGAGAAGAGTACAAAATCAGGAGATGTGCCGAAGGGATGGCATCTGCTCGACAAAACCAAAGACGGATTCTCTGGGATCAGTATCAATAAAGCCTATGATTTTATTCGTACTAAAAACCTCAAAGGAAAAACCGTAGTAGTAGCGATCATCGATTCGGGTATCGATACGTTGCATGAAGACCTGAAAGACATTCTTTGGACGAACCCCAAAGAAATACCCGGCAATGGTAAAGATGATGATGGTAACGGGTATGCAGATGACATACACGGCTGGAACTTTATTGGTGGCAAAGACGGTAAGAATGTAAAACAGGATTCCTATGAAGGAGCCCGTGTTTACCATATGTACAAAAGCAAATTCGCCGATAAAACAATAGATACCGCTACCCTTTCTGCCGAAGATAAAGACCAGTATAAAATGTGGTTAAAATCAAAGACAAAAATTGAAGGCGAAGGCAATGAAGAAGGCGTTGACCTGGGGATGTTGAAAAAAGCGTTGACAAGCGCTCAGCGGAGCGACAGCATTTTACGCAAAGCTTTGAACAAGGAAACTTATACCGGTAATGACCTCGATACATTTACTGCAGTTGATCCTGCCATAAAAAATGCCCGGGCCGGCATGCTGTATATGTTCAAAACACAGCAGATGATGGAAACCACCAATAAGGAGTTCATCGATGGTTTTGAAGAATTCTTAGGCGGTGAAGAAAGAAAGATGGAAGCCAAAGAAAAAGCGCCACAAAATTACCGCGGCGATATTACCAAAGACAATGAACAGGATATAAACGACCGTAACTATGGTAACCCCGACGTTATGGCTTCTACCCCATTCCATGGAACACACGTTGCCGGTATCATCGGCGCCGTGCGCAACAACGGAAAAGGCGTGGATGGCGTTGCTGATAATGTTCGCATCATGATGATAAGAGCTGTGCCTGATGGTGATGAGCACGATAAAGATATTGCCCTGGCTATTCGCTATGCAGCTGATAACGGCGCCAAAGTGGTGAACATGAGCTTTGGTAAAGACTTCTCGCCCCAGAAAAAATGGGTTGACGAAGCCGTTAAGTATGCAGAAAGCAAAGGCGTATTGCTGGTACATGCAGCAGGTAACGATGCCAAAAACATCGATACCGCAGATAATTTCCCGAATGCCATCATGAAAAGCACCAATAAAAAAGCATCTAACTGGATTACCGTAGGCGCCAGTGGCGATCCTAAAGCCGGTGGTTTTACCGCTTCTTTTTCAAACTATGGTAAAAACCAGGTAGATGTATTTGCACCTGGCGTTAAAATTTACTCCAGCGTTCCCGGTGGTAATACCTATGCCAATGCCCAGGGTACCAGTATGGCCTGCCCGGTAGTAGCTGGTACTGCAGCCTTTTTGCTGGAATATTTCCCCTACCTCACGCCCCAGCAATTAAAATATTGCCTGGAGAAATCGGCTCAGGCGCCCGATACCAAAGTAAGAAAACCAGGAACCGACGAAATGGTAGCCTTAAGCGACCTGAGCGAAAGCGGTGGTATTATTAACGCCTATGAAGCAGCTAAAGTAGCCGCTACACTCGACCCATCAGGTAAAAGCGTTGCCCCGAAAAAAACGTCACCGAAACCAACGCTGAAGAATAAGAAAGGATAAACTATAAAATCATATTACAAAGGGTATAAATGGCAGGAAACTGTTATTTGTACCCTTTGTTATTTTAAGCGTGAATGGGTGAATAAGGCGGCCTATTTCTCAGCCTTCTGGAAATTCCGAACCCCATTCACCATTGACGATTGACCATTGACCAGTTTTAAGTACATTTAGCTAAAAAGTATGGTCAATAGAAAAGAGATTACCGTACCTGATTTTTACACCACCTATATCAACGCGCTGCAGGAAGATGATCTGCAGGAAGCCCTGGCCAACAACACCCGCCGCTTCAGAAAACTGCTGAAACAAATACCCCACAAGAAGATCAACTATGCTTATGCGGAAGGCAAATGGACCATCAAAGAATTGCTGCAGCATATCATAGATTCGGAACGGGTATTTATCTATCGTGCGCTCACTTTTGCCCGGCAGGACCCTGCGCCCTTACCTGGCTTCGATGAAAACACCTGGGCCATAACCGCCAAAGCGCCTAAACGCAAATGGAATGACCTGGTAGATGAATTTAAATCCCTGCGCAGCGCCAATGAACTATTTCTGAACTCACTCGATGATGATCAGTTGCGGCAAACCGGCTCTGCCAATAACAATTCAATAAGTGTTGCCGGACTGGCGTTTGTATGTGCAGGTCATGTAGCCCATCACATGCGTATCATTCGCGAAAGATACCTGGGGGAAGAGTCAACCAGTGAAAAAATAAAAATTGGGAAGAAAAAGAAAAAAAAGAGTTAGTTGAAAGGTTGAACTGTTTTTGTAGCAGTTGACTGATCGCTTTTTCGATAGTTGCATGAAGCCTGAAGCTACCTTATCTATGGTTATACATAGATAGCATTGTCATAATCGAAATTTTTAAAGACAACTGCCTTCCCAAAACCGTTTGGATTAACTTCAAATGTTTTATCATTTATATTCTGCTGCATTATGGTAGTATTAAAACCGAAGTAATAAAAATTAAAGGCAAACTCCATAATTTCCGGTTCTTTAAGGTGTGTATATATTGTTTCGCTGTTTGAAGTGCGTAAAACACCTTCATCTTTCAACAATTGAAATTGAGTATCTTTTTCATACGAAAATGACATGGTGTTCTCATCTTCTTCCCAATGCCCCCGATTGCCGGCATTCTCAAAAGAAAAACGAGATACAACATTCCTTGGCATAAAAGAAAGCCTGTAATCCTCTGATCCGGTTGAAAGGTTATCTGTTATTATTACTTTTTCAAAAGTTTTGTCTTTATATAAAAAAATAAATTCTGACGAGGCGGGTGATATGTATAATGCATAAACAGCATACAATTTATCAGTTTTTATAAATGAGTGCCTTTCCTGATCACTGTGTTCAATAAAGCCCGACAAAAATGATTTTTTAATGGGCACTCTTTTTATATCCAGCATTTCCAAACGGTGAATGAAATCAATGTCTTCATTTCCATAATTAATCATCCTTTCGTCAAAACCGCGTATTTTTAAAAAATCATCCTTTTGAACACATACCAACCCCCATATATCTCCCGGTGGGTAATCTATATTTTTAGTAAAGAATAATATGGGAATGGGAGTAAGTACGATTTTGTCGTTATTCACAAAACATTCATTTACGTAATGGGCAAAATTCACTCCCGCGAAATGGTCGGCATTGATGCTACAAACAATATTATTACTCGCTAATTTAAGTGCCAGGTTCTTGGCATGGCTATGCTTAAAAGTGGAGGGTTCGAATGTTTTATAATACGATACTTTCCCACTGCTAATATGCTGCGATAAATTTTCTTTCACCCATTCTTCCATATCATCCTGTGAATTGTAATCAAGTAAAACAAATTCCAGATGCTCATAACCGATGTTGTCATTAATATTTTTAAGGAATGTTTGCTTTAAATGATACGACCTGTTCATGCATACTATGCAAAATGATATTGTTAAACCAGGCTGATTCAAAATTTTAATTTTTAAATTTTATGAAAAGTATTCTGCTTTCCTTAAATAATCATTTTTTCAATCTGATCGAGGATCCCGTGATCTTTGACACTACTGAATTTTCTTGCCCACAGCCTCCCCGATTCGATTATCTTTTCCCGATCATCGTTGGTTAATACCCGGGGATATTCAGGCCCGGTATTCCAATCAATGTATCGAAGGTTGTTATTCAATACATTTTTTTCAAATGGTGAATTCAGAATAATTGAATGAAAAAACATTTCGTCCGGTATATAAGTTAACTCGTAAAACGCCTTGTATACCTTGTTGAATCTTATATACTTTAAAATATAATCAGCACATTCGCAGGTGAGGGTCCACCATTGCGTACCTCCATATGGCGTGAAATCCTGAAAGTAAGGTCTTATTAAACCTGCTTTTTTCTGTACATAATAAAGCCGCTTGCTTTCAATTACGCCCAATTTATCTACGAACCAGTAATAAGCAACCCGGTCTAATCCATCATTCATATTCCAGGTACTGGAAGGCAACGCGAAACTTTCCAAATATTCAGTGCCATAATTGCTTACGAGAAAATTGTAAATGTAGTCCGCCGGCTTAACCGGAAAATCCTGTCCACTCAGCAAGATCAAATACCCTTTTTTGTTTTGCCTTAGTGCAGCCCTCACCAGGTTCAGGGTTGCTTCTACCATGCTAAAACCACCCCAACTAACAGGTAACCGCTTTTTCAGAAAGAAAACATTTTTAAAGCCCGGTAATTTACCGGTGAGGAAAGATTTTGCATTCGATTTTTTATCTATATGAATTATGAATTCGGCATTTGGATGATCCAACGCCTCAATCATTCGTTCCAGGTGTGCGGGGTCATTGTGAGCAAGAATCAGATAGGTTATTTTCATTTTTCGTTCAAATACAAGATGAAATTAAGCAAGCGTTCTAAATTTCAAAAATTTATATTGCTGTTTAAAGTTGTTTGTCAACCGCGATCATTGCAACCCTAACGGAACAACGTTTAACAGATCGCAAACCAGCTAGGTAAAATTAGTTGATCAATTCTTATAATTATAAAAAGAAATTTTTAGCTTTATAAATAACCCTTATCTAAGATCGAATTATAATAAAATGTAAAATGATTGTTGCTTCATGAAAAACAACCCCGCCAAAATATCATTTTGCATTATATGCATGAATCGCCTGCATCACTTACAACAAACCTTTCTTCGAAATATCCAGGACAATGCAGACTATCAGGATCTTCAATTTATTCTCCTTGATTATAATTCGCAAGACGGGATGGACCTGTGGGCTAAGGAAAATTTGTTGGACCATATTGCTGATGGCAGGGTGGTTTATTATAAAACTTTTGAACCACAGGCATTCAGTCATAGTCATGCCAAAAATCTCGCGTTTCGCCTGGCCGACGGCGACATTGTATGCAACATAAATGCAGATCATTTTACAGGAGAAGGATTTGGCCGTTATGTGAACGATACTTTTACTATTGATGAAGATATTGTACTCACCCCTATTGACTTTCACAAAACAAAGAAAAGTTTCACCCCTTCGAAAGATGTCTTTGGTAAAGTTTGTGTTAAAAAAAGCAACTTCCTCAAAGTAAAAGGCTTTGACGAGCGTATGAGCAATTACGGTTATGAAGATTATGATTTTATTAACCGGCTTGAAATGTTAAAAGTAAAAAGAGTCATTATAGAAGATCTTTCTTTCCTGAAATTTATAACTCATGATGATGAGGAAAGATATGCAATGCAAAAAGCAGCAAATAATATTCACGCTATTTACATACAGCATTGTTCACCAGCTTTGTCAAAAATTATTCTCTTGTACAAAGATAACTGGTTTGAAATGGGCGCATTGGTTGACAACCGATCTGTTGATGCCGACAAGTATATATATGCATACAAATCCCGGAATGTAAAGTACGAATCTGGCGAAAATGGCACGCCATGGGTAAAAGGGCATTGGAAAAACGATCGCGATAATCTTTCCATTGTTTTTACTGAACAATCAGGAAATTCATTCCAGGTGAATATTATCGTTGATAATGACCAATGTATATTAAAGAATGAATCAAAAGGGATGCAATTCCATCGCCTTTCAAATGAAAGCATAGGAAATTACATTAGCGGTATCAGCCATACTTTCCCCAACAGATTGATTATGGAAGAAAACCTAAAAGAAAAAATAGTTGAGGTAAATCCGGACGGATTTGGAAATGCACTGGTATTTAAAAACTTTAACAATCATCCATTACACCTTACTTAAATATTGCGTATGACAGAAAATCATATCTGGCTTTCCACCTCCCTGTTCTGTAACAAATTTCACTGGAATGATATACTATTCAACGGTATTAAACCTTTCCTGGATCATATCACGCATAAAAAACAACTCAGCCGGTATGAGATTGCGTTTGATTATTCAGGAGGAGACAACATACGCCTGGCATTGGGAACACAACATAAATACGCAGAAGAATTAGCAAAAGAGACAGATGAGTATTTTAAAAAACTCTTTTTGCAAAAGGATTATCCCAAACAGGAATCCGTGTATTTTGACAGCATTTTTATGCCGTTTCCGGTCAATAGTATTCAATATGGTTTATATAAACCCGTTCCCGTTTCCGAATCCGGGAACACCCTGCCATACAGGTTTAAAAAAACGATATCAAACATGATCCTAAACGTGTTACCAGATGACACGATAGACGAAGAGAAGATCTTGCTATTTGCCTTTTACCTGAATATTATTTACATAAAAACGTTAACAAAGAACAACTATAACATTGATCTAACTTCTTTTTACCAGCAGAACTTTGTTAAAAAAGGGGTGAGTATTACAGAAGATACGCTTACAGAAACCTACGAGGAAAATAAAGAAATATTGCATGAAATTACCGCAGACATTTTTAATCCGGAAACGTTGGAAGACAATCAAATTTTCCAATTTGGAGACTGGATAAAGCTATGCGAAGAAGATGTAACAACTGGAATACATGCCAGCAAAGAATATAGTGCCATACACTATACAAATTATCTCCGGACCTTCTATTTAATCACCAGGCAATTGGCCATTACAGATAATATGACTGCCATGCTGCTCTACTTCATAAGGCAGTTATCCTTACCCAAATCATTAGACCTGTCTGCTTAGTAATCGGTTGGCGTACCCGGTTATTAAATGCAAAAACGCCTGAGCACGCGCATCAATGAAAATAAATCTTTATATAACTGTATATTTAACAATATTTATCAAAATAAATGCAATCACGATAAACGAAATAAAATATAACCTGAATAATTTTATTTAATTTAGTTAGGTCGATTTGGACCAATGCGATTGACAATGCTCTCCTTCTATCCGCTATGAATACAGGCGTAATATAAAACCTAAAAGGCTTCGGAAAAAAATGAACATTACCTGGTGTGGTAATGCAGTATGTTATTGTCTTATCTTTCAAGCCTTGTCGAATGAATAACAGAAATTGCCCATTTAAGAAAAGCATTACAGCTTCAGTATCCAACGTTCAAATACCCAAAGACCATGAACAGGATGAAGTCACAACTTCCTTCACCAATTGCATTCATTTAATTTATTACAGCAACTATTGTAGTAGCAATCGTCCAATTCCACCCGAGGATTGCGATACATGACCATAACGGTTATAGCTGTACATGGAATGACGCTGATACCCTATCCGCGTTATCGAGTATTAATGCCGCTTTGAAATAGCGGTGTCATGCAAAAACCCGGGTGTACTAAAATTTAAAACAAAAAGGCCAGGATGCAAAGGATCTGGTTACCGGTTATCCGGTGACTGGCTACCCTATTGCTCAAACTATACATTTAAAATCGCCACAACCGCACGCCCGCCAAATGCGCCTAATCCATCTATTCGTTTTAAATACCATTTCATCATTTCTTAAACATTCGTTTTATGAAAAAGAAAAAACTCGAGTTAAAGAAAAAAGTAATCGCTTCTTTGTCTGACGTGCAAAAAGCGAAAATTATGGGCGGCGATGATGCAGCCTATACCACTTCATTCACCAATTGCACCCATTTTATTTGTTGCGGCGACACCTGCTCGGTAGAGCCTACCAACTGTGGCGCATCATGTGTTACTTGTGACACCTGTGGTGAGATGTGCAGTGCAACCTGTGTGACTGAATGCGGCAGTTGTGACGGCTGTGAATCCGCACTCGCCAGTCAATGCTGTGCATAAGCAATTTTTAATCTTTTTAAATCAGTTTTTATGAAAAAAAAGAAGCTTGAATTAAAAAAAAAGTGATCGCTGCTTTGTCTGATGTACAAAAAGCAAAAATTATAGGCGGCGATGATGCCGCCTATACTACTTCATTCACTAATTGTACTCATTTTATTTGTTGTGGGGATAGTTGTGGTAATAGTTGTGTAGGCCTAACTGAGTGTGACGAAACCTGTTTCTGTACCGTAAGCTGTGAATGCACCCAAAGCTGCGAACCTACTATATGCTAAAACTGTACCACAGCATGCCCTACCCCAGGTTAGGGAACAAACCTGTAATACAAGGTACTGCTAATGCAAGTATTTCTTTTTTTAATCTAAAATATAAATCTCATGAAAAAGAAAAAACTCGAACTAAAGAAAAAGGTGATCGCTTCTTTGTCCGATGTGCAAAAAGCAAAAATCATGGGCGGTGATGATGCTGCCTATACTACTTCATTCACCAATTGCACCCATTTTATTTGTTGTGGTGATAATTGTTCCGTTGAGCCTACCAACTGTGGTGATACGTGTAATACATGCAACACCTGCGCCGACAGTTGCGACAACTGTCCTTCCAGGATCCCTGATCAATGTTATTGATACCCATTTTTATTTTTTAAAATCAGTTTATGAAAAAGAAAAAACTCGAACTAAAGAAAAAGGTGATCGCTTCTTTGTCTGATGTACAAAAAGCAAAAATTATGGGCGGTGATGATGCCGCTTATACTACTTCATTTACTAATTGCACGCATTTTATTTGTTGTGGGGATAACTGCTCCGTTGAACCTACCAACTGTGGTAATACCTGCGAGTCATGCGACACCTGCGATACCTGCGACAACTGCACGGCATCTTGTAATGCTACGGACTGCACCTGTCCTTCCGTGGTACCTACTCAATGTTGTTGATAACCATTTAACACGTAAACGTCAAGAATGAAAAAGAAAAAGCTTGAACTGAAAAAAAAGGTGATCGCTTCCTTATCAGATGTTCAAAAAGCAAAGATCATGGGCGGTGATGACGCTGCCTATACTACGTCCTTTACCAATTGCACCCATTTTATTTGTTGCGGCGACACCTGCTCCGTTGAGCCTACCAATTGCGACGCAACCTGCAATGTAAGCTGTGCCCAGGGACCGTGCTTAACGGATCGCGATGTCTGCCAAACAGACGGTTGTCCTAATACAGTTCAAACCAATTGCAATCAAATGACCTGTAATTGTTAACCAGTCGTTCAATTTGTAGAAAGCTACCCATGATTTTTTTATCATGGGTAGCTTTCTAAGATAAAAACAAGCATTCGTTCCAATTGTGGTTGATGGAAAAATTATGATCAGCCAGCACTATGCCTACGCCGCCAAGCCCACTCAATACACCTGTTTCCGGGTGCCATCCCGATTCGCCTTTGTGGAATAAATAACCGCATACTGATGAGGGTTCGTTTTGTTTAAAATTCAAAGTCTGCTCTAACCAATAATCTGCTGTAGCTGAAAATACTTCATTGCCTGTAAGCCGGTATATATTTTTAAAAACATAACAATTGCCGGCCGCGCCATGGCAAAACCCCGCATCTTTTACCAGCGTTTCCGGAATGGACTTTCTTACTGCCACTTTAAGCAGCATGTTCAATACTTTTTCCTGTAAACTTTTATCGGCTGTCCAATCTGATATCAATAACAAAGTATGCAAAATACCCAAATCACCATAACACCAGGCCAGCCTGGAAAACCGCATGCTTTCCGGTTCTTTGTTATACTTCTTTACAGGGATCATACCCGGGTAGAAAGATCCGCTGGTGTCCGATTGTTTATTGATATTGTTCATAAAGAACAGCACACTACCATCAATCAGTTCTTTACATTGCACCCGATCGATACCAGCAGTATAACACTTACCCAGAAAATATAAAGTGCCGGCCATTCCATGTGCCAGGCCAAAATCATAAATATCTTCTTTGGTAGTGTAAGAATCAAACCGGCTCCAGGCAATTCCATGATTCATTACTTGTTTGTCAGCCGTCAAAGCGTCAATTATCTTTTTTACGTTGTCAGGCTTATTTCTTTTAATGAAATATAAGCCCACCCCCATGGCCCCATGCAGTATATCGAAATTTTTAAACTGCAACATCTTATGCAATTCAAACTCCAGGATCTGATCAAGGTCATCGAGGTAATGATCTGCATCCATATCAATGATATTATTCCCGTTAAGATGCATCAAAAGCCAGCCAAATCCTGCCAGACCGCTGCAAAAAGTAGTTCTGGGCCGCTGAATGTTTTCAACAATGCCTGAAATGCGCTCTATGCTATCCATAATTTGGGAGGTATAATCCTCGTTCTTCGTGCCCTGGTAAAGCATGGACTGTAACAAAATTGTTCCTGCCTGGCCTGACAGCAATGAATAAGGCTGTTTTACGTCCCAGCTTTCATGCTGATTAAAAAAGGTTGATATTTCATTCAGCTTATCAGCTGCTTCTTTTAAATTATTCTCCATGTTTTCGGTTTAAGTTTACTGTAATGGTATGCTGAACCTCTATCTTTCATTGATAATGGCAATCGCTTTTTCCAGTAATTCATCGCGCCCTTCAACGATCCCTTTTATAGTAGGGCGAATAATATGATCCGGGACAATCCCTATGCGTTGGGTTTCCCTGCCATCGGGATAATATACGCCTATCCCGCTCATCGCTGTTTTAATACCACCGGGCAAAAAGAATGTAGACACGTTGCCATCGGCAGCAGCTGTTGTACTTCCAATTACCATTGCGTTTGGTGCTACGCGAAGCGCCATAGTTGAAAATTCAGCAGAGCTTTGTGTTCTTTCATTAACAATGATCACAACGCGCCCTTTATAAGATTGCAGGTTCTTTACGCCAACTTCTGAATACCTGTCAAAAACAAATAACCCGGGAACCTGCGGATATATATTGGTCAATCTTGCAAACTTTGTTGGCATTGGCAGTATGTATCTGGCAAGTACAGGAAACATATTATCCGACGGGTAACAGCGCAGATCGATGATCAATCCTTTCGTTTTCAGGAATTCAGGCATCACATTCTGCAAATAGGTATTCCGTATTGTGCCCGGGTATATATAAGCAATATCAGGTGCTACATACCTGAAACAGGTATCCCTGCTTCTATAATTTTTATACACGTTGACCTTTTCGGGCGCATAGCAGGTAAGTTTTGCGGTATGGATCGTATTGGCATGCTGATAGGCAATGTTTATTACGGTATCGCCTGTTCTTAAAAAGTTAAGCGCTATATCGCGTAATTGTGTAGGATAATTGGAAGCCGGCGTAAAAGGCAATCTTTCCTTTATTATACTGTCGGTGCTTTTACCATTGATGCTTATGATGATATCCCCCTTTTGAATGCCTGTTTGCGGCCCCAGCTCCTTATGCAGATAATCTGTTACTACAGCTTTGTTTTCAACAAATGTTATTTCAAGAGGCGCATAATAATGACCGCGGTAATTTTCCAACACCGCGTCATAACTCCAGATATTGGCATGTGTATCATGGATCTTCGCGATCAGGGCCAATACAGCCAGCTTATATTCAAGCTCATTAGCTGCATTCACCATTTTTGGAATAAATTCTGCCAATACATTGTTCCAGTTTTCTTCAATCAGGTATTTATACGGAAAGAGATATTGTATAATGTTCCAGTAACGGTATAAGGTCAGTAGCCGGAAACCTGCATCGGGAAAATGCATGGCGGCATATACTTTCTCATTTTTAAGATCCGGATTACGAGATCTTTCCAGACCCACATAATAACTTTCGTTTTTTCGCCTGGCGTTTTTAAGATCGTTTAACAGCGCCGATAAGCGACCGCCCAATACGCCAACATCATCAATCCATTTTATATCGGGATAAACTTTTACCTCACCGCTATCATGTTGTTTACCTTTTTCGGGGGTAACCTTCCCCAACTTACTAATCCACGTAAGCAGTATTTCATTTCTTTCACCATCATTTTGGCAATGAATGACTTTAGGCAATATCCTGAACAATTCATAATCCCAGTTATAATCGCCCGTTGACAAGGCGGGATGGAAGTACTTTACGTATCCCCAAACTTTGCCCAAAAGTATAAGATCATTGATCCTGCGGGAATCCAGGGGAATAACAGCTACCGAAGAACCCATATTAAATTGGGTATCGAGATCGGCCTTGTATTTTGACGGTTTTTTATAGTCGGCTTTTTCAATTTTTTTTCCATCGATCAATACTTCAAAATCATCCGCCCAAAGTTTGCCTGTTCCCGTTAACATACCTCCAATTTGAATGGCCGTGGCATTTTCAGGCAGGGGTAGGCTTACTGAATACAATGCCCAGTCCCTGGTGCCCTGGATGTTACTTTTTTTCATATTCTCCATCTTTAACATCCCGCCTTCACCATCTAAACGCAACAAGATGCCAACAAAGCCCCCTTTAACATCCTGCAGCTTCATATAGGCCTTTACTTCAATTTGCCGTCCTTCATAAACTGCAGGTATTGAATACATGCAATAACCAAATGGACGTTCTGTTCCCCCCTGCGATTCAATCATCATCGAAGCGTTTCCGCTATGTTTTTCTACTGTATCTATTTTTATCGTGCAATCCTTTCCCTTTTGGATCCAGTTCTCTGCGATCCCGGTGGAAGGGTCCATCTTTTCAAACCCCAGGTTAAGCGTTGCCTCCCGGCTTTTTCCCTGTCCACAGGCAAAGAAGGCCAGTGAGCATAAAGCTCCTATGAAAGATATTTTTTTCATACTTACCTGTAGCATTTACAATTTTGAAACCTGATGATTATTTTGACCGCTCACTTTTTTTTCAAACATCCCTTTTAACGGATACAAAAACTTATAAATAAGTCTGTTTCTACTGGTAATTACCTGCGCATTTGCTATTAACCCGTTACTGAAACTAATGTCATAGCCATTGTCGGTTTTAAGCGCCTGCACCAGGTCTACTTTAACAAGATATTGTTTGTTGTTATTGGGTATTTTTGAGATAAAAGCAACTTTACCCAGTAAGCTGCCATATTCCTGGAAAGGATAACTCTCGAGATGGATCACTACTTTTTGGCCAAGCCCCAGCTTACCAAAATTATTCTGTTCCACCAGCATTTCACAATAGTACCCCTTTTGTTCAGGCGTTATATAAAAAACCGGCTGATCGGGAATGACTTCCTGGTTTTCCTGGATCAGCTGCGAAAATGCAACGATCCCACTGATGGGGGCAACTAATAAATATTGTTTCTTCCAGGCTTCGAGGTCATTCATTAATTTATTCAACCCCTGCATAAATTCGTATTTTACTTCCGAGAACTGTTTTTCCAGTTCCAGCAACTCTTTTTTGGATGCCGAACGCGCATTGTTATTGCTTATCATAGAAGCCTCGATATCCTCTAATGGTAATTTTTTGCCCAGGACCTTACTTTGTTCCCTTCTAAATTCAGACATGGAACTCACTTTACTATCGAACAATTCCTTTTGAACTTTATATTCTTCTTCTGCCAGCTCATAGTCTTTTTTATAAATTTCTCTTCGTAAAATAAGGTTACGCTCTAATGATTCGGCGTTATTGATATCAGCCATCAACAGTCGTCTTTTTTTAGCATATAGCTGATTTCTAACCAATGAATTGAACCGGTTATAAATAATATAAAAACTTTGAAAGGAACTTTGCAGTTCCCCAAGATGTTTATACTGCAATGCATCTACTTCGAAATCTTCCCATTTCTCCAGTTGTATATCATGCTGAATACTATCTATTTTTTCGGCCAGGCTAATTACATTATAATGATCGGCAGTACTTTCCATAAAAGCCAGCATATCGCCTTGTTTCACATTCTTCCCGTTTTGAACAAACAATGTAATTACTTTCCCTACATTGCGGGCGACAACGGCTTTGGGTGAGTTAACAGCGTTTAACGTTAAGGGGGCAGAAATAATATCAGGATATTTTATAAACCATACTACCAGAAAAAGCACCAGTAAAAGTATTCCAAAAGAAGACATTCCCCATCGCATAAGGCGACCAGGAATATTACCAACGATATCCTGTACTTCTTCGCTGTATTGATTTAACAGTTCCTGTTGTGTTAAGCTTTCCGGCATGATATTCTTTTTACGCTTCCAGTTCCAGTTGATTTTTTACAAGGTTGAAATAATTCCCTTCTATATCAACCAGCTCATCATGTGTACCATGTTCAACGATCTTTCCTTTTTCCAGCACTATGATCTGATCTGCCTTTTTTACCGTACTCAACCGGTGAGCTACAATGATCACCGTTCGGCCTTTAAAAAAAGTATAGAAGTTTTCCATGATGGTCTTTTCGTTGTTTGCATCCAGGGAATTAGTGGCTTCATCAAAAAAAACAAAATCCGGATCTTTATAAACAGCGCGGGCAATAAGCATCCGTTGCTTTTGCCCCTGACTCAAACCTGTACCCTCTGTACCTATTCTGGTATTATAAGAAGCGGGCAGAGATTCTATAAACTCCTGTATATTGGCCACTTTAACAGCATGAAGAATTTTCTCCATATCGGGATACTCGTCGCCAACCGCAATGTTCTTGGCAATGGTATCGGAGAAAATAAAACTCTCCTGCATTACTACGCCGCATTTACTTCTCCAAAAGCTGTGACTTATATTAGTCAGCTTGGAGTCACCTACTTTAATATCGCCCTGTGTTGGGTCGTAAAACTTGAGGATCAGTTTTAATAAAGTTGTCTTTCCGCTTCCACTCATACCTACAATAGCGGTTGTTTTTCCCTGCGGTATAATGAGATCGATATTCTTCAACACTTCTTCATTTTCAAAACCAGGATATTTATAGCTCAGTCCTTTAATATGTATGCTTCTGCTGGTGGGAAGCGTTGACAGCATTTGCTTTTCAGCCGGTTCCTCATCGTCGAGACCGTGAATTTCATTTATACGATCAAAGCTTATTTTAGCATCCTGTAATGATTGAATAAACGATATCAGTTGCTGTACCGGGCCATTTAACTGGCCTATAATAAACTGAATGGCTAGCATGCCTCCCAATGTAAGGTTACCTTCGATCACTGTTTTAGCTGTGAGATAAGTTATAACTACATTCTTACCCTGGTTGATCAAAAGCGCCCCCGCCGATTGTATCTGATTGATGGTAAGCGACCTCATATTCAATTTAAATAATTTGGCCTGGTTTCGTTCCCACTCCCACCGCTTTATGATCTCGCAATTATTCAATTTAATTTCCTGCATTCCCTGGATCAACTGAATGGTAATACTTTGATTACCGGAAGAAATTTCGAATCTCTTATAATCAAGTGACTTTCTGGCGCGCAGAAAAAGCAAGATCCAACCGAAATACAAAGCACTTCCAGCAAAAAAGACAATGAACAATTTTATATCATACATGATTACGATAAATGTATAAATGATAAAATTGAACATAGTAAACGTTAAATTCAGAACAGTGCCTGTAAGAAATGATTGGATCCTGGCATGATCTCCCAACCGCTGCATAATATCACCTACCATCTTTGCATCGAAATAAGATAAGGGCAGGCGCATCAGCTTAATGAAAAAATTGGTCAATAGCGATATATTGATACGCGTATTTATATGCAGCATCATCCAGCTTCTGATAAAATCAACCACTGCATTTCCAACGTATATCATTGACTGGCCAAGCAGAATTATAGTAATAAAATTCAGGTCTTTCGCGCTTATCCCAACATCTACAATAGCCTGCGTAAGCAGTGGCATTACCAATTGCAGAACGCTTCCTACGAGGAAACCCAAACCAATCTGCAGGAACATCTTTTTATATCTTAAAAGGTAAGATGCAACAGCGAGCATCCCCGTGCCTTTTTTCTTACTATCATCAAGTAACTGATATAATTGATGGGTGGGCTCCAGGAATAAGACAATACCTACGGGTTCGTGATTTTCCCTGGTACTTATCCAGTGACTGAGAAACTCCTGCTTTGTATACTTTATAATTCCTTTGGCCGGATCGGCAACATGCACATATTTTCTGTTGATCTTATAAACCACAACAAAATGGTTCTGATTCCAGTGCACGATACAGGGTAATACGGCTTCCTTTTGTAACTCTGTATAGCTGATCTTCGCTGCCAGTGTTTTAAAGCCAATGACTTCAGCTGCTTTACTGATACCAAGCAACGAAACACCCTGCCTGTTTATCTCGCATTTTTGCCTGATAAACTGCAGGCTCAGGGATTTGCCGTAAAATTTGCAAATCATTCTAAGGCTTGTTGGCCCGCAATCTCTGGAATCGAATTGCTTGTAAAATGGAAACTTCATTTATATAATTTTCAAACCTGGTAGTATCTTACAAATAACATGTAGGTGCTGCACTTTAACGCCTGTTCTACTGCACAGGCACAGCAGATTTCAGTTTCTGCCGAACAGCGAGTGATTTATAAAAATTACTAAGCATATAATAGATCACCAGTTCATGCATACGCTGCTTCACCCTATACACACGATTAAAATGCATATGCATGATACTTCTCAATAAACTTTCAAAAGGAGTTTCAAGCATCCCATCGCTTTTTAGTTGCAGTATATGCTGAACAGCTTTTTCCAAACTGGCAATATGAACATTTGGGGGCAGTCGATCATTCAATTCATCGGCAGGTTTGTTAACAAGGATCGTATTGATTTTTTTACTATACTCCCTGTTCTTTTTCTTAAGCTGATCGAGCATCATTTCGCTCTTTCCAAATTCTTCGGCGTATGAACGGTAATACGATTCAAACAGGTTGTACTTCTCATGCATATCTAACCCAAACATGCCTAACAGATCATCTATTATTTTAATTCCATCCAAAGTCCTTTGTTCATAATCCGGTGTACTTCTTACTACCTCAAGTATCTGCCAGCTATTGATACTATATATTGTTTCCAGGTCTTCCATACTTAATCTTCCGTATCTTTCAACTTCCCTGGCATAGGTATCGGTAGTTACTTTTGCGATCATCCGGCTTTCCACATAATTTTTTAGCCCTTCGCTTAACCTGTTTAAAATACGACCAACATGCTTCACATCAGTTAAATGAAACCGCAAACGCAAGTGGTGACCTTCATCGTTAAACCTGACGAAAAAGAATTTATCAATTAACATATCGTCATATGAACTTTTTACCAAATCATATATTTCATTTATTAAAATTTCCTCAAGCAGATTTGGGCCCGAATACACTTTAATATATAGCCATTCTTCCCCTACAATGAATCTTCTTTTTATGCTCATGGTCAATAGGCTTTACTTGTTTTTATAATAACTTAAAATGATCTCATTCGTACAGGCGTTTGATTGCTGATTTACCAGATAATCATGATCATCAAAACAGCATTCCTCCAGTGTAAAGCTTTCACCATGCACTTCAGAGAACAACAATTGAACAGAAAAAGCGTCTTTAAAGTCAATTAAGAGTTTATTATCTCCGCTTCGAAGCCATACTTTATCGGGGATCTTCTTTTGCTCTTTAAATGCAAGGGCTTTACTCAAAAAGTCGGGATGTGTAATCGCAGGCAGGTCTTTGGTGTCATTTGCGTTGAAACCCCATCTGGCAAGAAATAAGACACAATTTTTATACCTTACCCGCGGAAGAAAATCCTTGTTGCCAACCAAACTTCCCCACGAAAATCCTAAACCACCACGCAATCCTTCTGTTTGAAGAAGGCATAAAAAATAGTATATAGGCAATGAATTACTTGAGTAATTATGCGCTGTGCTGAGCCTTGGAGCAATCTCCTTGTTTAACTTTTTTGATCGAAGTTTCACATAACGCCCATTGGGTACAGATACCATTAAATCAGTAACCGGCAGCTTATAATCATTATCTACAGAATGCCTGGCCAGATAAGGAATTTCATATCGCCTGATCGTAGGCCGGTACAATATATTTCCAATCCTTGATTCAGGTAGGTGTACTATTTCTGCCAGGATCTTATTTTCACCTATCAGTTCATCTTCTTTTCCTGTAATATCGATAACATAATTGTGTAACTCTTCGCCAATATGGCAAAAACGGCCCAGTAAATTGGCTGCCGATGATCCACCTACAGATTTTAAGTGTACGAGGGGAGCATTATTTTGCCTGTCAACCTTGAGCACTTCTATCATGGTGGATATGGTTAAAGGCAAATCATCCCACTGCTCGGGTAGTTTCTCTATTTCTTCATCGGTTATCACCACTTCTTTATCGCCATTCCTTATGCAATTAATGTATTTCTCCAGCAACATCATATCAACCCGATTAAAGCTGGCGGGTGCGCTTCCCATATTCCGAAAAACAAATGGAAGACCGTCTACCAGCGGGTGAATATCCGTATTACCGGGAGAGGCGCCTGAAAAACCAAGGCCAATATCAGAATCCATCACTTCAACCAATGGCACTTCTTCATCTTCATATCTTTTATAAAAATCTTCTTTAAACTTATTTAGTAAAGAATTCTCTTCTTTTCGACTTAGTTTATTCAGCAGGTGCAGTCCGTCTTCAACAGAGTTCAATACCTCTTTACCCAACGTGGCCACCCCGGGTAAAATATACATATCAGACTGGAACAAAAACTTCCTTTCGTATTTTACGTTCAGCTTTTCAACTTCCCTGATAATTTCTTTATATGCCTCTTCGTTTCTGCCAGGGATGGTGCTATCGATAAATTTTAGCTTTGCATGGATTACTTTTAAAATGGCAATTACTTCAGGTAATACACTCAGTTGATCTAATCTGGCGATGAGTTTATTAAGCAGGTCCTCACCGGTTACAGTGGGATCAAGGTCACTTACTAACACCTGATTGGTGATAAGTACGTTGATGTATTCATTGATCTCCTCCGTTTCAAAATCAAAGGCATGCAGCGTTTCTATGATCTTTTCTTTGTCGGCGCCTGATTCGCATATTACCAATACGGCCTCCAGGTATTCGGCATACTCGATCTCTGATAAAAAGTGTTTTCTTCTGCTATTTTTATAATGGTATTCTATATACCGGTATGACTTAAAAACCCTGTACAGACTTGAATTGGGGTAATAGTGCAATTTATCTGAAACTTCGGGCAGGTTGCTGATATACTGACAAAGCGCACACAGGAAATTCATGTCCAGCCTGGTGTGACTTCTATAGTTGTGAACGCCATCGATGCTGATCTCGGAAGACTCCCCTATTTTTCCGATCCCACAACCTGCAAATAGACCAAAGGGTGTACATCTGCTGCTCATCCTGATATGGTATTTCATTAATGAAAGCCTTGTTTTCAGATTGAGCTCCCCGGTGGGGCTGGTTGCTTCTTTAACAAATGCATCATATAGATCAGGCGAAGCAAGGAAGACTGATTCTTTTAAAATACCTGAATCAATAAAATTTTTATAGGTTTGATTTAAAGGGAGAACAGGACACCTGAAAACAAACTTCTGAAAAGGGGTGTATTTGAAACTCTCTTGCATAGGCAGGCTTCTTTAAGTAATTATTAGATTTTTTACTTAATTAAAAAATAGTATCGCATATGCTATCGCCACAGTAAAGCCTGCAACAATAACATCTCATATGTCTTCAATACTATTTCCCTGCCTGTTCCGGTAATATACTATACTATAAAAATGCTATCAACTACGCTTACGTACAGAAGTTTTCCGCCTTTCTTTAACAGCTATAAAAACAAAATATAGAAGAGTTCTTTATGACAGAAAGAAACACTCGTTCCAATCACTATTTAGTTCATGATGCAAATACTGTAAATAAAAAACGCCTACCCCCCCCAGCCCGGTTAACAGATCCGACATAACCTGCCAGCCATGCTCACCCATATGAAACAGGTAACCATGTACTCCATGCTCATGACGGCCTAATGCCAGGGATTTTTCTATCCAAAATTCAGCCGTCTCCAGGAAAGCTTGATTTCCGGTAGATTTATACAAATTTAAATACATATACCCCACTCCGCTTGATCCATGGCAAAAGCCGGCATCTACCACCCCTGTTTGTTTATCGGTTTTTCTGGTGGCTACCTGCTCCAGCATGCCAATGAATTTCTTTTCGAAAGAATCGTCCCCGATCCATTTGGAAACCTGCAGTAAGGTATGTAAAATGCCTGCATCACCGTAACACCAGGCCATTCGGGAATAGGTAGGCTTGTCAGCCACTTTATAATCCTTTACCAGTTTGCTACCGGGGAAAAAACATCCTGTTTCGTTAATATCCTGAATATTATTTACAAAAAAATTAAGCCCGCCATAAATCATATGCAGGCACTTGTGGGGCAAAATATCTTTTTTATAACACTTTGCTAAGAAAAACAGGATACTTGCATTGCCATGAGCTAATCCAAAATCATAGATGTATTCGTGCAGTTTGTACTTATCGAATCTGCTCCATACCATTTCATTTTGTATGTTAGTAGCAGCAGCCTCTAAAGAAAGTATGATCTTTTCAACCAACGCCACCTGGTTCCTTTTTAGAAAATAAATGCCGAGTCCCATGGCGCCATGAAGTATATCAAAATCAGCCTGGCTCAACATTTCATTCAGTTTCACTTCAAGGTTTGAATCCAGCTCTTCGAGGAATTCATCCAGGTCTATATCGACAATGCCTTTTTCATTTAAATAAGTTAACAACCAGCCAATGCCGGCCAAACCAGTGCAGAAGGTGTCCAAAACGTCATAGGAAGATTCAATTTTGTCGACTAAAAACTCAATATTCGATTCAATTTCAGCTTTGAATTTATCATTACAGGTAGCCTGCAGAAAGAGCGATTGTAGAAGTATTGTGCCCGCTCTTCCCCCCAGTAAACTAACAGCATTTTGTCGGAAATCTTCTTTATAATTCTCTAAATAATAATGACTGATATGATAAAGTTTTTCCTCTACTGATTCCCGCAGAGCTCCTTGCATAACTTAAGTTGTATAAATACATTAATAAGGTTTATCGTTGCCGTTATCCTGTTCCGTAAATTAGAATTCATTTCTTCCAATAACAAATTTTTTTTCATTTTTTGAAAATTGAAAATTTTCCGGCCATTTATAAGATATACCTCCGGTTTGAATAAACCAGGGATAACATTTGCTGCAATTATTTCAATGAAGATCGGAACGTTCAATAAAGCCAGCGGTCATATAAGCATATTATTCCACATTTATTTTACTGATGGCGTTTCCGTTATTATATAAACGAAGCGCTATCTACCGGAGCTGATATCTGCTACCGAATTTAGAAAACGAGTTGTCGTATATTTATGATATATAAAATATTTGTAGTGGATTTTATTTTATCACGATACACTCCGATAACAAATAATTAACTAATGGCTTTGCGTTAACCTTATTCAACACTATGAAACAGGCTCTTGTTTTATTATCGAAAAATGTATCCCATCCCGTGTTAGAGGAATTTGCCAGGATCAAAAAAGCAACCGAAGCTTTCTGCGATTGTTTTATACTTTATCATCAACATGAAAATCATATTCCTGATGTTTTAAAGGATATCGAACATGAACTGTTTACGGATAATATATTGACAGAATTAAATTACAGGCCTATTGAAAATTCCCTGCTTCCCGGCAGCAATCATTTTCCGCTGCTAAAATTCTATTTAAAATATCCGCATTACGAGTACTACTGGTTAATTGAAGATGATGTGAAGTTCAACGGCGACTGGCGCCATTTTTTCCCGGTTTTCAACAGCGACATTTTTGATTCGGACTTTATCAGCTGCGCTATCCGCTCCTATGCCGAAGAACCCGGGTGGTATTGGTGGAATTCAATTAAACATTCGGTGATGGATGTACCTCATAACTTAAAAATAAGATCGTTTAATCCAATATACAGGATATCCAATGCAGCATTACAATTCATTCATAACAGTTTAATAGCCGGGTGGTATGGTCACCATGAAGTGCTGATCCCTACGTTGCTTCATGTTTCAGGCTTTAAGCTCATTGATTTTGGAGGCAGGGGCAAATTTGTTATTCCCGGGTTTGAAAATAAATTTTACACCAACCCAACATACAAGGGATCAATATGCAATGGCGGCTCTTTTAGAGACAGGCCAGCAATAGCAGAAATGACTAAAGAAAATTTATTATACCACCCTGTAAAGGCAATCAAAAAATAAGGAGCTCAACCTTTAATTATACGATCGAACGTTTACACAACCTACACCTTATACATCTTCTTAATACTATCAGTAAACAAGGTATACATCACTTTCAGCGGTGGATGATGCTGTAAAAGCGCCAGATGTTTTTGAATGGTGACTTCGTCATTACGCAGGGCCGGACCCGTTTGGATGGCGGCCGGCTCATAATCATATATCCGTTCCGCTACAGCACTGATCAGTGGCAGCAGCATGTTAAAATCAACTTTTTCGTGCAGACAATAGGATTTTGCCAGCGCATATAAATGATTGGTAAAATTGCTGACCATGACGGCGGCCACATGCATTTTCAACCGCTGTTCATCGCCGGCTTGCTGTACCTGGTTTGAGATGGAGTTGGCAAATTCTGTGATCAGGGCCAGGTCATCGTCCGTATTACCATCTACCACGAAAGGAATGTCGGGCAATTCATGGAGCTCGCTGCGCAGGCTTTGTAACGGATAAAGTACGCCGTAATTTTTGCTGCAGGCGCTTAATACGTCTTTGTATACAGCACCGGCTGTATGCACAATCAGTTTTTTATCGAGCCGCAGTTCAGCAGCAATGGAAGCAATGGCCGTATCGGTAACTGTCAGTACATATATATCAGCAGATGGATCGGGGTTTTTCAGATCAGTGGAAAATGTAGTAGAAAGTATATCGGCCAGTTCTTCGGCATGCAATGGGTTTCTTCCACAAACCTGTACTATCTCGTGGTCAGCTGCTAAAAAACGCTTTCCCAATATAGTGGCAACATTTCCTGTACCTATGATAACTATTCGCAAGCTTGGTTCTCCGTTTTTAGTTCGTTAGTTATTGATTTCTTTACCTTTATGCCTTTCCATTAGCATATTATCGAATTATCACATTAGCTAATTATTCAACTATTCTTCCCTTCAACCATTGGCACAAACGAAAAGTTATCGAACAATTCTTCTGCCATACTGCCATCCCGTAATTTGGTAAGGCGCAGCATCCGCTGCACATTTCCCTCCCCTACCGGGATCACCATTTTACCGCCTGTTTTTAACTGATCAACCAGTTTAGGCGGAATATACGGCGCTGCTGCAGTAACGATCACTTTATCAAATGGCGCATAGGTGGGCAAGCCCTCAAATCCGTCACCATAAAAGTATTTAATATTGGGATATTTACTACGTAGAATAAATCCACGGTGTTCTTCAAACAATTTTTTCTGCCGCTCAATGGTATATACCTGGGCATTCATTTCACCCAGTATAATAGCCTGATAACCGCTACCCGTACCAATTTCCAGCACTTTTTCGTAAGGCTTTATATTCAGTAACTGGCTCTGATAGGCAACAGTATATGGTTGTGAAATGGTTTGTCCTTCTGAAATAGGAAAGGCCCGGTCTTCGTATGCGACCCTGTCCAATGCTGAATCGAGGAAGTAATGTCTTGGAACCTGTAGAATGGCCGTTAGCACCCGCTCATCGGTAATGCCTTTCTGCTTTAATAGATCAACCAGTTGTTTCCGCAATCCTTTATGCCGGTAAGTATCTTCAAACGTTCTCATAAACAGCACAAAGATAGGGAAAGCCGAACGCTTAACGCCGAAAGCTTAACGCTTATTACCGAGGTTTGCGTTTCTGCGTTCAGCGTTTTGCGTTCAGCGTATTATTACAGTTCCCCACGTGAAGCTGCATACAATTCATACCAGTCCTGATGATCGAGATCAATGGTGAATGCATTGGCAATATTCCTGATCCTTTGCTCATTGATGGTGCCTATCAGCGGCAATGCGCCCAATTTCACCAACCAGGCAACGGCAATAGATTCAATATCAGCATTATATTTTTTGCCGACAGCTTCCAAGGTCGTTCTTACTTTTACAGCCTGCGCATCTGTTCCGTTGGCAATACGGCCAGCCGCCAAAGGCGCTGAAGCCAGCGGACGCATATACCGTTGTTTGATATAATCCAGCTGACCATTGTCAAGCGCAGACGTGTTGAGCAGGTTCAGTTCAATATGATTGGTCACAATCGGTGTGCGTAGCAGCGATGCCAGCAGTTGGTGTTGAAACACGGTGAAATTCACCACCCCGATATTTTTTACTTTACCTGAATCTTTCAGGCGCTGCAATGCCAGGGCCGTTTCTTCCACATTTGACAGGGGGTCGAGGTGATTGAGCAGAAAAATATCAATATAATCTGTCTTCAGCTTTCGCAGTGAGTTATCAACGCTTTTGAGAATATGAGCCGAGGAAGTATTATAATGTTTTACACGCACATTTGGCTGGTCGGCATGAGGCGTAACCAGTCCACATTTGGAAAATAAAACAATATCCTCCCGTTTAAACGACTTGCGGTTGATCAGCTTACCAAATAATTCTTCGCATTGGTAGTCGCCATACATATCGGCATGATCAAACGTGTTGATGCCCAGTTCCAGGCAAAGATTCACGATCTTTTCCATGGTTTGGGCGGCATCGCCCGTTACTTCATTCCATCTGTAAAAACCATAAATAGCCGGTGATACTTTAGGGCCCGAATCGCTGAGATAGATCTTTTCCATTCCAATTACTGTTTTCTTATAAATCACAATAATCGGACTAAATGAATACAATTCAAAATTTACAGTGCAGAGTTTGAAGGGCTTACCATAAAAACGGGCGGCTCAAATGAATGAGTCCGCCCGTTTTATTTGTTTATTTTTTATCAGCTACTATTACTGATATGTTATTACAATTTTAGGACGTTTGCCAGGATACGTAGTATTACGGCTGGATACAAAACTTCGGATATTATAGATCACTTCGTTTTGCAATCTAAAAAAGAATCCATAATTGGTATTATTATTCACCATGGAAGCTACCATCGCAGTTACATCAATATCCACGTCCAGGCTGGTTTGGCTTGTGTGCGGCACAACAATCTGATTGCTGGTTGACACAGATGGCTGATTAGCCCATGTTGCAGTTGAAGTTGTCCATGGAGTGGTAATCTGCTGAACAAGGAATGCATTGGTGGATCCACTATTGGCATCTACAAAGTTGCCTCCCGGCGTAGGTGAAGGATGGGAATAGAGGAAAACATGAGCGCTTTTTATGGTTGCACTGGCTGGGATGGAGCTAAAATCAAATTTTAAAAGCGACCGGAAATTATAAGGGTTTCCGCTTGATGTCCAGGCAACTACATCAAAAGATGAAGGGCCCCAGCCAGATACATCACTTCCATTTAACGTTACGACTTGATATTCTGTACGGTTGTCGTAAGGCTGTAACGTAAGTGTTTGTTGACCAATGGCAGGTTTAACAAGAACCGACATCGTATCAACACCAGTAGCCCCTTTATCATCTACAACCAGTAACTGGAATATATAGCTGCCCGCTACACTGAATTGAAAGGAAGTGGAAGGATAACCAGGATTCACAATAGTAGAAGGGGCAGGTCCGGAAACCTGGCTCCACAAATAAGCAACTACTTTACCATCGACGTCGGTACCAGTACCTGTAACCACTGCCGAATCGGGAAGCGTAATTATTTTATTTGGACCGGCATTAGCTACCGGTATTTTATTTCCTTCAATTTTGGAACCGGTAACAAGAACCGATACGGTATCAACACCGGTAGCGCCGTTGTCATCTGTAACCATTAATTGAAACAAATAACTACCGGGAACAGTGAATCTGATGATCGTTGAATTGGCTCCCGGGTTCACAATAATAGAATTGGCGGGTCCGGAAACCTGGCTCCACAAATATGCCACCACTTTACCATCGGCGTCGGTACCTGAACCTGAAACCACCGCTGAATCAGGTAACGTAATTGTTTTAGATTGACCGGCATCGGCAACTGGCACTTTGTTTTCTTCAAAATCTTTTTTACAGCTTGCCACCAGCAACAATGTGGAAAGAACTGCCAACAAGTAAAGGGTTTTGGACATAGGGGAGCTATTTTAAATATAAAAATTATTAAGGCACAAAGTAAATAGCATTTATTTGGATATGGAAATCATATGACAACTATTTGATAACCGTGCAGATTTGGCCGATAACCGTGCAGATTTGGGCTATAGACGTGTAACGAAAAAGAGGCAAAAGGCATGAAAGCAAAAAGCCCGTCCGATTGACTGGGTCGGACGGGCAAGGTATTATCACATTAGCTAATTAACTTAACTGCCCTACCGGACGCAATTCCAAAGCTTCATTTACTTCATCTTCCTCTTCTTCTACTACTGACTCTTTTTCCTCCGTTGATTCAACGGTTCGCTTTCTGATAAATACAAAAGTGAGCGCCAGCGACACCAGCAATAACAGTATGCTTATCCAGATTACCTCGTGAATACCGAACAGCGTAATGATGATACCGCCCAGGAATGTGCCCAGTGTTACACCGGCATTACCAAACGATACCATTAAACTGGCTGCCAGTTCAGGCGCTTCCGGCGCTTCGGAGGTTGACCGGGTTTGTCCAATTAAAAATCCGCCGGTATGAATGAAGCCCCAAATGCCAACGATGGCCGTCATGGGTATAAACAATCCGCCAAATACATACGCCAGCACATGTACGCCAATCAATGATAACAGGAAGAAACGTGTAGTTAACAATACGTTCTTACTCAATGCCAGGCCGGTGAGCCAGTTACCGGCAATACCGGTTGTACCAAACAGCAACAGCATTACACTGATCTGTTTTCCGTTCATGCTGCTGATCTTACCCAGGTATTCGGCCAGGTAGCTATACGTAGCAAAAATGCCGGCGATCATAACCATGGTGGCAACCAGGTTTACCCACATTTGTCCCTTTTTTAAAATAACAAGTTGGCTTTTTACCGATTGCTTTTCGGTAACGGGCATAGAAGGTACAAATGCCATCAGCGCAACAAAAGCGATCAGGTTAATGACTCCCGCTACTATAAAGGAAGCTTTCCAGTTTATTAATTCAGCAACATAGGTTGTAATAGGCACGCCCAATACAGTAGCTATGCTTAACCCGGCCAATACCACCGATACCGCTTTGGGCGCATCTTTTGGTTCAACCTGTTTGGATGCAGCCACTGTAGCAACCGCCCAGAATACCGGGTGTAGAAAAGCCGGTATAATACGGGCTATCATTAAAACCGTAAAATTGGGTGATATAGCTGAAAGAATATTTGACAGCACAAATGTGAACAGCACCAGACACATCATCCATTTACGGTTAATTGATGAGGTTAGCAATACGGCAAAAGGACCTGTAAGCGCAATGGTTAACGCAAACCCGCTCAACAACCAGCCGGCAGTATCTATAGATACCTGAAAGTGTTTGGCAATGGCGGGCATAATACCGATGATCCCAAATTCAGTGGTAATAATGCCAAAAGCCCCCAGTGCCATAATGTAGATCGACTTCTTCATAAATTTAAATATTCAAATGTTTCGATAAATAGAACAAACAGAGATCCCTCACCCCGACTTGCCGGGGCAGTTGTTTTTCCGTACCCCGACTAATCAGAGTATCTGTATTTTGTATTTGCGTGTAGCATGTCCCGACTTGTCGGGATAGCGTGCAGCTGTGTTTCCTACCCTTTCAGGGCGTTCAGGAAGGCAATGTAATCGTCGAGGACCGTTTCGTTTAACAGGTACTTCAGGCTGCGGCCTTCTTTCTCTGGCATCAACAGGTCGGCATCAACCAGTTGTTTTAAGTGATGGGAAATAGAGGGTTGTGCCAGATCAAGCATATCATGAATTTCAGAGCAGTATAAACAGTCTTTCCGCTTCCTGAATTTTTCCAGGATCACAATCCTGTTGGGATCACTCAGCGCGCGGGAAATTCGTTCAAATTTTTTACTGTCCATACCCGGCATATTTAATTGCCGCCACAAATATAAATAGATACATCGAAATGTTTCGATGTTTTGAATTAATTATTTTACCGCTCCCACCCGCTTTAACGAAATGTTTGCATCATGATCATAAAAAACCCCGCCGTAGGCGGGGGATTTGAAATAGTTGCCGGAATATCAGCCGCTCCAATCCGGATATCATATATCTGTGCATTGGGCGCCATTCCCAGCACATCGGTAGAGCACATATTGCCATGCCATCCCCAACCCGCGCCGGTAGTGCCCTGGGAGGCTGAGGGGAAACCGCCAATAACCCGCGGAAATTTACTTACCGGTTAATGTAACCCAGACTTAACTCAGACCTGTCAGGTTGAGCCCAGGGTTAGGGGTAAAAGATAGAGCCATCACTGAATGAACAGGATGGCTCACACTCCCCTCCGGGTTACTGGCATGCGGGGCAGTATCACCCCTTTTTGCCAGTGATAGAAAATTCCGGGAAACCCATGGGATGAAACAGAAGGTTAGCAACGCAATGCGTCACCTTAACGCGTTAGTCACCTGATCTTTTTGTCTTTCAGATATTGTGCAAATACGATATGAGTGATTTTGTTATAATCAACATTAAAAAGCGTACTGATGCTAACAATCTCGTGCACGGTAAGATCATCGACATTCGATACAAGGCGGGTCATTCGAGGATTATTGGTATGAAGATGCTTGCCCAGTAAACTTTTAGGGATGTAGTTAAAAATCTGTTGGAATTCGGTTATGTGTCCGGTTTCGATCATGATCTTTATACTGTCATATCGTTTATCCATACTCATTATTCAAAGAAAAAAAGAATTAGTGATTAATTCTTAAAAAACGACGTCCTGTAGTTTTTTATATCTATTCAATACATAGATTGATTCGTTTCGTAGTTTTTTTGTTTCCATTGAATTAGTCAATACCTTTCATCAATTGTTACCGGTCCGCTCTTTTGCTCCGTGATCGCCGTACCGCATCCTGCAATGCCATATTCACCAGTACCTTGGTTTCAACACCAATGGCTTTGGCTATCTTTGACAGCTCTATCAATTTAAATTCTAATGGATCGTTTATAAGCCGGGTAAACCGGTTATTGTTAGTTTTTATTTCATGGCTCACTACTGACTTGGGGATATAATCGAAGATCTGGGCAATCGTTTTAATCTCTCCTTTTTCAATAAAAATGCGGGCAATATTATAGCGATTATCTTTGACCATACATCGTCAAAGAAAATAATATTATGTCAAACTAATGCAGAATAGTACAATGCATCCCAAGAAAGTTATCGGCCGTACTTTTTTTTAGCTGATATCGTACTTTTTCAGGACATGATAATTTATTCAGTTTGAAACGTATAAGTATTTGACCAAGCCCCATATGGTTTACTGTTCATTTTTTTTCTGGTACACCCGCACATAATCCACCTCAAACAGGCTGGGAAAGTTTGTACTGGCGGGGTCGCCGCCATTTTGCCCGCCAATGGCCAGGTTCAGCAACATGTAATGCGGTTGTTTAAAAGGATTGAAACTACTGCCATCTTTGTTCGCCAATACATCAAGCATTACTTTATTCAGCAATATATCATCCACATACAGGGCAATAAAATGTTCTGTCCAGTCCATGCGCCACACATGAAATTTACCGGCCCAGGCGAGCCCGCCCATTGAGTCAACGGAGAATGTATTACTATACCACTCCGCCTGGTGGTTACTACCCTGGCAGGCAATGTTTGCCAGTAGTTTTCCGCGGTAATACTCCATGATATCAATTTCACCGTTACCGGGCCAGGGCTTGTCAATGCCCAGCGTCCACCAGGCTGGCCATATGCCGTTACGAATGTCAATACGCGCGCGCATTTCAAAACGGCCATATAACCAGCTTGCCTTGCCCGCTGTCAGCAAACAGCTTGATGTGTAATCGATCGTTGGGCGGTTCTTTCGCCAGCTCGCATGCCCGGCTTCATAACCAGGGTTTGCCCGTTGTTCGCGCCGGGCTTCAATGATCAACTGACCGTTCTTACAGAGGGCATTCTCCGGCTGATACCATTGGAGTTCTTCATTTCTTACAAACCCTGCTTCATAACGCCAGCGCGTTGTATCGGGTTTGCCTGCCTGGTTAAATTCATCGGCCCAAACTAACTGGTAACCTTCTTTTTCATAGGGATTGTTATTGGACAAGCGGGGACTGCATGCTGCCACCAGTAATACGGACAGCATGCCATGGATCAATTGCATGCGCATGTGAAATATTTTTTCAAGGCTATACGAAAGCATTTATTTCTTCTCAAACAATTTCAGGTCCCAGGCCTCCGCCCATTCAACCACCGGCTGCCCGTTACGAATATAAACCGGCAACCACAAATAGCGACTATCACGCAAATCGTGCGGATTCCATTTATCGGCCATGAAAATAAACGCATCTTTTTTTCCAGCTATCGGTTGTATATAGGTTGACTGTGCGCCAAACGTGCTATCGGCACCCGGGCCAGCCATGGGATTATGGTCCATAAGCGTCCAGGGACCGGTCAATGAAGTAGCCACGTGTACGGATGCCTTATTAGGCGCCCAGCCCGTACAGCCGCTGGTAATTAAATAGTACTTGCTCTGGTACCTGAATAAAGCAGGCGCCTCCCTATGCGCACTGAACAGCAGTTTATCTTCTGTGGTAGGTTGCAGATAATCATCCGTGAGCCGGGCAATGCGCAGGTCGTAATTTTCTTTGGAAGAATACATATGCCAGGCCGAACCGTCCTCATCAACAAACAGGGTCATGTCTCTCGACATATTTCCATTGGGCCTGAAGCTGCTGATAAATGTAAACGGACCGGTCACCTTATCACTTACCGCCACACCGGCACGGGCTGCACTGTATCCTTTGCCTTTCAGCTCCAGATGAAACCACATCACGTACTTGCCCGTTTTTGCATTATAAATTACTTTAGGCCGCTCCATAACACAATCGGGTTCAATATCGCTGCCGGCATGAGCACTATCGGTTGACAGGGCCAATGCTTCAAATTTCCAGTTATACAGGTCTTTCGAGGAATATACATTCACCCCCTGAGTACCCTTCCTGTTGCGGCATTCCCCAAACCAATAATAGGTATTGCCGCTATACAACAACCCGCCGCCATGGGCGTTGATCACTTCTCCCCTGTCATCGAACCAGGTTTTACCCGGATTAAACTGCGTGTAACGGTCATATACAGCTACTTTCACACTTTGCTGCGCCCAACAAATGGAGCCTGGTAACATAAACAAGCATAACCCGAGAACGATCATTACTACGCTGGAGGCATACTTTCCTTTCTTGTACATTGTTTATTTTTTTCTAATGGTAGAGGATGTGGCCATACCTTTTACAGATACTAAAATATCCCCATTTCACCGGGTGGTATAGGGGGGAATTTGCTTATTAAGGGGGTGAAACTGGTAAAATACAGCTGCACGCTACAAGCTTTAAGCTACAAGCCAAATACAAAACGCACATTGAATTTTCAGAACATTGGCTTTAGAACCTGGGGTGTATTGCGTGCAGCGCGAAGCGTGCGGCGTGAAGCGTGCCTTTCACGACTCCCGTCTGCCGTTAATGTTGTACTGGCTGTTAAAAGAATGGCGATATTTTTTAATATACTCGGAGGGATTCATGCCGAACAGCTTATTAAACTGGGTCCTGAAGTACTTGATATCACTGATGCCAACTTCAAACGCGGCCTGGTTCACATTACAATCGCCTTTGAGCATCAATTCCGCCGCCTTTCGCAACCGGATATACCTTATGAAGTTGGTAATGGACTGCCCCGATAACAACCGTATCTTCTTATACAGGTTGCTATGGCTCATCCCGATCTCCTTCACCAGCACTTTTATGGTAAAATGATCGTCATTGAGATGCCGCTCAACAATAGCGATACAGTTTTCCAGGAACTCTTTATATTCTGCAGAAACTTTTGGGCTGTTTTGTTTTAAAGTGATCTCGTTAAAGAAATAATTCCGCAGCTCATTGCGGGTTTTGAAGATATTTTCCACCTTCGCCAGCAACAGGTCTTTATCGAACGGCTTGGTAATATATAAGTCGGCGCCTTCCTCAATACTTTGCAATTCGGTTTCGCTACGCTGAGAAGCTGTCAGCAGCACCACGGGGATATGATTCAACGCCGCATCCTTTTTTATCTTTTTACATAATTCAATACCATCCATCCCGTCCATCCGAATGTCGCTGATCACCAGGTCGGGCATTTTCGATTGCACCATGGTCAAAGCCTCCTGGCCGTTCACCGCCTCTATCACATGGTATTTGTCTTTCAGCATCTGGTGCAAATAATGCCTGATGGCATGGTCGTCATCAGCGATCAAAACACTATGCCGGTCTGTTACCAATATGCCGGGATTGCTTTCTTTAAGATCAACCGCCGGTGCTTCTTCTTGCGGTTCTTCCAGCAGTTCGTCCAGGATAACAGCTTCCTTTTGCGCTTCCTCCAAAATGGTCTCATCCGCCAGGTGCGCTTTTCCTTTTTGCAAATTGATACAAAAAGTGGTGCCTGTTCCTTCTTCGCTTTGCAGGATGACGGTGCCTTTATGTGCTGTAATAAAATGTCGAACGAGATATAGCCCGATGCCAAAACCGGGTTTCAATGGCGCCTTGCCGCCAGTTGCCTGGTAAAATTTTTCAAACAACCGGGTCTTTGCAGCTTCGGGTATACCATAACCCGTATCCTGCACCAATAGTTGAACCGTATCGTTCCACTCCTGCACTTTAAATGTAATAGAACCGCCAGGTGGTGTGAACTTAATGGCGTTTGAAAGAAGGTTGTACAAAACGATCTCCATTTTCTCCCGGTCTACATACAATTCCAGGTTGGGATTGTCGCACTCAAAAATATACGACAGGTGATTGCTCCTCGCCTGTTGCACAAAACACAGGTATACCTCATTACATAAGTTATAAAAATTGTGTTTGGCAAACGTCATTTTATCGGCAGCTACATCCGCTTTCCGGAATATCAATAACTGATCAACCAGACTCAGCAAACGCCGGGCATTGCGATATACAATGGTCAGGTCCTTTTCATGACCGGTGTGGCCGCTATCCCCTGACCCGCGTAATATATCTTTTATGGGATTGATGATAAGCGTTAAAGGCGTGCGGAACTCATGCGAGATATTGGTAAAGAAGGAATTCCTTTTATCATTGATCTCTTTTTCCTTTTCCGCATCCAGGTGCGCCAGTTTGATCTCATACTCCAGCTTTGACTGCCGGACCTTGTACCTGTAATACACATAAATGAGCGCCGATGCTATAGAGATATACAGCAACCAGGCCCACCAGCTGCGATACCAGGGTGGCAGGATAATTATTTTTATAGTGGCTTCCTGCGTATTCCAGATGCCTTCTGCGTTGGTTGATTTTACCCGTAACCAGTAACTTCCTTCGCTGATATTGTTATAGTTGATGGTTCGAACGTTGCCCGGATAGTTCCAGTCTTTATCCCAACCCTCCAGGAAATAAGCATAGTTCACTTTTTCGGGCGAAGAATATTCCAATGCCGTAAAATGAAAGGAAAGAATAGCTTCATTATACGGGATCCGTAGTTCGGTAATACGATCATTACCGGCCCGTACAATACACCGGGGCATAGCGGCAAGCGGTTTGTTATTCACCCATATTGAGGAGAACAACAACGCTGGCATAAAAGTGCGCGTATTCACCTGTTGTGGAAAAAATAAATTAAAGCCATTGATACCGCCAAAAGCCAGCTCGCCCGATTGCAGCCGGAGCGCCGCATTGTATGAGAACTGGTTGCTTTGCAAACCATCACTCTGATAAAAGTTCTGGAACGTTTTTTTAACGGGATCAAACTTCGACAACCCGTTAAAAGTGCTTATCCATAAATGCCCCGCTGCATCTTCCAGGATATTCAAAACCGCATTGTTGGTTAATCCTTCTCCTGTAGAATATCGTACAGCTACATGGCCCGTCTTTCTGTCGAACAAAATAAGGCCCCCACCCTCGGTGCCCACCCACAGGTTATGATGACTGTCTTCAAATATGGCCCGCACCGGTTTGCCGGTTTCATAAAAAACATGTTTTTTGTTTTGCTTGTCGAGCTTTATTAACTGCCGCGCATTTCCAGCCCACAAGGCGCCGGTATGATCTTCTGCGATGGAAATAAGGTCGTTCAATTCCGTATCAAACAGTTCAAACCGGTTCTGTGATCGGTTCAACCGGTATAGTTTTCCATTGCCAAATGTGGTGGCCCAAAAGTTTTGATCGCGGTCTTCATACAACAGCCACACATTTTTATTTTCTTCCCCGGTTGTTTCATTTATGCATTTGTAATGCTCAAAAGAACTTGTTGCCCGGTTGAACTTATTAATGCCTCCGCCGAAACTGGCTAACCAGGTATTGCCCAGGTAATCCTGCTTTATACAGCTGATGGCATTATTACTTAAAGAACGGGGATCGTTTACCTGGTGGCGAAAGTTGGTGAACTGGTTCTTCTGCCGGTTCCAGATGCTGAAGCCGCCGCCATCGGTACCAATCCACAGATCGCCGTTTTTGTCTGCATAAAAAGACGACACGAAATTATTGATCAGGCTGTTGCCGTCGAACGGATTATGCGTAATTGTCTGAAACCTGCTTTTATGTACATCCAGAATATCAATGCCGCCCTTCAGCGTCCCCATCCATACCCGCGATTCTTTATCAACAAAAATGGAATGCACCGACTCGCTCGACAGTTGATCTTTACTTTCACCGGGCAACAGGTACTGGAAGGCGCCTGTAACCTTGTTCAGCATATTAACACCGCCCAGCGTACCTACCCATAAATTATTATTCGCATCACTGCACAGGCTTACGACCATATTCATGGTAAGCTGGCCTTTCTTTTCAATATAGTGTTTGATAAAGCTGTTCGATGCAATGTCATATTGAAACAATCCATTTTCCGTACCCATCCAGATGCTGCCTGCATCATCCACTTCCAGACTGATAACAGATCGCAATGAATTATTGACCACACTGATCTTATTGCTGCGCGGGTCAAACAAACATAAGCCTACGGTCTCAATAAAAAGCCACACCCTGCCCGGCTTATCAACGTATATGGCCTGTACATTATACCAATACGTTTCTTTGTTTGCTCTATGAACCGGTATTTGTTTAGCGGCATCGGGGCCTTGCTTTTTCAGGAACAGCCCCCAGCCATTCGTACCAATAAAAACATTCCCTGTTGCATCTGATTTAATGGTATTGATGCTGCAGGTGATCCTGTCCTTCTGCGTCAATGCGTAAACAGGATGAAAGTATACCGGTGAAAAGCGATCGAAGATGCGGTTATATACGGCTACTCCCTGTCCAGTACCTACCCACAGGTTGTTAAATTTGTCTTCGTGAATGGTATAGATATAGTTATGCGGAATAGAGCCGGTATCGTTGATCGTATTCCGGAAAACCCGGAAGCCGTAGCCGTCGTAACTGTTCAATCCGTCGTACGTACCAAACCACATCAGTCCGTTATGGTCCTGGTAAATACATTGTACTGAGTTATTGGATAAACCCTGCTGTATACCTAAATGGGAAATAGCAGCACCGGTATTGGGCCAGGCCTTAATGGCAATGACCAATAGAAGTATAGCAAATAGTATATATCTGCAGAAGGTACCCATAAGCGTTATCTGGTTTCAATCGTTAGCGCGCATACCTGTAAGCGGTCACCAGGAATACGGGGGACAATCCCCATGAATTGTAAATTTAACACTTTTGAACATGAGCAATAAAATATATTTGATCAACCCAGCCAACACATATAAACAAACTTATATTCGAGTGAAACCCCGATAACAATTGATCAATCCGGGTTAAAAACTATAAATTATTGCTATTTTTATTTAATGATCGGCCGTAGAAAAAACCTGCTTCTGCTTATAGCACTATTAATCATCTCCCCATACTGCATTGCCCAAAAATGGCGGATACAAACCGATAGCCTGCTGAATGCCTATAAAAATGCCACTACGCCGGTACAAAAAGTAAAGCCGCTCACAGACGCTGCCTTTATTTTCCTGCTGCAAAATCCTGATACAGCCACGCTCATGAGCAATGAAGCCGAAGCCGTTGCCGAAAGCAGTGGCAATGATACGGCGCTGGCCATGGTATATGCACTTAAAAGCGGCGTGCAACTGACCAGGGATAACAACGCCCTGACGCTGGAGTATGCGTTAAAAGCTTTGACAATCAGTGAACGTACCCCTTTACCACCCGATCTGCTTGGATCGCTGTACCGGAAATTAGCATATGTATACCGCAACAATAACAATGCGACCGAAGCCATTGAAGCGAATAAAAAAGCGCTGGTGTATTCAGAAGCATCACACAAGCTGTACGATATAGCCATCACTTTGTTCAACATCGCGAACATTTATAACAGTTTTAAACAATATGACAGCGCCCTGGTGTACGCTGCCAAAATCATCGACGTGGTACCGCGGCAGCAGCGCGGTACAGGTAATTTAACAGATGTCACCGCCCGCACTTACCTCCTGATCATTAACGCATACAAAGGACTGAAACAATATCCGAAAGCGTTTCAGGCAGTTGCTGACATGGAGCCTTATTTAAGTCTTGCAGATGTAACGCCGATCACCAAAGGACTTTCCTATACGGTTATTGCCAGTCTCGATATGCAGCGGGGCGATCAAAACCATACATTGGCCGCCAGGTACCTCGACAGCATGAGGCGCCTGATGACGGTTACATCGCCCGGTAAAGACAACCTGATCGATTATTACCTGAACCGGGCTTTGCTTGAATTCAGTCTGAAACATGTTGATTCGGCTTCCGTGGCTTTGGAAAAATACAATGAACTGAAAAAAGCGCGTGATGAAGAAGTCAAGAACGGGCACGCCCAGGAACTGGCTACCCGGTATGAAACAGGTAAAAAGGATGAACAGATAAAAGACCTGGACCAACAAAATCGCCTGCGGAAAAAATTGTTATTCATTTCCTTCGCCGCTTCCGGCGTATTCCTGGCGTTGCTGTTCTGGGTATGGCAACAGAACAAAAAGATCAGGAAACAGGAAGGCCACCTGAACTACCTGATGAAGGAACTGCATCACCGCGTTAAGAACAACCTGCAGATCGTGAGCAGCCTGCTGAACCTGCAAAGCGCAAAAATGGATGATCCCCTGGCGCAAAAAGCCCTGATGGAAGGTCAGCATCGCATTGAGGCCATGAGCCTGATACATCAGAAATTGTATCAGACAAAAACCAGCAGCAGTGTAAATATCCAGGAGTTTATTACCGAATTATCCGAAAGCCTGATGCATGCTTATGGTTACAAAACGCATAACTTTAACCTGCAGCTGCAGATCGATGTTAACGAGCTGGAAGCCGATGTAGCCATCCCTGTAGGCCTTGTATTGAACGAAGCAGTGACCAATGCATTCAAATACGCCTATAAAAATGTAACCGATCCTGCTTTGCATATAGCCCTGCAGGAGAACGCTAACAAGCTGCAGTTAACGGTTACCGACAATGGCCGGGAGCTCACCGAAAAAGACTGGAAGCGATCCACTTCGTTCGGACGTCAGTTGATGCAGTCGCTCACCCAACAGTTGGAAGGCAGCATGCAACTGAACTGCGATGCCGGTTCCGTATTTACTTTTACATTCCCAGTTAAACCTGTACATGCATGAACGACAAAGTGAAAATTATGATCGTGGAAGATGAATCCATTGTAGCGCTGGACCTTTCCATGCGATTACAAAAAGAAGGCTATGAGGTGGCTGGGATTGCCGGTAACAGTGCTGATGCGATTGACCTCTTTACTGACCAAAAGCCCGACCTGGTATTGATGGACATCAATATCAGGGGCGCCAAAGATGGCATTGAAACGGCCGCTGCATTAAAAAAGATCCAGGAGGTACCGTTGATCTTTTTAACCGCCTTCTCGCAGAGTGAATATATCAACAGGGCTAAAGCCGTAAACCCTTCGGCATACCTGGTGAAACCGTTCAACAACGACAGCCTGCATACCAGCATCCAGATTGCCATTCATAATTTTGCCGTGCTGACCAAACCCACTGATCCCTCACCAACACCAGCGATCGTCGATAAGGAAGAAACCAGCAAAGAAGCCCTGCTCTTCTTCAATAATTATTTCTTTGTAAAACACAATTACCGGTTTAACAAGTTCTCCATTGATGAACTGTTGTTTGCCGAAAGCGACAACAATTATATCAGGCTGGTCACCACCAATAAAAAGATAACATTACGCGTGTCCCTGCAATACATCGCCGAAAAATTCAATCACCCCGCCCTGGTGCGGGTACACCGTGGTTTTATTGTGAACATTAAAAATATCGACAGCTTTAACGAAGAAGAGATCATTATTGGCCAGCATCAGATACCCATTGGCAGGAATTACAAAGACGATTTTTTGAAAAGCTTCCGGTACCTGTAATAAAATGTAATTGTATTCGTTGGTGCGCGCATTATTAGCAAGTTATACACGCTTCTCATTATTTCATCGTAAAAACTTGCACACGAACCTATAAATGTTATTTTTGATACAAGTGACCGTTTGTTGAATTGTTGATTCAACAATTTATTAACCCAATATCCTTTTACTGCCATTAATCCGGCAGGTACCCTTACATGAAGAACCGTAGCAAAAAAGCATTCCTTTTTGATGCAGTACCCGTTTATTGCATTCGTAAAAAAGAAGCCGCCTGGCTCGAAAAAGAAGTCCCTTTATACCTGCAACACGGCATTTCCCTTTCCTCTGGCGATACGGTTTTTGATGTCGGCGCCAACATTGGCATCTTCTCCTTATGGCTACACCTGCAGCAAAACGCGCAGTTGAGCATTTATGCGTTTGAACCCATTAGCCCCATTGCCGACGTATTATCAAAGAATGTAGCCGCGCATGCGCCGCACAATATAAAAGTATTACCGGTTGGCCTCGGCAAAAAAGAAGGCCAGTTGACATTTACCTATTTTCCCAAAGCCACTATTCTGTCAACCGGATTTCCTGTTACCGCATATAATGAACGGGGCAACACAATAACAGCCACCCTGGCCAATTTAAAACAGACACCGCTACTTTTTCGCATGATACCCACAGTGGTTTGGGAAACCATGATCGACATTGTATTGAACGTTGTATTTCGCCGACAGCAGGACTATGTGTGTTCCATCACAACCGTTTCTGCCATTATGCATTCGCATGCCATTCAACGCATCGACCTGTTGAAAATTGATGCCGAGTATGCCGAATGGGATATACTGCAGGGCATTGAAGACCGGCATTGGTCTTCGATCAGGCAGGTGGTTATGGAACTCCATGATATAGATGACCGGCTCAAAAAAACAAAAAACCTCCTGCAGCAACAGGGCTTTAGCAACATTACCGCTATGCAACAGGATATTTTCGCAAAAACCAATATCTATCAGTTATATGCAATCCGATAATATGAAAACCATACGCAACCTCGCCATCCACAAAGCAGAAATGCCGGTGAAAGAAAGTACTTATGAACCGGCGGTCGCCAACCGGGGGTATCAATTACGGTCCATTGGACTGAACCCTGCCTGGCCCGTTGGGTTTATAAGCGCAGGCAATCAGCGCACCCGCAGCGTGCTGAAATTTATTCGCGCCCTGGCCACACAACACCGGCAGCTGAACCTGATCATCCTGTGCGGTAAAGACAAGGCATTATTCAGTAAGCTACTGGCATTACCCCTGCCTTTTCCAACAGCCGTGTACAGTTACATCGCTCCTACCCCATTGCTTTTTCAGCAACTGAGTGATTTTACAATTGGCCAACCCGGCGCCAGTACCATCAACGAATGCAACGATCTAATTTATCAAATGCAAACCGCAGAACGCAAAACGCAGAACGGTTATCGTGAAATGCGGGTTGTTTAACGCGGAACCCGAAGGAGTAACAACTGTATTGTGGTTAATAATGTATACTGAATACTACCCTTCTATTTTTGGCCTGGCCTTCGCGGGTTGAATTCGTTGCGATCGGCTGTTGCAGACCGTAACCCGTAGCCTGTAACCGGCTGGCAGTTATGCCGGCCTTTACCAGGTACTGCATCACAGCGCCGGCGCGGTTTTCACTCAAGGTTTGATTATAGAGCGCGCCACCGATGCTATCGGTATGTCCCTCGATGGAAAGTTGTACTACCGGGTATTTTTTTAACAGGTTGGCCACCGAATCAAGCGGTGGAAAAGAGCGGGGCAATAAATGATAGCTGCCCGTTTCAAAGAAAATATTTTGAGCGGCCCAATTGATCATTGTTTTCAAGGTGGCTATTTCAGGACAGCCCCCGTTAACGCCGCTACCGGCCATATCGGGACATTTATCCAACGAATCAGCCACCCCATCCATGTCTTTATCGGGCATGGGACAACCTTTGTATGCAGCCACACCTTTCACATCGATACATTCATCCTCTTCGTCAAAGATGCCGTCGCCATCGCGATCAGGCACGGGACAGCCATGATAACGAATGACACCCGCGATGTGCGGACAGGAATCCAGCTGATCGAGAATACCATCACCATCTATATCGGTTGGTATAACCTGTTTAACAACCGGCGGCGGCAATAGCGCCGGTGTAGCATGCACAATTTTTTTTCGGCTGATGGCGCCCGCAATACCTATGCTATGAAAAAAATGTTGATGCTGCAGGGAGGTAACCGGAATGCGGTACTGCGAATTGACTAATAAAAAAAGGTCCGGTGTCACATTCACCTGCAGGCCAAGGCCAACCGGAGCATATAAACCATACTGGTTATCGTATTGCGACCAACCCAAACCGGCCAGCACATAAGGATTAAACAAGGCAGGCGATTTTACCAGTCGCGCCCGTACGGAAAAGTCGTTTTCGAGCAGCAGTTGCTTTTTGCCATCTCCAAGGCTCCCGCCTTTCCCATCGGGAAATTCGAGGAAAGAACCGGCCAGGGTTATGCTATAATCGATCTGTCGGGAAAAGCTATTTTGAAAATGAACCGCCAGTCCGGGTTTCATATACTGGCCGAAGTGAGCGCTGTTATCAGCGCCTTTAAAATCAAAAAAAGCCAGGTGTACGCCTAAAGCCGGTGTTTGGGTAAAGGATGCCGGCTGACTGTTGGCGGTCAGCGCCAATGCAACAAAACCGCAACATATAACCACAGATAAAAAACGCCGTGCGCATACAGCAAAAGCCAGCCTTGGAAATTGATTGGTAAACACCAGGGTAAGTAAATGGGTTGAAGGGTTAAAAGAGTAAAAACGCGGGCAAAAATACAGATAAAAAATAATAAGTCCCTATTACGTAATTCACCCCTACAACTGTTCAAGATAAGGGCGAACAGACAGCTTTATGACTTCGATCAATTCAGGGTCCATAAACTGATAATCATCGGCGATATCCAGAACGATTATTTGTTTATCATGCAGCGATTCACCAAACCGGTCCATTATTCTCCGTTTATGTTCCTTCTCCATAACGAAGATCAAATCGGCCCAGGTTATCAATTTTTCAGAGATCCTGATCCTGGCAGATTCCGAAACGCCAGCAGATTTGGCATGATAGAAAACGTGATTTTTGAAGATGGCTTCCGCAGTCGGGCTTCGCCATTTATTCATGCTGCACACGAAAAGTAGGTTCATAGGGGAATGATATATATTGACCGTTTTACCAGGGCGTTTTTTTGAATCTCAGAATGCCAATGGCCGTTTTATAAGCAGGATCTTCAAAATTGGGAACATCTTTAACCACAACTACAAATTCCTTTCCATGGACGGTGTTTGTCAGGTTCTTCTTGATAGCTTCAATATCCCCACCTTCTGGCGGTGAAGAAGCAATATTAACCGCCATATTCTGTATACTATCTTTCAATACGTAAACCGCATCAAAGATACCTTTGGAAGCATCAAATAGAGAGGGCGTCGTATAAGTATCATGTTCAACATCAGCATCTTTGGTACTTATCAGCGGCGCCAGAATTCGAACCGTATCACCGGATCCCTTATCAATCACGATAAACTGAAAATAATTCACATGGCCATTTTCACTTTTGTCACCACCGGAAAATCCAATGATGCGAACTTCGGCATCCGGTTTTATATCAGCAGGCTCCATCTTATATTCACTGAGAGGGACATACTCATACTTATGTTCAGTTGCGGAATTGGAGCAACCAGTTCCTATGAACAATGCTATACAACCTAAAATAACAATAGTTCTGTTCATACATTAAATATACAAAATACTAACAAGGAAATAAAGCCACATATTTCAAATTAAAGTGCAGTGAGTTCATGATTTTCCAGTATTAACTTGATCGAGAAGAGCCCGTAATCGTTTTCTTTTTTGCTGCCGAATGCATAGTAAAGTCTCAATCCATTTTTTAACAAAATACAAACCGTCTGCAAATAGGCTCTTTTGCGATCAAATTCCCATTCAATATCAAGTTTTGAAATAACACTTAGCAAGTGTTCAAATGGAGTAATTTTATTAATCTCCTCAATACTCTGATCTATACGAATAAAAAAGCTGGCCTCTCTATTTTCATCGAGGTCAAGATTTATTTCATAACAGATATTCTTTTTGTCAAAAACTATTGATACATCCAGGCCTGATTTCAATTCTATATAATACAAACTTACATCTGGTGTTTCAATGTCTGGATCTCCAAACTTTAGACCTAAATGTTGTTCAATATTTTCTTTTGAAAGGCCTACTGTAAGGTGCTCAGAAAATCTGGCATTGATAAATAAATCGTCCAATTCAATACTATTCATCATTTTTTACTGATAGCGGAGTTAACGGTATCTCAATATTTATTTTCATAATTTTATTTCCTTCAAGGCAGAATGTTAAACAAATTTACTAACCATTAAAGTAATACGCTGCCTGCATATCATGCATACTTTAAGTATTTCCCAATATTTGAAAGATATCTTTATTATGTCTATCTACTTACAAGCGCGTTTAGGGATTTGGTATACTCAATAGCAGCCTTCCCACTTTCCTTATAGTTTAATATTTTCGAAATAATCCTCCCTTCAAACAACCAAAATGTTTCACCAAACCCATGACTAATCACGTTATATGTAGTCATAATATTTTTTACACCATCTTCATCAATGTCATACACAAAAAGGTCCAGCTGTGGGAAATCTTCCAATAATTCAATTAAATATTTAATATAAATCCTCGACTCACTCCAATTTGCATATAGAAAAACAATACCTTCTGCAGGAGTATTAGAGGGGTTAAAAATAAGACGACCATTTTTTCGTAAGACATCCATAATACTTTTACTTTTTTGTAAAGTTCTATAAGCTGTCCATATTTCTTCAAACTCGCCCTTACTTATAACTTGAGCTAAAAATTCTGGTTGACTGTTTATTTCTTCAATAGATGGAACAGACATTGTTCCCAACGCAGCTCCTCCAAATTCAAAGCTGGTGTCTGCAAGCCCAAAGTTATTATCTTTATATATCTCAACCTTTCTTATCTCATATCTATCATTATCTAGTTCACTGTAAAACAATATTGGCTGATCTTCCAGATCATGTATCCAGGATGCTTTAAAATACTCAATCATTGATTATTTTTTTACCGGTATGGGTGTGCCCCTATTTTAATTCTTCCAATTCGGCTATAGCTGGCTCATACCCTTGCATCGCAGATTTTTTCAAATAATCCTCCAATGAATCAACTGGATTTAAGCATTATTCTTACTCAATATTCTCAGATAACCAGAGTTCTATATTTTTTTTTAAATCCAATGGCAAATAATTTACAGGTTCACCGGCTTCACCTTTCCATATTTGATCAGGCAGACAATCTTCCACCTCAATATCAAAAAATCCGTTAATAAATACTTTATTATCAAAATCTATAAAGAAGTATATCTGTCTATATTCCTCTGAAATATCCGTAAGTATAGATTTAAGATCTTCGAAAATCAATTTATCTTCCTTGATTGAACTTAGATAATCTTCGATTCTTTCATCCGTAACATTTAAAATATTATCTCTAAATATTGGCTCCGGTTTTGAAGGACCATATCCTGTCTCAAATGAGACTGATTTACGTTTCGAATGATATTCAGGATCATATTTTTCATGATTCAATATCCACCAGGCGATAGGCATTAGATATAGCTCATACTGCCCCAAGTGTTTTATACAACCGAGTAAATAATTATTTTCAAATCTTTGTTTTAAATCTTCCATGTCATTTATTTTGTTTGAACTTACAAGACCGCCGTATTTCTAATTCCCATTTTATTCATACATAGTTGCCCCCATAAGAATGTCAGCAAATATTTTCCAGCTAACATTTTCAGGGATTGGAATATTCTTATTTATGTAGTATCCATCCATATCCTCAGTCCAACTTTGAATTGCTGATAAATAATCTGCCAGTGTTTTATTTTCCCATAGATCTGGATTAACTTTTAAATCATTCATTAGTGCATCCATGAAGCTTATAAAATCTTCCCTGGAATTTACGTTTTTTACGCTTTCTTCTAACTTGTTCATATGCTATAATCCTATTTTATGGTGTCCTCTTTCCATTACGGCAATCCAATTAATTATTCTGATCAACAGCAATTACCTTTTCAGTCTATTTACTGAATCACTAATTTATGCAGGTATGTTTTCTCGTTGACTACAATTCGCAACACATAATTTCCCTTCGACAAATTGCCCAGGTCAAGCGGTGTTTTGAATTCACCGGTATGTTGTACCCCGAATTGTCTGGTAGTTACCAGGCGTCCTTGTTGGTCAAGCACCTGCACCAACACATTGCCATCCACGGTGCCTTGTAATTTCAAGGTGGCATGACCGGTTGCAGGGTTGGGATACAGAGAAGAAATAACGTCTGCGCCATTTTTCACATTAACCAGCACGATGGTTGAATAGCTTGCAGAACCATCCATATCAACCGATTTTAACCGGTAGTAATTATAGCCTTTTAATGGTTCTTTGTCTGCAAACAGGTAATTTGTTTGTCCAGGTTGTATTGTACCAATGGTTGTAAAATCAACACCGTTGGCACTGCGTAGCACTTCAAAATGCTTTACATTTTCTTCTATGCTTGTCTTCCAGGTTACATTTACAACAGAACCAGTCAATGCTGCGTTGAATGATAACAGCGTTACCGGTAACGGGGCTAAAATTAACACCACCGTGCGGTCCATATTAGTAATTATGGGCAGATTAAAATCGAAATAGATACCGGCCGAGTTTTTAATGGTATCGCCTATCACTACGGTTGAAACCGGTTTAATGCGATAAGCAATATAACCATGGCTTGCTGGTTCATCGATCCCTGTATAAGGAAGCCTGATGCCATTAAACTGCCAGGAAAGCTTGTTGCCGCCTTCAATGGTTAGCTGATAGGGATGACTGGCAGCAACCATTTCCAGGGAAGTCCAATCGAGCCGGCTTTCGAGTGTATCTCTTACAGTTATATTGAAAGCAGTATCGGTTCCCGTGTTTTGGAAACGGATCAGGTAATTCAAATAATCGCCATTGGTTACCTGGGCAGGTGTAATGATGCCTGCATTCGCTTCTGTTTTATCATTGGGATCGTAAGAACCTGTAACCCGTTGTTTTAACACCGCCGTATCATTGGCCGGGGTTTCATCGCCGGCAACGGGGTTAATGGCAACTGTTGACCGAACGGTATCACCAATATTAGCGGTTGGCGGAGCAGCCAGGTGTAAGGTAACCAGGATGGTAGCAGTGTCAAGACTATTCAGGTTTGAATAATTCCAGGTTACCGCGGTACTGCTTACGGTTGCCGGCGCCGTTGAAGCACTTACATAACTGAACTTTGCATCCATGACCAGGTCAATGGTTCCGGAAGGTATAGCTACGGTCCCAAGATTCTTATAGATGATCCTGTAACGCACATCAAAACCGGGCCGGGCCGGATCAACGGCAATCATGTTTATGAACAGGTCTTTTTTATTGGGTATGGGCTGAATGGCAAACCCAATAGAATCTTCATTGTAATAGGTAGAAAAAGTACTGGTTTGCGGAGACAACAATGGGACATAATAAGGATTGAACAACTGGATGGACGTGGAATAAGTCCCTGTATCAACATCTAAGTAAAAGGAGCCATTATAGGGCATTGCAGAAAGGTCAAATCCTGTTTTCTGTGTTTTAACCAGGGCATTATCAAAATTAGGCTCACCTACGTCTTTAACGCCATTGCTGTTGGCATCGAGGAACACGATTCCGCGAATGGTATTGGCATAACTGTATTTTATAATAAGGCCATCCATTTCGTCAGGCCCTGGCGTTTGTGTTAAAGGGTAACCCAAACCAGCAATTGCAAATTCAGCATTATTCGAGGGCATAATGGCCATGGCATATTCATTATTTAAGGTGCCTGAACTTTTCTGCCATAGCAGATTGCCATTATCATCAAGCCGGAGCGTCCAGCAATCAGCGCCGCCAGCCAAACCAGTTACCTGCCCATCGGAAGATTCAGTAAACCCGGTTACAAAAGAACCGTCTGTATAGCCCGCAGCCAGACCAAAAGAGGCATCATTACCGGAGCCACCAAACAACTTTGACCAGATAAGGTTACCGGCATCGTCAATCTTTATTACCCATACATCGGCTTTTCCGTGATTACCTGATACATCGCCGCTATTGGAGAAAGAATAACCCGACAGTGTATACGTGTTATCGGCATTCTTAATGATATTATTCAAAACATCCTGAGCACTTCCGCCAAAGTTCTTTTTCCAGACCAATATTCCGGAGGCATTCAATTTAAAAACCCACCCGTCACTGGACCCATTGTTTCCGGGGACATCTCCGTTTGCCGATTTGGCAGCGCCGCAAACCAGGTATCCGCCATCAGGCATCTGGCAAACAGCATACGCAGTGTCACTCGATGTGCCGCCATACGTAGTAGCCCATTGTTTATTTCCGTTTGCATCGAGTTTCACGATCCAGGCTTCGGAACCTCCTGCATGTTGTTGCACTACATCGCCAGTTGCCGAAAAAGAAAACCCGGCAACAATAAAGCCGTTATCTGAGGTTTGTTTAACACTAAAAGCTCTGTCTTCACTCCCTCCCCCATATTCTTTTTCCCAAACCAGGTTACCCGAAGCATCGCATTTGGAAATATAATAATTCGCTGTATCCGGGTAAGGCCCAATATAGCCGGCAGCAATGAAGCTACCATCAACGTTTTCACGAACAGTGGTCAATGAAGCAAAATGGGGTTCGGTGGCTCTTAACCGCTTGTGCCAGCTTATAGCGCCTGTACTATCCGTTTTGATCATCCAGCAGGCGCCACTGTTTGTTTTGCTCCATAAATACGGATCAAAAAAAACATACCCGGTATCATAACCAACCAGTATATAGCCTTTGTCGCTGGTTCGCTGGCCATCTAACACGGCTTCCAGGTCAGTGTCTGTTTTCAGATACTTACTCCATTTAACGCCGGGCGTTTGCGCCCACCCTGTAGAATATATTAATAGCAGCCATAAAACAGGGAGTACAATTCGTTTCATACCATTTATCTTTTATTGGAGGAAATGTGAACAGATAAGGCGGGCTTTTTAAGGAGGATGGATGCGAAGAAAGGTAATTAATAAAAGCAATATATCCTTATTACCCGTGTGCTAATTGGTATGTGTGTTGTTTTCGCCAATAACCGTGCACTTTTAGCCGATGAACGTGCAGGGGTAAGATGTGAAAAAGCCGCGTAAAATTAATTACGCGGCTTTTTTGAGGTACTTATTCTATATTCCTATTGAATTATTACTTTAACTGTTCGCTTTATTGCTTCGCCTTCCACTTTGATGAAATAAGTTCCTGTCTGCAATTTGCCTGTTTCCAAAAACAAATTATTTCCATACATGGTTTTTGCATCGACAACCTGCCCGGACATATTTGAGATGATAACCCTGTAAGGGTATGGTGAACTTCCTGCTACATTAATACGTATAGATTCGCCCCGTTTAATTAATGTAGGGTTGACGCTGACTGCAATCGCTTTGCTGAATTGCACTTTAACGATCCGGCTGTATTTATAACTACCATCGCGGTCTATCATATTAAGCCGGTAGTAACCGGTACCGCCAAAGGATTTTGCGTTTTTATGAATGAATTCATAAGAACCCGCAACCAGGGATCGATCAGCCGGAAAAACTTTTCCAACGACTGTATAATGCCCGGCGTCATCGGAAGCATATTCAATTTCATAACGGTCAAAGTCGGCCTCGTTCTCCACTTTCCATTTCAGCACCGTATTATTATCAACCGTTGTTCCATTAAAATCGAGCAACGTAACAGGCAAAGGTATTAACGGTGATGAAACATTACCTGCAAAGAAACCACTAAAGCCATTCACGTTGAAAGTAACAGCCCACCATTGTGTGGCAGCATTCCATACAATATTGTTATCATCAGGATCAATAGTTACGGCGCTGCCTGTATAGCTGCCGGGCAAAAAGGTTGTGCTCGTTCCATGGTATTGGTAAATACGAAGGTTAGCTTTGCCCGTAGCATCTGTGGGTGCTGTTGGCAGATCGGCTCCATGGCCGGCGGTTGCATTGAAGTTGTCGAATTCCTGTTGCGTGAAATAAAGGGTTATGGTCGCCGTTGCGCTGGCCGCGTTGTTATCGGGCAAAATATCATAGTGCCGCTGAACATAGGGGGCGCCATTGTACAATTGCACAGAAGCATCAACGGTCGATTGTATTTCAATATTTCCCGTTACCGGACTACTGCCCGATGGTGTTATAGTAGGTTCGCCAATCTGGTTCCGGAATACGGTGAAACCCTGTCCCGGGTAATTGGCTACTATCAATTCCGGTTTTCCATCGCCGTCCAGGTCGCCTGTTGAGCTGCCTCTTGCTGAATTACTATTGGTATACTCAAAATTGGCAGCTAAATTAATGGCTCCTGTAGAGGTATTTTTCATCAAGCCCACTTTACTGGCTGATATTATTATATCCCCTTTTCCATCACCATCCAGATCGTCTATTGCCAGTAAAGCCGGCCCCGTGGCTGTGCTATAATTGGTTTTGGTGGCCAGTGAAATATTACCTGGCGTACAGGTATTCTTAAAAACGGCAATATTTGCGGAGCCAGTATTGCTGGCTATAATGTCAGGTTTTCCATCACCATCCAGATCGGCCATTTTTACACCATACCCCTCTGTTCCCCCGGTTAGATAATCTACTTTGGGTGCCAGTGAGCTGGCAGAAAAAGGAGCGCCTGGTATTGTAGTGTTTCTAAAAATGGAGATAATTCCATTTATGTTGGCTTGACTAACGTTTAGGGTAACAACAAGATCTTGCTTTCCGTCACCGTCCAGATCGGCGGCAGCTATGGAATGTGCCCATTCACCGGCGCTGAAATGTTCATATGAGGTGAATGAAATCGTACTGCCGGTGGAGTTGTTTTTAGCTATGGTAAGTCCATCATCGTCGGCAAAAGCCAGATCAGGCTTACCGTCACCGTCCAGGTCGGGCGTTACTATGTAATAAATCGAATTTCCGATTAATAGATCTGTCGCAGACGTAAATAATATGGTACCGGGCGTGCAGTTATTCCTGTAAACTGAAACCGTAGGTCCCCATCCTGTTACTATATCCAGCTTCCCATCGCCATCAAAATCAACCAACGCTAAACCGTACGGGGAACCCAACGGAACGTAATCTACTTTAGCTGCAAAGCTTACACTGCCATTTGTGCTGGTATTTCTGTACACGGAAAAGCTGCCTGAGTTGGCAGTGATCACATCATTTTTTCCATCGCCATCCACATCACCCGTGCAAATGTCATAGTACTGACCGGATGAGAAACTTACACCGGTTGCAAATGAATTGGCTGCAAAGCTGGCGCCGATGCCTGGGAAAGTAACGTTGAATGGCGCCGCTGAATATGCGGTTAAACTATTGGCTGTTACACTGATGGGCTGGTAGGTTGCCCCTGTAGGAACTGTAACAGTCAAGGTAGTTGCGTTTGCTGACAATACATTCGCTTTTACATACCCGAAATAAACCGTATTATTTGAGGGCGTAGTGTTGAAATTGCTTCCGGCAATGGTTACTGTTGCTCCAATAGCAGCTGAGGCTGGACTAAACGAATTGATAACAGGCTGGGAAAAAACCAGGTTGGCGCACACGAGCAAGGCAAAAACAAACGGGCCTTTTAACAAAGCACGGTTATGCGAGTAAATATCACTCATTTCCAAAGTATTATTGATTGATGTATAAGAATGAAATTCGAATAGATTAGTTATAAAGATATTTATCTGCCTAACAAAATGTCAAACATCATATCTGTTTTATTTAATATTTAATTACTACTTCTTCGTGGAAATAGACAGGAAAGCACCAGCGTTTTTTCTAAGAAGGTTGGATAATGTCAAAAAAGAGGTGCAAAGATAATCAATCATGATTACTCGAATATTATTAATTGATATCCAAAGTGCTCATTTTTATTCAGCAAGTGATAATTGATGTATTATAACGGCAGATATACAATTCATCGTCTGCACGCATAATTGTATACATACTCCAGAAAAATAAATAATAACCTACTTATGAACCATCCTTATATCCGAACGCTACATTGTAGTTCATGGAGGTTGTACGCTAAACTTTGTTACCCCGCTAAAGGCACCCATCAAGGCATGTACCCTGATCCCAATTGTAAAAACGCTATGCACAAACGCATCATGACAATAGCCCATCGCCATGCAGCCCCGATGCATAACTTACCCACTCCGTAATGTTGCAAAACACCCCTGCCTCGTTGTTTCGCTGCAACGGAACGTGTTTGGCTGTGTTTTCGTCGTTGCAAGCTGACAATGACGCGGTTCCTGGCTGCCACGGACCGTTGCAACAGGTTATTGCTCCGCCACAGGTCTGAAATGGATCGTTGCAGCCGGGTTATGGCCCATTGCAGCCGTGTTTTGGATCGTTGCAGCCCTGACATGGGGCATTGCAACCGAATCATGGAACGCTGCAAGCGGATTAGGATCGTTACATCACTGCAATGACTCATTGCAACCCTGCAACGGCGCATTGCAATATGTATTTGGCGTTAGCGCATTCCGACTATAGCCCATCGCCATGCAGCCAGGATGGATGACCTACCCACTCCGCAATGTTGAAAAATTCCCCTGCCTCGTCGTTTCGCTGCAACGGAGCGTGTCTGGCTGTATTTTCGTCGTTGCAATCCGACAATGACCCGGTTCCAGGCTGCCATGGGCCATTGCAAGCTGACATTGCGCCGGCACCGGGCTGAAATGGGGCGTTGCAGCCGTGCCATGGAGCATTGCACATGACTTCGGGTCGTTACATCGTAAAAATGGTGCATGGCAACTCAGCAATGGTGCATGGCACATGACTTCGGGTCGTTGCATTGTAACAATGGGGCATTGTAACTCAACAATGGTGCATTGCAATATGTGTTTTGGCATTTACACAAGTGGTTTATGGGTCAGCTTGCCTGCAAAGAACCATAACGGAACGTCAACGTACCAAAGCCCCGTTGCAATGGATCGGTGCAGCCTCGAAACGGAGCATATCTTAGTATAATTTAATTATAGCATCGTTGCAATGTGGCATTAGCAACCACACAACATACCATTGCAACCAAACAATGCGCCATTGTAGCCCTGCAATGACCGGAAAACACCAGGTAACGTCGGAAATAAAAATACCAACCGGTACATTTCGTACAATCGATCGCTAAATCATTTTCGCATATGGCATTCTGCTAAATACAAAAGCCAAGCTGTTACGCCTGGCGATGTAAAGTGCATGGAGGTTGCAGTGCTATCTGCAATGACTTTTCAAAAATTTACTTCCTTTATTTCAAGAGAAAAAATAAAAAAACTGCATCAAAATTGATACAGCCTTGTATTTTCAGTTCAGTATTTCGGTTTTCTTTTGTTCCATAATTCATTCCATCTTCCTTTTACCAGTAATCATATCTTGAGCTTCCTGCCAACTATAGGTTTTACTTTCACAACTTAAAAGTTTAGTCCTTCTTTCCTCAAAGAGTTTTATTTCCTCTTCACTGAACTCGTATTCAAAATCATCCTCATCGTTATATTCTTTAGCTACCGCATACATCAGCTTCAACAATTTTTCATCCCCTTTATCTATATACTGGTGTAATTTTTGGCGGATATTAGCTGCATTCATAATCATGCTCATTTTCAATAAATTTACTGATTTTTAATGATTATCCAAATGGGTGGTGTGCTCGATTTGTATAGCTTTATTAGGACGAGACAATGCTATGCTTACTGGATATCCGAATGCCTTATTGTGTAAAGTTCATGGAAGTTGCACCGAAATACTTTTCATGACTTGGCAACATTCTCTAATTCATCAAAATCCTCTAGATTAGTTGAGTTGTATCCAGCTTCCTCCAATTTATTTTTAACGAACAAGGCTAGGGTCGTCCACTCCTTTAAGAATTCTTGTTTATCAACTTCGAGTACAGTTTTTTTCTTTAACAGGTCAGTTAATTCGCCTAATACGTATTTCCATGTTGATTCAATTATGACTGAATGGAGCGTACATTCCATTTTCCACAATGAGAAAAATGTATTTGATGCCCAATGGATTTGAAGTTGTTCTTCTTCTTTCTTTATAAAATTTATAATTCTAAGAATATCTTTTATCATTATACTAATGTCATATTTATAATTTAAAGGAATAAATATGTGATCCCAAATTATAAAGCAATATTCATTGTCTAAAGGGAAGATAGATTGGATTGCAGCTTCTATACCACAGTTATCTCTATTTCTATCTTTAATTGTAGCGGGGTTACTAATTTGTATTTTAAACATAATTTTACTTTTGTTTACCAACACCAATTCTGGGGTGTCCATGAAAGGTTTTTCCGCCGTCATTTCTAATCCAGATATGTGCTGCCTTTTCAGTTGTGCCATCTGGAAAATGTACCACTGATTTACTTCCGGCGGGCAATTCTAAATAATCCTCTCCACCTACTTTTAAAGTAGCTGCCTTTTCTGCAGCAAATTTCAAGCCGTCTAGTGTCCATTGTCCTTCGGGTGTTTTTAGACTTTTAGCAGTCGCAAGCCCCTCTGTCCATTCAATGCCATGTTTTCCGTTTGTCAAATATATTTCTTCTGGTCTAATTCCATATTGCTCAAATTCTTTAAATAAACGTGCAGTTTTACGGCTAGGCATTGCCAACGGCTCAGTCAATGGCTCTGACCCGGTCGTACCAGAATTCTGACAGGCCGCCATCGGGCGATTTCTGTGTTACCACCTGGTTCAGGGTGTTATACCCCATGTCGTTTACTTAAGGTGTTTTAACGGGGATCAAGTCAAATAACTGGGTAATTTGGGGAATAGGGGATCAATGGCCGGCAATTTTACGTTGGGCGCCTTTGATCCTATTGCCAGTTGTTATGTACTCGTCTCATCTAACCTTTTACGCACCATCAGTAGCCTTTTCTACACCTTCCGTGCGCATTTATACAGTAACCGTAGCTTTTTATGCATCATCACTCGCCTTTTATAGTGCACCCCTCACTCATTCTATTTATATCAATAGCCTTTTATGACTCGTCAGTAGCCTACTTTAGAACGTGAGTAGCCAAATATGGTGTACAAATAGCTAATCTACGATCGTATGTTGCTTACTTACAATCTGAAATTGGCTATTTGTGTGGCAAAAAAAGTTATTTATGCACTGAAAATGCGAAGGGATGCACTAAAAAAGGCAACGTACGCACCAAAAGAAGCTACTGTTGAGCCATAGTTAGCTTTGGATGAGTCATAAGAGGCAAGGGACGCACCATAAAAAGTTACTGTCACACTATAAAAAGCTACTGTTGCACTATAAAAGGCTACTGTTGCACCATAAAAGGCAACAACTGTTTAAAAGTTTGCAACTTTAGTTTCAGGTACGATAATGCTTACCCGAAGCGATTAACTTTTGGGTGAACTGTGTGCTCCTTTCATGGGGTAGAGTCTAATCTTATACTAAATTTCCCAACGTCTCAACCTGACCCTTCAACGGTGCTACACATCCTTGTAATTCATGTGATAGTACCGGGGCGGTTTCTTCTTCCCGGACGGACAATTTCAGTATTGGCCTCCACTTGCTTGTCAAAAACGGTTAGGGCACGTTTGAACATTTTTTAATGAACATCCCTATCAATATTCCTTTGGTCGACCAGTAAGCAAAGGTTCGGTTGATTTTTCGTGGGTGCTTTTCCAATCCTGCTTTCTTATCAGCTTTGTATTCTTTTATCACCCGCACTGTAGCGCAGAGAATAAATACCTGCTTGGGTAACCGCGGTCCAGTAATATAATATCACCCTTGTCTGTCTTAGGAAGGTGCTTCAATAATAACTGTATCTCACTGCCATCCGTTGGACCACTTTGCACATCCAGCGTTATATAATTTACCGGATCATATAACATTGACAGTAGGCACATGCTTTTGGGGTACGTTCTTTTTCTTACCACGCCCCATATCCCGTATTCCAAACTCATCCACGGGCCCAGGCAAACTTGCTTACCCCCCAGCCCCCCTAAAAGGGGAGTATTAAAACGCTTTTGTACCCAGCCTACTACTACTATTTTGCTACGCTTGCGTCGCACTCTTGTACGTTCGGTAACTTTACTCAGCTAATGAAAACATCCTATCACCCAGCCATTACCGTAGCTTTTTACCTGAACTGTCTGCCAAACGAATTAGTACAACATATTCCCCGGTCTACAAGGTTCGATTGGCAACACAAAGACAAATCAACTTATTTTGGTTACGAATGGTTTTGTCAGAATCAGCAATTGTTTCAAACCTTGCGGCAAGTGTCTTCCAATAAAAAACTATTACAAATTAACAAAGCCCTGATTCGGATCATTGCAATAAAACGCTTTATTACAAAATATGCAGTCAGCCTACAGAGCAAATTGTTGTCAGTCACCCAAACCATCTTATGTAACATTTCCAAAGCAAGCAGCGTCTTCGGGCTTACTAAAACGCTTCGCTTTATACAACTACCCTATTCTGCATATCTGAAACTTAAACGAACTGCACACTGCAATTTGTCTGCGCTGAACTTGTGCATCGTTAAACATCCAGCTCAATTAATTAAAAAGGAAATAACAGTCATAAAACATTATTGCAGCGATCCGCGGTTTTTACACTGGCCCTTGTCATCAGTTTATGAAATGATCAAAAGAGAAGGAGCCGCCTACTTTAATATCAGCACTTTTTATAAATATGCAAATCTTTTACATCTGAAACGTTCCAGGCTGGCGCATAGAAGAAAACATCATCACATAGGTATAAGAGCCAGTGCTCCTTTGCAAATTATTCATGCCGATGTTACTGTTTTTCGAACTGCGGATAGCCATAAGAATTATATACATCTGATCCAGGATAATTTCTCAAGAGCTATTCTACAACCGGCTGCGCATCAAAATTGTACAGCACAAACAACTTTTGAAAACCTTAAAATCGTATTTGAAAAATACCTGCATCCGGCAAATATGGAAGACTGTTTACTCATCAGTGATGATGGCTCTGAAAACTATGGTCCGGTTAAAGGATTTATTGAAAACAGTCAACATCCAACCCTACAACACCTGATAGCACAAAGGGATATTGAATTTTCTAATTCCATGATCGAAGCTGCCAACAAACAACTGAAGTATCGCTTTTTATATCATCACCATATTGCCGACTATGATGCATTGGTGAAATACGTAGAACAGTCCGTCAATGATTACAACAATCGCCCACATCATGTATTACATGGATTAACTCCTTTAGAGGTGTTACAAGGAAAAATACCCAGTCCACATGCCTATTCCAACCAAATTCAACAAGCCAGGGCCAACAGACTCACAGAAAACAAAAAAATCAAGTGCTGCTATCATAGTTTTTGATATACAGCGCTTGATTTTTTAAAATTTCGATCTCCCTTAACTTCGGCCGAACTTGTTATCCTTCGAGGTGCAACTCTCTATTTTTAATACCATTCGGATATCCGGACGCTCTATTGTGTAAAGTTCATGGAGGTTGCACGGCATCATTGATTATATTATATACTATATCTGCTGCTACCGCAGGGCCTTGAAGGCTTGAATTAGGTAGTTTATTTATTTCTATATGTGCTTTTATCTTAGCCCACATATTGGGGCCTGAACCTTGCGTAATAGTCCCATTGTTAAAACTAGTCAAACTTCTTGTTGCTGTATTTACTATTGAAGATGTAGGATAAGAGTTCATTGAAGTCGATTCTCTCGCCGGTTGAGTGCCGTTGCTATTTGTAGTTGGACTTTCTTCTGCCCCATCAACATCTGTAGCCCAAATAGGTTTATCCCCTGCAAACTGATACGGCGAATACCACGGATAATCCTTAGTTAAAGGATCAACGGAAAGAAATTTACCAATCCTTGGATCATATATCCGCATCCCATAATCCTGCTGATTACCTAATCCTCCTTTCACTTCATCATCATTCATCTTGCCATTAAACCCAAACTTATACGATCTCCCGCTATTAGGCAGTGATACCCTGCTCATCATCCCAAACGGATAATAATCCTGGGCAGTCACAATATCTGGCTCGTAGTGATCTATCAAAGAACTGGTGTCCGAAGGTACTGCAAATTTTCGATCACTTACAGTGGCCAGTACGTTCCCTAAATGGTTTGCCTATTCAGCAGTTTTTTGCACTGATTCCTTGGGGGCAGGATACATAAAGGAGCCAAAAATAAAAATCACCATCCTGGATACCTGCTGAAATAAAATTAACCTATCAGTTACCCGAATGGATGGTGTTTTGATAATTCATCCTGTAGTGTATCCATATCCTGTACAGCATAAGCTTCTGTACTACTGATATACTTATGCCCTGCCATATATTGTACCTGCCGTTTATTATGCAGCTTTAACCAGTTAATGATCACAGAACCTCTTATATGCAGGGCATTAGTTACACCAGGGTTGATGCCTTGCAGTTCCTGTACCAGGGCATACATGATATTATGCAGGTTGCCAGGTAATAACTCTTCACCTTTTGGCTTTAACAGTAATCTTGTTTGTACCAGGTATTTATGGATGGGTAATATCTGAGCAGGTTGTAGTTGCAGGGTTCTAGTATTGCCCCTACTGGTGGATGGTATATATATTGTCCCTGCCCCCAGGGAAATGTGGCCCACCTCCATCTTTTGCAACTCACCACTGTGGACACCCTGGTAGACCAACAAGCCCAGTATTACGACATTTCGGTGATGGGCCAAATCTGTGTTGTGCTGATGTTGGGAAGCCTTCTTTAACAGCCTGTAATGATCGTACAGGACCTGTAATTCCTCTGTGTTCAATGGGTTTTCAATAACCCGTTTAACTATTCCTTTAACCCGTAACAGCCTGGCAGGATTCTTCTTTACCTCACCCAGCTTTTTTAGGTATTCAAAATAGTGGGAAATACTGTTTAATCGTAAATTAATAGTTGCGGGGTCTACTTTCTTTTCCCTCTCATACTGGATATAAGCCAGGAGGTCATTGTAGCTTACACCGGTTGCATCCAAGTGGTTTTCTTTTTCAAGCCATTGGGTAAACAATTTTACATTGTAGCAATGACCAGCAATAGTACTGGCGCTCAGCTTCGTTCCCTGTAAGTATTGTTCAAACTCATCCATCAGGTTTAATATTTAGATCGTTTGTTAAATGGGTGTATATCTGCGTGGAATCAAGGGTGCTATGACCCAGGAACCTGCCTATTTCCTCTATGACCATTCCACTTTGCAATAAATGGGTGGCTATGCTATGCCTGAGGCTGTGCAACCCAAATGGCTTATCAATAGCAGCTCTTTCTTTCAGGTAATCCAGGCGCTTATAAAAATCAATCATCCTGCATCCCCGTTGGGAAATAAAAAAAGCATCTTCATCAGACACCTCCTTTCTTTTTGCATATTTACGGGTGTAATCCCTGGCATAATGTTCATGTAAGAACCATTCTCTTCCTTCGGTTATATAACTTCGTATATCTTCTGCATGTTTACTGGCTATTGGTACGTATCGTTGTTTACCACCTTTACCCTTCCTGACAAACAATAGTCTTCTATTTAGATCAATATCATGCAGGTTAAGCTGTGTACCTTCCATCTTTCTTAATCCGCACCCATAAAATATGGCAATGATGGCCCGATCTCTTTGTCCCATAGCCAGGCTATTTTCCCTGCGTGGAAAAAAAGTAGCATCATACAGCCGTTTAATATCCTGAATGGTCAGTACAACAGGAATCTTTATATCTTCTTCAGCCCGTTCTACTGTATAATCCAGTACATACTTTCCTGTAGTATTCAGGTAGCGCGTGAAAGAATTAACAGCATTTATGATTGTATTGATACTACTACTGCTCAATGCACCTGGTGCTTTACTATTGCTCCTGTGTTTAATGTAACCAATGAACTCATTTATGTGATGGTTTTCTACCAGGGTAATATGATGGATATGCCTTCTTTCCAGATAATGCAGTAGTTCCCTTACATGTACAGGCCAATTTTTGATGGTAGGCTCAGCATACCCGATAATTTGCAGCCATTGTTCATATGACTTCAGCCAGTATAGGTAATGGGCTGATTGTAGTGGTAGTGTTTTCATAATAAGATTGTTTTACTTGCCCTTGGGGGAGATGAGAAAAAAGGGAAGCTGTGGCAGACTATGTTCCCATCATCCAACCACAGCCAAAAGTTCCAGTAATTGTTAATCTTCCTGCACCCTTCTGAATTTCCAATACCATTTCTTGTACCAGAATTTATAATACTGCTTTCTCCATTTGCTATGCAGGTCAATCAGCTTCATTGGCCCACCTTTCGGCCATAATGCAGCGATGTTATCCAGCTCATAGAACATTTCTTCAAGTTCCCCATCGGTATATAGCTCTAATCCATACCCACAGCTTAAGAAATATTCTTTGGCTGCAATCTTTTGATCTGTGCCATTAGCATAACTTTCATGGGCCAGGTTGCACATGAACTGGTAAAGTACTTTTCTTGGTTCAACCTGTAGTAATCGGCAGATAAGCAGGAACTGTACAGGTAGAATAAAGCTGAACTCCTGGTGATGAGCATAGGGTTTGTCTCTTTTTTGTTTATTCATGTTTGAATGGTTTAACAATGGGGTTAATAAATGAAACAGCAATGGCAAAAGAATGATGAGTTACTAAAGGCGATGACTGTTCTGGTGTTCACCCATCATTCTTTTGACATGCTGAAGCCAACGTGTTGCTGTAGGTGAGATATATCCAATAGCTTATCACGGCGGCAGACTGTCCAACTGTTGGGAAGGGTTTCTTTTCAGTGGTTTTATAAAGGGTTATACAGGAGTAAAAACCATCTCAAAAGAAAACTGAGGCCAGTTAAGAAAATACAGCATAAACCTCCTGCCCTGTATTTACCAAAGGGTTATGGCAGGTAAATTGTTGATGGTTGTACTGGTGATAGTGGCTATAATTAACTATTGATTGGGGTTACTACTGGCTCGCTGCACCGCTGCATAACATTGGGGATAATGGGGCTGGGAGTATAGCAGTGTGTAAGCCCTGTGCAGTGGGAGCTATACGAAAGCACCATTTAACCGCTGTAAGTCCTAATTATTTGCCTGTAACCCCAATTGCCTTGTGTGTTTGCTGGTGGTGGAAGGCTCACAATAAAATAAGTCCACAATGGTCGCAGGTGCAGCAAAAGAAAAATGGAGGAATGGCCCTGGATGCTGCATGGCTTCTGTGTGGTGGTATTGTGGCAGCAGACAAAATGGGCCATGGAGGAAAGATTTGCGATAGCCAGGCAAAACCATGACAGGTACTGTAGCATTGCCTGGTGTACTGGCTACCTGGCGAGGTTTTTACCAATAGCCGCAAATACTTTACACCTATTTACCGGATTTATGGTGGGCTTTGCATTGCAGATGATGTTTCAACCAAATGTTTGGCTTTGCTTGGTGCTTTTCCATGTCCTCTGGGATAGCGAGAAGAAATAACGGGATAAATTATACATTTGCCCTTCGTGGAAATCCTGTACGATATAATGGTTGGTCTTTTTACCAATGCCATCTGGGAATTTGGGGTTTTTCCTGCGTGCCTACCTTTTAAAAAAAGCCTATTGTGTGTAAAACTTGTTACTAAGTGTACTCTTCAATTGTTTTACATACCAACCGCTGTTTATGCAGGTTGTAAATCTCAACTTTTTTCCGTATGGTCTTAACCGGGGAACTACCTGGCACATCTTCCATAAAGACCGGTAGCCAGGGAGGTGTGGCTACTTCTCCTGTATATATACGTTGGTTCGTATTCCTCTAAGATCAGGTGAAATGTATAGTTCTTGACAATGATCAAGGCAATTGAGCAGGAATTATGAGAAGCCCATCGTATATTTGATTCCTTCATGGAAACCCTGTACGACATATTTGTTGGTCTTCTTACTAATGCTATCTGGGCATTGGGCGCTTTGCTATTTGCCAGGTTTCTCCTTTTAAAAAAATATAAACTTGATTCAAATTTGAATCAAAAAGAAGAATCTAAAAAAAAGTCCTTCATATAACAAATATCTCTACTTCGCTTGTCCGAAATCAACTTAACGGGGATTACTCAGCACCTCCTTTTTTAACATGGGGGTAGTTATGTGGTGGCTCCATTTCTCCCTTGCATATAAACCGGGGGCCATTTTTAACGTACCAGGTTAAAGAATGCCATTATATTGGTAACCAGTAGCACCAGGTAGTCAGGAACATTTGCACGAAACAGGTGTAAAAACAGGTGGCCGGTTCTTGGGCATATATAAAAGCAAAAGTGGCATTGCTGCCACTCCTGCCTATTACCAATCATATGTTATCCATCATTCCGCAGAACCGCAATCCGCATTCTTCTTATATTTTCCTCTTTCAGGTTTTAATAGGTACCCCTCTTTTACCCATTCCTCCAACCACAGTTCAATTGTACGTCTTTTAGGCGCTCCTTCACCGGTAGTAATTATTCGAATGGCATCATTGGTTTCAAATTCATTTGGCAATTGATTGAAATATTCGTCTCTGCGGCCATGAAACTTTTTTCCTGCCCCTGGGAGCTGGGTAAACAATTCTTTACTGGCTCCTAAAGAATGTTTGACTAATTGCATAGCCGTTTCAAAATCTTCCTCCCGGCATATAACTGTATTGGCCTCATTTTTCTCTTCATAAATTCTAAACGCTGTTAACACCATACAAAATTTATATAACATTAACCCATGACGAAGAATTAACCCAAGACTTTCATCTTCCTCGTTAGTAATTTCCTCCTTATGAAAGTTATTAAACACATCGTTAATCTTAGTCCATTGTTCTTCGGTAAGCGTGACAATAATTGATCTTTGGGATATGTATTCCCAAAAAGCCAGGTATTCTTTGGCCTGATCTTTAAAAAAGTCACTCAGGTTAATACATCCATTACATGGGCTTACATCGCGCCATTGCTGGTTTCCTTCAAGCTGGTAAACCAGAAAGCGGCTATACAAACCATCCTCGGTAGTCGGTATTAATTTCTTTACCTGGTTCATTGTACCGGATAATGCTACTGCCAGCTTTGGCGACTTTATTTCATAATAACTATCGTCGATCTTCCTGCTTTGCCTTACCGATTCATTGTGAAACCCTTTACGCAGGGTATCACTGAAGTCTCCCCAATCGTTCTTTACCGAATTAACCAGTGTATCAATCTCTGATTCAATAATGATCGAAGGCGTATTGTTTTTATCATTATCCGCCAGGTGGCTGATCATTTTACTACTGGACGTATTCGCCGGTATCAGCACCACATTAAATGGTGGTTTTGACAAATCTGCATCTTCCCCCGTTTGTTTTGCAGCCTTTATTTTCTTCAAATAATCAGCTATTGCCTTTCTGGAATCGGCATATACCTTTTCTTGTATCGCGCTTATGATTGTTTCGCCGAACATCATGGTTGACTTCCCTGATGCCGGTGGCGCTACTACCAATAAAAACAGGTTTGGATGAATGGTCTTCTTATCGTACACCCCCTTTACCCTGGTTAATAAACCACTGCATACAGTCAAGGCACTATACAGGAAAAGCATTTGTTCCTTTTCTGTTTTAAACTGTTCTACTCCTTCTTTTAATAATTGTGGAAGCGTTGCGGAAATGCGGGAGTGCGGTTCGCTGCCTTCCAGTAAACTTTCATTATCCATATAATGGATTTTTTAGTTATGAAATGGTTTTTTCTTCCCGATCACAATTGCCCCTTATTCAAATTCTACCAATACATAAATAAAAAATCCTTTATTGCTATCAGCCCAGAATGGCTTCTGTCTGATGCTGGCAGGCCGGACTGCTTTACTCAGCTATTCTTATTTTATAAGGTTTGTTGCATCAAATGCCTTGCCAGTCTGTGCAATGAATAAAAAAAATTCAAAAAGGCTATCGAAATAGCCCCTTGATCGTGGTGCATAGCTGCTGATTTTACCCCGTTACTTTCATTTGCCCCTGGGGTTTGTGAAACCCACCAACCTGGAACAATAACATGTCATGTGCCAAATTAAAACCGTACTAATCCAATATTTCAACATCAGGCAGCCCAGTTACTTCTCTTATGACGTTCATAGCTGCTGCTTTGGTAAGATTGTCACTGTTCTTTTGTATGTGCCTGGAAATGGTAAACTCAGTAACTTTAAGAGCGTCCATTAATAAGCGCCTGGTCTGTGGTGTGTTGATGGTCTTTAAAACCTCTATCTTTATTTTCATTGTCTGTTGGGTTTTATTATGTTAGTTTCTTTTGTATGTTGCCCTATCAACTCCTGATGACAGGTTGTAAAGATGTTTGCTGTTTAATGCTTCACTATCTCCGCTCTGACTTTATAAATTGCGTTGATCTGGTTCCAACTAATGGAGATGGCAGGATATTTTCCCTGATCAGAATGGTCGGATACCAGTTTAATACAGTTCTGGATTTCACTGGCATATACCCGCCTTACCAGACCCTGACCATTGCTATCAATGATGTAATAATATTCTGACCAGTAAAGGAGTTCAGGATTAGGTAAAGTTTTCAGTGCAACCAGTGAACCATGTTTAAATGTTGGACACATGCAATCACCTGAAATCTCAACCAACTGGTCAATCTGTCCCAAATGAGAATACAGCATTTCAGCAATCAGTAGTAGCTTATCCTTTTCTGGTTTGTTTTTCATGTTTTAAAGGTTTAGTTCGGTAATAAATAATAAACCCGCCCGAGTAGAAACCCAGCGGGGATATGCACATGAAACTTTCAATCTTCATGTAAGTCTTTCAGTGTTGTTTATTCGTTGATTTAGCTCATGCACAGCCATATTGAACATGATAAAAGTTTCTATAAAGAAAATAATATCCACAAATTGTTCGTCCATGAATAATACCTGATCATCTGAGGAGATTAATACCGCAGATTCTGAATCTATAGCCCCTTTGAACATCTTCCAGATCATTATTTTTACATATTCGATACTCCATAATCTATAAAACGCTTTTATAACTGCTTCAGGTGACTTTATAGGTTCTTCTTTAAAAAAACAGCCATCTGTGAATGCAAATTTTTCTTTTTCCATAATGAATGATTTTGTGATGAATTAAATGTTTATATGCGCTGAGTGGGTGAGCAAGCCAGTATGATAATAAAATAACCCCCACTGGAGAACCAGCAGGGGTGTGACACACAACATATACAAGCTACCCACTCAGTTTTAAATACGGTTATCTATAACAGGTTACATTGGCTGGTTGAACCACCAGACAATACAATAAGTTCTGTTGCAAGTAAAGTTGATAGATTGATTGTAGAATGCAGAATGAGATAGAATGTGAGTTTACAATACACCTTCCTGTTATGGGTTAGGTATATTCTCCTGGTGAGCTGTTGAGCTGATGGCCTGATTTTGCTTCTTTCCTTTGCCTGGCTTGTGTTTCACTGGCTCAGTGGTGGTTTGAGCTGATGGTGAGCCAGTAGGCTGATGGTGCATGGCCTGTATGTTGTTCAGAATGGTATACAGCACAGTGGTAATGTTACTTTTCATCTGCTGGTATTCCTCCTGGTCAGCAAGTGCATAGGTAAATCCTTTACTATCATCTGCCCCTGGCTGCCTGGTTAAATAACCTGCCTGGTGCAACATAAAGTTATGGCGTTTTACCGTACTGATAGGTATATGCAGCTCTTTACTGATCATCCGGTTGGTAAAACTGTCCTTTAGTTGCTGGCTTACATGCAGTTTTAAACATTCATAGTAGTTTCTGCACGCACCATTCAGCTCATCGCTCTTGCGCAGGAGTACTTCGCACATTAACTGGTTAGCTGCTTTTATATCTTCCACCGTAGTTTCAATGTAAACTTCACCACTACTTTGATCTTTCTTTTGCTCACGCTGATACTGGTGGTAGAAGGTGATCACTTCTATAAAAGCCAGGTAGTGTGCATTGGTTCTTCTTGGCTTAAATACACTGGGTGGAAGCTGCAATAATTCTGCATATGGATTTCTTACTGTTACAGGTTGCAATGTTCTTTGCACGTTCTGCAATAGCTGTTTAACCTTCTGTTGTCCATAAGCATCTATTTTTCCTGCACTTTTTAACCTTTGATAATGCATGATCTTTTCATCCTGCTCTTTGCTTTCGTCCAGGTGTACCAGGAAGCTCCTGTTACTGTTGTCCTCATACACAGATTCTTTTGTAGTGCAACCCGCAACGCATATAGGGCCTTCAACCCTTAAATGAACAGTCTGTGCTTCTCCTGCCTGATTCTTATAAACCACCGTTTTGGTGATCATCTTTTTACTTTGCAGTTCCCTGAGGGGGTATAGAACCTCCCCTGCTCCATCCAAATCTTCAATCAGGATCAGTTTGTGTTTCAGTTCCTGCTTACCAAAGTAGTAAAAAGCATTTTCTGACAGGCTGGTTATCTGAATTACATCTTCTGCTGGAATTAACTCCCCTACCTTTTCCTGTAAATGGGTTTTACCCGTACCACTACTACCCAGGCTAATAACATGCAAAGGTTCTTCCCGCTTCCTACTAGTAAAAACCAGGTACATCAGAAGTCTGTTATTCTCTTCTCCTATTACCCCACTTTGCCCAATCAGGTCATTGGTTCTTTGCAATAATCCTGGCTGTTTCAAAAATTCCTCAGCTTGTTTCCTTTCTTCTTCAGTAAGCTGCTTTACCGGTTCTTTTTCTTTTGCCAGTGCTTTAAACTGTTCAAGCCTGTATGCTTCTAATAGGTTTATTAAGGCTGCAAAAGCTGTAGCCAGGTAAGCTGTACCCAGTGCAAACCTTTCAGCACAACGCCTTATCAGCTTATCCAGGCTTTCATTATTGTACAAATCAAGATTATGGCGTACCGCCTGTTGTTTATACTCCACCTTCAGGGTTACCCGCATTCTTTCCAGTCCTTCAATTCTAAGCCCACCCAGAAGCCCAAAATTCAATTGTTCGAATTGCCAGGTGATATACTCCCGATTATCAGTATTGAGTGCTATAGTCATTTAATAGTGTTTAATGGGATGAAATAAAAAAGGAGACAGGATTACTACCTCCTTCAATGGTTTTATAGTTACTGAGTATCCGAACGTCTTATTGTGTAAAGATCATGGAGGTTGCACTGCAGCCTTCAATATGCTGCTTAAAGCTCATTATCTAGGAGATTCATTTACTATATTTGACCTAGTATCGTAGAAAGAAGTATCAAAATTTGCAGTATATGGGAAGAAATCTTTTTGAGTTATACCAGCATGAAATTTCAGGTAATGAATCAGTGTTAGATGTAGGTTGTGGAGGACTCGAAGACCTTGTCTGTTTTGAGGATGCACCTTTCGAGATTCTTCATGGGGTTGACAGGGATTTGGATTACCCTTTTGATAATTACTCCAATTCAAGAACGGTGATTAATCAAAAGAAACCACTCTCGTTTGCGGAATTTCAGAAACGGTATAAGCTAAAAAAAGCTGATATTAAGGATTATGATTTTGGAATGAACCGTCATAATTTCATCATATGTCGGAATGTATTACACTTCTTTCCAGATCCGGAAAAGTTTGACCTTGTTGAACGAATGTATACGGCATTGGCCCCCGGCGGATTACTGTACCTACAACTATATCATACAACTAATCAGCATATTATTGATAATTATATCCATCTCGGGATGAATGTGTACGCAAGCGAAGTCTCTACTGATAAATATTATCTCACAGACCAATATCATTTCACCGAAGAAGTAGAAAATAAATATGCTATTCTCACCAATGAAGTTCAGCGAGATGCCCAAGGATTCAGGTTTGCGATAAAGAAATGGTGAAACAGTATTATTAATTAAAAAAAGCCAAGCTGTTTTAAGCCTGGCTTTAGTTTATGTGTTTCTGTTATAATTTACTGGATATCTGAACGTCTTATTGTGTAAAGTTCATGGAGGTTGCAGTGGAGGTTGCACCTGGTTGCCAATATCTACTTTTAAAGAATTCCGAATTGTAATTATGGAAATTATCAATCAAGGCCCCGTCCTTAAATAACCCAATTGGTATTCGCATATTTTCAAACATCACTAAACATTCAACCTTCAAAGTTGATGAAATCATTTGAGCTAAACTAAAGACAAAAGCTTCCAGCACTAATAAATACTTATAATTTGATAAAACATTAAAGTCGATCATCAATCCATATGGCTCAATATTAAACTCATTTAAAAACGGATTTTCATCTTTTAAATCACTTTCAATTAGCCATTTTTTAACTCTTAAGAACTCTTCCTGTAAATCTTCTATGGTGACATTAACATTTGAAAGCTCAAATACTTTTCCCCCATCATTCAATAGGGTTTCTAAAACTTGAAAATTAGAATCCCGTACTCCTATAGATAGATATTTTAAATTCATATACTAATTGTTTAATTTTGGTAAGTTCGCTTCATTTACTACTCTAAAAGAAACGGGTTGTTTGGGTTTAAATCCATTCACAAAATCTACATACTGTTCGTATGTCGCTTTTGAATCTGCAGGTCTAACAATTATAACCTCTCCACCAGCCCCCACTTGGCTCACTCCCTTTGAAAGGTCCTTAGCTGCATTACTTCCTAATCCTGAAATTCTTTTAACATCTACATTTTTAGGAGAAAATTCCCAAGAATAAACTTCAAAATCAAAAGTTCCCGTTTGGTTTTTCATGCCTTTCATATCGTCCTTTATATAAACAATTTTTCCTTCCCCCCTAAGCATTTTTACTACTCTTAATTCTGCGGCAGCGGATAAGTCACCTGCTACTGCAGATCGGTATTTTCTGAGTATAACTCCATTATCTCCATAAACAGCTGTCTTATTTAAAGCAGTTGCTTGCTTATTCGTTGCTATTGGCACATCTTCGCTTACAGTCACTCCTTGCCTTGGTTTAGTAGCATTAGTCGGAATCTCAACACCAGGTTGTTGCGGTTGTCTTGTATTTGGTATTTTTAAACTGCCAGGATTACTTGGTGCCCAATTGGTTAACGACAGGGTAGTTGATCTCCAATAATATTGTCCTCTTGTTAATCCCTTATAATCACTTTCAGTCAAATTCACTCCACTGGACATATAGTTTACCTGATATGCAAGGCCTTGCCTCATCCAAAGAGGGGCAGGTTCAGCAAGGTAATTATTCACTGCCGCCGCAGATTTCTCTGCTGTACTTAAATTCATCCCTCCTCCATACAATCCTGCTTCAAGCCCATCAATATCAATAGCCCATATCGGAGTATTACTCGCATATTGATATGGCGTTAATTCAGGATAATTGCCTGCTATCGGATCCACACTCAAAAACCTCCCCACCCTCGGATCATAAATCCGCATCCCATAATCCTGCTGATTACCCAATCCTCCCTTCACCTCATCATCATTCATCTTCCCATTAAACCCAAACTTATACGACTTATTGTTATTAGGTAATGCTATCCTACTCATCATCCCAAACGGATAATAATCCTGGGCAGTTACTATATGCGGCTCGTAGTGATCTATCAAAGAACTGGTGTCCGAAGGTACTGCAAATTTTCGATCGCTCACTGTGGCCAGTACGTTCCCTAAATGGTTTGCCTATTCAACCATTTTTTTCACTGATCCCTCTGGGATAGGATACATTATAAGAGGTAAAAATAAAACCCCCAATCCCTAACACTTGAATTAAATTATTTTATTGGTAATACTCAAATTATCCAAAAGGATGGTGTTTTGAAAGCTCGTCCTGTAGTGTATCCATATCCTGTACGGCGTACGCTTCTGTGCTGCTGATATATTTATGACCGGCCATATATTGAACCTGGCGCTTATTATGCACCTTTAACCAGTTAATGATCACGGAGCCCCGTATGTGCAGTGCATTGGTTACAGCCGGATTGATACCTTGGAGCTCCTGCATCAGAGCATAAACGGCATTATGAAGGTTACCGGGAAATAGTTCATCATCTTTTGGCTTTAATTGCAACCGGGTTACCTGCATATATTCGTGTATCGGTAATATCTGTACCGGAAGTAATTGAAGGGTTCTGCTGTTGCTCCGCTTGGTGGATGGTATATAAACAGTTCCGGCTCCAAGAGAAATATGAGCTACTTCCATTTTCTGAAGTTCACCACCATGCACACCCTGGTAAATCATTAAACCCAGTATTACAATGTTTCTTTGATGCACCATATCAGAATTATGCTGATGCTGGGAAACCTTCTTTAACAGCTTGTAATGCTCATATAGCGCCTGTAATTCCTCCGTGCTCAATGGGTTTTCAATAACCCGTTTAATCGTCCCCTTTACCCGTAATAGCCTGGCAGGGTTCTTTTTCACTTCGCCCAGTTTCTTCAGGTATTCAAAATAGTGGGCAATACTGCTTAACCTTAAATTGATGGTTGGCGGACTTACTTTCTTTTGCTTTTCGTACTGAATGTAGGCCAGTAAACCATTATAGCCTATGTCGGCTGCATCCTGGTAGTTTTCTTTTGCCAGCCATTGGGTGAATAGCTTCACATTATAGCAATGACCGGTAATAGTGGTGGCGCTCAATTTTTGCGCTTGCAAGTATTGTTCAAACTCATCCATCAGGTTTAATATTTAGGTCATTAGTTAAATGGGTGTATATCTGCGTGGAATCAAGGGTGCTATGCCCCAGGAACCGGGCAATTTCTTCTATTGGCATTCCACTTTGCAATAAATGGGTGGCGATGGAATGGCGTAAGGTGTGTAATCCAAACTGCTTTTCTATACCTGCCTTTTCTTTCAGGTAATCCAGGCGCTTATAAAAATCAGTCATCCTGCATCCCCGCTGAGAAACAAAAAAAGCTTCTTCATTTGAAACCCCTTTCTTTATAGCATGTTTACCGGTATACTTTGGTGCATAATGTTCATGTAAAAACCATTCTCTTCCTTCGGTTATATAACTTCGTATATCCTCTGCATGCTTACTGGCAATAGGTACATACCGTTGCTTCCCTCCTTTTCCTTTCCTAACAAATACCAGCTTTTTATTCAGGTCAATATCATCCAGGTTAAGCTGTGTACCCTCCATCTTTCTTAACCCGCAGCCATAAAATATTGCAATGATCGCCCGGTCTCTTTGGCCCATTGCCAGGCTGTTTTCCCTGGTTGGAAAAAAAGTAGCATCGTACAGCCGTTTAATATCCTGAATGGTCAGAATAGTGGGCGCCGGTATATCATTCTCTGCCCGTTCTATAGTATAATCAAGCACATACTTACCGGTAGTATTCAGAAATCTCGTGAAACTATTAACAGCATTAATGATGGTGTTTATACTGCTGCTACTTAAAGCTCCTTCACGGGTTGTATTATTCCGATGCTTGATATAGCCGATAAATTCATTGATGTGGTTGTTGTCAACCAGGGTAATATGATGGATGTGCCTGTTTTCCAGGTAATGCAACAATTCCCTTACATGTACCGGCCAGTTGTTAATGGTAGGTTCAGCATACCCGATAATCTGTAACCATTGTTCATAAGATTGTAGCCAGTACAGGTAATGGGCTGATTGAATTGATAGTGCTTTCATAATTATTTGCTTTTACAGTGGAGATAAATAAACTGCGGCCCGGTGTAACCTAACCGCAGTATAACCGGTTTACTAATTGTCAGTCTTACTGCCTGATCTGAATTTCCAAAACCATCGCTTATACCAAAACTTATAGTACTGCTTTCTCCATTTGCTGTGCAGGTCAATCAGCTTCATGGGGCCACCTTTCGGCCATAATGCAGCGATGTTATCCAGTTCATCAAACATTTGCTCAATTTCTGCATCCGTATAAAGTTCTAACCCATAACCACAGCTTAAGAAATATTCTTTGGCTGTAAACTTCTGCTCAGTTCCATTGGCATAAGACTCGTGCGCCAGGTTGCACATGAACTGATACAGTACTTTTCTTGGCTCAACTTGTAACAACCGGCAGATAAGCAGGAACTGTACAGGTAGAATAAAGCTGAACTCCTGGTGATGTGCATAGGGCTTGTCTCTTTTTTGTTTATTCATGTTTGAATGTTTAACAATGGGGTTAATAGGTGTAACAGCACATGACAATAGGTGATATGTTAAATACGTTGATGGTTATTCAACTGCTTATTCATCACCTATTGGCATTGCTGAAGCCAACGTGTTACCATAGCCCAGTTTTGTTCTATAGCTTATCACGGCGGCAGATTGTCCAACTGTTGGGAAGGGTTTCTTTTCAGTGGTTTTATAAAGGGGTTATTGCAGAAGTAAAAACCGTCTCAAAAGAAAACTGTTACCAGTTAAAAAAATACAGCATAAACCTCCTGCCCTGTATTTACCAAAGGGTTACGGTGGTATTTGTGTTGATGGATGTACTGCCGATAGTGGCTATAATCAATTGCTGATGGGTGTTACTACTGGCTCGCTGCACCGCTGCATTACCATTGCCTGTGGCAAGGCTGGGAATGTATTTTAGGCATAGCCCATGTGTTTGGCAAAATACATGGAAGCATTGCAAACTGCCGTACAACCTTATTACTTGCCTGTAACCGCCACATAGCATTGTGTATAGCCGGCGGCGGAAGGCATCACAATAAATAAGCAGGCAATGGGTCGCAGGTGCAGAAATAAAAACGGTGGAATGGCCCTGGCTGCTGCATTGACTTTGTGGGTGGGTGTTGTGGCAGCAGACAAATTGGGCCATGGAGTAAAGATTTGCGATAGCCAGGCAAAACCATGACAGGTACTGTAGTATAGCCCGGCGCATTGGCTACCTGGCGTGGTTTTTACCAATCGCCGCAAATACTTTACACCGCTAAACCGGATTTAAGTTGAGCGTTGAACTTTAGTTGATGCTTTTAACTATTGCCTGGCTCTTTTTTATTGATCAAATTGTTCTCTAGGATGCAGCTAATAATATATTCTAACGGCTATCGGGAAAATGAAGGCTTGAAAATTGAATATTTGGCAACATTAAAACATAGCCTGGAAACATTGAATTGTGAAGCCCTTACTTTTTAGCCTGAACTATCCTCATATAATAGAAAAATACCACACATTAACATGGCGGGATATACCAGCTCATCAATTTATAAGGTGGCGGTAGTGACGGGTGTCACCTTTACTCCTGCATATATAAACCGGGGGCCATTTTAAACGTACCAGGTTAAAGAATGCCATTATATTATAATGGAGCAGAGCCGGGCGTTTGGGCACATTTACACGAAACAGGTGTAAAAGCAGTGGCCGGCTCTTTCATTCTTTTAACCAGGCTGGTTAATCTATTTCCACCCATGACCGAAAAAATAGCTCAGCGCATTTGGCTAAATCAAAACCGCTGGGTAATTTTGCATTGTCCTCCCAGGACTGGATCGTTTTGAACTTCACTAATTTTTGAATCTCCCAATTACATTTTTGGTTTTTTAGATTGAATTACCGGTACGGCGCATTGCTTTGTGTATTGGATAACCGGTATATTCAGTCGATTCCATTTTTACCCAGTAGTGGCATGTGACAAAGCTGCTTAATAAAAATGAAGGCTTACAGCTTCTGGTTAGCTTAGGATGAAACAAGTGGCTGACCAGGTATAGGAATCATTCAATAATCTCGCACCTGACTTACCAGTGTCAACGAGTACCTCCACACCGAAGGTTACAACAATGATTACCTCACGCAATAAGTAGTTACCGGCTTCCAAAGTGTAACCTTTGGCAGGACAAACAAAGCAGGTAATGAGGGGACGTGGAGCTGTAGATGTCTTGTGCAGGATGTTTACATGAGTTAAACAGCACCCTGAACCAATCCACAATATGTTTTGAACAAAATATGGTAAATAGACTAGTAACTGTCTTTTTCTCTATTTACTTGTTGTTCCAGAAAACATAGGTGGAGGGGAAAACTGGAAGTGTGCCAATAATTAAAAGAAACAGGAAGGAATACTTATTATACCCCTTCCCGTAACTATGTATGATTATCATTCTTCCAGTATTTTAGCATTGGATTTTGCCGTGTGGATTTATTTTGCATGTGCGCCTATCAACTCCTGATAACAGATTGTAATGAAGTTTGCTCAGAGGCTTAACCAGATGACTTCATTCGTTGGTTTAGCTCATGCACAGCCATATTGTACGCGATAAAAGTTTCAATAAAGAAAATAATATCCACAAATTGTTCGTCCATGAATAATACCTGATCATCTGAGGAGATTAATACCGCAGATTCTGAATCTATAGCCCCTTTGAACATCTTCCAGATCATTATTTTTACATATTCGATACTCCATAATCTATAAAACGCTTTTATAACTGCTTCAGGTGACTTTATAGGTTCTTCTTTAAAAAAACAGCCATCGGTGAAACTGAACTTTTCTTTTTCCATAATTAATGATTTTGTGATGAATACATGTACTCTGCTTAATGCTTCACTATCTCCGCTTTGACTTTATAAATTGATTTGACCTGGTTCCAACTTATTGAAATGGGCGGGTGTTTATCTTGATCAGGGTGGTCGGATACCAGCGTAATGCAATTCTGAATTTTACTGGCATATACACGCCGTACCAAGCCCTGACCGTTGCTATCAATTATATAGTAATATTCCGCCCAGTACAGTAATTCAGGGTTAAGTAAGGTTTTCAACGCTACCAGCGATCCAGGTTTAAATGTAGGGTAAATACAATCGCCGGTTACTTCAACCAACTGATCGATCTGCCCCAAATGCGAATACAGCATTTCGGCGAGCGGTAGTATTTTATCTTTTTCTGGTTTGTTCTTCATGTTCGTTTTCTTTTTTAGTTGGTTAACATGTTTTTCTATCTGGGTTATAAAAAATAACCCCGCCCGAGTAGAAACCCAGCGGGGTGTGACACACAACATATACAAGCTACCCACACAGTTATAAATATGGTTATCTATAGCAGGTTATATTGACTGGTTGAAATCACCGGTCAATACAATAAGTTCTGTAGTAAGAAAAGCTGAAGGATCGAGTGTAGAATACAGGAAGAGATAGAAAGTGAAGTTCACAATGCACCTTCCTGTTATGGGTTGGGTGTATTCTCATGATGAGCCGTTGAGCCGATGGTCTGATTTTGCTTCTTTCCTTTGCCTAGCTTATGTTTCACTGGCTCAGCAGTGGTTTGAGCTGATGATGAGCCGGTATGGGCTTCTACTTGCCTCAGCATATTATCCAACACACTGGCGATGGTGTCTTTTAACTGTTGGTACTCCTCGCGGTCAGTAAGCGTGTATACGTAGCTTTTACTATCATCTTCCCCCAGGGTTTTAGTTAAGTAACCTGCCTGTTGCAACGCTAAATTATGCCTTTTAACAGTACTGAGCGGTATATGCATTTCCCGGCTGATTAACTTACTTGTGAAACTGTCTTTCTGTTCTTTTTGTAAGTATGTTTTTACCTGTTCAAAATAATTCCTGCACGCGCCCGGCAGTTCATCACTTTTTCTCAGCAGTATTTCACCCATCAACCGGTTGGCGTCTTTTATGTCTTCCAGGGTGGTTTCAATATACACAGTGCCGGTGTGCTGATCTACTTTTTGCTCCCGCTGATATTGGTGGTAGAATGTTATCACTTCAATAAATGCCAGGTAGTGTGCATTGGTTCGGCGTGGTTTAAATACACTGGGTGGCAGTTGCAAAAGTTCAGCATAAGGGTTTCTTACTATTATGGGTTGCAACGTTCTTTGCACGTTCTGTAATAGCTGTTTAACCTGCTGCTGCCCCTGGGAATTTATTTTACCTGCACTTTTTAACCGTTGATAATGCATGATCTTTTCATCCTGCTCTTTGCCTTCATCCAATTGTACCAGGAAGCTCCGATTCGAGTTATCCTCATACACAGATTCTTTTGTTGTGCAACCCGCTACGCATATTGGCCCTTCCACCCGTAAGTGAATTGTTTGTGCTTCTCCTGCCAGATTCTTATAAACCACCGTTTTGGTAATTACCTTTTTACTTTGAAGTTCACGCAATGGATATAACACTTCGCCTGCACCGTCCAAATCTTCGATCAAAATGAGTTTATGTTTCAGTTCCTGCTTACCGAAATAATAAAAAGCATTTTCACTTAAGCTGGTGATCTGGATTACATCTTCTGCCGGCATTAACTCCCCTACTTTCTCCTGCAAATGGGTTTTACCCGTACCACTGCTACCCAGGCTGATCACATGTAATGGCTCTTCCCTTTTTCTACTGGTAAAAACCAGGTACATTAGTAACCGGTTATTTTCTTCACCAATCACCCCACTTTGGCCAATCAAATCATTGGTCATTTGCAATAATGCCGGTCGCTTCAAAAACTCTTCAGCTTCCCTCCTTTCAGTTTCAGTAAGCTGCTTTACTGTTTCCTTTTCCACAGCCTGCTTTTTCAACTGTTCTAACCGGTGCGCCTCTAACAGATTTATCAGGGCGGCAAAAGCTGTAGCCAAATAAGCAGTACCCAATGCAAACCTTTCAGCACAACGCCTTACCAGTTTATCCAGGCTGTCATTGTTGTATAAGTCCAGGTTATGGCGTACCGCCTGTTGTTTATACTCCACTTTCAGGGTTACCCGCATCCTTTCCAATCCTTCTATTTTAAGGCCACCCAGAAGCCCAAAATTGAGTTGTTCGAATTGCCAGGTTATGTATTCCCGATTATCAGTATTGAGCGCTATAGCCATGTAATAGTGTTTAATGGGTTGAAATAAAAAAGAAGGTCAAACCAGACCTCCTTCAAATGTTATAAAATAAAAAAGCCAAGCTGTTTTAAGGCCTGGCTTTAGTTTATGTTTTTCTGTTATTACTTACTGGATATCCGAACGGTTTATTGTGTAAAGGTCGTGGAGGTTGCACTGTGTAAAGTTCATGGAAGTTGCTAAGTTCTTTATTGGTTCTCGATAACAATTAAATTTGATATTTACTCCAGTTATTCTCTATGAATTTCGCTAACATAGGTATGTCGATAATTGCATTATCAACTAATTGTACATACTCTTCTTTGGAAAATTTATTGCCAAGCCCATCCATGCCGATGCGAAATTCATCTTTGAAAACAAATGAAGCAAATGGTTTAGGCAGAATAAAAAAGCTACGACTTTTTGACTCATCGTGTAACATCTCCCACTCCAACAAACCCTTATACGAAGTAACCAGGTCGTGTATCTTTTTATAGACTATATCAGTATCAGCCGTATCTTTAAAATAAAACTTGAAGCATGGAGGCCGTACATACCTATCATCTATGGCCCAGGTAGATACCTTAGGTGATCCAATTTTTTTTATTTTATCAATTGTCAGAAACAATAATCGGTTTACTTCTATTTCTTCCATGAACTTATAGCTTTAGACTTATACGCAAAGAAAAAATCAAAACAAGTATTAATTTTGAGAACTTTTAGTCATTAAGGGTCAACAGGTTTTATATTAATACTTCCGTTATTCATTTGATTATAAGACTTAATATAATCCGTTTTTAAAACTGGATTACTACTGTACATTGGATCATAAACATATCCATTTTTCTCCACAAAACGATGATATTGAAATTCTGTTTTTGTACCAAATTCCATCCCTTTCATCCATGAGCCTTCTTTAGGTGTAATTTCATATACTGTGCCTGTTTGTTTAAACGCATAATTATTAATATCCTTAGCCATGTCACTACAATCATAATGTGATTCTAATAATTTACTTTCACTTTGATAAATATTTTCCGTCATTTCTGAGGCTTTCAGATGAATCTTCGGCTTTATTAGTCTTGCGGTAACACCTAATCCTCCACTGAGGACATTCAGTGTACCTGAAAAAACTTCAGCTTTATTTCCAGTCTGAACTCCTGAATAAATTTCCATTCCACCATATACCACGAAACATTCTGGACAAACAAAATTTGCAGATAATTGGACGATCGGATCACGGACCATACCCCTTCCAAATCCAGGTCCGCCGTAAGCTATCGGATCAGCATCTGCACGACGTTGCATTTCTTTATCCATCTCATATTGTTCCTTCAATCGAGTTGACTCATTGGCTCCCCATGTTCCCCGTGCAGGTCCTTGGCTTAACGTTGCATTTTGGTTAGGCGGGGGCAAATTGAATGCAGCATTCTGCTGGCTTTGTGGGGATGATATGCTTTTTATAACATTTAATGCAGCCTTTGCTTTAGCAGCTTGTTCTTGTTCGGGTGTTGGCGCCCATTCCAACCCATCCTGATCTATCCCATCAATAGGCCTATTACTTGCAAACTGATAAGGCGTCAATTCAGGATAATTTTTTGTAATCGGATCAACCGATAAAAATCTACCAATTCTCGGGTCACTGATCCTCATCCCATAATCCTGCTGATTACCCAATCCACCCTTTACCTCATCATCATTCATCTTTCCATTAAACCCAAACTTATACGCCTTACCATTATTAGGCAATGCCACCCGGCTCATCATCCCAAAAGGATAATAATCCTGGGCAGTCACTATATGTGGCTCGTAGTGATCTATCAAAGAACTGGTGTCCGAAGGTACTGCAAATTTTCGATCACTCACAGTGGCCAGTACGTTCCCTAAATGGTTGGTCAACTCATATTGCTTATAACCGCGGTCATAGCCTTTGGTGCCGTAATAATTCTGCATAGGGTCCGGACCGCCATCTACCGATTCGCCTTCTAGCCCCTCACTAAGTACACCCAGCCGGCTGCTGCCGTACAGGCTTTTTTCCATTTGTTTCAGATCGAGAGCGCTCAGATCGCTATCGTTACCTACTGCCTTATAGGTACTCATTATATTCCCCTGCGCATCCCGCACATACCAGGTTACCACCCGATCGCCATCTGCTGGAATTACGGTTTGACTGATTCGATTTCCCAGGGCATCGTATGTGTATTTTATCGTGGTGATGGCCCCTGCGTCATTTTTGACGATCTCCTGGATCTTGCCATATACATTCCATTTGATCCTGCTTATTTTTTCGGCACTGTCCTTTATTAAATTACCTATGGCGTCATACACATAGTTGCTATCCGGCTGTCCGTCGACGTCTACAATCCGGCCTTCGCTGTCGTTGTATCCGTTGGCTGAAATGCTGTCGGTGATCCGTCTCAACTGGTTGGTGCCCGCATAATACCGGTAATTCAGGCTATCCATTCGTAGCTGGTTAGGGTCAATGCTGTTGCGCAAATACTTTTGGATATTTCCATTGGCATCGTACGCAATTCGCTCCTTCAACCTTTCTCCCATATTTATCAGGCTGTCCCAATAACCTGAAGAAAAATTATTATAATCCTTATACGCATCCTGTGCCGTTAACCGGTTCAGCTGATCATATTTATAATTATAGAAGATCAGGCCGGGAGAATTGTCATAATCAAACTTCCTTTGGTAAACACTGCTGCTGCTGATGTTGCCATTATACAATGGCCGGTAAGCGCCTGATGGCAGGCTGCTGCTATAGCCTGGGAATGGCAGGCCATTAATCGCTGCATAATCATTGCCAAAATAGTTCAAGGTAAGCCCAATGGCATCTTTGGCGGTATACCGGTTCAGGCTGGTTGCATGCGCATCTTCGCCCATATCAAGTGAATCACTTCCGCCGGTACTGTTAATGCCCTTTAACCACCCTTGCAGGGTATAAGCATAATCGAGCCCCTGTACCTGTTGTTCGCCCAGCGTTACCCGCGCCAGCGGTCCATGCCGGTAGTATTCATATCGCGCATCTTTCTCCCATACCAGGCTGTCGCGGCTCGTCTCTACCAGCGTTAACCTGTTCTCCGCATCATAACTGTAACGATGGAAAAATCCGTCCGTCCAGCCATGCTGGTACATCACCATATTCACCTTTCCACTAATGAGGTCGTACTCATAACTGATCTTCTTCCAACGGTTCTTGTAATCTTTTCCGTTCTTGTTCATTATATTTTCAGATGCGGCATAATTGCTGGCGCCATAATCCTGTAGCAGGTGATCTACATTACCCAGGATATCATATGTATAAATTGTACCCTGGCTCATTATATTGTTAGAGCCTGTATCGATTAGCGTGGTATAACTTACGCGGTTGCGCAGATTTCGTTGACTGATGATCGCCCGCTTATCGCTTATGCCGTCAAACCCCGGATACGGCAGATCATATACCGTATTGGTAATCTGTCCGCGCCGGCTGGTAAGGGCCGCCAACCAGTTGCTCAACAAGGGCTGGTTTCGACTGACGACGTCCGTCATAGCGCCATTGGCGCCGGTATTGCTCACCTGCCCTACTTCTGTTATCCGGCCCAGTGAGTCGTATTTTGTATAGCTGTATAGGCCCGCGGCAGCTCTTTGCCTTGCATTTTGGCTAATAGCCAACCTACCTAACCGGTCGTACCAGAATTCTGACATACCGCCATCGGGCGATTGCTGTGTTACCACCTGGTTCAGGGTATTATACCGGTACTGGGTGGGCATCTGGTGATGTGGCGTCAACAATTGCTTGCTACGACGGGCGATCTTTACAGAATCGGACCAAGCACGGGCCCAGGCAAACTTGCTTACGTCTACACCCTGCGGGGCAATGGTCTTTAACAGATTGCCGGCCTGGTCATAATAGTACAGCGTATAATGAAACTCACTGATGGGTAAATAAACGGTGAAGTTCTCATGGTACTGTGCACTTAAACATTTGGCCAGGTAGCGGTCATTGAAACTACCGATCAGCGAATCGCGGTAGGCTTCGTTTAATAATACGCCTGTTGATGTAGCAAACAGGGTGCTGTCATCGCAAGCTGTTCGTGGCTTCCAGGGATCAGGAGCAAATACCGGTTCGGTTTTGCCGCAAAGGGTAAGGGTAGATGAATCACAAACATTCAGGGTAACATTCGCAGCGGCATAGATGCTTTCGATTTGTGAATAGGTATAGCTGGTTTGTTTTTGCTGATTATAGTAAGTGGTAAATGCCGTGGTACATGGCTGACGCGGGCATTGAATATAGGGCGCGAAAACACTGGGTTTGCTGCATTCATTGAAATCTTCGAAATAAAACAAAGTCCCGTTTCGGTCGTAGCATTTTACATAATCAAACTGTGCAGCCAGGTTTCTATCGGCCTTTGGTATTAAGGAAAAAGTATTAAACTTTTCCCTATACACACCCGGGAAGGTTACCGTTTCTTTTAACTGTCCGTCAAAATAAAATTTTAACAAACTATCGACCACTTCAAAATTTAAGGTATGCCAGCCATTAAAATTTTGCTGGAATCCAGCCAAATTATGTACAACTAGATCCTGTCCTATTCCGGTAACCTTATGTATATAATTCCAGTAAAGATTAAAATGATCAAAAACTATATAATACGTTTTGGAAGGATTTCTCCCAAAATACAGGTCAAGCACAAAGCCATGAAATGTTTCCCATGGAGCAATTGAATCTTTCATCCTGATCTCCATGTTCATATAACCATCTATACAGGCAGAATCTTTGTTTCGTATAAGATCAGCTCCAATAAAACCTGGAGTTCCACCTACATTCAATGAATCAGGAAACTGCAGTAGCCCATCTTTAATAATGTCTTTATGTGGAACACCCGTAGTATTTGTGCCACCTCCATAATTGAATTTTATAGTGTTTGTATCGCAGCCATAACTATCATACTTACGGCCATAGTTGTAATAATTATTAACAAATTCATCTCTTATTCTTACCAGGCTTGTGTCTGCACCGCAACTACAGTTATTCGTAACACCGGTTGGATCTGCTGAAGTAAAGGAAACCTGGGAGGCCGATAACCATACCGGATCATGAAGATCTTTGCTCATAGTTGTCCCCAGATAACCATTGTTTCGTTGGGCTGAAACATCCGTTGAATAATCAATAATTTCCTGCTGGCAGGTATCATTACTACTCAAAATATAATATCCCATTAATCCTGTTTGGGGATATAACCGGCTTGTGATATTATCCCTGATCTCGCTTTCTGTCCGGGCTTTATTCCATATCCTTACCTCACTGATCCAGCCATTAAATGGAACAAAAGGATTTGGCGCGGCCCCGGTAGAATCAAGACCAATATGCCAGGGGCCGCTTGTAGTGATGTTCCTTTGGGAAGGGGGTGTCGTTAAACCGTTTGTACAGGTGATCTGTACTGGAAGTTTTGTTCCATCCATATAGAAAGCCACTGAGTCGCCCTGCCTGCTTACTGCCACATGATGGGCTTTTCCATCAAATGGATTGATCCCGGCGGTATTAATGGTAGAAAAATTATAGCAACCCTGAAATTGCATAATCAGTCTCCCAGTGTTCGATATCACAAAACTGAAACCATCCGCATACGCACCACTGGCATATGTGCGGTTAGAAAGAAGTTCACTGCTACCATATGTACTGGCTCTTGGCTTAAGCCGTAACTCAAACGTAAGATCGCTTGTACCCAGATTCAGTCGGTTATTTGCTACTGGTATCTTAACCCTGGGTCCTGTTGATGTGCCGTTGAAATCCAATGCTACGTTACAATAAGTGGCTTCTTCTTTTTTAATTCCACACGTATCCATGAATGCCAGGTATTCCGCCGTTTGTTTGCCAAATCCCAGGCGGGTATTCATAAACTGTTCAAACAACCTGTTGTTAAACTGCTGTAAACTATCATTATCATCCAGTCGGGGAACTGCTTCCGGAAATTCGGTCGTGTACTTCCGGTACATCGAATCAACCTGCATACAATTCACACACACATTCTTCACCCCGCATTGCAATACCGGTGGCAGATATACAGGTGCCGGTAAGAAATTACAATTGATCTGCCCGTTGCAGGCCATGCGCAAGGTATCCAGCGCGCCCTGGGTCACCTGGGTTTTGGTTGTTCGATACAGGTAATCGGAGAAACTGGAATCTTTTGCGGCCGACTGGTATTGGGCATATAACGTACTGATGGTAGCGCATTCGCAACTATCCGGTTTTTGATACACCGGTTTGTTATTATACACCGGTTGCTGATCATATGGCAAAGGCGCACTGATCAAATACACATTGCAGGTAGCGTTATAGGGCTTACCGAACGTGGCGCTGTATGCCTTTAATACTTCTTCAAAGCTTTTATATTGATAGGTGCTTCCTGGTTTTACAGTACTGGCGCCAAACGGGTGGTCGATATCACCGCCCTCGCGGCATACATCTATTAACTTTGGTACAATCCATGCACTATCGGTACTGTTATAATTACAGGGTCCCAGGTCACTCCACCACAGTTTCACATACGCAGCACAGTTTTTATCGATATACACCTGCAAGCTGTCACGGGCAGCGGGTTCATTGGCAGCCATATTAGCCCCAACAGGCATCAGGGTTGGATCATAAAAACTAAGTTTATGGTTGTTTCCAACCAGTTCGGTTAAATCGTAAAAATCGGGACTCGACTGCTGCGCTGTGTTCAATATTTCAGTGATCAACTCCCGCTTTTCCTGCAGGTACAATTCCCGGAAATACTTCCAGGCCATATCCAGGTCGCCGGTGCAATTGCTGCTAATGGTAAATGCATCGTTCAACGATTTATATTGATCCACACAACTGGCATCGTTGGCAGGGCAGTTGCCCAGAATAGTTGCCACCGACCACATAGAGACTGCGTTATTATTTCCATCACGGGTTTTATCCACCAGGCTGTCCTGCATGCGTGTTTTGAAATTACCACTTACTTTTCCGGGTATATAATCCGTAAAGAAAGGATCGCGGTAAGTAGCATTATAATTAAAAATTGCCCCGGAAGGATGTGTTGTAAAATCACCCGGATTCAAATACCCTTTGGCAATAGCATCCTGGTAGGTTTCCGTACTGCCAAATTTTTGATCCCAGGTATTGCTGGTGGCAAACTCTTCAAATTTTTTAAGTTTGAGGTACTCTGGGTGCGCCTGCAATAAAGTTTCGGCCCAGGAACCTTTAAATGCCGCTACAAAGGCAGCCCGGTTTAAAACTTTAGGCTCCGGTAGTTCATCCAGACCGTTCTCATCTTTATAATTCCCTGGTACGCTTGTATAACGTGCAGCCACATTTGGTGTTGACCAGAAAACGGAATAGTAATCACTACTACTATCCGGATTGGCATATTGTCCGTAAGGCGGCGTTACATCGAACAGCATCTTCTGCCTTATGCTTTGATCCAAACCTATCACAGTATCCGTAGTCACACATTGGATCACGCTTGCCAGCAGTGTTTTTTGTTCCTGGATGGTTTGCTCCAGCGTTCGACAGGTATTACGTACCAGGAATATACTATCCCGGTAATGATCCATGGCCTGTTTGTTCACCGTAAGCGTTTTGGTAACCAGGTAACTGCCTTCCTGCAAATACACCGAGTCTTTCACCGGCGGAAATGGACTAATGGAATCGCAGATCGTATTAAGATGATAATTCGTCCTTTCAATCACAACCGGCACCCCGCCCGGCAGGGTAGTGTTGTTGCACTCATCGGTGATGGTGATGCGCAGATCGTAAATACAATCGTAGCAAATGGTACTATCCTTGCAATCTTTTATGCTGATGCTGTCGGGCAACAGGGAATACATAAACCGGTGCTGGCCTGCTTTTGTAACCCGCAGTCCCTTACTGCTTTCAATGACCGTACCTTTTACAACGTTGCTATTGCTGTCGAGCAGGTTTTTTGTGAAAAAGTACGATTGATTGGAAGCCAGTTGATCGAGCAATACAGGCGGTGAACCGGCTAATGCGGTGGCGATGGTACGGCCATGCATATCCACATAACTGATGCTCACCTGGCCGTTGGCATCCTGGACTGTATTTTTAAAGTAGTGGCTGGCGTTCCCTACTTCCGTACCAAACAAGGCATCCAGCTCTTCCGGGTCTGCCGCGTTGTAAGTATATTTCGTGTCATGTCCTTTACCGATCTGGAAAGGGGCGCCTACCCCGCTTTGTATGCTTACGCGACCGGTATTATCGGGCGTATACCGGGTTTCGGCAAATACATAGCCATTGGCATTGGGAATATATTTATGATACCCGCTTGCAGCCAGCGGGTTCTGTGGTGAATAATACAGCGCAGCTCCGCTATCCATGGCCGGGGCGCCCTGTGCACAATAACAGCTGTCGACCCACGCACTATCATATTTTTCTTTGGTATATTCTGCGCTGTTGAGCTGGTTAAAACCTGGCGTGAATTTGATAATGCTGCTCAGCGATGGCGCCGGCATTACCTGTATCACCGGCCTTCCCTGGTGATCATAAAAAGTTTCAGCGATGATGGTTGTATCGGTAGTATTGTCTTTGGTAATGGTTTGTCGGCTTTTTAATGAACCATCGAAATACTGTACCACCGATTTTCTTTTTCCTTCTTCTGCAAAACTGGTGGATGCCTGCCAGTTTAAAGCGGTATCCAACCCGGCGAAATCATATTTACCCAGGCCGGCGGTATAATCAGAGCTCCACAACGACTCCAGGCGTTGCCCATCGTGTTTTACCTGCACGGCCCGAACCCGGTAGAACAAAAGTCCTTTTCCTTCATACAACAGCGGTATGTAATATTCCTCCTTGCGCAGACTTACCCGCGTTGCGTTATTGCCAAATAGCTTTTTGGGATCGTATTTCGATGTATCGTTGCTCTTTTTATAATTAGCTTTCGCGATCTCATCAATATAGGTCCATTCAAGATCGTATTCGTCGGCTGCCCGCTCTGGTGACCAGAATACTTTCAGTTCGCCTTTTGTTGCAACGTAATTTGTACTGTCATGGACGGTTTGTACCGCATTATTGTTGCAGGAGAAATTGTATTCGCGATTGATGAGTATTTCATTGGTAAGCACCAGGGCATCCCGGAATTCACTCAGGGTACTACCGCTTCCTGCACTTATACTATCAATCTCAATCTCCGCCCTGTACCACCAGTCAGGGGCGATAAAAACAGCTTTCCCTTTATAGGTGGTAAACTTCGAGTATTCAATGCTCAGCATCATCTCTTCTTCTGTACCAGCTGCCGGGGTTCCATTATTATCAACTGTATAATGTACTTTAAAGTACACCTTTACATTGAACTCATCGGGTAAGGTATGTCGGTACGCTTCATCGATCTGGAAGGTGATCAGGTTCTTAACAAAATAAGTCGTCTGTAATGGTTTTAAGGCCGGGTTGAAATATACGTCATCCTGTACCATACTCGTTGAATCGGCAGCCAGCTGATTCCCCCGCAGCGCCGGGGCTGCATATCGCTCATCAATGGCTTTTACAGTCTTATAACTTCCAAGCAGAAAACAAAAAAACAATAACCGGTAAATAATACGTTGCATCGAATACGGTTTATTGATTTAGAGAGTTGATTAGTTGATAACTGGTATAGGGCGCTACCATATTGCAAATGCCCTGTTTCCGCATAAAATACGCACTCGTCGAAAACACCTGATCGGTAAACTGGCCTGTTTGGTAATTGCTGAACAAAATGGTTACCTGGAACGGCATTTTGCTGTTGGCCGGACTACTACCCGACCCGGCCATATTAAAACTGTATTGTATGGCGTGTATGCGGTAGGTAGCCGGATCGTATATAATGTCGTAGCTGCGGTAAGGACTGGCCGCTTTAAAAAAGTACGACAGTTTTTTATAACCGCCCGTATCGGATACCGCCCTGCCGGTTACCAGGGTTTGATAAAATGAAGGGTCTGTCACTTTTACCTGCAGCACATAGGTAAAAACATCCACCGGCCTTGAAACCACGACCCGGTGCCAGTTATGGTTTATTGCCAGGTTATACATATTATTTTGAATGATGCAGGTGCTATCGCTTGACACCCGGTGCACTTTGTATTTACTCACTTTATATTGATAGCGTACCGAATCCTTCGTTGCATCGTTAAACGAGATCACATAATCGGCCTGAAAATTGACATGGGCCGTATCATTGAATGCCATCTCTAAATGGCTCAGTTCCCTGGAACAATAAAAAGCACTGGTGACCGACTGACCCGCCACCTTAGCCAGGCTGGCAATGACCAGCATGGCGGTTAATTTTATTGACAGGTTGTTTATATATCGCATAAGTCTGTTTGTTTATGTTCAGCAATACGGGCCTTACTCTTTTAATAAAGCGCTCCGGGTTTCTTTAATGGTTTTAATGCCTCGTTCGGTTTCTTTTTTAAGCCTGATCAATGTGCCCTCATCGTCATACTCATAGAATGCGGCATGATTGTTCTCATCCAATTCCGCCATCAGCCGCAGGTTGATGGGGTTATACACGAACGATTTCATATTGGCATTGAATGGATGAATGCGGATATCATCAAAATAAACCGGTGCGGAAGAAGTGGCATACATTGAGAATATTAAACTGTCAGCATTTGCCGGAATGGTCAGGGTATCTTCTATCCGTTGCCAGCCTTCTATGATATTTCCGGAAGGTCGCAGGAAGTAAGTGCCCCCCCCGTTATTAAATTCAAGATGAATTTGCGCATTATCATAACTGCCGGAAACACACGGTACTTCCTGTTTTACCCAACCGCTTACCACTACTTTTTGACCCTGCAAAGGCGAGAACCGTTTATGCGTTACATGGGATGCCGTGGGGTTTTTAAATTGTACGCACCAGGTGGTATCGATAGTCACCGTATTGCTTTTGATCGCTGCTATGTTTGAACCTTCAGGATATAACTGGCTTTTAGGTATTACTTCGCGGCTTTGTGGCTGCAGGCCTTCACTTTCCCATGCGAGATATACCCAGTTAGTGCTGTTGCCTGCATTCCATATCACCTGAATTTGGTACAGCTCACCTTCATTTAAAACTATTGAATGAGTGGCTATAGTATCCTCGTAATTACTTGTGTGGCTTTCCAAAAGTGTTCCACCCGTCAGGTCTATTTTCACTCCGTTCTTCCATATGCTTACAGACATATTATCATTTGCAACGCCATAGAAAGTATAAGTGCCTGTGTAACGTGGTTGTATATAACCATCCCACATAGCGTCAAAACCACCATCCAGGCAAATTCCCGGCAACTCCGGCACCTTATCGTTATTTGTATAATCATTATCGTAATTGATATTACCGGGACTATCTAATAAATTGGAACCATTCCTTTCGCATACTGAACCAACCCACACTGCGTTTGCCCTGATCGTTAAGCCTACCCCATTTCCATGCACGATAGTATCGATCAGCGGGATTGAATCTTCTTTCATTGACAGCTCGGGCAGAACACCTGCTTCACTGAGTGAGCCGATCTCAAATGTGTCAATGACGGCATCGTTGCCATTTACCCGCAAACTATACAGGCCGGTATGGCTAACAGTATCAACCAGGTTGGCCTTACTGCCCAGGTCGATGTGGCGGTTCTGGATACATTTTTTACAGGTATCGGTCTTGTAACCATAATCTTCAAACCCATCAAAAGCAATCTCCCGGCTTTTGGCATTTTGCGCTACGGCCACCGGCAGCGTTTGATTATACCCGTACTGTCCAGCATTGTACCGGTCCAACGGATCATGGTTCTCAATCTCATAGCCTTTATTGTTGAAGCGCGTCATTTCGCTATTCCAGACCCAACGCCCGGTATCCGTTGATGGAGCTAACATGTTGTTGGTAAAAGCCCAGTAAGGTTCAAATGCTTTGATGGCTCCATCGGTGCGGATATTGGTGGTATCTGAAGGATCGGTTTGCGCCCTTTGTCCATAATAGGTATAGGCCCGGTCTAACCGCCAGTTACCCAATACCCCAAACCGGTAGTAATTCACGGCGGTGTCGTTGATATTGGGTTTGCAAATGGTGCTGTCTACCAGGTTGTCTTTACAATAATATTTGCTTGATGGTACGGCCAGCGTAGAAATGCGGCCTAAAGGGTCAGTAGCAAACGAATCAGGATGCGATCCGTTGGCGCATGGGTCATAATATTTGATTTCTATATAGGGTTTACAGTCAGCATCTGTTGATGAACATTGGTCAAACGAATTACCGGCATTATATGTTAACCGGCTCCACTTGCCTACACCTGAACCCTTATCCAACAACGATATTCGTATGCCAGGAGGAACATCCCCATTGGTGCTATGATACTGGTCCAACATGGCCTGCGCCATGGCCGTAATGTCCGGGTCCTCATCTCTTGCTACGTCTGTGTTATGTGTAGTTGCTGGTAACAATACCCGGTTATTTTGATCAATGGTCATATGATCATTATCATAAAAATATTCTGACAATATATCCGGGTCGGTAGAAGTAGGAACCACTATCCGTGGCCAGCCGGTCTTTAGTCTTTCCAGGTAACAGGCATTGCTGTTCCGGTAGTTTTGATGGAGTTCTCCCTGGCGGCCAAACAAATGCAGTTTAGCCGATTTGATCAATGCGCCTTGCGGAATTCCCTGCATATCAAATTTCAACCAGCTCTTTAAGTGCTCATCCCAACTGCCCTCAGCATCATCATACGCATATGCTTCGAAATATTTGCGGTCTGGCACTGGTCCCAGCGCACGTGTACCTCCATCATAATAGTCATGTATCGCATAATTATCCTTAGCCTCCGCTGTATAGGATCTCTCTGGCATATTCCGATAAGAATACACCATGGTATCCTTCCCATACGTAGTACTATCCACCGCCCACAGATCTTTAAACCGGGCGGCGCTGGCCGCAATCACATGCGTAGCCGTATCAAACACAAACCTTGGTTTACTATTCAGGGTTCGTACAGGCGTTTCCATGGAGGTAATACTTCCTACAGCTACTCCCGGCATATTGCGCTTGCCCGAGCGGATGATGCGGACATTTACGGCATCGCTGGTATACGGAATACCGTCCCGGTCAATAAAGTAAATCCCCTTTTGTCCTTCTTTTCCTTTGGAAGCATCTACCGCCCATATTTTTTTATACCCGGCATTTCCTTGAAAATTGTAATAGGTATCATCACAATGATCTTTGTTAGGGTCTACAAGTGTATCTTTTCCATACACCAACAATTCATCACCACTTTCAAAATACCGCCCGGATACGCGCACTTTATTGCCATACATCATGATCCCCTTCCGGAAATATACACCATTTAATATAGTCCCTATATTTTGATACGCCGGCGCCATGCCTGTATAGGCCCAATGTGCCGGGTAATTGAAATTATAAACCGGGTCATCAAATTCGTTGTTGGTCTGCGATAACAATACATCGCCCGTTTCTCCATCATATACCAGGTTACGCGTGGTCACCCTGCTGCCTTTTTCAATATGGATCACGCTGTCGAGGATGCCATACCGGTTCACTATTTTCAATACCGACACAGCTCGATACCGGTTGGTTTCTCCATTGAACAAGGGCCACATCATAAAGATGGCCGTAAACAAAGGCGGCGTCAACCAGAGCAGGTCCATATTGGCTTCTATATTAATGCTGTTGGTCTGTGATGTTTGCTCCCGTACGTCGATCATAACCTCCACTTCCCGGCCTATTTCACCGGCCATATCAATGGTCCCATTCACCGAATCGGCTACAGCAACCGTATTGGATAATTTAGGTTGTGCTGCATTGTTATTATCAAGCCGGTAATAATTATAGGTATAGCTGATTGGCTTATTCAAATCATTCTGAGAATAAGTAGCGTTCGATTTCGGTTTTCCGTTCATATCGTTCAGCTCTACTTTGAATCCCTGGCTCAGCGTTACATAATTGCGGGAATCAAAAAAGAACGGGTTCGATATAGGGCTCTTATAAGATTTCTTGCTGTCCTTATCTATTGGTGTGTATTCAACCAGGGTTGGAAAATCTTTGGTTGTATAGAATTCCGTTTCATCGAACCCGTTCGCCGACTTTTTATCTTTATGAATAGTTTGCACCCTTATTTTGCTGTATCCTACGGAAGGGCTCGGGAAAAAGGTTTCCGCAAACGGTTCTTCTACATACAGGTAATTGGCTGGCGCCAGCGCCCCCACCTTTTCTGCATATACTTTTGCCGGTATATGGAACGGGTTTTCATCTGCACCGATCATGGGCTCATACGATGCTACCCCGCTGCTGATACACGTTTTTAGCCCGTTTATCATCACCGAATCGGTATAAGTATATGTTTGTCCGTAATTAGCGTCAACCTGTTTCTGGCTGGTCATTTTCTTCCAGTTATCCCAGATCTCGGTTTTCTTCACCCGCAGGCCGCCCCCCCATTTTTTATAGATCGGATTATCGAGCCTCACAAACGATTTATCTACCACTACCTCGCGACAACGATTTTTTACCCGGGCCATGCTTTCAAAAGCCGCTTCTTGAAACACGTTCACGACGGTGCTTGCTACCGACACTAACATGCCTACCACCGCACGGATGTCAATATTATCGCCTGGTTCAGAAAAGGCATAGGCTTTAGACGGAAGGTTCAATCGCAGGAACTGCACAGCAGCTGTGCCGAAAGGGCTTTCATTTCTTTTGATCGATTTAACCTGTACCCAGATGGTTTTATTTGTTGCATCTATATTCGTGGCAACACCATACCGCTCAATCTCCGCATAACAGGGAACCAATTCATAGCCGCTCCCCCATTTATCGCCTGGCATATTCACCGCCAGTTTAAAGAACAGCTGGGTTACACCTTCCAGGTATTTGCGTGTTATATCCGCCGGATTATTAACTGCCTCCGTAACCTTTATAAATACATAATGATAATCGTTATTGGGTGTTCCTTTGGGGTAAAGCTGCGCCGTTGGGTTGCTGAATTCCGAACTACCAAAACCAGCAATGCTAAAGAATTGCATAGCCCGTTTGTTCTGTACATAGGCATAATCATCCGATTCATAAGTAACTTTCAATTTGCCGCCAGATGGTAATTTGATCTCCGATAATGTCCAGGCGGCCGCGTTGCCTGCTGCGTTTGTTGTATCCCAGTTTTTTACACCGGCCTGCAGCGTATATGGATAATCTGCATTCGTCAATGCCTGTCCGTTGCCGGGATTGTTATCCGGGTTTTTATAATTGCCCCAGCGGTCAACGGAACTTTGGGAGAAACCCGGGTTCAACGTATTGTAGGTAAACTGGTATGGATTGCGTTTTCCTTTTTCGTTGTTGTTATAACTGAACCAAACCTTTTTCAGGGTAAGCTTGCCACTACTATCAACCAGCGACCCCGGGTTCTTTTTGCATAATTCATAACTGTATTCAAAATGAACGGTCTTTATGGGACGGGCAGTTGACCCGTTCTTTATAAGATCCGCCTTTGTATACAGGTTGATCTCTTTTAATTTGTATAGTTTCTGGGTAGCATCGCCCTGGCCGCCTTCTTCATCCTTTACGCCATACCCATCCCTGCGATCGGCATCCAGCACAAACGTGGCGATCATGGTTTTGGAGATGATCGAATTCAAATACCACACTTCCCGTTCGCCATAGGAAAAACTGCCTTTTTCATCGCGGCTATCCGTTTTTAATCCTTCATTGTACGATGCACTGTCTTTCTGGTAAGGCGCCCGCCATTTATAAGGGTTACCCAACGTAAACGGCTGGCTGTAATTAAACTTCACGGCATCGCCATTGTCATCTTCGGTAACGCCATCGCCGGTAAGATCAACATAATCGCTGGACAATATCCCTGATAATAAAAAGGAATGGGAGTAGGCCGGCATTTCTTCTTTATTAAAATAGCCATCCTTCCCCTGATTATTGTCCCCTGATTTATCAGTGCCATCATAACGAACCAGGCCGGTTGCATTATTTCCCTTCTGTCTTGCAGTAGACATGGTAACTTCTACCTGTTTCGCGTTATATACCGGAACGCCATATACGTAGCGGCGGCCATCGGGGTTCAACACCGTGATCTCTGACAGGTGATGCGGTTGACGTATACCGTCGTACCGCTTTATGGACGTAAAGCCCCCCAGGCAACTGGTGGCCGGAAACGAATTGACCGGGTATACTTTGATCACTTTATCAAGCCCAACTTCGGCTGCTTCCCTCGCTGTCAGGTACGAGATCACCTGGCTTCGCTTATCTCTTTGTTTCCGAAGCGTATTACCGTCAAAATTCACTTTACCGGTTGCGCGGCCATTTGTAAATAATGATAAATTGCGCGTGGCCGTTACCTCCCTATTATTGTGGTTGCCTGTAAGATCGACCCGCATCAGGCGATCGCCGCCGATAGCTTGCTGGTATACTTTATCAACAGATGTTTTTTCACCCGGGTTTTTAAAATAAACGTTTTCAAAAGTAGTATCGGCAGATCTGAAGGGGACCACATCTACCAGTTGGTTATCGCCGGTCCAGGCATTGTTTTTTGTAACGGCGTCTACTCCATTGTAATCAACACCTACCTTTAAAATACTTCCAAAGCCAAGGTCAACGCCTATGGCATCGTTCTTGCTTTTGGTCGACATTTTTGGATCAAACACATAGCCGATATCACTGCGATAAGGCCGGAACATACCACCGGTACCTTCACCGCTGATAGACCAGGTATCGTACGTATAAATAGGGACAGCAATATTGGGAGCGTTTTCACTCCATGCAACGTCTTTTTCCCGGTTGAAATCAAGCAGTACATTCTGGTCGTTATTTGCCTTTTCGTAATACAGGTACCCATAGGCAGGCAGTGTCATGGTTTTATCTACCACTTTTTGAACAGACATATACCCCTGGAATGCCTGGTTAACTAAAAATCCCTGTCCAAACAATCCTGCTTTCAACCGGAATGAAGCCCCGGTAGAAGTAAAAGGAATGGATATAGTAGGTGTATAGGATGGTTTCGAAAATGAAATACTGGTGCCAAATCCTCTCATGCCCAGGCTGTATTGTAGCATTTTGTTGGCAGCCGTAGACTTTTTTATTTCACCGGAGATCTGCAGATTTTGAATACCGGTACGGGAATTATAATTGGTCCCAATGGTTATTCCCCCTTGTACCGCCACCTCTGAGGAACCCAATGTAAATCCCATAGAAGGGCTTATATCCGTTCCATTCTGTGAATTGTTTGAAATAGATAACCCGCCGCTTAAACTGCCCTGCGACCCGGCGCCGATACCGATGCTTGTATGCAGCGCTCTTTCAAGGCCCCAGCCTTTATAGGTATTATGAAAAACGCTGAATGAAGTGCCCAGTCCTAAATTAACAGGACCTCCGATGATCTCTACGCCGCTTGTAACCGTACCGCCAATGGTCCTGTTTGGCTTTACACTAACGGTTTTGGTTATTTTATCTTCGCCCCCCTTAAAATCATCGGGTAATCCGCGCATATTGCGGGAAATGGCGCCCGGGTTGATATTCCAGCCAAGCCCCACCCAGCTTGCCTCCTGGTCCATGGTTACACCGCTCTGGTAATGCAGGTTCACCGGGTAACCGCCTACATCGAGCAGCGGGATGTTATAGGAGAAATCGCCTGTAAACGGATCAACCAGGTTATTACAATTCACCGATTGAAAACTTTGCGTTTCCGGTTGTGTTGGGCCCGTTGTAACGGTTCCCTGTACATGCCGGGGAGAGGCTATTTTTTCCGGGGCCTTTTTGTCTCCTTTACGATGGAAAGGTTCCCGGCCTGCGGTGTTTGTCTTCCAGGTATTGGCGGCATAAGCGATTAACCTGGCTGGCAAAGGCCGCGCATTTGCGCGGGTAACAACTGGTACCAACACCAGTTGCAGATAAAATACGGTCGTTAAAAACCAGGTGATCGTTCTGGGATTACGGGCTAATGTTTGTAACATTATTCTTTTATTTTCTACAGTGAGGTTATGGTATGCGTTTATTGTTCGTTTGGTCTTCTGTATTCAAATTTCAGGAACCAATGTTCGTTGCGCGCATTGGTAACATCGAGCAAATACATATGATGATCTGTTAACCCGTTATCAACCAGGTTGAGGTCTATATAATTTGAACCGTATTTTACCGCCAGGTATGATGAATCCAGTTGCACTGCCTGATGAGCGGAATTACTGATATCGGTTATTGTAACCTGTACTGTATTGCTGTTTTCTTCATGCGGGTACAAAAAGCGCAGTACGTTGCCCGAGATGGCATACGACGCATCGGACGACCGCCGTAAGGGCGTATAAAATCCTTTACTGGTCGCATGAAAAGTATCGGTTGATAATTTTTGGATCCTAAAACTCCATACCTCGCTATTCGCAATGGGCGACAGGTTATTTTTTGCAGTTACCCGCCAGGCATATAATTTACCTGTATCGAGTTCGGGCATCGATAATGGATATTGCAAACTGGTAAATGAAATATTGGATTGCAACAACACCGGCACATTTTGCTGAATAGCATCCGCGCCGCTTTGTGTTGTTTGCACTTCTACCAGTATCCAGTCGTATAACAGGTTACTGAACGAATTGTAAGGCGTTGGCGGCAACCAGGTAAAAAACGGGCGGTGGCTGAGCACCCGGTCGCTATCGCCCGGTTGTATTAACTGGGGCGGACTGATGGGCTCTACTTCTGCCGTCACACATTCTTCGGCGATCTGTTCGGTGATATCGTTCGTATACCTGGTTACGGTATAACAGATATTATACACCCCTACCGGTAAAAAACCATTGGGATTGGCATCGATGGTATAACCGGCGCCTGTTGTATAGGCTATCGGCGCTACCGCATTGGCAGTAACGGGTTTGGCCCCGGCCGGCAATAAAAACGTAGGCGTTGTTGCTGTCAGCACGGCCTGACCGGTTCCCGCATCTGTCATTGTCATTTGCAACTGCGCCGTCATGGAGGCGCCCGTTGTATTGATCAACGACATATTCCACAATTGCGGTTTAATGGTTAGCCCCAATGGCGGCAGCTGCAATGTAATAACCACCTGTGCCTGCAGGCACCACCCCATCATGAACCCAACGATCAGCAATAGCTTTTTTTGCATACTATTTGAAATTAAATGTCTTTATAAATTGAACGGTGCCCATTTCGTTTTGAACCAGCCCATGCCTGTTACCAGGCAAATACCCATGCTCGTAAGAAATAAATAACATATCCTGTTTCCATAACCGGATGTTAGCCGATACATATCCGCCGGCTTTGATCTCGGTTTGGTTCAGGTTATTGATCTTGATACCTATTCCCAGCGTGCCAATTTTGGGAATACTGGGTTGTATGCTGCCTTCCAACACCTGCAGGGTATAATTGCTGTTTTTTGTATAGGAAATACCGGCGCTGGCGGTAAATGAATTAAAATAGAAGGTCTGCGTGAAATAACTATTGGTGGCGTTATAATACAGGAAACCGGTATCGGAACTGTTGTTATAAAATTTATTCAGCATAATGGTAGTAGCCATCTTTAACTGACGTACCGGGTATACATGAAACAACGTAGCATTGAATGTTTGAAAACGATTCTCTATTACCTGTTCATCCACTTTGGTATATTGGGACAGCGGTTGATAACCGACGGTCACTACCGGCCATTTACGCACCCGCAACGTGGCGGTGACACTTTTAAATACCGTATTACTTTTATAGTCCTGTACAATAAAGGGATTCGAGAATTCATTTTTGCGCAGGGAGGCGGCGATACGCAGTTTTCGTTTAAACAGGTTTTGATCGGCTTTTACATACCAGCTTTCCATAGCGGCGTTTGTGGTATAACTGCTGAACGATTGATAATTGCCGCCCGTTTGTTTATAAAAGGCTTCGATCTTTGAGCGGGTAACCGGAATATCAGTATAAACATGAAAAGCGACCGCCTGGTTATTTTTGTCGGTAAGGGTAAACTTGTTACCGCTTGCCGCTGGGTTGTTGCGATAATCCGGTGTTACTGATTTTGCTACTTCCGCAGTCAGGTAGGAGGTGCGGTTGATGGCCCACCGGCTTTCTGCACTAAAGCCGGTGAAGTGAATGGTTGAATTAACGCCGGAGCCAGACGCAAAAAGCTGTTTCTGTCCTTTGAATGCAGACAGGATGAAATAATTTTTTTCCACCCTGCCTATGCCGGCCCGCAACATGCCCAGGTACTGGGGCTTTTTGTTGGCATTGCTTACCACAAAATCCCGGAAACGGTAATTCACCGTACCGGCTGAAAGCGCGAAGTAATACCAGCTATTGTATTCAAAATTGATCCCGTTTACACTGACATTTTTGGCGGTTAATTCGCTGTAATTAACCGGGCTGCGACCGAGGCTGAAATTGCGCACGCCCAATAACCACCTGTATTTTGCCGGTATGTTCAGATTCTCCATACCGTATTCTTCCAATTTGTTCTTCCAGGCGCGGGCCGACTGGAGTTCATTCCAGTTGCCATTGATCATTTGCCGGTACTGGTTCACCTTTTTCAGATGGTCCCTGTATTTGACCTTTAATGAATCAACCTGTGTATTTACATGATCGTATTGCTGTTTGGTAGCGGCGTACTGGCCGAGAAATTGAGCGGCTATTTCTTTTAGTGAATCTTCCCGGCGCCTGTTCACGCTATCCGGCTGGCTGTTATCCCATGTTAATTTTGGCACTTTAAGCGTTTCATTCGCTTCGATCAGCTTTTGTCCGCCAAATACAGTTTTCAATTTATTTTCAAGACCTGCCAGCTCCGCCAGCTTCAGGGCATGCATTTTTTCGAGTAGCGTATCTTTAATAGAAGGGGCCAGCGCCAACATCCGTTCACGCATCGATGCTTTTATTTGCTGCTGAAATTCACTGCCATTAAAGGAAACCTGCACATCATAGATATTCCGGAAGAAACGGGAATTACTCTGGCGCAGCCAGTAATTCACCTGTATGGGGAAAATGCCGGCCAGCGTACCATTCCAGCGACCGGTTACGTTATGTTGCAGGATGCCTTTCTCGGCATATGGGGTATCGATTAGTGACCGGTAATTGGCATTATAACAGACCATGCCGCCATTTACCCGAAAGGCTGGACGGGTAATAAACAGGTTCCGGAAAGGATTATTGAAGTCGACGCGAATCGTATCCTTCGCAATCTTCTTTATATCATGGAATGACCGTACTGTTTGTTTAACAGGCTGGTTGACCGGGGATTGGCCATGTACGGCAACCGTGCATACCAGGAGTATACAAATCAGGCCATAGACAATAAGAGGCATACAACATGGGTAACGTTGTACCATGCCGGTTTAGGGGTTTAGGGTCAATAAATATTCACTACGCTTTTACAAGCGTTTGATTAGTGTTCTTAAACTGGTATTACTTTCTTTATTTTTTGGTAACAGGGGTATTGGATCAACAGAGAGGCGCCACCCGAAAGTGCATCATATTATTATTGTGCTTAATACATTTATCTGGGAGTAAAAGTATATAAAAAAAACCTATAAAAGGATAAAGCGCATATTTATTAAAGTTCACGTGACTAATGCAAACAGAATTTTGTAATTCTTTCTGATTTTTTGCTTTCTCTTGTTTCAAAGCGTCTTACTTTCCGCTTTTGTGAAACTGGAGCTCCCTACACCTGCTTTTTAAATCGTACCCAGGATTTATAAGGATAGATGCTGATAGATTCGTTGTCTTTGTAGGAACTGATGTAGGCCCGGCCCAATTCTTCGAATGCCCACCACATACTCCAGAGGGGTTTATTGCTTTCTGCCAGCAACACACGCTTTGATCCATAGGTATCTTCCGGTAATTTGATGGTAAACCCTTTTTCAAATGACCGCACAAAACCATCCCACAGAACAATGGCAAGGCGCCAGTGATTATAATCTTCCCACAATTCTTTTGACAATGGAACATCATTTTTCCCGGATACCTGCTGGTTATGGTCACGCCACAGGCGACGAAGGATCAGCCGGTTATCCTTCATAAGGTTTATAATGGCAGCGCCTGCCGGTTTTTGTTTATCAATCACGGCGATCATCTGATCCGATATCTGTTTTAAAGGTAGTTCCAGCTGCTTTCGCAGTACTGGAATGATATTCGTGGCGGGATCCGCCGGCAGTGGTTGCAGAAAAAGATTAAAGAAATCAACGTATTGCAATTCAACGGTAAAGCTCGGATAGACCCTGGGCCTTCCATCCCACCATTTCTTCCATAAAGCGGAAGTAAGATCCAGTACCTGGGATTTAGTTAGGGTAAGGTGCATAGATAAAGGTTTATGACTACTAATTTTTTCAGGCTTCATCCCGCTTCAGCTTTTGCCAGGCAGACCTGGTTAATATGTAAAGATTATTTAATGGCTTCTGAATAATACCAGGTAACAATATATCATGGGCGGCTTTCACCCAATCCATGAGCATTTTATTTGATCTATAAACCGGCATTAATATGCGACTGGCATGTAATTCAAAAAACAGGTATTCCATACAGTTATACAATCCCTGCCGGATAGCGTTTCTGCCGGCATCGGGAGAGAACAACAGGCGCAGGGTATAATCGCCGGGAACAGTGGCATCGCCGCAGCCCACATCGTCAAACAGGGCTTCGCACATATCTGCCTGAAAGATAGGCTGATCATTATCCCACACCATCATGGATCGCATAAAGCTGGATGCTTCTACACTTTCATAAAAAGGGAGCAGGGATGCAGCCTCCACGCCTACCCATTGCTGCACAAACCGGATATCTTCCGGTATTACGAACGGCCGAAGGGAAATGGTAACCTGCATATGGCCATCAGGTTGTATAGCGCTGATCATCATTTGAATTTTTTAAATAACTGTAACAGGAATATCACTGTCAATACCTGTAACAGGGATAAATAAAACGAATTCACCAAATGAGTTGTCAGGGAACTGGATACACTATACTACCAGGAAACCATTGTAACGAAAAGATGAGTACTGCAAAAAATATTTTGAAGTTGAATAAAGGTACACACTTTGCGTGTGGTAAACAAAGTAATTTAGTGTCATTAACACACCCATCACCCCGAATTCTGCCATTACGATCAGCCATAGAACAGCCACTAAAATTTAATTCCGATTTCATAACGGTATGTTAACCGAATTTATTAAATTTCCCCTGCAGACTCACAACTGTTTTGTTTCCGAACGATTGCCGGCTATTACTACTACTTACCAGTTGAAACAGTTTAGTGACAATTAAACCTTTTCCATGTATCAAGTTCACCTGTCCCTGAAGGATCTGCACAAGGTTCGTAATGCTGCCCAAATCATTACGGAAAAAATTGAGCGACATTATACCATCCCCGAGCTTGCCGAAATGGTAGACTTACCGGAAAAAAAATTAAAAGCAGGATTTAAGCAATTATATGACAATGGTGTTTTCGGCTATCGCTGTAATTACTTATGGAATAAAGTGAAAGCATTGCTGTTAGAAGACCTTCCATTAAAAACGATTGGCCAGGATACGGGCTTTAAAGACAAGAGCGCATTGATAAAGGCTTTCAAAAATGAATTCGGGATCACCCCCGTTCAATGGAAAAGAGACCAGCAAAACGGCGCCATGGCAAAAGAGCCATAAGCTTTCAATAAATAGTTCCATTAAAAACAAATGTGCCATCCCGAAATAATCGGGATGGCACATTTACATGATATTATATATAGTTTTTAGTTGTCGCTACTACCTGCTTCGGCTGCTTCTGTTACCTCCGCATGTTCTGTTCCCTGTAAAATCGTCGCAGCTGTTATCAGGGTGCTTAATTGATTGAACAGATCAAAGATCCCGTTTCCATATGTAGGGAAGGTATGGTTCACACAGGCATTGGCCGCACTGATGATCATATCTTTTACGCCTGCGGTATTTGCGCCAACCATTTGTCGTACGGATTCATTATTATTATAGGCATACAACAGGTACCGCATATAAACACCTATCCCCGATGCATAATCTGCCGCGTCAGTCCCTTTCAACGGGTTATCTGGCGTTAACGGATACCATGGACAGAGTATGGAATTCTGCTGCAAGTGTGATGCAACACCCTGCATGATGCCTGTGATCAGATTGCGGGCTGGTACAGCTCCCGGTTGCAGCATCAGGTAATCGACCATGGCGCCCAGCATCAATCCCTGATCGCCAGTCCAGGCACAATGCTGATCGTGCCATTCAACCGGCTGTACAGGTAGCCCATTTTTATAAGTAGAGATCCGTTCCAACACCAACCCGGTATTGACGCCCAATGAATAATATAACTGTTTATCGGTTGGAATACTGATGTCAAAACACCAGGTGGTCAAAAACTGGTATTCTTTGGCAATTTGTGTGGTGGTATTTAATGCCTTACCCATGCGTAATGCTAAAACAAGGTACAACGCATTTACCACCGTATCCTGAAAAGGTCCCAGCACAGCAGTGCCCGGATCATACTGATCATTCATATCGCATTGCCATACGCCACCGGTAAACCTGGGCTCATATTGCCCGAATTCAGATTTATCACATTGGGCCCATACATTTGGTGCGCCCCACTGAACAGGCCTGTTAGGGTCAACCTGGAAACCATTGTTCATCACATGCCAGCAGGCGCCGGCAATTGATTTATACTGACTAACATAGTTTCTAAAGATGTTTTGATATTCGGGTGCATACACTTTGGCGCTGGCTATTCCCCACCAGGCAAAATCATCATACCAAAATCCTTTTGGTTCAGCGGGTTCAATATGCACCATTCCATGATCGCTTCGTGTTCCATTGTCACTCGCATAATAACCATAATTTGCATTATACGTTTGATAAGCAAGATCATAATTCTTCGCAACATAAGCCATTACGCCATCAACTTCCTGGGGCGTAATGATATTATTGCGCATGGCCAGCAGCATATAATCAAGCGTTGTATCGAACACATTCCCGGCCATCCAGTAATTGGTGGAACCCATAAAAACCCGCGGGTTGGGATTGTTCTGATAATCCTGCTTTAAAATGTTAAAAAGCGCTTGTGCGGAACTGAGATAAGAGGCAATTGATTGTTCTTGTGACATACTAAAAGGTTTAATAGTATAAGTAGATTGTTTACGTATGCATTACACATACGGGTAACCTAAGTTGGCTACCATAAGCAATTTACTTAACCTGTTTTTACTTTCCACACCGTTTAAACACCCAATTTTAAATGCATAAGGGCTAAAAGCAAAAAGCCCAAAGCAAAAAGTTATTGGCCTGTATTTGCTTTCAGCTTTAGGCTTGCAGCTTTCAGCTGTATTCATTATCGAATTATCACATTAATGGTCACCCCCAGCAAGTTTTTTGTAATACCGTCTGCGGTAACAATTCGTACCCTGCTGTATGTACCCAATGTCATTCCGGCTGGTATTTTCAGCACACATATCTTAAATATACCATACCTTAAACCTGCCCAGTGTAAAAAACTATTGCACAGCTAAACCCGGCATTGTACTTTCGGGAAGCAAACATATATTGCCGCCCATGATGACTCCCAAAATCGCAGTCCAACATATTTTGCCTGATTCAAATTTCACCTGTTTTGTAATCCCGTCCCTGTTTACCAGAACGGAGTGCGAAGAACTATTAAATATTGACATAAAAAATTCATTTCAGAAAGCCAATTCAAATTATCCAACCTATTACAGGAACAATGACCGTTTTGTAATGGATAATTCAGCATTGGCTAACAAACTATTCGAGCGTGTAAAACCTTACTTGCCGGAAACAATAGAAATTAACTCTTCTATTCAATCAGAAAATGGCTGCTGGCATGTAAAGGAATTGAATAACAGACTTAGATTTTGTAAGTATTCAGCCAATCAGTATTTCCACAGGCACCTCGATGGCATTCATTACCAGTCTGACAGCGTTCAATCCAAGCTGACTTTTATGATCTATTTGAATAGCGCTACGGAATTTAAGGGAGGCCGAACATTATTCTTCAAAACCAAAGAAACCGATGAGATCTGGGCTTCCTATATTCCCAAACAGGGGGACTTAATTGTTTTTGACCACAACGTTTGGCACGAAGGAGAGGTATTGTCAGAAGGGGAAAAATTTGTTTTAAGAAGCGATATTTTATATTCCAGGACTACAAGCGATATTAAAAAAGAACCTTTCTCCGGACATTTAGGATATATCTGGTCATTATTAAAATTTGACGATAATACCATCCTAAGCGGCGGAAGAGACACAACTATTAAAGCCTGGACGGTTTCGGGGGAAGAAAAATATACGCTGAAGGAACATCAAAACTCTATCCTCTGCATGGAGAAAATGAGTGATGACACTTTTATTACAGGCTCCAGGGATCAACACATTATCGTTTGGAAAAATTACAAACCGGTTAATAGAATAAAGATACACACCGCTATTGTACTAACACTCTGCCGGATAAATAACAACACCTTTGCGTCAGGTAGTGGCGACAATACCATCAACCTATCGGACCTTAAGGGCAACATCATAAAAACATTCCGCGGTCATACAAACTGGGTTTGGCAAGTGATAAAACTGGATGATAAAACCATTGCTTCAAGTTCAGAAGACAACTCAATAAAAATATGGAACATGGAGACCGGGCAACTACTTGAGACTTTCCATGAGAATAACCCCGTAATTAGCCTTGCCTTTAATTACGAAACCAGACAATTGATCAGCGGTAATCTGAAAGGTGAAATTTCCATACGAATGCTGAACGATGCTTACTTTCAACAAAACCTACAGACATTTAAAGCGCATACCGGAATTATAAGAACAATTAAACTCATAAGCAATAATAGTTTAGCGACAGGTGGAGAAGACAATAAAGTTAAGATCTGGAGTTTCGATGGACAATTACAGGCTGAACTTGAACACCAAAACTTCGTGCAATCCATCGAACTGCTGGATAACAAAAAAATAATAAGCGCTTCGTATGACGGAACCATAAAGACCTGGATGATTTAAAAAAATCACTGGTATCTTACTTAACCACCGGGTTCTCCCGGATGTATTTCCCGCCGTCAAAACTGATGATATAATCTGAAGGAAAATGGGTGCTCTTCGCATAGTAATCGGTGGTAATGATCTGCGCACCCGACTGGCAGGCTGCAACAAACCGGCTTTTATCATTACTACGAGCCTCTTCCGTATCTGCATCAGCGCGGGTACGGACAATATATCCTTTAGCTACGAGGTCCTGGATGGCTTTGCCATCTTTTATGGCATCATTCATAATTAAAATAGCCGCTTCGGGCGAACCGGGCATCGCATTCACAAATAACAGGCGTTTTTGCAAAGCAGGATGGCCCCGCACATAAGTCTGCACCTTATCGCCTTTTTCATCTAAAATGAAGATGAATTTACCTTTTGCTTTTTTCAGCGTGGGCCAGTTACCTTTCAATACGGCTTCTTCAAGCGTTTTGTAATTACCTCTAACCTCGTCGGGCGTAAGAACGTTTTTCACACCCAGGTCGTGGGCAATAGTACTATCCAACTGGTCATAAACAGCTGCCGTAAATTTTTCAGGCAAGGTGTATTCCGGTTTCTTCAGGGTATCGTCTTTGGCATTCATAGTAATAAATACCGGGTAGTGGTCCTTATGCGCATCAGACCATTTTTTAAGTTGCTGTAAGCAATTCCTGAAAGTGAGGCAATGACTTCTGTAGTCAAGATCCTGGATGTGAAAAACTTTAAAGCCCGGTTCTTTCATTAAACCGGATGGATCATACGGGAGAATATTGTTGCCATTCCCTTGCCAATCGAGTCCTTTGGGATGAGCATATTTTCCGCCCTTTGCATCGGCGTAGATATCTATTTCAAGATTCAGCAATCCCATATCTAACTGATCAGTTATGGGTACATGGCTATATTCAATATGCCGGGCCAGGGATGAATCTCTTTTTTGCAGTAAGCTGAATAACGGCGGATCAATGGATTGCTTATAACTATTGTGCGAACCCTTATTAACGGAGATTGGCAACTCCTTGAAAAACACAGGAATTACCAGGCTTTTCTGGTTAGCGTCAAATAAAAATTGTATTTTTGAATTAATTGAAAAAGGAGGTTATTATGCCTGCAGCAACTGCAAAGAAGGATCAATCAAATGTGACCATTGTAAAGAAAATGAGGGATTACAGTAATGAACCTGCTTTTAAGAAAAAGGCAGAGGATGCCATTAAGTTTTTAAAGAAGCATGGATTGCCCGAATCAATTAAAAAAAAGAAATAATGATGTAGTTAAGAATTACGTCAACATATTTTAAAAGCACATGTCTTTTCAGAACATGTGCTTTTTATTTTGATACATCTTATACAAGCCATCACATAATTTCAATTCTCCTTACTCATTCGGCACATACGGTCCACCAGTTTCGCCCCATCCCCATTTGGGCATGGGCTCGGCCGGTAACATTGGATTTTCCGTTAATTGAGAATTGATAACGGCAATCCGGGTCCCCCATTCCAGGTATCCTACAAAAGCAGAGCGAAATTCTGGATCGCTTTTTAGTCCCACTTCGTCGGCAGTTTGTAACAACAATTGAATCCAGCGCTGGCGCTTTTCTTCCGTCAACATTTTACCGATATGTTTTCCTACCATGGTTGCATGACTGCCTCCCTGGGCGGTATATAATTTTTCGCCGCCAAAAACCTCCGCTACAAAATGTGCCACATGTGTTACATGTTCCGGTGACATGTGTCTAAACACCTCGCCCAATAATTCATCCCTCAAAACCTTGTCATAAAATCTTGTAAATAATTCTGTAAAGGTTTCCTGGTCGCCCGCCCATTCGTATAAAGTAGGAATTTGCTTCATCTTTCTTTTTTTGCAATTTAGGGCTTATAGGTCAACTCCATTCTGAAAAAGATTTCTGGTTACGTTTTATGCAAAATCATACACCTCGGTATTCATGCCAAATATCACCTATATGTTTGCACCCCTTTTTTATGTTTCGTATATTGGTCGCACAAATCGTTTATAAACCCGACTCATGAAAAATTGGTTAGCAGCACTTTTACTTATAACCCTATTCGCTGGTTGTGAAAAAGACGACGATAAAGCCTGCTGGCAGGCGTTCAGCCAGGGAGGTGACCTTCCCGGATTAATATTGTGCGATAAAACACTTGCTGAAGCCCAGGAAGCTTATCCTGGTATGTGGTTTTACAACGCTAATGAAAAAAAATATTGCTGGCAAGTACAGACTCCTCAAGGCAATACCGCTTATGCCAGGCAGGTACCGGTTTCCATGGCTGATAAAATGGAAACTGTATATGGATACACCTTCACAAAAATGGACTGTAATAGTTTCTGTACCTGGACCTATCATGACAAGGTAAAAATTAAATCAACCAATTCTTACGGACCTACCCGAGTAAGCGTACACACGTACCTGGGTGACTCCTGTTCCCAATTGTATGTTGGCAAGGTTATAGTCACCAAAGAAACTACCGATTCATTGTTTACCAGGGAGTACATAAAGGTTGAACCTTAGAACGGTGCATGTACGGGTCTTCCCTGTTAGGGGTTGCACTGTAGTTGCACTGGGGTTGCACTGACATCCTCTATTCAGTGCAACCCGGTGGCAGGGTGAGTGTACCCCCTGATCCAACAAAATCCCTTCTCGTTCGTTTATACCCGCGTATACGCTAAAGCGTATACTTTTACATTCAAAACCCTTTCTTGTGAATCGCAATGATTTGTATGGGCAGTTCAGGCTGCTGTTTCGGGAATATTATGATCCGCTTTCAAAGTATGCCTACTCATTGGTAACCGACCATGATGCCGCCGAGGATATTGTGCAGGAGGTTTTTGTACGCATCTGGGAAAAGCACCAGGCCATCATTCAATCGCCCCAGGTACGCGCATACCTGTACAGGGCCGTCAGAAACACCTGTTTCAATCACCTGGGTGCGCAAAAAAAGAGGCCCGTATCAAGCCTCTCCGATACAGATCTGGGAGAAGAAGATTCTATCGCCTGGAGCGTGGAGGAAGAACCCGATAACGACGATATACCCAATTACCGGGAAATGCTTCAGAAAGGGATCGACCAGCTCCCCGAAAAATGTAAGGAAGTATTCCTGCTAAGCAGGTCGGGCAATTTGAGCAACCAGGAAATTGCCGATAACCTTGGCATATCCATCAAAACCGTCAACAACCAAACCTGGAAGGCCATGAAGCTGCTAAAAGCCTTCGTTCGCCAAAGTAAAAGCTGGCTGTGGCCGGTTGTATCCTGGTTTTTTACCAGATTGTAATCAGATTGCTGAGCGTTGTATAGGAATTTTCTAAAATTGCTTGTCTTATTAACACAGATTGCTATTTAACATAGATTGCTATGATACAAATACCCGAACATATATTACTTCTTATAGAAAAACAGCTGAAAGATAACCCCGACAGCGCAGAAACAGCCACGTTGCTGCAATGGCGTAATGAAAGGGAAGCGCATGAGCGCGTTTACCGGCAGCTGGAAAAAATATGGCAGGAAAGCGGGACTATATTGCAGGAACCTACCTATGATGGAGAAAAAGCCTGGGATAAAGTGGATAGTCGACTTGCTCAAGGCAAAAGCAACAATACGGTTAGAATGATGACGCGGTTAGCCATGGCTGCCAGCATCGTCGGCATTCTGTTCTTCGCCGGCTGGATGTTGTTGCACAAGAAAGAACCAACCATGCAGCTGGCAAATGCAGACGCAGCTAATAAAACCCTTACCCTGCCCGATGGTTCGCAGGTGGTATTGCGCAAAGGTGCTACCCTATCCTATCCGGAAACTTTTTTCGGCAACAAACGTGAAGTGTCGTTGACCGGCGAGGCTTATTTTGACGTGCAACATGATGCGGCACACCCCTTCCGTATTCAAACAACAAGAGCCACGCTGGAAGTGCTGGGTACTTCATTTACCATTAATACCTCAAATCAGCAGGATGAACTGATAGTAAGCACCGGCAAAGTGTTGTTCTCCAATAAAGCGGCAAACGGGGAAAAGCATATCATTTTACCGAATCAATACAGCAAACTGGATGCTAAAGGTTTTGAGATTAAACCCGTGAACGATCCCAACTTTCTTTCCTGGAAAACAGGCAAACTGCAATTTGATAATACCCCCATTGACCAGGTGGCCACTACCCTTTCCAATCACTACAACGTAGTTATCAAAGCAGACAGCGGGTTAATGAAATTGCCGGTTGTGCCTACCATTACCGCGAAGTTCGAACAGCAATCCATCGATGGCGTGCTGGAAGAGATCAAACTGCTTGTCAATATCAGTCACCGTAAACAAAACGATACCATCTTTTTATTTAAACCATAAAAACCTCCTATAAACTTTCGGACAATCAACATGCTTATCCTTCGCGTATTTTTTTTAGTCGTGTGCGTGTGCCTGTTTACTAATGGTATGGCACAGAACCGCTTATTAAAAAAAACATTTAATTGCCGGTCCGCCCAGGGAAGCGCCCATGAATTGTTGCACGACCTGGTCGCTTATTGCGGCGTAAATATCGAATACTCGCCATCCAGTCTGGATAATTCACAAAAGATCAGTCTGCCCGATGGTGAAACCACCATTGGCGCTGTGCTCAATAAAATATTAAAAGGGCAACGGGTTGCCGTGATAGAAAAGAATGATAAGATTATCATTGGCGCTGCCGATGCGCCATTGCCGCCCGGGGCATTGCTGGAGAAATACGTTTTGTTTGGTTTCATTCAACAGGAAAACAGCCTGGAACCATTACCGTTTGCTTCCATCCGCGAAGTAGCAACGAATAATTTATGTGAATCGAATATAGCCGGGTTCTATAGTATGAACCTGACTGCCGGCGTACACAAGGTAGAGGTTTCCTTCACTGGTTTTACGTCCCGCATTATTGATGTAGATATAAACGGGAACACGCGCTTCAACCTTATCCTTACACCAGCGATATTACCTGAAGTGCAGGTAAACACCGCAAATGCATTGAAGCGGGATGCCGCCAACAAACTCGATAGCAAACAGGCCGGCACGTACAGCAATATGCTGGGTGAAACAGACCCCGTACGCGCCATTTATTTATTACCGGGCAATATGGAAAGCCAGGAGTCGGGCGGCAAGTTGATCGTACGGGGCGGCGAACCCGGACAAAGTCTTTTTTTGCTGGATGGTAACCTCGTATTTAATCCCGCGCATTTGTTGGGTGAAATTTCAGTAGTGAGCAATACCAGTATAAAATCGATCCGCCAATATAAAAATGATTTCCCCAGCCGCCTCAACGGCGGTCTTTCTGCATATACGGAGATCCAAACAAAGGATGGCAATATGCACCGCTGGAGCGGTGAAGCTGCAGCCGGATTTAGTTCTTTAGCTGCCACGCTGGAGGGGCCCTTGAAGAAAAACCGTACCGCCCTGATGATTTCTACCCGCCAAAGTCTGGGTGATGCTGCCAACAGAGATTTGTTCACTTACGATGCGGAGTTTAGTGACCTGCACATCAAGTTGACTACCCGGCTCAACAAAAACAATAAGGTGCTGATCAGCGGTTATACCGGCAGCGACCGATTGCAGTTAAAGCAGGACAACAGTGATTACCTGCAAAAATGGAGTAACGGACTTTTTACCATCAACTGGAACCTGGTAACCGGTAAACGTTCTTTTGTTAATACGACGTTTAATGTAAGCAGTTTTGATAACTATGTGGCGTTGAAGTACGCAGGATCGGGCACCTCAGGCGGAATACCATTCTACAATAACACCGTCTTCAATAATTATGCTAAAGGCGAGCGATTGGAAGCAAAAACGGCTTTTGAATTAACAGCTTCACCACACCTGCAATTCAATTTTGGCGGAAAGTATGAACATGTGACGATCAGTCCGTTTACCACGTTGGTAACAACAGATTTTATAGAAGAAACAGATTCATTTCGCCCGAAACGGGACCTGCCATTCGACAATCTCACGTTCTGGTATGAAAATGAGATCCGGATCGGTAATAATCTGCTGTTACGGCCTGGCATACATGTAAATGCCTATTCCATGAACGCCTACAACAACCGGTCGTTGCAGCCCCGCTTTTTTGCCAGCTACAGATTGGATAATAAACAACAGGTGCATCTTTCCTATTCGCATACGGGTCAGTGGTTACACCAGGTGGCGAGTCCATATCCCGGCATTAATCGGGAAATATGGTTGCCGGCCAATGAACGTTTTCAACCAGCCCTGAGTAAGATGATCAATCTCGGGTATCAGTATAGGAACAGCCGCGTTATCAATTTTTCGGCTGATATCTATTTTAAGCGAATGGACAACCTGGTCAACTTTTCTGAAAAGACTAATATCCTTTTCTACAGCGATTCCATAGAGCAAAAGCTGATCACAGGTAAAGGCTGGAGCTACGGTTCTGAATGGGTGATCGAAAAGAAATTAAAAAAATGGAAAACCCTGTTGTCGTATACGCTTTCCTGGAGCTGGCGTCAGTTCGATAGTTTGAATAACGGTGAACGACAGCCCTACCGGTACGACCGGCGGCATAACCTGAATTTACTGCTGAGCCATCAGCCCCGCCGCAACCTGGATGTTAGTATACTATGGCATATGCATACGGGCGACTGGATAACTACTCCTACAGCCATTCCTTCGAATCCCGAAGAAGATATGAGTAAGGGCGCGTCTACTTTCACCCCTTTCCGGGGAAAAATATATAACCGGGTAAACGTAAATGCGACCTGGTATTTTAAACCCTGGAGAAAATTCAATCAAAAGTTAAGCGCCGGTGTGCATATTATGAACAAGGCAGCTGACGAATACACGACCCAGGTTTCTACCATCGACAATAATAACTACGATACGAACCTCTTTCCCGATCAATTATTCAGAAACAGTTGGTATGTCATGTATAATATAAGTTTTTAATAACAGGCTAAACGCAAAACGCTAAATGCTAAACGCAAATACAACATCGTTCTTCGCGTTTAGCGTTCTGCGTTTAGCGTTAAGCCTTGCGTTCAGCAGAAAAGAGTAAATAAGTGAAATTATTTTTTTCTCCAGGATAGGAATTTTCTAAAAAGTCAGGTTGTATAGGTATAAACAACAAAACATGACAACAAGAAACCTCCTTTCACTCGTATTTGTATCATTAATGATTTTTTCCGCCTGTACTAAAGACAACAGTGTAGATCCAACGAATCCAGATGGTACGCCTGACACACCGAACAATGCCAACACCTATAAAGCCGGAAATACATTATTAATAGATGACCTGGTATTGTATACCAGTGATGGCGCTCACCGCGATGTGAACCTGATCAAAAGTTTCGTGACCCGCAACTTTCCTGAAAATGTAAATAAATTCTTTTATGGCCAGTCTACCGTAAGCGATCATAAGATCAACGAAAGTCTTCTCTTCCTGGAAAACAACCGGGTAAAACTAAATGGCACTATCATGGAGATCGTAAGCAAGAGCGCAACTGAACTCATCCTGTCTCCGCTTGATTCAACCAATATGCCTGGCCCCGAAAGTCAGTGGATTGGAAGATGCATGTTATTACATGAGCAGGTGGGTCAATTCAATCCTTATTCCATTTGCAATGCAGCCGGTGGCAATTGTAAAAAATATCGCAAGCAATATCCTGTGATCATTTCCGGCAATGACTATTATATGCCTATTCTCCAATCTGCCGTAGTAAGTACTTGCGGCATCCTAACTTATAATTCAACACCCATGCCGCAGTATTTTAACAAGCAAATAGCCAATGGCATGTTGCTAAATAAAGACTCTGTTCTGGTACAGGTAGCCAGATTGCCAATGGGAAAATAGCTGTGAAAGGCAGGTAAAAGAAGACGGGTGGGTCCCCCTCAAAGGGGGGCTCACCCTGTTGGTGACCCAATGTAAAAAGGGTGAGCCCGCCCTAAAGGCGGACCCACCCCTCTTTTTTTATTTATAAAAAACGGTGGCTCAGCTCATCGTATACAGCCAACCGGTTATTTGACTTTCCTTCTTTATCGAAAACAGCTTCCCATGTATTTAATGGTTCCCATATACAGGTGCCTTTTCCTTTTCCAACAGGTAATTCAAAAGCTATTTTGTTTACTTCTTCCTTGAACTGCGAATATTCAACCACAATAACATCTTTTCCATACCGCCGCACCAGGTTGTTTAAATTGTCTCTTAGATCTTCCAGCGTTCCATGCCATTTTGGGTAATACGATTCGCCAATAACGTCAAAGTGTACGCTTCTTGCGAGCATATTATTTATAAAAAATACCGATTCATCGTTTTGACCGCCCAGCGCCACATGCAGCATGATCACCACCGTAGGGTCTACTGCTTTTACAGCCGCTGCGCCGGCCTGAAAAAGCTGCGCCAGGTTGTTGATATTATAAATATTCCCTTCGGGCCATACCATGCCATGGTTGATCTCATTGCCGATCTGCACCATATCGGGCGTTGTGCCCTGATCTTTTAATGCCTGCATTACCTGATGGGTATAGTTGTATAATGCTTTTTTAAGTTCATCGAACGATAAGCCACGCCAGGCTGTCGGTTTGTATTGTTTACCGGGATCAGCCCAATAATCGCTGTAATGAAAATCAAGCAACAATTTCAGTCCTGCTTTTTTTACCCGCAGGGCCATTTGTTTGGTATGCTCCAGGTCGCAGAACCCTTTTTTGGGCGAATAACCACTGTCGGTAGCAGGATCGTTAAAGATTCTCAGCCTTATATAATTAAACCCATGTTCTTTCAGGATCAGGATAGCATCTTTTTCAACGCCCTTGTCAGAAAATTTAATTCCTCTTTCTTCCAGTTGCGGTAAAAACGAGATATCGGCCCCTATCATGTTGCCGGTTGTTCGTGGTTTGGCCGCTTCGCCTTTTAATATATAGGCTTTATCAATTGTAATCGTAGACTCACTCTCAGGTGAAATGGTGGTAACGCCGGTTGAACCGCTTCGTAATCCAACACCGCTAGCCTGCAGTTCTATAGCGCCGGGTATTGTTCCTGCCTGAACGATCAACTGACAGTGTCCGTTAAATAATTGTCTTTGCCAGGCTCCCGCTTCACATTTATCAGGTTCGTGGCTGCTGGGGTCGCCATTGCCTACACCGATTATTTTGCCATCGCCCTGTATGGTAAACCGTACCAGGTTATCTGCATCGGGCACGGTGCGTCCTTCATTATCTACTACACTTACATTGATAACGGTGGCATCTTTACCATCGGCCTTCATGGTTGTTTTATAACAGGTCAGCAGTATTTCGACCGGTGCGCCGGTCGTTTCTGTTTTTGCCGTTAACGTTTTCCCGTTTTTATATCCAATGGCTTTTAACTCGCCCGGCTCATACGGTACGCTCCATTGCAAATGTCCGTTGCGGGGCATATCCTTTTTTCCCAAACTTTTATTATTCAGAAAAAGCACCACGCTGTCTGCATTTGAATTTACCCATACATCTACGGGTTGTCCCCTTTTATGGCGCCAGTTCCAGTGCGGCGAAATATGCAACACGTCTTTATTCGTCCACCAGCTTTGATAATAGTAGTAAATGTTTTTCGGAAACCCGCACATATCCATAATACCGAAATGCGAATTGATATTGGGCCATTGGTATGGCGTGGGTTCGCCGCGATAATCCAGACCGGTCCAAACAAAACCACCCAGCCAGTAATCATTGTTGGCAGCCAATGGCCACCATTCTTCTGCTTTACTGGCCCACCACGGCGCTGTGATATCCTGGTCGGGCACATAGGCGCGGATGCTATCTTTTTCATATACCCCGCGCGAGGTTACAGTACTTCCCATTTCTGTTCCTATAATGGGTTGTTGCGGATGGTCTTTGTGGTAATCGGCTACGGCAAACTGGCGGTAATTAAAACTTCGCACTGGAATGACTTCATTAACGCCTTTAAAAGTATTGGGCAGATCGGCCGCATAGGTACAGGTGCGGGTAGGATCGGCTTGTTTTAGTTTATTGATGAACGTTTGCGCGATCCTTTTGCCATGGCTGCTGGTTTGTATGGCTCCTTCTTCGTTTCCGATCGACCACATAAAGACCGAGGTCCGACTTCTGTCGCGCTTTACCAGCCGTTCAAACTGGTCCATATATTCGGGGCCGCTATTCAACAATCGTTGCTCATCCATCACCAGCATACCTAAACTATCGCAGGCATCGAGTAATTCCGGCGTGGGCGCATTGTGACTGGTGCGATAGGCATTAACGCCCAGGTTCTTCAACAACCCGATGCGATAATACTGTAAATAATCTGGTAAGGCACTGCCCACGCCGGCATGGTCCTGGTGACAGTTCACGCCTTGTAATTTGATGTGTTTTCCGTTTATAAAAACACCGTTGTTTTTAATGTCAATGGTACGGATGCCAAATCGCAATACTTTTTGATCTATGATGGCGCCGCCCGATCGCAATTCTACCACCACCCGGTACAAGTAAGGATCGTCCGTAGACCATAACCGTGGGTCCGTAACAGTGATGTTTTGTTTTATAGTTTGTGAGCCGTTCACTGACAGGGAATAGGATTGGTTGTTGGCTGTTGCCATCAATTTTCCCTGGCGATCGACACAATACGCAGTTACCGTACCCGAAGCATCGGAACCATTTTCATTATCAATGGTCGTTTCTACCGTAATAGTGGCCTTGTTGTTATTGACGGTGGAATACGTAAACACGCCGTCGGTTGCAATATGGCATTGCTGATATTTGTTCAGCCATACATGCCGGTATATTCCGGCTCCTTCATAAAACCAGCCTTCATATTGCGTAGCATCTGCCCGCACCACCAGCACATTATCCCGGCCATAGTTAATAAAATCGGTAATATCATAACAGGCGCCTACATAACCGCTCTTGTTATTGCCCAGATAAAAGCCATTGATCCAGATATTGGCATCCCTGAAAATACCATCGAACTGTATTTGAAAACGCTGTCCTGAATCGGCAGCAGGTATGGTAAAATGTTTCCGGTACCAGCCGATGCTGGTCTCCGGGAATCGCCCGCCTACGGGTTTGTATCCATGCGACTCAACAGAAAAATCGTTCACCTGTACAAAGGGAAGCTCCACGGCCCAGTCGTGGGGCAAATTCAGGGTACGCCATGAACTGTCAGCAAACCGTACATCAATGACTGATCGGGGCGCGCTGCCCGATTTGGAAAACAGCGTGGCTATGCTGTAATTAAAATCTTTTTCGGCATTGGCTGCGTGTCCAAAATGGAATTTCCAGCCTGCATCAAAATCAATCTTTTCACGGGCAGGCATTTGTGCGATGGCGCTGTTCATCATTCCATAGATATATATGAATAGCACCAGTATAAAACGAGTGGTTGTTTGCATGGGGTAGTTATTTATTGTGAAAAGGCATTCAGTGCGGTGGTCGGCTTTCCGGAATTGTCAAAAGCACCCAGGGTGTATGCTTTCCAGTTATTATACGATTCCGGTTCCCAATATAATACGCCCAACCCTTTTTCGCCGGGAATGGATCTTACTTTTTGAATGATATCTGTGAGAAATGATCCGCATTCATTGATACTGTCCCAGCTCATGCCCACTTCTACGATCATGACTTCTTTATTGTACCGGCTTATCATATCATTCATGTTGGTCAAACATTGCGTATTGATGGTTGCCCAGTCGATAGATGTGGGATAAATTGACATGCCGATCACATCATATTTGGCGTTGTTGGTTTTTAACCCGTCGAACATCCACCTGAATAAGGTATTATTATACCCGTTAGAAATATGTACAATCACTTTTGCCGAAGGGAAAACTGATTTTACCGCGTCGTACCCCGCATTGATGAGTTGTGCAAAATTGCTCATATTTTTGGAAGCCTGGCCTTCGGGCCATAACATGCCGTCGTTCGTTTCATTGCCGGTTTGCACCCATTCGGGGGTAATGTTGTTGTTCTTTAATGCTGTCAATACCGAAATGGTATGATTGGCGAGTGAAGTTTTTAATGCATTGATATCCTGGCCGGCCCAGGCAGCCGGTTTTGTTTGTTTCCCGGGGTCGGCCCAGGAGTCACTGTAATGAAAATCGATCATAATGCGCATACCGAGTTGTTTTGCGCGGATGGCTTTTGCCACTACATCGGCCGTATTGTTCCAGGAAGGATTTGGATTTACCCATACCCGCAACCGAACGGTATTCATGCCAAGCGATTTCATCAATGCCATACATTCCATTTCGGTACCGGCGCTGTTATAGAATTTGCGTCCCGCTGCTTCCATTTCAGTAACCCAGCTTATATCGGCGCCTTTGGCGAAACCCGTTCCGGTCGTATCTACAGGATCGGGGTCTTCGCCGCCCGAAGCACTTTTATTGCAGAAAGCCGCGCTAATAAGGATAATTAAGGGTGCAATGATCCTAATATATTTTATCATGAGCCAATCTTATGTATGAAGATATTGTTGATTTTGAAATGTCGGGATTGACCTGTAAAATTCTGTGTTAAAGGTTTGCCGTTTCACGTTTGCCGTTTGCCGATACATAAGTTATTGAACTTTATACGTGTAATTTCCAGGTACAGACAAATCAAGTGTAATCGTATGCGAACCGGCGGGGCAAGCAATATTAGCGCCATTTAAGTCAAGACCCAGATCGGCGCCGGTATCGCCATAATTAATGGCCCAGTCGTGGTTGGCCCTGAACTTGAATCCGCCTGCCGCCGGCATATTGATGGTGCCTGTCCATACTTTGGTAGTGGCATTATAGGTCATATCCACATCACTCAGCCAGCCATCAAAATCACCCATCATGCTCCAGCTATCTATTTTAGTACCGCTCCATGATCTATCGTTCGTATTACCCTTTAGTAAATAATACCCTGCTACCGGCACAAACAAATTACCACCGCCGTTTACGGCAAAAGTACCGCTTACATTATTGCCTGTTATCGTACTGCTGGCCCAGCCATAGGTGGTGTGGGTCCAGTCGGGATCGCTGGTGTACTTGAAGTTGAGCACGCTGCCCGTTATATTGATATATCCTTCATACACGCCGTTACTTAATTTAGAAGAGATCTTTGGCGCGGTGGCAGCGTTCCAGCCCTGGTATTCACCGGGCACCCATAACGAAGGATAATTAATAATGACCAGGTACGGCGTTACAGTCAACGTAGCCGGATTGGAATAAATAAACAGCGAATCGCTGAGCGATGATTTTATCCTGACCTCCAGCTGGCCGGCACTGCCAACCGATAATTTACTTAATAAAGCAAGCTGGTTCAGGTCGAAGCCGTTATATTTCAGTTGGGTGCTGCTGCCCGTACTGATTTCTCTCGCACCGGCGAAACTGGTTCCGGCCTTTGCTATTTGCACGGTATAACCGACCGCTGCTTTAAACCCGTAATTGGAAGTTGACCAGCTTATGGTAACTACTGTATCCAGCGCTTTTGCTTCCGTGAGCACAAGAGCGGCCGGCGACAGCGTTATGGCTGGCGGCACGCCCGTTTGCATCACCGTTCTTATTTCATCTTTTTTGCAGGATGAAAAAAAGCAACCCATCGCACCTGCCAACCACAATATGTTGAATGTATTTTTCATAATGTTTAAAATTAGTACCCTGTGTTTTGAATGAGGTTAGGGTTCGATGACAGATCGGTAGTTGGTATGGGAAAGATGTTGTACTTATCCAATACCGACCGGCCTGCGGCTACGCCTCCTTTCCAGGCCCACAAATAGGTGGATGTGGTGAATTTACCAAAGCGTATAAGGTCGGTTCTGCGATGCGCCTCATAATATAATTCGCGGCCCCGTTCGTCTAAAATAAAATTCAACGTTAGCTGTGGCGCTGTTATGTTGCCTGATGTATTGCCGTTATAGGCCCGGGTGCGTAACAAATTGATGTAGTTAAGCGCTGTAGCGGCACTTCCTCCCGTACCGTTACGCAATACCGCTTCGGCATAGATCAAATAAATTTCTGCGAGGCGAAATAAAGGAAAATCTATATCCACCCAGTTGCCATTGGGATCGGCGTGCGGAGCTGGGCCGCCCGACCGGGTTTTATTCCGGTATTTGATACTACTATATCCGTCGGTACCGGTATACAGATCAGTCATGGCCTTGCTCTGGCCATTGGTATAAAATTGCGCCCGGGTATCTGTACTGCCCGAAGGATCGGCAAAGAGGTCTACAAAATGTTGGGTGAAGCGCAATCCACCCCAGTTACCGCTTGTACCCGAGATACTGGCAGGGACCGCAGCCGGACCATGGGTTAAATAGGTAGTGCCGCCCCAGTTCTGCGTATAGGTGGCATCGTAGTTAATGGCGAAAATAAATTCATCTGTATTTAAATGGTTATCGGCCAATGTCAGTTCCTGGTATTTGGGATGCAAGGTGAATCCAGAAGTTATGATCTTGTTACACCAGGTGATGGCATCTGTGTACCGGGCTGCTCCTGTATACACTTCTGCGTTCAGGTATAAACGTGCCAACAGCGCCCAGGCTGCGGCCTGATCGGCACGGCCATATTCATTGGTGCGCGCCGTTACCAGGTCGGCTTCTATGGCTTTCAATTCAGTTTCTATATAGGTAAACAGATCTTTGCGGGTAATTTGCGAGGGTATGCCGGTGGCAATGGGCGTGGCTTCATCAACAAAGGGCGGGTTGGCATACAGGTCCATCAACACCCAATATTGGTAGGCTCTTAAAAACCGCGCTTCCGCGCGAAACTTCCTGATGGTATCGGCACTGGCGCCGGTAATGCCGCGCCCGCTTAATTTTTCATCGCTGCTCTGGCGTATGAAATCATTCGCCAGGGTGATCTGAAAAAAGGCCCGGTAATAAACCCCGTTTACAATAGGATTGATAGCAGACCAGCTCATTTCATGCAAGCCTCTTATGCCCGCATCGTTCTGCCAGGTCCAGCCGGCTTCATCGGTTGTCAATTCCTGTAAGTTCCAGTATAACCGCAGAAAATCTGAATTGCCTTCATCATTGATGATCTGTGGTGAAATATCGGGGCTGCCAATACCGCCGGTATTACCGGTAAGGGCAAAGGCCCCATACACTTTTGCCAATGCCTGTTTATAACCCAGGGGCGTTTTGTATGCTGCATCGGCCGTAATATCATTGGTGGGCACCAGGTCTAATTTTTTGGTGCAGGCTGGTAACGCTGTTGTTAAACCAGTAGCTGCTATAATAATTTTGAAAATATACTTGTTCATAAATATCTTTTTACTGTAAATACAATGGATTAAAAACCGAGGCTTGCGCTGAGTGAAAAAACCCTGGGTCTTGGATAGAAATTATTGTCGACACCCGCGCTTATTTCAGGGTCTATGCCCTTGTATTTAGTAATTACAAATACATTCTGAATACCGGCATTCAACCGCAGACTGGCTTTATCGTGATAAAAACGGCCTACGTTATAACCGATGGTCAAATTATCCATGCGCAGGAAGGAAGCATTCTGTATATAATAATCACTTAGTAATTCATTGCTGTTGCCTATAAAACCCGTTTCCAGGTAATTGGCAGAGCCATTATACAATACCGGGTTCGCTACTATCTGGTTCAGCCTGCCGCCATTGCTATAAATATTATTATACACGTAGTTGCCGATACTGGCGCGCAATACAAAACCGGCAGTCCATTTATTATAGGTTACATTGGTGGTGAATCCCATAAACACATCGGGATTCGCACTTTTCCCTTTGTACAGATCATCCTGGTTAATGAGGCCATCTTCGTTCTTATCTACAAAAACCCCTTCTACCGGCTTGCCCTTTTCATCATATACCTGCTTGTATAAATTAAAAGTGTTCTTACTGTACCCTACAGCCTGTATCTGGGCAAAGCCGCCTCCTACTCCACCTGAGATGGCGCCGGCCTGTATGCCGGGGTAGTTTTTATCTTTGGGTACTACCGTTAAATTGGTTATCTCATTTTTATTATAGGTGAGATTAAATCCAACATCCCAGGTAAAATTCACCTGGTTTACCGGTTGTGCATTTATGTTAAATTCTATCCCTTTATTATTCATGTCGCCTACATTGGCAATAAAATAAGCGGAGAAATTAGTACCCGCCGGCTGGGGTATCAGGTTCAGCAGATCGCTGGTCTTTTTGTAGTACAGATCAATGCTACCGGTGATGCGGTTGTTGAGAAACCCTACATCGATGCCAATATTGGTAGTCGCTGTTTGTTCCCATTTTATAGTTGGGTTATAACCACCGGGCCGGTACATCTGGTAATACGTATTGCCGAACTGGTAAGTGGCATTCGGTGCGCTTAATGCATAAAACGACAAAAAATCATAATCGTTAATACCGTCCTGCTGGCCGGTGATGCCATAGCCTGCCCGCAGTTTCAGATCAGTTACCGTACTATTATTAGCCAGGAACGACTCGCTTTTTACCTTCCACGCCAATGCCACCGAGGGAAACATGCCCCATTTATTATCGGGACCAAAACGCGATGAGCCATCACGGCGCAGGGTAGCTGTTAATAAATAACGGTCTTTAAAGGAATAGTTAGCCCGGCCAAAAAAGGAAACCAACGTATGCTCGGGTTTATTGGAAGAAAACGCAGGATCTGAATTCGGATATTTAACGCCGCGTGCATTATAGAGGGCAAAATTATAAACGGTGGTGAGGTAATTATTATAGGAGTACCCTGCCGTAACATCTATCCGGCTTTTGATAGCTTGCAGCTCTTTCACATAGTTCAGGTAAAAATCGAAGACGGTATTCTTCTTGGTTTGCCGGTAACGGTCATTTCTGCCTCCTGCTCCACCAGCCACATAATTGGAAGCGGCGCTATCGGAAATGTATATGGTGCCTTTGCCTTCAGCAATATCGTACCCTACGTTTACATTGGCATGCAGCTCGGGTAGAAAATGAAATTTATAATCCAGTTGCAGGTTACCGATGCTTCTGTTCGGATTGCCTTTATCGAGCCGTTGCTTCAACAAACCTACCGGGTTGCGGCCGGCCAGGTCTTTTAAACCGGTGGTGGAAGCGGCATCGAGCCATTCATAATACCCGCCAAACCGGCTGCTTTTTACAGATACCGGTTGCGTGGGATCGAAACTGGTAGCGGCGCCAATGGCATCGGCTATGGCAAACCGTACTTTTTGTAAACTGCCCTTCACATTCAGATCTACTTTCAGGTGATTATCAAGAAAAACAGGGTTCAGTACCAGCGTTGCGGAGGCTCTTTGCAGGTAATCTGTTTTTAAAACACCCGTTTGGTTCAAATAACCTACAGAAAAACGGTAAGGCAATCCCTTGATGCCGCCGTTTACACTGATATTATTATCGGTGGAAATAGCTGTTTGAAAGATCTCGTTCTGCCAGTCGGTGTTAGCACCGCCCAGCATCGCTATTTTATCGGGTGTTCCGTGTGCCTGTACAATAGTGCGGAACTGATCAGCGTCTAAAACATCCACTTTTTTTGTAATAGCTGATACCGAGTTGGTCGTTGTAAAATTGCCGCGCAGTTTGCCGGCTGTTCCTTTTTTGGTAGTAATAATAAGCACACCGTTGGAAGCCCGCGTGCCGTAAATGGCCGCCGCTGAGGCATCCTTCAAAACGGTAAAGGATTCTATATCATTGGAATTAATAAAACTTAACGGGTCGCTGGAACCGGGAATGGCATTATTATCCAATGGAACGCCATCGATGACAATTAATGGATCATTGCTGGCGCGTAAGGAAGAACCGCCGCGGATGCGAATGACGCTGCCCGAACCCGGCCGGCCGCCATTTGAAATGATGGAAACACCAGGAATTTTTCCGGCGATCATTTGCTCAGGAGTAGAGATCTGCCCCTTTTGAAAATTGCCGGCCGTTACGGTGGCCACCGAACCGGTCAAATCTCTTTTGCGGGTAGTACCATATCCTACCACAACCACCTCATTCAGGTTGTTGGCAGCCAGGTTACTTAATGTAATTGTCAGGTTGACCGCCGTTCTTACCCTTTCTTCAATGGGGGCATAGCCAACAGAAGAAAAAACCAATACGTCGTCCGTGGCAGCCGGAATACTGAACTCGCCTTTTTCATTGGTGGTGGTAACCGTGTTCTTATTTTTTACCGACACCGTTACCCCTGGCATTGGGCTATTGGAAGCATCGACAACCCGCCCTGAAACGCTTTTTTGCTGTGCCAGGCAAAAAGCAGTTATGGCGAGGGCAATAATTAATAAGCTACCAAAGCGCAATCGTTTTGTTATTTTCATCACAAGCAATTTTTCTGTTATATACAGTCTGGTTATTAAGCAGTTAAATATAAATAGTGTGCGAGTAAACGGGTTATCCCAGCAGTTTTAGTTTTTGTGCTAATCGTCATATTTTGATGATGCACCAGTTATAATAACCGGTTTTGCTAACTTTATATTAGCCTAAACGATGTAGGTTCAAAACAATGCCATTGCAGCCATTTTTAAATTGCCTGAGATACATTTTCTTTTTAGTAATACTAATCATCCCCCCTGTATCCCGGGCGCAGGCGCCCAGGCTGAAATTCAAACACATCACCAATGAAGAAGGGCTCAGCAATAGTACGATCGAGATCATTTTTCAGGACCACCGGGGTTTTATGTGGTTTGGTACACGCGATGGACTGAACCGGTTTGATGGCTACCAGATGGTGGTGTACAAAAATGATCCGAATAATGTGGCCAGCATCAGCGATGGATATATTACTTATATATATGAAGACAGGAATAAAACCCTTTGGATCGGGACCATCAACGGCCTGAACCGGTTTGACCCGGCCAAAAATACATTTACCCGCTTTCAACATAGTGCAGCCAACCGGGCGTCGCTCAGCAGTAACCATATTACCTGTATCAGTGAAGACAAAAAAGGACGGTTGTGGATCACCACGCTGGGCGGCGGTATTAACCTGTTTAACCCCGCAGCCAATACTTTTATGGCGTTCCGGCACCATGCGGTCAACCCCAATAGTCTGAATAATGATAATGTGAATTTCCTGCTGGAAGACAGCCGGGAAAACTGCTGGGTGGGAACAGCCGATGGTTTACAACTTTTTGACCGCGAAACCCAACACTTTACCCCGGTACCGATAGCGGTCAATGAAAACAGTCCGCAAAATTATTCCATAAGGGTAATCAAAGAATATAAACCCGGCAGCTTGCTGTTAGGCACAAGCGATAACGGGCTGATCTTATTCAACAGCCAGCTCAACACTTTCAGGCAATATCAGCATACTATAACCGACGCCTCCTCGCTAAGCAGCAACCTGATCAGAAGCATCCTGGTTAGCCGGTATGGGACCATATGGACGGGCAGTGTGAACGGCGGGCTCGATCTGTTTGACCCCGTTTCAGGTCGCTTTTTCAATTACCAGAACAAACCGGATGATCCATTGTCGTTATCGCAGCGAACCGTTTCAGCATTGTTTGAAGATAACCAGGGTAATATGTGGATAGGCACGCACCGGGGCGGCATTAATTTATATATGCCCAATACAGAGAAATTTACTTTGTACAGGCAGGAACCCAACAACAACAGCCTTAGCTATAATGATGTAAAAACGTTTTGTGAAGACCGTGATGGTAATATATGGATTGGTACCGACGGCGGAGGTTTGAATGTATTCAACCCTAAAAAGAATTCCTTTATACATTATAAGTACGATCCATTCAATGCGACAACCATTGGTTCCAATGAAGTGCTCGATATTATGGAAGACAGCGAAGGCGCTATTTGGGTGGGAACCTGGGGCGGCGGTATCAGTCTGTATAACAAAGGGACCAATAACTTTACCCGTTTTGTAAATATTCCTTCGCGTACAGAAAGCATCAGCTCAAGCTATACGCAAAAGATCTTTGAAGACAGTAAAAAGAATTTATGGGTAGCTACCTATTTCGGCGGATTGAATTTGTTCAATCGAAAAACCAGGCAGTTTACGCGCGTTACCCAGGGCCGCAACAACCAGAGTACCCTGCAGGGAAATAATATTGTTTCCATTAATGAAGATGCGGAGGGGAATATCTGGATAGGCACAGACGATGGCGGATTAAATTGTTTGAACAGCGCCACCGGCGAGTTTACCCATTATTTTAACAATGAAGAGAAGAAGCCCGATCTGCGGGTGATTTTTACAGATAGCAAGGGCCGGTTATGGGTAGGACAAAAAGGACTTTACTTATTCAAACCCCAACAAAACAAATTTGTATTATATACCACGAAAGCCGGTTTGGGCGATGAGTTTATAAAAGGAATTACAGAAGACAGCCAGGGCAATTTCTGGATTGCTACTTCGAACGGCATTACGCAATTCAATCCCCAAAGCTTTGCATTCAGAAAATACAATACGGCAGACGGATTACAGGGACTGGAATTTGAAGCCAATGCATTTTTGAAAACGAAGAACGGGCAAATGCTCTTTGGCGGCGTAAATGGTTTTAATATCTTTTACCCGCAACATATTACGATCAATACTTTTGTTCCGCCTGTATACGTAACCGATTTCAGGTTGTATGATAAAAAAATAGCTCCGGCCGAAAATGGATCTCCTTTGCAAAAAGACATCAGCCTCACCGGCAAAATAACATTGGTGTACAGGCAATCTACTTTTTCGTTTGGGTTTGCAGCCCTTAACTATACGGCGTCGGAAAACAACCAGTATGCCTATATGCTGGAAAACTGGGATAAAAACTGGATCGATGCGGGGAAAGAAAAAAAAGCGGCTTATACCAATGTAAGTCCCGGCCATTATGTATTCCGGGTTAAAGCATCGAATAACGACGGGGTTTGGAATGACACCGGCACTTCCATCGATGTGATCATTACCCCACCCTTTTGGGCTACCTGGTGGTTCAGGTTGCTGGTGATCGTTGGGATTGCGTCGGGCATCTTGCTGGCGTACCGGTTCAAACGAAAACTGGAAATACAAAAACTGGAGGAGCAGCAAAAAGAAGAAATGCACCAGTCGCAACTACAATTCTTCACCAATATTTCGCATGAGTTCCGCACACCGCTTTCATTGATATTGGGGCCGCTGGAAAAACTGCAAAAAGAGGATGCGTCACCGGTTTATCATAACTACTACAAAGTGATGTACCGCAATGCCAGCCGGTTAATGAGTTTGATCAATGAATTGATGGACTTTCGGAAATCAGAATCGGGCGTTTTGAAACTGCATGTTATGCCGGGGAATGTAGACCTCTTCTTCCAGGAAATAGCAGAAGAATTCAGCGAACTGGCGCTTCAAAAAAATATTGAATTTACCATTCATCGTAATCATAAGACCGCCGAGATCTGGTTCGACCGGCAGATCCTGGAAAAGATCATTATTAACCTCCTCAGCAATTCGTTTAAATATACCGAGACCGGCGGAAACATCTCCGTTGAAACCCTCGATTCCATAGACGGGTTCACGCCTTCTTTCGAAAACGAACTGATCATCCGCAGCGGGTACAAAGGCAAAAAGTACATCTATTTCAAGGTGACAGATAACGGCATTGGTATTTCAAAAGATTCTATAGACCATCTATTTGAAAGATATTATAAGGTCTCAGAATCGCATTTAGGTTCGGGCATTGGGTTAGCATTTGTAAAAAGCCTTACAGCCCTGCACAAAGGCAGTATTTATGTTTTTAGTGAAAGAAATAAAGGCACCGAAATTATCATTGGCATTCCCTGCGCCCGGGATGATTATGAAAAAAATGAAAGATGGCCAGAGAAAATCACAAATGACAAATCACAAGAACCAAAAGAAAGGCATAACGTAAACCTGGAAAGTATTCATACCCATTACGATCACCAGCCATCGCCTGAACAGCACCTATTGCCCGGAACAGACCAGAACCAATCCCTGATCCTGATTGTAGACGATAATGAAGAACTGCGGCATTTTTTGAGAGAAAGTTTGGAGCCGCATTATAAAATAATAGAAGCAGCCGATGGCCAGGAAGGATTTATAAAAGCAAAAGAAACATCCCCTGATTGTATCATCAGCGATATTATGATGCCGGTAATGAATGGGGTTGAATTTTGCAGACTGGTAAAAGACAATATCGACACGTCACATATTCCGTTTATTATGCTAACGGCAAAAGAAGCGTTGGAGTCGAAAATAGAAGGCACGCAATCAGGCGCCGATTGTTATTTTTCAAAACCCCTGAGCATGGAACTGCTGGAGTTAACCATCCGGAATATGCTCAGGCAACGGCAAAAACTAAAAGAAAGATACCTGAACGACCAGTATGCCGAAGCGAAGGACCTGGTGAATTCGGCGAAGGACAAACAATTTATTACCACGCTGATCGAGACCATAGAATTGCATATAAGCGATCCTGATATGGACATTGATTATATCTGCACGAAAATAGGCATGAGCAGGACCAAATTATATAATAAAATAAAAAGCCTCACCGGCCAGTCGATCGGAGAATTTATAAGGACCATCCGGTTAAAGAAAGCCGCTCAAATAATGACCCACCAGGATATCCCCATTACCGAGGTGATGGTACATGTAGGCATTCAAACCCAATCGTACTTCACCAAAGCCTTCAAACAGGAATTTGGAAAAACGCCTACCCAGTTTTTGAAAGAGTTGCATAAATGATCCCCCCCCACTCCGCCGCGGCGGAGAGCAAAAAAAACGTCCCGGCTGAGCAGGACGCCTGTTTGCGTTAGCAATAACAAGATTACATTTCATCGCCATGCTTATCATGTCCATAACGTCGCATTTGCACGGTTTTAGCCCAAAATGACACACTTAACGGCGAAAACTGCACGAATATTAACTTCCTGTCAAACTTTCATTGGTTTTATTATTTTTACCGGATTTAATTCTATGAATTTCCAGCCCGGCCTTGTTTAAAGTTGAACATTGTACCTATAGCCCCCTCTTATCCCTATAAAAAAATGAACCCTAAATCATTACCCTATTTAATAATAGGATGTATTATTACGTTATGCTGTAATTATGCGAATGCGCAGGGCCCTACCCTGCAGATAAGCAACAACCCGACGACCTGTCATGGTTCTGAAGGGTCAATTACATTCAGCGCACTAACACCCAACGCTACCTACCAGATAAGTTATATTGATGACGGTGTAACAAAAGGTCCTGTCACGCTGGTTGCTAACGGAGCAGGACAAATCACCATCTCCAATCTGAACGCAGGTTCATATACCGATTTTATATTCAACCTGAATGGCGCCATTACCGTGGCGTCAACAATTGTTGATCTATCTGACCCGAAATTCCCAGTTACATTCAATCCCTTTCCACCTATTTGCGCAGGCGATCCACCACCTGTTTTACCATCAACCTCCAACAACGGTTTTAGTGGTACCTGGAGCCCCGCGGTAGTGGATAACCAATCAACAGGGGCCTATACATTTACACCAACCCCGGGCAATTGCGCCATACCAAAAACTATTGTTATTGTGGTAACGCCCAAAACAGTACCGGTGTTCTCATTTGGTACAGGCCTTACGATCTGTGGCAGCGGAACCGTACCCATATTACCCAATACATCCTTAAACGGTATTACAGGCACCTGGAGCCCAGCTGTTGTTGATCCTAATAATTCCGGCACCTATGTATTTACACCATCCACTACGGGATGCGTTACCGGAACCACTTTTTCTGTTACCGTGAACCCGAATATCACACCTTCCTTTCCTTTTGGCACCAGCGCGACTATCTGTGACGGCGATGCGGTACCCACTCTACCCAAAACTTCAACAAACGGCATTACCGGCATCTGGAGCCCGGCGGTTGTAAGCAATACAACCAGTGGGGTTTATTCGTTTACGCCCGATCCCGGCCAGTGTGCGCTGCCGGTAACCTATACAGTCACCGTTAAACCGATCATAATACCTGTATTTAATTTCAATACGGCTATCTCTATCTGTAACGCAGCAACCCCACCGGTACTACCAGCCACCTCAACCAATGGGATAACCGGTACCTGGAGCCCGGCCGTCGTGAGTAATACGGCCACCGGCACCTATACGTTTACGCCGACTTCCGATCCCTGTGCACCACCGGTAAAAGTAACCGTAACGGTGAATCCGATCATTACACCGGCCTTTTCATTCGGCAGCACCCAGTCTGTTTGTATAAATGCAACGCCACCGGTTTTACCAGGTATATCTACCAATGGTATTACAGGCACCTGGAGCCCGACAACCATTGACAATCAAAATTCCGGTACCTATACATTTACGCCTGACCCCGGACAATGCGCCAATAACGCCACGCTTACCTACCAGGTGAACCCGATCCCATCCGTTGTTAATATAAGAAAGGATACCACGGTTTATGACGGCACCGTATTGCCGTTCTATGATTTTTCCGTAAACATTCCGGTAACCCGTATAAACTGGATCAATACCGATCCATCGATCGGACTGCCTGCATCAGGCTCGGGCATAGTGCCCTCTTTCAGGGCAACCAATATGACGGACGTGCCTGTTACCGCTGTTGTTACAGCCACGCCTTACGTGAATGGTTGTATGGGTGTAACGCAGTTTTACAGAATAACAGTTCTTCCTTTAGATAAAGACCTTTTTGTGCCCAATGTATTTTCACCGAACGGGGATAGAAAGAATGAGTTGCTTCTTGTTTATGGAAATTATATCTCTACGCTTGAAATGCGCATTTTCAACCAATGGGGCCAGCAAATGATAACAATTACCGATAAGAACCAGGGTTGGGATGGCAAATTCAGGGGAACTCCTCAACCGGTTGGCGTATACGTATATGTGTTGAAAGCGGTGATGAGCGATGGACGAATCGTTAATAAGAAAGGTTCTATTACCCTTGTACGATAAATAACAATATCCAGGAAATGATACTACCTGATCACAATGAATAATATAGCCATACAACGAACCGGTTGGTGTACGGTCTGTTTGTTTTTAATAACGGTATTAAAAACAGTTGCCCAAACAGATCCGCACTTTACGCAGCATTATACATTTCCCATGTATCTCAATCCTGCGCTCACCGGCAGTGCCGATGGTGATTACAGGGTCTCGGCCATTTTCCGTAATCAGTGGGGCAGCATCAGTAATCCGTACCGAACCATGGGCGTGTCAGCTGATGTACGTACCAATAAAAATGTTGCCCTCGGCGTTAACCTGTTGAATCAATCTGCCGGCGATGGCGGTTTTAATTACCTCACCACCTCGGCCTCTTTTGCTTATACCGGCGTTAAATTCGGAAAAGACCTGAACCATCATTTGGTAATGGCCCTTCAGGGTGGTATCATCAATCGCCGGGTAAACAGTTCAAAATTCAAATGGGGCGACCAGTGGGAACCTATCACGGGTTATTCATCAAGCCGCCTGACAACAGAAACTTTTTCCCAAACATCATCGACCGTGTTGGATATCGGGGCCGGCATCCTGTATTTTGATGCTGCGCCGGAAAAAAAGATCAATACGTTCGGCGGCTTTTCCGCCTACCATCTCAATAAACCGAAAGATCCTATCATCGGTCTCCAAAGCAGTACCGAACTCAATACCATCCCGGTGCGTTATGCGGTGCATGGCGGCATCAGTTATAATTTATCGGAACGCACCCGCGTTGTTCCGCATGTGTTGTACATGCACCAGGGTACGGCGTCTGAAGCCATGATTGGTGTTTTTGGACAGGTTAACGTTGATGCAGATACCGATTTTATGCTGGGCGCGTATTACCGGGGCAAGGATGCGGTGGCGCCTTACGTAGGGTTCGATTATAAAAATTTTGTTGTTGGCCTGAGCTATGATGCCAACACCTCGAAACTGGGCTCCATGACAAAAAATGTAAACAGCTTTGAACTTAGCCTGTCATACATTAAACGATCAGGTACGAAGAGCCCTATTGATTTTATCCGTTGCGCAAGACTTTAACTGACAACTATGCAACTATTTTTATCTTTTGCTATAAGATCATTAACAATAAGAAGCCTGGTGTTGCTGATTGCGGGTGCATGCTGGTTACCATGTAACAGTCAGCCCGTACAACTGGCTAAAAGTCCGTTGCAGTTAGCAGAACAATATTTTGCGGCTGGTGAATATTATACAGCAGCCCATTTGTATGAACAATACCTGAATCCCCCAAAGAATTCTAAAAAAGAACACGTGTTCCCGGTATATACCGATCGAAGAAAACCCGGTACAGATAACAACAAGGTGTCGCGCTCAGCCATCCTGTATAAACAGGCCGAAAGTTACCGGTTGGCCCATTACTTTGTACAAGCTGATTCAGCGTACGAAAAATGTACGGATCGTATGGATGCCTTATACTGGCAGGCAGTTTGTGAACGCAGCCTGGGAAAATATGCAGAAGCGGAAGAAAAAATTAGTAAATACCTGGATAAAAAAAACGAATGGCCAGGGCTTTCAAGACAGGCCATGCAGGAATGGGAAACATTGAGGTTTATCCAGGAACAACTGGCAAGACCCGATACCCTGCTTGTAAAGATCAGGCAACTCAATATGACCGGCGGTCATGAAAAAGGCACATTCGCTGTAGTGCCGGTCAATGGCAATCAATACCTGGTCAGTAGCACCAAAACCGATTCCGGTGTAACGAAAGGGAGCAATCCCTATAACAGCCATTTGTTCCTTGCGGAAATGAATAACGATAACCTCACACAACCAACCTTACTGGCGCTGCCTGCCGGCGACATGCTGAGCAACCAGGGCGCTGCCAGCGTTGGCGCCAATGGGAATCGTATTTATTTTACCCAGTGGCAAAAAGTAAACGGTCGCACGGTATCGGCGATCTATGTGATTACAAAAAGCAATGGCAGCTGGTTGGGCCCGCAATTGCTCGATCGGGTAAATACCCATGTTTCCAACAGCAAACAGCCCTTCTGCACAGCAGATGGAAAATATTTATATTTTGCTTCAGACCGGCCCGGCGGTTCCGGCGGATTTGACATCTGGTATGCCCCTTTACAGGACGACGGCAGTACCGGCGAACCGGTCAATGCCGGTCCGGTAATCAATACCAACGGCGATGAAGAAGCGCCTTTTTATCAAACCAGCGGCAGTATGCTGGTGTTTTCAACGAACGGCAAACCCGGCATGGGCGCCTTCGATCTGTTCGCTGCCAAAGGCAATGGAATTACCTGGAGCGAACCCCGCAATATGGGTTACCCGGTTAATTCTTCGCGGGATGATATTTACTTTTTTGCGCCGGAAAATAAACCGCTCTTGGCAGATGCCATCATTGGTTCCGACAGAGGCGCCGGCTGTTGTATGGAAACCTACCGGATCAACAAAACACCAAAACAGAACCGGCTGCATGGCGTGGTACTGGATACCAAAACACATAAACCGGTACCCGGAGCGAACGTTGTATTAACCACGCCTTCGGGCACTACCTTGCAAACGACCAGCGATATCACCGGTAACTACATTTTTGATAGCGTTGACAATGCATTCAATGATTTCAACATCGTGGTCACCAAACCATCGTACCGTGATACGACCGCGATGGTTTCAATCACCAAAACAGACGATGCCAATCTGTTAACCGATCAGTTCTACAACACAGATATATACGTGGAGAAAAAGTTTGTATTAAAAGCGGAGAATGTAGTTACTGTATTCTTTGATTTTGATATGCATAACCTGAAACCGGAAGCTACACGCAAACTGGATTCCGTATACAACGTACTGATGGAAATACCTTCCGCCACCTTGCAGATCTCCGGTTATACCGATGGTAAAGGAAGCGTTGAATACAATAAAATATTATCTGACAAACGGGCACGAGCCTGTGCCGATTACTTCATACAAAAAGGCATTGCTGCCAGTCGCATCACCTTTGAATCATTCGGAGCCTGTTGCCCGCTTGAAATGGAATTGATCAATGGCCGCGATAATCCTGATGGCAGAAGCCGGAATAGAAGGGCGCTGATCAATATCACGAAAGAGTAGTTTGATAATGTGATAATAAATACAAATACAATACGATAAGGCTTGCCCGTCCATAGCCGCTTTCACATTTTAACACTTCATACATACCCCTGCACCCTGCCGGGAATATTATTTGCAATAGTATAATTGTCCCAATCCAGTCACCCCGCCCACCGGACATAACTCCGTCATGATCAACCATGTTTATAACTGGTTGACAGACGCGCATGAAATTATATAATCTATAAAACGTGTTGAATATGAATGTTAAAATCAATTTGATTATTGTTTCCCTTTTTGCCACCACAACATTATTTACATATTGTGGTGAAAATGCCCCTAAAGGCGACGATGCTACGATACAGGAAAAACAACAAACAGCCGAAGCGACGGGTACCCGATTCATCGTTGATACAACCGACTCCCGCGTACGATTTATTGGACATGGCGTTGGTAAAAACCATGCAGGAAAATTCAAAATGAGTGAAGGAAAGGTAGCCGTATTGAACAACCAGATCACCGGCGGTAATTTTGTCATTAATATCAAATCAATGGACCTGGAAGACAAAGGCGGTATGTTTGATAAAAAGTTGTATCCACACTTACAGAGCGGCGACTTCTTCGATGCAGAAAAGTTTGGAACAGCTACATTCGAGATCACGAGCGTTCAACCTTACAATAAAAGCAATACAGATACTTCTATCGTTGCAGGCGCCAATTACACCGTAAGTGGTAACCTAACGCTGAAAGGGGAAACAAAGAATGTAAGCTTCCCGGCAAAAATTGACCTGGATGACAACACCTTAAAAGCAAAAGCGAATTTCGATATAGACCGCAGGCAGTGGCAAATGAACTACGGTAATGATAAAACGCTTGGCGATAAATTCATCTCAGAAAAAGTAAACATTGAACTCGATCTGGATGCTAAAAAGCAATCCTGATCCGGAAAACTTCCGGGGAACAATTATTGTATAATATATAAAAGACTATTTATTTACTAAATTTCATTATTATGAAAAAAGTGTTGTTTGTTATAATGGTATCTGTTTGTTCTGTGAGTTTGCTTCATGCACAACAGCCGGTTGTTGTTACCGACAAGGATGCAGGATGGCATAAGATCGGAGATGCCAAAGTGGATTTCAAGACCGATAAAGACAGGTTTATAATCATGGGCGCCGACAGGTTCAAATCAGTAAAGGTAAAAGCATTTGATGCGGCGGTAAAGATTGAGGAAATGCAGATATTTTATGAAGGAGGCGCTAAAGAAAGCGTGCCCGTTGCAGCCGAATTAAATCCGGGTGATGAAAGCAAAGTAATTGCATTGAAAAATCATAGTGCAGAACTAAAGAAAGTGGTATTTGTTTATAAAACAGTATCAAATTCCGGTGCAGAAAAAGCCCGCATAGAATTGTGGGGAATGAAATAGATCTCTAAATAAGCAAATTTAAATTGAAATAAGCCCCTGTAAAAAAGCAGGGGTTTATTTTTTATTTATTCTCATATACAAACCCGCTTCAGCTATAAAAACAATGTCATCATATCTTATATTCAGATAATCACGGCCAGTATAGGTATGTATCAGAAAGCCTACTTCATTTGTAGTAGAAGGCATATAGGTTAAGTAAGCATGCCAGCCCAGTCTGTACTTTTGTTCAAGTGGGAAACCCGGAAGTTCATCGATGATATAATCCAGTTCTGTTCTGAAAGAGAATTGTCTTTTTTTAGCAATTTTTTTAGTTTCATTGAAAAGAGAGTTGCGGGTGACTAACCGGGAAGCCCTTATCCATTGAAAGCTGAATAACAGTCTTTGTTTTCCATAACTTTTATCCAGTTCCTTACTCAGGCCCAGGGGCCCTTTGAAGTCGATTTCTTTTTGCCACCCTACCCCCGCTGACACAACATTTTCATTGGAAGAAATATTGGCCACATTAAAGATCGCCCGCAAATAATTGGTACTGAAATCACCTGAACGATAGTTATTGCGTTGGTTACCCTCATCATCCACTATAAAAAATGAATCGGCCTGGCCGTTTGAATAGTGGTGCATTTGAACGGTCAACCAAACGGGTGTTGTATTTTCCTTCAAAAGCCCCGACAAAGGAGAAAGCAATAGATCTAACCCTAATCCAAATTTATTATTTGATGGCAAAAGTGGGCTGGAACTATCACGGGTTAACCGGGGTGTTATGCCAACGTCAAAGGTAAATCGAAGTCTTTGAAGCCATTTCGGATTATAATATTTTCCTCTGTGGATCACAAACCGGTTTGTGAAGTTTCCTTCAAGCCAGTAACCCTCCTTCCCTTCCCCATTACGCAGTGGAATTTTTCTGGATGCAATGGGAGAAATGAGGGGAAAAGCCAGGTACATTAACTGATCGTGATGGTTAAGCAGCTGACTATACCTGTTCATAAAAAAATTGGGTGACGATGCTGATAATGAATCCGGAGACCACAGATAATCCTGACCCTTTGCATTGACTATCCCCAACAGGCAGGCTATAAAAACAGACAGCTTTCTCATTATCAGCTATTTTCAGGATTACTGAAAAAAGCATGCCTGCTGCATGGTTATAAGCGCAATGCATATAACATGCTGATTAAGCCTTTGACAATTTCCGGTTCAACCGCTTCCTCAACAAATGGCCTTTCCACAACCACAAACCTGAAACGACCAGCAAAGGAAAAATGATCCACTTCACCACCATGGCCTGGCGGGGCATCGTCGCCAGGGGGCCGTATATATAAACAAGAATGGGAATGCTCAGTACAATATGCAGCCATCTTATTATTTTTCTTTCGGTAGATGCTTTCATCTGAAATATTTATTTTTTTTTAGCCAGATGGAACTTACGTTTCATATTATAAACTTTTACCTGTTTACAGTTGAATCAGAAGGTAACCAGTCGCAATGTTCATAATGGTTATGTGCACGCTGGTCACGGTATCCACGCCATCCGCCAAAACGCATACTTAACCCAGTGGAAGCAAAAAATAACACAATGACGAGGATCGCTGCAATCTTACTGAAAATGGCCAGTGTCCTTCGCTGTGAGAAATTGCCGAAAATAGACCCGATAATAAATACCATGCTGGCTACACAAAGCACGCGTAGTACAATGAATAATGGAAACATACAATGTCAATTTTAAAATGAGTAATAAATTACTTTGCTGATACAAAGCTACACCGGCTTTATAGCCATTTATTGACAGAGTAGACGAGCAGGCAATATGAGTAGACGAGGTTATTTGTTGAGGGGAAGTACAGCCTCTACGGCTGCGCGATAACTGTCGCTAAGCGGTAATTCAATAGCGCCCAGGCAAATGATATCGCGTTTAACAGCCGTTACCTTATCGGTTGCGATGATGTAGGATTTATGAATGCGCACCAGGCGATATGGCAGTAATTTATCTTCCAGCGCTTTCAAACTCATTTTGGTGATCACGGGTTTGGTAGCAGTAGTTATATATATTTTCACGTAATCTTTCATACCTTCTATATACTCGATATCGGCAATAGTGATCTTCACCTGGTTGTATTCTACATATACAAAGAAGCTGTCGGGCAATTCTTTTGGGGACGCCGGCTTTTGCTGCAGGCGAAACAATTCCTGCGCCTTGTTACAGGCTTTTAAAAAGCGTTCAAACGAAACCGGTTTTAGCAGGTAATCCACGGCAGCCAACTCAAAACCATCCCAGGCATATTCCTTATACGCAGTTACAAAGATGATCATGGGCGGATGTTGCAGCGATTGTACGAATTGAATACCATCCAGTCCGGGCATTTGAATATCGAGAAAGATAAGATCTACCTCCTCACGGTGTAACAGTTCAATAGCTTCCAGCGCATTTTTACAACGGCCCACCAATTGTAAAAAGGGCACCCGGCTGATGTTATCCACCAGCAGGTCCAATACCCATTTTTCGTCATCCACGGCAACACAGCGCATCATAGCAGTTTGCAATTTAAATGAACGGAATAGATACCACCTTCGTTGGCTATTTTTAACTGGTAATTGTTGGCGTATAACAACTCCAGGCGGTTCTTTACATTACTCAGGCCAATGCCTGAATGTTTGTCTTTCGATTGGTTGCCCGGGTTATAATTATTTACCACCGTAAAGGTGAGTAATTGTTCTTTTACTGTAAGGGTTATTTGTATAAACGGGTCCTTTACCATGCCGATGCCGTGTTTGAAAGCATTTTCGATAAAAGGGACCAGCAACATGGGTTCAATCATTCCTTCAGGATAATCGTTTTGAATTTGCAATGACACCTTTACATCTTCCCCAAACCGCAATTGCTGCAGCGACACATAATTCTCAATATGTTCTATTTCACTGGTGATGGCTATTTTTTCTTCATTGCTTTCATACAACATGTACCGCAACAATTCAGATAACCGGATCAGCGAAGGTTCCAGCAGGTTGCTTTGTAACCTGGCCAGCGATACCATATTGGTTAACATATTGAACAAAAAATGCGGACTTACCTGTGAACGCAACAATTTGAGTTCAGCATCGAGGCGTTGTGCCCGGGCTTCTTTTTCCATTCTTTCAAAACGAATGCGATCGTAAACCAATGCGTAAATAATGCTGGCAAACAAAAAAGGGACCAACGGAAAAAAGATCAGACGCTTGTTGACTGCGGTGAACTGAAAGTCTGGGTCCAGCTGTAAAATGAAAACCTTGACCATCCCGGAAATAACAATGATGGCCAGTAGGCAAATGATATAGAGCCACCAGGTTTTTCTGTTAAGCAATTTGGGGTACAGGTAAAAAGCATTCAGATAAAACAATCCGATATGATACAGGGTAGTAAACAGGTAAAATTGCATCGACAGGCCAAAAAGAACCTGGTCCCACAGCAGGATGCCGGGCACGCCCAACAACAATACCCATACGGCCGCATGGATCCATTTTGATGAAAAGGAAGGCTTTGCCGGTTTCATGCTTCAACAATATAAAGCATGTAATTTAGGCAAAGGGCCAATAATAAGGAAGGATGCGTAGATGAAAGGGTGAGATGAGTAGATTATGGATTCTCCAACACCGTCCGTGCACCGGGAAAGGGCGGTTTTACATACTAAGAAATACGAATAGCTGGAAAAAATATATACTTTCCAAAACTCCATTATCTTTAAAGCGAAAACGGTTCCTGAAAATTCTTACTACATAAAGCACACACAATTGAAACCTGAGATTCAATTAATAAGAACATACTTGTTAACGGATTTTCCGTCCGGATCGTCTATTAATTATTACGATGAAAAGTTCTATCTCGTAGGCGATGACGCCACCCATCTTTTAATACTTGATAAGGAATATAACCAGGTTGATTCCATCCGTTTGTTCGACTACCCTGAAAAAAGGACCCCGAAAGCTGAGAAAGCAGATTTTGAAAGCTCAACGATCATTTCATTAAATAATATACCACACCTGTTTATCATAGGCTCCGCATCGACCGAAAAAAGAAGGAAGGCCGTGCTGTTGCCTGTGCAAAATTCAAAGGCATGGTTGGCGAATTTATTCCACCCGTTTTTTTACCGGGAAGCATTTCTGGAGCAATTAAAAACAAAAGGGGTTGCTGAAATAAATATAGAAGGTTCAACTATTATTGGCGATTCGCTGGTGTTAAGCAACAGAGGCAATAATGCCAATCGCATCAACCACCTGGTATTCACGCCCACCGAAGCCATGAACGCACCCATTCATCAAACGAAGGTGTCCTTAATTGTTATACCGCTGACCCTACCTGCAAATAGTAAGGAATTTATTGGCGTTTCAGAACTGTGTTATATTGAATCAAAGGATATATTATTCATTACTTTATCAAGTGAGGCCACTGATAACGCTTATGATGATGGTGTAATCAGCGATAGTTATATTGGCTGGATATACAATGCCAAAGAAAAAATGAATGACAAGGAACTCGTGTTAGATGAAATGATCAATCTAACTACTGTTGACAAGGCTTTTACCCAACAAAAGATTGAAGGGATTTGCGTAGCATCTGTAACGGATCGTCAATGGGACATTCACCTCGTTAGTGATAATGATAAAGGCGAAAGCAGGTTGTTTCATATTAAAGTGGGGTTGGGATAATTGCACAACCCTATTAAAACACCCCGCCATACTGCTTCAATGTTTCGGTGGTTGCTGCATCGAATCCTGTTGCGACCTGAAAATTACAATTACAAACAAGCGGGCCAATAGGTAAAGCCAGATTTTGCAGGTTTTTTGTATTCCGTTCGTACAAATAAACTACATCTTTTAATTGATACACCATGATAGCCCCATTCAGTTGAAAGCTTGCCGACTGGATATCTATGCTATCATCACCGGTAAGTGGTAGCAAGTCACCTTCAATGAGGGCGCCTGTTTGTATATCAATAATATCATAATTTCCTTTTCTCCTGATGATACCTAACTGCGCTCCGCCCTGAATCAGGTTTACCGAAACAGGTTCTCCCAGTCCCGGAAATACCTTTACCTTTTTCCAACCCTTATTTTGTTGTTGATACAATTGTATGGCGCCATTATGAGATCCAAGGTACAAACAGGTTGCATCCCGGTTACAGCCCCCTGCAAACTGCGCTACCATTGCGTCTTCTACGGTATCAATCCGTTGCATTGTTTTAAACGCAACATCGCAATAATAGATGTTTGATATCCTTTTAAGGTTTTCCCGTACAAAAAATGCATGGGTGCCGGCACATAAAATATTTAACTTATGGCTATTGGTTCGTAAAATAGGGATTGTTTCCAGGGTGCCCATATCCAGCAGATCTATTCTTCGTTCACGGGTATCTTTTGAGAAATATTTTAGCGCCAGGAAATGATCACCTACGGGTTGTACCTGACTGGGGGATTCTGCCAGTGTGGTAATCAATATTGTACGGCCGGTATTTCTTTCCCAGCATTTGATCTCGCCATTACCCGCCACGGAGATCAAATTGCCCGCGTTGTTATAACCCGCAAATGTGAGATAAAAATCATGCAGTTTAACCTGGTTAATACAGGTTAACCCGTTCCATGAAAATTCATGCAATACCCCATTGCTGGAATGGCACAGTATTTTTTCCCCGGAAACAGCAAACATGGAAAACAGTATTTTACCGGGCGTACGCTGAAATGTATGTATCAACTCCCCTGTTTCCGTTGAATACTGATACATAAAACCCGCCTGGGTCCCTATCAACACTTCCTCTCCTACTTTTAAATAAGTGATTGTAGAAATTACGTCTCGGTTGACCCGGAAAGTGTTTAATGATTTTCCGGTCTCCAGATCAAATTCTATAGCTTCATGAAAAAGCAGGGAATTATTAAATTCCATAATAAAAATTCCCTTGCGCTTCAAGGGATCAAATACCACATCGTTTTTTACATTTGTATGAATGGCAGACTTAGAAACAGCATCATAACTTCCGCCTTTGTTTGCTACGATCCATCTCAGTACCAGATTGTCATTGGTAATGCCGATTATTTCATCACCGTTGCTGGAGTACGTGGCGGCTACAATAAGCTGTCCGCCATCCTGCTGATATATGCATGTACAGATCTCTCTGTTTTCCCACCCTATTTCTGTTATTGCTTTGGATGTAACCCGCAGCAGCCGCAAAGTTTTATTGCTCCATTCCAGGTTGACAATCACTGAATCAACTTCATCCATTTTTTCAAGCCATTGTTTATTTTGATTAGAAGTAACCTCATTTACATTATATAAAAACACCCCCCGGTAATAGGAGGAAATCGCCATCGTTTTTTCATTGACGGAAATATGCCATAAAGGATATCCATCGCCTACATTTATTTTTCCGATCCTTTCCTTTAGGCCCGTTGTTAATATATGTAACCTGCCGCTTTTACAACCGGCCATCACTATAGATTCATCGTAACTATACCTGACCACCTGAACTTTGTCATCGCATTTTGCAGTGGCTAAACAAACACCGGTATTCAGGTCCCATTCTTTGATCTTTCCGTCGTCGGATGCGGTAAGGCATTTGGTGCCCGCTTTATTCACTTCAATAAAATTAATGGTAGCGGAATGCCCTTTCAGGAAAAATGCATCCTGCTCAAATACACTGCGCCTGAAATCGGCACTGAGGTATTGATCTTGGATCTTTCGAAAACATGGCAGGTCGGCAAAACTGAAGTTACGCAGGTCCAGCCCATCCAATCCTTCACCGGTTAATTCTCCCCGTAATTCTTTCCATATGGTAAGGATATTCCAAACCAGGAAACCGGTGTTTGTATTTCCCGGTAACTGGCGGCATTGATCCAATAATTTAATCAGCACAGATTCCCGGGCTTCTCCCCTGTTCCATTTTTTTGTTTCGGGTATAAATACCGGTTTATTGTATTGCTCGCCTTCAATTTCGCCAATGGCTTTTCTTACCGGAACCGGTAACACCCGCTGCTGCAAGAACTCTGGTAGCATATTGCTGTTCATGCTTAACCTGATATCATTCAGGATATGTACGGCGGAAAAATAGTCTCTGAAATGCTGGTGTAAAAACCGGTACGCCTCATCTTCCTCAACTAGCATCAGCATATGCTCACTTAATTCATTTAATATTTCTGCAATTCTGCGGGCCGATTTCGAAAAACTTTTTTCCTCCAGGTTAATGTCAAACCCATCGATAAATTCGTCATAATCAGAAAATGCTTCAATAAATTCTTTCCTGTAGAAATAGGTACAGGCTCCGGCAATCACCTTTTTCAGGTCTGCTTCCAATAAAAAGAACTGGTTTTTCATTTCCATTTCAAACCCTAGATACGGTAAAAAATGCCGAAGCAAAAAACGATAATAAGCAGATTTGGCCGGGTCGGTATCATCCCCTTCATAATATTTCACCACCTGCGATTCTATAAAATTCCACATCAATTCACCATAAGAGTTATTCTTTTTCTTAAAATCATATATTGGGTTATTTTGATAATGGGAAACCCGGGCCGATGATGCGGTAAACAAAGTAAGCATAAATGGATTGGCAAGTAATTGCCGCACATGTTTACCTGAAGGCAAAGAGATAGTGGCCCCGAATTCCTTTGCCAGGTATATAAAATAATCGCCGATCGCTTTCTCACTGAGTGGTAACAACGTAATAAAAGAAAAAGAGGACGTCCAGGTAAAATTGCGCATATCGTATCTGGAGGTGACCACTATTTGCATACCGCTAGCAGTAGCAGCCAATTCCTTTAACTCCAACAGCAGTTTTGTTTTATCGCCTGATAACTCATTAAAGCCATCGAGAAAAAGAATAAAGGATGGTTTGTAATGACCTGCTTCAACGGATGAAGTTTTTAATACAGCCCACAGATCGTTCTCATCCTGATCGGTCAAACTTTCCTTTCCCAGGTAATTCCGCCCAATCTTTTTTATAAGGAACTTTTCTTTATCGCTTTCGGCTTTAACACTGTTGTACTCGTTCAATGCGATGAACAGCGGGACCGGCTGGTCAGGAGAGTTTAACAGGTTCTCCCATAACCTGATCACGGATACTGTTTTTCCCATACCGCCTTCGGCAAATAATACAGTATGCGGAACGCTTTCTGCCCAGGTCTTTTTTAATATGTCGTATAAATTGCCTTCTTCTCCTTTTTCTGTTAAACTGGCCCTGGTTTCAATATACCGGGTTTGCAGTTTTAAAAGCAGCATATCGGAGATCTTCAAATATTTATAACGTCCATTGCGCAGGTGCTCGTAATACCGGCCGGAACCGGTCTTTAACAAACGCATGATTTCATTGCACTTTGAGATCTTCCAGTTCAGGATCCCGTTATCCTGTACGATCAGTTGCCAGGGATTGACAATGCTTTTATGCAACGCTTCTTTGTTGATCGTGCGATATTCCAGGGTGATAGCTTCAATGGATTTGTATTTTTCATACCGTAGCCTGATGGCATCAACTGCATACTGGTATGCTACCTGAATCGTTTCATTTTTTGATAAGGCTGTATAAAAAGTAACAGCAAATAAACAGGCCAGCCCGTCGGCAACCGGTAAGGTAGTAGCGATCAATGCCCTGACGCCTGCTTCCAGATATGCTTCTGCCGGCTCAAGCGTGTTGCAAGCATTCAAAAAGACCAGCTTAAGGTTTTCCTGCCTGCCGAGAAATCCGGCCAGGCCCTGCGCAAATACAGGCCGGTCATCCAATAAAAGCGTATCGCCACTGGCATGTCCGCCAAAATGAAAGATCACGATCCTGTTCTGATACCTTTCCATGAAATTGGTAAGTACATCATCAGCCGTTATGCTCTCTTCCTTGATCACCTCAATTATACTTTTATCTTTTAAGTTGAACAGTTTATCGTAAGCCCCATCTACCTCGTCCTTTAAAAAAGACAGATCGTTTTCTTCGTTGTTGGCAAACGATAACAAAATAACGTCACTGGTATTCATAACGGTCAAAATGATTAATGATCATTTAAGTTACTGCATTTCAGGCAAAAGATGGGGCCGGAGTGCATTTGCTGATGCTGCTTAGGGTTTTATCCTTACCCAAAAAACCGTATTAAAACGGTTTTTTACCGGGTCAAAAACATTTAAATTGATAGTACTATGGCAACAAATATTTATGCCTTGCTGGTTGGCATTACAGACTATAACCGGGATATACTCCTCGATAATAACACCGTTCGATTTCCAAAACTGAGCGGATGTGTAAATGATGCCAAAAAGATTAAATCATTCCTGGAAAAAAATTACAAAGAAGACCAGATCCATATACTGGAACTCTATAACAGCGCGGCTACGCGGGAAGCCATTTGTGACCATTTTCTCAATCATTTAGGGAAAGCAGGTGAAGAAGATTCTACGCTTTTTTATTTTTCAGGTCATGGTACTCAGGAGTACGCAGATCCCTGCTTTGTTACCGAAACAGATAAAAGGTTGGAATCGCTGGTTGCTTTCTTTGATGAGCATACAGCCGCACATTGTCTGATCGCGGACAAAGAATTGCGTTACCTCATACACCAGCTTTCAAAAAACAAATCAAATAATACAATCATCATTGACTGCTGCCATTCAGGCGAGGTGACCAGAAACCTGGAAATTGTGGAGTTGAACTTTGATGGGCCGGTTGAAAAAAAGAGCAAAGGCACCTACACATTCAGCCAAAGAAAATGGGAGCAGTTTATTTTTCATGACCTGTTTCAACCCGCAGATGTAAAAGTAAAAGGATTACCGGCCTTACTGCCGGAAGGGAACCATATTTTATTCTCTGCGTCAGAATCAAATGAATCGGCTTATGAAATAGGTGGCGAAGGCATATTTACTAAGCATCTCACGGATGTACTCAATGCAACCAATGGTGGCGTTTCGAATCAAATGCTTTTTGAAAGACTGGCTTTGTGTATGAAGTATGGCTATGTACAAAAACCAAGGCTATATACACCAGCGAACTTTGATCAACTTAAAAATTATTCGTTTATGAATACCGTTGGAATGCTTTCTGACAATACGGCAATGGCATACCACAATTCACAAAAAGGCTGGATACTCAATCGCGGTGAAATGCATGGCTTGGAGCAGGGACTGGAAATAACATTAAACAACAGTGAAAACAAGACCCAAACCCTACAGGCCATTGTTAACACGCTGGAAATTGATCATGCCTTGTTAAAAGTATCTGGGCAAACAGATCCAAAAACTACCTATACAGCCAATGTTGACCGCCTGTCTTTAAAAACGATACCATTATATCTGGCGTTGGATGATACTAATCCCAAGGACGCGGCCGCCTTGATGGAAGCCATCAGCCATTTATCTACCTGCAAAATTGCCATGGTTGAAAACGAAACCACAGCCGATTTTTCATTACAGCATCTGGCTGGGATGTATTACCTAACCCGGAAGCACGATAAATACAGGCCTGTTTCGTCGGTAGTTACTGGACCTGACTTTTCAGCGCTGACCAAACAATTACAACACCTGGCAAAATGGAAATTCATTGATGAATTGTCGAAAAAACCGGCCACCAATCCAGGACAATTCCTGGCTATTGAATATGCGCTGGGATCGGCAGCACATCAGCCCTTATCGCAAAACAATGGACAGGCTGAAATAAAGATCGAACAGTGGAAAGAGACAACAAGTAGCTATGCCACTACCCTGCAGATAAAATTGACCAACAAATCATCACAGGAGTTATATGTTGCTGCGCTTTATCTTGATATTAACTTTGCATCAGATACTTTTCTGGTGGAACCTTCGCCCTATCATTTGAATGCAGGCGATGAGGTAGAACTGAACGTTGGCGGCAATGCGCTGCTGCCCGTTGAATTTTATGCACAGGCATGCTATTTTAATTATCCGCAATACCTTGAGCATATTAAGATCATTGTTAGCGATAAACCATTTGAGGTATACTCCCTGAAACTGGACCCGTTACCGGAGCCACCATTGCCTGGTCAAATGCGCGGCAATGAAGTAAGAGGTCTTGGAAGAGCAGGAGGAATAGGCCGCTCAAATTCATTGGAAGGCTGGTACATGACCACTATTGAAATGGTTTGCATAAACCCTTCATTCAATAAAATACCAGCCGTCCAGTTGAAAGACATGCTCGATGATAATTTGACGGCGCCCTTTGCGGAAGGACTGTTTTTCACCATTGATGACCAGGAACCACTAGACCAGCATATTCAACTGCACCCGGATATTACTATTACGACAGATTTACCTGCGACTGAAGCAGAAAAACAAAAGGGAGTGATCATCGATATTGCCAATTGGTGGTCGAGAAGAAAGCGGAACAACTATTACAAAGACATAACCCGGCGGTTTCCCGAAAGAACCATCATTGTTTCAGAAGGAGATTCCTGGTTCCAACATCCATTGGTATATGATGTCATAGATCATTTATCAAAAATATATGCTATCCGCTGTGTGGCGGCGGCGGCTGATACCCTCGCCAATTATTTCAGCGGCGAAAAAAAACATGGTGATTATTACCTGGATGTGCTTACCGAAACGAAACCTTCCTTCTTTTTGATCAGTGGCGGCGGTAATGATATCCTCGGTTCACAATTCCGGGATTTCCTGGTTGACAATCCTTACAACAACAAAAGTTTGCGGGGAAGTACCACTGGAAAAGGTTTTTTAAAAGAAACATTTGGCTTTCAGATTGACAAGTTAATGGCTATTTATAGTTCTATGTTCGGACTGCTGAAAACACAATTCCCGGCCATGAAAACCATCGTCCATGGATACGATTATCCCGTTCACCTCGATTACCCGAACAAAGGCTGGCTTGGCAGATACATGATAGAAAAAGGGATTGCAGATACCAATGATCGCCACACAGTAATAAAATATATCATGGATGAATTCAATACCAGGCTGGAACAAGTGGTGAAGCAATTTCCCGACACAGTATATTACCTGGATCTGCGTAATACTGTTTTATACAAGACTGGCGAAATTGATCAATGGTATGATGAGATACATCCGAACATAGACGGCTTTCAGTCTATTGGCTTGAAGTACATACAACTTATTGAAATGCTTAAAAATAAAAATTAGGGTCTTACTTTATTGATAATAATTTTTCGCGTTCTTGAATGATAAAACGTTTATTGAATCTGCATGTTCTTTCTACTTTTCGGGCGAATTGTTGAAATTTGTTTTTTGACTGTTTTTTAGGAGAATTTGTTGAAAAACTTTCTCTTTAATTATCGCATTCGTTTGATTTTGTTTATACCATGAATAGCTACCCAAAGCCAGCAATAGCAATAGAGAAGCCAGGTAAATAATCCACTTTAGCCGGCGTTCCGATACCAGCTTTGCTTTATAAGTTTGTATTTGTAATTCCTGTTCTTTTTTTTGTACTTCTACCAATGCCCGGTCACGCTCTGCATTCAATTTTTCCTGTAACAGCAATTGCTGCTGCTTTTCCCATTCCAACTGACGCAGTTTTTGGGACATGGCCATTTCTTCCCGGTTTTTTAATTCATTGGCATATTCTTTCCCTTCCCGCACTAACTCCCATTCCTCTTTAAACAGCCAGTTATCCACGGCAGGGGTATTGTTGTTCAAAACAAAATCAAAAAGCGGTTCCAGTTCTTTGTATCTTTTATGGATCACCGCTAACAGTTTATTATCCCCGGCTTCCTGCTTAAGATCCTCCTTACTTTCGTAACCATCGCTTTGCCATACTTTCCATTCTTTTACTGCCGCTTCTATTTTCGGTTGCAGGTACATTTGCGACCCGGGTTCCTGCACTTTATTTACAATTTGCCTGATCTCATCGCAATAAACCAGCAATGAATCATGAATAGGTTCATAACAACGGGTTGTACAGGTACCAACAGTGATTTCCTTCTCCCTGAAAAACCGGGGTGTAAACTTTAATATTATCTGGTGTATCCTGTCGGCTTTACCTGGTTCTATATAATTTATCCTGGCAATAGCCAAAGGTCTGGCTTTCGGAATGGTATCTTTTATAATTATCATTCTGGCTATTATTTCCAGAAACAGTCGTTTATCACTATCCGAAAGCTGCTTATACACGCAGGTAAATTCGTTTTGAAGACATTTTACGATCTCCCCCACTTTCCTGTACCCCTTATCGGTAAGGGTTAATTGCCTGTAATCAGCCTGCTTATCAAGATGGTCCAGCACGTCCTTTTTATATAAAGTTTCCATCGTAAACGACAGCAAAGGCAGAAAATAGCTGGTATTTATTGCATCTGCAGCAATGGTCTCGGGTAGATCTGCCGGTTGAAACCTGACCCCTCTATCATATGCAGGCCCAACGATGATATCAAAAATCTCATCCTGGTTTGGATACCTGAGTAGCTTTTTGAAGCTGCGCCATTGACTTATATTCCTGTCAAATTCATGTGCATAATCGTGACGGATGGATACAATGAGTTTAAAATTTCCGCTTCTGTTATCTATTTCCCTGGTCAAAAAATGCATGAAACGGTCGAACTTATTCTTCTCTTCAGGGGTTGGTTCCCTGAAGGTGTAACTCTCTTCAAATTGATCGATATACAGGCAATATTTTCCGTTCCCTTCAAATCCATTTTCATTTTTGTTGATCAATACCTGCAATTCCTTGGTGAAAGTTTCCAGATCGGGCCCCGGCTGTATGGTAGAAGTACTAAAGCCGGCCTGTTGCATGGCAGGTAATAAACCGCCTTTTACCAACGAAGATTTGCCCGTTCCAGAGTCTCCTACAACCACGAGGTACTTATTCTCCGGATTTTTGAGAAATTCCAAATATTCATTAATAACAGATTCTCTTCCATATAACACCGGTAGCAAAGTAGAACTTTTCCGTCCAATGCCTGAGATACTAACAGAGTTCCGGGAGCTACTGCCATATTCATATTGTCGCAAGCCCATATAGGGATTCTGCATCAATTTATGAAGCGATACTTTTTTAGGAAATCGAAGCGGCAAGCCGGTATTTAATTTTTTAATGGGCCTAACAAGGGTATCATGGCGTAATTGGTAATAGCATTCAATGCCACCATCCGGTATGGTGATGGTAAAACTTTGCAGGATCCTTTTTTCAACCAGATCGTCGCACCAGGTACGTATCTCTTTTATATTTACCTGTAAATCCCGATGCCACTTAGAGAGGTCGTCCTCTTTTTTAGTATACCCTAAACGCTGCCAGATAAGACGATCAAACTCCCTCAGGGAAACGGGCCTCTTGGTATTGGCTTCGGAAATAGCATTTCCCAGAATAAACCAATAAGGCGCCTTTAACAACCGGGCGCCACGAGCCAGGTTTATATTAACCGTTCTATCGAGGTAATCTTTTAGCGGATCGGGCAAATTACACAACCGGTTAACTTCATGGTCGGTGGAATTGCTATCATTCAGGTTATCTTCGGCATATATTTTCTCCCACAGTAGGAACAACAATATTTGCATTTTTTGCGCATCAAACGTATCGCCTATGCTGCAACTTTCAATGATCCTGCTTTTAATAGTTTCAGCCCCTATTTTTTGAGCAAAGTCTTTTAACTGCCTTTCTGTTTCAGGATTTGCCGATGTAAGCAAACTATCAAAAATGGCTGCCCCATCTTCTTTTTTTATTTCTTTTACCGCCATAGCATCCTGGAAAACACCGTTCAGGATTCGTTCCACTTCCTGTATATATCCCAAGTGCTCTTCCCGCAGCACCAGGATAATTTTCTTTGGGACCTTTGGTGCATCCATTAAGAGCTGAAGGGTTTCCAGGAATTCAGTTTGTTCCTGTTTATCACCTACCAGGAATAGTTCTTCCAACTGATCAATAATAAGATAAACTGGCCGGTTCCATTTAATATAAAGCTCATTCAAGAGTTGCAAAGGATCGCTTTCATTATACGTTTCTTCTTTAATAGTAAACGTATCAATGTTCAGGTCTTTATTATGAATTTTATCGAGTAATTCTTCTTCCAGGGCACACTGTATACCTTGCTTTAATGCATGATTGATGTTGAGTAACCTGGTTATGCGAATGGGTAGCCAGTTCACCCTGTTGATCTTTGCCGAAAGCGTATGGTTAATAAAACTGGTTTTCCCCACACCTGATTTTCCAAATACAACAATAATATCTTTCCATTTTAATGAAGCCAGCAATGCCTGGGCTTCCTCATCCCTCCCCATTAATGTATAATGATCACTTAGCCCATAAGGTTGCAGAAAAAGAAATGGGTTTATATTTGACATTGTACTCATAACTGGTTAACAGCGCTTGCTTTTTTTGTTTTGTTCCTTGTTAATAACAGGTACAGGTAAGTTATTTTTTTAAACTGATCCCTTACCCCGGCAAACCTTTGCCGCGCCTGAATCCTTAAATCGCGGTTTGATGCACCGCCAATTTCCGGTGAAATACGCAAAAAAGTAATATCCTTTATATCCGTAATGCAAGCATCATTACTGGCTATATTTAAATTAATATGAATGGTGCCATTTCCATTTGCAGCTATGTATTCCATATAATCGCCCTTCAGCCCGTTAAAAAAATAGAGCAAAGTATCCTGTTCAAAAAACAGCCCAACATCGATAATAAAAGGGGAAAGGCTTAAGTAGTCAAGAAACTTTTTTCTATTGGTCACAATCAATACACTGTAGTTTTCCGCAAAATTTTCTCCATAAGTGGTTGTTTCATCCGGGGGCAACACACCGGTAACAGTAAATATATCATGGCAGATAGATCTGTACCGCCTGTCTCTTCGCCTGTAGGCTTCTACTTTACCAACCGTTATAATTTCATATAAGTTGAGATATTTATGAATGGCAAATAATGAAATGAGTGCCGATTCCATTCTGTCGCAATAACAACGAAGTCCTTCAACAGGGGTTTGTTCTAAATCACCCTTTTCAAATTTGCTCATTATAGCAATAGCCACTTCATGGTTTGAGTTATTGAGTGCCATATCGATGCCTGATACATAAATATTGCCATTATATTCTCCTACAAATTGCCTAAACGCCAATCGGTTTTCCTGTGAGGCCTTACTTCTCCCTTCTGCCAGGAATGTGACTATGCTCCGCATTAACCCGATGTCAAATTCGATGTCGCTCAGATTTGTGTGCCCGTCAAGAAGGGGTTTTACAAGTTCAGATAAATTATTATTATGCAGTGATTGATTGAACTGCATATTTAGATTTTCACTTCTACTTTGGCCTATCAGGATGATCGTTTCCATAAAATCGGACAACATAATTTCTACAGCCGTTCTCACAAATTTCTTATACAGTTCAACCTGGTATTTTAACAGGTTGGTAAGTATAGCAATACTTATATTTCCCGGATAGGTAAGCTGCGTTCGGTTGTCTTTTGAATAATTGATCACTTCCCTGAAAGGATCTACCAAAGGAGAAAGCAGGATGGTAAATAAATTATTGATCAGGTTACCGGTGCCTGCGGCGTTCCAGGTTATCGCTCTTTTATATTGTGTTTCGATTTCACTAAAAACAGCCCAATGAGGATCTTTTTCAGACAATGTCTTTTTAAGATCAACAACAGATTGTCCCAGGCTGGCCAAAAAATCAAAAGAAGGTTCAATGTGGTCAATGGGCGAAATTTCAACTTCATCTATTAAATGCCAACGCTCATTTTCTTCTCGCTGTTCATTGCTGCTATTCTCATTATGATAAATGCCCCATTGAAATGTTCCCGGCTGGCTTCCTTCCGCTTTTGAAATTGTTCGGGCAGTATCGCTTATGTTAAAATCGTTTAGCACTTTCTGATAATCCGCATTATCCGCAATTCTTTTATTATAGTCGTTTTCTGTTTCATTTGGCTGTTTCGGGGTAATGGGTTCCTGCAGTTTATTCTTTATACTTTCTGATATTTTATTTCGGGCAGCGTCAAACGCCTGTCCAATGCTCAACCTTCTTACGCAAAGACCTTCATAAAAAAAAGTACTGAAATCACAGGCCACGCTGTCAAATACCCTTGCGTTAGTGGCAATCACCAGGCTGGCGCCATATTCCAGGAATTTATCAACCAGATCATACGTAGCGCATCCATTTAAAAATACCAGTTTCAGGTGTTTGGCATACCGGATCATGGCTGCCAGAATGTTTCCGTGTGAAAGCCGTCCATCGTCCATCAAAATTTGACAACCGCCGGCATGACCGGAAAAATGAAAAATCCTGATATCGGCCTTTGAAAGAAAAGTTTCAAATACGGCCGGCTCGATTGCATTTAGATTAATGGTGGTGTTTACTATGTTCGCTAATGGATTAAAGTATTCATTTAGTTTCTGAAATTCAAGGTTCAGAAACTTCAAATCCTCTTTCGGATTTGCTGCAGTCAGAATGCCGTAATAGGGCATAAAACGTTCTTTTATTGAAAATAATGGTTACCGGTGTAACATTAGGTTGGGGGATATTACCTTTTAATCATAGGAAAGTATGACTATGAGGTGAATTTGCCTTTAGAAATGTCCTGAAGGCTACAAACCAATATTAAAATTACATAATACTATCAGGAAAGATTACCGTTAAAACACCCGATTTGTGTGAAATGAGATTTGTTAGAAAACCCGCTCACAATGCCTCCATCAGCCACCACCAGGTTTTGGCAGCATTGAAAAGATAAATAAGAGAACTGTATATTTGCTGTTCTTTATAATTAAGAATATCCAATGAAAATAGGTCATTTGCTAATTGCCGCCACACTCCTCCTCAGTGTAACATCCTGCGCGCGAAAAATAACCGAAACCGGCAAGGCTTCCTTTTATGCCGATAAGTTTCAGGGCCGCACGACTGCCAGCGGCGAAAAGTTCAAACAGGAAAAAATGACAGCGGCACATCGCACGTTACCTTTCGGCACTAAAGTAAAAGTGGTGAACCTGGCCAATGGCCGCTCGGTAAACGTTACCATCAACGACCGCGGACCGTTTGCGCCCGGCCGCATCATTGACGTATCAAAAAAAGCGGCGCGCAAGTTGGGAATGGTGGATGCTGGTGTAGCATCTATCGAGATAAAATATAAACGGCAGAAGAAATAAGCAGTTCGCCAATAAGCGTACAATCAGGCGCGTCCGGTCCCTGATGCTACCGGGTTTGTTAAAAAACTGTTTTTATGATATGTTAACTTAAACTGGTCTGATAATTTCCATTCCAATTAGACAATCTTTTATTACAGATGTCTAAACCAGTAATTATGAAATTCACTTTAACATTACTTTCAGCTTTTGTTTTGATCTTTTCCGCATGTAAAAGTACTGGGGATATCAAAGAGCCAGAATTCCGTGACATTGGCGCTGTACGGCTCATTGAAACAGGTGTGCTAAAAACAACTGTGGGGGCTAATATGATCTATTTTAATCCAAACAATTTCGGCATAAAGTTGTCGGCTGCGAGAGGTGATGTATATGTTGATAACGCTTATTTCGGCAGCTTTGTGCTGGACCAGGAAATTCAGGTAAAGAAGAGCGCAGAGTTTGTGCTGCCAGTTACCATTAAAATTGATAACATAGGAGCCATTAAAAACCACACAGAGATCTATAAAAAGAAAGAAGCATTGGTTCGTATTGAAGGCCGGGCCTTTGTAAAGAGATCGGGGATCTCGAAAGAAATTCCCTTCAGGTATGAGCAGAAACAGGATCTCGACAAATTAAGAGCGCTGGTTACCAGGTAGATCAGATAATAACGAAGAATAAGAACCGGTTATCGTTTAAACTCAATTGTATTGCATACAAAAGCCTTCAATTTCAATGAATTTGGAGGCTTTTTTGTGTGTTTTACCATTGCTCTCATGAATCCGTATCAAGCCTTATAAAAACTGATACCGCCCTCACGAATCCTGGTCATTCCGTTTAATAATATATCTCGCCCACATGAATCCCAGGCATTCCGTGTAATAATTTAATTCGCCCACATGGATCCCGGTCATTCCGTTTAATAATTTAACTCGCCCACATGAATCCCGGTCATTTCGTTTAATAATTTAATTCGCCCGCATGGATCCTGGGCATTCCGTATCAAAATTTATCTCGCCCACATGGATCCTGATCATTTCTTTTAATAATATATCTCGCCCACATGAATCCTGGGCACACCCCCACGAAAACTGAATGGACGCCCATGAAAAATGGGTTTACAAATGTGTACACATTACAAAGACTCAGCGCTAACAGTCTTTTTTAGATTGATAATTGTCAAAAAAAGTTATGGAAAGGGATAATTTGTGGTACTACGATTATGATCTTTTTGGAATTCGCATATCCCCCACTTTATATTTGTATTATACAGAGATGAATAACTGATTTACTGCGCAATATACAGCCATTTTTTTACCTTTTACACTTTACAATTGTGACTACCAGATTACAAACTATACGTAAAAAACACCCTCAGGGCGACCTGGTCATTATTAGTAAACGGGTAATTGAAAAGATGGATAACAATCCCGTTTTTCCAGATCCACCAGCCGCCCTGGCCGCGCTCAAAAAAATAGTGCCGGAATACCAGGATGCGCTTGCTAATGCCCTGGGTCGCGACAAGGAAATGGGAGCTATAAAAGACCAAAAAAAAGCAATCGTACTGAATTTACTGGCAGAACTGAGCTGGTATGTAATGGCAACCTGTAAAGGCGACAAAGTGTTGTTGCTAAGCAGCGGGTTCGATGTTACCGGTGAAGTTCGCAATCCGTCGGCGCCTGCTATTGAAAAACTGGAAGTTGATATTGGCCCACCCGGAGAAGCCATTACACATGTCAGACATGTAACGGCTACCATAGCCTATGTACATGAGTACACCACCGAGCCGCCCGGTTTACATACCGTGTGGACCAGTAAAGGAAGCTCCATGGGAAGTTATAAGTTTACCGGACTCACCACCGATAAGCGATACTGGTTCCGTGTTGTGGCCATCGGCCGCGGCGGACAAACGAGCTACTCCCCTGTTGTTACGAGGGTGATTCAATAAATTAGGTTTTACATGGCATCTACCTGTCCCGTTTTTGCCGATATCTTCGTGCAACAAAACGGTGAATTGGCCGTCTTTTGTAAAACCCAACCATGACTTCACGCAGAAATTTTATGAAACAGGCCGGAATAACCGCTGCCGGCCTGCTGGCGCCACGCCTGTCATTAAATGCTTTTGCAAGCGCGGAAGACAAAAGATTCAAGCAGTTACGTGAGGCAATTTCTTCTTATGCCACTCTTTTAAAAATTCCGGGGCTTGCAGCCGCCGTGGTTGAAAACGGTCAAATCACATTTGTGCAGACTGAAGGTTTTGCCGACCTCGAAAAAAAAATCCCGATGCGGCGCGACCATATCTTCCCGGTAGCATCGCTCACCAAGACATTCGCTGCAGTGACCCTGATGTTATATGAACAGGAAGGCAAGATCAGCATGGAAGATTATGTGCTCGACTACCCGTTTCTGTCTGTCGGTTTATCGCCCGAACGCCTGCCGAACCCTAACCTAAAGATCAAACATGTCCTGAGCCATACGTCCGAAGGTGATCCCGGGAGCAATTACATATATAATGGAAACCGTTATAATTTCATTTATGGTGTGTTTGAAAAAGTAAGCGGCAATACAAAGCACTATGAAGCCTTTGCTGAAGAAGTCAGTAAAAGAATTATTCAGCCACTGAAAATGAAAGATACTTTTCCGGGCTATCCTTCCGATAAAAACAACCCGGCGCTGCCCCGTATCGTGACCACCTATTCCCGGAACCGCGAAACCCAATCCCTGAATGCTGACAAGGGGTTGTCGGGTCAGACTACACTTTACCCGTCAACGAATATGCTTACCACGCTGGACGATCTCGCTGCTTACAGCCATGCCCTTGACCAAAATATCCTGCTTACTGCAGAAAGCTATAAAAAACTCACATCGCCTTTCGTTACCACAAGCGGCCGGGCGAATCCTTACGGACTTGGCTGGGCGACACAACAGGTTGATGGTCGCGAGGTGCACTGGCATTATGGCTATGGCGACTCATACGCCGCACTGATCATACGTATACCACAGGAAAAATTGAGCTTTATCCTGCTCAGCAATGGTGTGCCTGCTTCCGAGCCCTTCGTTCTGGGTTATGGTAATTTGCTGAATTCCGTTTTCGCCCAGTCATTTTTCAAACACATCGTTCTTCGGCGTAACGACCCCTTTTCTTATGATAAATTGTCCACCAAACAACCCGCTGACAAAAACGCTTTTTTCTATGATGAGGTTTTTAGTCAGGCCCTGATGCGCAATTACGCCGAACAAAAATATAACGAGCACAAAGGAGAGGCCACAACATTAATAAATTACCTCGTGCAAAATGACCCTGCACGTTTTCAGAAAATGGACATTTCGCTTATTTACCTACTGGCAAAGCTGGCGGCCCCGCAGCTTCAGCCACAAATGGAAAGCGTCATTAAGGCTTACGCAGCCAGCAATTATTTCCACCCAGACATTCACGGACTGATCGCCGGCTGGTATGAAGGCACCGGTAACCCGCAGGCGTCCAGGGAATGGTACCACCAACTGGCAGACAGCAAGGGCTATGGTGAAAATGGTGCAGTGAAAAATGCCTGCAACGTGCTGGGCAAATATTATCTGAAGCAAGGCGAACAAGAAAAAGGCAGGGCTTACCTCTGGCGTGTAGCTTTGTACTCCCGCATTATGTCATCAGGCACGGAAGAGGCAAGCAAACAAATATCTAATATGAGATCGCTGTAGGAAATAGAATTATATAGGCTCAGTCGTTATCAATGAGTTTCAGACTGTTTTGTACAGCGCAGTTCGTTTCGGGAAAAACACTGCCTGAGAATCGTGAAAAACACCCTCCTTTTAAATTTTAAAGCATTGTAATCTTGAATCTGGATTTTTCCAATGGCGGCTTCAATGGCAATCAATATTGGAAGTCGATGCAAGCGTTCACAATATTTTTAATTTAAAAGGTTCTCCCATGTCAAAATATTACATGGCTATTTTCCTTTGCCTGCCATCATTGTTTGCATATAGCCAGACGAACAAAAAGGTAGAAGGTACTATTTCGATCGGTTGTAAAGTATTCAATTATACTTTCACCCAAAATCCGCAGACGCTGTATTCGTTCTATCTGGAAGATATCGAAAAAGAAGGATCGCTTATTGCCTTCTCAAAAGAGAAAATAAGTTCTCTTAAATCTGCCTTTGAAAACTATACATCAAAAATCAGGGCGACAGATACTACAGTCAATGCGAGCATAGCCTCCCTCGACAGTATTACAAAACGGCACATAGCCCTGGCCGATGTCATACTCAATGACCAATGCACCTTGTTATACTGGCATACGAACCGCGATAGCATCAAAAAATTAGTGGGAGAATCCAAATCGATTGATCTTGCCGCAGCGTTAAAAGACAGCGTTTCAGACACGTTCTTCCCTTCTTACCTCGATACGCTGGAAAAAACGACAACGGGCGTGGTTGATATCTTTAAATCTAAAACCTATGTATTAAACGACTTCAATCAGCAATCGTTTGTGAAATTGGCTGAAGCCCTTATAAAACGTTACAGGATACTCGTTTTACCCGAATGCATTGGCGAAGCCGAGGTAGATAAAATTGCGAATGCATTATTTTTTGATATCAAAGCAAGACTTGATTTTGCAGACGATCAACCAATAACCGCCAAACTTAAATTAAAGAACTTCCGTGTTAATGTTTATTATTCATCCACATCCCAACTAAATACAAAAGAAATGATACCATTAACTAAAATGGCTGTCAGGGATGTTACGGCTGAATTTGAGGATGGTACCATTAAAAACCTGCTGGCAGATCTTGTTTTTGACGACGATTCATCAACTACCGGTATTAATTTGCCCAGCCGGTTTAAAAATATCACGCCCATTTCGGTATCCGGCCGAAACGACCCGGATAAATTCGGGAAAACCAAGTTGTTTATCGGAGACCCATCGGAGTTTTATAGCAAATTCAATATTAAGAGTCTTGACATTGATAAAATTATTTCGAAAGTACTAACCAATGGTAAATATGGCATGTCATATTTTTATGGAGAGGATTCGACCACGACAAAATACCGGCAGCAAAAAGAAACCCTGCGAAAAAAATTATTAAAAAAAGGACAGGTGTATATAGAGTTATCAGAATTGCTGAACTACTATATTGAAGCAACCAACGATAACGAAGATTATAGTCCGGCAAATGTTGTTGTACACTTAAACAAGAATAACGTCAGCGAAGACCTTAAAAAAGAATTACGGAGCAAAATATTATCTGTAAGAACATATACAGATTTTGTCGGTCTGCAGGGCGATCAGCCAAACGGCCTGATACAAATTGAAGCTGCCAGAAAGTTTAACCTGTTTACACAAAGAGGTGGCAACAAAGCACTATATCTGGGCGGACTCACCTACTTTGAACCTGTTTTTACCATTTCAAAAATAGAGAAAGACAGGAATGCCATCCCGCTTTCTATTGACAATATCGATTCCTTTCAATTAAAAAATGCCCGCAAAGTTCTTCATCTAAAAACCATCGACTTACTGAAATATCAGAATTCTACCTTCGATCTGAATTTAAACCTCGTAAAAATTAACCTTCCTTATTATAAATCCAACTTCCAGGTAAACCTGGCTGCGGGTCTTATAAGGAGCAATGTATCAGACAGCGTTGTGGTATCAGGAGATCTGGCCAGCAATATAGTAGCACCTGTTGAAAAGACCCTGACAAGTTTCCGTTGGGGCTTTTCCATTATTTATGAATTGAAAACTGATTCCCGTTATGGAATGCTGCTTGGTTGGGATTTCAGAGATCTTTCTTTGTTAAGCAAAGCCTACATCATTCCTGTTATTCCCATGTCTGTTGCCCACAGTTTTTGGGCTGATGCCTATCTTAAGACGAACACCAATAGCAAACTATTTTTCAGGTACCGTATAACGTATAACAAGGGATCACATTCAGATAATTTTGTACAAATACAATTAGGTTATCTTTTAGATATATTTAAAACGGCCAGTAAATAACAATCGCTATTAAGGATTAAAGATCTTTTCTGCATGTTGCAACGATTGCGCAGCACTCAACTCATAATTATACAGGGCCATTTTACCAATGCTGCCATGAAAAAACGAGCCGGTGTCTGCCGTCCCAATTCGGAAAGGCGCCGAACCAGCCTGCGGAATAATGGAGTAGCCGATCAAAGCATCTTTATCCTGGAAGGTAACGATGGACCCGCTGCTGTTTTTGCGATGTACATACAGCTTTGTATAACCGGTTGGGTAAGCCGATGAAATGTCAACCGTATTTATGATCAACGTGTAATGTATCCATTCGCCTGTTTGAACCGGCCAGTTCGAAGCTGCCTGATAATAAGAACCGGCGCCTTTACCGCCCGGTAAATTAAATGCATAGCCCGAGATCCGGTTCAGCCTGTCTGAGTCTTCTCCCGTGGGATGCTGTCCATACATTCTTCCTACGTATTCGCACTGTCCGTCTTCCCGCTTACCTGCCCAATGCACATAACCGGTACCATCTACTTTTTCAAAGTCGAGCACATCCGGACGAATCCAGGCTTCCATGGTCAACATACCGGTAGCTGGTACGGAAAGATCAGGCGCTGTGGCTACTTCAACATATTGCGAAGTTCCATTAAACACCAGAGATCCATCGCCGTTGGGTAATGTGGTTACCCCAGGATTATTAAAAAGCGATCCGGCATGACCATGACCGGTAATATCTGTCCCGGCTGTACTCCAATAAGCAACCGGGCTGGCGGATAGAACCAGGTAATCGTAACCAAACATGGTTTTACCATGCTCCATGATGCGGGTACTGTCGGGTTCATAATTATAAACGGCTACTTTACCAATGGCACCTTTGAAGTAAGAGCCCAAATTGCGTGTGCCTATTCTAAAAGGCGCTGTACCAGCTAAGAGCGCATTTCCATTTAATGCGTCCTGGTCTTCGAATGTGATCAATGCGCCACTACTGTTTTTTCGTTGTATATACAGTTTCGTATAGCCATAAGGTTGCTGTGTTGTAACTGCTTTCGTATTAATGATAAATACATAATGTATCCATTCGCCGGCAGTGACTGCCCAGTCGGAACCCGGTTGGTAATAAGAACCGGCAGCAGATTGGCCACTGAGTGTATACGCATTGCCTACCATCCGGTTGGTGCGCCCTGTATCAGTACCGGTTGGATGCTGGCCATACATTCTGCACACATATTCATGTTGCCCGCTTTCACCTTTACCCATCCAGTTTACATAGCCCGTACCTTCCATGTCAGGAAAGTCCAGTACATCCGCACGCAACCAGGCTTCCATGGTAAGGATGCCGGTCGCCAACACACTAAGGTCTGATGCATCATTCACCTCTCCATACTGGTTAATGCCATTCAACAATAATGAACGGTCGCCATTGGGTAAAGCCGTTGCAGCTGGCGTATTCATCACCACACCGGTATGTCCGTTTCCAGTAATATCTGTTAGGGAGCCATCGTTCCAAAAAGCAACGGGCTGATCGGCCAATACCATATTATCATATGGACTTATATTAGCATTTGTGGCAAGCGCTAACCGAGCGTTGCTGGCAGCCGCCCCTATTTCAGTGACCTCGTTGTTTTGAATTTCTATATTCCGGCGGCAACCAATGCAGGAAACAATGATAGTCATAAAGAGCAGGGTACGTGATATTGTCATAAATTCAAATATGTATTGAATAAAATGCAAGAGCTTACAAGATAATTAGATTACAATAATTTTAAGGGTAATTACCCAAAAATTGGACAATTTCGAGATAGACAGACTCTTAAATTCGGCATTTGAGGCCAATCAAATAAACCTCCGTCAGCTATTTACAAAAAACTGGAAGAATATGATATTGCGAAATCCCAAAAAAGGAAGTCGACGAACTGCGGGAATTGATAGGCGCGCAATTTGAGATAGTTGCCAATGCCACGCCCACAAGAACAGGCTATCTTAATTTTAAATTATACTTGCCGTTCCAATCATCAGGCGAAGTTTGATCCTGGTTATAAAACAATTGGATTGTCATTTTTTTCTGATCAATAACAATTCTACCCGTTGGTTTATAATTATTTTTTATAACCTGTATTTCAGAACTATTAATGGTCCCATTTTGCCGGGGGATTATAAAACAAGCACTGTCTTCATACGTATCCTTAAAAATCCAGGAAACCGGGTCGTGTACCATAAGCATTCTTTTGCCTTTAACGGTTACCTTAAAACCGCTTTCCTGTGGTTGTATAAATGCAGTTTTTTCGTTTTTAGCCGGTGAATGAAACAGCCAGTAAAATACAGGAAGTAATGCAACAATAAAGGAGACTACAACAACTATAATTTTATTAGTCACCCATTTTACAGCAGTCAACCGCCCAATAATACCTGTAATATATTTTATTAAGGCATAGCAAATTAATACCCATGTCGAAAATAAAACGACCACAACGCCGATGATAAATAAAGCTGTCATTATAAGTATAACAGTTTAAACTGGACAAAGCGACTGTTATAAACTGCCTCATGATGAATTTCCGCCATAAACACAATTATTATGCGTTAATTAATTGCCTTTCATCAATTACCATTGTTGATGTCCAACGATCTTGCCACGGATTACAAGGCGTGCCAAAAGCGCTGAAAACACAAAACGGAACAGCCCTGCTGAAACTTCTGGCAAAGGCTTTATCCCAACCAATCTTACTTCCGTCCATATGTACAGCACGTGTCTTTGTAATGAGTTTGCCTAAGGATTTGCCCTTGAACAAACCTTCAACAATACCCATATAGATCCCGTACAACACTAAAGTAAGGATTCGATCAACGAGATTGAAGCCTGGAGAATCATCGATACTTTCAATGACAGATGGACTTACAATGGCTAAACATACTCCAACGAGGACAATTAACACCCAAAACAATAAGAGGTCAATTAAATAATTGAGGAATCTTTTGCCTGTACTGGCTGGAATTAAAATGTCTTCAAAAACAAGTAAATCTGGCTGCTCCGTATTGGGTTCCATGTTTAGAGGGTTTAGGGTAATTTAAGATTGCCGTTAACGTTTGTATTTCCGCTATTATACGTTATTTTTTAGTTTGAAACAATCTTTGAAACTATTTTTTAAGCTAATTACCCTGTTGCTGTTCCTTATTCCACCCCATCCGCTTCAATGGCAAAGAAACCCTCCTTTTAATTCAAATTGTGACCCGCAGCCATACCTCCATCAACGTTAATGATAGCGCCATTAATAAAATTACTCTTAGCCACCGTATACACCATCTGGGCTACATCTTCCACTTCCCCTACCCGGTTTAGTAAATGAAGTCCGGCGCTTTTATCTACCGCATCGCCATGCATAGGCGTACGAATGATCCCTGGTGCAATTGTGTTCACGCGAATGTTATGCCGGCCAAATTCAGCCGCCAGTTGTATCGTTAATGAATGGATGGCTCCTTTGCTCGACAAGGGCGCTGTTGTTGGCGCTCCACCCAATGCATGATTCACCAGCGGTGTACCGATGTTGATCACTACCCCGTTCTGCTGCTTCAGCATTTGTGGTATAACTGCCTGCGTGGTGAAAAATGTTCCCTTTAGATTGGTATCCAAAAAACGATCGAGATAGGCTTCGTCCACTTCAAGAAAGGGTTTGGTTTCAAAGATGCCGGCATTGTTCACCAGCACATCGGCTGAACCGAATCTTTCAATAGCTGTTGTTACTAATAATTCGCCGGTATGTTTATCACCTACGTCACCAGCCACCATAGCCAGGTTGGAACCGGCGCCAAGTTCCAGATAAACTTGTTTCAATTTCTCGGGCGTGGCGGAATTGATCACCACGTTATCGCCTCTTTCTAAAAAGTATCTGGCTATTTCTTTACCAATACCGGATGATGCTCCGGTTACAATGATCGTTTGCTTTTTCATTTTGTTATTTTTATCTGCGGTTATTGTGATTCAACAACACAAAGGACGGAAAGCGCCGCCACCTGGTTATGTGAGGTACATCACTATTTGGAAGTGCTTAATTAACAGAAGTAAATACAAAAAGCCCCTGCAAAAACAGAGGCTTAGTATATAAAGCCGTGAAAGGCTCGCTAATTTTGAGACTAATTCGTGATCCTGCACTGGCAAAAGTCAATTGCTCCCGGCTGAGCCGAGACCGTTTGCCGTTTCACGTTTCACGTTTGCCGATTCACGTTTGCCGATTCCCTACTCCACCGCCTTCAACTCCAGCACCACGCTTGCCCGGTCGGCTTTTACATCGGGATTATAACCAATGTTCATCAGGAACTCGCCGGTAAATGTTTTATTGCTGTTGATGGTAGAAGAAACGCCGGGATAAACGTTCAGCTCTTTGAGCCGGTACCGCTTTTGCGGATCAAGGCCTTTCATGCGAATGGGTAGACTGCTGCCCGCCGCATACCGGTTGTGGACGAGATAATTGAAGATGACGCCGGCATTTTTTTCCGGATTGAGATATTGAATGGCGGCCACTGAATTATTTAAAGGATCCTGCAGGCGGTACTGATCGCCCTGCCAGATAATTTGTTTTATACCATTATACGTTTTAAGCGCCTCCTGGCAGAACTGAAGGTCTTTCGCACTCAGTTTACTCACCACAATATCAAAACCCAACTTGCCCATCATGGCAACGTCCGTCCGGTATTTGATCGGTTGCTTTCCCCAATCGGTTACGTGGTTAGACGAACTGATGGCGGGATAAAAATAGGAATACTCCCATTGCATGAAGATCCGTTCCAGGGGATCGGTATTATCGCTTGGCCAGAATTCTGTAAAGTATTGCAACGCCGCATAATCAACACGGCCACCGCCACCCGAGCATAACATCATGGGCACCGTTGGATATTTCTTCCGGATCTTTTGCAACACCGTATACAAGCCCTGTACATACTGCAGATAAAAATGCGATTGATTGCTTATATGGGCTGAGTAAGCATTATATATGACCGCATTGCAGTCCCATTTTATGTAAGCCAGTTTCGGATTTTTTGTAAACAGGTTATCGATCACATTGTAAACAAATTCCTGCACCTGTGGATTGCTCAGATCAAGCACCAGCTGGTTCCTGAAATAATATTCCTTGCGATTCGGTTGCTTCACCACCCAGTCAGGATGTTTTTCATATAACTCACTGTGCGGGTTCACCATTTCCGGTTCTATCCAGATGCCAAATTGTACGTCATTGGCCTTCGCTTCACTGACCAGGGATGCAATGCCATTCGGCAATTTTGTTTTATTTTCCTGCCAGTCGCCCAAACCGGCATCATCATTATTACGCGGATATTTGTTCGCAAACCAGCCATCGTCGAGCAGGAAAAGATCAACACCCAGTTCTTTGGTATTTTTCAACAGCCCTTTTAACCGCGTTTCATTGAAATCAAAATAGGTGGCTTCCCAATTGTTCAATAAGGTAAGCCGCGATCCTTTACCATCGAGCAACTTATAGGTTCGCGCCCAGGCATGCAGCTTGCGGCTTGCTTCGCCTTTTCCCTTCAACGACAACACCGACAAAAACGCTGGGGTTGTAAACACTTCACCTGGTTTTAACGTATAGGGTGAGGCATGGTTGTTCACACCGGCTACTATGCGCAGGTTATCCTGGTTATCAAGCTCCAGGTCGATCCTGAAGTTACCACTCCATTCCAACGCACCGTATAATACGGCGCCTTCATCTTCCGTGGCAGGTTTGTCCAAAGAAATCATAAATACCGGGGGTTGAAACAGATCAGCGCGGGTGCCGAGTTTCGAATCGAGTGTTTTGATGCCATGGGTAAGCCTGCCCTCTTCGGGTTGCATTTCCCGGGCCCAATCGCCATGGTATTGCCGCAGCCAAAAGCTTTCTGCTTTCAGGTATAGGCCAGCCGAGGCAAATTTCTGCAGCACCACAGTTCCCTTTTCATTATGTTTTATTTCACTCCATTGTTCTGTTACATCTTCATTGTAATACGTTTTATAGAACAACCGCACTTCAAAATCGTACACCGGGTCTTTCATGGTCACTGTAAGGACCGATACATTCTCATCGAGCTTTTTTGTTTCATGCCGTACGTATTGCAGGTCAAGCGAATTATTACCATCGGCGTGGGTAACAGTTATAGCAGGTTCAAATAAATTCCGTGAACCCGAAGAAGCATAAGCGGCATTGGAAACACCGGTATAGTCGCTGGTTTGCTTATATAAGGCTGGTATGGCTGCATATTCATTTTTGTCTGCCAGTCTGGGCCCCAGGTAAACGATCCCAAGGTTGTTGTTATCGTTGGTTTGTAACACCAACGCATTGTGTAACGTTTCTACCGGAATGATCGTGTTCTGCGAAAACACATTCGAATGACAAAAGGATAAAAAGGTTATAATGGTTAGGCCTGCGAAACCGCTCATCTTCTTTAACATGGTACTAGTGTATGTTTCTGTTTTTATGTTTATTTATTGTATGTTATGGTAAGTACTTCACACCTGCTGTTTTTGCTTTCCAGTTGTCGGTACGGAAAGGCGATGCCGGGAAACCTTCTTTATTAAACAGATTCGCATGGCCGGCATCATCGGCCCAGGCATAGCGAACGGCTACGGGTGTTGTTACTTCAGGTGCTGAAACAATTAGGGTGGCTCCTGAAATGGTTGCTTTTGCGGGATAAAAGTGCTGATCAGCTCCGGCTATTTCAAACCCTGACACCTCAGTTGCTGATGCCGGCTTTGCTGTCAGTCCTTTCCCGGTATTTATAAATTGCACCACGACTTTATTTCCCTGTACCTGCATGTTCTTATATACAGGCCCCGATGCGACCATCTTGATACCATATGTTTTTTGTAAGGCCAACGCAGCAAGACGAATGCCTACATCCTGTTTATTACGGGGATGAATATCTTTGGCGTCACCAATATCAATGGTAACGGCCATACCTGCATTGGGCAGTAGAGCGGCTTTGCTTTGCGCCTCCCGTAATTCGGCCCAGTTACTTCCCTGGTTGCTGTTCCCATTCCCTGCATTAAAACTGGCGAGCTGTACAAAATAAAAAGGCATGGCAGGTTGTTGCCAGCGTTTACGCCAGTCGTTGATGAGCAACGGCATGGCCTGGTTGTATTCAACCGCGCGCCCGGCATTGTTTTCTCCCTGGTACCAGATAGCACCCTTGATCGCCAGCTTTTCTATGGGATGTATCATGGCATTGTACAGCACCGATGGGTAATCGTTCGGACCAACCCCCGCATTCACTATTATATTTTCAACACGGTATTTCCATGGCCCGGCCAGCGTCATCGCTTTTCCGTCAACCGTCAGTGAACAATCGGCTGCTTCCCCATAAATACCACCGCCACCACCTGTATCATCAACGCGTACGGCAATTGTATTTTTTCCCTTTTTCAATATGCCGGCATTGATGTTGTACACGCGGGGCACGTTGTAGCCAATCACACCACCCACTTTAATGCCGTTCACATACGTGATATCATTATCATCGATCATGGCCAGTTTCAATACTGCGGGTTTACCGGCATCTGCTTCATCGATCACGATCTCTTTTCGCAACCATAACACGCCATCGATCTTTAAGGCAGGTTGCTGGCTCTCCCACAAACCCGGCACGTTCATGTTATTCCATTTGCTGTCATCATATTCAGTTGCCGGCCATTGGCTCAAACTAGTTGTATCGATATTATTTAATTGCACGGAGGTGAGATAATCCCGCAATTGCTTTTCTCTTGTTGCCATCAATTCGGCCGTGCTTTTTTCAGGCGCTACTGTTACCAACTCTTTATAATAAGGTTCGGATTTAAAACCGGCATAACTGATCCAGCTTTCTATATTGGTGCCACCCCAGGTGGAATTGATAAGACCGATAGGTACATGCAGCTGCTGATGCAAAGCCCTGCCAAAGAAATAACCTACCGCAGAAAAAGGTGGAATGTGTTGCGGGGTGCAGGTTTGCCAGGCACCGCCTTTAACATCCGGAACGGGTTGCCCCTGCACATCCTTTTCAATGGTAAATAACCGGATAGCCGGATAATTGGCCGCAGCTATTTCCTGCTCCCAATTCAAGATCTGTCCCCACCCATTCAGCGGCATTTCCATATTCGATTGCCCCGAACAAACCCAGAGATCGCCCATCAGGATGCCTTTTAGCGTAATAGTCGTTTTGCCTTTCACCGCTAATTGATAAGGACCACCAACTGTTTCGGGCGCCAGTACTGCTTCCCAGCTACCACGGGCATCGGTTTGCACTGTTTTATGCTGATTGTGAAATTGTACGGTAACGGTTTCAGCCGGCGACGCCCAGCCCCAGATGCGCAAGGGCGCGTTGCGTTGCAATACCATGCTGTCGCCAAATATTTTAGGTAAGCGCAATTGAGCGTTCAATATGCCAGTCTGCAGGACAAATAATGCGAATACAATCTTTTTCATATAAAGAAGCAAGTTTATGGGTACAATATACAAAGAAGTAAGTATGCGTTTTTTAGCAGATCCTACTTAATTCTTACCAGACCTTTCAGGTCTTACTCCGTAACTACTTCTTTCATTGTACCATTTACCTTTACTTTCACCCGTTGCTTCGCGGTCGAGAAAACCCTGTACGAAACTACCCGCCCATCCTTCCAGGCAAAATCAACGGTGATATTACCGCGGGCTTTCATCCCTTTTATGGATCCTTCTTTTATCCATTCATCGGGAATAGCAGGGAGCAAATGAATATACCCCTCATGACTTTGCAACAACATTTCCGCAATGCCGGCACCCGCGCCAAAATTTCCATCTATCTGGAAAGGCGGTCCAGCCGATAATAAATTCGGATATACACCGCCGCCAGCCCCATAGTTGATGTCGGTTTTACGAGTGGGCTTCATGATCTCCCGGAACAATTTATAGGCCCGGTTGCCATCGTACAAACGCGCCCAAAACAATTGTTTGTAGGCGATTGACCAGCTGGGGCCATCATCGCCCCGTACATTCAGCGATCTTTTACAGGCTTCGGCCAGTGCTGGTGTTTGGGAAGGTGTGATCAAATTGGCCGGATACAACCCGTACAAATGGGAAATGTGCCGGTGCTGCGGATCGGTTTCTTTATAATCTTTCAGCCATTCCATCACGGTGCCGTTGGCAGCAATTTGCGCCACCGGTGGTATCTGTTGTAGCTTTTCTTTCAATGCTGTTCTGAGCGGCTCATCTATATGCAACCGTTCCGCCGCCGTAATCACATTGCTGAACAACTCGTGCATGATCTGGATATCGATGGCAGCACCCATACAAATGCTTACGTGTTTGCCGCTGCCATCTGGCATATAAAAAGAATTTTCCGGTGAAGAAGATGGAGCTGTGACCAGCCATCCTGTTTCCGGGTCTTTAATAAGTATATCCGAATAAAACAAGGCGGAGCCTTTCAATACCGGATAGATCTTTTTTAGATAATTGATATCGTTAGAAAATACATAATGGTCCCAGAGATTATTGCACAACCAGCCCGAACCCGATTTGGTAATTCCCCAGGAAGCGCTTTCACCCGGCTCGGTAAATAACCATGGATTGGTGATCACATGCGCCACCCAGCCGCGTGCATTATAATAGGCCTTAGCAGTACGCTCACCGTGTGGTACCAGCTGCGTAATCAATTCAGCCAACGGCAGGTTCAGTTCCGATAAATTGCCGCATTCAACACCCCAATGGTTCATCTGCACATTTACATCGAGGTGATAATCGCCATTCCACGGGGTATGGATCTCATGCGCCCAAAGCCCCTGTAAATTAGGCGGCAGCAAACCCACGCGTGTACTGCTGATAGAAAGATAGCGGCTGAACTGATAGAACAACACCGTGAGTTTATTATCGGGAACGGTTGACCCATAAAATGCCGACAGCCGTTGGTCGGTAGGCAATTCATCAGAACCGGATGGTCCCAAATCGAACTGCATCCGGTTGAACAGGCGTTGGTAATTATTACGATGGTTTTTCTTTTGCGTTTCATAGGGAACCTGCATGGCTTTTGCCAACAATTGTTTCGCCTGTTGCCGGAAGGCTGCATCACGAAAACTGGTTTTGGCAGAAAAGTAAAGGACCGCTTCGGTGGCATTTTTAACAACCAGTTTATTGTTAATTGAGTCAACGTTTCCATCCTTTAATTTGAGTGAAACCAGCGCGAGGTATTCCATTCCTTTTCCATTGGTGCCATTCTCCAGTTGTCCAACCATTTCAAGTTGACTGGCAGTAGCCGTCACCGTTCCTTTTTCATCACGTGTGAGTGACACCTCAACATTCAATTTACCAGGCTGGCTGGCAGTGAACCGGACCATCCCTACATCATCGCCAAAGCTGGTGAAATATTCTCTGGTATACACCACCTCTCCTACTTTGTAGGTGCAGATTGCTACTGCATCATTGAGTGATAATTCCCGGTGATAACCGGTAAACTCGTTTTGTCCGTCATAGTTAAAGGAAATGCCCAACCGGCCCAGGGTTTGATAACAGCCATAGGGTTCGGCGCCCGAGCCCTTACCGGTGCAGATAAAATCTTTATCGATCAGCGCCTGTGCCTGGTCATTCTTTCCTTCAATCAGCAGTTTTTGTATTTCGGGTAATTTCTTACTGGCATTGTAATTATTCGCATCCTGCGGTGCGCCCGACCAAAGCGTAATATCGTTGAGCACGATGCTCTCCTGCATCACGCCACCATCGGGCATCATGCCCAGGCGGCCATTGCCCAACGGCAATGTCTCTTCCCATTGTGCCGCCGGTTTATTGTACCATAAACGAAGTGGTGTCTTTTGTTGCGAATAACTACTGCCCATCCCCAACAAGAGAAATAAAAGTATTTGACCGGTCCTTCTAAACATTACTAAGATCGTTGATAATACAATTTTGTTTTAATTCACGATGTACAATCGAAGGCTGTTGAAACGCATGGCTTCGCCAGTGTCCCACATATCGAGCAACAACCCAATGGAAAGCGTGGTTTGCTGCGTCAGTGTGAATTCCATTTTTACATTGGAGCCATTGTCTACTTTTTTGTAGGCGAAGGCGCCACCCAGGTTATTTACATCGGGTAGACCGTTGGCGCCGGCAGCAGCCATCAGGTATACTTCGTTGTGTGTGCTTACATTCCACCAGTCAATGGACCCTTCAAAATTATACTTCCCCGGCGGCAGGGTTACCACCTGGTATACTTTTCCATTTTGAATGCCAGGCGCGCCCCACCCCGCTTCAAAATATATTTTCGGATCGCCGGAGATATCGGTTCCGCCATAACCGCCATGGTTCTTTACGGCAGCGTTGCTTATCCAATCGCGCAGGTTGGCCCAGCGGTTGCCATCATTGGCCGCATTCGCAATGGGCTTCACATTGTTTAAAAGAGCAACTTCGGTAAATAAAGACAATGTATTGGATGCAACCGTAAAAGTATCGATACCCACGGTATCGGGCAGGAACAGGGTATTGTATGCGATCTGCTTCTGCACACTTACTCCGGGTATGGTGGTTTTCTGATCTTTCAATATGGATGGTACGATGGTATCGCGCAATTTATCGGTGGCATCGTAATAACGGATGCGCATACCCAACACGCCAACATACGCATCTACATTTGCCCAGGTGATAAGGGCCGAACCATCGGGGTTAAATTTGGTGCTCAATACGGCCCGGTTACCTCTTTCATTCACAGAAGCCTGAAAGCTGGCGCCATATACGTTGCCGGTAACAGTCATGGGTATGGACCGGTTGCCTTTGTTGTCATAGGTACGAAGCGTAAAGGTCATGGGTCCTTCGGGTAAATGATCAACGACCTGTTTGAGTGTATCTGTTTTACCATGGCGGGTGAACGTCTTTTCCAGCGAATCGCTGCCACTGTTCCAGAATACCCTGTACTTGCTTACGTTCGGATCGCCGCTCAATAAACCGGTAATCATCACCCGGCCATTGCCCGGGATCACTTTCAGTGAATCGAATGTGGCCGGATAAACGATCTCGCCGCCCCCGGCGAATTCTTTATAATCATCCATCTTCTTACACGAAACCGCTCCAACGCCAAGCAAACCAATCAACAGGCACAGGTATATGTTTACAAAATATTGTTTCATGAACATGATTTTATTTTTTAGTTTGTTCCCCATACAGACATGTTCTGTATTTCAATAAAATAAGAACCGATCCAGTTTGATAAACATTTCAACCGCAGGTATTGGTAAGGCGGTGTGTCTTCGTTAAAATCAAATGAGAACCCGGCGCTGCCCGCAGTTGCATCTGCATTGTTCTCCTGGCCCAGCGGTAAACCGCTTGGTTTAACAACTTCACAGGTAAGTATTTTCGTCCACTTGCTCCAGTCGCCATCGTGCGTTGGATTGTTGGAACCATATATTTCAAAACGGCGCGGACTTCCTTTGGAATAATATAAGGAGCCCTCCCGGCGCGTAAGCAGGTTGAACCTGGTCAATTTAACCGGCGCCGCTCCTACGCCCCAGGTGATGGTGGTGGGCACGCCCGAACTTTCATCGGTATACGTGCAGGGCCATTCGTTATTGAGCAATCCTTTCCACATCAGGTCAACCGTCGTATTGAACGACATCTTGGTATCGTTATCACACTGATATACAGAAAAGTTATTCTTATCAATCAATATTTCTTTGGTGGGTGTCAACGTGGCAAACAGCGTATCGGTGCGGTTCAGCCAACGGTCGCGCACAAAAAAGGCAAATTTCCTTTGCACCGGCGCCAGCCCTCTTATGCTCACGGCAATCAGCGAATCGCTGGAGTAAATATTATCCAGACTGGCCCATTCGCCATTGTTCAATGAATCGATCAATGGCACAATCACGATATCGCCTTTGAACTGATTGAACGATTTAATTCTTATTCCACCCGCCGTGGCCCGAACGCTGAGATTACGGAAGACCAGCTGCATGGGCGATACCAATGGTTCAATCTGTACTTCTACGGGCTCACTCGCTACTTCGCTCCTGTTCACGGCAACCAATTGTACCGTATGTTTCAAGGTATCGGAAAAACCGGCCACCCGCAACTGGTTGGCGTAATACGAGGCTTTTACTTCCCGTTTGGTACCGTTGGCCAGCGCATATACCGCTTTCACATACAAAAGGTCTTCATCCTTCGGCAACGAGTAAGAAATGGTTGCTGCGCCGTTTTCATTTGTCACAGCTATATTAGTAACAACACCGGGTGGGTTGCCATTGCCTTCCTTCAAACCATTTACGTCTTCCTTTTTACAACTCCACATCCCTGTTATTACCAGCAAAGGGACTATTATTAAAAAATGTTTTTTCATATCTGTATGTTTTGACAAGCCAGTTTTTGGTTAAAGAAATTTTACCACCCGGGATTTTGCACCAGGTTTTCATTTACCGGTAAATTCGATTCCCTGATCGGCCACAGATAATCGCGCGGCACTACAAAACGCATGGTATAATACGTGGTAGGAATATAGAACAGCTCCGGATGATCGGCCGTACCGGAACGGTCCCAACCCGATACATTCGTGTTGAGCAGTTGCCCGGCCAGCTTCCAGCGACGAAGGTCCCAGAACCGGCTTCCTTCAAAAGACATCTCTATATTTCGTTCGTTGCGAATGATATTGCGCAAACCGTCCTTCGTTTGATAAGCGCCGGGATTGTTCGAGAAATTGGTCCAGCTGTCCTGCACCGTTGGTAAACCAGCCCTTTCACGCACGAGGTTCAGATATTTATAAACCTCTTGTGAAGGACCGTTCGCTTCATTCATGGCTTCTGCATATAACAGGTACAGATCTGCCAATCGCATGGTGGGGAAAGGATAGTCCTGAATATTACTGCTGTTATTACTTTGATACGCAAATTTCCAGTTCACCAGTTTCTTGGGATAATAGGTGGTAATGGTTACCGCTACCCCGCTACCAAATTGCCCGAGCTTCAATTGGGCGCTCCAGGTGTTTTCATCGGTGTGGCTCGGACTGTTCTGCATGTACCAGGTGCCGCCATCGAAACCCAGATCGGCATAATAGCGTGGCTCACGATCATAATTCAAACGCGCCGTTTTGTACCCTTCCACAATATTGAACCGCTCATCATGGGTGGCCGTTCTTAACTGGTTCACGTTGGAATAATCCAATGTTTTATCTTCTGTAATGGGAACCCCGTTCTTTGTATAGAACTGCCGTACCACCTGCATAGTGGGCCCCAGTGTACCATAAATACTTGAATTGCCCGAGTTGGCCGGATCAATATGCGCCATGGATGAATATTGCAACTGCCAGGTAGAGGAATTGGCATTGGCCCAGATCCATTCCTGGTTCCATTTTTCACATACGGCGTTCCGGATGCTCATTTGGGTGATAGTACCGGCTGTAAGCGGGAATCCGGTGGTATTGATAAATTTATACAGAAAGATACCCGCTTCGTTACAGGCGCTGATGGCGTCGCTGGCGGCTTTGGCGGCACGCTGCCATTTTTCGGCGTTATAGGTAGAAGAAATTAATTGTACACCATCTTTATCTTTAAAATTGCTGTAGTCGGCATTGCCGTTGAACAGCGGACTGGCGCCATATACCAGTACACGGGCTTTTATGCTTCTGGCAATGGCCACCGTAATACGTCCCAGCTCGGTAGATGGCGTCAATAACGCCACCGGCAGGCGGCTTGCGGCAGAGTCCAGCAAATTGCCAATATAATTCACGACAGAATCAACCGGCTGGCGTTTTACTTTTGTTTGTTCCAGCGGTGCATTTATCGGAATGTTCTTATCCATAACGGGAATGGGCCCATACTGACGCATCAACAGGAAATGATACCAGGCTTTCAGGAACATCACCTCTCCTATCCACCGGGTCCTTTCATCGAGGGTAAGATCAGGGATCTTCCCGGGGTCCGATACATTCTCCAGGAATGTATTACAGGTACGAATACCTGTGAACATATTCCTGAAGCCTACATTCTCGAAATCATCACCGTCCCAGATATTCACGTAAGGCCGTACCACGTTCTGGTTGCCACGGGCAACATTCCAGTTGGTAGCTGTTAAACTGGCAGCCGGATAGGCCATCCAGAACTCATCACCGCCCTGGTAAGCGATGTTACGCACCGGGTCGCCCTCATTGGGCAGGTAAGAATAGCAGGTGGCCAGGTATTTTTCCGCCTCCGTGCGCATGGTAAAAGCATTGTCGAGCGTAGCCACATTATCGGGCACCACATCGAGAAAACTCTTTTTACAGGCTGTAACAGTAAACACCAGGAGTACAACCGTTATATAATAGTTTCGTTTCATTGTTTGCATGTTTCGATAAGTGAATTAAAATCCAAAATTGATCCCCAGGTTATACACGGCCTGTACAGGGTAGCCTAATCCGTTACCACCCATTTCAGGATCCCATAGTTTGAATTTGCTGAAAGAAACAAGGTTCTGACCATTGGCATAAATCCGGAAGTTGGAGAAGTGCAGGCGATTGAGCCATTTCTTCGGGAACGTATACCCTAACTCCACTGTTTTTAACCGGATGAAGGAGCCATCGCGCAGCCACCAGTTGGATGTTTGGGAATTGTTGTTGTTGAACTGCGCATCGAACCGGGGCCAGAATGCATGCAGGTCCTGGTTCTCTTCCGACCAATGACTTTCGGCGACTGACTTCAGTAAGCCATTTTGCGAACCGCCGTTCTGCACAAAGGGTGAGATATTGTATGGATTGATGAAGAAAGAAACCCGGGCATTGCCCTGGAAAAAAGTACTGACATCAAGATTCTTATAACCAAAAGAGAAACCAAATCCATAAGTGATCTCGGGTGTTACCGGGTAGCCCAGCGGCACCAGGTCAAGACTGGTGATCTGCCCATCGCCATTGATATCGCGGTATTTGATATCGCCGCCCATCGGTGCGTTACCGCCAAAGCTTTGTACCGGCGATTTGCGGGCTTCAATGTCATCGACAAACAATCTTTCTGCAACCAGCCCATACACCTGGCTTAATGACTGACCGATGCGTGAGAGGTATTTTAAATTGTCGGGGTAATTGGGTTCTTCATTCACCCTGTATTTGCTAACCGCATACGTCATGTTGGCGCGGGCCTGCAGCCACATACTCTTGTTGAAATTCTTTGAATAGTCGATCGCTATGTCCACGCCTTTACTCGATGCTTCGCCAACATTGGCCTGTACGCCCGCTTCCAGTCCCATGGTTGTGGGAATGTTGGTTCGTTGCATCAGGATGTTTGAGCGAACAGAACGGTACGCATCTACCACTACATTGATCCCGTTTTTGAACGAAAGGTCCATACCCAGGTTACTCGTGGTGGCTTTTTCCCAGGTGATGTCGGTATTGGCGTACCGGTTCACCGAATAACCGGTCACGTAATGGCTTTGGTCGAGGCCGAAATGATAGCCATTGTTATCATTGTTGGGATTTACATTCGACAAATAAAAGAAGCGGTCGCTCGACCGGCCTATTTGATCATTACCAACCAAACCATAGGTTGCGCGGAATTTCAGGTTGGAAACAACGTGCAGCACGGGCTCGAAGAATTTTTCATTCGATACAACCCAGCCCACACCTGCTGACGGGAAAAAGCCAAAACGATGATTGGCAGCAAAACGCTCCGAACCATTGTAGCCGAAATTCAATTCGGCCAGGTAGCGGTTATCGAATGCATAAGTAAACCGGCCCGAAAGGCCCAGGTTCCTGGCAGGCAATGATGCCTGCAGATCACCTGCATTGGCGTTGAGAAAATTTCGCAAAATGCCAATGAGCATACCGCTTACGGCATGTTTATTACCGAATGTGCGACTATAGTTCGTGGCGAATTCGGCGTACGTGACGGTATTGACGATCTTATCGCCCTGGTTAAAATTCAGGTATTCGGTCCCCTGTCCCGGGTTCAACGGCGTTAAAACGGTGAGCTTGCCATTGGGATCGGGCATTAATGTGTAGTAGAACGGATTGTACCGGCGGTTCAGATCAAAGAATGAATAACGTTGTGTATAGGCCATGAACCGGGCGGCCAGACCGGGCGTTACAAAACTGAAATTTTGGTTTAACTCTATCTGCGCATTCATGGTAGAAGAGTTGTATTGCTGAAAACCCGATACCATGTTGGCAAATGGATTGCTATACAGGGAAGTGGTATTGCCTATATACGCATTACCAAATAACGGATGATTCAGGAACGGCGCATAACTGGCCGGGTAATACGCCGGGAACATGACCGGGTTACTCCAGATGGCACTGTTAAAAACAGCGCGACCGCCATTTACCCAGTTCCCATCGCCATCACGATAGCCCATGGGGCCATTATAATCATCGAACTGCGCTGAAGTTCTTACGGTAGCCCTGGTGGTAGGCGTAATGTTTATGTTCACATTGGAACGAACACTATAGTTGCCAAGCTTGATGTTGCTGTTAAAACTGCTGCCGGGAACAGTTCTGAGTATACCGCGGTCGATATTATAGGTACCGGCAATATAGTATTGTGCTGTTTTACCGCCACCGCTCACGTTCATATCAAATTTCTGGTTAACGGTATAGTCTTTTATCAGGGTATTGATCCAGTTATTGTTCGGATATTTCAATGGATCATCGCCCGCTTCGGTATGATCAATTTTATTTTGTGAATACGGCAATACGCCCAGGGGGTCCCTGGTGAGCACGGCTTCATTGGCCAGCTTCATGTAAGTGATATTATCGGCAAACTTGAAATTGCGCGTATTGGTTGAAAAAGGCGTTTCAGCACGCACGTTGAATTTCGCTTTGCCTTCCACACCCATTTTCGTCGTTACCAGGATAACACCATTGGCGCCACGCGCACCATACAACGAAGAAGCGGCGGCATCTTTCAACACCGAGAAACCAGCAATATCATCAGGCTGCAAGCGGGCGAGATCGTTGGTAGAAGATTCCATACCATCGATCAGGATGAGCGGGTCTCTTTTGCCGGCGCCGAACGTACCAACGCCCCTGATAAAGAAAGAGGCATTATCGGCGCCCGGTTCGCCGCTTTGCTGATAAGCGATCACCCCGGAAATTCGTCCGGCCAGCATAGTAGTCAGGTTGCTGGAAGGACCGCGCAATTCTTTTACATTGATGCTGGTAATAGCAGCTACCATGCTCGTCTTTTTTTGCTTGCCATAGGCAACAACCACTACATCGGCTGTGGTATCCTCGGCCAGTGGCAATAACACAGTCACCGGTCTGCTCTTATTGACCCTTACATCTTTTGACTTGTAACCCACAAAGGAAAATGTTAGCAGGGCCTGGTCGCCCGGGATATCGAGTACAAAGCGACCCTTTTCATCAGTGCTGGTACCCTGCAGGGTCCCTTTTATCAACACCGATACACCGCCCAGTGGCAGTGAATGGGCGCTATCAAGCACAGTGCCCGATAGCTTACCTTCCCCTTGCTGCGCAAAGGAACCGGTTGAAAGCAGTAAACAAAAAGTAAAAAAAATAAACAGGCGGGGTGCATGCAGGAAGGCTGTACACCTTCCCATACAGCAGGCAAATCGTTTTGTCATATCGGCAGCGTTTTGGAATTTTTGGATTTCGGGATTTCGGTCCGCTAGCCAGCGGATTAAAATCCCTACATCTCAAAATCAGAAATTATTATCTGTACTATACTATCCTATACCACTACAAATATAAAGTTATTTTTAACTGCCCAAAATATTTGAAGGATTAAATTATTTCGCGGAAACAGTAATTACATAAATCATTGCATCTGAAGGGGGAATTGTGAATTGAATGTTGCCCGACCAGGTACGCTGCGCCCCGGAAAACAATTCTGTAGCGTTTATTTTCTTTCCATTTATGAATCCCAGCCGGGATAATGAGAGCGAATATGCGCGCGGACTGTTACTATAATTAAACAGGGCGAGGTATGTTTTCTGGCCAACGGTTTTTATAAACAGTTCTACGCCTTTGTTATCTGTATTGGCTTCAATGGGTCTGAAGCTGCGGCCGTCTTTTATCACATGCAGCAAAGCTTTATTTTGCAATAAACGTTTAGCAGCTGTTGACCATGGGCCAAACGTTGAATAATCATCACCAGTGATCAAGGTGCCGGTAACGAGTGCAGAAGCCAGGCGGGCGCGGTTGGCGCCTTCGCTTTCCTTGTTGAACACCACATGGTCGGCATCTACAAAATTATACAGATGGCTTTGCCACCAGCCATAACCTGTGCTGTTCATGGTGTATTCTGTATTGTCAATAGCGCTGAAAGCGTCACAGGCAATACGCCGCATATGTACATAGGGGGCCGTAGCCATAGTAGGTGAAATGGCTGCATACACCAGCATCTTGTTATCAAGCACACTGTCAACGCTTGTCATTCCTGTTTTGTACGCCTGCATACCGGTCGTTATTGTAGAATCAAAAAAACGATCACATTCCAGGGCGCCATGTCCCAGGAAATCTATTTTGATCATTTCAAATCCCAGTTTTTTCAGATGGCCAAGATACCAGGCGATCCTGGCTTTTGTTCCGGGATGCGTAGCATCCAGGGCATAAGCGCCATCTACATCAACCGGCTTGCCATTTTGTGTAAGCCATGCTTGCGCATAAGTATAGTTAGAGCCCTCCATTTTTCGATCGTGCTTACCCCAATCGGTAAAAGGCGCCCAGTAAATGCCGGGCTTGAATCCTTTGCTTTTGCAATAATCTACAAATTGTTTCAGTTCACTAACATCGCCGTCTAATCCGCCTTTTATCAGATTGTCCCAAAAAGAATCGAGGTCAATGAATAAGGTGCTATCGGCATTGCGAAAACCTTTGCAGGAATCGCTGAAGAAATCGATGACGCCTTTTGCTTTATCGAGCGTCAACTTTGTTTGTAGCGCGCCCCAGCTGTTCCAGCCAACGGGGGTGGCTTTTTTCCAGCGTTCAATGACCTCGGGTTCCCATGCACGGTTAAGGGCAGCATATTCCTCCATACCACTTCGCCAGTCGCTGTACATACCTACCATTACACACGGTGAAACGCAAAATGTATCCCCAACTGCTACACGGCCGTGTGGTATTTTATCGTGTGTTATATTACTATCCGCAAAACCGCCAAAAGCGGTCAACGCTAAAGTACCTTTGCCATTAGCTTTTACTTTGATACCGGTCTTCCATACATTGTGCTCTACAGAGCCAATGACCAGTCCACCATACGTATCATTATTGTACAATGCCGTTACTTCACTGCTGGTAAAATTTGCCTGTTGCAATGGCTGCGCATTAAAACGCGCCCACATGTCGTTATCAAATGGTACATACAACGCCCGGTTATCGCCTTTATCTCCCATGATCACATTTTCGGTGGTCAATGGAGAAATACTGGATGCCGCAGTATTTTTACCTGACACAGTAACACAGGATATAAAATAATTTCTGCCCGGCGGTATCATAAAAATTTGCGCCATGCGCAAACCATTAAACACCCATTCTATTCTATGTACCGTTGAATTTCTACGTTCATGAGGAACTGTAACTGTGTATTTACCCACACCGGCATTGTTGCTGGCCATTTCTTTATTTCCTTTATAGGTAGCATACGCCCCAGTAATAGTCGTTTTGCCGTTAAATACAACATCATACGTGCCGGTTGTTAAAGAAAATTTGATCGAATTATTTTTTCCGAAAGGGATGGTGATCACCGAATCTTTTTCACCTGCAGGCGCCGCTGCGCCTGTTGTTGCTTTCAAACAAAATAAGGTAAGGAGAATGATCAAACAACGGGTATTCAATAATGGTCGCGCGAGCATGGTTGGGTGTTTTAAAGTTGTTAGTAGGTGAACTATTATTGTGCGATCCCTGCTTTTGAAAACAATAGGAATGCCGCTGCCATGAAAGCCAGTAACAGTCCGAAGAACCAGTGCCGGTTGCGCCAGGGTTTCATATCTACTACAGCCAGGTTGCGTGGTGTATAAGACGTTGCCATGGGCTTCCACCGGGCGATGGCCAGCATCAATACAACGGTTGCTACAAAAAGGATCGCCAGTACATGCAGGTAATGCACCGGCAGATCGAGCACCAGCTGGCTGATGGCATAGGTGATAATAAAAAACAGCAGGCCTGCTGTGGCTGCAGCCTCAGATACCCGTTTGGTGACGAAGCCCACGATCATGACTGTAAATACAGGAACACTGAAAAAGCTCGACGCTTTCTGGATATAATCATAGAACCCACCGCTGAAAAAACTGATGAATGGGGAGAAACACATGGCCACCACAGTTATGGATAGCTGGAAGATACGGGCGGCACTGACCAGTTCCCGGTCAGCGGCTCGCTGACGCCACTGTTTATACAGGTTCATGATGAACAAGGTACCCGAGCTGTTCAAAGCAGCATTAAAGGTGCCAATGGCAGCGCCAAAAACGACCGCCGCGATGAAGCCAGTTATTATAGGAGGCAGAACATCGCCTACAAGTTTTGGAAATACGGTCGCAGTATTGGTCAGCTTTGGATATACATGTACAGCAATGAGGCCGGGCACATTCAGTAACAGCGGCGCCGCCAGTTTGCCCAGACAAGCGAGGGATATGCCTTTCTGCCCCTGCGACAAGCTGCGCGCTGCCAGCGCCTGCTGCATAATATATTGTTCCATGCCCCAGTAGTACAGGTTGATGAGGAACATGCCGGTAAACAGGGTACTGAAAGGAATGGGATCATGCGACGAACCAATGGCATTGAGGTGTTCTTTTTTTGAACCCAGTATGGTTTGAACACCTTCTATTACACTGCCATGCCCCAGGTAACGCAAACCAAACACCAGCAACAACAGGCCGCCAATGAACAGCGCCGCTCCCTGCACCAGGTCGGAAATGGTGATGGCCCTGAAACCACCCAGCACCGTATAACAGCAACCGATAATGCCAACCAGCACCACCAGCAGCCAAATGGCGGCAAAATAGGAAATGCCCAATGCTTCATCGATATGAAAAATACCATTGAGCGCCACAGCGCTTCCATACAGGATGGTTGGTATTAAACTCACTATATAGCTGGCCAGGAAGAATACAGAAACGATCTTTTTCAACCGGGGACCGAAACGTTGTCCCAGGAAATCGGGCGTTGTAATGGCGCCCATGCGCAGGTATACAGGCAGAAAGAATTCGGCCACGATGAGCATGGCCAGCACCGAGCTCATACCCCACGCCATCACCGACATATCATTGGTATATACAAACTCGTTTTCACCGATGAGCGTGTTACAGCTCATATTCGTCAAAAAAAGAGAAAAGCCGATCATCCAGAAACCCAGCGAGCGATTGCCCAGAAAATAGGCAGCCGTGGTATTCAGGCGCATCTTCCTGGTATTATAAATAGCAATGACAGCAACCAGGGAGAGGGAAAGCAGAAAGCAAATGAATCCGGTAACGTTCATAGTTTATGGCAGCTTATCACAGCGATTTGCGCCGGATAAGGACTGTGGGAATAATTTCCTGGATCTTTTTTCGCGTCAATACAAAATCCGCCGCCTTTTCGGCCATTATTCTAAAATCGGCTGAGTAGGTGGTAATACCATCCATGATCAGTTCTTTTACAACTTCATCGTTGTGCGACAGAATACCTACATCTTTTCCCGGCTTCAGCTTCTTCAGCTTGCAATCTTTCAGCATGCTCCACAACTCCGTATTATTGATGGTAAAATAAATTTTGCCTTTCTCCAGGGTGCCCGAGATGTATTCGGTCCTGATCTCATGTTTTATTTTACGCGCCTTCACAAATGCCTTGAACGCACGCAAGATCTCTACCGGCGTATCGGCAGCCGGACGGTGGTAATAGATCATACTGTTGTAACCTTTGATCGTGTTGCACAATTCTTCAAACACCCGGTACGATGATTTTTCAAATTCCTGTGCGATGTAGGAATAATCACCGTCAATTTTCTCGTACCGGTCGATCATCAGGAATTTATCCAAAGGCAGGGTTTCAAGTATACCTGCCGTACGTTTATGCGGAATAGGCGCCACCACAAACAGGCCATACCGCCCGCGGATGTTTTGAATGACGCTTTCCAGCACATCGATATTATTATGGTGAAAGAAGACATCTATATGCACGCCTTTGCCCAGTTTCGACCGGAACACTTTATAGAAGGTTTCCTGGAAGGCGTCAAAGGCAAATAACACCAGCGCCACCTTCAGGTGCTGCTTTACATCGCAATTGGAAACATAAAAACCAACGCGGTTCTTTGATTCCACGATGCCGCGTTTTACCAGGTCTTTATAAGCTTTGGCAATTGTTTCCCGGGCGAAACCAAATTCGTTGATGAGGTTGTTTACGGAAGGCAGCAGATCGCCCTGTGCGAGCGATTTGTTCTGAATGGCATTGAGAATGCCCCCTACAAGCTGATCGTGCTTCGAAAGCCCGCTCACCCCTTCCATTTCGTAAATTTCTTTGAATACATCTATCATATGGCCTAAATATGCTGAACGCGGAACGCTTAACGCTTAACGCTCAATACAACTACTCGCGTTTTGCTTTCAGCGTTCCGCGTTTTGCGTTTTGCTGTCCTATTCTATACTATCTGTAGCCAAATGTATAAAAAAGCGGGGATGAGAAAAATTTATTTTCCGAGGGCTACCCTGGTCATTGCTTCTTTTTTTATAAAATCAAGTTGGGGATCAATCAATATCGCTTCAGGCTCATCAACTAATTGAAGAGTACCTGCTATTTGTCCATTCACTACGGGCAGCCTCCAGCTTGTTTCTTTTCCATGTTTGCTGTAAACCGCTATTGTTACGGTATCATTGAAAGCGGCATCTGTCCGGTTGCCTTTACCATCTTCATAGTATTTGTTGGCGTGCGCAGTAATGGTTAGTATATGGTTTGCCCCAGATTTTTTCAGGGTAGTTCCTGTTACTTTAAATTCGTAGAAACTGATCCGTTTAAACAGGTCGTCAATTTTGGAATGCAAACCGGTATCAGTTACGGCATATAATTCCCTGATGAGATCGGTTGAAACAGCCTTGGGGTGCGGCCAGGCATTTTTCTGAAGTAACTGCTTCAAAGCCTGGTTCACTTTTTCTTCCCCGATCATATTAGCAAGCTGGTACATGGCCACCGCGCTTTTTGAATAGCTGAGATGTACGTTTTGGGATAACATGGTGAACAACGGCTGTTCATCGGTATAGCCTCTTCCATCGAGGTATAAACCAAGGTGCAGTTGTACATTATCCAACACGCTTCTATCCCCATGCATTTTTTTTACCAGCATCAATTCCGTGTATTGAGCCAGGGCTTCCGTAAGCAGTACATCGCCTTCTCTATTTGCAGGCGCCAGTTGGCTATTGCCCCACCACATATGCGCTAATTCATGACCGGCCAGCTCATTAATTAAATCCTGTTGCTTGTCGGCCTTTATATTGGTATGAAACGCCATGTCCTCCGTCATAGAAACAGTGGCCGGATAAGCGGTGGCATTAAAACCTTTGGTAAAACCAGACACTTCCGCAAAACGTATGGTTTTAAAAGGATAGCCGCCGAAATTTGTCTCGCAATAATCCAGTGTCAACTGAATATTCTTTACCAGGTGAGTTACATTCTCCACATGCAGCGGATGGTAATACACTTCTATATTTTTATTCCTGTAGGTAGCTGTATGAATGGCATATGCAGCAGATGAAACAGCAAAGCGAAACGGAACCGGAGCAGGCGTTTTGTATTGAAAATAATTCCGGTTGCCTGTATGCCATTTTTTAATCAACTCCCCTACCCCGATGGCAGTTTGTTTATTATTGGTAGAAATGGTCATTTCAAGATTGATAAAATCATCTGTCGAATCTTTGGGGGCATTTATGGAAGCAACCGGAGTTGGTTCTCCCAATTGAAACTTTTTTCTATCGCTGCTTGCTGCTATTTCTTGATCAGATAAATAGCCGAAAGAAGGAAAATACCGGCTGATACGCATAAAGGCGCCGTTCTCAACAATAGCATTGAAGGACTGATGTCCATTTACAGGTTTCCAGTGATAAGAAAAATGGCAATAGAAACTAATAGTGTCATTGGGCTGCAGTGCTTTTGGTAAAGTAATAACACCGGTCTGATGACCGCATGGCACCAGGCCGGCATCATTCTTAAAATGGGCTTCCTGTATTATTATATCATCCGAAATATTTATCAGCACATCGCTGATCGGCTGCTTTGTTTTGTTTTGAATAACATAGGTCGCCTTTACTTCGTAGCTGTTTTCCTCGGGAAATAGATCAATCCCTGTTTGTATGTCAATGACAGTCGGCTGCGGTCCGTTTTGAAATTTGCGGTATTTCTTCTCATAGTCAGCCTGGCTTTGCAAGTCCGCTTCCTTATTTACTGGCTTATATTCTTTTAACGTGTTTACAGCAGCCATAAAACCAGAAAGGAATAAGAGAAGCAAAGGAAGCAATAGCCATGGTTTTAATCGGAACCTTTTCATTTGAGTGACCAGTAGGGCGATTAACAATGTGATACTAATACCAAATAAAATTTTCCAGCCATAATAAGCCGTATAAGCGCCAAAGCCATTCATGTCGCTGTGCAAGCCCCTGAAAGGGATCTGGAATTGCAGCAGCGGGTATGAAAACAGTCTCTTCCCCATAGAAGTGGCCGTTAGCAGCATAACCGCCGACGAAGCAATCAACCCGGCCATTTTATGATTCACCCCTTTCTGGACCAGCAAAATAACGCCGGCACTAATGACCAGGGGCATACCATTAAAAAGATAAATACCCCCATAAGCCGCCCAATCTATATGCGGGTACTGGTAGATAAACTGAAAGACGAGTCCAAGCGCCACCATCATGGTACTGAAGAAAAAAATAATACAGCTTAATGTTATCCATTTAGAAAAGAACAAAACGCCCTGGCTCACCGGTGTTGCGTTTTCCATCATCTCGAAACGACTATTTCTGCTGCGCCAGGTTATTTCGTTGGCATAGTATAAAATGACGATCAGGCAAAGCCCATGAAAACCGCCCAATATCCGGTTGACCATTAAACCCGAAGTTGCATACCGTTCCGGGAAACGGATACCGCCTTTGATATGCCCGTTTATTTCCATGGCCACATAAAAAAGCAAACCGATGGTAGTAAGCACAAAGGGAATGCTTTTCGTTATATACTTTATGTGGATCCTCGTAAAGGAAATAAGCGATGCCCAATGCATAGCCCACCCATGCGTGGACTGTACGGCTTTGTATACGGTAATGTGATGTGCTATTGTTGAATAACCATCTGTGGGTAGCCGCTTCTTTTTCTGCTCCCTGATTGAAAATGAAAAATATTTAAAAGCGATCGCTATGGAAGCAGTAGAAACAAGCAAAACAGCAATGCGATTAAAAAGAAAGGCGCCCGCCGGTATTATCAATGTGGTATTACGTTGCTGTACCGACCAGTTGGCGGTCTGCATAAAAAAAGCAGACAACCCAAACGGATCAAGCAAAGCAGAAAGTTGTGCGGCTTCCGCTGATTGTGGCATGGATTGGGCCATCATAGGCGACCGGGAATAGATCAACATGACCATGTAGAGGATATAAATAAACAATCCAGTTACATATACCAGTAATTTGTTTTTGGTTAACCAGGCAACCCCGCAAATAATCGTTGAACAGAAAATGGTATTAATAAAACCGAATAAAACCAACGGTACCCAATAGAACGATAACCTGGCATCTGTATAAATTCCGTTGTCGCCATGCATGAGTTGCCCAATAGCAAACCCCGAAACAACCATCACAAAACAAATACAACTGATAAGAACAACAGCGATTAGTCTGCTCCATAAATAATCCCTTTTACGAATGGGGGTAGCATATAAGATAAGATCGAAACGGCTGTCCTTTTCCCTGAATAAAATTTGTGCGGAGAAAATGGCGGCAAAAAAAATACACAGCAAGCTCAGGAAGCCCGTCATGTGAGCAATTAAATACGGCGAGTTCTTAAATATATCGGGACCCGCGCCTAATGAGAAATTAGAGCCAATGGCAAAGCCAAGCAACAGCAGCAGTAACCCGAAAATATACAGACCGGCTTTCTTATAATAATTCCTCAATTCGAAATTCAATAATGCATTCATAGGTATGGTTATTTATTGCCGTATAAAATGGAGAAATAGGCATCTTCCAGGCCGGGTTCAATGGCGATAAATCCATTGCCCGGGTGTTCGGCCGATCGCACATGAATATGCAATTTGCCCATATTGAATTGTGTTGAGATCAGTTGATAACTTGCCTCATGTTCCCCCACTTCGTTTTTTGCAATTGCTTTTTGCCAAAGCGATCCTTTCAGTTCATTGATAAAATCAGCCGGTTTGCCAAAGGCCAGCAGGTTGCCTTTATTTATTACGGCCATTTCCGTACACAATGTTTTTACATCTTCCACCAGATGCGTGGAAAGGATGATGATGATGTTCTCACCAATTTCACTTAATAAACTATTGAAACGATTTCGTTCTTCGGGGTCCAGTCCTGCAGTAGGTTCATCAACGATCACGATTTGCGGATTTCCCAGTAAAGCCTGAGCAATGCCAAAGCGCTGGCGCATACCGCCGGAGAATGTATGAACTTCTTTCTTCCGATGTGCAAAGAGATTTACTTTATCCAACAAAGCCAGTACCTGCTCTTTTCGTTCACTCTTTTGTGTTACCCCTTTTAACACCGCTAGATGATCCAGTAAATCATAGGCGGAAATTTTAGGATACACGCCAAAATCCTGCGGCAGAAAACCCAATTGCTTTTTTATAAACAGCTTATCCTTTATTACGTCTATGCCATTGAATAAAATGGTACCGCTATCAGGGTCTTGTAAACCGGCGATGGTTTTCATAAGTGTTGACTTACCGGCGCCATTTGGGCCAAGCAATCCAAACATGCCGTTTGACAGGTGCATCGAGATATTATTGATGGCCGTTACCCCGTTGGCATAGGTTTTATGAAGACCTGTAATTTGTAATGAGTTCATGTTTTTATGTTAAGTATGGACAATAGAATGCCTGCACCCTGTTTGGGTGATTTTTTAAAAACCAGTATGCCGTGATTAATTTATTCCTCCGCTATATATTCCAGTACATCGCCGGGTTGGCAATTCAGGGCTTTACAAATTGCTTCCAGCGTATCAAAGCGAATACCTTTAGCCTTGCCTGTTTTTAAGATCGATAAATTGGCAGGTGTTATACCTAATATTTCTGCCAATTCTTTCGATTGCATTTTACGCCTGGCCAGCATAACATCTACATTCACTACAATTGGCATGGTTATATAATTAAGTCCTGTTGATTTTGAAGATGAACCCCCTGTCTGAAAATAGCAGCCAGGAAGAAAGCAAAAACGCCTAAGATGAAATGCAGGGCAACAAAAACGATAGATGCATTATCTACTTCGGTGAATATGCTGGTGAGCAAGATGGTTGCACCCGGAATAATCAAATTAGCGAGATAAAATCCTTTTAATCGCCCGATACCATATTCAGTAAATAATCTCGGCTGAAAAAAAACTTTGAACACATTGCTCACCAGTAAAAAGAAAAGTCCGTACAGGGATATAGGTAACAAGAAATAAAATACAATGTAAGGAAGGTTATAATCGCCGTTTAGAAAAGGAGCCTTTGTAAAAGGATAAAATACGTGAAAATATTTTCCATCCCCGTAAAAGCCCAGGCCTAAACCTGTACTAAGCGCAAAGACAGAAAGCGAAGCCATGAAAAAGTAAGCGAATGACAAAACCCTGGTTATATAGAACAGGATCCGGGAGACAATTTTTACACTATTCATTATAGCTAATTTCTAAGATGATGGGACAAAAATAGAAATTAATTATCGTAAAACAATAATTTATTAAGAAAATTGGGGGATGAGGGCATTTTGGGGTTAAAAATGTGGTGGATGGTGGCTGTCGATTGGATGTAGATTATGCATGAGATGGGTGCGTGCTGGGGGCTTCTTTTTTAAAAACGAAAAAGCCCTGAAACTCCAGATAGACTTTCAAGGCTTCTTCATAATATCATGCAGTCATTTTAGAATAACCCTGCATTCTTCAGTTTAAGGATATGAATTCCTTAATATCACTCATGGCTTCTAATGATTCTTTAGATTGTATGTTGGTAACCAGCCAAACATGTTTCTGTCCGTTAAACTCTTTTAGCTTTGCCCGTTTCTGAATTGGTTTAACAACGGTATAAAAATTTTTAGCGTCATCGTTCAATACTTCATCGGTACCTACCAATAGCAGGACAGGCGGAAATTTTTTGAATTTTAATTCGCTAGGATCTGCTTCTTTCATTTTACCCTGTGCATACAACAAAGCATGTTCGTGCAGGAAATTTCTACTTAATATCGGATCAACGGCCTGTTTTGTAACATAAGAATTATTAATACATTTTAAATCGATCCAGGGTGATATCAGGGCTAAAGAATTGGGTAAAGGAAGACCGGATGCCTGAATATCGTGCACTAATGTTATGGCCAAACCACCGCCTGCGCTGTCGCCAATAATTGTAACCTTACTATTGGGATATTTCTTTCTAAGCGCACGATACACCCTTAATACTTCGTTGCCGGCGGCAGGAAACGGATGTTCAGGCGCCAGCGAATATTCTATGTATAGGATGGGCGCATTTAAAGACTTTGCCAAATGACTTACCATGGCGCGATAAGCGCTTATACTTCCCAGCGCATATACTCCCCCATGCAGGTAAATAACGATCTGTTTTTGATCTATGAGGTTTTCATTAAACCAGTAGCTTTTAACTCCTGCAATGCTGGTTTCAGTAATTGAAACGGTGCTATCCAGAGAATAGATCTTACCTAAAGTTTCGTAGAAAGCTCTTTCCCCTTTAATTTTTTGAATGGTACTGTCAGCAATACTTTGTGCATTTACGGCTGAATAACTTAATTGAAATATACTTATGATAAAGTACAGTTTTAATACCTGGTTCATTTTGTAGTTTTTGAATTATTGAATGAAATTATTTATTGACTATGCAAAGATCCTTTTACGAAGAACGATAAACTTGTACCAGATCACTGTTCTTGTGATTGTAATAGCCCAACTTATTCCTGCAGATTACCGCTATACATTCCTTCGTCAAAATGAACGGCGTTCGTTTGTGTAATAAACAATACGATATCGCTTGCTTCAAGCGCATTGAACACCGGGTTTTCATCTTCTACCAACACACTTTCTCCCGTGGTAAGGACCATGTTTTCATTTACCTGTACCTGTCCATTAAATACATAAAACAGAAAAACTGCATTTTCGGCAGGAGTCATAGGTAAAACGACTTCTTTCCTTTTCTCTAACCGCATATCCATCAACCAGGTATTGCTTCGTATTTGCAAAGGGTAATCATTGCCTTTACCCGCAATATTTCGCCATTGATTGTTGCTGTAGGTTTCGGGCAATTGGTAAAACTGTACCTGTGGTTTTAAGCCACCAACCTCCGGCCTGATGAAAATTTGCAGGCCCTCTAATACACCTTGTTCAAGTACCAATTCTTCGTGACAACATTTGGCGCCGGCATTCATCATCATTAATTTTTGATTTGAAATAATGTTGGCTGACCCATCGGAATCACTGTGCTTCACTTTGCCACTTCGCAAATAGGTAAGTATTTCATCATCCCTATGTGTGTGCATCGGAATAATAGTGCCGGATCTTATTCTGGCATGATCTATTCGTCCTAATGTAGAAAAGCCGGTATCATTTAGTTGCGGTCTTATCAGTCCGGGATACAATATCTGTATACCAAAGCCACCATACTGCTTACCATATTTAATGGCAGTATTGATCTTAGTTAACATTGCTTATGAATAATTCGGGATGATTAGTTTATTTCGATCACTACTTTGCCAATGTAACCGCCTTTTTCAGCATAGCGATATGCTTCCTTGGTTTGAGCCAATTGGAATACTTTATTTACTTCGATCTCTAATCCTTTGTCGATGGTATTCAACAACAGATCCATATTCTCTTTAGATGGGGCAGTCAGCAGGGCAATATGCTTTTTATGGGTAAATAAATTCTTAACTAGCGATGTTAGGATCTCAATAGGCCTGGGCGTTGGATTTAAGAACAGGGCTTTGGATTTCATGATCTGTTTAGCCCTTTCATAACCCATTTTTCCTGACAGATCAATAATGATATCATAAGTAATTTTCTGAGAAAGCACATTGTCTTATGTATAGTCTATTACCTGATTAGCGCCCCATTTTTTGGCAGCATTCATTGCATGGGTGTTGGTGACCGCAGTGGTAATGGCCCCTGTATGCTTAAGTAATTGTAACAGGAACATACCGAAACCACCGGTTGCACCATTTACCAAAATTTGAGTGCCGGGATTGATATTGCCCATCTTTTTCAATGCCATAGCGGCAGCAGCACCAACAATGGGAATAGCAGCAGTTTGCGGAAAGTTGAGGGGAGCGGGCTTTTTCCAAATATGGCTAGCAGGCACAGCAATATATTCGGCTAATGCGCCTTCTTTCATGATGTTTTTTACTACGCCAAAAATTTCATCGCCCTTTTTGAAGTTGGTTACAGATTCACCAACTGCTTCTATAGTTCCTGAAAAATCAGCTCCCGGACGTTTGGGAAATTTGGAGCCGGACATCAATTTCATCTCTCCCTTTCTAAGCTTCCAATCTAAGGGATTAATGGAAACTGCTTTTACTTTTACCAGTACCTGGGTTGATTGGATATCAGGTTTTTGTTCTTCTACAGTTTGTAAAACCTCGATGTTTCCGAATTGTTGATATGCGATCGCTTTCATTGTGCTATTTTTTTGATTATTTGATAGCACAAAGTTGAAGAAAGCCCGACTAGTAAACTTGTATCAGATCACTATTCAGTTTTAGGGCCTTTGGCGGCATACCTAACATTTCATACATGTATTTATTCATTTGGGGCAGATCGTAAAAGCCCGTATCGTATGCGATGTCTGTAAGGCTTCTGCTTTTTTCCGAAAGCGCAAGATAAACGGCCTGGCGCAACCTTGTCCACAGCAGGTACTTCGACAGGCTACTGCCCGTTTGCTGTTTGAATAATGAGGCTAAACGAGAGGGAGAAAGAAACACCATATCGGCAAATGTTTTCGGTGTTATGTTCTGCTGAAAGAAATTGGCTTTAATGTATTCAACTATTGTTGTTACTCTTTCATCATACTGAATGACTGGCTGCCTTGCAATCAAAGCGTTAATGATAGCATTAATATCAAAATCACTGGCTTCTATTTGGAAAAAAGCATTTATTTCCATGAAGGAATTGAAGACGATTGAGTCCTGATCTGAATTAAATCTGCCTGCCAATCCTAAACCAACATTTGAGTAAGGCTCTATATTAAGAACACTTATTGTTCCTTTTTCGGCCATGCAAAAATGTGGAATTTGCGGTTTGATTAAAAAACCATGAATACGTTCACACAGCTTTCCATTAATAGTTGAAGTAAAAGGATAATCGTTTGATAGTACAATCTGATATGCGGAATGGTGATGAATTTCCACCGTTAAATTGTAAGCAGTAAGAGCAAGGATAAAGGGATTGTTTATTTGCTTTTCCATTACACAGAATAGACTTATAAAATTTTGTCAAAAATAAGAAAATAACGTCAGGGTATTTTGGAATTGAAAGACTGTGCTCTAAAAGTTGCTAACTATGCCGCATAAGTCGCGAACCACAACATTTCCCCCCACAATCATTACAGATAAATAGTTCGCCATGCAAGGGGAGATAAAGGATGTTAAATTAAACCTACCCCTAATGCCAGTGAAATGACAACCAGCATAATGGCTACCAGGATTTGTATAAACTTCAGGGTAACTTTTTTCAGAAGTTTGTTACCGATATATGTACCTGCTATGGCTGCGAGGGTTGCGCAAATAACGAAAGTTAAATTTTCATGTATACCTGCTTTCGTAAACCGGGTGGCATACACAGAAAGCCTTGTAAAATCTACAAAGGCGGAAACGACTGCTGCTGTTGCAATAAATGCTTCCTTTGATAATCCTGCTTTAATCAAAAATGCGCTCCGCAAGGCCCCCTGGTTGCCAGACAATCCACCAAAAAAACCACTCAATGCCCCGCCAATGGGAAGTTTATCTTGGCCGAATTGAAGCCTGCTGAAATAAGGAATGAGATCAATCATGGCGAATACAATTAACAGAACAGAGATGACAAACTTTACAGGAGATACCTGAAAAGTTCTTCCGCTTATATCATAAGAGAATAATGGCTTTAAGTCGGTAATCTGTAGCAACAACCAGGCTCCGGCAAAGGCAGCTATCACTGCCGGGATACCAAAACGCAAAATAACCTGCCGGTTAGCCTTTTTACCTACTAAAATAAGTTTGAAAATATTATTGAAAAAATGCACTATCCCTGTTAAGGCTATGGCTACATCCACCGGGAAGAAAATCATAAATAAAGGCGTAAGGATTGTACCTAATCCAAAACCGGAAAAAAAAGTAAGTATAGCAACAACAAAGGCTGCTACAGAAAGTATAACTATTTCCATTTCTGGTTTGCGATTTTTTTATCCGAGGTGATAATTGTTGTATTGGAATTATCTGTCTGGAACATTTTTCGAAATATCATTACTCTACAGGTTTAAAATTTTGATTGCTTATTGGCGGATTCTCAGGAATGGTGATCACATTAAACTCATACTGCGTTGCTCTGTGGCAAGTGTTGCAGGTATTGGTAAGCAAAATAAAACTATTTTTGAATAACTGCTGGTTCTGCTGTTTGATGGCATTGCTTACGCTGTCAATGGCGGGGCTAATCATTCCTATAACTTTTGCTTCGGGCCTGTCAGCAGCGAACTGTTGAATAGCTCCTACATATCCCTGAATTTTATGTACCTGAAATTCGGCCAGTTTCCAGTTGTTGTTGGTGCCTGCAAACCATAATTTGGCATGATGCGTTTGTATGCCACTCATAAATTCACCCAAGCCGGGCTGATATGAATTATCCAATTTGTTTTGCAGGCTGTCTATCTGTACCTGTAATTGTTTTACATTATCCTTTGGCTGATTACACGCTGCCAATATGATGAGCAATAATGGGAAGTATAAGAATTTCATATTACATAGTTTAAGTGCACATTTATGAATGTACAAATATGGTACAGTATGCAGCATCCCGTATGGTGTATTTGAAAACAGTGTGGTCTTTTCTAAGCAATAGAACGGAAAAATTGCGGAGTATGGCCAGTATGACGCTTGAAGTATTTTACAAAATGGGAATTGTCCATAAACTCCAGCGATAGCGATATTTCGGTAACAGTCATATCGGTATAAAGCAGCAAACGTTTGGCTTCGCTGATGATAAATTCTGATAATACGTCTGCTGCAGATTGATCAACGGCTTTGCGGCAAGCTGCATTCAGGTTTTGGGGAGTGGTGTTAAGCATCCGGGCATAATTCGCAACACTGTTTTTGAGCGCCTTATCATAGCCAAGTATTTCCCGGTAGTGCAGGAAAAGATTGGATATCTTTCTTTTGGTTGGGTGCACTGGTTTTGCCAGTTGCAGTATTTTAGCGAGCAGGGCTTTCAACAATCCTTCTGTTACCGGCGTATTGCTGTTGAGTTCAGGCTGACATTCCAGTACCAGCATGTTGAATAATTGCCCGATGATCTTTTCATCGTGTAATAAGATACAGGAAAAAGCGCTGACCTGCGTAAGCAGGTTTTTTAGTTCTTTATCAAGGCTCGTATCAACAAATGATTTTTTTAATATCAGTACAAACCCCTCGGGTTTAGCATTTAGTTCCCAATGGTGTACCTGTTCTTTTCTGACTATGAACACAACGGGAGGCTTTACCGGGTAACGCTGAGAATCAATGGTATGAAACCCTTTGCCTTTTGACAGGTAAATTATTTCGAAATAACTATTGTGTTTGTGGGGCTCTGTATTACGAATATCTTTTTTAAAGAAAGAAATTTTGATGTTTTTACCTGTTTCAATCTTATTTTTTACGGGAAGTTTTGAAGACATGGGTCATTGCCGATTGTTTTACAAAGGCCATTAAAATTCGGTAAAATCCATCTCTTTTATATATTAATCTCTCACCGATTATAAATATCAATCGCCTTCCTCATATGCCCCGGAGCCGTGAACATTACTGTTATGGAACCGAGCATCACGCCCGGGCCTGCAATCAACATGGGAGATACATATCCTTTGGCTTTCGGGTTTGCGGCATGCCTCCTGGAATTCTCCCTGAAAGTTGCATGCATTCCAATAACGGTTATTAAAAACGAAGCAATGGCCGTTACACCGGCTGCTTTCAGGGTCGAGCGGGCAGCCTGCAACTGATATAGGCTGGCCGGATTATCTGCCATAGCATCCTTCAGATTCTTGTAATTCACTTTCTGCATGTCATCTGTACTTCCCTTTCGGAAAAAATAGTCTCTGCCTTCCCGAGAGCCTGTTGAATCAGTATAGTAATACGAACGGGAATAAATAAAAAGACGTGGCCCTCCCCTTTCAAGCCGGTACGTTTCTACGGGGCCTTTTTGCCTGATGAACTCCCCTGCCCTGCTTCTATACCGGATCACCTGGCTCATAGGTATTTTTTTGTTGTTATCGAGCAGCAGGTATTCTCCTTCTGACAAGGAATTTATGACCGATAGTTTTTTGCTGTACAATATGGTGCTGTCTTTGAGTTCTACATACCAGGCGGTACCCCGGTTAGTTGACTGACTGTATACACTAAAACCAGATACAGTAAGAATAAGGAGTAAAAATATTTTCATATGAGAAGGTTGGCTGGTTGAAAAATAATGGCTCTACAAAATTATAATTGCGGCCTGCCAACAGAAAGTTAATCCTTGCAACAGAACGTTAAAGCATACCATGAAAACGAGACTGCATGCACATATTATCCGTTTTAACATGCTACCCCTTGCAAGCATCCCTGACCGAATATATCTTTACCCCGGTTGCCCCTAAATCAACTCCCATGAAAAAAATAATTTATACCATTGTATTACTGGCCTTTATGCTTTCTGCTAAAGCAGAATACGAAATGTGGCTGCTGAAATTTACCATTGAACAAACCGACGGGAAAAAAGTAACTGGCTATGCCTACGCATACCATTCAGCGTTTAATAAAGATTCCATTAAAAACACCCGCCATTTGATCAATGCCCTGCTCTATTTGGATGATAAACATGACAGTGCCATCCAGTTCAGTAAAAGCCGGATCCGGTACGACTATAAACCCCATGGCGGAACGAACATGGCATACATGTATAAGCTGTTAAATGACGTGACTATAAAAACAAAAAATATCCGGAGAATCACTGTACAGGAAATGCTTGAATCTGGTTACAGTTCGGTTATCATGAACAACATTACCTTACCCGATATTGCTTGGATGAAGACAAAGGTTGTAAAAACGGTAGCTACAGGCGGATATCTTTGTGGATATGAACTATACTTTCATGAATATAACAGTGAACTTGAAAAATTGCTAAAAGAATTAAAAGAACGAGCGAAAAAAGCCGCTGCCAAAGAAGATGACACGATCATGGAACCCGTTCTTAAAAAGATCATGCAATTCAAGGTAATAGTCATCGCCTCTTGCACGTGTTGAGGACATTAACAAAAGAAGATTATGTAATCCTGCTAAATCAGCATCATAGCATTATGAAACCACTATTAATTACTTTATGTTTTTCTATTTGGACGATTTGCTACGGACAAGAAATAGAGCTTCAGGGAAAATATGGAGCAAGTTTTATAGGAGGTGAAACAATAGAATTTGTAGGAAAGGACTCTTTTTACTTTAGTGGCTTTTACTGCACTTACGGCGTTCATGGAAAAGGACGATGTGAAATCAAGGATAATTATCTCTACTTATATTTTGAAAAATCAAAGGCAAAAAGTAAAATATACTCAATTAAAGCTCCAGTCATCACACAGATACCCAACATTGACTCAACCCGTATTTTAAAAATTAGTTGCGTTGACATTGCCGATGAACCTATTTATGCAACAATGCTACTACGAAACCAGAATAAAATGACAATTGGCGTGCTCGCTGATATTTCCGGGCAAGCCTCATTTAAAATTAAACCAGGCGATTTACCTATAACACTTGAAACATCATCTATTGGATTTAACCCCAAACAATTAACTATAGAAAGTTACGCGAGTTATAACATCAAAATATTTCATACCAAAAATGAATTAATTGACAAAGAACTAAATAATGGAGAGATGTTCGCTTATGAAATTGAAGACCTCACAGAAGAACTGATCACAATGAGACCAGGAAAATCAAGTGAGCGATTTCGAAAATACAAAAAGAGGAAATAATACACCTTGCCCCTACCCCACACTCTTACTCAAATGCGGCAATTGATCATTGGTATAGGGTATGCCTGTCAACGGGACCATATCTTTGGCATGACCTTTAATGATGTATTTTCTTTTGAATTCCTTGGTTGAATCTTTAAACGAATTAACCATGCCCAGTTTGTGCAATGAATAAATATACACCCAGGGCATATCTAACTGAAATTTCAGAAATCCTGCACGGGCGCTACCTGGATATAAATGATGGTTGTTATGCCATTCTCCGGCAATTAAACCTGGCCGGGCCTGGTTCAATGATAAATTGCTGCGATCGAAATCAATACCATCGCGGTGGTGCGCTTCTCCTTTTCCATGCCCGGTATAGTTGAATGCCCGTACCAATATAAACCACATCATGCCTGCCGTGAACAATGCACAGCCCAATCCATGACCACCGATAAAATAAAAAACGGTATACCAGAATGCCCAGTTCAACAACCACACACCTATTGTATACAAGGGCGTAGTTACTGAGCCCCATTTCAGATATTGTTTATAGGAATTCATTTGAACGCCCGTATGTTTCATAAAGTGCGCTACCCTTTTATAATCGGGTTCGCTCAGGTTTCTATTAATGCTTTGGTGGTTAACGTCTGACAACATGCAATACATAAACCCGCCTTGCGGATTGTAAGGATCGCCGGGCATATCTGACTTTACATGATGCACATGGTGTGATATCACATAGATCTCTTCGGGAAAAGTTTTAAGAACCAGGTTCTGGGTTATAATGCGCCAGAGCGGATGGCTGAATTTATAGGAGTTATGGGTGCAATACCGGTGAAACCAGATGGTACCATGCGTTCCCATCACGAACATGCTGTACACAACGATCGCTATTACCAGCGGCCATGAAAAATGAAAGATCAGGAAAGAAAAAAGAAAGGGCAGCATAAATGCCACCATCAACCAACTGATCATGGAGATCCAGTTCTTCTTCGACTTAAATATATTGATGCGGGAGAATGCTTCGGTCCAAAGTTGCCTGGTAGAAGGTTTGATCAGGTTGCCATTATCATCTTTCCAGCCATATGAGGGAATGTGAAGTACGTGGTCAATAAATGCCATAAAAGCGCAAGGGTTTTTTATAGGAATTAAATACAATACGTTACAATCTAGCTAATTTGGCGCTGTAAACCAAAGAAATCACCTATAATATGTTTATTTAACATTTCACAGAAATACCGATGTTTCCCCGTTCTTTCATTGGTGATTTCGCAACAAGCGAAATAAATTCCGGAGCCATTGCCCGGGAAGGGTTGCTGCATTCAATAAAACTTAGTTAAATCAGCGCCTGTCATTGTTTTCTTTCCGGGTCTCAAATACCTTACTGCTAATTTGCATCCCGTTGTTGCTTAATTCCATGGCTCATGAAGAAAAAATCTACACGACTTAAAATAGCTTTTTTCGGTTTACTCCTGATTGGGTTTATTGTCATTCAGTACAGCTGGGTGAGTTCATTGTATAAAGACAAATTGCAGGAATTTCAATCCCTCATCATATCGGGTATTGACGGCGAAGGGAAAAAAATTCTTTCCGACAGGTCGCCGCATGATTTAACGGATACCGACATTGCTAATATGCTTCACCGATCATTTTCTACAATAGGATTGAATAATATTCATTTTGAATTTTCGATTGCGTTGGGTGATCATCGTCTTGCATCCCGTGGCTTCCATGAAAACCTAATTGCCAATCCCAGCAATCATACTTTTTATTATCTATTCCCCGAAAACGGAAAAAAAAGACCTGTTGAGGACCTATTGATCGTGGTAGTACCATTCCTGAAAAAAATGGTATGGAAAGAAATGGTATGGGTCATTGCAGCCTCCATGTTTCTTACCATAATGGTCATGGCAATATTTTGTTATGCGTTCATATTGGGTGAGCGGCGGCAGCAATTATTTTACGATAAAAGGACGACCGCTATTCAAAATATGATGAAGCAATTGGAAACGCCACTTAGTACTGTATCGGTGGCGGCAGAAGCATTGCGCAACGCCAGGGTAATGCACGACGCCCGAAAAATAAACTATTACCAACAGATCATTACAGAAGAAAATCAGCGTATGAACGAGCAGGTGAAAAAATTCATGCGGGATATTGAGTAAATTAGGGTATGTGCCGGTCACTATAAATTGATTTGAAAAATTCCTTATTATCCCCATCGATCCTTATGAAATGGATAACCAGGTAGGGGCCCAATATAGCTCTGGTTCCTGGGAATTGACGTACTTTTGCCAAATGCAGATATCTTCCTTTTCAATTGAGGACACACTTTCCAATTTACAAATAGAGGCTTTGAACGAGATGCAGCAGGCATCCCTGGAAGCGAATAAAACGTCCGATGAGGTCGTATTGCTGGCTGATACCGGCTCTGGTAAAACACTCGCATTCCTGCTTCCCATAACCCAGCTATTAGACCGGCAAAAGCCTGTTACTCAGGCATTGATCATTGTTCCTTCACGGGAACTGGCCATCCAGATCGAACTGGTATTCAAAAAGATGGGAACAGGGCTAAAGATCAGCTGTTGCTATGGCGGCCATAAACGGGAAACCGAAGAAAACAACCTGAAACAGGCGCCCGCGCTGATTGTGGGTACACCTGGCCGGCTGGCCGATCATATCCGGCGCGAGAATATTGTTACCAGCCATATTGAGACCCTGGTGCTGGATGAATTTGACAAATCGCTGGAAGAGGGCTTTGATGAAGAAATGTCTTTCATTATAGGGTCCATGCCTGCTTTGAAAAAAAGAATACTTACTTCAGCGACTGAAGCGGTGGAAGTACCCGCTTTTGTGGGACTGAAAAATCCGGTTCAGATCAATTTTTTAACAGGCGAAAAGTCACCCGCCCTGGCCGTTCAAATGGTATGGAGCGATGATAAGGACAAATCCAATACCTTATTCAGGCTTATCTGTGCCCTGGGCAACCGTTCTACCATTATATTTTGCAACCAACGCGAATTTGTGGAGGAGGTAAGCGCATTCCTGAAAGAAAAAAGCATTGTGAATGTATTTTATCACGGGGCTATGGAACAGCAGGAACGCGACAGCGCCCTGTGCAAGTTCCGGAACGGCACTTCCAATGTATTGGTGACCACCGACCTCGCTGCCCGCGGACTGGATATTCCGAACATTCGCTACATTATACATTACCAACTTCCCAATACGCAGGAATCTTTCACCCACCGCAATGGGCGTACGGCCCGAATGGAAGCCAGCGGTACCGCCATTTTAATACTGGCGCCTCATGAAAGAGTTCCTGAATACATTACGCCAGCGCCCACTACCATCGACCTGCCGCCTACGGCTGAAGTGCCTCAAAAACCGGTGTGGACCACTTTATTTATTGCAGCCGGCAAAAAAGACAAGGTGAACAAAGTAGATATCGTAGGCTTCCTCACCAACAGAGGCCAGTTGAAAAAAGAAGATATCGGGTTAATTGAGGTGAAAGATTTTTTCTCTTTTGTAGCTGTGCGTAAATCCAAAGCAAGCCATACATTGCAAATGATCAAGGAGCAGAAGATAAAAAATAAGAAGGTAAAGATCGATGTGGCGAAGTGATGAATTAAACATGTACACTAAACATAACCGAGCCCCCTCTGCTGAGCCGAGGGGGCTTTTTCTATGTTATACACAGTACAATTTTGTACGGCATACTGCACATATAAATTCCGTGAAAACACGGTAGCTACCATCTTCGGTGAATAGTATATTTGATCATTCAGCTGTTTAAAGGCATCGATGCCAATGCACCTATGCCTTTCCGTAATTATTCGCCTGTCCTTTGTCAAATTATAAGATCCTGTTTCTCTACCCCCTTGAATGTTCCTGATTGAGGCTTCTCAAAATTTGATTGTAGCAAGTAGCCGTTCCGCCTAGGCCGGGATGGATTACGAGCAGGCTGCCCTGGCTTGATAGAGGGCGCGTTTTGCTTCTTACGAAAAGTGAAGCAATCACCTTTTAATACAATTAATAATGAAAGAAAAAAAACAGTCTGGCGAAAAACGCTACATCGTAACGTACATCGACCCCAAAACCGACGCTGAAACCGCATCGCAAATATTGAGTGTAAGTGCTAACAATGTTTCGAACGGGGTTGCACTTATGGAAACAGATGCAGAGATCACCCCGGCCGACATTCTGCATTTTGATGGCGTTGGTTCCACAGTGATCACCTGTAGTGAGCAGCGGGCAGAAGAACTGAAACAGGACAACCGGGTTTTAGCCGTAGAGGAAGATGAGGAAGTATTTGCCCTGGGAACTATGGAAGATTACGAGCAGGAGGTGGAAACCCACAAAGAGCAGGACCCTTATTTTCAATTGGCCCAGGAATTTTTTAAGAAGGGGTATGACCAGGGCAAGGCAGAATCCCAAAATGGATTGATGGAACAACTGCAGAAATTCCTGCATGGTCAAAGTAATGAAACCGGTAATGGGAATTCCAGAATGGCCACTGCTCACACAGCGTTTCAACCCCGGGTCGACCATCCATTCCTTACACCGGGCAATCCATTTCTGCAAACCGCTCCTCCTCCACAGGCTCTGGTGCAGGCAATACCCTGGAATATCAGTATGGTAAAAGCCCCATCCGCATGGGCAAGAGGTCTCAGGGGTAACGGCATCAAGGTGGCTGTGATCGATACAGGGATAGCTCCTCATGCCGATCTGGGTGTAAGCGGTGGCGCTTGCTTTGTGCCTGGTATCGCCTCTTTTAACGATGATAACGGGCATGGCACCCATTGTGCAGGCGTTATTGCAGCAAGGAATAATTTTATTGGCGTGATCGGTGTAGCGCCTGCTGCCTCTTTATATGCCGTAAAGGTATTAAAGCACAACCCTTTAACAGGAGGTGCGTCTGGTTTTACAAGCTGGATCATTGCAGGTATGACCTGGGCTATGCAGCACGGCATAAAAGTAGTGTCCATGAGCCTGGGTGCGCCCGCGTCTCCCATGCTAGCGTATAGAAATGCGATCACTCAATTGACCAATGCCGGTGTAAGTGTGGTGTGTGCTGCAGGCAATTCATTTACTCCCCCTACTCCTTTCCCCTGGGTCAATGCGCCAGCGAACAGCCATCCTACGGCCATAGCAGTAGGTGCCGTGAACATCAATAAACTGATAGCACCGTTTTCATCAAGGGGTACCAATGGCGCCGGCTGGAATCCGGTAACCCTGGTTGCTCCGGGTGTTTCCGTAAATTCTACCTACCCGTTCCCGGCAAGTAGTTATAAATCTATGTCGGGCACAAGTATGGCATGTCCGCATGTGGCTGGTGCCATTGCATTGATCAGGCAAAAATTCCCGATGTTTACACCGGCACAGATCAAGTTCAAACTGATCACTTCTTCAGCTGACCTGGGCCTTCCGGGTAATGACCAAACCTACGGCGCCGGTTTGTTGAACTGTGACAAAGCAACATTGTAAACAAAGTCAGCCCGAATAATGTTTCAATTGTGAGCCGTGCAGTATAGTCAAAAGTGATACCTGAGAAAGGGGTTATCTCCTGGCTAGCGGATGGCCCCTTTCTCACCGCTCACGATCATTTAATTAAAAAAACGACAATGAATAAGCAATACCTCGTTTCCCTGGATACAGACCAGGAAGAAAATGTTCAGACCATAAAAGAGCAACTGACCAACCTGAATATTGAGTTGGTGAATGATCTCGGTGTAAACGTATTGGTGGTGAAAATACCCGGCAATGATGCTTTGAAAAAAGTACAGGCTATTAAAGGCGTTGCTGCCGTTGAAGAAGATACGGAAATGGGGACGTTGTAGTTCTACCCTTTTCTATTATGTTTCTATTACTATTAACGGGTATCCCCGACCTTTTTATTCACATCAACGAGTCTATGGACTAAAAAAACAGCAAAACATCCTTTAGCAGAAACACTTGCACACATTTTGCAAGGTAGAGTCAGTTGAAATATCCTGCCCCAGATATTCATTTAATTAATCAATTAAACTGACTCTATGAAAGCACTGGCCTTTGGCTGGCGCACGCCATTTTGTTGTCGTGCACAGGTACCTGCTATATTGATGGTTCTTCTCCTCTCCCTCCTTCTCTCTCCTGTTTTTGCCCAATTACCTCCTGGCTTCGTTCAAAAGAAACTGACTGACAATTCTATTAATGAAGCAACCGCCATGGTGCATGCTGCGGATGGAAGAATATTTATTGCCGAACGTTCGGGCAGTGTAAAAGTATTTCAGAACGGAACCGTATCTACCGTTCATACGGTTGCAACGGTAACAGCTGCCGAACAGGGGTTATTGGGTATTACGCTGCATCCTGATTTTGCAACCAATGGTAAATGTTATCTTTTTTATACGAAGGCCGATATGACGGTCCACTACCTCGACGTGATCGTAATCACCGCGGCCAATACCGTCAGCTCCGTTACGCGGGTTATGGAGTTTGACCCCATCCTCAATGGCTTTCATAACGGCGGGGCTTTACTTTTTAAAGAGGGATTGCTGTACGTGGCCATTGGTGAAAGCAATGTATCGGCACAGGCCGTATTGCTCGATACCTACCGGGGAAAGATCTTACGATTAACAGAGAACGGCGACCCTGCGCCCGGCAATCCGTACTACAATGAACCGGGCGCTTCCCGCCAGAAACGAAGCATCTGGGCCATCGGCATGCGCAATCCGTGGAAGATGAGCCTTGACCCGATTTCAGGTAAGATCTTTGTTGTAAATGTGGGTGGTAATTATGAAGAGATAAACGATGTCACCAGTCCCGACCCATCAAAAAATTATAACTATGGATGGGACCAGAACGGCCGCTCCGGACCGGAACAGGCAGCCAATACCATATTACCGGTATTTGCCTATGGACACGCAGGTTGGGGCTGCGCCATCACCTCGGGGGTGTTCTTTAACCCTGCAGCGACAAATTATCCGACGCAATATCGCAACCGCTTTTACTTCTCCGACTGGTGCGATGACTGGCTCAGAAGTGTGGATGCCACCAACCCGGGTAATGGACATACAGAGTTTGCTACAGCCGGCTTTGGTTCCATACTGGGAACAAGCGTTGGTATCGATGGCAATATTTATTATATAAGTTATAACACAAACGGAAGTTTGTGGCGAATAGAGTATGATAATACAGATGCGCCCATTATCGTGAACCACCCAGTTAGCCAAAGTATCGTTGCAGGCGATCCGGTAAGCTTTTCGGTGACCGCATCGGGCGCCGTTCCTTTACAATATCAATGGCAATTCAACAACGTCAATATACCAGGTGCCACCGCCAATACGTTTTCGATCACTGCAGTGGCCGCCCCTGATGCAGGCAATTACCGCTGTGTAGTAACCAATGCGAATGGCACGGCTACCAGCAATAATGCCATCCTCACTGTATTGCCTTTCAATGCCAAACCTGTTGTGCATATCACGAGTCCTTCAAACACTTTGACCTGGAATGCGCTTGACCAGGTATCCTTTTCCGGTACGGCAACAGATGCAGAAGACGGAACATTGCCAGCAACAGCTTATCATTGGGAAGTTCGGTTCTACCACCAGGAAAACGCCACCAGCCAGCACTTGCACCCGGGGCCAACCATTCCGAACGGCGTAACAAGCGGCAACTTTACTGCCGACAACGGTGGTGAATCATCGCCCAATGTCTGGTTCCGCATCCTGCTAACCGTCACCGACAATGCCGGTAGAACAGGCATCGATTCAGTAGATATACAACCCAACAAAGTAGTGCTTACTGCGGCGACCAATATCGCGGGGCTGAAGCTGGTCATGGGCGGCGAAGGCACAACGCCATTTACAAAAACCTGGGTGGTAAATGGCGCCCTGACGCTCGAAGCGCCGGCTTCGCAAATTCTAAATAACAACGTGTATACATTTACGTCGTGGGCCCATGGTGGCGCCGCTTCACAAAGCCTGCGCGTGCCGGCGGTAAATACCACCTATACGGCGAACTACACCTTGAGCTCATCCTTACAAAATCCTTATTATGGAACACCCATGAATATTCCCGGCAAAGTGGAAATAGAAGACTTTGATCGCGGTGGTGAAGGAATTGCCTATCATGAAACATCGGTCGGGAATGCAGGTAATCAATACCGGCCCACGGAAGACGTGGACATTGAAAACACGGCCGGTGGTGGCAATAATATTGGCTGGGTTGCCAATGGCGAATGGCTGGAATATACCCTGAATGCTACCGTAAGTTCCGTTTATTCGGTAGATGTACGGGTGGCGGCGCCAGGCGCAGGACGCCAGTTTCATATTGAAATGGATGGGGTAAATACTTCCGGTCCGGTCAATGTGCCCAATACCGGTGGATTCCAGGCATGGCAAACGATAAACGTTTCATTGGGTAATATCACCAGCGGCGTACATACGTTCCGTTTTGTGATGGACGCCAATGATTTCAATGTGAATTACCTCGATTTCAAAGCATTTATTGTGGTACCCTTATCACTTGTTTCATTCGAGGCACAGCAAACCACGCAAAAAACCGTATGGCTCACCTGGCATGTAGAAAATCAAAGTGGCAATTCCCGGTATGAACTGGAACGCAGTACCGATGGAATTACCTTTAACACCATCGCCATTGTATTCCCCGATTTCGAGGAAAACGCCAGTTATCATTACAATGATCAATCATCTGTAGGAGATAAGATCTTTTACCGGATAAGAATTGTTGAACCAGGCCAATCAACCTATTCAAAAATAGCAGTGCTGTCCAAACGTTCATCGGTGGCGCCAGCCCGGCTGTATCCACAACCGGCCAACCGCAATGTGACCATAGAACTGAATAGTATGCAACTTTTAAATACGGTAGCTACGCTGGTCGACAACCAGGGCCGGGTGTTACGACAAATAAAACTGACACAGCAGCGCCAGCCAATCGATATAACATCACTGAAACCCGGCACCTATTATGTACGCCTGGCTGATGGAGATGCGTTGAAGTTGATAAAATGCAATTAAGCCATTTTTCATAAAATAAATGATCGTTTGTTAAACAGGAGGAGTCTCGCCATTAGCGGGACTCCTTTATGTTTAATGAATTTTTATTTATTATTTACCGATTGTATTTTAGTTAACTGCGCCAGGGTGTAAGCACCTATAGCCATAACCAGGTCGCGAACCGCTACATCGTAATAATGCCCTCCGATCAGCAGTTGCAGGGCAATACAGATAAGCCAGGCCATCACGATATATGCACCAATGAGTGGGCGCACCAGTACAATAATACCTGCTACGATCTCAATAACACCCACTATTTTCATAAAGGTCATGGGATCAAATGGGATCATGCTCCTGTTGTTGCCCAGATAATCGACCCAATTGGTAAGCAGATTGGTAAATTTGTCTAACCCGGCTACGATAGGTACGATACCGAATGTGAGTTTCAATGTGTTCTGAAGTTGTTTAATTGTTGCCATGATCAATTATTGTTTTATATATTTTAGAGTAAATACATTATAAAAGGTTACAAAAATTCTTTTGCGCAGCATTTGTAACCTTTATTAGACCATTGCATCTAAACAATATGACCGATAAAACCGACACTATTTTGAACCCTGTTCCCGACCAGGAATTGATAGCAAGGATACAGGGTGGCGAAAAGAGGTTATTTGAAGTGCTGATCAGAAAGTACAATCAACGGTTGTACCGTATAGGCATGTCTATACTGGCAAATGACATGGAAACGGAGGATGCCATGCAGGCCGCTTATATCAATGCCTATGAACATTTGTCCGGCTTTGAACAACGTTCTTCTTTTGGTACCTGGCTCACCAGGATCATGATCAATCAATGTCTTGAACAGAAGCGAAAGAAAAAGCAGGCTCCTGTCATTTTTGAACAAACAGATAATGTAATAAGTATGACAACGCCGTTAAACGAATTAGTCAATAAGGAACTCAGCCATGTACTGGAAAACGCCATTACACAACTGCCGGAAAAATACCGCCTTGTTTTCGTGCTGCGGGAGATTGAAGATATGTCGGTGCGGGAAACTTCGGCGACCTTACAAATTGAGGAATCCAATGTTAAGGTGCGCCTGAACCGAGCCAAGACGATGCTCAGGGAAAATCTGAACGGTTATATGAAAGACCGTGTTTATAGCTTCCATCTTACCCGGTGCGACCGCATCGTAAACCATGTAATGAACCATTTAGGCATTGCCTGAATGCTAACGCAACCTGCTCATTCGCTTTCCAATAAAATAACCAACCAAAGCACCTACACCCACGCCGGCTAATAACCATACGGGATCGGAACCTGCCGCAAACAGCGCGGCTATGGCTCCCAGTATAGCAACAAAAACAATCATAATGGTAACAGGATTTTTGCGTTGGCTCGGTGCTGTTTTAACCGCATGGGGTTGACCAGGATGAGGTCGATGGTGTTTGTGACGGTGTCTGCTTTGTGGCATATGTCAATCGTTTTATGGTACTGATATCCGGTTCAAATGTAATTGTTTTGGTACTAATAGCGATCACAACGGCGTGGCTCACGATCAGGGCATCGCTTTCGAATCCGGTAAAAGCGATAAAACATGAATAATCCTGCCTGCCTTGATTCATATCAATATAGATTTTACCTATTCGATTATAGAATTAATTGATTGTCTTTATCTCCCCAATGCCATACTTTTACGATCCTGCACAAATACCAGGTGCAGGCAAGTGTTCATTTAATGCCATAAATAACTTATTAAAATGGAAAAAGATTCAAAAGACATCAGTAAATGCCCGTTTCATAATGGAAGCATGAAGCAAAATGTTGGCGGTGGCGGCACCAGGAACCGTGACTGGTGGCCCAACCAGTTAAAGGTAAGTATCCTGCGTCAGCACGCGGAGAAATCGAACCCGATGGATGCCAATTTTGATTATGGGGAAGCATTTAAAAGTCTGGACCTGGAAGCCGTGAAAAAAGACCTTCATGCGCTCATGACCGACTCACAGGACTGGTGGCCGGCAGACTTTGGACATTATGGCCCCTTGTTCATTCGCATGGCATGGCATAGTGCTGGCACCTATCGTGTAGGTGATGGCCGTGGTGGTGCAGGTTCAGGACAACAACGTTTTGCCCCATTGAACAGCTGGCCCGATAACGTGAGCCTCGATAAAGCGCGCAGACTGCTTTGGCCTATCAAACAAAAATATGGCAACAAAATTTCGTGGGCCGATCTGATGATCCTTACCGGTAATATAGCACTGGAATCAATGGGTTTTAAAACCTTTGGTTTTGCCGGTGGTCGCCCGGATGTATGGGAGCCGGATGAAGATGTGTATTGGGGTTCTGAAACCACCTGGCTGGGTGGCGACATCCGTTATGTGCATGGTTCCGAAGGCGTGCCCAAGGAACATGGCGTAGTGTCGTCGGATGACAATGCAGACGGAAATATTCACTCCCGCAACCTGGAAAAACCACTGGCTGCCGTGCAGATGGGTTTGATCTACGTGAATCCGGAAGGCCCGGATGGCAATCCCGATCCTATTGCTGCCGCTAAAGATATTCGCGATACGTTTGGCCGCATGGCTATGAACGATGAAGAAACAGTTGCCCTGATAGCAGGCGGACACAGCTTTGGTAAAACCCATGGCGCCGCTCCTGCTACCCATGTAGGCAAAGAGCCCGAAGCTGCCGGCATAGAGCTGCAAGGCCTGGGCTGGAACAGCAGTTATGGCTCCGGTAAAGGTGCTGACACTATTACCAGCGGACTGGAAGTAATATGGACGAAAACGCCCACAAAATGGAGCAACAACTTCTTCGAAAACCTGTTTGGCTTTGAATGGGAGTTGACAAAAAGTCCGGCCGGTGCGCACCAGTGGGTAGCTAAAAATGCCGAAAGCATTATTCCGGATGCGTACGATGGTTCAAAAAAGCATCTGCCAACCATGCTTACGACCGACCTTTCTTTACGGCTTGATCCGGTGTACGAAAAAATATCCAGGCGCTTCCTGGAAAATCCCGACGCATTTGCTGATGCATTTGCCCGGGCATGGTTTAAATTAACACATCGCGATATGGGACCACGTGCACGTTACCTGGGCCCTGATGTGCCGGCAGAAGAACTGCTATGGCAGGACCCTATTCCCGCGGTTGACCATACATTGATCGATGAAAAAGATATAACAGCCCTGAAGGCAAAAGTATTGTCATCAGGTTTAAGCGTATCTGAACTGGTTTCTACAGCATGGGCTTCGGCTTCCACTTTCCGTGGTTCCGACAAACGTGGTGGCGCCAATGGCGCGCGCATTCGCCTGGCTCCTCAAAAAGACTGGCCCGTAAACAATCCGGCACAGTTGCAAAAAGTGTTGAATAAACTGGAGAGCATAGTAAAAGAGTTTAACGGCGGCGCACAGTCTGGCGGTAAAAAAGTGTCCCTGGCAGATCTGATCGTACTGGCGGGTTGTGCTGGTGTTGAAAAAGCAGCGAAAGATGCAGGACAAACAATCACCGTTCCATTTACACCTGGCCGTATGGATGCTTCACAGGCACAAACCGATGTTGAATCAATCGGCTACCTGGAACCGGTTGCAGATGGCTTCCGCAACTACGGCAAATCAAGAGTGCCTGTATCTACCGAAGCGTTGCTGATAGATAAGGCGCATTTGCTCACCTTAACGGCACCTGAGTTAACCGTACTAGTGGGTGGTATGCGCGTATTGAACACCAATTTTGATGGTTCTAAAAACGGTGTTTTCACACAACGCCCGGGCGTGTTGACCAACGATTTCTTTGTAAACCTGCTCGACATGAACACGGCATGGAAAGCTGTTTCTGAAGACAGGGAATTGTACATAGGCAGCGACCGTACTACGGGCCAACCCAAATGGACAGGCAGCCGTGCTGATCTTTTGTTTGGTTCCAACTCAGAACTGAGAGCCATTGCAGAAGTGTACGGAAGCGCAGATGCCAGGGAGAAATTTGTGAACGACTTTGTAACAGCCTGGAATAAAGTAATGAACCTCGACAGGTTTGATATAGCCTGATGGTGAAATTTAATGAATAATAAAATAAAGCCTTCGGTGACGGAGGCTTTATTTTTACCAATACTTCCCTATACTGGCTTGCGAATGTTCTTATTCAGTTGCAGCATGTTATAGAACGGTTTTGTTAAGACTATTTTATCACAATGATCAGTCCGGCGCCCAACCCCAAACTCAGAATGTCCCTTTTGTAGGTAATGATATCCGTTGCACTTTGTTCGGAAATCCGGTCGATGGTTGTTTGAGTGTATTTGAAGTTTGTTTTATAATAAGAACTGAGTACGTTGAAGTTTATAAATACTCTTTTTGTGATTTTATATCCCATTGAAGCCGAGGCGGCCAGGGTAAAATGGTCGCTGCCCAATTTGTTGGGCAAATAAAATATTTCAATCACATCGTGTGCGTTTTTTTGTTTAAGGATTACCTGGCCCTGGTTGATATCATACGAAGTGACGCCAATGGCCAGTTTGGGATACAAAAAGAAATGTCCCGATTCCAACCTGTATATCATACCAAGAGATACCCGTTGAATTTGGCCCATGAATTTTGGTTCCTTGTTATCGCTGATGGATGGAGTAACATAATAATCCGCTCCATACTGCGATTGCATCGACTCATTGAATTGACCTTCCTTTTTATCAATACTTTTTGAAAAACCTGCCTGGAAGTTAAAGTTTATACCCCAATGCTTAGTAAAAAAGTATGAGCCCGATATTACCTGCCAGTAATGGCAATGATCGTCGAACTGCAAAAATGGGTCGGTGGCATCGCCTTTTAAAAGGGTTGTCAATGGCGTATAAAACCCGAAGGATGGCTCCGCTTGCCATTTTGCTTTATAGCGTAAGTTATCCTGGCTGTAGGCATGAACGGTTTGTAGGCAAACCAGCAGTAAAATGAAAGTTCTGTGTAGCATTAAATGAAGTCTATAGTAGAAGTATCTTGTTCCAGGGTTCGTCCGTCTGACAAAACGATCTGCACCCTGAATTGATGCGGGCCGTTCGAATCGGGAGGCGTCATCAACAACAGATCTAAGGTCGCTTGCAATTCCTTTTCATCAGAAAAGGAGGGGTCTGTGTTTTTCACAAAATAATCGAGGGTTGAAAAAGAATGGAGTGTATATACTTTGAAATAGGTTGAAACATCTGTATTGGCCGGGTGACTGCTGTTGAAATCAGTCAGGGTAATTACCCTGATGGCTGCTATGCTGTCGTTAGGCAGGAACTGGTCAGAAGGCGGACAACGGCAATCATACGCATAAGCCGGTTCACCGAATATAATTTGGGGTTTATTGATGCAGGCCATTTTTTCACGGGTCAGTTTTACCCTTATACCGTAGGCTGTTTTGATAACACTGCCTGATGATGTTTCCCGAGCTTCCTGTCCGCTGTTATCGAGGTTGTCAACCGAAATGGTCTTATTCGTATAATGATGTATCAGCGTGTCGAGACAATTGCAACAGGAAACAACAAGATTAGCTATAAAAGGGAACAGTAAAACAAGAATGATCTTTTTAAATATCATATGCCAGTTAATTGTTTCTACGCCTGGCTGGTTTAACAGGAGACCAGCAAAAAGTCAGGTTCGCTGCATGGAACGGGAAAGCAGGAATGCTCTTTACTTCATATAACATTTCTTTAACAATACTTGCTATGAACGGTACGGATCATTCACAAATCATCCTTTCTTGTCTATTCTTCCTGATCCATGTACCGAAACTTTTTTCACGTGCGCATCACCGCGGTAATTGATATTACCAGAACCAACGATCGTTGCTTCCAATAAACTGCTCGCATATACTTTTATATCTCCTGATCCAGATACACGTGCAGTGCATGTTTCGGTTTTCAATCCATATGCGCTTACATTTCCTGAACCAGTCAAACGAATCGTTTGTGTTTTTGCATTGCCCTCATCTACATCAAAATTTCCGGAGCCTGAAAAATTCATGTGAACACCTTCTGCCTGAAGACCCGCCAGTTTTATATTGCCGCTTCCGCTTTTGCCAACGATAGCCTGGCCTGCTGCCCTGATCTTCCCATGTATGGTAATGTTTCCTGAGCCGCTGGAGCTAAGATTAAAGTCACCCGCAGATGAAAGATCCGATTCACAGGTGAGATTGCCGGAGCCTGATCGGTTAATTGCATCCAAATTTTTATAAGTGATCTCTAATTTAATTTTGATGTTATGATAAATCCCTTTTACCAGGAATATCCTTAGCGTGTTTCCTTTCGTTTCAGTAAGAATTTTTTTGATATCTATATTTTCTGCGGTAATCTTTACCGATGGCTCATTTCCCTGTTTGAGTACGGCATCAAAACTTCCGCCGATGTCAAGTTTGTCAAACGCCGGCACATTTCTCGTTTCTGTTTGCTGTGCAGATACTGCTGCTGTTATAAGCAACAGTATCATCAGAAATGCATTAGTTTTTTTCATGTTATATCATTTTAGTGTAAGTTAAGTGAACAACCTACTGTACGTTTATATGCCTTGCGTTGTTACATATGCTCCCTGATTAATTTCTCCCAAATATCGTAGCCCTTACTGGTCATGTGAAGTCTGTCAGAAAGAAATAACTCTGCTTTAGTGGAACCATCTGCCGACAGCATAGGATGATATACATCTATGAAAGTCCAGTTACAGGGTTGCTTTTTGATAAAGGCACTTACTTTTTTATTGAAATCTTCCAACTGGGCCCTGTATTTCAAACGGCTGGGGCTCAGCTTAGGAGAAATATAATAAAACCGGGTATTGGGTAGTTCTTTCGATACCAAATTGTACAACTCAACAAACTCCTTAAATACCTGTGCAGCTGATTGATCATGACTGATGTCGTTCTCACCTCCATAGATAAACACTTTGGAAGGGCGATAAGGAATTAAGATCCGATGCGCATACAAGGTGATATCCGACAGTTCGGAGCCGCCGAATCCGCGATTGATAACCGCATAATCTTTAAAGCGCGCTGAAAAATCGCTCCAAAGCCTGAAAGACGAACTGCCGATAAAAAGTACCTGCTGTTTTTTAGGCGGGTTCATGCTATCCGCCTTTTCAAAGTTGATAATTTCCTTTTCGAATGGTCCAACAGTCTGGCCAGTCAGTGTAACACTCGCCAATAAAAAAATAACAAAGAATAATCTTTTCTTCATGATCAGGAATAATATGTCCTTCAAATATAGGATGGATCGCTTAGTTTGTTACTGTTTTGTTTGTAGCCATGGGTACTGCCATACGCCAATAAATAGAACATTGTGGGCTCTCACAAAAAATAGCACGCTTTCTGTTATACTTTCAGTATAACAGAAAGCGTTATGACATTATTAAATCCCCAAACAATCCGACCAATTATGAGCAATCAAAACGAAATAACATTATCATCAAAATGGACGAATTTCGGACTATATGTCGGGGCATTCCTGATCGTATTTATTATTCCGGTTTCATTTTTTTCAATGGCACATCAGAAATTTCATGGCGGAATGGTAATTGGAATATTAATCTTATTGGTGCTTATAGGTTTTCTTACTTACCAGTTTATTTTCGCCTGCAAGGCCCAACTATCTGGTAACATGCTGATTTTAAAGAAACAATTCAGACCGGCTAAGTCTTATTCTTTTGACAAAATACTTTCTGTATCTTCTTTTAAATATAAAAGAACAAAATATATAACGGTTCTAATGATAAATGAAGATGATACCACAGAAAAATACTTAATTATTAATAATTATGCATTGCTGTCATTTGAGAATAAAGACGCTGAACAAACTTTACTTAATTTGCGGTATGAAGCAACAGGTTTTGCAGGATAAAAACTACAACTCATTTACGCTTTACTATATAGAAAAGTCCTGAAAAAAGTCTTCAGGACTTTTTTGTTTACACTATAACCGGAATTTCTTCTGAAGGAAGGCAATGCGGGCAACAATCTCCAGTAACCCTGCCTGATCTAATAACTTTTTTGCTTTTCCAGGACCGGCCAGGTTGTTTTGATCCATATCGGTTTGCCATTTTTTATTGATATCGTCTATCATTGCCTGTATGTATGCTTTATTACCATCTGCCGCGTATAAGGCTGCATATCCCCGTAACAACACCGCATTAAACCAGTAATTGGAAGGAAAGCGGCCTTCTTTGTAAAAGGTTGATAAGCTTGCACTGGCCAGACGCTGTGCTTCCTGCAGGTATTTTTTATTATGCGTTATCCTGTACAGCAACACATTACTTTCCAGCATGGTGCCGGTGTTGTAGGTGTAAAACTGTTTATTAATGTGCAGTTCAGGTAATTTTATATTGTCGTAATACACGCCCTGCGGCGCCAACAGGTATTTATTGGTCCAGTCATATAAAAGCAATGCCGTATCCAGGTATGTCTTTTTCTTTGTAGCCTGGTATAAACGCAGCGCTATCAAAATCCCCGGTCCGTTTGAACAGGTATTTTTGGTCGTCTTATCATTTTCTTTCCAGTATAATCCGCCACCGCTAACGGTATCGTACCCACTCATCATAAAGCGATATATTTCATGGCTACTTTGCAGGAATTGTTTACGGCCTGTTCTTTCATACGCATCCAGGTAGGCGATGGCGATCCACTGGTTATCATCATAAAAACGGTCACCCCCACCCTCTTTTACTACATACGAATCATATCCCGGCACGGGCGGTTTATTACTTTTGTATTCATCAATGGCTTTTATAACCGGCGCCATATAATTTTTGCCGGGCTGCAACAACTCCATTTCATTGGCAGCCTGAATAAAAGCACAAAGGGGCCACAGGTATGCATGCGGCCTTTCGTTGCTCGCTTTAATATTCGTTTCAATAAAAAGCCGGGCACTGCTATCGTAAAAAAAACCGTAAATAGTATTGTAAACAAGTTCTACCCTGTCTTCCCAGGTTGGCTTTGCCTGTTGCGCATGAACAGATAGAAAACAGCTGACCAGCAAAAAGCACATTGTTTTTTTCAATATATCCATAGGTGCATGATGAGTTAGGGGCGCTAATTTACGAGGTTTAGCTTCTTTAATTCTGCCATGGCTTCCAAAAGCATGATGCCGCTCGCCTGAGTGGTGAAATCAACTGTACTACCAGGTGTTTTATCCCAGGCATTGTTAAAAAGTACCGGGATCTTGCTGGCGCCTTTACTCCACAAACTTTTAGCATTAGCTGTCATAAAATTCAGATACGTTGTTTTTTTCCCGTCATCGATCTTACCATCTATGATCAACCGGGTAAAATACCGTACAAAAACACCTTTAAACAGCCCGCCGTCCCCACCGCCTTCATCTTTCAAAACGCCATTCGATGTTAAAAAGCCGCTACTTACGGTATAATCTGCTGCTTTTAATGCGTCTGCCAAATACCCTGAATTACCGGTGATATTGTATAATTCCAACGCTGCACCCAAAAATGTTCCCTGGTTGTAGGTAAATTTCCAGGATGTATTTTTCGTTCCGCTCTTATCAATGTTATCATATACCAGCCCACTCGTATTGTCGTATAAAACCGATTTTTGCCAATCGTATATTTTTTTTGCCCATTCCAGATCTTCGGCCCTGTTGAACTTTTTATATAAACGGGCAGCCAGAATAGCAGCGGGCATATTGGAAGGTGCATTTTTAGAAGGATTGTCTTTGCGCCACCAGATACCACCACCTAAATCGGTACTCCACCCGTTTTTGATATCGCTCCATAAAATATCTGCGATGTTTTTATACGCAACGTCATTGGTTGCTTCATAAGCACGCAAACAGGCCAGGCCCATCCATTCCATATCATCATAATAATAATTCAGCCAGGTATTTCCGTTTTTTGCCTTCATGCCTGTTAGTAAGGCATCCATTTGCGCTTTTACAGTAGCTGACGAAGATGTTCGGATGTACGCATCTGTTAATACGTCCAGCCCATGGGCATTAGGCCAGTATTGCGCCCAGTCGCCACTGTTATTCGTACTTGTAAAACACAAGCCGGATGCAGACCAAAAGTAACTTAACGACCGGGATGCAGAATCTGCTATGGCACCCCAGTCGTAAGAAACGGATCCCCCGCCCGGTGGCGGGGTTGGGTTATCATCTTTTTGTTTCAGGCACGAGTTAAGCGCTGCTGTAATCAGCATGCCTGTAATTAGTAACTGTATAGAGGGCCATTTAATTTTCATAGAATTATTTTTTGTTTTACCGCAGGGATAGATAGTGTTTCTGGTTTTGGGTTTATAGTTTCTGGTTGTCCAGATCGGTCATACCGATCGAATTTCAGAACCATAAACAAGAAACAATAAACCATAAACAATTTTTAATGCTTTTGATAATTCACTGTATAAGCCGGGTCACTGCCTCGCAATGATACCCAGAAATCAGCTACACTTCCCTGTGGCATATAGGTTTTATCGAATTTCCAGCTCCAATCCCACTGGCTGCCGTTATTAGCACTCATATTGATGGTTTTATATAACAGCGTATGCGGATACTGGCCATCCTGGCCCGGACTATCACCCGATGCATAATTCAACCATTGGTCCTTGTCGCCGGTTCCATCATTCAATACCATTTTATACTTGTGCCGTTCTTCATATCCCCACGGCATTTGGGTATAGTTTACTGTATGATTGTTAATTCGCCATACCCCGTTTGAAGTATAGGGCAGTGTAAACCAGAAAGTATTTCCCGCACAATACCACAACTGCACCGATTTTACCTCGGCATATGAAGCATTGATATTATTAAAGTCTAACCTGATTTGCATGATCTTGTCAGCCCCGCTAAAAGTGGTTTGTCCGCCAGAACCAATAGCCTTCACGCCATTGTCGTCAAATACATAATACTGTTTGGGTGAACCGCTGATACCGTCATAAAATTTATAGTTGCCTGCTTTCAGTTTGGTATAAATTTCAAAAACACCCGTAGCGGTTTGTTTCATGGGCAGTGCATTGGCCAGTACATCGCCGCCTTCAGTAGCTGTACCAGACAGGTACAAACTACCGGGTAATACAGCAAATCCCCCCGGTCTTTCCAGTTCAATCGTTCTGGAAACGGTGGCGCTTTTTACGTTTGTACCTTTTGAAGCCCGTACCGTCCATTTAAATTTTTTCTTTTGAAAGAAGTCGGCCCCACCCAGCGTGGCAATTTTATTTAAATCGCCATGTGAAATAGTGAGTTTGTTGTTTACACCTTTATTGTCGGACAACGTAACATAAAATGGATTTGAAAAATCGCCGGTCACCTGGTCAAATGCTACTTCATACAAAACCAGCGAACCATCTTCCGCCTTTGCCTGTTCCCATTCAAATGTTTCGTTTCCATTAGCAGCTGGTTTTAAAAGGATGTACTTTCCATCGGCCGGTGTGAAAAGGTTATTCACTTCTGACAAATTCAAATTGATATCCCGGTCGTCTTTTTTGCATTGTATATGCAGCAGGCTGCATAGTATACAAAGGAGAGAAAATTGCAGGCAGTAATTTTTCATATCAATGGCTTTAGCAGTTTAATAATTTTGGTTTTGCGAAAGATGGGTGTTCAGTGCTCTTTCCGATGGTGGTACAGGCCACAGGTAATGTTTGCTTTTATCGAATATGCGAAGTTGCACGCGTATATAACCATTATCTACAGAGGGATCGCCAAATTTTGCACCATGCGCCCATCCGTTTAGTACAGTTTCTGATAATTTCCAGCGGCGGATATCGTCTATCCGTACACCTTCCATAGCCAGTTCCGTTCTTCTTTCTGCCCTGATGATGCGGGTGATATCGCCCGAAGTGGGGAAATCAAGAGCGCCTGCCTCCGTAAAGCCTGCTCTGGTCCGTAATGGCTTTATGGTTTTATCCCATACGGCAGCACTCATTTGCCCCAGGGATTGTTTTGCTTCTGCATACATCAGTAACACTTCTCCATAACGGATCAGGTGCAGGTTCGTGCCAGCGCTTATACCCGGCGCTGCATAATTAGGGTCCCAATATTTTCGCCAGTAATAACCTGTTGCCGTTCCCTGTCCGGCTGCCGTATATTCATTGGCGCCCTGGCCTGCAGGCGATGTTCCTGGTTTTATATAAATGGTTTGGGTAGTGCCATTGGGATTGGCCCAGTTGTACTTGTCATATACAATAGTAGCCGCCAACCGGGGGTCTCTGTTTGTATACGGACTATTTTCATCATAGCCTGAACCTGCATCTGTAATGGCTTTGCCATTTGTCATAATGTAATTGTTTACCAGTTCCTGTGCAGGCGCCAGGTTATTGGTTCGTGCACCGGCCGATATGGGCGCAAAATCTATATACTCGCCCCAGGTACGCAGCGTGGGAATAAATTGCAGCGACCAGATGGATTCATTGTTCTTTTTGTTGATGGTTTTATCACTGAACAAATCGGTATAATTATTCGCCAATGCATAATTTCCATTTTGCGATTGGTTATTGATCAGTTGTTCGCAGATAGTCACTACCTCGTTCATCCGGTTTCCTTCGTATAGTAATATCCGTGCTTTCAATGCCAGTGCGGCGCCACGGGTAACCCTGCCATTATCAGCATCTGCATATTGTTCTTTGGTGGGTAATAACGCGGCTGCGGCATCCAGTTCATCCAGAATAAACTGTAATACTTCGGGCCGGGGTGTTCGTTCTATCACCTTGGCTTCATCAGGCGTTATATCTTTTTTAAGTAAAGGCACATCACCCCACCATTTCATCAGGTTAAAATGATGCCAGGCGCGAATAAACTGCACTTCCGCCTTCATGCGGTTCTTCGTGGTTTCTGCCAGGGTCGTATTCTTATCTACGTTCTCCAGAAAAATGTTACACGATTTAATGCCGCCGAAATAATAGGCCCAGTCCTGCTGAAACCGGGGCAGCGAAATGGTAAAATTGCCGCTTGAAATAGCATCCACGCCGGTGCTGACACCTAATTTGGTAAAGGCATTGTCGCTCAGGGCTTCATTATAAAAATACCGTTCACTGCTATATATACTCCGGTATATATTGTTTAAGGCGCTGTTCACATTGTCGTTGCTCTGCCAGAAGGTTAACTCGGTAAACCGGTCAGTGGGCGCCAGGTCAAGCTTTTTACAGGCTGTAACCAGTAGCAGCATACAACCCAGAACAACCGTATTGCGAACTATTTTATTTGTACACATAATGTTGTGCATTTACTTCATTAAAAGGTTAAATCAAGTCCGAATCCATAAAATACAGGCATAAAATAGGCCCTTGCACTATTGGCGCCTGTATCGAAGGCAACATTGTTATTGAATTCGGTAATTTCCGGATCAATAAATTGCAGTTTTGACAGCGTAACCAGGTTTTGCCCGGTCAGGTATATACGCGCCTTTTTAATATGCGCTTTTGAAGTTATTTTTAAAGGAACGGTGTAACCCAATTGCACATTTTTTAACCGCACATACGCTGCATTGAACAAATACAGATCTGACCCTGTGCGATAGTTATTGACATTGGAAGCAGAACCGGCTTCCGCCAAACGGGGGTATTTGGCATTGGGGTTGGAAGGCGTCCAGTAATCTGTTTGATGCTTGTACATGGTACCGCCATAACCTACGTGAAAGGGCTCTACCTGTTCACCGCGTATCATGGCATCACGTTTACCTACACCCTGTATGAAAACAACCAGGTCGAATCCTTTTGCGGTTGCTGTATAGGTAAATCCATAGGTATACCTCGGGAAAGGATTACCTAAGATGTATTTATCCTGGTCGTCCAAAACACCATCGCCGTTCCTGTCTTTGAATTTAATATCGCCTGCTGTTACCGTTGATCCTGCAAAGCGCGGCGCTTTATTTAAATCGTCCAGGTTTTGAAAATAACCATCCCTTTTATAACCCTGGTATACCGTAATGGGCTGCCCTATCCTGCGCACCAATTCAAATTCTTCTTTTCGTTCAATCTGTTCATTAGCGCCGGATGTCAGTTCCATCAGTTCATTCAGGTTATCGGCCAGGTTCGCTGAAAAAGTCTGACTCACCACCTTGCCCGGCCAATTGTAAGTGGCGCGTATTTCCCATCCCTGGTTCTTCACTTTGGCTACATTGTATGAAGGAAACCCGGCGCCAAATAATTCAGGTACGTCTTTACGATTGTACAGGATATCGCTGGTTGTTTTATTAAAATAATCAAATGAAAAATCCAGTCTTCTTTCCAGGAACGTAGCATCGAATCCCAGGTTAAAGTTGGCGGCCTTTTCCCATGTCAATGTAGGATTACCCAGGGTAAATCCTGCACCGCCCACGGCGTTATTATTATAGCCGTATGCATTTGTATAATTGAAAAACGTTGTCTGGTATTGATAAGCATTCACGTTTTGATTGCCCAGTACGCCATAGGAACCACGTACTTTCAAATTTGAGACCAGGCTCCTGAGTGGCTGCATAAACTGTTCATCACTTACGATCCATGCAGCAGACACAGATGGAAAGAAGCCCCACCGGTTATCTTTGGCAAATTTGGAAGAGCCATCGTACCTGAAATTGAATTCTGCAAAATACCGGTCACTATAAGAATACCCTGCCCGGCCAAACAAAGAATTGATACTGGTTTCGGTAGTTCCCTGGTTTGAAGTATTGGAACCCGGACTAATAATGGTACCTGTGGTTGGAATACCGAGCGCAGGATCGGTCAGGGTTTTGCTGATGCTGTTTGTTTCTGATTTAAACGACTCGTTGGCCCCGCCCACCAACACTTTTATGGCATGTTCATTAATATGCTTGTCATACTCTGCTATTAACTGCACATTCGTGAACAACGATTTGGTATTTTCATCCTTTACTTCGCGGTCATCGCCATATACGCCACCCGGAAGGAAATTCAACTGGTATCGTCTGCCGAACATATGGTTGGCGCGTACCGTTCCGCCAAAGACACCTCTTAACTTCAGGTCTTTATAAACCGGCAATTCAGCGTTGAAATTGCCAAATATTTCATCATCGTCACTTTTGCGGAATCCGCCTTTTTCGAGAATGGCTTTCGGATTAAACTGGGCAGAAACAGGATTGGTGAGATAATTGCCGGCACTATCCTTAAATGAATAATACAGGGGTACCCGGCTGGCATCTACCAGCAAGGTCCCGGCAGAAGAGGAATGATCTTTATTGATAACTTTTACATAGCTGAGGATCGTGTTCAGTTTTATTCTGCCTATTTCATTACTTTGATTCCAGCGTACGTTGTATCGTTTGTATCCGTAATCGGGACCAATGAAGTTGTTTTTCTGGTCCAGATGCCCTACCGACAATAGATAAGTGCTGGAAGCACCACCTCCGCTGATCGTCAGGTTATGGGTTTGTTGCGAAGCATTTTGAACAATATTTTCTACCCGCCAATCGCCATCGCCTTTGGTGGCAAACGCCTGTATTTGTTCCGGTGTAAAGGCCGGAGCCAGGCCGGCATTCACCAACGATTCGTTTTTATAATAAGCATTCTCCCAGGCGTGAACAGGTTTATAGGTAACACGGGGCGATTGCATGCCATAAATACCATTATAGCTTACCGTTGGCTTTTCATTTTTCTTTCCCTTTTTGGTAGTGATCAAAATAACGCCGTTCGCAGCCCGGGAACCATAAATGGCGGCCGACCCTGCATCTTTGAGAATAGAAATGTTTTCGATATCGTTGGGATTGATCAGGTTCAGATCGCCTCCCGTAATTCCATCGATCACGATCAGCGGCGTATTATCGCCTAAAGTACCCAGGCCTCTGATGTTCAGGTTTACCGGCTGACCCGGCTCAAAGTTTTTTTGCTGAATGATGAGGTTGGGCGAAACACCCTGCAGAGCCTGCGACACATTGGACACCGGCCGGCCTTCCACCGCTTTTTTACTGATATTATCTATGGAACCGGATACAGAAATTTTTCTTTGTGTACCATACCCTACTACTATTACTTCACCAAGGTCCTGGGCATCGGATAGCAACTTTACTGTAATTTGCTGTTGACCACCATCGAGCCGTATTTCCTGCGATATGTAACCAACGGAGGAAAAAACAAGTATTTCAGTCGTTCTATCACCAGGTATACGAATCGCGAAACGCCCATCCTTATTGGTGGTGGCGCCTATGGAAGTACCTTTTAACTGAACGCTGATATTTGCCAGGCCGCTATTTTTTTCATCCACTACACGTCCCTGAATAAGCGTGTCGGCATCAACATGGGCAGTAGTAGCCTGAAATGTAATTAACGGCGAACCACTACTGCCTGCGGCTAAAGGGGAACTGCCCTTTACCGGTTTTAAAATGATCTTATCCCTGATCACCTCATAATTGATACGCACCGGCCCCAGTAAGTCGGTTAATACATCCCACAGGTTTTTGTCTTTGGCAGTAACAGATAATTTCTGATCAGTATTGATCTCATCATTGGAGTAAATAAATACAAACCCTGATTTCTTTTCAATTTTCTCCAGGATCACCTGTAGCTTTTCGCTCTTTATTTGCAGGGTTATTTTGTTTTCTTTTTCCTTTTCCTGAAATACATTGAATCTGGAAACAGGAGAAGCCATGGCCAATTGTGCCTGTAATGGGAATACATTTAACAAGAGCAGGTAAGCAATCCATACACCGGCATGGGCACAATACCGCAGCCGCAATGAGTTTTTTTGCATTGCATTTTTCATCTGAAAATATTTATTGGGATTTGGCCAGATGGATCTTACCATGACAAAATTTTCATTGCCCGTGCGTCTCAATGAAAATTTTGTCATGGACGATTCATATAGCAATTGTTTTTGGTAGAACAGTCTAATTCGTAATTATTGTAGTTTTCCTTTTTCTACTGATATTAATAATTCGCTGTTGGTGATCTTATAATTAAAGTCTTTTGTTTGAGACAGGTAATACATGATCTCTTCCAAACTGTTATTTTCAAAAGAACCGGTAAGGCGGTAAGTTTTAGCTGCTGAGTCAAGGAACGTCACTTTCTTTCCAAAATATCTTTCCAGTTCAATAGCGATCTCCTCCAGGGTAATGGCTCTAAAGATGAGCTTGCCTTCCGTCCAGGCTTTGTCTTCTGCAGCAATGGTAGATTCCAGTTTTAGAAAATTTGCCGACGGTGAATAACGAACCTTATTATTAGGTGTTATAAAAATAGTATCCTGCTTTTTTGTAGGCGATTCGTATTTGGGAATGAACGCTACTTTACCGGTTGTGACAGAAGTTTCAACGGTTTTCTCGTTATCATATGCCCGAATATTGAAAGAGGTACCCAGTACCCGAACGGTTCCATTGGCGAGGTGAATAATAAACGGCCGGGAAGGATTTTTTGTTACTTCAAAAAAGGCTTCGCCGTTCAGGTATACTTCCCGCAGGTTACCTGAAAACACTTCGGGATACTGTAACTTACTATCCGCATTCAGCCATACCTTACTGCCATCTGTAAGTGTTATGGTACTTTTGGTGCCCCTGGCATTGTGTTTTTCAACCAATGCAGTCAGCGCAGGTGTTTTTTTATAATTCGCCCAATACAGGTAGCCAATGCCTGCCAGTGCAATAATAACAGCTGCGGCACTTACCCGGCGCCACCAGTATCTCTTTATTTGGAACGTATTATCATCGGTTACAACCGCACTGGTTGGCGACAATTGAAGCTGCCCCAGTAAATTATGCAGCGCATCCTCTACATGTTGTTGCGAAGGCGCATCGTGCCGGTCCCAGAACTGATGTAACAACTGGTACCGTGCCATGGCTTCACTATCTGCAGCCAGTAAGGCGTCCAGCTCTCTTGCCTCTTCCGGCCCGGCTTCACCCGCTAATGTGCGGCCTATTAACTCCTGTAATCTGTCGTTGTTCATGCAAAACGGTTATGAGATATGCTATATAGTAAGACCGGTAAATGAAAAAAAATACGTACAGCCATTCAAAAAATAATCAGTCAATAGGTTGGCCGGTGCTATTGAAACAACCACATGGCGATGATCAACCAGCTGATCAGCGGCGGGTTCTTTCTTTTTTTGCCAGGAAAATCTTCAAGAAATAATTCAATGACCTTATCGAGTTTTTTGATGGCCCTGAAAAGCTGGGTTTCTACCGTACGGGGAGAAATGTTTAAAATTTCAGCCACCTGCTTATACCTGAAGCCCTCCTCTTTAATTAACTTGAACACTGTACGGCATTGCCCCGGTAATTGGTCAATAGCCTGATTGAGCCGGTAATGGATCTCTTTCCATTCAAGCTCTTTTTCAGGATCATTCAGGTTGATGATCTCTCCCCGGCCATTTTCGGGTTCCAACTCCACATGTAAACCGGAATATTGCGACTTGTAATTGAGGGATTGATTGCGGACCGCCACAAAAAGATACGTCTCCAGGTTTTGAATGCCGGTCAACGCCTCCCTTTTATTCCACACCTTCATCATGACATCATTCACCACTTCTTCGGCAATCTCTTTTTTGTGTACATACAGTAATGCAAAATTGAACAGCCGTATAAAGAACAGCCGGTAAATATCTTCAAAGGATCGTTGATCACCTTTAGCAACCTGCTTTTGAAGCAGTTGTAATAACTGAGTGTCTATTTTCATTGGCCAAGCGTTGTGCCGGTTTCATAAGCAATCGTCGTAACTATATAAGGACAGGCTGATTTTGATATTTCCCTACAAACTTCCTACAAAAAGTTATTAGCAAAAATAAAGTTATCTAGACTGCACCTTAATACAGCAAAAAATTCTAAATTGAGGTTACGATTGCCCACCTATATGATCTAACCTCATTTTTCCGGATCTCTTTCTAATTACAACCAAAACTAAAGTCACATGAGAAAAGCAAAACTGCTTACGGGCATTGCTGTGTTCCTATGTCAATTGCTGTATGCCCGGCAAACCGACATTACCGGTAAAATCACCGATTCAAAAGACGGATCTCCCATCCCAAACGCCACTGTGAAGATCAGGGGCGGCGGTGTCACTGTCACCAATTTCGACGGCGTATTTACCCTGCACACCACGGCTGCAGAGGTCATGCTGGAAATTACGTCCATCGGTTACTTAACTAAATCTGTAAAATTTGTTCGGGGCAAAACGCTGTCCATTACACTGGAATACGATCTCAAATCACTCGGTGAGGTAGTGGTAACCGGTGTAGGTGTTGCCACCAGCAAAAAGAAGCTCGGGATCTCTGTTGAGTCTATTACGGCCGACAAACTTCCGCCGGTGTCATCCGGTTCCATTGATCAGGCGCTGGTGGGCAAAATAGCCGGTGCACAGATCAGCAGCATCGATGGTACACCAGGCGCGCGCACCAATATCCTGCTGCGTGGCATCAACTCCCTGCAATCCGGTACGCGGCCCATGATCCTGATAGATGGCATTGAAGTAAGGGCAACCGACCTGAATGCGATTGACCTGAACAATGTGGAAAGAATAGAAGTAGTGGAAGGTGCTGCATCGGCCACCATCTACGGCGCACAGGGCGCCAATGGCGCCATTCAGATCTTTACCAAAAAAGGAAAAGCCGGTAAGATCAGTATTGATGTATCCAACAGCTACAGCAGCGGCTCTTACCTCAATACAGGTAATCTGCACAAACCTTCTACCCATGGTTTTAAAACCGATGCCAACAACAATGTGGTAGATAACAACGGCGTGATCATCCAGGTTAAACCCGACGGCACCTATACCGCGGGCGTAAATGTAGATGGTGTAACACAAGGCGGCCTGGTATGGAACAGCACTTCGCCGCTCACAGATGGCAGCAAACCATACAATCAGAACCTACAATATTACGATCACTTTAAACAGTTGTTCCGCTCTGCAGCTACTATCAACAACAGCATCAGCGTATCGGGCGGCGCTAATAAAACTGATTTTGCCATTACGGCTTCCCGTTCTTACCAGGAAAGCGCCATCAAGAAAAACGGTGGGCTCACCCGCTACAATTTTACCTCCAATGTGGGAACAGAGCTCTTTAAAGGATTCAAGGTGCGCTCCATTACGCAGACGATCTATCAGAAGAACAATTTCAATCCCTATTTTACAGGAGGCAGTAATGCTATTTACCAGATGCTCAACGTGTCTCCTTTCTTTGACCTCGATTGGAAGGATGCCAATGGCGACTATGCCTACAGGCTCAATGCATCGCCGGTAAGTATCAACGGCGCCAACCCCAATTACTACGTACAGTATTCGTCCGGGAAGGGTGAAACGGTAAGTCTTATCCAGAATATCCAGGGCTCTTATCATATCAATCGTTTTATTGACCTGGAAGCCAAATATGGCATCAACTATGAAAAAGAAGATATCGCTAACATTTATAGAAACCAGTCACAGAACATCAATGCCATCAGCAGAAGTTCTTTTATCGGCGGCTTCAGTTCCAATGCCGGCGGACTTTCCAATACATCGAACACCACTACTTTCCAGAATGCACTGGCATCAGCTTCTTTCCACCTCGATCTTGATAAAGATCTTCGCCTGAAGTTGCCCATTACATCAACCACGTATGTAGCTTACGATTATCGTAAAAATGTATATAAACAATACATGACAACCGGCGATGGGCTACAGCTATACCCGGTATACAATATGCGGCAGACCAATACGCAGCAGGTGACCACAGATTTAAAAAGACCGTTTGTAACGTTTGGCTGGCTGATAGATCAGGCATTTGATTATGGCAGTATCGGCGGTGTAAAAGCAGGGATGAGAAGCGATTATTCATCCGCATTCGGCGGCGGTTCAACACCGCAAACGTTTTACCACGGCAATGGCTACTTCCGGTTATCACAATTGAAATTATGGCAGGGCATTTCCGGTATTATACCCGAGTTCAAGCTACGGGGAGGTTATGGCGAAGCGGGTATACAACCCGGTGCGTTTGACAGATATATAACATTTGAGACCAAAAGTATCGGTAGTGGACTCTCTTTCTATACCAACTCCACGCAAAAGAATCCCGACCTGCGCGTTGAGTTCTCGAAAGAAACGGAGATCGGTGCTGATGTTACCATTAATATCAACAAAGGAGAATGGTTTAGTAACCTGGGGCTAAGTACAACCTACTGGAAAAGGAAAAGTAAAGATGTAATTTTTGCGGTAGATGCGCCCTCCTCTTCCGGCGGCGGCGGTTATTTGACCAATGCCTTCTCCCTGAGTTCCAATGGATTTCAGTTTTCGCTGAACCTGAATGTGGCCTCTACCAAAGACCTGACATGGGACTTCACCACCACCTTCGGACATCAGACCTCAAAAATTGACGCCGTATCCACCAACTCGGATATTGTATTATTCGCATCTGCAGGCAGCACGAACCTGGTATTAAAAGCAGGCGACAAAATAGGTCAGATCTCTGGGCTCAAAGCATTCACAAGTGTAGAGCAGACACGCAAAGATGGTACAGCGTATATCAATAAAGCAGATCAGGGAAAATATGAGATGGTAAACGGTGTGCTGGTTGATACGGCCACCAGGGGCATTATGTTCACCAACGAAACGTATGCTCTAGGAGATCCTAATCCTACATTCAACGCCTCCTTTATCAACAGCATCCGATATAAAGACTTTATCACATTATCCTTCCAGTTCGACTGGATCTATAAAAGTCATTTGTATAATCAAACCAAGGAATGGATGTACCGGGACGGCATTCATGGAGATTTTGGTGATAAGGTCACCGTGAACGGCCAAACGGCAGCATTTTCCAACTATTACATCAGCGCTTATTCCGATATGTGGGGAAGCATCAATGGCGCGCGCAATTCTACAAAAGATTATTTCTATGAAGACGCTTCTTTTGTAAGGTTACGTAATGTATCCCTTGCAGTAGATGCAGCCAAATTTCTTCATATCAAATACTTCCAGAAACTGCAGTTGGTGTTATCAGGAAGAAATCTCTGGACCGGCACCAAATACACCGGCTTTGATCCTGAGATCAATACGGGCACCAGTAACTCGGCCTACGAAAGAGGTATTGACCATAACTCAATGCCCAATATCAAAACCTACCAGGTTGGATTGAACCTTGGCTTTTAATCTAAAACTATTACTACAATGAGAACAAAGATACCATACTTACTGTGCGTGCTGCTGATTGTACAGGCAGGTTGCAGAAAAGAAGAACTGAATGTACAAAATCCGAATTCGCCCACACCGGAAAGTGCCAAAACAGAAGCCGGAGTTTTGTCATTATCACTCGGAGCAGTATATCAAACAGGTTTTAACGGCATCACAGATGGAAAATATTCAAGCTCTTTCCTCGGAAGCAGTTTCTTCTTTCTCGCACCGGCCTATCACGACCTGATGGCCGATGTTATATCTTCCGAAGCCGCCAACAACATCACCAACCAGGTAAGCGTACCTGATTATGTAATATTCGACGATGGCACCAAAGTTGCCAACACGGCCCCTGCCAAACAGGTGATAAGACTCAATAATACCCGTACCAAGGCGGGGAGCAATATGTTCTATTATGAATGGACATGGATGTATTTTTTAAATAATGCCTGCAACCTGGTTCTTGAAACAGTGGATAATGTAACATTTACCGGAGATGCCGCTACCAGGAAAAATGCCTTAAAGGCATGGGCTTATTTCTGGAAGGGATATGCCTATTCGCGGATTGGCTCTATTTATTATGCAGGTCTTATCAAAAACGAATCTGCCAAAATAAACGGCCTTTACAAAACAAGCGCTGAGATCATTGCAGAAGCCGATGCCAATTACAACAAAGCCATTGAAGCATTGAACGGTATTACCACGCTGGCTGATTACAACACGATTGTAAAAGCGCTGATCCCAGCGCAATGCCAAACGGGTAAAGGAGGTGTACTTACCCCTACCATGTGGATCCATACGATCAACACGATGAAAGCACGCAATATACTTGTGAACAAAAGGGTGAAAGATATGACTGCCACCGACTGGAATAATATCCTCACCCTGGTAAATAATGGCGTTACCAGCAGTGATCTGGTGTTTACCGGCCGTTCAGCTTCTGCAGGCGGCTTTCTCAGCGCTACCACCGGCAGCGTAGCTGCCATGACCGTAGGCGACCCGACAAGCACTACCTATAAGATCAGTGAACGCCTGATACAGGAGTATAATACAGGCGACAAAAGGCTGGCTAATAATTTCAGCAAGGTAACGGCCTACCTGAACCAGAAAGGCGGATTCACCTTCAGCACGCGATACCGATTGTTAGACGGGGGTAACGCCATGAGTGGTGTACAGGTATTAGCCAGCAGAACAGTAGGCGCTTATGAATTATATGTTGCATCAACGTATGAAGAAAACGAGTTGATGAAAGCGGAAGCCAATATAAAACTCAATAATATCGCCTCCGGTTTGGCCAGTGTAGACGCTGTACGCACCTACCAGGGCTCAGGCATTTCGGCAGTATCGGGTGCCATCACCGATGCAACGCTGGCATACGAAGAATTGCGCAGGGAAAGAAGGACCGCATTACTCTTCCGGAATGTTTCGTTGTACGACTCACGCCGGTGGGGATACCTCGATGATATTGGCGCAGGCGGCACCGGTAGAACCAACGCAGTAGTGGTAAGCAGTACCGGCGTGTTGAATACCAAAGCAACCATCAATTATAATTTTATTGATTACTGGGATGTTCCGGATGATGAACTGGCATTAAATCCACCTGCTGACGGCAGTGCACCGGTGCAGAATCCTAAATAAGTTCGTTTTCGTTATCATGCATTTTTCTCATGGGTATGGTATGTGCACCCACGGGGCTGACCTTTTTGGTTAGCCCCCTTTTATTACCAGTTCATTTAAAAGGCACCCGCCAGCTGGTTTGCATTGATCGAAGAAAAGTTGCCGTATTTTTGCCAGTACATGAAATGTACACTCAGTGTTGAAAAAACAGGGGGCGATCTGCAGCTCTTCAAAGAAGAAGAAGGCTTCGATCGTTTGTTCTTTAGCCGCGACCGTTTCAATAAATACTTTACCATTGCCTGGAATCCTGGCCCCAGCCAGACAGTGACGATCGATGGAAAGGAACACGAATTTCCTGCCGACAGCTTGCTTACCCTGCTGTTCGATCAGTCATTTTCATTCGAAAGGTCGGCTGATATTGTTGCCTGGCAGTTCAACAGGGAGTTTTACTGCATCATTGACCACGACAGTGAGGTCAGCTGCGTGGGATTTCTTTTTGGCACCATCGATCATTTATTTATTAAGCTCAACGAACAGGCCCGGCAAAAACTGAAGTTGCTACTGGATGTATTCGTAGATGAATTTAAAACAGCTGATACTATTCAACATGAAATGCTGCTGGTGCTGCTGAAACGCCTCATCATTTATGTAACCCGGTTAGCCCGCACAGAATATGTACCGGCCAAAAAAGTGTCTGATGAAAAATTTCACATTATCAGGAAGTTCAATCTTTTGGTAGAAACGCATTTCCGCACAGAGCATTCCGTTAGCTTTTACGCAGAACAACTATGCAAGTCGCCTAAAACCCTCTCCAATCTTTTTGCCATTTACAATCATAAAACCCCTTCGCAGCTGATACAGGAAAGAATACTCATCGAGGCAAAAAGACTGCTTTCCTATACCCAAAGATCAGTAAAGCAAATCACTTTTGAACTGGGTTTTGAAGACGTGGCTTATTTCTCCAATTACTTTAAAAAGCATACCTCCTTCTCTCCTGTCGAATTCAGGAATACGCCTGTTTTAAAAGAAGGGAAATAATTACAACTAAACGGGAAATCCCCTCAAAAGCTGCGCCCCCTTTCTATTGCACCTTTGTATCGTTGAAACAAACAAAAACATCAACAACAAATACAATGGAAAAAAGATCTTTCACCAACACATTGAAGAACGGCCTCGTAGCAGCCGCCATCACATTATCGGCCACAACAGGCGCCGTAACAGCAACAAACGCCCAAACCGTTAAAAACGTGGTATTGGTACATGGCGCATTTGCCGACGGCTCCGGATACAAAGGCCTTTACGAAGCACTTACCCAAAAAGGATATCATGTAACCGTCGTTCAAAATCCACTGTCTTCACTGGAAGACGATGTAGCCGCCACAAAACTGGCCCTCGACAAACAGGATGGTCCCACCATACTGGCAGGTCACTCCTGGGGTGGTGTCGTTATCACCGAAGCCGGAAACCATCCCAAAGTAGCTGGCCTGGTATATATTGCCGCTTTCCAACCCGGCAATGGAGAATCAGCGCTGCAATGGTTTCAATCGGCCCCACCTGCTCCTGAGAATGGTGTATTGCCTCCCGATGAAAAAGGGATCGTTTATTACGATAAGAATAAATTCCATGCAGGTTTTTGTGCAGATGTAAGCAAAGCCGAAGCTGATTTCATGTATGCCTCCCAGGGTGCCTTTTATGGCAAAGGATTCGCATCTACCATCACCAATGCCGCATGGAGAAGTAAACCAACCTTTGGTATTGTAGCAACCGACGATAAAAGTATTGTGCCCGACATTCAGCGTAACATGTACAAACGCTCCAACACCAAAGTGACAGAAATAAAAGGAAGCCACGTGGTGTTTATGTCCCAACCCGCTAAGGTAGCCGCCGTAATTATTGAAGCCGCTAAAAGTGTATCGGTGGGCAAATAATGAATAGATCATTAAAAGGGGCCGTCTCAACGAGGCGGCCTCTTTTAATTTGTTGTAACTGGTGACAGATATGTACAGGCGTTAACGAAAACTTTTCCTGAATCACCACTTACTTTGCATCAGGCTTGCTGATTTGCCAGGCGGCCTGCTTCAGTCCACAACGTATCGCTCAGGCGAATAATGTCAACTATAGTCCAGACGGCTAAACCGACAGCGATCAGATCTCCTATAGGTAATGGCCCATCTGCAGCAGCCAGTAAGGCAGCGGCAGCGCCACGGGCAGCGAATCTTTTCGCCACTGCTTTCCAAAAATATTTCCACCCTACATAGGCAGCGCCTGTAACCATAACGAGGCCTAATACATTTGCCAGCGCACTCAGCTGTCCTTCCCGTGCAAAGGCTGGTTTCAGGTCAACAGGTTTAAACGAACCTTTCCCGGCCTGCTCATTCATTTTTTTAATGATGTATCGCAGAATGGCCGCTAAGATTACGGAATCAATAACGCTACTACTTTCAAGACATAGCTGGTATAAGATCAAACCCGGCCCTTTTAATGCTGCCTTTAATTTTACAGTAATTTGACCGGCGACCGAAGCTACTACGATCTCAGTGTCTTTATATGTCAGTCCCAGTGTATAAGGAAGTTTAAAATACACGTAAGTGGCCGACAGGATGCCAAGCTTTTGTATACCGGCTTGTTTACCTGTTATTGAATTGGGTTTAATTTCATAGAAGGCCTGTTCATACAATGAATGGACCAATAGATCCGGCCTTTTCATACCCAAACTGGAAGATTCAAGCGACATTGCAAAAGAGGTAAGACCCAATTGCGGATTGTGCATTTTCAGGAAGTACAGGTAGGCGGCCGTGTTATTGTCATCCACATATACTTCGCCAGGAAAATAGAATTTTTGCCTGCAAAAATCCATGTAAATAAGGTCTTCAGCGATCTTACCGAAAGTTGTTCTTTCTACAGGCGATACGCCAGGGACTTCGCTGGGTGCAATGCAGCCTTCCATATTAGCTTATAGTTATGTTATTATAAATATATTTTTATAGTGCATAAACAAAATACGTTTTCCACGTATTTGGGTATTTTGCAAAATTCAATACTTCAGGGGATATATTATTTACGTATAAACCTTGGCGATGGATTGCAACCAATAGAGTACAGCAATAACTGCAATAAGAATGCCGGTATTATTTACTATGATCCTGAAAAATAACCGCTCAAAATATTTTTATCCCTTTCGTAAAGCCCAACACATTATATTCATTAGTTATTGATCATCCCAAACATTTTTATCTACCATATATGTCACCTGTAAACAGAAGAAATTTCCTGAAAACATCCAGTCTGGCAACCTTGCCAGCGCTTATTGCAAATCCTGTTTTTGCCATGGGTACCGGGTACAAACAATCGCCAACCGTTACGCCGGTTATTAAATTCTTTGGAGATGGAGAAATGTTTGAACCAATAGATTATCTGAACATGCTTCAGCAGGCAACTGCCACCACCGGTGTTGTAAAAGATGCCTATGGCTCCGGAGGCTCGGTAGAGGCATTGGAGAAAAAGTTTGCTGAAATAACAGGGAAGGAAAAAGCAGTGTACATGCCCAGCGGTACCATGGCTAACCAGCTGGCCATTGCCGTATTGAGCGGTGAAAAATCAAAAGTGTTTGTGCAGGATACCAGCCATGTTTACCGGGATGAAGCGGATGCCGCGCAGTCTGTTTTTCAAAAAAGACTGATGCCGCTGGCAAAAGAAGAACCATTTTTTACAGCGCAACAACTGCAGAGCGCTGTTGAGGCATTACCTTCCGAAGAAGTGTTTAAGACAGGGGTTGGCGCCGTATCTATAGAAAATCCGGTGCGTAGAAGCGACGGACGCATGGTGCCTGTAGAAGAACTGCGCAAGATCAGTGCTTACTGTCGTGCCAATAATATAAAGCTGCACCTTGATGGAGCAAGGATCTATATGGCATCAGCCTGGTCGGGCGTTTCTGTAAAAGAATATGCATCGCTATGTGATACCATTTATATTTCCCTGTATAAATACTTTGGCGCTGCAGGAGGCGCTGTGCTTTGTGGCGATAAAGCAGTGATCGATACAATGCCGCACCTGATAAAAGTTCATGGCGGTACTATGTATGGAAACTGGGCGAATGCGGCCATGGCCCTTTACCGGCTCGAAGGCATTGAAACGCGGTTAAAAAATACTGTACAAAAAGCCAATGAGCTATTTGATTCGTTAAATAAAATTCCCGGTATTACCATCAAAGCCCTGCCGGGAGGGACCAATATTTACAACTTTGCTTTATCACCCAAAATAGATTGTGCAAAAACGAGGGACAAATTGAATACAACCTTTAATATCCGCATTGGGAGATTCAATGATAAAAACGAGAGTTTCTTAACAGTAAACGAAACCCTGCTTTACCAGGACAACAACTATATCATCAATGCTTTTAAGAAAAGTGTGGAATAAATTATTTTAAAAATAACAGGCTGCGAAAAATTAGCATATAATCGGTTTATCAATCATATAACACTGCCTTATACCCGCTTACATTTAACAGTTATTTCCAACATAGTATTTTCACTGTAATCTTTCCATGACCTGTTGCGAAAATTACGAATTGCCAATACTTTATTAACTTTGTGCTCCGTTTTAACCCCATATGTCCGTTAGTGACATAGCCCATTTTCCAATATTTATGAAGAGAATCATTGCGCTGTACGTAACCGGCGTGGCTTTTCTATTATTGACCTGCTTCAATAAGGGACAAGCTCAACTTACTGCAAATTTTTCTGCTTCTCCTCTGGCAGGATGTGGCCCGCTATTGGTCAATTTTACCGATCAATCTACCGGCAATCCGGATGTTTGGGAATGGAACCTTGGCAACGGCACCATTTCATATTACCAGCACCCTTCAGTAACGTATTTCAACCCCGGAACCTATACCATACAACTGACTGTCAAAAAAGGAGCAACATCCGCCTCCATAACCAAAACACAATATATTACGGTATATGCTGCACCTGTTATCAATTTTACCCAATCAACAGCCGCCGGTTGTTTTCCACTGAAAATTAATTTTACCAACCAGACTACGGCCGGTAGCGGAACCGTGAGCAGTTATTTATGGGATTTTGGCGATGGTACCACCAGCACACAGCAGCACCCCGAACATATTTATAACAGTACAGGTGAATTTAATATTTCTTTACAAGCCGTTAACAGCCACGGGTGTACCAGTTCAGTTACCCGCCTTAAAGCGATCAGCAGTCAAACAGGTGTGCAGGCCGCATTTACCGTTGGAACGGCCAACAGTTGCCAGGCGCCAGCAACGGTACCCTTCTCAAATACCAGCACCGGTACGGGAACGTTGAGTTATAGTTGGGATTTTGGTGATGGCAGTCATGCTACGGATATACATCCTGTTCATGCCTTTTCAACCGCCGGACATTATGTGGTACGGTTAACAACTACGAATAATACCGGTTGCACCAACACGTATACTAAAAACGTTGATATTGGAACGAACGCAGGCAGTTTTAATGCCCCTGCCATCAGTTGTGTTAATGAACCTGTTACTTTTTCCAATACGTCTTCGACTACCCCGGTTAGCATTTCATGGGATTTTGGTGATGGTGCCGCTTCCTCCGGCACCGGGCCCACCCATGCCTATTCCGCCATCGGCCATTATACGGTTACCCAGGTTACCCGTTTTGAAAATTGCGTTGATACCAAAACCAAAACCATAGAAATTATTCCAAAGCCTACTGTTGATTTCAGTGCGCCAGATACAGCCTCCTGTAAAGCGCCTTTTACCGCTGCCTTTACGGCCGTTGCTCCCGACGCCGTGGCGTATGAGTGGGATTTTGGCGATGGTGTTAAGTCTACTCAGTCGCAACCTGCTCACACCTATGCCGAAGGAACTTATACTGTTACACTGACCATTACCAACAGCGCAGGATGTAAAGCAACGATCACGAAGGCGAACTATATCGTGATCAGAAAGCCGATCGTTACCATCCTGGATATACACCAGGAAGGTTGTGTACCCTACATCTTTTCACCCGGCCTGGATGTTAATTCGGTGATCCCTATTATTGACTTCCAATGGGATTTTGGCGATGGCTCCACCGGCACCGGCCTAAGTCCGGTACATACCTATACACAAAAAGGCACCTATACCGTGCGTGTTACATATACAACAAAGGATGGATGCCAGGAAACTGTAAGTAAGGATAGCCTGATAACAGTAGGCAATAAGGTGAATGTAGATTTCACTGCCAATCCCCTGGATGTATGCGCGGCTACGCCCATTCAGTTTACCGATTTGTCAAAGGGCAACCCGCCGGCCGACAACCCGATCAATGAATGGTACTGGCAGTTTGGCGATGGAGGCACTTCCGGGCTTCAAAACCCGCTGTATACTTTTTCCGATACCGGCCGCTTCAGTGTAACATTAACGGTAAAGAGCAGTGGTTGTCATTCGTGGAAAACGCTTATAAATTATGTGCATGTAAAGCCGCCCATTGCCCGGTTTGAAGTAGGCATTAATTGCAATGAGCCCTACAAAAGATCATTTAACAATACCTCCATCGTCAGCAGGTCAACGGCGCCGTTGACATTCCTTTGGAATTTCGGCGATGGTAACACCTCTACCAGTGAATATCCTTCGCATGTGTATGCTGCTACAGGCCAGTATACGGTTACCTTAACGGTCGTTAACGGCGGATGTCAGCATGCTACCGCAGCGAATATCATTATCGTTGATAACACCATGACCTTTACTGCTACCAATGATACTATATGTCCCAATAGCCCTATTCAATTCAAAATGACGGTCAGCGATACAACCAACCTGATCAGCAGGCATATCACCTCAAACTATTCAAATCAAAGCTGGTATAATGACTCTATTCTTACAGAAACCTACGTCAGGCCGGGATCATACTCAGTATTTGCCGTAATCATTGATACCAATAAATGTTTCAAAATAATTGAACTACCGGTAAAAGTGATCGAGACCAAAGCAGGGCTTAATGCTCCAACAGCAGCCTGTATCAATGCGCCGGTCACTTTTACTGATGTATCCACCAGTGATGTCGCCCTGCCTTTTACAAAGCGGGTAATTAATTATGGAGATGGTACAGCAGATGAAATCAATCCATCTTCATTTACCCATACGTATGTGCAGGCCGGGCCATTTACCGTTACGCTAACAGTGACCGATAGCAAGGGTTGCAGCAGTACCACCACAAAGAATATTCAAATTGCTGATCCAAAGGCAGATTTTATGTCGCCCGACTCCATGAGCTGTACCGGGAAAAATATAACATTCAGGGCCCTTGGCAGTTCATCCTATACCTATACCTGGGATTTTGGCGACGGGCAAACAGGTTCTGGTGCCAACCCCATTCATAGTTATAGTCTCGAAGGAGCATATATAATAACACTTGACTACAAAGACCAGTACGGTTGTAGCAATTCAATGACCAAACCGGCTTATGTTCAGGTAAACAACCCGGTAGCCGCATTTTCGATCAATGCCAATCAAAGCACCTGTCCGCCGCTGGTAGTGCAGTTCACCAATCAGTCGCAGCATATAGATACCCTGGAATGGGATTTTGGCGATGGCAACACCTCTACTCTTTCCAATCCTGTACACTTTTATACGTACCCCGGGGAATACTGGCCAGTGCTGAAGGTGACCAGTAAAGGGGGATGTGTAGTTATTCTGCAGGATAAAAAGATCACCATCAACGGCCCTAAAGGAACCCTTACCTATGATAACATCGACGGATGTACGCCGCTCACCGTGAATTTTAAAGGTAATACCACCGACCAGGTATCGTTTATCTGGGATTTCAACGATGGCGCCACCGCCGCCACGCCTGATCCGGAAGTAACACATACCTATGTACGGCCGGGTAGCTATTTGCCGCGCATGATCCTGAAAGATGCCCAGGGATGCCAGGTGCCCATAGCAGGAAAGGATACCCTCACCGTGTATGGTATTACAGCCGGCTTTACAACGGATAAACAATCTTTGTGCGACCGGGGATTTATAACGTTTAATGATGCTTCTGTTTCAAATGACCTGATCACAAATTATTCGTGGACGTTGGGAGATGGTACGGTATCCACTTCAAAAACATTTTCTCATGAATACCTGGCGCCCGGCGATTACCCGGTAAAACTACAGGTAACCACGCTGCATAATTGTACCAGCGATATACAGTCTGCCGTACCCCTGCAGGTAATTCCATCGCCCAGGGCCGGTATCACAGGGCCAACGGAAGCCTGTGTGCCCGTAGGCTTTCAATTTACAGGTGATCTGTTAAATACCAATCCTTATACATTGTCGTGGTCGTGGGATTTTGGTAACGGACAAACAGCGGCAACACATACGCCTCCTGTTGCATTGTATGATAAGCCAGGCAATTACCAGGTATCCTTTACCATTACCAATTCGTACAATTGTTCAGGTACGGCTTTCTATCCCATTATCATTCATCCGCTGCCCCCGATAGATGCGGGGAGCGATATTGTTGTTTGCCGCAATCAACCCAAACTATTGCAGGCTTCCGGTGCGGTAAATTATAGCTGGACTTCTACCGGCAATATGTCGTGCACTAATTGCAGCAGCACGATGGTAAATCCGGCTTCAACGGTTAAATACTATGTAGAAGGGGTAAGCGCTTTTGGTTGTAAGGCCACCGACTCCATATTGGTAACGGTACAGCAACCGTTTACCGTTTCTGCCAACAGCGGTGATACTATCTGTACCGGTGAATTTTACAGGTTGCGGGCCAACGGTGCTGACCAATATAGCTGGACACCTGTTTCGGGATTGAATGATGCTCATGTGGCTGCCCCGGTTGCCAAACCACTGGCTACTACTTTGTACCAGGTAATTGGAAAAGATAACAACAATTGTTTTTTCGACACGGCCTATGTGCCGGTAATCGTATATCCATATCCCCAAATAACGCTGGAAGAACAAAAGACTGTAATAGTAGGCAATTCGGTGACGTTGCAGCCTGTGCTTTCATCTGATGTTAAAAGCATTAACTGGTCACCGGCAACCTGGCTGAGTTGTGTCAATTGTCCGAACCCGGTAAGCACGCCTAAACAAACCATACAATACAAATTGCAGGTGGCCAATGAAGGTGGATGTGTAACCGAAGATGCCATCACCCTGTTTGTAGTGTGCGGTGGGGAAAATGTGTTTTTGCCCAATACATTCTCTCCGAATGGCGATGGTATCAATGATGTATTCTACCCAGGGGGTAAAGGCGTTTCGTATATAAAAAGGTTATTCATTTACAACCGCTGGGGTGAGGAGGTATTTAAACAACTGGCATTTTATACCAATGATATATCAAAAGGCTGGAACGGAATGTATAAAGGCACCCCGGCGAACGAGGATGTATTTGTATATGTCATTGATGTGGTTTGTGAAAATGGACAAACACTCACGTTCAAAGGAGATGTAACACTAATTCGTTAACCTATGACATGCCGCCACAACCCGCTATTATGAGCCCTAAACCAATAAACCATTTGCCTGTATGCCCGGGGAAATATAGTTACTGTAGCATATTAACAGGCGTCCTGTTTTTCCTGTTATCGCATACTATCCATGCGCAGGACATTCATTTTTCCCAGTTTTTTGAGGCGCCATTATTGCGTAACCCTTCGCTAGCCGGGTTGTTCGATGGAGATGTGAGGCTGCAGCTGGTATACCGCGATCAGTGGAAGAGCGTTACACCGAACTCTTTTCGAACGGCTTCATTTAACGGAGAGTATAAAATGCCGGTTGGCGGAGGAGATGATTATTTTACAATGGGCGGCCAGGTACTGTATGATAAAGCCGGTTCTGCTGTTCAGTCAACGGTTCATTTGTTACCAGTTGTAAATTATCACAAATCTGTTAGTACAGTACGAACGAGTTACCTTTCGTTGGGTTTTATGGGCGGATGGGTGCAGAAACGTATAGACTATACTAAAATGACCACTACCAACCAGTATAGGGATGGAAGCTGGAACCCCGGTATACCCACCGGTGAATATTTTTCAGATCCTGTTATTGGCTATTGGGATGGAAGCGTAGGCATGAATTTTAATACTTCGTTGGGTTCCAATTTTCAACACCTGATCTTTATTGGCGCCGCTTACCATCATATAAACCGTCCTAAAACCTCGTTTTACAAGAATGCAGCCATTGAATTGCATCCCAAATATGTTTTTTCGGCGGGGCTTAAATTCAGCGTTGATGATTACCGGTATTTTACCTTACAACAGGAAGTACTTATGCAAGGGGCATCCCGGGAAATTATTTTTGGCGGATTATATTCATATGAACTGGACGATTTCCCGGATGACCCAATGTATGTAGTACATGCAGGTGTTTTTGTACGGTGGAATGACGCGATCGTTCCGGTTGTAAAAATGGACGTTCGATCTCTTTCTGTTACGCTAAGTTATGATATCAATACCTCTCCATTAAAAACGGCCAGTCAGCTGCGGGGAGGTTTTGAACTGGGTTTATCCTGGAAAGGATTTGCCAGGCGTAATAGCAGCCAGGATAAAGTATTGTGCCCGAGATTTTAGATTACTTTTTACGCAGGTAAATTTTACCGTATGTAGCATCAAGCCGGAAATAAAAACCACCACCGTTCAACTTCCCTTTTACAAAACTGGTGAAAACAGGCGGGTCATCCGCTGTTCTCTTTTCCATTTCCATATTGAGAGCCGGTGAAGTGAGAATAGAGCTGTAGGAACTTTTCAGTATAACATTTGCTTTCGTATCACCGGGAATGGTTACGTCAACAGCTGCATGAACAGCTGCAATATAAACCGGCCCCTTAATATGTTCGTTGAAAATAACATCAACTGCCCCATATAATGTACGCACGATTACAGGCCCTGTTACATTTTCCAACAACACATCGTTATAATCCGATTGGATCTCAATTTCGTTTTCCAGGTTCCGGAGAATCATCTTTGCAGAATCGCCCCATGTATGACATACAAAAGCCACGATAACCCCCTTTGGCACCAATATTTTAATAGCCTGGCCCGGATCAACCTGTCTAACCTTCAACGTGTCCCCTTTTTCAACGACACGGATACCCAGACCCGTGTTATCGTTAGAGGCGCCACCGTTGACGATCTGTAGGCCGTTTGCCTTTGGATCAATGGCTGCTTCGTTGTGTTGAGCGGTGAAGATGATCTCTTTCCCACTATGCCCTTCAACCAGCACATTGCCAAAATTCAGGATCATTCTGTGATATGATTTACTGACTTTGTATTGCTGAGCCCTGGTTGCCATGACTGAGGTAATACAAAGGATCAGAATTAATAAATGCTTTTTCATATAAATAGTTTTCTTAGTTGATCATTACCGGACGAAGTTGCAGAATGCCGGAATACGCCATATCCCGCACCGCTTTATTGGTATTTCTATCGTTAACCATTTGCTCCAGCCCTGGCAGCACATTCCGCTCACGCATCTGTGTCAGCAAGTCGATCAGATTGATCTGCACAACAGGATCCTGCTGCTTTTTTAATGAGGTAATCAATGCCCTTCTCACAGACACTTTCTTAATAAATTTTGTTAATCCATCCAGTGCGACCAGGCGCACATTGGTATTGGGATCATTATTCAGGGCATGTATCAACACATCTATGACAGTTTGCGTGTTGTTTTTACCCCGTGCTATCACAGCAATAGCCTGTATTCTGCCTGCGGCCGATTGCAAATTGTATGACCCTGCCCCATAGCCGGCTTGTACTGCATTCGTTTTATGGGCAAAAGTCTTTTTTCGTATGGCGATATTTTTATTCACCGTGTCAATGACAGAGCGTTCTTTAACATCAGATGCTGGTTGAGGTTGTTGCTGCGGTTCAGTGACTTTGGCAACCTCCGGGGCACGCTGTTGCCGGTTGAAATACCACCATGCCATGCAGCAAGCTAAAGCCAACAGGCAGGCCGCCGCCCATTTCAATAACCGGAAAGGCACCACGATACGATGTGGCCTCCTCTTCCCTTTTGATTTCATTTCATCCAGGATACGGCCAAGAACAGCAGCATCCGGTGCAGCCCTGTCCAACGCATCCCGGTTTTTGTGAATATAATTTTCCAACTCATTGCTCATAAGAAGCTACATTAGAGAGAATGGATAATAACTTTTGTTTGGCCCGGTGATATTGTACCCTCACCGTTGTATTTTCAAGACCAAGCATTTGCGCTATGTCAGCCTGCGGGATATTTTCTATCACGTACAGGTTAAAAATGGTGCGGTAATTATCGGGCAGTAATTCAATAGCCGATTCAATGGCATCCATGGTAAATTGAAAGGTAGCCTCATTGATCATCTCTTCTTCTGCAACAGTTACCCAATCAGCCTCCAGTTGTACAAAGTTTATTTTCCGTTTACGGATACAGTCGATGGATTTATTAATGGCGATCCTTTTAACCCACGCCCCGAACCCACCTGTGTGTGTGAAATGACCTATGCCCTGAAAGGCTGCCACAAAACTTTCCTGCAGAATATCTTCTGCTTCTGCGGTATGTTTAACCAGTCTGAGAATGGTGTTATATACCGCCCTGGCGTGTTCATTGTACAACTCAGTGTAAGCGGCAGGATCACCCCGCTTACACCTGGCTATTAAAACTTCCTCATTGTTCATAGCAGGATTTCCCAATGGGCGTTAAATAATTTGTTCCTTATTATTATCTAATCGTAAGGACTTAATTAATGTTACAGGAAATGTGGGAGTTTTTGTGAATTTATTTTTTTGAATGGTGAGGCTGCTTATGAAACGGCACAACAGATTAAATTAATTTGCCATTAATTGATAGGGTGCCTCAACTGATGAAAGTATGTGAAGGTTCGGATACTAATCGTTTTAAATAAGTAACAGGTTTCACCATTCTGAACTACACAGACATGGTGAAACCTGTTTTAGTTTTCGGAACTAATGATACAGCTACCTTATTACAATTTTATTATTTTCACAATTCTTCTTGCATTACCCTGAATCGCTTCAACAATATACAATCCTTTGGCAAAGTGTTCTCCAATTCGCAATTGTTGCCCAATCATACAACTGGTATGCAATTCAACCAGTTTGCCTACCTGATCAAATACCCGCACCGTCACCCTTTCAACCAAATTACTTCCCTTCAGGTATACATTGAATGTGCTCATACTGGGTATGGGCGATACGATTACGTTGAATGCGGTGCTTACCAAAGGCTTTGTTTCCTTCAATTCACTTCTTGTATTGACCGTTATGAGCGCCTCATCTTTCTCTCCATTGCAGTTATCGTCTTTTTTATTACCTGGAATTTCTATAGCACCAGGGTGTATGGTTGCATTGTTATCATTGCAATCGCCACCCTGTAACACGTACCCCGCAGACGCCGGACCGGTGCTTTCTTTCCATTTGTCTTCGTTGCCATAGCCATCGCCATCCGCATCGCGGAAGTAGGTGTATACCGGCAAGCCTTCATCTATCTGACCGTCGCAATTGTCGTCTTTTCCATTGGGTAGTTCTGCTACACCAGGGTGAATATTAGCGTTCTTATCATTACAATCCCCACCTTGTAATATATATCCAACCGGTGCCGGACCTGTACTTTCTTTCCACTTGTCTTCATTGCCATAACCATCGCCATCTTCATCCTTAAAGTATGTATATTTGGCCAACCCCTCATCTTTTATACCATTACAATTATCATCTATACCATTAGGCAGTTCCGGTGCATTGGGATGAATGGTGGGATTGTTATCATTACAATCACCGCCTACGGGTGAATATCCAACTGGTTGGGTAATGGCTACCTTGAATTTATTGTCTACACCATACCCGTCACCATCTGCATCCCTGTAAAACAGGCGCCGTTCGCAGGCTTCTTCATCGATCAGGCCGTTACAATTATCATCTATACCATTGCAAGGGTCAGATGCACCGGGATGCATGTAAACATTATGATCGTTGCAATCACCGCCCTGGGCAACATAGCCTGCAGGCCTGGTACCAGTCGACAAAGTACTGTCAGAATTTCCATATCCATCCCCGTCATTATCACGGTACCAGGTGGTTAAATTGCAACCTTCATCAATCTGTGCATTACAATTGTCGTCTTTTCCATTGCATAATTCCGTTGCCCCGGGATGAACAGTGGCATTGTTGTCATTACAATCGCCATCGATGGCCACATACCCGGCTGGTGGGGTTTCAGTACAGGTAGTAATGGTAGAGTCGGAACCGTATCCATCGCCATCCAAATCACGATAATAAGTTATTCCCTGATCTATTTTTACTAGTAAGGTTGTTTTTGTTGCACACTGGCCGTCAGCAGGCGTAAATATATATATGTTGGTTGCGGTATTACTTACGGTTCCGGGGCTCCAGGTTCCGGGTATGCCATTTAGCGAGGTAGTTGGCAATACCGGCGCTGTTGCCCCTGCGCAAATGGGCGCCAACGTATCAAACAAAGGTGTTGTTTCTGCTTTAACAACGGTGCTCTTTGAGAACGATTGTCCATCCAACGTATAAGTAATCTGATGAGTGCCTGCGCCAGCTACAGACGGGTTAAAGCTGTTACCAGAAATTCCTGCGCCACTGAAGGTACCGCCTGCAGGCGTACCAGTCAATTGTACTGGTAAGGCGTTGGCGCAATAGTTATTATCGAGTCCGCTAAAAGTTACGATTACACCGCTCAGATTCACCACAACATTTACCACGGTTGTATTGAACAATGCGCCATCGCTTACAATCAACAGGAATGAGAGTGTTTTTCCCTGGTGCTCACTGGTTACCAGGAAGCCTGGTTTCGCCAGGGTAGAATCGTTCAGAACCACACCGGCCGGCGCTATCCAACGATAGCTAATGGCATTTGAATCCGGATCATATGAGTCCGATCCATCCAGGGTAACCATACCAGCCGCAGTTACCACTACATTGTTGATGGCCCTTGCTACCGGCGCCTGGTTAACAGCGGTCAATATCCATGAGGTGGTGATGTTACCAGTGCCCGCTTTGCCACTTCTGTATTTGTTCAATGGCTGCAGGTTCAGGGTCAGTTGATAATTACCGGTAAAGTTAGTTGCCTGACGAAGCCCACGAATATGATAGGTTGTATCATTGATCGCATCTACCTGTAAACCGGCAACCGGCATATTAGTTCCATTGCAGTTGAATGTGAGTGCATTCAGTATTCCAGTGTTGTTCAACAATTTTGAAGAGAACACCACGGGTATGGTATCTACCTGTTTAGTGAGTGTTTGCATGTTAGTAAACAACCACTGGCCAGTCAACGGCGCCTGATCAATAAACAGGTTTTGTTGTATCATGGCAGTACCGCCATTAGCTCCAGTAGCCATTACTTTGATGCCGGTATTACCGCCCGCCAATAAGGTAACCGGTGTGGCAATATCACCTGCGATAACATTCGTCAGCGTTTTCAAAACGGTTTCCCCGCTGATGTCGGTCTGAGCAATGGTTACCTGTGCAGCTGCTGCATCAAGATGGAATACTACCTGCAGCGAATCGCCAGAGGAAATACGATCGGTATTCGAATAGCCAAGATCGGGGGTTAATACCAAGTTGCTGAGTGTGATCAGTGATGAACGGTTCACTACCCAACTTATTTGTTGAACGCCTGTACCCTTGTTACCCGCCATATCTGTAAAGCCGGTCATGTCTACTGTGAAGGTATAACTGCCTTCCGGATATGTAATCAGGCCAAAGTTGCCCGCCATCCAGTGCTGAAGATCGGTATTCGACAACTGGGCAATATTCAGGAAGATCGTTTCTCCATTGCGGGTTAATTTAACCGATGCGGTATTGAACCCTTTTACATCTTCCTGGAACATGATATTCACAAAAGTGACATGCTGCGAATCAATGCCATCCTGGTTCGATCTCTCCATGCTGATGATGGTTGGTCCGGCATTATCAACAGTAAGTGCCACCGAATCGGGCTGCATACCTGTGACTCCATCAAGGGTCCTGATCATTGGCAGGTCAACTACCAGGTGATAAGTACCGCTTTCGGTAAGTATATTTTTCAAGCCTGATAAATAATATAATTTCTTATCAGCCCGAACAGAATCGATCACTATAGTGCCCGGCACCGTTATCCCATTCTTATGGACCGTAAACCGTTCGAGTGTTGCCGTGGTATCGGAAACGGGCAGGTTAAACAGCACCTGTATGGTATCGAATGCAGTAGCAAAATGATTCTCGGGTATGGCCAGATAAGCCTGTACCGTAGGAACGGTGAGGAACTGGGTCCAGGTAGATTGTTTGCCCGTAAGGCCTTTTATGCCATACACATCACTTACCTCAGCAGCCTGCGCGGTGAAGGCATAGAAACCATTACCGGTAGTAATGCGCGACAGGTCAACGGTAAAGGTGGCGCTATCCACCTGTGTTATAGCAACAGATGAATTGATGATATTGGGACCGCCCTGGAATGTAAGTGTAAGGTCTTCATATGTAAAACTGGCCGGGTCAATCGCCTTGTTAAATATAACCGTCAGCTTTTTTACCTGCTCAGCAGTAACATACTTAGGTGCTCCACTGATGCTATCGATCTTCGGCACATTGAAGTTTTTAGGTTTCCATACTACCGTATACGATGCCACTTCTGTTGTCGCAAAATTATCTACAAAATGAAATTTGTGTTCATATACGGGTGGTCTGCTTACCGGAAGGGTAACAAAGGTAAGCCAGGCATTATTCAATGGTATTACCTGACCGTCGTTACGCGTTACGCTTACCAGTTCGTACAGTCCATTACCCGGATCATTCAGTTTAATATAATTCCATCCGGCGCGGGAGGCTGTTACACGCAACGTATTGGTGAATGTAGGCGCCGATACTCCTGGCGTAAAGCTGCCGGCGGTTGCTTCATACACCTTTTCGGTGGTATTACCCTGTGAAAAATAAATAATATCCGGTTTGTCATCCACATCAAAAATATCATTTACCAGGAAGTCGTTGATGCCATCTTCATAATCACCATATAAACGAATGCTTTTTGTAAGCTCATGCAACTTTATACCTTTCACCAGGCTCAGTTCCGGATTGCCAAAGCTGTTGGCATGCACTACATTCGCTTCGTAGCTTACAAATTTGCCTAATAATGAACTGGTAAAATACCACTGACCAATACGTGTTTCCAATGGAGGAATGGTGCCAAAGTTGATGTTGGTAACACCCATGTTCCTGGGTTTCCCCTGGAAGTTGGAACCAATCAATGAGAAGTTGATCGCCAGTCCTTTTTCATTTTCTACAATTTTAGGTTGTGCAGCGGAAATGGTGAGATTAACGGCCGGTCCATAACCCTGGTTCTCGATCATAACGGCCAGTTCTGCCGGTACCGAAGGTTCAATAGCCGGACTGGTAAGCGCATCATCACCGAGGATATTGCGTTCCATAAAGTAATGCAACATCAGGTTCGGACTGGGGTTCACCGTCAATGGCACGGCTGTTAATGGCAGGGTCACCATGGCTTTCGCGTAAGGATCCCAATACAGCACCGAGCCCCCGAAGTTGTATATTTTAGGCGTTTGCGGTGCAGCGCCAGGCTCAGGAATAAAGAGGAATTTCACATTTCCTTTTTGCTGGGCATTGATGGCGCCGGTACCTGTTACATCCGACAAATTGCTAAGACTCTTTGTTTGAATTTCAAACAGTCCATTGGAAGGCACACCATCCTGATCGGTGATCTGAATATTCACGGTCAAAGAATCCATGGCATCCGTAGGATGGCCATTGAATATTTCGAGTATTCCTTCAAATGCTTCCCGCGTCATGGTAAGCTGCTGGCTGAATTGTACGGTTACGGAAGCACAAACGGCATCTTTTTGATCATCTAGTATTTTATTCAATGAAGAATAAGACTCTTCATACATATCATCCAATGAAGCGAAACCCAGATCTTTCGCCTTGGAGATCATATCAGACAATGAATCCGAATAACTTTGTGAAAGATTCCAGTTAATAATTTCCGGGAACTGAGCATTAGGAGACATAATTCCCAATTTCAGTGCATAGACAGATGTGTTCCAACGAGCGAAAAACACTTTAATAGCCGATTCCTGAATTTCATAACCCGCCATAAACGAGAGAATAACTTGCTGATCACCTTCACGGATTGAATCTTTAGCAATTATGAAAGGTTCCAGTTTCTGCTCTAATACTTCCCATGCATCACTAGCTATCATATCTCCAAAATATTCATTAGCCCACCTCTCACTTATATCAAATCCATCTACAGCAAGCTGCAAATTATCGGCAATTTGTTGAAAAACAGCTCCACTTGGAGCGGAAGCAACTGAAACCCGAGCGTTGGAAATATTCGGTATCGTATAATTAAGAGCTGTATTCACATCCTCAACATCAGTTCTTGCACATGTAACGATTGTTTTAATTAAACTCTTAATACAAGACAATCCCCCTCCCTTCTTTTTACGTGGCATTATAGCTGAAATGATCTTTCCTTTACCACCAAACGTCACCACACATTTTACAACAGTTTTAATTATTTCCTTAATACAATCCGCACAACTTTTCCTTTCAAGTGAAAATGCAGGCAATTCAGGCAATACAAGTCCTGATCCCAGACTCCCCCCACCTCCTCCACAAAAGAAGCATGGAGTATCAAAATAGACTCCATTGCCGTTATATGGAAACCCACCGCCACCTATTAGTATTTCACGACTACCTAAACAAGTTCTGAACGGCAATTTAATTTCAGTTGCGTAAGCCTGCCACACTCCAGTTGTAAGATTACAATTATACCAATAACGTAACTTGATATAAACACTACAATCGCCTGCCCAATTAGTGCCGCTAACGATAGATGGCAGCTGTATACCAAGAAATTGAGAAATTCCGACTACAGAAGAAAACTTTCGCGCCCCTACTGACTGCGCTCCGCGTCTACGCATAATGACAGGCACCTGTATACTTTGTTGAGCTTGCAGGTCTGCAGTCACATAGTTGGCAACAAATTCATATTCAGGATCATCCTCAGGCAAATTCAACGCCACATCTTTTGCGGTGATCAAACCATGATTGGTAAGGATTGCATTAAATGCATACACTTCATTACCTGAAAGTTGCGGCATTGTCTTAGGCACTTCAATCGTTACAACAGGCATGGGTACATGCGTTTCAAACTGTGCTGTAAGCGTAATATCGTATTGATCTTGTATAGCGGTAGGTTCTACCTTCCAGTTGAATGTTATAGCCTGGTAATTGATGAATACCGTTGACCTGACAGTCTCGCCCGGATTTATGTCAATGGTGTTATTATAAGGAGTATGCTTTTCTTTCTCAACAATAATCCTGTGTTTACCTTCGGGTAATTCTATTGCGGAGAAAACACCATTTGCATCAGTATAACCATCTGCATAAACCACTCCTGAAAAATAATTCTTGATCTGCACATGCGCACCAGACACATTAGGAGCTCTCTCTGTAAAATAGGTAAATTGATCTGTTACAATAACCGAAGCGGCTCCTTTTGTCTCTGATACTTTCTCAAATGTATATGGAAGTGAAAACGAGTTTCCATTCTGGGCAGCGATTACGATAGTACCTGTTACAGGGTAACCAAAAGGCACTTCCGGAAGGGCCAGAAATCTAAGGATTACAACAGTTGTATCGCCGGTATTCATCGAAGGTAAAGTAGTAGCAGTTACACTGTTCATCCAGCTTACCTGAGGTATCTTAACATTAACACCCCCTGTTGCTCCTTTGCCTTTATTTATCAACCTTATTTCAATCAATCTCTCTCCGCTACTTTGTGAAACCTTCGCGTTGATCTTTTCAATATCTGCAACAACAAAGGCATTGGGAGCCTGGCAATAGTAATAAGCATTTACCTTCTGCACTACGCCAACACTTGCTTTTGCTTCTAAGCCAGACACTTCAAAATTATTTCCTTTTGATAAGGTTGACCCGGTTATTATAAAGGAAATATTACTAACCGCATTTCCGGCCAACACACCTATGGTATCAAACTTCATTGATGCTCCGGCAGGTAACACAACAGGTTCTAATGAAAAATTATTAAGACTTGTATAACTGAGATTTTGAACAGTCAACTGGCCTTTTAAAGTATCATTCAAATTCACCTTAAACTGCGGTATCTGATCGCTATTGATGCGAACACCTAAAATATCAAAGGCATCCTGCTCCAAGGTAGCGCCCAATCCGGGGAAGCTGGCCCCAACAATATAGTGCCCCGCTTCATTAGTCAATGGAATAAACTGTGCCGTATACCCGCCCGTAGCATTGGTGGTAGCGGTTACCTTCCGGCGTAAGCCGGTGGTGATAACATATACTTCCACATCAACATTAGCGGCCGGTGTACCATTGTTCTTTGTAGCTATACCCGTTACAGGAATGGTGGTGCCTTTTGTATAATAGGCAAGGCTTACATTGGCTGTTGCAGTATAATCAGGATTGATCGTTACATTAACAGGCCGCGACGTATTGTTGGTCATCAACAACTCCGACAACTCAGCGTTCGGATTTACCTGGAACAGCAATTTGTACTGTCCGGGAAGTTCGGGGGCCGAAGCCGCATTGATGAATTGCGTAGTTTGGCCGGTGGCAATAGCGGTTTGAATAATATCTTCTGTAATAAGCGTATCACCGGCATCGATGATATTATCGGCAGAAAGATAACCGCGCACCAATACACCGGCCGGTGCGGTGGCAAAACCGGTATTCTTTACCGAAACCTGGTAGTTGAATACCGCGCCGGCATTAACACTTGCATTTGCTACCGAGGCAGCAGGGATCTGCAGATCGGGTTTATTAAGGTCACTCACAATTACCCATAGGGCGCCTGGTGAAAAACCGGTAGCGGATGCCTGCAGGTTTACCTGCTGACTGCCATCGGTCGTATTATCGTTGATGGTTGTAACCGGCACCGCAACAAAAGCAGCGCCTGCGGGGATGGTTACAGTTGATGGTAATACCACTTCACTGGTATCGGACGATTGCAGGTTTACGATCAATGGGTTTGTTACCGCTGTATTGCGGTTGATGCGCAGCGTTCCGGCGTTGGTTGATCCTTCCGCCAGGGTAAGCGGGTCAATGATCAACTGCAATGCCGGACCATCGTTATCACTTACGATCAGGGTGTCGGCTACTGAACCTAATGTACCAGATGGTGCACTACAACCACAAGAGCTTACATATACAGAAGCAGTGATGGCTACCTTGCGTTGCCCGTCGACCTGGTTGTTTTCGAGCACACCAACGGTGAATGTTTTTTCCTTCTCACCAGCCGACAGGGAAATGGTAGGCGGCAGTATCAGGGTATTGGGCATGCTGGCCGATAGATTGGAGGTAAATGCTACGCTGCTGGTATTATCAAGCCGTTTCAATGTTGCCTGAGTGGCATAGAAACCGGCATCTTCTGTAACCACATCGGTTTGAATAACCAGCTTAAGCCCCGGCACATCATCATCTTTTAATTGAATGGTTGCATTGGCTGCATTGTGATTGGCGGCGCCGGCATTGATGGTAACGGGCAGTTCTATTTCAGGAACAGCATCCTGCGCCAGCGTAACGCTGACAGTAGTCGTTACACTGCCGGCAGGAATGGTAACCATTGCCGGCACTGGGAAGCGTGCATTATTATTAGCAGTGAGGTATACCGTTAATGGGCTGGCAGGCGCCAGGTTGGTGGTTACCTGGAAGTTGACCACATCACCTTCCATGGCCTGTGATGGCAGCCCGGTTATGGTTAAAGTAGGCTTATCGCTATCCAGTACCGTTACAGCGGTCAGGGCAGATTGGAAACCGGTTGCCGAAACATGAATAGTATCCTTAATAAGGCCTTCTACCAGGTCGTTGTTCACCGCCTGAATGGTTAAGGTGGCGCCTGCCTGGCCGGCCGGAATGGTGACCGGTGAAGTAAAGGCGAACCTTTCTGGTTTACTGAAGTTTATTGCTACCTGCAATGGATTGGCCAGTGAACCGGTGCGGTTCACCGTTGCAGTAATTACTTCATTGCTTCCTTCTGTTATTTGAACGGCTGACAAACTAATTGTCAATATTTTTTTGAAGCTCCAGGATGTTTGCTGAACACCGGTATTATTGGCTGCGGTACCAGGCGCTTCATGAATTGACGTATCCGGGATCATTTCCACCACAAATACACCCTCATCGCCGATCGTTGACTGCGCTGGAATAATCACCGTATCACTTCGTGAAATGTTTTGCCCTGTATTGATCAATCCGGCAGCGGCGAATACCGATTGCGTTAGCAATGTGCGGTTTTGCCCCGAGGGCGATTGCATGTATATTTTCTCAGTCCATTTTTGCAATAAAGGTAACTGGCCCACATTCGCCACATTCCAGGAAACGACAACCGCGTCATTGGGCGCCAGCTCAGTTGCACTGGCCGTTACCTGCTGCACGGTAAGATCGGGATTGTTCTTTACCACCACTGTTAAGGAAGCCGGTGAAGCGCATTGCCCGGCATCCGGAGTAAATACATAGGTACCCGTTTGTGTATTGTTGATGGTAGCCGGAATCCATACACCGGTAATGCCATTTTGCGAAGTACCAGGCAATGCCGGTGGTGTAGCGCCAAAATCGATGGGCGGAATGGCCGCAAACAATGGCGTTACAGATTTATTAATATTTACCGTCTCTGTGCTTACAGCCGTACCAAACAATGTAGCTACAGACAACTTACCACGCACATCATTATTGAACACCGCTTTGATGGAGGAAGTTGAAACAACCTTATAGTAACTGGCAGAGGTATTGCCAATGGTGATAGAACTGATGTTCGCAAAATTGGAGCCGGTAACTGTTACCGTATCGCCCTCACATAATGATGATGGTGTAACGGCTGTTATGGTGGCAGGGTTGGTAACCGACGTTTTTATGCTTATCGTTTCACTGTAGGCCCCCTGGTTGTTTACAGTAGCTTTATTAGCACGCACCCGGTAAAAATACCTGGTGTCCTGCGTTAGATTGGTAACGGAAAGACTGGTCTGCGTGCCCAAATTTAATTGCGTGTAATTGGGCAATGTATTGGTGAACAATGAATCGGTAGCCACATCCACTACATAATGATCGTACACACCAACCAGCGGGGCCAACCAGGTAGCACCAAAACTGTTTCCGGTTACATTCACGGGCGAATTTGAAGCAGGCACCACCATGGCATAACTCTCTACAAAATTGCTGACAGCACCATTCAATGCAAAAGAATTCAACGTACCGCTTACAGCAACCGGCGTCAGATTGGACACGGTTGTAATACCGGTATTATTTGCGCCGGCAGTACCCTGATCGAAATTGAAATATAATAAAAGCAAAGTTTGGGAGATATTGCTTATGTGATGCCGCATGCGGTCTTTGATCTGTGCCGGCGTAAGCGCATTCCCCCACAATCTGAATTCATCGATACTTCCTTTAAAGAAATCGGCTTCACCCAATAAAGAGCCAATGGTGGCGATGGATGTTCCCGCCGTACCAAGGTCCCCGACAATGGTCTCTGTACCGATCAATACGCCATTGCGGTAAATTCTTTTTGTATTACCATCGAATGTTGCCGCAATATGCGTCCACCGGCCTTCATAGTCAGCAGCGGAAATGGGCACATCCAGCTCCGTATAATTACCACCAATCTGCAAACCAAATGACAACAGGGTGCCAAATGATTTGAAACGCAACACATGCTGGTCTGGATGGGTTCCTTTATGATAGATCTCGGCAGCGCTGTTTGTATGAATATCATCGGGACGCACCCAGGTTTCAATAGTGATCTGTGCACCAGTTTTTAAAAACTCATGATACGGTATCACTACATGATCGTGCACCCCATTAAAATGCAGGGCATTGCCTGGCGGATGTATAAAGCCAGCCAGTGCAACGGTTCCACCAGGCCCTTTGATGGTGATATCGCCGGTGCCCCCCGCTCCTACCACCGCTGTGATGGTGGTATCATTTTGGACAGTAAAGGCAGCAGCAGCAATGCCACCAAACTTAACACCGGTAATACCTGTGAAATGGGTTCCTTTAATGGTGATGGTGGTACCGCTTTCACCACTGGTTGGGGTAAACGAGATGATCGTTGGCGGATTGGGGGCCGGAAGGGTTGTAACCTTTATAGTAGCGGAATACGCACCCTGCCCTGTTACCGCATTCTTCTCTGCCCGTAAGCGATAATAGTAAGTTGTGTTTTCCGTTAAACTGCCAATGACAAAGGTCCTGACTGCGGTTTCAACGTTCCGCCCATTAAATCCCTGTACAAAAACAGTAAAGACAGAATCGGTGGCTACGTCCAGCAGGTATTTTTCAGCCGTGCCGATCAGGGAGGCTGTCCAGTTGGCAGAGAATCCATTGCGGCCAATATTTGTGGCATTCTTTACTACAGGCAACACCATGGCATAGCTTTCTATCCAGTTACTGGTGTTGCCTGGTTGTAAGGCAAAACTCGCCAATGTACCAGTATACGTGGCATTGCTATTTACCAAATCAGGCAACGAGGTAACACCTGTATTACTGGCGCCCTGAACACCCTGGTCGAAATTGTAATAGGCAACCAATCCCTGTTGCGGAACAGTTACCGTATTATTATAGTAAGTATTAATCTCGGCAGCGCTTCTGGCCACATTCCATATCCTGAGTTCATCCATTGCAAAATCGGCAACATCAGGAGCTGTTGTACCATACTCACCAAATGACATAAACGCTCCTCCCGCACCAAAGTTATAACCGTTACTGAAAGCCACCGGCTGTCCATTCAAATATAGTGTAGCACCAGCGGGCGATTTCGACAGTGCAATATGTACCCATTTTTGTAAAGGCAGTTGTACGCCTGTATTAGGCCAGTAATCGCCACAACTCAATTCGGCGCTACCGGGTTTTGTTCCTATTTTGAATGAAGATCCGGCAGGCCCCTGTGCAATAAAATATTTAGCGCCGGATGATACGGCATTGAGCTTAACCCAGCACTCTACTGTGAAATTGCCGGCTGCAGGCACCATACTTACTCCGAAATTCACCCGATCATTCGCATCGAAATGCAGGGCATTGAAAGGCGGCGCCTGGTTCTGTACGTTAAAACTGGTCGAGTTCACCAGGCTCCAGTTGCCGTTGGCATTTTGAGCGCGGACAAACATTTTATGTTGTCCTGTCGTGAGCAATGAAATATTCGCTGTAATGAACAGGTCTTCCAGCTCCGCCGATGGAGGAAGTTCTACCGTCGTGGCCTTGCCATAACCGGGATCGGTATCGAAATAATATTCTATGCGGGTAACAGGAACCGCAGGAGGTAATGGCGGCACGCTGTTATTGTCATAAGGCTTGTAAAACAGCAATGAATTCACCAGGCTCCACTGACCATTCGCATTTGCAGCACGCACCTGTAACCGGTGCACACCCTGTGTAAGGGTAGCCGGATCGATGGCGATCACCGCATCCTGTATATCTGTACCGGGTGTTATGGCCACACTGGTTGCCTGCCCATAACCCGGATCTGTGTCTATGAAATATTCTACCCTTGCCAGATTAGCCGCTGGCTGCAAAACCGGGGGCACATCGGTAGTATATGGTTTATAAAATAATATTGAATTCACCAGGCTCCAACTGCCATTGGCATCGGCAGCACGTACGTATAAACGATGAATGCCATTAGCCAAAGTGCTGGGGTCAATAGTAATGAAGGCATCCTGAATATCTGTACCGGGTGTTAGGGAAAGCTGGGTGGCATTTCCTGTACCCGGATCAGTATCTAAATAATATTCTATTTTAGAAACAGGAGCAGGCGGTTGTAAAACCGGTGGCACGTTGGTGCTGTACGGCTTGTAAAATATTATGGAATTGGTGAGGCTCCAGTGACCACCCTCATTCACAGCCCGTACATATAAACGGTGTACACCTGCGCTTAAAACCGAAGGATCAACCGGGATGATCGCGTTCTGTATATCTGTACCCGAACCCACCTGAAGATCGGTAGCATTGCCAATGCCGGGATCATTATCAATAAAGTATTCAACCCGGGTAATATTCCCGGGTGGCATTAAAGGTGGTGGCGTACCGCCGCTATTGTATGGCTTGTAAAAAATAAAAGAATTGGTCAGGCCCCAGTGACCATTGGCGTTGGCAGCCCGCACATACACGCGGTGAACGCCTTCACTCAACGTTGTGGTATTAATTGAGAGATTGGTATTCTGAATATCCGGTCCGGGTAAAAAGCTCAGCGGCGTTGCATTGCCAATACCGGGATCATTATCGATGTAATATTCTATCAGGACTACGTTGGATTGCGCGTGCAGTTGAGGTATGCTCAACAACAACCAGCCCATTAAAATGGCGATACAGAAACACAATCTCCTTTTCATCGCGTTTGTACTTTCAAACGACGATCTGTTTGCTTTTGTAGAAAATAGCAACATAACGGTTCAGGGAGATGAGTATCTCCATTTAAATGAATAGAATACTAACCGGTGTTAATTATTACTTCTTACACTGATGGTAACATTGAATGGATTGGTAGTGGCCGCAGATGATGGAGCGGTTAACTTGTAAATAGAAGGAACGGCCGGAACCCCACTTATCTTATAGCGATAGATGGCATCACCACCGAAGATACCTGCATCGGTGGGATTGTTGGAAGCATCAAAACCGCCATTGATGGCCAGTGAGCCGGCTTTTAAAATGTAATACTCTTCTTTGAATTGGCCAGCAGCATACCAGGCAGCAACATCGTCAGATCCACCTAAACGATTGAATAAATTTGCCCAGGTTTGTCCCCACCGGTTATTGCTACCCTGGGGAAGTATGGCTGGCTGCCCCGTACCAAAAAAGTTATTTTCCCAAACGGTGTTTACATTACTGGAACTATAATTACTGATAATACAATTCTTCACCAAAAAACCGGCTTCCTGTAAATTGACCGAACTGGATCCGTAATTAGGACTGGCCGTTACACAATTGATGATGGCGCCTGAGGTGCCCGGCATATAAAAATTTACAGAGTATAAAATACAATTATAGATAAGCGTATTAACACAGGTATTTGAAGTAGAAGATCCCATATTGCAACTGGACAATACGCAGCTTTCTATCCTGGTATTATTGATCGCTCTTGTCTGGTTCTGAAAACCGATGGACATAAAGCATCTTCTTATTGTAATATTGGAAGTAATAAGGGTAATGCCTCCTGAACAGCCTTCAATAACCGAATTTTCCGATCCCTGATCAAAGCTGAAACTTACATTAGAAGGTGCATCCCCCCCTATCACCTGCAGATTGGGATTGGAATCGAAATTATACCCAAAACCCATGATCACCAGTCGTTTATTCACAGTGCCACTAGCTGAATTATATATCTGAATGGTATCACCGGCCGCTGAAGCGGTTTGCGCTGCAGTAAAACTCGGGAAATCTACCCCCGTTAATTGCGTTCCATTATAACCTACCCGGCGAATGGTGGCGAATGATATTTCATTCAACAAAAGGATCAAGAACAGAAACAGGCATGCCTTTCTCATAACAGTGAGTTATAGATATTAATAAATGAATGCAGTTAATTTCACTGATGATTTACATCATCAATAATAATATTGGAATAGTTTCAGGATGATGGATACAATAATTTGTAGTGAGCTATGTATACCACGTACACGATCGGGCTGGTATAACCTTAATGTATCTGATGCACACGAAAGTATATTATTTTGTTTCTGCCGGAAACCGTTTTTTCACCCTATTTGGGTGATAGAACTTAATTGATTTTGCGGTGCGGTATAGGTAAAGGCGTTTTTGTTACGTTATTTATAGTGTGGCCATCAATTTATTGATACCATCTATTCAATATTTGAAAGCTCAGCTCAGTATAAAGGGTACTCCCATTCAGTGAATGAAACCGCCGTTCGAATTCCGGTTTACCCAATTCACTATCGAGGTCCAACGCATTGGGGATACACCATCCTGATGCAGCAATGATCCAAAACAAAATTGGTTTTTGACATAGTAAATCACTTTTATACTACAACCCGTTCGGAGTAACCTTCCACCCACTGGAAGTAAGCTTCATCCCGCCGGGAACCAGTTTCCGACCATCCGGAAATAACTTCCACCCGATCGGAGATAGCATATAATCGATTGGATGGGGCTTTCTCCTGATGGTCGGAGGCCGTAAATTAATTGGTGGAAGCTTCCACCTAACTTTCTATAGCCTCCACCTGATTGGTGAAGACCTTCAATTGATTGGTGGAGATATTAAACCAACTAGCGAAGTCGAAGGACGGGCACTTTATAGCAAATTAACAACCGGTTCTGCTGTAGCGGGGCTGGTTGTTTTTTTATTGTAGTAGTGAATGAGATTCAGCAGAATAAAAGTAAAATCAGAGAGAGTTAATCAAACCCATGACCAGGCTCATCAAAATGAATGACTGTCCTCATTCTTTGAAATCGATTGATTATCGAAATTGGGGACAAATGTTTCACTATGAGTCACCATGCGCTTCTTAAAAAAAACGAAGAAATTGCAATCAGGCCCTTGGCATCGGTAATTCCTATCGGGGGTACCCGTGAGAAAAGTAGTAAACACGTAAAAGATTCAACGGGAAAACCCAAAAAGGAACTTCCTTTATTTTATACCAAACCAATTTTCAAAGCAAAGGAACATGATCCTTTATGAAAATAATGGATAGATGCCTCACTTTCCTCTCCATCCCCATCCATGTTGCATCGCCGGATTATCTGTTGTGTGCTCACAGGTAAAGGCCCCTTTTTTGTTAAATAACTTAAAATGAATAATTTGAGGAAAAGTATGAAATAGATGTGGCCGAACCGGGCACCACAATATATATTATGAAACTTGCATACCTTTTTCCTATTCTGATTATGGCGGCAACCGGCTGTTCGAGCCAGGAAACCACCTCCCAAAAAGTATTTGAAGATCTGGCTTTGGTCAATAAGATTGAATTTTTCAATCCCAAATTCGACCAACCTAAATTTAGTTGTGGTTTCCTGCTACAATATGGCCATGATACCTTTGCTATTACCGCAAAACATATACTAAAGATCATTAAGTCCGATGGCATGACCAGTCTATCATTTGAAAACAATATTAAAAGCTGGTCTTTATACCCCCTGAATAATAAAACTGAGGTTGTTACCTGCGATAAATTATTGAATGAAAACAGATCAGAATCATTAGAAGCCAAATCGACGTATGAAAATGACTGGCTTATTTTTTCTATAAAACAAAATCTGTCAAAGGTTAAACCCTTAAAAACAAGAACCGCTCCATTAACACCTGGTGAAAAGCTGTATGTAGTTGGCTGGACGAGAACCATGGAAAATGGACCACAGCGGGTTTATGAGTTTGAATATTATAAAACGATCGGTAACCGCATTTTATTAAAGGAAGTCATTGTACCTGAAAAAAAAGGCGGATTAAGCGGCGCTCCTGTTTTAGACGAGGCGGGGTTAGTTGTTGGGATCGTATCAAACGGAACAATGGACCCTGACACCAACAAAAAATATTTTTCTCCTTGCGTAATGACAGGCGTTGTATCGTTTTTAGATAATCTTAAGCTAACTAAATAGTTTTGTATCGCACAACATTAATGAAAAAGAAATTACGAAAAATAAAAATCAATAATGCGGAGTACTTGTATGCCGTCTATATCAATTATTATTCCCCTTCAAAAACCAGTCAGCTAACACTAAAAATTTTTCTAAGCGGGCAAAAACAAACACCGTTAATTATAGACTTTCTAACCATTGATGATTTCTATACGGGTCACCCGTTAAACATTGGAGTAATCCTGACAAATTCAAAAACAAATGAGTCGATATTAGTTAATCTCCATGAACCCAAATTTATCAGGGAGTTTGTTTTACTTGGATTAAAAAATGGCTGGACAGGGACAAATAAAATTGCAGCTCAAAATGGACTTGGTTACATGAAAGAGCTAGGTTTTGAAGTAAGCAACATACAGCCCTATTGATCAATTACTAATAAGGCAACTCGTCGTTAACTATGACATTTGTTGCATGCCGAAGGAATATCTTATAATGTAAAATTTCCCATTACCTTTTTCGATTTTCGGCTTACTGTTGATCTTCAAAGGTCTATTGTTGATGTGTTTTGCAGTACAGTTGCCTGTTTTATGATACATGTTGGCTGAAAATCGACATTTCTTGTCAGGAATTGTGAATCCCTGGAAGGTTTTGAGGGTTCCTTTCAACTTTTCTGATTTCCTTAAAGGCTTTGGCGATTCCTTCCAACTTTCCTGATTTCCTGGAAGGTTTTGGGTATTCCTTCCAGCTTTTCTGATTCCCTGGAGGGTTTTGGCGATTCCCTGAAGGTTTCGGGAATTCCTGTAAGGATTTGAGGATTCCTGCCGGCTTGCCTCATTCCCGTAAAAAATGCTGCGTAATTTGACCAAACAAACTATTTTTATATGTTTTACGTTTGTCATATTAGGTTCGGGATCCGTACACAGCCGAAGTGTACCTGACACATCTTGCAACACCTATCATAATGATCGTATGGTAAGTTTTAAAACACCTCATAATGTTTGCTGTAAAGAGATAAGCTGCTATTTATTAATTACTTCTTTATTTTTTTCGCTGTTTTTATTACCGCAGGTCATCAATGCACAAAATATAAGTACAATTGCGGGAACAGGAACCGCAGGTTATAATGGAGATGGAATTCCCGCTACATCTGCTCAGTTTAATGGCCTTCAGGGATTGGCTTTTGACGGCGCAGGCAATTTATTTGTTGCTGATATTTCAAATAATCGCATCCGGAAGATAACCATCAGCACGGGCTTAATAAGCACCATTGCGGGAACCGGAACCCCAGGTTATAACGGTGATGGAATACTGGCTACGGCTGCTCAAATAAATATTCCATCGGCTTTGGCTTTTGATAACAACGGTGATTTATATTTTACTGATCGATCGAACAGTCGCATACGAAAGATAACAACTTCCACAGGCATTATCAATACGGTAGCGGGAACAGGAACCGCCGGATATAACGGAGATGGCCTACTGGCTACAGCCGCACAATTAAATAACCCCAATGAAGTATCATTTGATGCAAGCGGTCATTTATACATTGCCGATTGGCTCAATAACCGTGTTCGTAAAGTAGATAAGAGTACGGGCATCATTAGTACGATAGCAGGAACGGGAACCGCAGGTTATAATGGGGATGGGATTGCAGCCACGGCTGCACAAATAAATGGCCCTTGCGGAATTATATTTGACAATGCAGGCAATATATACATCGCAGAGTATGGAGGCGCAAGAGTTCGTAAGATAAACATCGGCAGCGGCATTATAAGCACTATTGCAGGAACAGGGACCGCAGGTTATAACGGTGACGGAATTCCTGCAACAACGGCACAGTTAGCCGGCTGTGCGTACATAAAGTTTGATGCCGCCGAAAATATGTTTATTGGTGAAGGCAGCAATCAGCGTGTTCGTGAAATAATCAAAAGTACCGGCATCATCACCACCATTGCCGGAACAGGAACCGCCGGATATAACGGGGATGGAATTCCTGCCACTACTGCTCAATTGAATTTTCCATTTTATATTCTCTTTGACCAGGCAAAATGCAATATGTACATCGCCGATTACTATAATAATCGCATCCGGCTCATTACAGGCGGGTTCATAGGCTGTACACCATTGCCATTAAACCTGCTTTCCTTTGAAGGAAAAAACAAAGACAGCTATAACTTGCTGGAATGGCAAACAGCGGACGCAGCCGGTAACAATAGTTTTGCAATAGAAAAAAGTATTGACTCCCGAAACTTTACGGCAATAGGTACTGTAAATATAATACCCGGATATTCTTATTCTTTCATTGACCGGCATCCGGCAGATGGCATAAACTACTACCGCGTAGGTCAAAGAGGCAACGACAATTTATTACATTATTCAGCAATCATCGACATCTCAAACAAGCGCACAGGCAATTCATCAATCAATATTTATCCGAATCCAGGCAATGGATCAATCTGGCTTACGAGTTCAGCAACAATCGGCGAATTGAAAATTTCAAACCTGGCAGGACAAATTATTTATCAGGTGCGACCAGGTGAAAAAGAACTAAAACTTCAGCTTGACAAAGCCGGCATTTATTTCATTCAAATTTCCACCGCTACCCAGCGCATAACCAAAAAATTAATTGTAGATAAGTAATAGCGATTTAAAAATGCAACCAGGCATTAGCTGAAATTCACCCCAGTGCATTATCTTTGACCACTCCTGACAAATGCTAACAACCAATGAAAGTCAGTAACCTTGTACCATGCGAAAAGATCAGCAACTATGTGGAAAGGATATTGGTTATTGAGGATGTGCTGGTCACCAATCCATTTATACTGCCCCTGTACGCCAATGGGGCTCCTACCCTTTTATTTCAAACAGCCAAAGGAATTATCAAGAACAATAGTAACAACCTGACCCTGTTTGGTCAAACCGTTTTCCCCGAAACGCTTACCATCCGGGACAACTTTACATTGATCGCCTATTTCTTCAAACCTTTCGCTTTGTTTTCCTTATTTGGCGTTTCGGCCCAAGAACTCACCAACAACCCCATCGACCTGAATTTACTGGCGCCTTCCAAAACCGGGCCATTGCAGGAACAATTACTGAACGCCGCCTCCACAGATGAAATGATGACCCTCCTGGATGATTATGTGTTCAGCCTGATCACTAAAACCAAAGCCGATTGCCAGCTTATCCGGTTCGCCACGCTGGCCATTGCGCAAAATGCGTCTAAAGACGCCCTGTTAAAAGTGCAGCAGGAATTGTATATTACAGAGCGCACTTTTCAACGGTTGTTTGAAAAGAATATTGGCGTTGCCCCCAACCAGTTCCGGCGCATCTGGCAGTTCAATAACGCCTTTCAACAGCTTAACAACAGGCAATTCAACAAGCTCACCGATATCGCTTTTGCCAATGGTTATGCCGATCAAAGCCATTATATCCGCGCTTTTAAAGAATTCACCGGCATTACACCCAAAGAATACCTGAAATTCGGCCAGTCCGAATAATGTCGGCTTTATTCTATTTCAGGGCTTCCAACCGCCGTTTCTTTGTGTTATCAATAATCACAAAAATCAAAAAACATGTCTAACCAAATGTATCCCTGTCTGTGGTTTAATGGACAAGCGCAGGCTGCAGCAACTTTTTATTGCGCTGTTTTTAAAAACTCGAAGATCACAGCCGATAACCAGATGGTGGTAACCTTTGAACTGAATGGTAAGAAATTTATGGGGTTGAATGCGGGGCCGCAATTTACATTTAATGAAGCCGTATCTTTTGTGGTGGATTGCGAGACCCAGGAAGAGATCGATTATTACTGGGAAAAATTAACCGCTAATGGTGGTAGTGAAGGGCAATGTGGCTGGTTAAAAGATCAGTTTGGTATTAGCTGGCAAATTGTACCTACTATTTTACCAAAGCTCTTAAGCGATCCGTCAAAAGCGCAGAAAGTAATACAGGTTTATATGCAAATGAAAAAGTTTGATATAGAAAAATTGAAGAATGCGTGAGGGCAGTTGATGCTAAAAAAGGAGACGCCATTCGCATCTCCTTTTTTAGTATCCTTATTTGTTCAGGATTCGAATTTCTACCCGACGGTTAACTGCTTGTTGTGCCGGTGTCAATTCCTCAGGATATATTTTATTACTGCTCCCGAATCCGGCAACTTGCATACGTGCGGCAGCAATTCCATGCTCCCGGAGATACTCAAAAACAGCTTTTGCTCTTTCTACTGATAAGGTACTGGTACGAGTATCGTTGTCGAAGCCATCTGAACCATCACTCCTACAGCATACATAGCCATCGATCGATATTCGTAAAGCAGGATTCTCATTCATTGCCCGTAATAATTCTTCCAGAACGGGAATGGACATGTTTAAAATGTAGTGACTGCTACCTGGAAAGTTAATGTTCGTGCGCAGCCGGGTACCGATTACCGTGGAAGTATCCCGAATAGATTCATAGATAGATCTATAACGGGGTTCAGATACAGGAGATGGAGCTAGAGTTGGAGTTGTAATTGTATGATTGATAGCAACAGAAGCCGAATCAATATTATGCACAGGCGTAGAAGGAACCGTAGGCGTATATTGAAACGTGATCAGTACTCTCCTGTTAAATGCACGCAGAGCAGCGGTTTTATTACTATTGAGCGGGTACTGCTTCCCAAACCCCTGAATATCTGTAAAAGTTGCAGCAGAAACACCAAGGTTGAGCAAATAATCTTTCACTGCAATAGCCCGTTTCACCGAGAGGACATCGTTGTACCTGTTGGTACCGGTATTGTCGCAGTATCCCCACAAAGTGATGTTTTGAATAGAGCGAGATGAATCGGTGATCTTAAATGTTTGCATCAATGCTGAAATAGCCGGGGAAGACAAGTCTGCACGATCAAATGCGAAATGAATAACCAGCGATTCCGCTGGCTGAGCCAGAACATGACTGAAAGGCGCAAACAATAGAGCTATCATGTATCTACAAAAACACATATTCATTTCCGGTAATATTATTATTGATCAACGGTACACCTTTTCGAAGATAATCAGGTCGTAAATATATTAAAAATCAAAAAAGAACAAACATTCTTTTATATTTGCAGGCAGATGCGCACCAAAGATACAAACAAGGAATTGGCGATAAGGCAAAAAACAATGGAACTCGTTGTGAAAGAAGGGCTGGAAGGCTTCAGCATGCATAAACTGGCCGATAGCGCAGGTATTTCTGTAAATACCATTTACCTGAACTTTAAAAACAAGGAAGACCTTGTTATCCAGGTGTACCAGGGCGTGGTTGAGAAAATGGAACAGGTTTTATTAGTAGGCTTCCATCCTGAAATGGATTTTGCCGATGGGCTTAAGTTGCAATGGAAGAACCGGTTAAAATATTTCATGAAGTATCCTTTGCATATTGAGTTTACTGATCATATCCGGCACTCACCAGTATATGAAAAGGTGTTGGGAGTGCAGGGAAAAAAGTTTACCCAAACCATGGAACAATTTTATACCAGGGCCATAAAAAATAAACAACTGATCCCCTTCCCCCTGGAGATATATTGGTCATTAGCGTATGCACCTTTATTTCAGTTATTAAAATTCCATCGCCAAAAGAAAAGCGTTACCGGTAAAAAATTTGTATTAACCCAGGATAAATTAAACCAGGCATTCAGCCGGGTGCTCATTAGCCTTACACCCTGATTTTTTTTAACTAAATAAAGAACAATTGTTCTTTTATAAACCAATCACTATGCAATTAAATCATGTCAATCTTCCTGTAACGGATGTTGTTCAAACCCGTGCTTTCTTTGAAAAGCATTTCCATTTTACCTGTACCGGGGTAAAAGGCGACACTATGTTAGCGGTGCTTACCGGAAAAGATGGATTTGTGTTAACGCTCATGTCAGCTGATTTCAACAGGAACAATAACCATACATACCCTGATGCCTTTCATATGGGATTTTTGGTAAACGACCGGGAACAAGTAAACACGATCTGGCATAGCCTCAAAAATGACGGCATACAGCTTGAACAGGAGCCGCATACCATGAGAGGCATATTCGGCTTTTATTTCCATGCTCCCGGAAATGTATTAATGGAAGTGAGTACTACGCAATAGGACTTTATACCTTTTTATAAGAGGCTGTCCCCACCAGGCAGCCTCTTACCGATCCTACTTTATTTTAACCCGGGTTTCTTTTAAACCCTTTTCCTGCAGGTAATTGTACAATTCTTCTCCGTCCTTACCGGCCAGCTTTGCATGATGCAAAAGCGTGAACCCATGAGGGCCGTTAGCAAATATGAGTTTGGGATAAGCCTCCAGTACAGGCTTTACCAACGCTGTTTTACCCAACGTAGCCAGTACAAATAAGGTTACCCTCGACCCTGCATCGATCAGGTATTCCGCGATGGCCCTGTTACCCACATGACCTGCTCCTTCAATGGCTGACTCAAAATCACCATTCCCCCAGTCATACTTACTGTGCACCAGATTAGGATGTTCAACTAGCATAGTTTGTACTTTTGAAAGGTCTTTGTGACCGGCGCCAACAAAATCTTTCACCAGGTCTGGTGCGTACGGCGGTGGTTTCTCCTGATTGGTTTGTCCGTTGGAAGACTGATTCAGCAATAATAATCCGGCAGTGCCGCCGGTTACAGTATACAAAAATTTCTTTCTGTTCATAAGGGATCCATTTTTATGAAAATTAGCGCCTTCCTGATCCGCTATCAAATCGTTTACGCCAGCGCTGCGCTTTTCCGGGTAAACTACGGGTAAAGCTGTTCACCCTGCAAAAACTGCCATTTACCCGATTGAAAAGAATGGTTGAACCAATTACCTGTATTTTTAAGTCATAATAACCCGCTGCCATGCCACGCGCCCGATTATATTATACCGGCTTTCTTGTAATCTTTTCCCTGTTCTGGCTGATGTTCAAAATAGGCGGCACTGCCAATATATCCCGTGCCCTGATTTCTACCCTCATTGATATAGCTATTAGTATTGCAGCCATGCAGGTTACTATTGCGGTACTGTTGCCGAAACTGTTTTATAACAGGAAGCAGGTATCCTTCGCGGTCACTTATTTCTTACTAATTTTTTTATGTGGAAGCGCCATCATTTTGCTGCAATTGGAACTGTCAGGCAGTTCTTTGCTGAATTATTCAGAAAAAGTAGCCCGCAGCAATCATTTTTTTTACTGGTTCTGGAGCGACCTGATCTTTGGTTCCTATTTCCTGGTGTTCATGATCACAGCAGCAGGAGCTGCCATTCGCTTTGCATTCGATCGGGTAAAAGCCCTGCATCAAATAGAACATCTGGAAAATGAAAAACTACAAACGGAACTGGATCGTCTTAAAAACCAGTTGAACCCTCATTTTCTTTTCAATGCGCTGAACACGATCTATTATAAAATTGATCGTACCAATCAGCCTGCCCGGGAAACCCTGCAACAGTTTTCAAAAATGTTGCGATACCAGTTATACGAATGCGAGAAGACCGGTATTGCCATAGAACAGGAACTTTGGTTCCTTCAATCTTATATTGAACTGCAAAAGGACAGGATGAACAGCAACTACCGCATATCCTGTAAAGGTTTTGATGAAGTGACCGGGTTGGTTATCACCCCATTTTTATTGTTGCCCATTATAGAGAACTGCTTTAAACATGTATCGCAATGGGCTGATCGCGAAAATGAGATCTGTATCGAATGCACGCAGCGAAAGAATACTTTCCTGCTTAATACATCGAACAGCATCCAGGACACCAACGATCATCATCCGGGTGGTATCGGGTTGACAAATATTCAAAAGCGACTGGAACTTATTTATCCCGGCGTACATGAACTGGCGATCAAACAAACGAAAGAAAGGTTTGAATTGACATTGCAAATTGAATTGGCATGAAACTGCGCTGTATCATAGTAGATGATGAACCTTTTGCCCGCAATGGTCTGGCAGAAGATATCCGTGCCATTGAATTTATGGAGGTAACCGGTATTGCCGATGGCGCCCTGCAGGCCATGGAGCTATTGGTAAAACAAACGCCCGACCTGATCTTCCTCGATATAGAGATGCCGAAACTAAATGGTTTTGATCTGCTACGCACGTTGGAGCAACCACCCATGATCATACTCACTACAGCGTATGCACATTATGCGCCGGAAAGCTATGATATGGGAGTTATTGATTATCTACTAAAACCGATCTCTTTTAACCGGCTGTTGAAAGCATGCCATAAAGCGAAAGACTATTACCAGGCTGGCAACCTCGCCACATCCTATGTAAACGATTATTTCTTTGTAAAATGCAATGGCCGCCAGGAAAAAATATTTTTAAACGAATTGCTTTTTATAGAGGCAGCAGATAATTACATTTTTATACACACCACGCACAAAAAATTGCTGGTATATCATACATTGAAAAGCATGGAGCAATATTTACCCGCTGCCCGCTTTATAAAAGTGCATAAGTCATTTATTGTAGCGTTTGACAAAGTAAACAGCCTGGAAGGGAATCAACTGTATATCGGAGAACATATTATACCGGTAGGCAGAAACTTTAGAGAGGCCCTGATAGAGCGGGTAGAAAAGAATAAACTACCGGGTACGCGAAAATAAAAAACAGACATAACTGAAAAAGGTGCAAAACATGCTTTAGCAAATTACCTTATTAACAACATAGTGGAATAACCAATGATGCAACGTATAAGCAGTTTACCCCCAACTGCTTTCGCATCATGCAATCCCTCATATAATCTGTAAGTGACCTGAAATAAAATAAATTCCGGAGAGAATTTATCTGGCGTAATTTCAATCAAACGCTTTTCCTATGATACCTATTGATTTCTCCGTTACCAGTTATATGAAAATTTCAAAGTACATCTTCATCCTGGTGCTCACATTATCAGCCTGCGGAAAAAAAGAATTGAGCCAGGATCCGGATAAGCTTTCCGACAAAAACGTCAATCAGATTGCAGCCGCAGCTGCACTCATTGTACCACCTACAAAAGCAGAAGCCCTGCTGGCCATGCAATGTTATAACAATGCATTCTATCACGAGTATGGCACCTATGGTCCTTCGTACAAAGCCTATTATTATTCCGATGTAACCCATAGCGGCCGTATGGATTTCTGGAAAACAGCGGAAGCCATAGAAACGCTCATAGACGCCTATACGATCAATAACAATACAGATCTGCGAAATAAATTTGTATACCTGTACAACGGTATGCGGGATGCCTATGGTTTATTATGGACATCGAATATTTATAATGACGACATCATCTGGGGCGCCCTGATGTGCATCCGGGCATTTCAGATCACCAATGACGGCGGCATGAAAGATATGGCCAAAAATAATTTTGATCTGGTATGGTCCAGGGCCTGGGATACCAATTTGGGCGGGGGCTTGTGGTGGACAACAGCTAACAATTCGAAGAACGCCTGTGTGAATGCCCCGGCTGCAATTTGTGCCGTATACCTGTACCAGGCTACCGGTGATGTTGGTTACCTCACTAAAGCCAAAATGATAACGGACTGGATGGTCACCAAATTGTATGCAGCCGGTACGGGCGAGGTTAGAGGCGCCATGAACGCCGCCGGTAATATCACCGAAGGAGCACGTACTTACACACAGGGTACTTTTATAGGAGCTTGCAACCTGCTGCATAGTTACTATCCATCGAATAATTTCAAAGCTATGGGCGCTAAAGCCATGGATTATACGAAGAACAACATGTGCAATGCCCAGGGACTACTTCCTGATGAATATGACACGGAAGACTGTCAGGGCTTTAAATCCATTTTTGCACGTTGGGCCTGTAAGTTTGTGCGCGACCAGGGTTACCAGAGCACCTATGCAGAATGGCTAAAATATAATGCAGCGGAAGCCTGGAAATACCGGAATTCCAATGGCCTTATGTGGGCGCAATGGTGGCACAGAACACCAGACAATTATGTGAATGCCTTTGAAACCACCTGTGGCGTTGCTATGATGAATGGGGTATGGCTGCTTTAGCAGCCTGCCACCTTTTAATGACGGGATTTGCTAACCGTAAATACCCGCGACAGATTGAATCCAAAGCGCACTTCACCTTTGCCCCAGTCACCCGTCGTATTGGTAATAAAGGCCTTTTCATTCATACCTGTCGCATTGGAAAAATGCAATTGAAATACGTGTCCGCCTGTTTCAATATCAAAACCTACAGAGAGGGGATCTTTGTACAGGTCTTTATCAAGTCCCTTTGCGATATAATGGTAATCCGCAACAAAAGCGATCCGCTTTGATAGTTTGAGCCGGGCTCCAATGCCCAGGGCATACACGTCGTTTTCATCAGTAGCCTGTTGCACCAGGTTTCTATGAATAAAAACCGGGGACACCTGTAAGCTAAAGCGTTCACTGAACTTGCGGCCAAGGATCAGTTCATTGTAAAATGCCATCCGGCTGCTGAAATAATTTTTCCGGGTAGTATCGCTCCACGACTGGGTACCAAGTGTTACACCACTTACCAAAACAATAGAAAATGGAAAAGAGCCCGGGCCTTTGGATTGACATACCGGGCGGAATTTGATAAACCCGTCCAACTCTTTGCCTGCAGTACTTCGGCCAAAACCAATTGTCAGATTGTTCACCAGGCCATAATCCACACCAATACGCATGCTGGCCTGATCAAGACCGAACAGATTACTCACACCTGAATTAACTTCACCAAATCGATGCAGAATGCGGAAATCGAGCACGCCTTTACCCAGAAATTCTATAGAATGCCCGTTGATAACCCGGGAAGATTTAAATGCATTGGTAACCCGCTCTTTCTTTATTGTGTCATTTTTGCTGACCAGCGAAAGTAGATCGTCCTGCGCATACCCGACCTGTGAAACAGTTATCAATAACAGGGCGAGCACTATTTTTTGCATGTTCACATTTTTAATTTTACTTGAGCACATTATAATTGCAGTTTACTTTTATGGTAACTGTTTTGGAAATTTTATCCTTTACCAGTGAGGGTATGGCTATTTTATAATCTTCCAGCAACACGGTAAATGAAGCATCGGAATGAACGGCTTCACCTGCTACTTTAAAAGTGCCGGTCGTTTCTATTTCTTTTTTTACGCCATGCATATCCAACACGCCTTTTACAGTTACCGGGTAACTGCCGTCTTTCTGAAAATTTACTTTATCGATATTTGAAATTTTACCTTTGAAAATCGATTTGGGGTATTTGTCGCTTTCCATATAATTTTCATTGAAGTGCTCCTGCATCAACGCTCTTTTAAATTCGAACCCTTTTACCAGCACCGCAAACTCCAGTTGACCCGATACTGCATCAAATACACTGGTAGTAGATTTATTAATTCCATCAATATCCTCTACGGATGTACCGGCAGCAAAATTTATTTGACCGCTCTTTGTAAAGTATCTTTTCTGGGAAAAAACAGGAATTGTGAGAACGAATAATACGACAACGATTAGCGTCCGCTTCATAGAATTAGATTTAAAGTTATAGGCAACCTTATTGCACAAGGCTGCACTTGTTTAATACAACATCTGTTAACATGCCGGTGCACACTCCTTTTATACGAACAGGTGAACCGGCTTTTATTTTTTTAACCCGATCTTCATCCTGGTAAAAACTACAGGTAACAGCAGCCAACAGGTCATTGGTTTGCAGAGATACTGTTGCCTGTCCGCTGCTATCGGTTTGTATACCGGTGACTGTTCCTGTCACGATCAATACCTTGTCAACGTATTTGGCGTTGCTGGCCATTTCGTCCTGCTGAAATGTTTTTAACAGATCGATGGCTGTTATTTCAATACCGGCCTTTTCTGCTCTTATATCAGGAGGCGCTTTTTGATACGAGTACCATCCATAGCCAACACCGGCCAGCGCCAGCATAATCACCCCTGTTATTATTTTTTTCCATGAACGCATAAATATCTTTTTAGTTATTCGGTGTACCGGAACTGATCCAGCATTTTAGAATGGCTATTTCTTCGGTTGATAGTACCATTCCGGGTGGCATTGTCTTTTCAACAATCACCCGCTGGTTGATCCTGTCGGCTTTGGCTTTGATCTGGTCAAAGGTTTCCAGCACCGTACCACCAGCTGCATCGCGTGCATTGTGACAGGCATTACATCTATTCGTCATAATTGATTTTACTTTGCTAAAAGTGGCCAATACAACAGAACAGTCAACAGCGCTGCCAGGGTACAGCAATTCTTCTTTATCGTAATAACACCCTGCGGTTAACGTAATCATACATGTTATGATGGACATAATGAGCCATCCCCTCCTGTTCGACAGGAATCGTATTCGTTGGTTATTCATATAAGTTTAGTTGTTTTCGGCTCCGGCCTGGACCCATTTTTCAATTTGCCGTATCTGGCAATCGGGAAGTTTGTTATTTCCGGGTGGCATTGGCTTATACCCGGTTTCTTTTTTAATGCTGCCCAGCAGTTTTCCATTAAGGGCAACAGCCTTTACCCCGTCATAGGTACTTAAATTTATTCCTGCACGGGTAGTGGTAGCGTTATGGCATCTGGTGCAATTGGTAGTCATTAGTGGAGCTATGGCGCCTGAATAAGTAAATACAAGAGTGCCGCAGCTATCGGCGTGACCTCCGTCTTTGTCCGATAGCGGGACTTCATGTTTACAGGTTACAACAAGGAGTGCTGTTATAATAAATGATACGATCAGACTAAGTTTAACAGTAGTTTTCATAAGATAAAACGGGCAGGATCAACTGCGTTCGCAATAAACTCAATTTTCATGCTGATATTATCATGATGCAGTTACAATATACCCAGTGGTAGAAATTCAATGCCGGATAGCCGTTTTATCTTACTGAATGGCAAAACCGGAATACCGATATATTAAGCCATTTCAAAGCCGCCCAACATCCAGTTAAAAAATGATTCGGTGCGGCCAAAGCTGGTGATCGTGTCGTGGCTGGTTTCGGGTTTCAAAACAACCTGCATTCTTGATTTGCTGGCAGGCAAAAGTTTTACAATAGCAGAAATATTAATGATAAACTGGCGGTTAATGCGAAAGAACATCGCCGGGTTTAGTTGTTGTTCCAGTCGTTCCAACGTAAAACCCGTATTGTATTTTACGCGCTGAAAAGTAACCAGGTAAACAATTTTCTGTTCTGTGAAAAAATAAGCAACCTCATCTGCCGATATTAATTTCATTTGCCGGCCGATGGTCACCAGGAATCGTTCCTGAAACGAACCCTTAACAATTTTTGCCGAAGGTTCACTTGCCGTTTCAGGCCGCACAGATGAAAAAAATGTTTCATACCGGTTAAGCGCTTCTGTTAGCTCTTCTTTTTTGACAGGCTTTAACAGGTAATAGATCCCATTCGACTTAAACGCATCGATCGTATTTTTCTCATACTCGCCTATGAAAATTACAGGTGGTTTTTTCTCCAGTTTGCTAAATATGTCAAAACTTAATCCATCGGGTAATTCTATTACTGAGAAGATCAGATCAGGCAGGGAATTTTTTTGAAGCCATTGTTCAGCAGTTTTGATATCCTTACAACGTCCGCTAATTTTCTTTTCAGGCGCAATCTCATTTAATAATTTTTCAAGATGTTTCGTAGCCGCCAGGTCCTGATCGATAACTAGTATACGCATATTGTTTATATAACAACTTATGCGCCGTTTTCTTAATTTCCATAGTAGTTATTAATCAACATGCCTCATATAAAGTTATTTGTAATAACACACTAATTAAAATATCCCCAGTGGCAACTCTGGAGGGTTGGCTTGCGTATCGCCTAGCCTCGCATTTGTGATCAATACTTAATTGTTCTATTCAATCAGGTTGATGTTTACACAAACTGTGTATCCCACCGTTCTCCCTACCTCATGGCATATTGATCCAGGATTTGTTCGAGACTTGTTCGGCTTTCTTCGGGGCTCTCCCAGTGAAACCCGAACAATTCCCGAACGAATCTCGAACGAATCTCGAAGGAATCTCGAACGAGGTCCGAAGCCGCGGGCGACAACTCCCGAAGAAATTGTAGTAAACAACATCGTGTCGCATAAACATAACGAGTATTGCGAGGTTCGAGGTCCCGTTCCGGTTTCTCCCAGTACAGTCCCTAAATTACCAGGTATTTCCCAGGAGAAAGTGTCGTTCGTCCCACCGTTTTCCGAAGACCGTCCCATCACTTTCCGAACACCGTCACATTTTTGAAAGAAGGGAAGGAAAGCAGATATACATTTGTGATATCAGTCACTGTTGAAGTCAGTTTTAGAAAATATATTTAATGAAGTAAATCGTTCATCATGCAAGACAGGAAAAAAGACTACAAAACCAACCTGACCCCACTCATAATTACCTTATTGGTATTGGCGGGGTTACTATTTGTGTTTGCACCACTTGCTCCGCATGTATTTACTCATCCTGCTGTATTAAAATATTTTGACTTTAGAACCACTGGTCAAATTGGCGATACAATGGGAGGCTTAATGAGTCCGTTTATTAACCTTTCGGCTGTAATAGTTACAGGCCTGGCTTTTTATATGCAGTATAGAGCCAATAAGTTGCAGGTTCAAATTTTCTCTGACCAAATAAAACAAACTGAAAGGCAGTTTAAGAAAGAGCAATTATACCAGGAAACACAAAACAAAATTCAGCAATTTGAAAGCCAGTTTTTTGAAATGCTTCGCTTACATAAACAGAATGTTGATGAACTCAATATAACAAGCGTTGTAAACGGAAAACAGGTTTCAAAGCGACAGGCTTTTGTTACTATGGCAGATGAATTTAAAACTTTTTTAAGCTACATCGATTACGATCACCTGCCATTTGTTCATGAGTATAAACATGCATTGGATATTTTCTTCTGGGGCTGGAATAGCGATTATATAGACATAGATTCATTATCGCACTCCTGGCATAGAATAATAGATGGACCCAACGAGGCTGATCATTCATTCCCCATTGACTTTAGAGAATACAAAGGGTATTCCAGTTCATTGGGTCACTATTTCAGGCATTTATTTTTGATGGTAAAATTTGTTGCTTACAGTGATGCAATCACTGACTATAAAAGCAAGATGAAATATTTAAAAATACTCAGAGCTCAACTAAGCAATCACGAGCAAATACTGCTTTTCTACAATTGGTTAAGCACTGGTTACGGTGGTGACTGGGAAAATGAGGAAAACAAGTTTTTTACCGAGTATAAAATAATCCATAACCTTTGGGTTGGTGAGTTATTTCAACATCAATATATAGTTGATGCTGTAAATGGTCTTATCGATAAGTATAATAACAACCCTAAAGAAACACCCCTGTTTGAGTTTCAGGGAAATGACTTTAACCTCAAAATGAAAAACATAGAACACAAATCACTTTCCAGCCTTTTTTAGCCATTGTCAGTCTCATCACTTTTTGCCTAATACCAGCAGGAACAGTCGTGAAAGGATGTTCATTGTTCCAGTCACGAATGGTTTTTAAATGGATGGTGATTGCAGTAGACACCCTGCTCTCTTTTGCGGTATCTGACAATTTCAATCCGGCTGTCCATTCGGCTGCTTTCTTCTCTGCTTCTGCGTTGGATTTTGCTTACCACTGAGCAAACAACAGCACAGTTCCTCTGGCCCGGACTCGGTTCCGGGCCAGCCTGACTGGAGTTTACTGTTTTTCTTTTAATTCAGGTTCTTTCACAATCATTACTTCTTCTTCCAACGCAGCCCGGCTGTATAGTTTGGCGTTTAATTTTTTACGCTTCTTGCTTACAACCTGTTTGCTACCAGAGGAAGTTTTTTTATCAACAACTACTGTTTCTATTTTTTCTGTGACCACCGGAGCAGTTATAACTGCATGAGCAACTTTTTCCGTTACTGGTTCCTGAACTTCCTTCTTTTGTTCTTCCCTGTATAAGGTTTGAAACTCCTTGCTTTGTGTTTTTTTCTTATAATCAACGAACCCATAGATGCCTGCGCCAATCATTAAAGCGGCGCCGATGTACAATAGCGGTTTCATATTATGGTGTTTAAAGTTTATACGGAAAAAGATCGCAGGTAATTCCTGCTTTGCCGGTAAATGATCCACTCGGCAAAAAGCATATTACCAATCACACTGATCCATAGCGACAATTCATAGTTTTCCAGGTGCCCCCAATCAAGCAAGTAAAACACGATGTGATAAATGCGAAAAGTGACAGCCGTCATGGCCATGGCATAGCTGCGCACCATCCATATCTTGTGCGCCAACACATTCTTTTTACGGATAGTGCTGAGCCCATAATAGGTATTGATAAACCAGGACACGGCCATGAACATAAACAAAAGCCTTTCCCAAAAACTTCCTTTGGCAAAAAATGACAGGTAAAAACCGGTGGGCGCTCCCAGAAACAGCACCACAAACACATACAACCATCCCGACCAGCGGTGGATGGCCTTTGACTTTTTCAATAGATATCTTGAAAACTGGATCAATGCAGTAGTAATACATATGGCGCCGGCAAAAATGTGGACATAGAAGCAGGCATTGTACAAATCGCTTTGAAACAGCATACTTCTTTCCTGTATAAAACTAAAATCCTTGTTGAAAGAAAAATAAGGCAGGGTATTATAAACCAATAGTATACTGAATACCGTAACTGGTATCCAGAACAACATCCGGAAAAAAACGTTGACTGATTTCCGCAGCGTGGTTACCCGGGTATTTGCCATACAGTTGGTTTGATCCCCGATAAAACTGGGGTTGACAATTGGATGGACTTCCGGGAAAAGTCCATAAGAACAACTGTTAGAAGTTTGTTAAGAGCGTGGAATAGGTTATCCGTGGGCACAGCCGGGAATATCTTTGCACACAAATTTTATCCCCTAAAACAAATGCGAACATTCCCGATAAAACAGCTTTTTATACTCTTCTTCGTTATTGGGGCTCACATATCTTGTAAAAAAGACAAAGGTCTTTTGCAACACAAAAAGCATTTTGACCAGGAACTCAAACTGTGGACAAACACTTTTAGCAATTTTAACCTGTCCAATTTTAAAAAGGGAGAAACCATACACTTTGAAAACGGTAGTCCGCAAGACTTCAACGATTATAAAAAGTTCCTGTCAACTTACCAACCTATTATCACTTTTCTACCCGACAGTTCGAAATTCATTGACATTTATAGCGTTCAGATAAACCTTGTGAAAGTGGGAGATCATTACGAAGCATCCCCTGACGATGGCCAGACGGTTTTATTATGTGACCCTGAAACCAAATACTGGGACAGGATTTATTATGGGTCATTTTCTCAATGGATTAATGAAGTTATCTGGCTTTCTAAAACAACATTTATTTTAGCCGGCATTACTAAATCGTCGATAGAAAAAAGAGAACCAATCATCCTGCTTGGCGACACAGAAAAACACACCTTGATAGAATATATCAATACTAACCAGAAATGCTTTCAAAATGACCATGGTTATACTTCACCAAAGCTGAAAAAAATGAAGATAGAAGGGCTGTAATGTCCTACCCTTCTTCTTCTGATCATTTCAGCCCCCCCTGGTGTTCGGTTATAAAACACATTCATGCCACTTAATCAAAATCAATAATTTCTCCAAAATAGCAGTATTTCAAAATAGTACTTTAAATTAGAGTCCTCAGGTAAAGGCCGTCCCAGTAAAGCTGGTACGGCCTTTTGCATTTAATTATTAATTATTAAACCTGATACATGCACTACACAGAGCTGTTAACAATTTGGGACCCTATTTTCAAAAAGATGGGTTACCGGGAAACTGCATTTAATAACTGGGTTTCTGCAACGGAAGAACTGGTTATTGTATTATGCCTTAGAGTAGATGACAAAGAAAAAGATTTCCATATTGATATTGGCATCCTGTTTAAAAAGCGGCATAGTTATGAATTATGGGAAGCACCGGCTTTTGATGATCATGACGTTGGACAAGGATTGTATTTGCTTTTAAAAAAATCGGGGGAATGGGAATATTACCTTAACAACCTTTTTTCTTATGACTCAGATATCAACACTTATGCTGAAGTGACAAATAATAGTAGAGAAATAGCCAAATTATTTTTAACGAAGGTTATGCTGCTCATTGATCAATTGGACGATTATGCCTCGCAGGCAGAGGACTTTGAAGAAGAAACAACCTGGAAACCATTGGTACAACATTTCTACCCCAGCTGGAAAGTTGAAAAGCGTTTTCTCGGGGCCCTGGAAAAGTATTACCGGCGAGGGGGAAAGTGATTGCTGTCCATCCGGCGAAACAACCACACGCATCAGAAACGCAACGGCTGCCATAGCCTACGTACACCAGTACATAACTACTGATCATGAGGGAAGAGACAATAACGGTACATTGTTACCGGAAGCCATCATCCTGGTTTTGCTTCGATGCACCATGGAATCCCAGAACCCATATTTATACGGCGCCATAATGAGCAGGTCCGCTTTGGTTTCCTGTACTTCATCCTGTATGGCTTCTATGATCTTATGAGATTCTATGTTCTTATAGTAATAGTTGATGCCTGCAAAGGTTTTATCGATAACAGCATGTTCTGCCTCTTCTGCCCCTTGAAGTTCTTCTATTTTGTTTTTAACATAAAACACTTCGACGGTAGCGCCAAACGCTGCGGCTGTTTCATGCACGTTTTCCAGCACCTTATCCTCTACCCCTTTTTCCATATCACAGGCAAACAATATTTTGTGAATGCCATGGTATTTGGTGGAAATGGGAATAGCCAGTAATGGAAATTGCAGCTTATGAATGGTAGATGTGGTAGTGTTGCCCAACAGGTCCTGTTCAACTGATTTGTTGGCCATACCCATGATCACTGCGGCCGCTTCATATTGATTGATACAGGCTACCAGACTTTCATAAAAATTGCCTGAAGCCAGATAAGGCGTCACTTTTACGTTATACTTTTTACTGAGCGCCTGGGCTGCTTTGTTCAGGTTGGTTTGATATAATTCCAGTATTTCGTCAATGGTGTTACTGGATACCCTGGCATTTAAAAGGTGAATGGAAATTTCGCTAAAATTAAAAAGGATCAGTTCGTTGCCTCGCTCTGCAGCCATAGCTCCGGCGTAATCAGCTGCATTTTCAGCTTCCGCTGAATAATCGGTGGCGATGATTATTTTTTTCATATATGAAAGGGATTGTTTCCCATTTAAATCATTAAAGGATTTAAAGTGTTGACTGTACTTTCGAATTTTCATCCGGTTTATTATATTTTACTTCGAAAATACAGTTAACATAGCCTGTATGGGATGATAATGGTCATGCAGGACAATGATATTGTTCTATATTCCTACTGAGTAACTTAAATTTACGTCATGATTGCTCTAAGTAAAAAAACGGACATGGAAGAAATCTTTGCTATTATCAATGATGCAGCATTGGCATACAAAGGCATTATTCCTGCAGATAGATGGCATGAACCATATATGTCGAAGCAAGAGCTTCAACATCAAATAGACGATGGCGTGCAGTTTTGGTGTTACCGCGAAAATGACATAATTATTGGCGTTATGGGTATTCAGGACAAGGCTGATGTCACTTTAATCAGACATGCATACGTTAGAACGATAGCAAGAAATAAAGGCATTGGTGGAAAATTATTAAACCATCTGTCTGAACTAACGACAAAACCAATTTTGATTGGTACCTGGGCAAACGCAACGTGGGCAATTAACTTCTATAAAAAACACGGCTATAACCTGGTATCTCATGATGACAAGGAGCGACTTCTGCGAAAATACTGGTCAATTCCACTTCGTCAAATCGAAACGTCAGTAGTACTTGCCAATTCAAACTATACTCATGCCAGTTTTCTATAATGTAACTGACCACTTTTTATGTCGAGATTTTCTGTAAATTGTATATCTACAAATGCCACATGAAAAAACTCTTTTGGTTTGGTTGCATAGGCTTACTGCTATTTGAAGCGGCCAATGTTTATTTCATTATGCCCATGCCCGGCAGCCAGCGAATGAACAGTATCGACACTGCTTATTTTTTATATCAATGGCGCTGGGTATTTCGCAGCTTATTCGGGTTAATGATAATCATTGGGCTTGTAAGGGCAACATGGCGCAGGAAATGGGTACTAATTGCTCCAATTCTTATTCTTGCCGCAGTTATTTATATGGCTAATTTCAAGATGGCGGCCGACGCTATGTTTAAACAACCGCAACAAATTTTACTGGTCAAAGCAAAGGATAACAGAGTGGATAGCAACCGGCTGGTGGTCGGCGTTTCTATAAACGGTGAAGCGAAGGCTTATCCGATACGGTTTTTAGGATATCACCACCAGGTGCCCGACGTAATTGGCGGCAAACCCATACTGGTTACTTATTGCACCGTCTGCCGCACTGGCCGTGTATTTGAACCAATCATTCATGGAAAAAAAGAAACTTTCAGGTTGGTCGGAATGGACCACTTCAATGCCATGCTGGAGGATGCAGGTACCAAAAGCTGGTGGCAGCAGGCAACCGGTAAAGCAGTTGCAGGAAAGCTAAAAGGACAGCAATTGCCCGAAGTGCTGAGTACACAAACGTCTATGACTAAATGGTTGGAACTGCATCCCGATTCAAGGATCATGCAGGCAGATCCTGTCCTTAATACTTCTTACGATACTACCCTGAAATATGAGAGCGGCGCCAGCAAAAAAAAGCTTACAGGAACAGACAGTCTTTCATGGAAGGATAAATCATGGGTGATAGGCGTGAAATCTGCAACTGAAAGAAAAGCTTATGACTGGAACCAATTAAAAAAGGAAAGAATTATTCACGACAAATTAGATAATACACCGATCGCTGTTGTGCTGGCTTCTGATAACAGAAGTTTTTTTGCATTTGAGTTGCCTGCACTTGGTGTTAGCTTATTATTGACACATGATACCCTTCTCCTGAACAACAAACATTTCAGAATAGACGGTAAAGGGATTGATACTTCTTATTCGCTGAAACCTTTACAGGCCTACCAGGAATTCTGGCATAGTTGGCAAACATTTAATCCGGATACTAAAAGATATTAGATCAACCCCGTCTCCCTGGTGCGGTTGACCAATGTTAAAATATTGTTCACATGAAGTAGGAAGTAAGAGGTAAGAAACTCGCGTACTTCCTACCTCCTACTTCTTACTTCACATAGTCGTATCTATTTCTTCACAAACTTTTTAGTGCTAAGCTTCTGTCCATTGAATATCCTGATGCTATAAACGCCTGACGAAAATTGGCCCACACGGATCCTGCTTTTATTTCCTGTAAGCGTAGATGCCAACACTTGTCTGCCCAGGTTGTCAAATATCAAAAAGCGGGCATCCTTATCCAACACCTCTCCTATTTCAATGATCAGTTCCTGATCGGCAGGTGAAGGAAACAGTCGAATTCGGTCGTCATTTAACTCCGCTGGTATAGCTACCGTTTCCAAACGACTACTACCAGCGGTAAATACAAAATGATTCAAATTAAACAGGTAGTCGCTGGTAGTGCCTGAAAACACCAGGTACAGATCGTGCACACCGGTTACACCGCTGGCCGCACTGTTAACGGTTGTCCATGTTTGCCAGCCACCTGTACCGGTAACGTTGCAGCTGCCAATTTGTGTTCCGCCGGAGGCATCAAGACGAAGCTTTATGGTCCCTCCTGTTGTATTGGAGGCGACGCGTGCTGAAAAGCCACTTACACCTGTGCCAAAATTAACACTGCCATAACGCACCCAATCATTATTGTGAATATAACCGACATTTAAACCGCCTTCACTACAGGTTTCTGTTTGTACGCCCGACATGCTGCTGTAGCTTTCAGCCTGTATAGTTGAAAAAGCGCTTACAGTACCACCACCTGTTGCATTTATGGTGGTCAATGGGTTCCAGTTATCAGTCACCTGCGGATTCGCACTGTTGGCTTTTAAAACATTCAGCATGGTATAGGATGCCGCCTGGTCAGCTGATAATATATGCACCCACGAAGGCCGTGAAGATGGCACATAACCACTTCCGGAATTACTGTATTCATTAAACCGGGCAGTGGCCTGGTTGGCTGCATTGCCCCAGTCGTTCCAGCCAGCCGCCTTTATTGCAGCCGACATACTGGTGTTCCTGAATGTAACGGAAGCATACCCTCCCCAGGGACGCCCCAGGTCGGTAATGGCAGTGCCTGCGCCGGTTATGCGGCAATTATTGAACACATAACCATATTGTATATGCTGCGCGGTACTGGCAGCAGTAACGGAAGTGCCGCCTTTGCAATAAATATCACAGTTCTCAAAAAAAGATATGGCGCCGCCAAAAATGAAATCGGTGGTCCCTTCAAAATAACAGGCTTCGTGGTACGACCTTCCGCTATGGGCATAATACGTATCCTGGTTACCGAGAAACCTGACATTCTTGAATATCGCTTTATCGGCAGTAGCACGAACGGCAACAGCCTGGCCCAGGGAAGGACTTGCTGTATTGGCAAAAGAGAGGTTCAGCGCATAAAAACCTGCGCCATTGATAAAGGAACTGGCTGAATTGGAAGTTCCATATGGCTGACCGGTGGCCGGGTTGATCTTGCTGGCGGCATTGTCGTACGTTAATACCGTGCCGGTAATACTTTGACCAATAAAAGTCAGGTTGGTCTTATTGGTTGGCACGGTGATCACTTCATAATACGATCCGTTCTTAATATAGATCGTCGTTCGTGCCGAACTGTTTGAAGGAGCGGCATTTACCGCCGCCTGAACCGTTGTATAATTGCCAGAACCATCTTTGGCCACTACGATGTCGTACTGCGCGTAACTATGCGCGGTGGAGATGAGCAATCCATACATTAATAAAAACAGCCCTTTGTTTCCCCTGGGGGAAAACAAGAGTAGAATCTTTTTCATATGCAAGCTTGTTTTAAGGTGTGAAAATGTAGCCGGAATCGTTTTAACGGCTGACATAAAGCTATTCAATCAAATGCAGGTGGGGGTTCGTTAATTGGTCGATTAGGTTTAAAAAAAAGTATTTTTCAAAACCTATCTCTAACATGCAGCTGCAATATTTTTAGCTCCCTATTTAGTCTTTTTCGGCTGCTCAATGTTCGGTAGAAAACCTGTAATAATACCAAGCAGGGGAAGAAAGTCACATACCTTAAAAACATATCCCACGCTGGTTATATCTGCCAGTTTTCCTAAGAGAGCAGAACCGAGCCCGCCCATACCAAAAGCAAAACCAAAGAACAAACCGGCAATCATGCCTACTTTACCAGGGACCAGTTCCGTAGCATACACTAAAATAGCAGAGAATGCGGAGGCGATGATAACGCCAATAATAACTGAAAGCACGCCAGTCCAGAACAGGTTAGCATATGGCAGCAGTAAAGTAAATGGAGCAACGCCCAAAATAGAGATCCATATAATGTATTTTCTTCCAAAACGATCACCCAGCGCACCACCCAGCAACGTTCCTGCGGCTACTGCTGCCAGGAAGATAAACAGGTGTATTTGCGACTGCTGTACCGAGACATGGAATTTATCCATCAGGTAAAAAGTAAAATAGCTGCTCATACTGGCCATATAAAAGTACTTTGAGAAAATGAGTACCAGCAGTATGGCCAAAGAAGCAATCACTCTTGATCTTGACAATGTCTTATGCGAAGCCGGTACAGCAACCATCTTGTTTTTCATTTTCAGCTCTAAATGGCCTTTATACCATGTACCTACTTTTACCAGCACAATGATGCCTAATATAGCCGCTAACGTAAACCAGATAATATAAAACTGTCCGTGTGGAACAATGATCAGCGCCGCCAGCAAAGGGCCTATAGCGCTGCCGGCATTTCCGCCTAACTGGAAAATAGATTGCGCCAGTCCTTTTTTACCGCCGGATGCCAGGTGCGCTACCCGCGAAGATTCAGGATGAAAAACAGAGGACCCCATACCGATCAAACTTACAGAAACAAGTATGGCTACAAAGCTGGAAGCTAATGCCAGGGAGATAAGTCCCGTTAGTGTAAAACCCATGCCGATGGCCAGTGAATACGGGCGGGGTGTTTTATCGGTATAGTGCCCTACAAAAGGTTGCAGCAACGAAGCAGTCAACTGAAATGTAAAGGTGATCAACCCGATCTCGGTAAACGATAAATGAAAGTTCTGCTTCAGGAGCGGATAAATAGCCGGAATAACCGACTGCAACATATCATTTAGCAAATGGGTAAAGCTGATTGTAAACAGGATGGAATATACGGTTGTTTGCGCCAGTGCTTTTGGATCAATGACTGCGGGCGAATTGGTTGTTTTCATCATAACTAATCAGATCATCAAATGTTTAATTGCAATTTTTTTTTACTGAGCAGTATGTCCTATAATTTTTGCAGCTGTGTTCCAGGCTTTTTGGCGTCGTTTGCCTCGATGCTTTTTAGCAATTGTTCATGCAGATTTTGTGTTTCCTTAAAATCTGTCGTGTTTTTATAGATAGATAGAAACCAACTTTTAATCTGTACAGAGAAGGAATTGCAAATGTAGGCAGGCAGTATATAATTCGCAAATATTTTCTACCATTTAAAAGCAAATCAGGTATAACTAATTAATTAGTTTTTAAACTAAATAATTAGTTATAGATTTGCGGTATGCATAAACCGCTTATGTACGCCCTATATTGGGCCGTTTTTTTCATTTGTTTTAAAGCGAACGGCCAGCAACGTGATACAACAGGTAACATGAAGCCAACAATGGATTCGGCCAGCTCAATTACCGATAAAAAACAATTAAAAACAGTTGTGGTAACCGGGCAGAAATCCAGGTTTATAGAGCAACAATTAGATAAAATAGTGGTGAACCCCCATGCCATAATATCAACGGCCGGTGGTAATGTTATAGATGTGCTGAATATTGCACCGGGTGTTATGGTTGATGAAAATGGAAGTATCAGTTTAAAAGGCAGAGAAGGCGTAATTGTTTATATTGATGATAAACCCACCCGCCTTGCCGGTACTGATCTGTTAAATTATTTACGGTCGTTGCCCGTTTCCATGATCGAACAAATTGAGTTGATGTCAAACCCATCTTCCAGGTATAACGCAGATGGAACTGCTATTATTAATATAAGACTGAAGAAAATAAGATCCCGTGGCATTAATGGAAACGCTACCCTGGGTGCCGGCTCTGGTAGATATTTTAAATCGAATAACAGCCTGGTGCTTAATTACCGGAATAATAACATTCATATATTTTTTAACGCAGGATTTTCTGTTGACAATGCTTACTTTACTTCGCACCGCCAAAGAGTGTACAGCTATCCAAATAATATATTTTCTTATACGCTTTTGCAGCAAGTACATGAGATCAGTCATGCGTATAGTGGCAATTATAATCTGGGTATCGATTACAATGTGAGTCACAATACAACGGTAGGTGTGTTATACAACGGGTTTACACAACCCTATAAAGAAAGAGGAAAATACAGTAACCAGTTTATTGGCAGTTCCAATAAACAGGATTCATCTATTGAGTCAAATAGTCGTTTCAATATGAATGCTTTTCGAAACTCCCTGAATATGAACCTGCAGCATTTCTTTGCAGGGCATCGCAGGGAAGTAAACGTTAACCTCGATTACTTACAGTACGCAACCCAGGCCTACCAACGGTTGGAAAGTAATATTTACCAGCCGGGTGATTCGCTGGCAAAACAGAATGCACTGATCACAGAAAGTCCGTTCACAGCCCTTATTTACAGTGCAAAAGCCAATTATAGCGATACCCTTTTCCGCACTATTAAATGGGAACAGGGTATTCAAACTATTTATTCTGAAAGAAACAATACCAGTAACTATTTTAATCAATCGGGCAATGACCCACTTCAGTATCCCGATCCCGTATTAACTAACAAGTTCCGGTACCGGGAAAATATTCATGCTGCATATGTTACCCTGCAAAAAAATTTCAACCGGTTTTCGGCACAGGCGGGATTGCGGCTTGAAAGCACAGCAGGGAATGCACTACTATACGACATGGCTTCCAAACCTGACACTTCATTTACCATACATTATACCAACCTGTTCCCTACCGCCTACCTGTTATATAAGTTAGACAGCAGTGGAAAAAACACCCTGGCATTTTCGGCAGGCAAAAGAATTCAACGGCCCGGGTATGGCGATCTGAATCCTGCTTCTTTTTATTTCGATAGAAATACCACCAACACAGGCAACAGTTTGTTACAACCTGCTTTCAGCACCAATATGGAGTTAACTTATACCCGTAATAGAAAATTTACAGCAGGAATAAGTTATAGCAAAACAAAAGGATTAATTACCCGTGGCTACAAACAGGTGGGCGATGCGTTTATTACCATGCCGGTGAACGTGGACCTGTGTACAACTTTTACCACCAGTATAACCTGGTCATTCAATGTTACCCGCTGGTGGTTGGTAAATATAAACCAGGAGCTTGTCAACCGCCATTACAAAGGGGCAATTTTTAATGAAGGTTTGTATGCCAGTGAAAGTCTGACCACCCTATTTCTGAAGACCTATAATCAGTTTAAATTTAAAAGTGGCTGGTCGGCCGACGTTACTACAACCTACAGGAGTAAACTGCTTGCATGGCAATCGAGTCTTAGGCCGGTTGCACAAATGCATGCCGGCGTGCAAAAGAAGATCAACGAAAAAGCAACGGTAACATTAGCCGGTACCGATCTATTTCATACCGCAATAAACAGAAGGGATACAAAGATCCAGTATGCACAGGTTTATTCCTACCTTATTTTCGATACACAAAAAATAAATATCACCCTCAGTTATCGTTTTGGAAAAGCCTTTAGCAACCGCGAACGAAAAACAGGCATTGAGGCCGAGGCTGGAAGGGTGAATTAGGCAGTTTAATTAATCGGGCTCTCCTGCCTGCTTCTCTTTATTCAACCAGCGCTTCCTGCTCCCTGAACATCATTTCATAATGGTCCTGATGCCCCATCTGCGTAAATATTTCTTTGAACACCTCAAAGTATTTATCGGCGAGATCTTCGGGGTGTTCTACATAAAGATCGTCAGGGATACTGTGTGCGCTATCATTGATCCTACTTAGCAGGGAACGACAGATCTCCTGCTCCCGGGCATTTTCAAAACTTTGGAGCAGGACCTCATCTGCTGATCTTCCCACTATTTTAAAGTAATGCTCGATGATCTGCCGCATGATGTTTTGTGTTGTTAGGACCGAGTTGTTTTCTGCACTCAATTCCCGCCATAAAAGTTCATATGCGTTCAGTACAGGATTTTCTGTACCGAATTCCTGTACAGTAGTAACGTTGTCATTTTTTCGCAGCATATAAAAATTATAATCCCCGGTCTTCCTCATTTTATTATCTATAAACGACACCTCCTTATGGAAATAGACGTTGTGCGTAAGCAAAATGAGTTGCCTGATATTACCGCGATCTTCATTGATATTCTTAATAAGCCCTTTAATAAGGCTGCTCACGACAAACAACGAATTACTATCCAGATTTGAGATCGGGTCATCTATCACCAGTATACGATCATCCGTAATAGAATCCTCTTTCGTACTACCCTTTGCTAATTGCAAAAAGTAAAGAAAAGTTATGAAAGTAATTTCACCTTCACTCAGGGTAGCTTCTGCAATAGTTCCGTCCTGCCGTTGTATTTGATATTGATTGGCTTCTTTGGGCGCCGGAACGATCCCGAAGTTTAAAAACCCATGCAGTTTGAGTATCCGGTTTATTTCATCAATAGAGGATTGAACACCGGTGACATTTATGTTAGCTCCTCTAATTTTTTTATCAAGGACCTGGTATTTCTTTAGTAATTCCTGCCGTTGCTCTTCCAGGACCGCCCCTTCTTTATCCAGCTTTTCTATTTTCTTCCTGTAGTCTTCAATTTTTGGTTTAGCACTTTCAGCCAGGTATTTCCAAATGGCTTTTACCAGCAATGCTTTTTGATTGACGTAGTCGTTCACGATGGCATTGTGCGCCCTGATCTTTTCATTCGAATTATTTATTAAAGTATGAACATTTGCTATAGGCTCTTTGCTTGAAGCAACCTGAATACTTCTGCTCGGCTCTTTTATTTTATTAACCAGCAACTCCCTGTTGGCAGCCAACTGACCACTTAATATTTTATGATAGGCTGTAAAAAGTGCCATATCAAGTTTGCTTTCGGCATTGGCTCTTTCAGTGGACTCAATGTTTTGAAGGACTTGCAATATATTTTGGGAAATACCCAGATATTCATCTGCAAGCAGCTTCACTTTTTTCGTATCATGGGTAAATGCTTCATCGAAATAATCCTCCAGCTGTTTTTTGAAATCCTGGGTAATCGTTTCCTGCTGACAAAAAGGGCAGGTTTTATTGTCCCCCTTAACATGGGCGCGGCCTTCGTTTACCCAATCGTTCAAATTCAATTGCTGTATCAACGCCGCAATGCTTACATCCGCTTTCCCGATTATTTTTTTATTCCAGATGGCATCTGCTTCAATCTCCAGCAACCTGGTATAGGCAATACCGGCAATGGGCGTTAATGGCATTGGCGTTGTACCAAACAAGGTAGCCGCTTTCCCAGTAAGTTCTTCCAGTGTATTGATAGGCGTTTTGTTTTCCTCATACTCTTCCATTAATTTAGTCATGAAAGGTTCTTTTCTCGCAAAGCCGGAAAAAGCTTCTTTGAAATCGTCGTTGTGTTTTTTATATACCTCCTTCCATAACGCCTCCCTGAACTTCTCTTCAACTTCTTCACGCGTCGCTTCCTGGTTTTCAATGGCTTCCTTTTTCTTTATTCCCTCTTCTTTTATTTCTGTCAACTCTTTTTGCAATTTCTCAATGGACGCTATTTCTTCTTTGGTAGCCTGGCCTATTGTAAAAACGCCGTCGATTTTGCCTTTGCCAAAATTTCTATCCCGGAAATCCTTATTGTAAACAAGCGCTTTTACCGGCGATCCATTTTTCCATGTAAGCTGACAATCCGAGTACTGTTCCTCGGTTGGGGCATGAATCATTTTGCTAATGGTGGTTTTACCGCTGCCATTAGCTCCATATATAAAACTAATTTTCTGCAGGTCGGAAATTTCCACACCTTCGCTATCATAGGTAGCGACGTTACTAAGTGAAATGGATTCTAACATAGTATGATTAGTTGTTAGTTTGTTGATTCATTATATGCCCACTACCTCTACCCTGCTCCGCCCGCTTTGCTGCTTACTCACTTTGATCTGCACCGGTATACGCTCGGTCATTTCCTGCACATGCGAGATCACCCCCACCTTTCGTCCCTGGTGATGCAGGCGCTCCAGCGCATCCATGGCCACATTCAGGGTATTGGGATCCAGGGAACCAAAGCCTTCGTCGATAAACAGTGATTCTACCCGCATACGGTTACTGGACAATGAAGCCAATCCGAGTGCTAATGCCAGTGATACCAGAAAGCTTTCACCACCGGATAAAGAAAAGACAGTGCGTACTTCATCGCCCATATCCTGGTCAACCACCTGCAATCCGAGTGTTTGCGGAATGCGTTCTAATACATAACGCTTGCTGAGCATATCGAGATGTACATTGGCATAGCTGAGCAGCAGATCCAGCGTATACTCCTGGGCTACCTGGCGAAACTTTTTACCATCGGCTGACCCAATGACCTCATTCAGCTTCGCCCAGTTTTCTGTCCGCTGTGCCTGCTCTTCTATGGTTTGCAGCAGCGTGCCTATTTTTTGTTTGTTGACGGTATCATCCCTTAGCTGGATATCAATTTCATGGTGTTTCCGGGTATACTCCTGTTGGTTGTTTTTTACCTCGGTCAACAGGTGTTGTAGCTCCTCAACCGTTTGTTCCGGCAGTCGTTGCTGCCGGTGTTGCTCCAACGCTGTTGCACGCTCATTAAGCACGGATTGTGCGCGGGTAAGCGCATCATCCAGTTCCCGCAGCGCTACCCGTTCTTTCTCCATCCACTCCGGGGTGAAACCAAGAAGTTGTGCTAATGTATCTGCTGTAAGTACATCTGCATGTTCCCGGTCATATGCCAGCATCCATTGCTGTATCTGATCGTGTAAACGGATTTGCTGTTGCCGCAAGGTTTGTATGCCTTTTTCGTTTTGTTCTTTTTCCGTAGCAGTCCGGGTGAGTGTCACCCGTAATTGTTCCTTATTAACACGGCATTGTTCCAGCACCCTACGTCCTTCATCTACGGCTTCTTTTAATGTTTTCTCCACGGCTGATACAGGCGCTCCTTCAAACAATTTTTTACGGTCTGCATTAAGAACATCGTATTGCTGGCTAAGGTTACTCACCTGCAGCTCTTTTTGTAAAGTATCGCCGGCAAACAGGGTCGCCTGTTCCTGCAAACCGCTCAGGTTAACAGCAAGCGTCTTTTGGTTCAGCAGTTGGTTGTCTAACGTTTGAAGGTTATTTTTCCATTCGGCCGTAAAGTTTCGTATTTGTTTTTCAAATTTTTCCGGACCGGCTTTCCAGTTATTGAACCATGACTCCGAAGCAAAATAACCAATGAGTTCATTTTGAATAACGGTTAATTCGTCCGTTGCTTTCTGGAATTCATTGGTATGCAACTGGTGTTGTTCCTGCTGTGATTGCAGGTCTCTTGTGATGTCTTTTACCTTGTTTATGATGTCGGTAAGCTGTTTATCGATCCGGTCGCGCTCGTTGCGTTGGGTTTCCCCTTGCTGTTGTTGCAGTTGAACAGCGCGGAGCTGTTCGTGCAATTGCCGTTGCCGTTCTTTTTCCTGCTGTAAGCGGGCCTGTAGCCATTCGGTCCTGTTTGCTACCGGTTCTTCCATACAATTGGCATAAATATCGAAACCAGACCAGGTCGCTTCCAAAGATTGTATTTGCCTTTGTTTGCCTGTGCGTTCCTCTTCCAGGGAGGTTATGTTACCTGTTAACTGTATAATGGCTTGTTGTAAGCCGCTTTGCGCTGAAAGAAATTGGAGGTAAACCTGATCCTGATGCTGGAAGGTTGCATCCAGTTCAGCCAATACATGATCCAGTTGTGGATTATCAGTAACATATGGGTGTTGCACGCTACCACAAACCGGACAGGCTTCATCAGGTACGAGTTGCGTACGAAGTTTTTCTACGTTTTCCGTGGCCGCCAACCGGGCCTTTTCCAACATGTGCTGGGATGCTTCTTTCTGCAAACGGGCTTTTTCCAGATCTTTTTCGGTTTGCAATAGCTGTTCTCTTTGCCGGGCCAGATCCAATTGCTGGGCTTCCAGTTTGCCAACGACCCGTTCCTGCTCTTGTTGAGCGGCGTATAACAACCGCCAGTGTGCTGCGGCTTCGGTCAGTTGTTGTACGGTGACATCGGCGCTGGATCTATCTTGTTCCAGCGTTTGCACCGGCACGGTAGCCAATGCTGCCTGGGTAGTATCATACTCCTGCCGGGCTTTCTGCAAAGTGATTCCTAACCCGGCCTGTTGCTGGTCTAACATTACCTTTTTTTCCTGTAGCTGCTCAGTATGCTTATCAATCTTCTGTAGCCGGCCTAACAGATCGCGCTCCGTTTCAACCCATTTTGTTGCATCCTGAAGCTTGGAAAGAATGAGGCTTTCATGTTCGGCAACTGCCTGGCGGGAACTATTTTCTGTCTTCCATTGGGTGAGGCGGTTGATCTCTTTTTCAGTGGTTAAAACTTCCTGTTGTTTGACGGCCAGCGTAACGGCCAGTTGTTGCTCTTTAGCTCTGGCTGCTTCCAGGTCCTGGCCGGACTGATACACCTGCTTTTGTTTTTCGGCAAGCTGTACATCCAGCGCTTTGGCACTATTCAGCAGGGGCTGTGCTTCTTCCTGTATCTGTGTTTTTTTATTTAATGTTGTTTCTGCCTGTTGCAAAGCCTGGTCCTGCAGCTTTTGCTCACTGGTCAAACGGTCAAACATTTCCTGTTGTTGCTGCAGTAGTGATTTCTTATCTGACAATTGCTGCAAGGTATTTTGCAGGTTCTCAACAGGTGAACGCATGGGCTGAACGCTTTCTACCTGTTGTAATTGTTGAATACGCGGCCGGGCTTCTTCTTTCGCAGCAAGTACCAGTTCCTGCTGTTTCTGTGCCGCTTCCAGGCTGGCTTGCAGTATGGTACACTGTTCATACCACGATATTTCAAGGGTCAGCTCGTTTATCCGTTGCTCCAGCTTTTTTGTGGAGTTTACCAATTCTTCTTTTTGTACAGCCAATAGCTCCATCTCTTCGGGAGTAAGCGTAGGAATACCCTGCCGTTGCAGGTTCAGATCCCTTAACTGCTGTGCCTCTTCCCGGTGCCGGTCAAAAATGCGCATCGATATTTCCGAATACACCTGGGTACCGGTGAGTTTTTCGAGGAGGGATGCTTTTTCGTCTTTTCCGGCTTTCAGGAAAGCGGTAAAATCGCCCTGTGCCAGTAAAACGGAACGCGTGAATTGTTCAAAATTTAATCCAACCAATCGCTCTATTTCCTTCAACAGCTCTGTCTTTTTGCCTGGTACTGGCATTTTTGTGTTGAGGTTTTCCAACGACATATCATAATCCTGTAGTTTACCATCGGACCGGTTGCGTGCCCGTCGCACACTCCAGGTAGCCCGGTAATGTTGTTGGTCTACACCCACAAAATCTACCTCCGCTAAACCCTCGGCAGTGCCATCGCGCAGGATCCCTCTAACATCGCCCTGGTTGATATTCTTTACCTCAATCCCACTGTCCGCCTGTTTGTAGCGAGGCGTTTTGGCATAGAGGGCGAGACAAAGTGCATCCAGGATGGTAGACTTACCTGCACCAGTAGGCCCGGTAATGGCAAATATGCCAGCGGTAGAGAGGGGCTCCTGTGTAAAGTCGATCTTTGCGACGCCTTCCAACGAAGCCAGGTTCTGTATGCGTATAGCTAATATTTTCATAGGTTTTCAATTTGCGCAACCTCCGCGGCTACCTGTTGAAATAAAGTGGTGAGTTCTGCCGGTACCGGATTATTGTATTTAGCCTGAAAGGCCCGCGCAAACACATCTGCGGGATTCAGTTCCTGCAACTGATCCTGGGAGGCTTCAGGCAAAATAATACCGGAGTCAGATGGAGCCGCATAACGCATATCTATCTTTGCCAACCGCACATGCCTGCCTGCGAGCGCCTGCTCTACTTTATGCCGCAAACCGGGTTCGGGTCCATCGGTGAGTACACGCACTTCGAGATAAGGGGCCGGTCCCTCTTGTGAAGCAGCACCCGGCAATTGCTGCAAGGCAGATAACACTTCCGCCAATTTGCTATGTACAGCCGGTATCCGTAGCAAAGGCACCGACACAGGAACTTCTATACCTTCCACCTTCGTTATTTTTTCCGCATCCAGATCAAACAAGATCACCTGGTGTTTGTAGTTGATCTCTGAAAAGGACATTGGCAAGGGGCTGCCGCTGTAGCGCACATGCTCCCGGCCGCCAATGCGCTGCGCTTTGTGTATATGCCCCAGGGCTACATAACAAAGATCGCCGGGGAAAGAATCCGCGCTGATACATTCCACACCGCCCATAATAAGGCGTTCCTGTTTGTCCATATCAGTAACTTCGGCCTGTTGGGTATGCAGGTGCGCCATCGCGATAACAGGCTGACCGGGTTGTGATCTTAAAAAGGCATGTTGGTAAACTTCTTCATATAACCGGGCCACGCCTGCCGAATATATATTCCCGGCATCGGGTACAACCGGGTAATCGCCCAAACGCAGGAAGGGCACTGCCAGGCACCAGGCTTTGGTTGCTCCGGTTTTATCCTGTACCGGGATGATCAGTTTTTCATAATCAATAGCGCCTTCTTCGGTTCTTTCCACTACGCCTACAATATGAATTTTCGAAGATTCCAGCAGCGGTTTGGGTGATTCCAGCCTTGCAGCGGAATCATGGTTACCCGCCGTTACAATGATCTGTAAGTGCGGGCATGCATTGGTTGCCCGGTTCAGAAAGCTATAAAATTGTTTTATGGAAGCAGCTGAGGGATTGGACTGATCGAATACGTCGCCGCTGATGAGCAATACTTCCACACATTTCTCCGTGAGCAGTTGAACCAGCCAATCGAGGAATTGCTGGTGTTCGTAGGCGCGGTCGTATTCATGAAATTGCTGGCCTAAATGCCAGTCGGCCGTGTGAAGTACCTTCATTCTTTAAAATATTAATTCCTTTTCCATAAAATACAGTCCTTGCAAAGCTAAACCTGTTTATTGTAAGCTTTGATAAGAAAATTTTTATCGCATAGTGCTTTGATGCTTATGCGTTACTGTCAATGGTTGGGAATTAATGAATTGCCGTGCGAACAATGATTTCGCAAACCGATAAACGTATGCCAGGGGAATCTGAAAGGATCAGGTTTTGATGAAGATAGGAAAAGCTGTTTAAATCAAAAAAAAGGACAAAATACTCATCTTTATTTATGGCTACAATAGGTAAAGGTGCTTTTAACATATCATTTCATGGTACAGGTTAGCCACAAACCGGCAGCTGGTTAACCCTGCTTACTCTTTTGCCGATAGCTAATAATATAGCAACGGATTAATACAAGTACTTTAGGATTACCATGAAAGAAATCATCCGGCATATTGTAATCTTTTGTATCACCCTATTATTACTCGTCCGCGAAACGGTTGCCCAGCCCATATATGCAGGCCGGTATAAAACCATATTTACGGTGCCGCCTGCAAACGTGCCCACTGCAAAAACGCCGGATGCACCACTCACCGGCAATGGAGATATTGGTTTAACTTTTGGCGGTGAACCCGGCAAACTGCAATTCTATTTCGGGAAAAATGATTTCTGGCGGGCCTACCCTGTTTATCCCGGTGGCGGTATCGCATTACCAGGCGGGCTCGATCTTACCATCAATGAATTGAACGGCGCCAGTTATTATGCAGAACAGTTACCAGACAAAGCGGTTATTCATGCCTCCTTTAAAAAAGGAGATGCAGCAGTAACCATGGATAGCTGGGTAGCGGCCACACGCAATACAGTTGTGATTGAAATAACCGCCAATAAAACCTGTACGCTACAACCAACGTTATGGGCTACTACAGGTAATACCGCTATCAACACAGAAGGAGAAGCAGGTAATGTTATTTGGGCCACACGTTCTTTTGAAAATACACCATTGCTGGAATGGCCCTGTCATGTTGCACTGGCTATGCGCGTATTGGGAAACAACGGGTCAAATAATAAAATAATAACCCTGGCCCCCGGAAAAAAAACAATCATCACGGTTACTATTTATACCAATAACGATCGTACAGACTGGAAGGAAGGCGCCATTCAGGAAGCGCAATCATTAACCCCCGCTATTATACAAACCATGTATGCAGCGCATGTGCAATGGTGGCGGGCATTTTGGGAAAAATCAAGCGTGCAGGTAAATGATCCGCTGATAGAAAAATATTACTATACATCACAGTATTTACTGGCATGCGCTTCACGCGGCAATAAGTTTGCACCCGGCATATGGGGCCCTTTCATAACAAAAGATTCTTCGGCCTGGGGCGGCGATTATCATCTAAACTATAATTACCAGGCGCCCTATTGGGCAGCCTATTCGAGTAATCATATTGAGCTCACCGACAATTACGATCAACCGTTGCTGGATTATATGGAAAAAGGTAAAGTGCATGCCCGGGAACTGTTGCAGGTAAAAGGCATCTATTATCCGGTGGGCATTGGACCAAAGGGTTTATGTACCACGCGCTGGCCGCTTACACCCGAAGAAATGTTGACGCGCTACGGTACTACTGAAAACACCATTGACAGCGGTTATAAATTTCTTGGGCAGAAAATAAACGCGGTCTTTGGCGTAGGCAATATGTTGATGCGTTTTTACAGCACGTATGACCCGGGTTATGCCCAACGCATTTATCCTTATTTATTAGCCTGCGCCGATTTTTGGGAAGATTACCTGAAGCTGGAGAACCGCCGTTATGTTATTTATATGGACCATTATGGAGAAGTAATGCCTAACCTGCGCAATAATGGCCAGTGGCGCCATCAACTGGGCGATTTCAATTCAACGCTTTCCCTTGGGTTGGTAAAAATGTTATTCAAAGGAATTATTGAAGTAAGCACGTTTTTAAAAAAGGATCACTCCAGGCAGGAAAAATGGCAGGATATTGTTACCCGCCTAAGCGCATTCCCTATTGGTGAAACCGGGAGCAGGTTGACCTTACGGCCCGTAGAGCGAAGTCCCGCTGAGTGGTTAAAAAAACCAACGGGATTGTCAAGAGTATCTATTCACGGCCTCCTACTCCCCGGTGCTGTATGCGGACCGGTGACCGATAGTACCTTCAATAAAATATTGCTGAATGATGTGGCCCATTGGAAAGATCGCATGCAACATGCAGGCGAATGGGGTAATACATTGAATAATGGCATTGAAACCTGTTTTCCCGGCGCTGTACGTGTTGGATATAACCCCGACGATATTCTGCAACAATTGAAAGATCGCATTGCTGTACAATCCCTTCCCAACGGCTGGATCACACAAGGCGGTGGCGGCATAGAAACATTATCCGCCGTTCCTATGACGATCAATGAAATGTTGCTGCAAAGTTATGAAGGCGTGATACGCATTTTTCCCAATTGGAATCGTAACAAAAATGCAGGTTTTAGCAAACTGCGTGCCTATGGCGCCTTTATCGTAAGCAGCAGCCTGCAAAAAAGACGCATTGAATTTGTAAATATACAGAGCGAAAAAGGCCGCACCTGTGTTATGGAAAACCCATGGCCGGGTAAAACGGTACAACTGATACGCAATGGAAAAAAAACAGCTATTCTTTCCGGTAACAGGTTTTCATTTCATACAAAAGAAAATGAATTGATCATGTTGAAGGAGGGTTGATTTAAATGTATTAATATTTTCATAAAAACGACTTCTACAAACACCGCAAGTATATACACCAGGAAAATTTGATTAATATAGCGTATAACCCTAAACTGGTTGTATGAAAATATTTATTACAATTATTTTTTTGATTTTTATTACACTTGTATCCCTTCAAAGTTATTCGCAGGGTAAAATAGACAAGTCAAAAGAAGAGATAAAAAAAGGGAACAAAAATGCGAATAGTCAAAGAGGCCAATCTACCCCATCAACCCCATCTTCAAAAAGTGACAATGAACAATCAATAGGTGATATTATTTTTGAGGGCGTTGCACAGGGTATTTTATATCTAACATATTATTCAATAATAGGTAATTATAAATGGGAAGAACACTTACACAGTAACGTAACAAAGTATCCGTATTATAACAACCATTCAGGTAATTACGAAAGCATCGATTCGAATATTTCAAAAAATCATTTCCGTTTCGATGTAGATAATCAGTTTTTGTATTCTAATAAAAAACTGATAGGTAACCATTTCAAATTAAATATTCGCCCCTTTCAATATTTTTACCTGCAAGGGCAATACCATCAATTGACAGAACATAATAAGAACGACACGTATTCTAACCTTTCTTTGTTTAACATTCACCTTTGTTATGACCGGTTAAGATTTGAAAAATTCAATTTGGGCTGGAAATTAGGCATGAGTTACATTTCTAATCATGTAAACAGGGGTGGCTTTTCATTTGGATTAGATGCAGAAGCGTTTTTAATAAAGTTTGTTAGTGTATATGTTTCAAAGCAATGGAGTTCTATTAATCATGTACCTGTTAATCAATTTGAAGTTGCCGGAAAGTTTCATATAAAAAGGTATAATGTACATCTGGGATATGAACATTTAAAAATAGGCAGCCCACTATACGATTTTATTTCATTAGGGGCAGGTGTCCGGTTATAAAAAGCTAAAAAAACAGATTTTTTTTCAACCCTCCCGAACAATCTACAAATCTCCAATGTTACTTCCTCGTTAACATTAATCTGACATTCCTTTCATACCAATACGGAAGGAATGGTGGCAATCTATTACTGCTATGATATTAAAGCTGATCCGCCGTATATTATTATATACATCCTGGTTGTTCGCGCCTTCTTCATACACTTTAAATCTTTTGTATGAAGACTAGTGCCAGTCCTGTTTACCTGCGTACCATTAAGGAAATGAATGATCTTACGGGTCATTCATGGTACCTGGAGGGACTTCGGATATTTATAAAAAAACCCGATTCTGACAAGCCTCATTTTTCACAGCCTTTTCGCACAGACTCCTACTGGGTACTTCTTGTTATGCAGGATTCTTTAACTATTCAATTGAATGGAGAAGAACGCGTTGTAAAAGAAAATGACCTTTTGATCATTCCACCCCATGTTGTGCGCCAGGCTGACGGAGATTCAAACATTTGTAAAGCGGCTTGTGTGGCCTTTACGCCGGATTTCCTGTTAGGCACCGGCCTTTCCCAAAGGTATATCGATCTGTTCGATTTCCTTTTCAACAATGGCGGTATGCATATGCAATTGGTTACAGAAGATGCATCCCGGCTCATGACAGTGATCACCCTATTGCGCGAAAAGAACTTCGCCGAAGGCGATCATCCTTTTACTGCCGAAGTGGTGCGCCACTTTTTTAATGTATTCCAGTTTGAGTTGGCCGGCCTTTACCACAAATATTCAAATCAGAAAAAAACGGTACACGATCACAAAGAAGAGCTCCTGTGGCGGTTCCTTGCGTTGCTGTCGAAACATGTTAAAACGGAGCGCAGTTTGCAGTTTTATGCAAACAGGTTGTTCGTAACACCCAAGTATCTTACGCAAACGGTAAAAAAACTCTCAGGCAAAACAGCCGGAGAATATATTGATGATCTGGTGATCGTGGAAGCCAAGAATTTATTGCGCGATACTTCCCTGACCATTGCGCAGGTAGCAGATATGATGTACTTCAGCGACCAGTTTTTCTTCAGCAAGTTTTTCAAACGTTATACAGGCATTACCCCCTCCGAGTACCGGAAAAGCGCTTAAAGAACATATTGTATATCCTATTTTGACATGCCATGCCGGCCTGTATCAGCATGCCAATGCATGATTACAGGTATGCATGATAGCGATGGAATACAATCCCCGAAAGCATTTGTTCAGAAAAAGACAATTAATATTTTAACTCAATGAGCGATATGAAAAGAAGGGAATTTTAGACATACTCCGGGGACATTCTGACATTGTGCTTGTGTTGTTCTCTTTCCAACTTTGCATCTATTGATTGGATCATATAAAGATTGGAAAGTTATTTAATGCGACATATACTACAGCAAAAGATATCATTATTTAAAGACGCGGACCTGATCAGAGCGCAAGGCGTGTATCCCTATTTCCGCGTAATAGAATCAGGACAGGAAACCGAGGTAATACTCAACGGGAAGCGGGTGTTAATGTTTGGTTCCAACTCTTATCTTGGTCTCACCAACAACCCACGGATAGCCGCAGCCGCCAGTGCCGCCATTGAAAAATATGGCAGCGGTTGTGCAGGCTCCCGGTTTTTAAATGGTACCCTGGATCTGCATATAGAACTGGAAAGCCGATTGGCCGCTTATACCGGCAAGGAAGACGCTATTCTTTTCAGTACAGGTTTCCAGGCCAACCTGGGCGTACTCTCTGCATTATCGGGCCGTGCCGATGTGCTGTTGCTCGATGAGTACGACCATGCATCTATTATTGATGGCAGCAGATTGTCATTTTCACGGGTGATCAAGTACCGTCATAACGATATGCAGGACCTTGAACACCGGTTGCAGTTGCTCCCTGCAGATGCTTTTAAGCTGATCGTTACAGACGGCATATTCAGTATGGAAGGTGACATTGCCAACCTTCCGGCTATTACAGCCCTTGCAGACCAATATGGCGCTGCCGTAATGGTGGATGATGCGCATGCGTTGGGAGTTATTGGCGTGAACGGTGCCGGTACCGCTTCGCATTTCAAACTCACCAATGAAACCGACCTCATCATGGGCACCTTCAGCAAATCGCTTGCTTCGCTGGGCGGCTTTGTGGCAGGCGACAGAGAAGTGATCGATTACCTGAAACACAAAGCACGGTCGCTTATTTTTAGCGCCAGCATGACACCCGCTTCTACCGCCAGCGTAATAGCCGCCCTGGATATTATTGAACAGGAACCGCAACGCATCAACAAACTCTGGGATAATACCAACCATATGATGGGGTTGCTGCAGGAGCATGGCTTCGATACCGGCGACACACAAAGTCCCATCATCCCCGTACGCATTGGTGACAATCATAAGACCTTTTTATTTACCAAAGCTTTACAGGACAAAGGCGTTTTTGTTAACCCCGTAGTATCGCCCGCCGTACCTTCTGAATCATCCCTGATAAGGCTTTCGCTCATGTCAACGCATTCTTTCGGCCAGATTGAAGAAGCGGTAGAAAAAATGAAAGAAACCGCCCTGATGCTGGGTATTGACCTGAAATTAAAAAAAGAAAGCGCATGACCGGTATAGTAAACATTTATACAAAGAAGCAATTAAAGGCTTTCATTGATTTTCCGCACGATCTGTACAAAGGAGATCACAATTATGTGCCTGAACTTTTTATTGCCCAGCGCGATCTTTTGACACCCGGCAAACATCCTTTTCATGAACATTCAAAGATGCAGTTGTTCCTGTATTATAAGGACCATGTTATTTGTGGAAGGATCGCTGCCATTCTGAACAATAACCACAACCGGTTTAATAATACGACCGATGGGTTCTTTGGCTTTTTTGAGTGCATCAACGACCTGGAGGTGGCATCTGGGTTATTCAACGCAGCAGAACAGTGGCTGAAGGAACAGGGCGCCACTACGATCATTGGCCCGGTGAATCCATCTACCAATGAACCATGCGGCCTGTTGATAGAAGGTTTTGATAATCCGCCGCTGGCTATGATGACGTATAACAAACCCTACTATACTTCATTGATGAAAACGCTCTCCCTGGTAAAAAAGGTAGACCTGCTGGCTTATGATATTTCCAGGGAAACGGTAGGCAACCGGCCGCTATTGCTGCAGGAAAGATTACTGAACAGACTGCGGCAGAAGCAGATCACCATAAGGCCCGTAAACAAAAAAGACCTTGCGAACGAAGCCGCAAAAGTGCGGGAAGTATACAATTCCGCCTGGGATAAGAACCTGGGATTTGTACCTATGACAGATAATGAGTTCAGCTACCTGGCGAAAGACCTGAAGATGGTGCTCGATGAAGAGTTTTGCCTGATAGCGGAACACAATGGCAGGCAGATAGGTTTTGCCCTGGCCATACCCGATATTAACCAGATCCTGATCAAAGTGCGGCGGGGAAGACTGCTGCCCACCGGCATCTTCAAGCTGTTGTTCAATATGAAAAAGATCAACCGCATTCGTGTACTGGCGCTGGGCGTAAATAAAGAATACAGGAAGCTGGGTATTGAAGCCTGTTTTTATGCCGCCATTACCAAACGGGTTGACGCCCGCTGCATGAAAGGCGCAGAAGCATCGTGGATACTGGAGCACAATGAAATGATGAATAAAGGTATTGAAAGTATGAATGGCAAAGTTTATAAACGCTACCGCATTTATGAAAAGCCATTACCTGAAAACCAATAATGAAAAAGAAGGTATTGATAACCGGGGCCAGCGGGTTCATAGGCTTTCACCTGATAGAGACCGCGCTGCAAAGAGGGCTTGCCGTATGTGCTGCAGTAAGGCCGGGTAGTGCTATAGATCATCTGAAAGGATATGATATAGAATTTTGTGAATTGGATTATTCCAATGAAGTGCTGCTGGCAAAACAACTGACAGCTACCGGTTGCCATTATATTATCCATGCCGCCGGCGCTACACGGGCAGGCTCGCAACAGGCATATGACTCCATCAATGCGGAATATACGTTCAACCTGGCCAGTGCTGCTTTGAGGGTTCCTGGTGATCGACTCACCAGGTTTGTATTTGTGAGCAGCCTGGCTGCGGTTGGTCCCCTGACCGATCGTGATACATTGATCACGGAAGATGTAACACCGGCCCCGGTAACCGCTTACGGCAGAAGTAAGCTGCTGGCAGAACAAAAATTACAGGCATTACCACAGTTGCCCCTGGTGGTACTGCGGCCTACAGCGGTGTATGGTGCGCGTGAGCGGGATATTCTTATTATGCTGCGTTCCGTTTACCGCGGCATTGAGGCTTATATCGGCCGGGTTGATCAACGGCTAAGTTTTGTATATGTGAAGGACCTTGCTTCGGTGGCGATCGATGCATTGTTCTCCGAAGGATCGCATAGGACATTCCATATTTCCGATGGAGGCAGTTACGATCAGTACGCGCTGGCCAATATTTGTAAACGGCTATTGCACCGGAACACACTGCGACTGCACCTGCCATATGGAATGGTAAAAGGAATTGCATTTGTCATGGAAAAGGGGTATGCCTGGCGCGGTAAAACGCCTGTACTGAACAGAGAGAAACTACAGGAGTTAACGGCCATCAACTGGCAATGCAGTATTGAAAAAGCAAAAATGCATCTGGGTTTTAGTCCGCAATATTCTTTAGAGCATGGGCTCAGAGAAACGTTGCAATGGTATAAAGAACACAAGTGGTTATAATTTATATAAGAAAAATTAAGGATTTATGAAAGAACAAATGTTGCCGGCAAAAGGAAAGTTAGGCATCCTGCTGCCTGGTTTGGGCGCTGTAGCTTCTACTATGATCGCGGGCGTTATCGCCACCAGGAAGGGCTTGAGCAAGCCGATTGGATCGCTTACCCAAACCGGTCATATTGAGCTGGGAGATGGAAAAGGCGACCGCTATCCGCTGATCAAAGATTTTGTACCACTGGCATCACTGGAAGATGTGGTTTTTGGCGGATGGGATATTTATGAGGATAACGTATTCCAGGCGGCCAGCCAGGCGCGGGTGCTTGACCAGCATTTGCTGAATGCACTCAGGCCCGAGCTGGAAGCCATCAAACCCATGAAGGCCTTTTTTGAAAGGGATTATGTGAAGAACCTCGACGGCACATTCACCAAACAAACAGCTACCAAATGGGATGCTGCCCAGGAACTGATCAGGGATATAGAAACGTTTAAGAAAGAAAATAAAGTAAGCCGGGTAGTGATCGTATGGACCGCATCAACCGAGAAATACCTGGAGCAGTCGGCTGTGCATGAAACGATCGCTTCTTTTGAAGCAGGATTGAAGAATAATGATGCCGCTATTGCCCCCAGTATGGTGTATGCCTATGCAGCCGTAAGCCAGGGTATTCCTTTCATCAATGGCGCTCCTAACCTCACCACTGATATTCCCGCCATTGTGCAACTGGCCAATAAAACAAAGACGCCTATTGGCGGCAAGGATTTTAAAACCGGGCAAACACTGATGAAAACGATCGTAGCGCCCGGACTGGCAGCTCGCTCACTGGGTGTGAATGGCTGGTTCAGTACCAATATCCTGGGTAACCGCGACGGCCTGGTGCTCGATGATGAAGAGAATTTTAAAACGAAGGAAGTATCAAAGCTGGGTGTACTGGAAGATATTCTGCGGCCCGACCTGCACCCTGATCTGTATGGTGAACTGTATCATAAGATCCGCATCAATTATTATCCCCCTCATGGCGATAATAAGGAAAGCTGGGACAATATTGACATTTTCGGCTGGCTTAACTATCCCATGCAGATCAAGATCAATTTCCTTTGCCGCGATTCTATACTGGCAGCGCCTATTGTGCTTGACCTGGCGCTTTTTGCCGACCTGGCCCAACGTGCAGGCATGTACGGTGTACAGGATTGGTTGTCATTCTATCTGAAATCGCCGCAGACGCAAAATGGCCTGCCTGCCGAAAATGATATTTTCAAACAACTGAATACGCTGAAGCAGGTATTACGCAGTATGATGGAGGAGCAGGCACCAGAGTTTGTCACATCGAAGCATACCAGGGAAGCGGCACCCATTATATGATGAACAGGATTGCCGGTATAATAGCAACTGCAGGCGGCATTGGCTTTCTCAGAAAGGGAGCAGGTACAGTCGCCGCAGTTGCTATTTGTATAGTCTGGTATTTTTTTCCCATAGGGTACGTTTACCAGGCATTGTTACTGGTGGTATTACTCGCAGCCGGAACCTGGAGCGCCACGCGCATGGAAACGGTATGGGAACATGATAGCAACAGGATCGTTATTGATGAAGTAGCGGGCATGATGATAACCCTGCTCTTTATACCACCTGATGCAGTGTATATCATTACAGGTTGCGTGCTCTTCCGCTTTTTCGATATTGTAAAGCCGTTGGGTATTGGCAGGGCAGAATTGCTGCCGCGAGGTATAGGTGTAATGGCCGATGATGTACTGGCAGGGATTTATGCCCATTTGATCCTATGGCTATTGACTCTGGCATTTGGTTATTAAGAGTTATCAGGAAAGATCATACAAGAATTTTGAGATTTCGGGATTTTGCGATGTATTACGTTGCTGAGCAATAGAAAATCTCTAAATCTCTAAATCGCCAAATCAGAAATCCTATTTAACGATGATCACTTTCCTGAAAGCCAATGTGGCATCGCTGGCAGCTTCACTAAGCGATTTTTTAATGACCATACTGCTGGTGCAATGGTGCACAACAAATGTGGTAACGGCTGCAGCGGCCGGTACTGTAACGGGAGGTATTGTTAATTTTTTAATAGGCAGGCATTGGGTTTTCAAGGCAGCGGATGAAAAGGCAGTAAGGCAAATTTGGAAGTATGCGCTGGTATGGTTCGGCAATTTGTTATTGAATACGGGTGGTGTATATGTATTTGCCTGCCAGGCCGGTTTGCATTACACCGTATCAAAAGTAGTGACATCACTGCTGGTTGCTTTCCTGTACAATTATCCCCTGCAAAAGAATTTCGTGTTCAGCAATAATTGGTAGATGATGATTAGTTTGATTGATAGTAAAAAAAGCTTCGCCTTATTCCTCTTTGTTACCTGCTTCTTTGTTTATACGCAGGCGCAAACAGTGGTTAAGGGAATTGTAAGAGATGCCCAAACGCATGCACCGCTTTCTTTTGTAAGTATTTATTTCAAGGGTAGCAAGGGCATTGTGAGCGGTGAGGATGGCAGTTATAGCATTTCAACCACGAACCCCAAAAATACCACGCTGGAGTTTTCCTTCAACGGGTATAAGGTATTGAGAAAAAAAATAGCGGCGGGCATTACACAGGACCTTAATGTAGACCTGGAAGTAGCAGAGATGGCGTCGGTAGTGGTGGGCTCCAGGAAACGAGGCAAATACAGCAACCGGAATAACCCGGCAGTAGATCTTATCAGGAAAGTGGTTGACAACAGAGACCGCAACCGGATGAGCGCTTTTGATTATGTGCAATACCAGCAGTATGAAAAGATGGAATTGTCGCTTACGAATAAGCCTGAAAAGCTGATGAAAAACAAGCTTTTAAAGAACTACAAATTTTTGCTGGAGAACCAGGATACCTCCAAGATAGAAGGAAAAGCACTGGTACCGATTTACCTGGAGGAAACGCTTTCGAATAAGTTCTTCAGAAAAAGACCCACAAAAGAAAAAACATATGTGCTGGCAAAGAAGAAAGTGAACCTGGGCGAGTTTGTAGACAATGATGGCATTACACGCTACCTGAATAGTATGTATACGCCCATCGATATTTATGAACCCAATCTCATGTTATTGTCGAACCAGTTGCTCAGCCCTATTTCAGACCTCGCTCCTACTTTTTACCGGTTTTATATGGGCGATACCGTAGCAACAGATGGTATTAAACTGGTGGAATTGAAATTTGCACCCCGCAATCCCAACGACCTTTTGTTCAGGGGCTCTATGTTCGTAACCCTCGATAGCAATTATGCGGTTCAAAAGATACAGTTGAGTCTTGGCAGGCATGCCAACATCAACTGGACCCGGGAGCTACGCATCAAACAAAATTTTGAACGTGGGGCCGATGGCCGCTATCACGTGGTGATGAGCAATATACTCAGCGAATTTGCCTTGAGTAAAAAAGCGACCGGCGGCCTGGTGGGCGAACGCACCGTTTCTTATAAGAATTATGTGATCAACCAACCCGCTCCCGACTCGGTGTATGAAGGCAGACCGGAAGTGATTGTTGATGCGCCTGCAGGTACCATCGACAGTTTCTGGATGGCTAACCGGCATACAGCCCTGTCTGCTACTGAAGAGAAAGCTTATACCAATATGGACAGCCTCAAGAATATGAAGTCGTACCGCCGGATGATGGACTGGGCCACTTTTTTGCTGGCAGGATATAAATCTGCCGGCCCGTTCGACATTGGTCCCGTAAACGCCTTTTATAGTTTCAATCCGGTGGAAGGATTCCGGCTCCGGTTTGGAGGCCGCACCACACCTAAGTTCAGCAAGCGAATGTATTTTGAAACGTATGCAGCTTATGGTTTTAAAGACGAGAAGTGGAAGTATTTTTTATCTGGTGCTTATTCTTTCAACGGGAAATCGATCTATTCTTTTCCATTGAATTATTTACGATTGAGCTATCAACATGATACAAAAATACCGGGACAGGACCTGCAATTTGTACAGGAAGATAATTTCCTGCTCTCTTTCAAACGGGGCAATAACGATAAGTGGCTGTACAATGATATTTACATAGCCGAGTATGTTCGGGAATTTGGCAAAAATATCAGCTATACGTTGGGGTTCAAGAACTGGAAGCAACAACCTGCAGGCAGTATTATATACGAAAAGAACGATGTCAACGGCACATCCACCATACCACACATCACTACTACCGAGCTTTCGGCAGAGATGCGCTGGGCGCCCCATGAGCAGTTTTACCAGGGAAAGGTGTACCGCATTCCTATCTATAACAAGTATCCCATTTTCCGCCTTCGCTACACTTCCGGCATCAAAGGATTTGTAAACGGCGATTATAATTACCAGCAACTGACCCTTAATATTTTCAAGCGGTTTTACTTTTCGCAATTCGGTTATGCCGATGTTGTTACTGAAGGTGGCAATACTTTTGGAAAAGTCCCCTACCCTTTGTTGACCATTCATAGGGCCAACCAAACCTATGCTTACCAGCTCAATTCTTTCAACATGATGAACTTCATGGAGTTTGTAAGCGACCATTATGCATCGATCAGTACCGATTATTACTTCAACGGATTTATTTTTAATAAACTGCCCCTCATCAGAAAGCTGAAGCTGCGTGAGGTGGCCGGCTTTAAGGCGGTATACGGTGGCGTACGCCGGGAGAACCATCCTGCCTTTAACAAGGAAACGTTGTTATTCCCTACGGACGACAAAGGCCAAACCACTACTTTTTCGCTGGCTGGCAAACCTTATATGGAGGCCAGCGTAGGCATCAGCAATATTTTCAAGGTGCTTCGGGTAGACCTTGTAAAACGCCTTACCTACCTGGACAATCCGGATGTACCCAACTGGGGTATCCGTGCCAGGGCAAGATTTGAATTTTGATTAAACTATTTTGTTATGCACCAGATAGCTATGCGTGACCGTTTGCAAAAAAATATTTACAGTGTAATAGACCCGCTGGTGCGTGGATTGGTAAAAGTTGGCGTGACGCCGAATTTTATTACCACTACCGGCCTTGTGTTGAATATTGGCGTAGCCGTGGTATTTATTGTGGGAGCCGAAGAAGGCAACCGGGGAGATCTATCTTACGTTGGCTGGGCCGGCGCCCTCATCCTCTTTGCCGGTTTGTTCGATATGCTCGACGGACAGGTAGCGCGAATAGGGAATATGAGCTCCCGCTTTGGCGCTTTGTATGATTCTGTACTTGACCGTTATAGTGAAATGTTTATGTTCCTTGGTATTTGCTATTACCTGGTGGCCCATCATTATTTCCTGAGCTCTTTGTTTGCTTTCATTGCCCTCATTGGCTCTATGATGGTAAGTTATACACGCGCCCGCAGTGAAGGACTCGGAATTCAGAACAAAGGGGGATTGATGCAGCGGCCGGAAAGAGTGGTGTTAACTGCTTTATCGGCTATTGCCTGTGGCATTACCGCATCCATCATTGGCGGTGATTACAAATTGTCAATACCCGGTATTCCTTTCCATGTGTTTGAAACGATGTCGGTTTTTACGATCCCTATTACTGTAATGGCGGTGTTAACGAATATTACCGCTGTTAAAAGATTGATGGACGCTAAAAAAGCGCTTGATAATTAAAGTATGATAAAAAGCATTTTTGTGATGGTGTTGTGCAGCCTGTCAGCTTTATATGCGGAAGCGCAGGCAGGGTTCCCCGTGCCGGCTGGTAATGCCCGGCAATTGTTCTATTTGCAGCGGACCTCCAATACCAATACGATCGTATATGAGCTGAATTATAAGAAAGGGAAATTGGATGAAAGCAATCCGGTACATGTTTTCTGGATAAGATATGCCGAGAAGGGCCAAAGGGCCGAACTGAGCTTTATACAACGGGTGTTTGCTTACGGTGTGAAAATAAAGCAAATGCCGGATAGCAGTTACCGGGTACGATTGGTTTCTTACGCAGGCTATACCATGTTCCTGAAGAAAGGGGCCGACAAACAATACAGGATCTATGCTCCCATCAACGGCCACCAAATGATACTCAACCACATTTTTGTCAAGATCACGGGCGGTAGTATGTGGTCGCCCGATATTGAGTATTTCGAAGTAAGCGGCCTCGATCCTGCCAACGGCAAACCCGTTGTTGAAAGGAAGAAAGTGTTGAACAATGAGATCAAGGAGTGAAATGGTTCTTCATAAATTATTCTTATGAAAAGACTGTATGTCTCTAATGCTACCGGATCGGTACGCATGTTCAAAAACAACAGGATAGAAGCTTTGTCAAAAGTACATTTTTCCGTACCGCTATTTATTTATACGCCCATAATCGGCTTCATGACCTGGCGGGCCTTTGATAATGGTATTTCACCGGGTTATTATTTTTTATTCCTGGCCATGGGCCTGGTAATATGGACGATCACAGAATATGTACTACACCGTTTCGTTTTTCATTTTGAGCCAACTTCCGCCTGGGGCAAACGGGTCCATTTCATATTCCATGGCGTACATCACGATTACCCCAGAGATACAAAGCGGCTGGTGATGCCTCCTTCTGCCAGTATTCCACTCGCTGTTGGTTTTTATTTTTTGTTTTCGCTGATCTTTACAAATACAACCTTTCTGTATCCCTTCTATGCAGGTTTTATCGCCGGCTACCTGGTGTACGATATGATGCATTATGCCATACATCATTATAATTTCAAAAGCCCGCTGATGAAGCGGATAAAACAACATCACATGCTTCATCATTATAACGACCCAACAAAGGGATATGGTGTAAGTTCATCCCTCTGGGATGTTATTTTTCAATCCGGTTTTCCCAGGAAAAAAAAGTAATATGCTTAGATCTGCCCCTGCCGTTTTTTTTGCCCCGAGAACTGTTGTAATCACTACTCTTGTTTCTGTAGTTTACCTACTGATGTCTATATGGCTGGTAGGCTTCAAGACAGACCAATTGGTATTGATCGCTATTTTTAACGGACTGTATTATAGCTCCGGCATTACCCGCAAGCTCATTACCGGGTTTTCAATCTTTATCGTGTTCTGGATCATTTTTGATTACATGAAAGCCTTTCCCAATTACATGTTCAGGGACGTGCACATTGAAGCGTTGTACCAGGCTGAAAAAGCATTGTTCGGTATTACCACTACAACAGGAAGGGTTACCCCCAATGAGTTTTTCCGGCAACATCATTTCATAGCCGGCGACCTGCTGAGCGGTCTTTTTTATTTATGCTGGGTACCCGTTCCATTGTTGTTTGCTGCTTATTTGTTTTTCAGGGACCGGGCTTTGTTCCTGCGGTTTGCCATTACGTTCTTCGTGGTGAATATGATCGGCTTTGTTGCGTATTATATTTACCCGGCTGCCCCACCCTGGTATGTACAGGAACATCATTTCAATTTTATAGCGTCCACACCTGGTAATACGGCCGGCCTGAAGCGGTTTGACGAATTGGTGGGTGTTCCGGTCTTTCAATCCTTATATTCCAAAAGTTCAAATGTTTTTGCGGCCATGCCTTCATTGCATTCGTCGTACCCTGTGATCGTATTGTATTATGGCATAAGGGGTCGTTACCGGTATGCCAGTATTGTTTTCGCAGTGATCATGGCCGGCATCTGGAGCTCGGCAGTATATACAAGTCATCATTATGTACTGGATGTACTGGCGGGCATATGTTGTGCAGTGACAGGCATTTTCCTGGTAGAGCGGGCTGTTTCCAGGCCAGGATGGTTTTCAAGATTTTTTGATTCTTATTTGCATAAAATCATTTAAGTGACTCTTATGAAAAGGACTTCTCTCTTAACCTATAAAAAGCAAGCGATCCTTACCCGGTTGAGCAAGGGAAATTTTGACGCCTTCCTGTATGACTGTGATGGCACCCTGGCCGATAGCATGGAAGGGCACAAGGCCTCTTACCGCGCAGCAGCGCTGATGTATGGGTTCGATCTGGATGATGCAATTATCGATGAACTGGCAGGCTGGCCTATTATTCAGGTTGCCGAGGAGATCAGGAAACGGTATGATGGCAGCTTTAACCCGGCTGATTTTACGGAGCTAAAGAACAAGTTGTATGAGGATACTTTTATCATGGATACAAAGCCTATCGAATTTGTGGTAGCACATCTGAAAGCACATGCCGGCAAGGTCCGGATCGGTGTAGTATCTGGTGGTAGCCGTATCTCAGTTTCCAGGACCCTTCAGCAACTCGGTATTACCTCGCTTGTAGAGATATTGGTATGCGCAGGCGAAACTTCCCGTGGCAAACCATACCCCGATCCTTTTTTACATGCAGCAGAACGTTTATATGTTGACCCTTCCCGGTGCCTCGTATTTGAAGACGCAAATGCAGGTGTGCAGGCAGCAGAAGCTGCCGGTATGCGTTGGATACGTATAGATCATGTGTAATGGCTGCCGGACGTTTGAAGGAAATATAATCCTACATTCGTAGACCTAACGAATGCATTGCATATGAATCAAAAATTTTATAATAAGTCCTGCCATCAGAAAGGAACAGGCCCGATATTGTTATTGATCGTGTTATTGCTTTTTATTTGCCAGCCAGGCAGAGCACAGTCCGGCGATCTAGTTGCTGTTGACAAAGTGGCCAGCGATTTTACTACTTTGCTACAAAGACCCATCACCCCTTTTCACCCATCCTTCCAGGTTACCCGTACCGATTCTGTTGTCATTGAAAAAGGATTTATTTATTCTGAAGCCAACGAAAAAATACCCATACTCATTTACAAACCGGCTCATACCAGGCTGAAGTCCTTTCCCGTTGTCATTTTACTGCATGGTACCGGAGGCAACAAGAGCCAGGGAGATATAATGCGGATCCTGTATAAATTTTCAAGCATGGGCATTATGGGAATATCTATTGATGCCCGTTACCATGGTGAAAGATTGACAGATAGCTTAAAAGCAAAAAACGGGTATGTGGGAGCTATCACCCGGGCATGGCAAAATACCGATACCAGCCACCAGGAGCATCCGTTTTATTTTGATACGGTATATGATCTATGGAGGCTGACAGACTACCTCATTACCCGACCCGATGTACAGGCCAATCGCATTGGGATGACAGGTATTTCTATGGGTGGCATTGAAACCTGGATGGCTGCTTCTGTTGACAAACGAATAAAAGTAGCCGTACCTATGATCAGTGTTCAGAGTTTTAAATGGTCGCTCGACAATGATCAATGGCAGGGACGTGTGGGCACCATAAAGGGAGCTCATGAGCAGGCAGCCAAAGACCTGGGTGATACAGCTATCAACAAACAAAACATACTTCAATTCTGGGATAAGGTAATTCCCGGGATCACTGGCGAGTTCGATTGCCCTTCTATGATACGGCTTTTTGCTCCCAGGCCATTATTGATATTAAATTCAGAAAAGGATATGAATTGCCCGCTGACCGGCGCAACCATCGCCTTTAAAGCAGCAACAGACGCTTATCAAAGCGCCCATGCATTGGATAAATTAAAAATTTATGTTGCTCCCAATACACCGCACCGGGTAACACACGAGCATGAGCAAATGATGTTTGCCTGGTTTGCCAAATGGCTTTGAGAATACCCGTGAACATAAGTCACAAACCGCCCTCATATTGACGCAAACACACCTCCCGCAAGAGATCCATCCGTTTTAATTTTGTTCAATCATTAAAGTGGAGCAGCTACCACTGAAAAAAACGGGCGGAACCGAAAAGCCAGACGAGTAGGAATAAAAATATTTTGTATGTCCAACAACGTAGTTTCGTTACATCGGGTTCTTAAAACATCGCCGGAAAAAGTATACCGCGCATTTACGGAAGCCACTGCAATTGCATCCTGGTTGCCACCTTACGGATTTCTTTGCACCGTTCACCAAATGGATGTAAAGGTTGGTGGTTCTCATAAAATGTCATTCCACAACTTCACAACCGGCAATGGCCATTCATTCGGTGGAACCTACCTGGAACTCAAACCTAATGAGTTTGTGAAATACACTGATAAATTTGACGATCCAAACCTGCCGGGAGAAATGACCACCTCTGTCTCGCTCCGGAAAACGATTGCGGGTACAGAAATAAAAATTACGCAGGAAGGAATTCCTTCTGTAATACCAGTTGAAATGTGCTATTTAGGTTGGCAGGAATCGCTTGAAAAGCTGGCGAAATTAGTAGAGCCAGAGATACCGGATGCTTGAGCCAGGAGATAAAGTGCTCATTTTTATTCATCAAATTGCCCGAGATAGCAAATTGCTGCTGCTGAATGAGTGAATGAAGAACTATGGAGCACATCTAACTAACTTTACCGCGTCGGTGACTCAGGATGCCGTATCCTGATCTCAGGATGACGTATCCTGATCCAACATTGGTGCATTATGATCTCAGGATGCAGTATCCTGACCTAACGTTGGACGCATTTGATCTCAGGATACCGTATCCTGATCTAACTATGAGGCATAATGAGTCAACTTTGGAAGGACTGTGCAGAACATACGAGACAAAGTTGAATACCAGCATACAATAGTTGCTTACTTACATAGCAAAGTGAGCTACTGATGAGTTATCCTGAGTTCCGGATGCAATATAAGTGATAATCTGGCCTGTTTCTGTAAAATAGTAAAAGTCATTCTAACCACTTTTTAATGTTACGTCAGCACATTAGACCATATTCTGAACGACAAGTGGTACAATTCTTGCACCGCAGGAAAAAAATCGTATACTACGTAACTTATGAATAGAATATTTACTGTAACAAAGTTATTTATTGGCGTCCTGGTTCTTTTGAGTAGTTGTGTTCCTACAAAAAAATTTACAGCCTCCCAAACGGCGTTGCAATCTGCCAGAAATGACAGTGCCATGCTTGCCCGAAAAGTGAGCGATCTACAGGCTGATATTGCAAAGCTACAACAAGAGGTAGCTAATCATCTGAAAACAATTGATTCTAAATCGCAGCACATCAGTGAACAGGAACAACAGATCGATAAATTGTCAAAGGATATAGCTGACCTGAGCAAAGATGCCTCGAACAAGCAATCCTTGCTTACCAAGAGCGGGCAGGAATTGGTTAGTCAGCGAAAAAAACTGGAACAGTTACAAGCATTGATGGACCAACAAAGGAAAGCCATCGAAGAGATCAGAAAGAAAATGGCTGACGCGCTTACTGGCTTTAAGTCGAATGAACTTACGGTGGCCACTAAAAATGGTAAAGTGTATGTGAGCCTCCAGGAAAATTTACTGTTCCCTTCCGGCAGTGCTGTTGTGAATCCCAAAGGAAAAGAAGCGTTGGCTAAACTGGCCGAAGTGCTTAATATAAATCCGGATATTACAGTAGACATTGAAGGTCATACGGATTCCATTCCTATCCGCGGTAAATACCAGGATAATTGGGACCTGAGCCTGGCAAGAGCTGCATCCATTGTAAGGATACTTACGATTGATTATAAAGTGAGCCCGGAAAGGGTCATTGCTTCCGGACATAGTCAGTATGAACCGGTTCAAACAAATAGCAGTGCAGAAGGAAGGGCTTTGAACAGAAGGACCGATATCATTTTATCGCCCAAACTGGATGAATTGTTTAAGTTGCTGCAAACGTCATCGGCTAAACTCGATTAGTCGTAAATTATAACAGTCAAAACCCCGGTGGGTGCGAAAAATAATCGCACCCACCGGGGTTTTCTGATTTATGATCACCGTAATGCTAAACGTTGTGCCGTCACTTGTTTTAAAATTTGTGTTCCGCCGGTAAACAAAATCGCTACTTTTGACCTGCCTTACTGAAAACAAATAAAAGGGTAATAATGCGTGATGGTGATTGGGCCTCTTTCCTATCTGAAAATCTTTTCAGCGACCTCGATGGTTCTTACGAACTCCCCTATCTTTCCAATTCACCACAACTCATGGCGCAAAGCGTAGCCCGGTTACCCGTGACGAATCATGATCAGCGTCGCCAGGCTATCAGCAGCGATAATCCGTTTTGTTCAGGCACCATGCATTATCGCGAAGCAGCCGAAGGGTTATGGATTTTGGCCACAGAGATCACGCCGAAGAAAGATCTTGTGTCGCGGGCCCTGTATGACGCAACAAAAGAAGCCGGGTACTATTTTCTTTCCTTTGCCGTATTTCAATATGGTTTTCCGTTAATGGAGCCACCCGGGAAAGTGGCTACTCTCATCAGCACTACCTGTACATTTTACAAGCCATACACCGATGTAGCAACTTTTTTTTACACAGGCACCCATGGCCGGTTTTACAATATTGCATTTACACGAAACTGGGTAGAGCAGCACCTGGCGTTTCCTTCTGAAGAAGAAAAAGAAAAAGCACTTCAGTTCCTGAATAATGAAACCGGTTTTATTAACTGGATCGACATTGTTCCCGATGCAGAAAATTTGTCGGCAGCCATCTGGCAGCGACTGCACACCGAAGAAAAAGCCGGTAGCGACAAGCAATGGTTTTCTGAAACCCTGCACCACATCATTGGTCATTTTTTTCATGCTGCTTTTGCCGACAAACGATTGGAGAACTACTCGCCGCTCTATAATAAAGATTACGCAAAACTGGCCCTCGTAGAAAAACGGATGCTGGATGGTTTAATGAAACCTTTTGCCGGTGTGGAGGCCATGGCAAAAGTGGCAGGCATGTCGGCTACCAAACTAAAGGTGGTATTCAAATCGGTGTTTGGTTTATCCATGCTACAGTATCACAAAGAAAAAAACCTGTTATTTTCCCGGCAGTTGGTGCAACACTCCCCCATGCAGATCAAAACCATTGCAGCCATAGCCGCCTTCAAAACGGTGAACAAATTTTCGGCGACGTATAAAAAGCGATTTGGGCTTTTGCCCTCTGCAGATCGGCGTATTACCATTGAATACCCACGTAGTTAATAATATGTCCGATTGGACTATCGAAAAGCACTTACCCAGCTTGTAGTTTTTTACTTAGGCGATTACCTTGCAGCATTAAAATTAGATTCCCTAACCTGCCTTTCAACGAAGGCCCCTATTACTTTATGAAAGTACCCTATTTTCTCAGCACCGTGTTGCGCTTATCCTTTGTATGGTTGCTCTTAGTTCCCAATCATTCTTATTCCCAGGCATGGAATTATGTCGGCACGGCTGGTTTTTCAGCCGGCACAGCCACGTATACCTCCATTGCCTTTAACGGCAGCACACCGTATATAGCTTACCAGGATGCAGCTTTTTCCAATAAGGCTACTGTTAAAAAATTTGATGGCACAAACTGGATTACAGTAGGCAGTGCAGGCTTTTCTGCCGGTTTAGCTTTATATACCACGCTTGCCTTTGATGGCAGCACACCTTTTATAGCTTACCGGGATGCCGGCAATGTCAATAAGGCTACTGTTAAAAAATTTGATGGTACAAACTGGGTTACAGTAGGCAGCGCAGGTTTTTCTGCGGGTACGGCTAACTATATCTCTATTACATTTGATGGCAGCACGCCTTATATATCTTACCTGGATGTAGCCAATGGCAATAAGGCTACTGTTATGAAATTTGATGGCGCCAATTGGGTGATCGTGGGCACGGCCGGGTTTTCAGCAGGTGCAGCGTCATATATTACGCTTGCCATTAATAGTGGCACACCTTATGTAGCTTACCAGGATGGCGGTAACGGCTCCAGAACAACTGTGATGAAATTTGATGGCTCCAATTGGGTTACGGTGGGAACAGCCGGGTTTTCAGCAGGTACAGTGTTTTATACTTCCATTGCCTTTGAAGGCAGTACCCCCTACGTAGCTTACCGGGATGCCGGATTCAGCGATAGAACTATCGTTATGAAATTTGATGGCGCCAACTGGATTATCGTGGGCAGCAGCCCTGTTTCCGCAGGTGCAACCAGCTATATCACGCTTGCTTTTAACGGCAGCATACCCTATGTAGCTTACCAGGACGTTACTAACGGCAATAAAGCTACCTGTATGAAATTTGATGGCGCCAACTGGATTGCGGTGGGCAATGTTGGCTTTTCAGCCAGTCAGGCTCTCTTCATCACAATGGCCTTCAACGGCAGTACACCTTATCTAGCTTATCGGGATTATGGTTATATCAATAAAGCCAGTGTTGTGAAATTGGATGTAACTCCAGCAACCGGGATGCATTTTGATGGCGTCAACGATTATGTAAGCCTGCCCGTTTCTACTCCTGTTCCCACCGGAAACAGCAACTATACCATCGAGGCCTGGATAAAACCCACTGCCATGGGTAATTATGGCATCATTGGGTGGGGTTCCTATGGAACCGATAATATGGTAAACGCGTTGCGCCTCAACGCTACCGGTTTGCACAATTACTGGTGGAATCACGACCTTGTAGTAACCACAGGTAGTTTAGTGGGCGCCTGGCACCATGTGGCAGCCACCTTTGATGGTACCACCCGAAAGCTCTATGTGGATGGTGTACTATTGGGCTCCGACAATCCGGGGAGCAGTCATGCGGTTCCCGATGCCAGCAACCTGGCTATTGGCCGAACCAATAATACCGAATATTTTCCCGGCAGTATTGACGAGGTAAGGGTTTGGAACCGGGCGCTTTGCGCGAGTGAAATTCAGAACAACATGAATTGCGGGTTAAGCACCACCAGTCAAACAGGGCTGCAGGCGCAATACGGGTTCAACCAGGGATTGGCTGGTGATAACAACAGCACCATCACCACGCTAACCGATGCCAGTGGTCATGGCAACAACGGCACGCTAAACAACTTTACCTTATCAGGTTTAACGTCCAACTGGATCGATGGAAAAGCCAACGGCACCTGTTCCGTATATACGCCATCACTCATGGCCGCCACCTCAGGCGGTAGCCAGGTTTGTGAATCAGCGACGGTGCAAACACCAGGTACTATATACCAGGATGCATCCTGCAAACTCATTGCAAAAGTGAGCCCATCCGGCGCATCGCCTGTAAGCGGAACAATAAATACCTGCGTGATCATTGACAATACAGTTCAAACCTATAGCAGCCAACCCTACGTGCAACGACACTACGATATTGAACCAGCCAGCGGCGCAGCAACAGCCACCGGTACCATTACGCTTACATTCACACAAGCAGAATTTGATGCTTACAATACAGCCAGGGGTAGTTTGCCTGCATTGCCAACAGGTGCGGCAGATGCCAGTGGCATTAATAACCTGATCATTACCCAATACCATGGCACGGGCACAGCCCCGGCCAATTATACCGGCACTACAGTATTGATTAACCCCGTCAATACCAACATTGTTTGGAATGCAACGCAATCAAGATGGGAAGTAACGTTTGACGTTACCGGATTTAGCGGATTTTATGTGCAAACAACCAGCGGCATATTACCCCTAAAGCTGCTTAGCTTTACCGCCCGCAAAACAGCTGATATAAACTTACTGAAGTGGACCACCACCGAAGAGATCAATACCGACCATTTTGAAGTGGAAAGAAACATTGGCAACGGCTTTGTTCAAATAGGCTTTGTAAAGGCGGCAGGAAATAGTGGCGTAGAAAAGCAATATGCCTTTGAAGATAAGCAACCATTCGCCGGCACTAACCATTACCGGTTGAAAATGGTTGATAAGGATGGGCATGTTGAATACTCGAAAACGGTGACAGTGCAAAGCGATGGCCGTACAGGGATCTCCATGTATCCCAACCCGGTACAAAGCAAGTTGTTTGTAGGAGGCGCAACCAATGGTACAACGTACCAGATAAAAAACACCAGCGGCCAGGTAGTAACTACAGGACGATTGAACACCGAAGGTATCAGCCTGAGCACACTGTCAACAGGAATATATGTACTGGTGGTGAATGGCACACCCTTCAAATTTGTTAAGCAATAGGATAAAAGGATCAATTAAATATAGAGCAAAACAAAAAAAGAAAGGCAAGTCAAAGCGACTTGCCTTTCTAATGTGAACCAGTTTAGATTCAATGAATTTTAATTCCTGACCCTACCCTACTGCTTTATCACTTTCATTATTTTTCGCCGGCTTCCCTGCAACACTTCCACAAAATATACACCGCCGGGTAAATGATGTCCCAGTGACAAATTGCTATTCACTGCTATTTTTTGATATTGTTCTGCAATGCGTCCATGTATGTCCAGCACGCGTATCGTAGCCGGCTGTTCATGGCTGGCAGTAACGAAGAGGTTAAAATGCCCTTCAAATGGGTTCGGACTGATCTGCATTTTTAATCCTTTCTCAACCTTTTGCTCTTCCTGTGTAATCAATCGGGCACCACCATTTGCGGCACATTGGATCGACAGGTCCTTCAACACCGGTGTGATGAATGTATTGGTAGTATTGAAAACAACTTTGTATTGTATATACCGGCTGCTGCGGCCTACTGCTATGCCTGAATCAATGGCTGTATAGGCCGACCAGGTTCCATCAGGAGTAGCGGTATTGCCGGTTCGAACAGAAAAAGCCAGGCTGGTACCCGCAGGCGTTTCACTATTCCATTTTACAACGCCCCAGTTGGTAATGGCACCTGCATCTGCTACACGCGATGTAAAGGTACCGGTGGACACATACGGTGTGGCGCGTAACCAGTCCACCGATAACGTGCCATCGTTGTTAAAGACATCGCTTATCTGTAAGAACAGGTTCGTGCTAACTGTTAGACTAATAGTTGCGGCTGGTGTAACGCTGCTGTCAATATAAAATTCAAAATTATTGGTATTCCATTTGATGCGATAACGGTGCAAACTGCCCAGCAGACCGGCGCCGAGATTGATCGACACATTGTTCGATGCGCGCGCATACAAAGCACCATCTGCCTGACCCTGTCCGATCGTTATCCATGGATTGTTATTGAATGGCTGGTCAGCCGAGAAGCCGATGTTCTGGTAACTGCCGGCGCGGAAGATCGCGGCAAACTCCAATGTTGTGCCCGGCGCAAAACCATTATTTGAAAAAACATGCGTTCCATTTACGGTGATCAACCCATTGTCCACCGTGGTGCTGCCTGCATTGAACACGCCTTCTGTAAATCCGGCCGGAATGGCGGTACCGTTGAATTCTTCATTCAGCGATGGTTTCAGGATAACAACGCCATTGCTTTCTGGCTGTATGATGGTATTGTGTGTAGTGCCCAACGTAAAATCGGCTGTTGTTTGGTCCATGAAACAGGGCGGTACCGGCATCGTAAAGTTCAATGGTTGATCAGGAGAAGCGGGTGCCGTAGCACTATTACCTGCAAAATCTTTAGAAGTAACGCGGTAGAAATACATGCGGCCTGCCGTTAACCCATGCAATGTTACTTTGTGATCGGTAACAGCCGTATTATCACCGGCAATCAGGTTCAGGCTGCCGGCATTTAAACCATAATCTACTTTAGAATCGGATTGTTCATTGGTGTTCCAGGTAATCAGGGCCGTGCCATCACTGTTCGGAACAGCTGAAATATTGGAAATAAGCGGGGCAAAATGGTCCGGATTATACGTAGCCACATAATTGTGTACGCCGGTGGCTACTTCAAAAAAAGCATACTGCATGCCTTTAATGGTTTGAACAGTAAATGGCACATTGTTTCCATTACGCGTGATGGTGGTTACCTGGTTGGTGCCTGTATGGAAAGGCAACATGGCTTTCAGATTGCGGGCGCCGCTTTTGGCGCTAACCGAAAAACTCAACTGGTTATTGCTCCAGGAAAGCCCACTGAAGAAAGAATTGTTGCGGCCATCTAACCAGGTCAATAATTGCTTTGCCGCAATCACCGGAACCTGGTGCGCCAGCGCTGAGGCAATGATTTGGCTTGAACCTGTATGCGGCACTGAATCGGTATGCATATTCGCGCAAAACACGCCGTAATATCCTTCAGCACCTACAGCGCGGTCGAGCAACTCGTTGATAAAGGGGGTGTACTCGAGGCCCGATTCATCTGTCATTTGTGTTGTCAGTTGGTAACAATCGATCAGCGTGCCATCCTTATCGGCAAAACGCATAGCCATACCCGAACCGGTGAACATGCCTGAACGGTCATTCACCCAGCCCTCCGGCCAGTAATAGTAATTGGCATCGAGCCGAACGCCATGCTGCGATTCCAGTTTGGGTTGTGTGGCCCAGTCGCTGAAAGCAATACAATGCGTGCGGTTAGTCAATGGCGCTGGCACACCCGGATATACCCGTGCAAAGGAATCTAATTGTTCGCTGATGTTGGTCTCATAAATAGCCGGTGTATAATTTTGACAACCATCAGGCGACAGGCCGGTTTTCAGGTGCAGTGCAATTTCAAAACCCTGTGCTTCTAAAGCCGCGGCTGCTTCATTGGTAATGGTTTTCAGAAAAATATAAGACGTGCCACGCACGGCTTTCCAGTTGGCCACATCTTCGGCGCTGTTAGGCCCAAGGGTGCGATAATGATTAAACCGGCCGGTAGTGCCGTTGGCGCCATGGTCATCGCCCGTCATTACAATGGCGGCTTTATAATCGCCGGGTAAATACCAGAACCGCGGCAATGGTTTGCGATGCAGGTTGCCCTGTAAAATGATATTGGCCAGCAAGCGCTGTTGTTCATCCGCCTGTGGAATAGCCACTTTGTTCAGGTTCACCCAATCATCGGTACCGAGGCCGCCAAAGAACAGGTTGTCGGAACGAATGGGACCGCTTTGTCCATCACGGGACATACCTTCCCATTCGGGATTTCCCTGCCTGGTATACACGATCGATCGTGGCAGATCAAATGTAAATGCAACCGCCTGTCCGCCGTTGCTACCCACATTCCTGCTAGTGACTGCCGGGAAGGTGGTCGCCGTGGTAGCATTGGAATATAAAGTGGCAATCGCGGTAGCGCCATTCAATGTATACAGATCAGCGACGCCATGGAACTGGATGGTCTCATTTACGATGCCTTTACCGGGCCCTGATGCGGTGTTGATCAACAAATATTGGTTCGACAAAGAACCGGCAGCAGATGTGATGCCCAGGAGTGTTGATAAAGTAGAAGCAGGTTTGAAAGCGATGAAAGTACCGCCTGCATTGACCCAGTTGCTGAACAATGTAGCCTGTGCAGCTGATACCGGCACTTCGCCCAATATCACTACATCGTAATTGTTCAGCTCTGCAGCCGTTATACTGCTGATGTCTTTCACGGTAAATTCATTCAAACCTTCTGCTCTTAGTATCTCCACGGTATACCGGCTGAAGGGATTGTTATCTGAACTGATCACCAGCACAGGTCCACCCGGACCTTCTGTTGGGGCAGTGCCTGGCAAATCGACAACGGTGAACGACCAGGTATAATCAGCAGTCAACGAATTGCCTGCAGTGTCTTTTATGCCCGTGACGCCGCCTTTAATTGTGGCAATGTATAAAGTAGAATTTTGTAATGCAATAGTAGGTGTTACTATAATTTGACTGGAAGAGACATTAATGGTAGCCGGGATGATATTATTATTTACATCCTTTAACTGGAAGCTGCTGCTGTTCACGGTGGCCATATCGATGTCTTCGTTGAAAGAAGCTGTCACAACCGGATTCAATGTTATACCGGTAGCCGTATGGGCCGGTGATACCGATGAAACCTGTGGGGCTGTTGTATCAGGACCAATATTCGGTGTGAAAACCACATCCACCCAATAGTTACTCGCTCCGAAATCATTATCAGGAAAAATGGAGGTCGTGGAATATTTGTACAAACCATTCGGGCCATCTTCGCCGTTTGCCAAAGCGCTTAACGGTCCATTGGTAATGGTTTGCGTAAAATAGGAACCGCTATGCGCATAATCGCCCGAAGGGCTGAAATAAGAAGCGATATAAGTGGTATTGGCGGAAACAGGAATAGCCGCATTGAATGTGGCTACCTGCCAGCCCGAATCAGTTTCACTGGTAAAGATGACTTCGCCCAGTTGTTGACGGCTGCTGTTCCATATATGTCCCAGATGCGTGCCCGTGGCGCCGGCACCTTTATAATACCGGATACCGGTGATAAAGCCATTTTGCGAAGACCTGAATTTAACCCCCACTTCAAGCGATGTGCCATCGTTTGTACGCCGGGTGGTGGGTGTGTCGCCTGGTTTAAAAATAGAGCATGGGCAATTGAAAAGAGCCTGCGTGCTCTGCCGGGGCGGTGTCGTCATTGCGGGTTTCGTAACAGGCAGTTGTACCGATCGTGATGCGGATTTCACCACATGGGCGTTCATCCTGTTTTTGGTTACAATGTTACTTTGTGAAATAATAAATGACAAAAGTGGTAGTGCAAGAAAAAAAGCGATACTTCGCCTCCTGGCGGAGGTGGATAAGGTGGTAATCATGGTTCTATATTAAAGTTTTACAATAGGTCGGTTGACCGAAGCCGAAAGTTAAAAAAATAAATGTCATCTCCGGCGTAAAGGTGAATAACTTATCGATAAATTTATTAGCGTTTATACATTGACTTGCACACCTGTTTATATTTTTTTCTGCAACTCTACAAAAGAAAAATCCGCCAATGCCGAATAAGATTGACTGGAAAAAGGCTGTACGTTTCCTGTAGGAACATACCCTTTCCGTTTGTACCAGTCAATCAACTCATGCCGCCTGTCGATAACAGTTATGGTGATGGTATTATAATGATGGTCCCGGGCAAAACTTTCCGCATGCTGTAATAACAGTTTACCAATACCCGACGCCTGCACCTGAGGATCTACCGACAACATACCCAGGTATAAGGTATCCTTCTTTTTTTCCAGCAGCACACAGCCAACAATATTTTGCTGCTCACCGGTACACTTGAGCATCGTAATGGAAGGCTGTTGAAGTAAGTTGCGTACACCGTCTTCAGTGGTTCTTTGTCCGGCCACAAGATGACTTTCTGATGTCCAGCTCCTGCTACCCGATTGGCCATGATAAGCGCTGTTTACGATCTTTGTAATGGCCGGAATGTCGTTGAGTGTGGCTGGTAGTATGTGGTATTGGTTGATCATGATTGGTTGATGCAAGATACTTCACAACTTCAGAAAATTTTATTCAAATTGAACGCATATTAAAAAATGGATCATTTCCGGGTGTTTTACGCCCAACCTAATAAAACGTAAACCTCCTATCTAATCAACACAACCGTTCCCTCCTTATAACTCGGTATAAGGTACTGCCGCTAGCCCCGTAAAAGAATTACCTGGCTGAAAGTTTATTCCATATTTTGAATATTGGTAAGGCATTGTGCCATTTGAAGCCGAGATAAGAATGCTTCCATTCCTATTGACCGATGTTGAATCGCTGTCAAAGATATAGTCGGGTAAAATGTAATGCAAGCGCCTTGTTAATAAAAGAACAAAGTGTTATATTGTCATCTCTATCTGTTAGGTGCATGATTTTAAAAAGATATTTATTATTATCATTACTGCCTTTTGTAACTATTTATTTTATTGGTTGTGTAATTGAGAGGACCAAAGGCGGCCTTCACATATATCAAAAAAGCAACCTGTTGAAAACCCCGAATGGCTATTGTGTTGGGAAACACAAAAAATTTAAACTGAAAGATAAATTTCAGTTGCCTGACACTAGCATTCTATCCTCCAATTTCCTTTATATCAATAAAAACAACAAGGAATCCTGGTTTAAGTTTTATAAGAATGGTAAGGTTGTTCTCGGTTTCAATAGCAAAATTCCCCTTAGTGATTATGATATAATTTGGGGATGGGGTGGCTATTATAAAATTGATGGAACAACTATAACCATTGAAATGTCATACACCCAGGATTCATACCAATGGAGTAACTTATATATTACGGGCAAAATATTTGGCGATACCCTAAAATTCTATAAGGACAGATATATCAAAACGGGGAGTAATATACATCACTTTACAAGTGAAAAAAATTACTACCCTCCCCCAGACAGTCATTATTATATTCTAGGCAGGGATTCCTTTAAATTAAAAGAACCAGATTGGTAATAATCGCCAATGCAGGTGGCACTATACCCCACCCCATGCGCCTTGCCGTCAGTTATCACTTACATCAAGGCACATGGGCGATCAACATTCGGTTGCCGATAAAAACGCCGGGGATATTGGTTTGGAAAGGAAAAGTGTATGTACTTAAAACAGGGGAGAATAAATTGAGGATGTAGGAGATTTGTTATATTTAGTACATGAAACCGATCCTTCTAATGATTGCAATTATGGCCACCTCTGCAGGGATGGCACAGGCGCCCGTAGAAAATTATCCGGTTGACTCTGCCAGTGTGGTACAACCTGGTGTGCCAAAAGGAGAAGTACTGAAATTCACATTTAATAATTCTACCATCTTTCCCGGTACCTGGCGTGAATACTGGATCTACATACCTGCCCAGTACAAACCTGATAAGCCTGCCTGTGTGTACGTGAACCAGGATGGCATACAATGGAATGCACCCACGGTATTCGACAATCTTATTCACAGGAAAGAAATGCCGGTGACCATTGGCGTTTTCGTTACGCCGGGCAGGGTAATGCCCGACAGCGGTACAACAGCATTGGCGCGCTTCAACCGCAGTTTTGAATACGATGGTTTAGGCGGCGCTTATGCACAGTTTATTTTGAACGAGATCTTACCCGAAGTGGAGAAACAAAAAACAAGTGACGGTCGTGCCATACGTTTGTCCAAAAGCGGTAACGACCGTGCTATTGGTGGTTCCAGCAGCGGAGCTATCTGTGCCTTCACGGCTGCGTGGGAATATCCCAATGAATTTTCGCGCGTGTTCAGTGCCATTGGCACATATGTAGGTCTCCGTGGCGGCGACCGCTACCCGGTGCTTATCCGCAAATACGAGCCAAAACCAATAAGGATCTTCCTGCAGGACGGCGCCAATGATAACAACATTTATGCCGGCGACTGGTGGAAAGCCAATGAAATGATGGAACGCTCATTCATCTTTGCCGGTTATGAAGTAAACCATGTTTGGGGTGAAGGCGCTCACAACGGAAAACAGGGTACCGCCATTTTTCCCGAAGCCATGCGCTGGCTTTGGAAGAACTGGCCGGCGCCGGTAGCGAAAGGAAATTCAAAGAATCCGTTTTTAAACGATATCCTTATTCCCGGTGAGGACTGGCAGTTGGTAGCACAGGGGTATAAGTTTACAGAAGGTACGGCAGTGAATGCAGCAGGAGAAGTTTTCTACCAGGATATACCCAATGCAAAAACATATAAGGTTGGGTTGGACGGAAAATTGGTTACTATAAACTCTGATTCCAAAAGAGCAAGTGGTACCAGTTTTGCCCCCGGTGGTAAACGGTATGAGGTAGCCGGCGCCACCAAACAGATCATAAGCTATGATCAGCATGAAAAAGCGACAATAGTAGCAGATAGCTTTCCCGGCAACGATCTTGTTGTAGCCGGCAATGGAAATATCTACGTTACCCTACCCGATGGCGCCGCCAAACCGGGTAAGATCTTTTTGATCAGGCCCAATGGAGAAAAACCAGTAGTGGATGAGGGCTTGAAATTCCCCAATGGCCTCACACTATCACCCGATCAGACCCAGCTATATGTCGCTGAATCGGCAAGCCACTGGATATGGATATACAAAATACTGCCGGACGGGAAACTGGCCTATAAACAACGCTATGGCTGGCTGCATGTATCCGATACGGATGAAAACGCCTGGCCAGACGGCCTTAAATGCGATACGGCAGGAAGGTTATATGCAACAACACGCCTGGGCATACAGGTACTTGACCAAACGGGCCGTGTAAATGCCATCATACCAGTGCCACCAGGCACTGCGCCTTCCAATTGCTGTTTTGGCGGCGCCGGTTTTAATACCATCTATGTTTCCTGCGGCGACAAAGTCTATCGCCGCAAACTAAAAGTACGTGGCAGCAATACATTTGAAAACCCGCACAAACCGGTTACACCAAGGCTGTAAGCGCCGCCCCAAAAACGCATCCTGACAATAGCACATCCCATGTAGACACCTTATGTCCCACATATAAAACCAACATCAGGGAGAGGCTGGATAAGAAAATATACTTACTTACATGTATTAAAAACATTTAAAATTCGTTATACATGTAACTATCCAGCACTCTATGAAACCCCTTATTGCCCTAATCGGCTGTGTGTTTGCCTTTTCGGTGACCATAAAGAGCCAGACTAATTATTGCCTTTCGTTTGACGGAACAAACGACTATGCAAATATTGGCAACAGCCTTCCTACCGTAGGCGATTTCACGGAGGAATGCTGGATAAAAATTCCGTCCACCGCTACCGGCGTCTGCTATTTCATGGGCAGTAATAACGGTGCCTGTGTAGGTAATCTGCTACAATACACTATTTCTACCAGTACGCTATCTTTTTATGAACGGCCGAACTGCGCTGGTGCGTCAGTTGACTATATAGTTTCCCTGGCCGATAATACCTGGCATCACCTGGCGGGCGTGCGTTCGGGCAGCAGTCTTTATTTATACGTTGACGGTGTACAGGTAGGTACCGGCACCGCCTATAACAATACATCAATGACTGTGTTCAGGTTAGGCAACCGCAATGCAACTTATTACCAGGGTTTAATAGATGAAGTACGTATATGGAGTGTGGCCCGTACGGCCCAGCAGATAAAGAGCGGTATGTACAATACAGTAGCTGCTTCCAGCTCAGGCTTGTTGGCGTACTATAAAATGAATGAAGGCAGTGCGCAAACCGTGGGCGATGCAACGACCAACGCTTACAATGGTACCAGAGGCGCGAACAGTTCCGTTGCTTCTGACGACCCAACATGGGCAGCATCACCGGTTCAATTTGGTAACAATGCGGTGAGCTTTGATGGGACGAATGATTATGTCTCCATACCCGCAGCCGCCATTAATAATTTGACTTCTGGCACCATTGAGGCATTGGTTTACCTCAATAGCTTAACCCAGGCGCCGATCCTGGCCAAACAATCCAATGCGGAAAATACATATGCTACCCTTACAGTGGGCTACTATGCTGATGCAACGGGCGCTCTTGTTGCAGGTACGCCAGGTGTGGTGTATTACCATTCACAAAATGGCATTGCTGTTCTCAATTCCGGTTCCACTACGCTTTCGGCAACCACCTGGAGCCATGTTGCTGTATCTTTCAACGCCAGCGGGGCCAGCTTATATATCAACGGTGTACTGGTAGGTAGCGCCAGCGGCAATTATTCGCAGCCGAATGATTTAACGGTGACAAGCACCCGTTTGGGCAGTTGGAGCACCGGCGGTTTCCTGAACGGCAACCTTGATGAAGTTCGGGTATGGAATGTGGTGCGCACGCAATCGCAGATCCAAACCAGTATGGGTACAACACTAACGAGCAGCCAAAGCGGATTGGTAACATTGTATTCAGCCGACCAGGGTATTCCTTCTGGTACAAACACAGGGCTAACGATATTGATTGACAATTCTACCAATAATAATCATGGGGCACTCACCAATTTTGCCGTGAGTGGCGCCAGCTCCAATTATATTGCCAGTTCAGTAGTGCTTCCTGTATCGCTTAAAAGCTTTACCCTGGCGCGCCAGACAGATAACATTGTACTGCACTGGCAAACCAGCCAGGAGCAAAATAGTGGTTATTATATCGTTGAAAGAAGCAGCAATGGTATCAATTGGGATGCGATTGGCCAGGTAAAGGCATTGGGCGCCAGCGTACTGGACGCTGCTTATTTATACGCCGATGAACAGCCGTTACCCGGCATGAACTATTACCGGCTGAAAGAGGTTGGTGTTGACAACAAGTTTACTTACAGTACGGTTCTCTCTACCAACTTTGTGATCAGTGAGGCCCTATGGCAAGTGCTTCAAAATCCAGTGCAGAAAGGGTTATTGCAGTTTACCACAAAACTGCCTGCCTCTGCCCATGCGAAAGTGCAATTGTTCGATGTACAAGGCAGGCTCCTGCTACGGCACGATGCTTATCCGGGGTTGAATACGCTCGTAATACCATCATCTGTACGTGGCATTTATTTCCTGGGTATATCACAAAATGGAAAGACCGTCGGCGCCAGGCAGAAGATAGTACTGCAATAAGCATTATATGCCTGTGTGAGCGAACCGATTTCTAATCGAGTTCTCCTGTTTTCATTGTGGATTTGGCAGCGTTGTTTACATTAGCCACCTTACCTTTCAATTCCACTTTGATCACAGAAGCAATAGCGTCAGGCGCAGTAGCAGGTACTTCCATAACAAGGTTTTCATCCACGGATCTTACTTTGATCTTTCCACCAGCCAGTAATTTGGCGGATACCACTTTATTTTTCAAACCTGGTATTACCAGTTTGCCATCTTTGGGCCAGTCAAATACAGTAACATAAAGTGTCGTATTAGAAGCGCTTTCCTTTCTCGTAACCCGTCCCCATGGTAAAGGCGCTAAAGGGCTTGCCTTGGTAGCATAGATCGCTTCGCCGTTTATTTTCATCCAGGCGCCAATTTTTTGAAGGCGATCAATACTTTCGGGCGGAAAACTGCCATCATCTTTAGGACCTATATTCAATAAATAGTTTCCTCCTTTTGATGCAATATCAACCAGGTTTTGGATCAGCGTTTCAGTTGACTTCCATTTATCGTCCCAGCTTTTAAAACCCCAGCTGCCATTCATGGTCATACAGGTTTCCCAATCTTTGCCATCCAGCTCACTTTGACCGGGAATCTTTTGTTCGGGTGTTTTGGTATCCCCCGGAAAGTTTGGACGTTTTAAGCGATCATTGGTAATGATATTAGGTTGCAGCTTCAACACAGCCTGTAGTTTGAGTGCGGCCTCATCGGTCATGTTGGTGGGCGTATCCCACCAAAGTACGGCTACATCGCCATAATTGGTCATCAGTTCCTTTACCTGCGGTACCGCTACCTCATCTATATATTGCGCAAAGGACCTGGTTTCCTGTGCAGGGTCCCAATGGCCACCATGTTCTTTTGTATAAGTATCAACGATCGCTGAATCAGGGTTAGCCCATCCTTCCCTCATTTCCTTTCTGGCCACCGATCCGCCAGGATTGTTCCAGTCCTGCGCCTGTGAATAGTAAAATCCCAACTTAACCCCATATTTTTTACAGGCCGTGGCCAAAGGTTGTAAGAGATCTTTGCCATAAGCCGTTGCATCGGCAACATTCCATTTGCCGGCTTTTGAATTGAACAGCGCAAAGCCGTCGTGGTGTTTGGCAGTGATGATGATGTATTTCATGCCGGCTTCTTTTGCCAGTTTTACCCATGCATCCGGATCGTATTTAACAGGATTGAAACTTTTTGCTTTCTCCTGGTATTCGGCCACCGGGATCTTACAGCGATTCATGATCCATTCCGCACCTCCCCTGGCCTGGTTATGGCCATGATACACACCAGCCCATTGAGCATATACACCCCAATGAATAAACATGCCAAAGCGGGCTTCACGCCACCACTTCATACGTATGTCTTTGGCAGGATCTGGCTGTTGGGCAACCTGCGCGCTGACGAATTGTACAGCAAAAAATGATACAAATAGAAAACAATATCTTTTCATGTAGGTAAACATCGTTTTTTAAGATGAATATCCTGCAACTAAGATATAATTAAGCAAGCGGCAATGTCATATGTTGGCTAATTATTAAACGATATTGACGATTACAATCAGGTAAAAAACTATTTGAAGAAGTTGGGTATTAAATAGTATTATATTTCCCTGATCTTTCTCATGTTTCAATGATTCCTACATGATATTTTGGTAGCTTTATTTATATCATTTCAAAAAAAACATTTCCTTATAACCGGTAACTGTGAGGCTACATTTACGTTGGGGAAAGTATTTTATCTCTTATGTTAGGATAGAAGTGATAATACACTATCAGCTGGGGCGAAGCCCGCCCGTTTTCTCACCATATGTTTATTGCTCTCAATAAAAACTTCCGAATGATTATCCGATTCTCCTGTTTTGGGCTTTTTCCGCGCCTGCAGTAATCTCCATTTTTCAACCATTAATTCATCTTTTATGAACCGGTTAACCAAATGGATAATCTCAGGATTATTTTTTTCTTTCATTACTTTATCATGTAAAAAAGATATTCCTTCTGATAATGACGATATATCAAAGTGGAAAAAAAAGCTTATTGGCAGCAGCCGGCCTTACCTTGATGTGCTTTCAAATACCTCAATCATTGAATGGAGCAACATTGCATTTGAAGCTGCCGGAGGTGCTGCGGAAGCCAATCCACTATTAGCAACACGTAGCCATGCCATGGTACACATTGCCATCCATGATGCGCTGAATGCCATTGTGCCGGTTTACGAACATTATACCTTTAATGGGAATAATCCTTTGGCTAATCCTTTTGCCGCAGTTGCCAGTGCAGCCCATACGGTGTTAAAGGCCTCCTGGCCAAACTATGCGACAACGTTGGATGCAAAGCTTGCTGAATCCCTTGCAAATATTGCTGACGGACCTGCTAAAACATGGGGCATTGCCCTCGGCATGGCATCTGCAAATGCTATCCTGACTTTACGTGCAGGAGATGGCGCATTTCAGGATCCTATATCTCAGATCCCGCCTTCTACTGTTCCGGGAGTTTATGTAGAAGTACCCCCGTTCGACTTCGCATTTGGCGCTTTTTGGAAAACCATGCAATTGTTTTCGCTTGAAACGCATGATCAATTCCGTAGCTCGCCTCCGCCCTCATTGACCAGCTCCACTTATACGCGGGATTTTAATGAAGTAAAGCAGGTAGGTGAGCTCAACAGCACCGTTCGTACTGCTGATCAAACTGCTTATGCGGCATGGTGGTTTGAATATTCCGATATTGGCTGGAACAGGATTGCACGAATTCAGGCGTCGTCGGGTGAGAGGATCGGATTGTTCGCGACAGCACGGATGTTTGCACTTCTGAATATGGCCCTGGCCGACGGCTATACTGCCTTCATGGATGCCAAGTATTTTTATAATTTCTGGAGACCTTATACTGCTATTCGTGCAGCTGCCACGGATGGTAATGATAACACCACGCCTGATGCCGACTGGGAACCTTTATTGCCAACACCACCTGTGCCGGATTATCCTTCAGGCCATTGTGTTTTAGCAAATGCTTCGGCAACCGTATTAGCTCATTTCTTTGGACCGCATAAACCATTTTCAATGGTAAGTAGTACCGCATCTCCTGCGGGAGCTGTCAGAAGCTTTAATACTTATAAAGAAGCTGCTGACGAAAACGCTGATTCAAGAGTAAGGGTTGGTATACATTTCCGCTTTGCTTGTGTTGCCGGCCAAAAGATGGGAGATCAGATAGGAAAATGGACAGTACAACATCACCTGGAACCTTTGCATTAAGTTTTATTAAAGGATGGTGACCGCTTTCGTCACCATCCCTTTCAGCATACAGTAAGCGACCTCCGGCCTGAGCGTTATAACAGATGCATAAACGTAACTGGTTATAGCGATCAGGTTGGTTTGTTTGGTGGCAATTTGATCAAACCAGGTCTTCGATTTATTTAGATTATCCCTTCCCTCCTACCCCATGATGGAGCCATTTCCTGGTGCAAATCGCAATTTTTTACCATTTTTAGACAAAAAAATTACTTTATTGTTTTAATTTTTGATTGATGTTCCTTTTTTGTTGCCGTTTTACATTTACTTTTAAAGCCAGTACCTGTTTTATTAAAGTGAAATAAAAGTAATGCACAAAAACCTTTTCGACTATATCAATCGACATGCGACTTCGCCACTTACAACAGAAGAAGAAGCCATCATTGTGGCAACCTTTCAGCCTAAAAAGCTCAGAAAAAAGCAATACTTTCTGCAGGAAGGGAACGTGTGTAAATACGCCGGTTTTATTGTAAAAGGCGCCATGCGGCAATACAGCGTTGACGACAAAGGTGTAGAGCATATTGTACAACTGTACATTGAAGACTGGTGGGCCACCGACCGTGAAAGTGCGATCATGCTTACCCCATCGAAATATAACATTGAAGCCTGGGAAGATACCGAACTACTCATCGTTACAAGAGCAGACATGATGGAGTTGATGGAAAAAATACCTGCCATAGGCCAAATGACGAGAGTAATGGACGAAAGAAGTTATATCGCATCCCAACGAAGATTGAATTCCAGCATTAGTAACACGGCAGAAAACAGATATAAAGAATTTGCCGATAACTACCCTCAATTTATTCAACGATTTCCCCAACATCACATTGCTTCTTATTTGGGCATAACCAAAGAAACGCTTAGTAGAATTAGAAAACAGGCAATGAAATAAGGGTTTTAAAAATTTTTGTATGTACCAAAAGCGTTGACAAATGTCAACGCTTTTTTTTATCATTTCTCATCGTGGCAAAGCTCGCTTTCGATGCAATTTTACATGACAAAAAACGAATCAAATGAAAAAGACAATAGTAGTCATTGGCGCAACGGGCGCACAAGGTAAGGGTGTTGTAAATGCCCTTGTAAATGAAGGCACTTTTAATGTAAGAGCCATAACCCGTACTCCTGAAAAATATTCAGGCAAAGCCGATCAGGCAGTCTATGCAGATTTAAAAGATCTGCAATCATTAAAAGATGCTTTTACAAATGCATATGGTGTATTTGTGGTAACCAACTTCTGGGAAGGTGCAGACGAAATTGCACAAGGCAGGAATGCCATTGACGCAGCAAAAGCAACGGGCGTGCAACATTTTATCTGGTCAACACTTCCGGATGTTGAAGTCATTAGTAAAGCAGCATTTGAAGTTCCTCATTTTACCAACAAAGCCAGGGTAGATGATCTGGTCAAAAGCGCCGGGTTTACCTGGTCAACATTTGTTCAACCACCCTTTTACTATCAAAATCTTGTTGGAATGCTTGGACCGCAGCCAAAGCAAGATGGCACAACCGGTTGGACATTCCCGATTGACCCAACCAAAAAAGCGATTCACATGTCGGACATCAATGACTTTGGAAAAGTAGTGGCGGGCGCCTTTTTGCAACCTGAAAAAGTTGGAAATGGCAATTACCTGGCACTGGCAACAGAATTGAATAGTTTTAATGATATCATTAAAGCCTATAAAGACAATGGCAAAGAATACAGCTTTTCACAAGTGCCGGTTGAAGTGTTCTCCACTTTTTTTGAAGGGGCAAAGGAAATAGCTGAAATGTTCAGGTATTTTGAAAAACACACTTATATGGGGCCCGATTCCGCGTCACGGATTGAATTGGCAAAAGAAATTGCCACCGACAAATTTGTGCCGCTGAAAGAATGGTTATATCAAAACGCTTAATAAAATGAAAAAGAAAACGAGTTTCTCAACAACAGGTAATAGAGCCGATATTGGCTCTATTACCATACAAAGAATGCTACCCAACCGGTATGCCGACAAAGTGGGTCCATTCGTGTTTCTTGACTATGTTGCCCCTGCCATTAAAGAAACGATCAACAAAAAAGGCATGGGCGCTCATCCACACCGGGGCATCGCCACATTAACTTATATGCTGAAGGGTGAAGTTGAGCATTTTGATAGTGCGGGAAATAAGGGCAAAATTCATTCAGGAGGCGCCCAGTGGATGAATGCCGGTAATGGAATCATCCACGATGAAAATTTAAACTATGACTCCCTAACAGCCAGTAAATTTATTCATGGTTTTCAATTCTGGATAAATCTACCTGCAAAAAACAAAGCCGAAAGTCCAGCGCATATAGCTATTCAAGCCAATGAAATCCCCCAAAAAACATTGCCCAATGAAAGCGGTTGGTTAAAAGTTATTGTTGGCAACTATGAAGATTTGAGTTCCAAAATTCCGAATTATTCCAGGCAGTTTTTGTATCATATTCAATTGAATGCAGGCAGGCAATTTTCGGTAGCACTGGAAAATGAAATAGAAGTTGCCGCTTTTTTGCCCACGCAAAACGTGATGCTAAACGATACGGAATTTCAGGCAGGTGAATTTATAGAGTTTGATAGAATGGCGGGAGACATTGAAATAAAAAACACTTCTGCAACAACTATTGATGTCCTGCTGTTTGGCGGTGAAGCATATAAAGAACCTGTGGTAGCCGAGGGTCCGTTTGTAATGAATTCACAAGCAGAAATAGCAACGGCCTACCGGGATTTTTATGCAGGAAAATATGGAGTAATAAAAGATAGGTAACTTTGAATTAATTACTATCACCTATGCTCGATATCATTATAGAAGCCCGGCAGGCGGAAATAACCCCGGGCTTTTCCGTAAAGCGTATTCTGCCGTTCCGGCTAAGGAGAATGGTAGGCCCTTTCATCTTTATGGACCATGGCGGTCCCATTAGCGTGCCCGCAACCACCAACCTCGATGTGCTACCCCACCCCCATATTGGTTTGTCAACGGTAAGTTACTTACTTGGCGGCAAAGTAACGCACAGGGATAGTCTTGGCGTGGAGCAACTGATAAAGCCCGGAGAAGTGAACTGGATGACTGCCGGGAAAGGAATAGCCCATAGCGAACGTTTTGAAGACCCGGCCATCCTGGCAGGTGGCGGGCTGGAAATGATTCAAACATGGGTGGCTCTTCCTGAAAAAGACGAAGAAGCAAACCCCTCCTTTAAAAACTATACAGCAGAAGAATTACCGGTTTTTACCGACAAGGGCGTTTGGATGCGTTTAATAGCCGGTGATGCTTATGGGTTAACGAGTCATGTTAAAACAAGTTCGCCCTTGTTTTACCTGCATGTCGTACTCGATGCCGGCGCCGGCTTTGGTCTACCAAAAGAACATAGTGAACGCGGTGTGTACATCGTTAAGGGCAGTATTGAAGTGAATGGTGTTACCTATACCAATGGCAAGCTGTTGGTATTTTCTAAAGGGGTAGATCCCCTGATCCTTGCAAAGGAAAACACCACGTTAATGATGCTGGGTGGCGAACACCTGGGAGACCGGTACATCTGGTGGAACTTTGTATCGAGCCGGAAAGAACGGATCGAGCAGGCCAAGGAAGACTGGAAACAGGGCCGGATCCTTTTACCGCCTACAGATAATGTAGAATTTATTCCACTACCTGCAGACAATTCAAGACCCGCCGGTGGGCCTCCACCCGAGGCGCTTTCCTGATAAAGCGAAATATATAAATAAAGATATCAGCAATACCCCACCGTGATCATAAATTTGTCATTTTGACATTTTTTACCCAAAAGCATGATGACAAGGCGTGGTTTCGGTTGTATATTAGATTTAATATTTATACCTGCATGCCATTAGCGCCAGTACTAAATTCGCTTTCGGTTTTTACGATATTGTTATCAATCCGTTATACATAACCGATTTGGGACAAACATTATAAATATTTTTGAATATTTGCTGTCCCTCTAATAGTGAATTTATGTAACTTGAGATTGTCCTAAAACCTTATTTTTTATGTTATCGACGAAATTAAACCTTGCCATCACTGATGATCACACCTTATTTAGAAAAGTACTTGTTGACTTCCTTCAAAAACAGCCCGACCTAAATGTGGCACTTCAAACAGCTTCTTACGAAGAATTATTACTACGCCTTCCGAACGTTAAGATTGACATTTTATTTATGGACATTGTTACTCCGACAATTAATGCTGAAGAAGCTTTGCAATTGATCCGCCATGATTATCCTGACATTAAAGTGATCATCCTTTCCATGTCCTCCAATCCAAAAATTCTTAACGAACTGCTTGAACTCGGAGTACATGCCATTATCTCAAAATCTGATGAACCAAGCGAACTATTGAATGCAGCCTTTTCTGTTGCTACAAAAAGTATATACCAAAACAAACTGTTTACTGATATACTTTACTGGAACAAACTACAAAACTTCGAAAAAAACAAGATTAGAAAAGAGGTATCACTTAGTGAAAGAGAAAAAACAATAATAAGAATGATCTGGGAAGAAAAGAGCAATAAGGAAATATCCGAAAAACTTTTCCTGGGAGTAAGATCAATTGAAAAAATACGGCAGGATATCAAGGAAAAACTGGATGTCAAATCAACTGTAGCAATATTAAAATATGCAATTCGGGAAGGCATCATAAACCCCTCATCACGTTATTCTATTGCAAACGAACCCGCCTATGCTAAATTAAACGGACAAAAAAGATAAAACAAAGACAGTAACAACCAAATAGATAAAAGGATACTGATGGCTATCAGGATTCTTTTATCTATTCAATAGATCTTCATATGTTATTATAGTGGTTGTTTCATTTTGTGGCCTGTCAGTTGCCAGGTGGCAGATATACTTTTCGCTTATAGGTATTTCCTGCAAATACCAGGGCTCGCTTTCTATCAGCGCTACATTACAGTTGATGTATATCGTTTTTAAAGGAATTAAAAGCCCTTTGCCATTTGCTTTTATTAACGCTTCCTTTTGTGTCCAGATGCGAAAAAAAGTACGTTTCTGATCCGTATCAGTATGCACGATCTTCCATTCACTATCATTAAATTGAGATGAATACGCATCCAGTTCCAATTCATTTATTTCTTCAATATCAATACCAACGCGACAGGTACTGCTTATAGCGCAGACAATGTGTTCACCCGAATGAGAAATATTGAAATCAAGACCGCCTTGTTTAATATATGGGCGGTTATATGCCGTATAATCCATATTGCTTAAAGACCAGGAAGGATAGAATCTGGATAAACAGAGATATAACAAGGCTTTCCCAAACAGGCACGCCTGAGCATCCTGCCATCTCCTGTATCTGTTTATCTTTTCCCGAATAGCCAACGGCATAAGGTCCATCCAGTAATTAACAACAGGATCTGCTGGTTGGGTGACAGACATATGGGTATAAAGTATCCTGATCATTGCTATATAAAAGTTAACTACCGACAATGTAAATTAAACCAACGGGAGAACATTCGTTTTAGCAAAATCCGAAAAATAATTTGGTAGCAATACTAACCAAAGGGTTTCCATTTGTATGTATTTTGTTTACGCAATAATTTGCTCCCGCATGAAACTTGAACATTAAAACGATTACATGATAGTACTAACAGTAATTTCCGATCCAAACCATGGAGGCTTTTTTAAACTGAAAGCATCCTGCGCATTGCAGAATTTGAATTTAAAGGCTTTCGTATGCAACCAAAATGAATATGAAAATAAAAACCACCGGTCAAAAGATGAACTGATAAAAAACTACCTCAGCGAGCTGAATGAAGAGGAGATCGTCCTTTTTACTGACGGCTACGACACGTTATTAATATCCGATGAACAGGAAATTTTGGAAAAGTTCAAACAAGCAAACACATCTCTGCTTTTTTCGGCAGAAGCAGATTGCTTTCCTGATACGAGCCTTAAAAATTTATATCCCGATATTACCGATAGTATTTATAAATACCTGAACAGCGGTGGATATATTGGAAAAGCAGGGTTGATCAAGAAACTACTAACGGAAGATATAAGCGATGTGGAAAGTAATTTCAACTGGAGCAATCAGTATTCATGGACAATCCGCTACCTTAGAAATAAAGACCTCATCAAGCTCGACACGCAATGCAATATATTTTCCACTTTCTCCAACGAGTGCATTCAGAACGCGCTTCCGGAGGAAATGCGTAATAATGAAGAATACACTATAGCTTTTTACAATTGGTTTCATACCAATTACCAGATTACCGGCGGACGAATATATAATAAAATAACGGGCACATGGCCTTGTAATGTGCACTTCAATGGGCAAACCTCAGATTTCCTGACAACCTATCCCGATTGCATGGAAATGCTTTATTCACAAATCCCCGGAAGCAGCAAACTCGATATTCAGCATGTAGGTGCTTTTAATTAATAACTTATTCTCCATGGATAGCCAGGCAATACAACCTGTTGCTGAAACATATTTGCAACCAACCGAATTGGTAACTTCGCATACGATGCGAACAGATGACATATATGCATTAGGCGTTTTACAGCCTCTTTTGCAGGAAGGCTATCTCCCTTATACCATGTCAGCGATGCGCCCCGTATGCCTGGCAACCATTCTCAATGATATTATAATTAATCAGCGAAAACAGATCCTTGAATTTGGCTCAGGCATCTCAACTCTTCTTATTGGTCGTCTCGCACGTAAAAATAATCTTACGTTACGGGTTACATCCATTGAGCATGATGCCAATTGGGCCCAGGTTCTTGAGACAATTATTTTAACTGAACAGCTTGAAAGCTTTATTGAAATAGTGCACGCCCCTTTACAACCTTCCTCTTTTGCCATTGGTTCAAACAAATGGTACGATCAAAACGTGCTGGATGGTAAAACGCGCAATAAGCTGTTCGATCTGGTAATAATAGATGGCCCCCCTGCTTATGAAAAAATAAAACAGGAAGCCCGTTATCCGGCCGGTCCCTATATATATGGGAAACTAACAGAAAATGCTGCAATATATCTTGATGATGCCGAAAGAGAAGGTGAACAATTAATATTAAAAAAATGGGAAGAAGAATTTAAGATCGGCTTTAAAACCATCGTGGGAACCCTCGCCCATCTGCACCTGGGACATGCATTTAATCCTCTGCTATTTTAGGCACTACCGGCAAATTGTTTGCCCTCTCCTGTTCCTTTTCATACAATTCGTTATAATGATATGAAAACCGGCAAGCGCCTGCTTCTCTTGCCAGGGCCCTTGCCATCGACATCGCGGAGTCTATAACCCACATACCTTCCATTTCACCCTCCTCCAAAACCAACGAAAGTTCAGTACAACCTAAAATAACAGCATCGGCATTTTTTTCTTTAAATAACTGAAGCGCCTGTTTAACTGACAACTGCACCTGTGGCGATATATTTTTGGAATTTGCTTTCAATCCGAATGACGGATCGTATATCATTTTATGAATTACTTCATCCTGGAACGTGTAATCAGGAAGTATGACCTCATACCCAAATTCATGCAGCCAGTTAGTATATATTCCGGAATGGTAAGTACCATTAGTTGCCATCACTGCAATACGTTTAACATGCGGATACGTCTCTTTAATATACCGGCAGGTTTCAAATGGCATATTAACCAGGCGAACTGAACTGTTCAATTGGTCCAGCTCATTTTCAATCACCCTGTAAATGCGTGGCGCATGGGCCGTATTACAGGCAATGCCGATCACCGTGGCTCCCGCCGCTTCCAATTTTCGAATAACCCTGGTAATTGCCGTTGCCGGATTTACCGGTTCAATGCCTTCCAAAAAGGCTGTTCTGTCAGTAATATCTTCGGGGAACGACATCAGCACTACAGAGAAATGCTGCTGATCGGTACTGGCTACAGTAAGCTTTAATATATTATTAAACAGGTTTACCCCTGCCTGCGGGCCCATTCCCCCGGCAATTCCAATAACTGCTTTCCTGGCAATATTCATCTGTTACCTTTTTTAATTAGGTAATTGTTTATATTCCTGTTCACAGTAACTTAAATGATGCGGTTTAACTTTGTTTTATCCGGCCTGATTCTGTTTCAGAACCTGTTTTGCGGTCCCGGGCTCCCTTTACTTCGGTTCTTCCAAACCGCCAGGTAAATGTAAGTTTGACAGCCCTGTTTTCACTCCTGTTCGTGAAGGTCATGTAGGATGCGCCCAAATTACTGGTATAAGTACTGGGCGTAGAAAAAAAGATATCGTTGAAGGATAATTTTAGATTTGCCTTGTTGCTGAATAACTTCTTTTGAAAACCTATATCGCACGATCCATAGGTTGATTGTTTGAAAACACCCCACAGCGCTCCGCCGATCACCCAACCCGACACCTCTGTAGAATACCCTTTGCCCAAATCAAAATTTGTTTGCAAATAGGTAGAGTATCCGTTTACACGAAGGTCAACCAGTTTGCCAGGTGAAAAACTGTGTTGAATATTGCGCCGGTTAAAGTTACCATACCAATAAATTCCCATCCATTTTGTTATTGGTATACTGGCGCTGATAACGATGCCATATAACTCCTGCCTTTTCAGGTTCTGCGGAGTTATCACAATAGCCTTTCCATCGATGGTATCGTTAACCAGGGCTATGTAATTATCTACAAGTGTATAATTCAATGAGGTATTAATAGAACCCTTGAAGCTATGCGTTAGCTCAATATTATTTGTGTATTGAGGCTTCAGAAAAGCATTTCCTTTATCATACGACAATTCATCCAGCTTGTTTTCAAAAGGATTCAAATCCTGGTAGGAAGGCCTGTCAATTCGCCTGCTATATGTAAGATTGAGCGTGTTCTTATCGTTTAATTTCCATGTGATGGCTGTACTTGGAAACAGGTCGAGATATTTTCGCTTTACATAATCATCATCCGAAGCTATATGATCATAAGGCGTCAGATCGCCGGTACTGACAGTTTGCTCCAGTCGTACGCCGGCCTGAAGGTTTACCTGTTTGCTTAAGGAGAAATTATAATTGGTGTAAGCAGCATTTATATTCTCTTTGTATTTAAACCTGTTACTCCTGTTCACATCCAGTTCCCGGGAAGGATATTCGTTATACAACTCGAACTTATTATCCGAAGCAACATAGCTTGTTTTAATTCCCGCTTCCAGCTTCCCTTTTTTGAAAGGCATTTCATAATCGACCTTAGCCGTGTAGATATTAATATCAACAGGCAAATTATTACTAAAGTTACGTATACCTGTCACCTGGTCTGTCTTGGGGTCACGGTACGTATTGGGCTGGTAACTCGCTCCCCTCCCTTTATAAAATCCCCTTACCAGATCAACATTCACAACTCTGCCGGCTGTATCGGCATACTTATAATTCAGATTCAAATTCAGGTTTTTCGTGTTGGTCTCTATCCTATTTCCCGATTCCAGTATACTGGCTACATTATTTTCCCTGGCATCTTTTATATAGCTTACCCCGTTATTTATCCAAACCCCATCAAATAAGTTTCCACTGGCAAGTATTCCAAGGGTGCTTTTTGAATTCAGGTACAGATCCATCCCCGTCTTAAAAAAATGAGTTTTCCTGTTATTCGTGTTATAATTATTCATTTCAAACACGCTGTCAATTTGTATTCTTTTCCCAACTAACGTTTTCTCATAAACACTGAAAGAATTATTATACAGGCCGAACCAACTGATGTTTTTATTTCTATAATTTAAATTTACAGAATTGTTCGTTTTGGGTGTAACGCCCTGAATAAAGCCTGCCGTCAAAGATCCGTTGAAGCCGATCTTCTGATTTTTCTTGAGGCGTATATTTATAATACCTGCGGATCCAGCGGCATCATACCGCGCACCAGGATTGCTAATAATTTCAATGGATTCAATATTACTGCTGCTCAGGCTTCTTAAGTATTCCGAAAGTTGGCCAGGCGCAAGATAGGTTGGCCTGCCATCAATATAAATGTTTACACCGCTTTTACCTTTTAAAGAAATATTGTCGTCATTAGTGACCGTAACTCCCGGCGTTCTTCTCAGCAGTTCCAGCGCATTATTACCCACGGCGTTTATACTGCCCTCAACATTAAATATCATCTTATCTGCTTTCACTTCTATCAACGGTTTTCTTGAGTTCACCACTACTTCGCCCAGTGTTTTAGCGATAACAGACATCTGTTGTATACCTACATAAATGGTATCAGCTGAATTCAGATCAAAAGAAGGCAGGAATTTATCTGTAAAACCTACAAATGTTAATTTAATTAAATACTGTCCCGGTTCCTGGCTTTCAAATTCAAAAGCTCCTTTTTTGCCTGTTGAAGTTATTTTAGACAGCGAGGAGTCTGATGCCTTTAATAATGAAACGGTAACACCGTAGAGAGGTTGTTCACCATTGGTGACGCCACCCGATATTTTATTCGGATGCTGAGCCGAAACCGACAAGGCAAGGAAAAGGCCTGCAGAAAGTAATAGAACCTTTCTGTTCAACATGATATTCATAAATATGGTTTATTAATTACGTCATACACCTCTTTTCCTGCATGCTATCACATCGTCAATAGCGTGGAGATCAATTCCCTTATTTTTCAAATATTCTACATACTGCGGGGTTATATCAAGTATTTTTAGTTGCAGGGCGCTTTCAGGCTGTATATCGCCCAATGAGTATTTCCTGAATTCTTCTATAAAAGAAGCTTTCACTTCATGCGTGCGGAATTCAATCGCTTCTTTTTCTGATAGGTTCCTGCCAAACACAGGCTTAAAACTACGTATATAGGCAGGGGTAACATCCTGAATTTTAAATTGTATGATCTTATCAATGCTCAGGTTAAGGCCCGATTCCTGTAATCCGCGAATGTAACCAGCGTCAATTGCATGAATTTTACATGTCACTACATGGTCAAAGTCGAGTTCATCGATGTGCAGCGCCGTCATGCTTTTGACATATTCAGCATCTATACCATTCGTCTTTGCAGTAAACAGCTGGTCGTTTGTCAGGGTGCCCAAACCTGCATTATTCATGTTTTCAGCATAAGCAGCATTCACGCCATGTATCGTAAGCTTTTTGATCTCATTGTACGAATTGCCACCCCCTTTCCCGGGGGGTACCTTCACTGCGGTACCAGGATCTATACCATGCTTTGCGGCGTCAATAATGCGGAGGGCCGTCAATGTATCATTGCTGATCTTGTTCAGCCCGGTAATATAGTCAGCTTCAACTCCATGAACTTTAAGTTCAATAATTTCATTCATAGTCAGCTTATCATAACCTATACGCTTTAAACGTTCAATGTAGTCAGGTTCTACCCCATGAATTTTAGCCTTCAGCAATTCCTCCACACCAACATGGCCGATCCCCTGCCCTTTTACATTTTCTATGTATGTGGTATTAACGCCATGCTTTTTCAGTGATGTTATTTTATCAATATTACCCGGCGCCTCTTTTATTTCCCTGAAATATTTCAGGTATCCATCCAATTCCTTTTCATTAACTGCATGTACAGCTAAATCACTGAACTGTTTACCCGTTATTGTATTATATCCATTGCGTTTCAGCTTACCGATCATTTCCCGGTTAAAATTGGTTAGAAAAGCATGCAGCATGGCTTCATCACTGATATCGTTTATTCCCTGGTCTTTTAAAAAACGCCTGTACGATCCGTTAACAGAAAAAACATAGCTGCCGTATCCTTTATTGCCCTCAAACTTTCCGGTAAAATGTATAGTGCCCGGCTCCCTTGCGATCGTAAATGGCGCCACCGTTTCCGGTATACGGGAGAAAGCAGATCTATCGAAACATTCGTTACTTAGCCACATGGAACCATTAACGCCATTACTGAAAGTGATGCATACGTTATTGCCCTGAATAGTAGCCTGCCAAATACCCGACAGTCCGCTGGCGTTACTATTCTCCTGTAAACGGGTGCCAGGTGCTACCGACGGCATGTTGGGTTTTTCTAATTTCTGACTAAAGGCCAATACGCCCAATAAAATAAAAGTGCACAACACCGTTACGATCTTTTCAAGGTGGTTTCGCTTATGCTTCTGAACGTTCAGGATCCGTTCTATGCGATGCATAAACTGGCTTTTACCTGAACCGGCGAAAGCCATAGCGGTTGACGCAGGGTAATATGTTATTTCCTGCACAGCCACCAGCGCTTTGGCATAATTAACAGCATTTCCTGTCATGCGTATCGCCATTTCATCACAGGCGCTTTCTCTTTCGTTGCGGATGATGGAAGATATCCACCAAACAGCCGGATGGTAATAAAACAGCGCTTCTATAATCGATTGGATAATATTAAACAAATAGTCCTGCCGTAATATGTGTGCAATTTCATGTGCCAGTACCGCCTCTGCTTCTTCCTGCGTTAATTTATTCAATAACCCGAACGGAAGCAGGATCATGGGCTTAAAAAATCCAACAACTACCGGACCACGAACCAGGACACTTTCAACCAGCGCAATGGTACGTTGAACGCCCGCGCTTCGGGCGAGCCTTTCTGCAACCTTTAGCCAATGGGCTGCCGGCGAAAAATTCATTCTTTGCTTCAAATAATATATATAGGTTACTCCGCTCAGTAACTTCATAACAAACAAGCAAACCCCAAATGCCCAAATCATCACTATCAAAGGGAAATGCCTGTTAAAATATTCATTAAAGGATGCTGTTGTTTGCCTGAGCGTAGAAAAAGTACCCGTTTCTTCTGCCGGGGCACCGGACATAGCGTCACCGGTACCGCCTTTTTCAATTTCCTGGCTTTTAGTAGCGGGAATATATACTACGTTAAACCGTTGTTTCGCTTTATGAGATTGATATATAAAAGTGGCAACGGAACAACACAATACCAGAAACAAGGAAGCATTCGCAAAGAGATACCGCATTCTTGTCTTCCGTTTCGGATACAATACCACGATCAGTGATAGCAGCAGGGCGCAAAGGGTTGTTTGCCAAAAAGAATGTATGATCGTCCACCCCAGTGCATAATCCAGTTCCCTCGAAAATATATATAACAGGTTCATGGCAGGCTATTTTTTCTCGTTCTCTATATCATTGATCATTTGTTTAATGCTGGCCAATTCCTCTTTGCTGGCTTTTTTACCGCCTAATAATCGCATAATCAATGACGAAGCCGATCCGCCAAAAGCCAGGTTAACCATTCCATTAACAATTTGTTGCTGAACTACCTCCATGGGAGCAGCGGCATCATAGATATGTTTAACACCGCTCTCATTGCGTATTACGAGTTTTTTTTCAAACATCGTCTGCATCATCTTCAAAGTAGAGGTATAATTCACCTGTTTGCTCTTGATGATCTCATCATTGATCTCCCGCACCGTAGAAGGACCTTTTTGCCAGAGTATACTCAGAATTTCTAATTCTGTTTTGGTTGGCATGGGAAAGTCGGGAGTTGATTTTTGTTCCATATATTGAAGATAGAACTTTCTTCGTACGAAAGAACATGTAGGTACATCTTTTTTCGTACGAAGTTGCATCTAATTAACCATAACTCATTTAAAACTAATTATCAAACAGTTATACATAAATATAAATCGTGGGTCAATTATTCATCTGAATGCTTCGATTTTAGGGCTTCCTGCCTGGGTGGCTTTTCTCCTAACCCTTTTTTCGATTCATCTGCATTTATCCCGGTATCAGATAAACCCTGTTTACTTTTCTTTTCTTCCGCTATCATTCTTTCACAAAGCTTTACCTGATAGCTGATCAGCGCAGTGTCGCCATGTATATCAAGGATCCTTGAAAAATACTTGTGGGCCGAATCATAACTTTTACTTTCATAATAATAATACCCGAGTTCTACATAGGGATTGGTTTCACCAGGAAAAAATGAAATGTTTTTTTCAAGCAGGTGCCTGGCTCCTGTATCATTCTTATCATACCGTAAGGCATAACTTAAATCGGGCAGTGTTTTAATTCCCAGCTGTTTTTTTTGCTGCAATACGTCTACCTGTTTCATCATAGTTTCGAAACCAGACTTCTTATAGATATTGAGCAGGCGGGTTGCATTATCGGGAAATTGATCTTCAAAGTCATAATCTTCCAGCCGCGTTTGAATATCAAGGTTAACGGTGGCTTTTGATATTTGTGCAACCAGTTTCTTTCCCCACTCATGATTGGTTAATAACACAAAGCCTCTTTTATGCTTTATAGAATAAAATACAACATTGCGAAAGCCCGTATTGGCGCCACCATGAGAAATGATCGTATCGCCTGGGGTAAAAATCACTTCAAACCCAGGTCCGTAATAAACACCTGGGTTTTGTTTTTGGAGCTGAATCACCGGACCTAAAAGATCCTTTCGCCTTGCAACTGAAAAATTCTTTGCATTGAAAAAATGAATGACCAGGTTGGCATAATCGTTGGCGGTAGTGTGCACCCCTGCGGCCGGCACCGGAGAAGTATTTTTGCGCTTTGGGAGCACTGCATTTCCCATAATGTCATGGCCAATGGCATAATTTGACGGATACCGGCCATCTGCTGAATACGTTGTAAAGGTCCTGTTTAATTTCAACGGCTCCAACACTCTTTTAATGATCGCCTGCTCGTACGATTGGTGCATCAGGTTCTGAACGACCACCGCCAGGTAATGATATCCTTCGCCGGAATAAACATATCGTTCTCCCGGATTGGCAACAATTTCAAGACTGTCGGGATTATTCATATCCTTCCAGTTCTCAATGCCTGAACAGTGGCTTAATAGCATTCTGGAAGTAATCGCTTTACGCCTGGGATCGTTCTTCAAAGCACCATTATCCCAATATTCATATATCGGCTTGTCCAGATCCAGCTTGCCCTCTTCTACCAGCAGGTAAACCAGGTATGCGAAAAAAGATTTACTCAAAGAACAAGCTTCAAAGATCGTTTCGTCATTTATTTTATCGCTCCCTTTATCTTTATAACCGTAAGAATTTGAAAAAACGACCTTATCATTATCAATGATAGCCAATGAAAGCCCCGTTATGCCAACAGAATCCATGGACTTTCTTATGCTGCTGTTAAATTCAATTACATTTATTTTCCGACCGCTGGTAAAAGCAATTTCCTTTGACTGCGCAGCTGCATCGTTACAAAAAATGATCAGGGCGGTGCTAACTATAATCAGCGGTTGATCAAACAAGGCATGGAATACCTGACCCATATGTTTTATCATATTGTAATCTTTAATTGCTCAAAAACCCATTTGCCAATAAACCGATCATTTTGCCAGTACGGCAGATAGGATCAATTCATTAATATCAATTGATTCGTTTGTAACATTTTGAATATAATTCTCCAAAAACAAAGCGGTTTCAAGGGTATTAAACTTTCTGTGCATGTACTGGCAATTGATAAAACCCTGGGCCGCTTTTACAGACATATCTTTGTCATGCGGATAATGAACAGACGCTGCCTTTCGATTCAGCACGATCTTTATACCTTGCTGGTGCAGCCGAATGGCAAGGTCATTATCTTCACAACCCCAGTTGCCATTGTAGTTTTCATCAAACATTCCTATCTCGATCAGATCCCGTCTTCTTGCCGAAACATTACAGGTCCAGAAATAGATCCATGGCGCGGGCATATCCTCTACCCTGTCATTATATTTCCGGTAGAACGGCTCCCTTACATCGGTGATCAGATTTCCCTGTTTGAATTGGAGGATCGTTTGGGCTGCAGATTCAGTATTAATGAGTGCCTGCAGCGTATCGCTGTCGGCTCCTTCCTGATCGAAACCATATACATAACCGATGATTGCTACCGGTGATTCAGTATCCCTATGTAGATCCATATGCGCTTTCAGGCAATGCTCATCCGCCATCACCCCTGAATCAAGAAAAACGCAAATGTTGGCTTCCGAAGCCATTATACCCATGTTCCGGGCAGAAGCGGGCCGGTATCCTTTGTCTTCCTGGAATACATATTTAATATTCATTTTCCCTTTAAAACGCTCTACAATTTCCCTGGTGTTATCTTCTGACCCATCATCAGCTACAATCACTTCGAACTTATTAGCGGGCAGTGCTTGTTGTTCAAGCGACCGCAAAGTATACTGTAACAATTGTGCACGATTATAGGTAGGAATAATGACAGAAACGGGATATTTGTTACTCATTAGTTTAGTTTTTTATAAATTATAGAAATAGCAAGATCATTGCCGGCACAGCGACTGGCAAACACAATCAGGCAGAAAGAATTATAGGTGGGAAATTTTACAGGGAAGCATATTGCTTTTTAAGCAGCATCTCATTGATATCAGTAAATTCATTTTTTTCCGGATCATGATAGTTTTCAACGAATAAGCGCGTTGCAGGCGTATTGTATTTACTGTTGAGGTATGTGCAATTAATCATTTGAAGTTTTCCTTCATCTTCTTCCAAATGGGGGTAATGAACGGCATGCGCCTCGCGACATAATACTATTTCAATCCCATGCTGTTGCAAACGAAAGCCTACATCATTATCCTCACTGCCCCAGTTACCGTTGAAACCTTCATCAAACATATTTATTTCCAGCAGATCGGACCTTCTGACCGATACATTACAACTCCAGAAGAATATCCAGGGCGCAGGCAATACCTCAATTTTATAGCCATACTTTTTATAATATACCTCGCGTACATCGATACACTTTTCATTTGTGAGGCAATACTTAACAGTTTCAGAAGGGTTCATGGTATTCATATGCTGTTCAAGGTCATGGTTTCTATCGTGCTGATGCGCAAATTGAAGGCCATGGGCATACCCCACTACAGCAATTGGCCTCTTAGCATTCTTATACATATTTAAATGAGCGCCCACACAATCTTCGTGCAGTAATACACCGCAATCAATAAAAAGACTTATCTCACCTTGCGCTTTCAAAATTCCCCTGTTCCTTGCTGAAGAGGGTGTATACCCCACATCCTCGCTAAAAACATAGGTTATATTTAGCCGGTCTTTATAACTTTCCACTACCTCTTTTGTATTATCTGAAGACCCATCATCGGTAACAACTACTTCGAAAAGATCTTTTGGCAAACGTTGTAAGGTCAGGGAATGCAAGGTATAATTCAAGATCTCACACCGGTTGTAAGTAGGAATGATCACAGAAATTTCATATGACTCTTTCATGTTAAATAATTGTTTAGGTTTAAATGATTAATTATTTATGTAATAGCGCTGGCAATTCAACAGACAATTGATCGTGATGCCTGAAACCGGGCATGCCGGCAGCAGGTTTATCGGTTATTTCTTCCAGAAATAAAATATAACTGGCAATAAAATCTTCAATGTTTTTCAACTGATACCCAGTATCGTTATACATGACCAGTAACTGCAACTTATTTTCAGCTTCCTGCAGGAAAAACGTTAGCTCCATCTCTGACTGCATATGCACTTCCCCATGATTCGGCATCTGCGAAATTTCCCATCCGGCATCAAAAACCGAATTGTTCAGATAAAAGTTTGTATCAGTTGCAAATTGAAGGGCGCATTGCAGGAAGTCGTCAAAAATGCTTTTACCTGCAGTTAGTTTTTCTGACATATATAAATGCAGCGGATAGGCCTTATGTAAACGCATATCTTCGTTGGACTTATTTACTTTTTCCAGGGCAGTGAGGAACGAATCGTTCTCTTCGAATTGGGTTCGCACAAACGCCAGCCGGGCATAATTACCCAATAAATTATCGGCCTCCAGGCTCCTTCCGTAAACATAAGTGCCAATTCCCTGCTCAGATTGCCGGGTTGTATAAAAAAGAAAATATTTAAACGATGCCTGTAGTGTTACAAAAAATGAGACGCCTTGCTTATTCGAGATGGACTTTAATGCTGAGGTGATTTTTGCAGGCATTGTGAATGATTCATTTCTTCTAACTTTAAAATCGTTCGCCTTGTGATCTATTTTCCGTATCGGTAGCAATACCGGCTTATAGTAGTTGGGGAACTGGTTAGCCCAATAGGCCTTATCTGCGCTGGCATTCTTTTGTACATATTCAAGCTCGAGGCGCATAATGTCTTTGTATTGCCATTTCAGTTCAGGTAACCGGGGCTGTTGTTTTTGAACGATAGCCTTGTAGGCTGTCTGTAGATCACGAAACAGGATGTTGTTCGACCATGCATCAGACGTTACATGATGAATTTTAACAGATAAAACATAATTACGGATACCCGTTTTTGTAAGCCGGATGCGAAGAGGGGAAGTTTGACTGATGTCCATTACATCATTAACAAAGTATACATAATCCTGTAATTCCTGGTCCGTTACAAAGGAAGCCTTTTCATCTGTAGCATCCCTGTAGGTGTAGATATCGCTTAGCACGTATTCATTTTCCACACGCATCCATGCCTTTTCATTTATCCAATGAAAAGTGCTGCGCAAACATTCATGCCGGCGCAAAACAAAATCAATTGCCTGCTCAAGAACAACAGGATCAATGTCCCCTGTAATTTTATAATTAACAACAAGCAGACCATGGTTCTTTTCATGGTTCTTATAACTACTTTCACAGGCGTCATTTAACCAATAGCCCTGACTTTCTCCTAATTCATAGAACATCTTATCACCGATGAGCCATTGATACTGCATCGAATTCCCAGAAGGTATTAGAGCCGGGTCTGCGGTCAACTCCAGTTTATCCGCCATATGGGCCACAGTTGTGTACCTGTACATATCGGAGATCGTTAAATGGCTGCCCATTTGGTGATTGATGCGGCCTATCAGGATCATTGCTTTTAACGAATCACCACCCAGTTCAAAAAAATCATCCATCAGCGTAATAGATGGCTTTCCAAAAAAATCAGCATACAATTTGATCAATGCCGATTGCGTATTTTGCGGCACATCGTTTTCCGCATTCGATTCTTTAATAGTATCAATTGCAATCCTGCTTTGATCAAGCTGAACTTTGTACTGTTTTACCTGCTCAGTTATATTGCCTTTATAAATATAATAAGCAGGCAACCGGGTACCTAAACAGGTATGGAACAAAGAAACCCCTTCCTTAGGTGTCAATCCCAGGTTTATTTCTTTGTTGATCTGCCGCACATCGCTGATATGCTTTTGTTCCATTAAACTTCTGACAGTCATTCCAACATCCATCCAGTCGCACCAATTAATGGCAAAAGCATGTATTTGGAAATGTTTGCGGGCATACAGGGCATAATTGTTCAAAAATTCATTGGCAGCATTGTACGCTACCTGACCGAATTTCACATGATAAAATACATTTCCCATGGAAGAGAATAACGCTAGGAACCCGAGCTCCCGGAAATTCAGGTACTTTTCAAAAAAAACCAATCCATGTACTTTTGAAGATATATAACTCGTGAAATCAGCCTCACTTCGGTTTAGAATAATTCCCCCATAATCTACTTCCCCTGCAGCCCATATTAGTCCGGCTATTTGTTTATCATTTGCAGATATTGTATTAATAAACCGCTGCACTTCATCCTCAAGGGCCACATTTACCTGATACAGTTTTACTTTTCCGCCCTGCCCTTCCAACTCCTGCAATTTCAGTATCCGTTTCACGGTATCATTATTTTCACCTTTTTGCATTATCCATTCAGGCCATTCCGACCTTTCCGGGAACGGCGAACGATGCACGATAATGATCTCCGCCTGGTAATGCTGTACCAGGTCGCTTGCAATAGAGAGTCCCATTCCGCCCATTCCACCAACCACTATATAGGTTGCGCCTTTCCTGATAGTGACGCCCGATCGTAATTGCGGATGTTGGGACAATTGGCTGTAAGCAGGAACCCATCTTTGCCGGTATCTATAGGCAACAAAGTTTTCTTCATATTGGTAAAAAAGTTCATTCAGGATGCTTTGCAACAAGGTGTTTGTTTCTCCTTCATCTGAAAACGGGAATGGAACGTCGATTGTCTTGCACCGGATATTTCCATTTTCCACCGCTATCAACTTCGACGGCCCCAGGATCGTTGATTTCACCGGATCAATGATATCGTCTGGCATTACATCTGCCAGGTTGTTATTCAAAACCAATATGTGAACTTTTTCTCCGCCATTGCTGGCGGCAATAGCTTTACACAAATAGTTTAACCCAAGATATCCTGCTCGAAGGCTGGCTTCCTGAGTGCCATTTGCAGCATCGTGGCCGAAAGTCTTAGTCAGTGCACTTGCATAAATTATATACCGGCATTTGATTCCTTTATGATTTAAATTTTCGAGAAGGGCCTCTATAGCTGACGAAGATGACAGTTCTACCGAAAAATCATTGGTTCCATCGAGGCGCCCTGCTTCCCCGGTAAATATGCTGATCACCCGTTGGCCCTTCTCTTTTAATTTCTCTGACAGCAATGGGGTAAATCCCGATGAATCGTCGAATATTAAAAAATCGCTCACGGTATCGGATAGCTCTTCGGAAGCGTCTGGCAACGGCGACCGCTGCCATTCCATCGAATGGATGCTATCTTCCGTTTTATAGGAATATCCGTTTGCCTTACCAGTCATTTCCCCGGTGATCAGGCTAACTGCGTCGACATCGGTACGATAGAACTTTTTTTCAAAAGGGTAAGTTGGAAGTGATACCCGTTTTCTTTTTTCATCGATATAAAAAGCATCCCAGTTAATATTAACACCATTCAACCACAGCAATCCAAGCTTTTCAATAAGGTATTTTAGATCATTACTGTTTTGCCTGGCCTGACGAACGATATTTACTGCCAGCTGATCACCACTGATACTACTGCTTTCGGTCGCATAATTGCAAAGCGTTTTTCCAGGCCCGATTTCCATTAGGACAGCCTTTCCTTTGCTCAGCACGCAATCGATGCCTTTCGAAAATTCAACACAGCTCCGGAGATGTCTGCTCCAGTAAGCCGGTTGCCGGATGGTGTCATAATCTGCAATTGTACCCGTTACATTTGAGATGTAAGGTATGGATGGAGCCGATATGGATACGGCGGCTACTTCCTGCTCGAATTGATTTAGTATTACATCCATCACCCGGGAATGAAAAGCATGGGATGTTTGTACGCGCCTCGCCGGGTATCCAAGGCGGGTTATTTTATCTTCAAATAATTCTATTGATTGCTCTTTTCCTGCTACCACCAGCGAGCGTGGACTATTCACCACCGCCAGATCTATATCAACAAAACTTTCGAGTAAAGGCTGCAATTGTTCTTTGCTGATCTGGATGCTGAGCATGGCGCCTGCAGGTACACTGCTCATTAATTGTCCCCGCTTTATCACCAGGCGTATAGCATCGGCCACACTAAATACGCCACTGATGCAGGCAGCCGTATATTCACCGATACTATGGCCAATCATATAGTGCGGACGGATGCCCCAACTCATCATTAGCCGGGCAAGGGCATATTCCATAATAAACAATATGGGCTGCGTATAACTGGTATCGAGCAACAGTCTTTCGGCCAGGGCAGTGTCGCTTCCGGGAAATAATACCGGCCTGTAATCAATCCCTGAATAATGGCGGGCAATCTCCATACATTCATCGACCTTTTCTTTGAATAGTCGCTCGTGCTTATACAGATCTGCACACATACTAATGTATTGGGAGCCCTGTCCTGAAAACATAAATACAATGTTCTGTACCGACTCCTGGTTGCCGGCGCCGGTTTGTGTATGTGTTATGCCGGACTTCAGTGCTTTTATAGCGGTTTCGTGCGTATTGCATACCAACATCATCCGGTGATTAAACCGTGCCCTGCCCTTTTGCAGGGTATATGATAGATCACTCAATCGAACCTGCGGGTTCTCTTCCAGATAATGTAGAAGTCCCTGCTTCATTCCTTCCAGGCTGTCGTTTGTTTTTGCCGATAGCAGAAGCAACTGATAGTCCCGGGTATTATCCGATGAATGTATCTCAGGCGCTTCTTCCAGTATGGCGTGCGCATTTGTTCCGCCGATACCAAAAGAACTTACTCCTGCGCGCAATGGCGCTGATGCCGCCACCCATTCCTTTAATTCAGTATTCACATAAAAAGGCCCGCCCGCAAAATCAATCCTTGGATTGGGCGAATTGAAATGAAGGCTGGGCGGGATCTGCCGATGTTTTAATGCGAGTACCACCTTAATAAACCCGGCAACTCCCGCAGCACTATCCAGATGCCCTATATTCGATTTTAAAGAAGCGATCGCACAGCTGTTTCTTTTATAAGACCCTGATCCAAACACGCTGTTTAACGCTTCTATTTCCACCGGGTCGCCCAATTCAGTACCTGTGCCATGCGCTTCTATATAACCTATACTATCGGTTTTAATCGCGGCCATTTTGAGGGCTTTGCGAATAACATCAGATTGTCCTGATACCGATGGCGCCGTATACCCTACTTTTTCGCTGCCATCGTTATTGATTGCACTTCCTTTAATTACTGCGTATATATTGTCTGCGTCACGAATAGCTTCGCTTAACCTTTTCAATACCACCACGCCTGCCCCTTCTCCCTGTATAGTACCGCTTGCATTGCTGTCGAACGCACGGCACCTTCCATCCCTGGAATAGATCATCCCTTCTTTATATAAATATCCCCTGCGTGAAAAATTATTGATTGTTACGCCGCCCGCGAGCGCAATAGTGCACTCCCCCAATAATAAACTATTACATGCCTGATGAATGGCAACCAATGAAGAAGAACAGGCAGTTTGAGAAAAAACAGAAGGCCCCCTTAAGTTAAGCCTGTAAGAGATCCTGGAACAGAGAAATGAAATTTCCTGCAGGCTGGTCGCAGTAAAAACATCCACTAATCCATGCCTGTTGTTATAATTGGAATAAAGCAACCAGTTAAACGCCGGTGTGCCGGTAGCAAAAAGTCCTATTTTATCTGAGACAGATGGATTTCCGTATCCGCTGTCTTCCAGGGCTTCCCAGCAACATTCATGAAATACGCGCATTTGCGGGTCCATCACAGCCGCTTCATCCGGACGGTAATTAAAGAACCCGGAATCAAAAAATTGTTTACGATCAGAATAACCATTGGAACGAACGTATAAAGGGTCCCGTACAAGATCTTCGGAAATACCTGCATCAAGAAGTTCCTGTTCCGTAAAATCACTGATGCAATCACGACCAGACCTTACATTGCTCCAAAACTCCGTTATATTGTCGGCCATGGGAAACCTTCCGGAAAGGCCGATCACAGCTATTTCCAGCCCGGTATACTTTTCCATCATTAAAAATTTAGGTTGAATGATTGACAGGAAAGAGGTGATGCTTACCTTGATAATTGTTGAGGATTGAATTTATATCCCGTTTAAAACATTAAGCGTCTTTCTCATCTGCTCCAGGCCTTCTTCCTCCCTGGCATGATCATGCACCGGCACCTGATCGTTTTCAAGAATATAATTGGCGATTGAGCGTATCTCGGGAAATTTGAAAATGCCGGCAACAGAAAGCTGCGTATTAAATCTGGCGTTGAGCTGTTCAACCATGCTCATTAAGCGAATGGAATTGCCGCCAATGTCAAAAAAGTTATCAGTAATACCAATTTTATGAACGTCAATACCCAATATTCCTGACCAGATAGCAACCAGCTCTTTTTGTACATCATTAACAGGAACCATTGATTTGCCAGACGCTTCAAAGACCGGCGCAGGCAACGATTTTTTGTCGAGCTTACCGCTTATCGAATATGGCAATTTTTGTAACTGAATAAAAAAAGAAGGGACCATATAATCCGGCAATCGTTCAGTCAGGTGTTTTTTGATATCCTGTGCATCGATAGCCTGTGGGGACGTATAATAAACTACCAAACTCCGACCCTCATTTTCACCATGCACAACGACTGCCGCTTCAAGTATCTTATCAAATTCTTTTACACTCGATTCTATTTCTCCCAGTTCAATCCTGAATCCTCTGATCTTAACCTGCGTGTCAATACGCCCCAGGAACTCAATTTCTCCTTCATAAGACCATTTTGCCAGGTCACCTGTTTTGTACATTACTTCGCCTGGTTCGAAAGGATTGTTTATAAATTTCTGCTTTGCTAACGTTTCGTTGTTAAGGTACCCCTTTGCCAATCCTTTGCCACTTATACACAGCTCTCCGGCCACACCGATGGGTAATAGTTTATTATGCTTATCCACCATGTAAACTTTCTTGTTAGCAATCGGTTTGCCAATGCTGTAATTATGCATCGTTCTGTCATACCTTAATTCATTCCAGGTTGTCCAAACCGAATCTTCTGTTGGACCATAAAGATTGAATAGTTTAAATGGCAGCTTTTCCTGGGGGTAATAGTTCAGCACATCACCCGCCACATTCATGACCTTCAAACTGCCGCTGCGTATAATTTCTTTCCGCTTCAGTAACCGCTCTGCTATGGCAGGTGGTTGAAATGTAAATCCGATCTGGTTGCTGATCAACCAATCTTCCATTAAGCCTGTATCGAGCCTGATATCGGGAGAAGCTATGTAAAGCTGGCCTCCACCTGTAAGACATGGCCAGATCTCAAAAGCGGAAGCGTCAAAGCAAATATTGGCAACCTGGCTTACTTTTTCGCCTGGCTTGAAGGCAAACGCCTGATGATAGAACTGAATCATATTTACGATCCCCGACATGCGCACCTCTACTCCTTTAGGCGTTCCGGTACTGCCAGAAGTGTATATTATGTATATGAGCCGTTCATTTTTATCTATTTGCTTATTTACCGGTTTTGCAAGAGCAGCCATATTTGCAAGGGCCACCTTATCGGCATTCTCATCAACGATCAACAGCTCATTTTCCTTAGCAAGCGTTGCAGCTTCGGGTTTTTGTTCAATAACCGTTTTCTGCACAACCAATAATTTCGCCCCACTATCGTCAAAAATTAATTGATTTCTGATTACAGGCGCTTCCGGTGATAAAGCAACATAAGCACAACCCACTCTCAATATAGCCAGCATTATAGCTATCATCTCTATAGAAGGATTGGCCATAAACGCTATTGTATCGTTTATCTCAAGCGTCGTTTGTTCAAGAAGCCTACCTGCTATGGATTCAGCCAGGTTATTCAATTGTGTATAGCTTACCTGCCGGCTGCCACAACAAACCGCCATGCTGCCTGGCGCCCTTTTCACGTGTTCTTCGAAGAGATCAACGATGGTTACATCTTGCGGATAATCAACCAGGGTGTTATTAAAATAATTCAAAAGCATATTCCGTTCCTTCTCGGTTACCAGTTCCACATCCGTTACCTTTTTGTCTGACTGCAACAGCTGATCAAAAATATGGATGAGATGTAAAGAAATAGCTTCGATCGTACTTGTGTCATAACATGCCACATTGTAATGAATACCAACTTCAAGGGTTTCACCCGGCATTACCATTACAGACAGATCATAATTTGTTTGCTCGAAAGCTTCAACATTGGTTATTTTATATCCACCTTGCGTATTCTGATTGTCAGCTGAAAGTTCTTTTGAAACCGGATAATTTTCAAAGACAATGATATGATCTATTAAATTTCTGCCGACCCCGCTTGTACTTTGAATTTCGGCCAGGGAATTATAATGATGCGGTTCTGCCTGTAAGGCTTCTTCCTGTATTCGCCTGATCAGTGATCCTATTGTATCCGGGTCTTCATACTTTATGCGAACAGGGATGGTGTTTATAAATAAGCCTACCATTTTCTCAATACCTTCCACTTCAGCCGAGCGCCCGGATACGACAGATCCGAATACCACGTCCTGCATGTTATTGTATTTACTCAGCAATATGCCCCACGCTGCCTGAAACACCGTATTCAGCGTTGCTGCACATTGAACGGCCAGTGTTTTCAGTTGTTCGGTAAGGCGCTGATCGAGGGAAAACTGATACTTCGAAAATTGGGTTTCAGCTGATGCCAGTGCAACCGATCGTTTCCTGGGAAAAACAGGAATTGCATTATACTCATGCAAATACGATCGCCAATAGTTGAATGATTGTTCCTTATCCCGTTTTTCCAACCATTTTATATAGCCTGCATAACGAGGTGCCGGATCTAACACCAAACGCTTGCCATCAATTTCACTTTTATACATTTTACGAAAGTCCTCTATGATAAGGCCCATGCACCAGCCATCCATCAAAATGTGATGATGGCTCCAGATAAATTCATACTGCGACGTTCCTGTTCTTAGGATCGTTAACCGCATCAACACATCTTTCCGCAGATCAAATCGACGATTACGATCTTCCTGCTGGTAATTTTTAATTATTCGCGCGCTGCTATCCCTTTTTAACTCTTCCCGTATGTCTATATAAATATATTGTACATCCACATTCTTCAAAACTATTTGAAGCGGGCGGCCATATCCTTCGTGAACAAATTTTGTTCTGAGCACATCATACCGCAGCAAGATATTTTCAATACATTTCCGGACTGCATCTTTATCCAAACCACCCTCCCACCTATACATGATCTGCTCAAAATACATTTCCGAAGCACTGTTCAGCAAAGCGTGAAACAGCATGCCTTCCTGCATAGGAGATAATGGATAGATGTCTTCAATGGCATATTGATCTTGTAGTTTATCCAGTTGCCCTATGGATAGCTTGCCATAGGTAAGATCAGAAGGAGTAAGCTCACCCGACCTGCAAGTGCAACAATGTTCTATTAACCTTTCCAGTTCTTCCTGATAGATCACCATTAACTTCTCTATCGTCGCTTCAAAATACTGGAACCTGCTATAATGAATACTCATTTTTAGTTCTCCCGACACAACCATTCCTACTATTTCCCAGTCATACGCGCACCGTGATTCGGCAGCTATCGTTTCACCTGCACTTTCTTTTGCTATAGCATAAGACCTGTTCCGGGTATCGGAATCAAACTGACCGAGATAATTAAACAGGATGCACGCATCGTCCCCTTTATTTGCAATTGCTGACACATTCGTGATATATTTCCCGATAAAATAATCGATCCCGTTATTGGGCACCCGCCGTAAGTTTTCCTTTACATATTTTAACAACTGGCCCGCGTAGCCTTCCTGATGTTCGAGTATGACAGGGTAAATGCTGGTGAACCATCCGACGGTGCGGCTAACATTCACGCCTCCCTCGACCGGCTCCCTGCCGTGACCTTCCATATCGATCTTTACCTGCTGCAAGCCAAAACCACGATGTAGCGCAGACAGCAGTGCAGCCAATAAAATATCATTGATCTGTGTATGATATGCGTTATGCACCTGGGTTAACAGCTTTTCTGTTTTTTCGCTGGTTAAGCTGAAACGCCTTATCGTTCTATCCTTCACCCGGTTCAATCCATCTTCGTTGTCTCGTGCCATGGGCAACAGCCGCCTGTTCATGACCATCTTCCAGTATTCCATCGCCTCCATAAACCCTTTCGTCTGGCTGTGATCATGTAACAGAGATACCCAGTCACGGAAAGATGCTGTCTTCAATGGCAGGCTGATCTTCTCCTGCATGAGCAGCTGCTGGAAAATCGTTTCGATATCTTCAAACAGTATTCTCCATGAAATACCATCAATCACCAGATGGTGAATCACAATCAAAAGGCGACTGCCATCATCCAGGTGAAATAGTCCCAATCGCATCAACGGACCATTGGCCAGGTCCATACCGGATTGCACTTCATTGCATGCCACCTCCAGCGATTCCGATACATCGTTTTTTCCCCGAAAATCATATTCGTTTATGGATAGTTTTAATTGGGAAGCAGGAACGATCATGGCTTTCCAGCCAGTTACGATCTTTTTAAACACCGTGCGCAATCCATCATGGTGCTCTTGCAATTTTTCGAACATCGTTTTTACCATTTCCACATTTATCCCTTCATTGAAGTGCAGCATTACTGCCTGATTATAATGATGCGGCTGCTCATGATGCTTTGCAAAAAACCAATGCTGTATTGGCGACAACAGGCTTTCTCCTGTTACCATTGATTGATCGGCAACAGTTTCTATGCTCTTCAAGCGGCTGCACAACAAAGCAATGGTTTGGCTGGTGAATATATCCTTTACGGTAAGGTCATAGCCGGCAGCGCGCACCCGCGCAATAATCTGAATACTTTTTATGGAGTCTCCACCAGCAGAAAAAAAGTTATCATTTATACCAATCCGCTCTATGCCCAGCACTTTTGACCATATATCTACTAAAAGCTGTTGGGCTGGCGTAACAGCTGACGTATATTCTTCGCTGCCCGTTATCGTTGGTTCAGGTAACGCCTTTCGATCAAGCTTGCCGTTGGCTGTAAGTGGCAGTTGATCGAGGTGCACAAAAAATGAGGGCACCATGTAATCGGGCAATCGTTGCAGCAGGTAATTACGTAAGGCGGCACCATCCGGGTTAACGACCGATACATAATAGGCTACCAGGTATTTATTACCCTCCCGTTCCCGTACCACCACTACACTCTCTTTGATATTCCCATACGTATTTAACTGTTGTTCTATTTCACCTAACTCTATGCGGTACCCCCGGATCTTTACCTGTTCATCTATGCGCCCCGCATATTCCAAATCCCCGCTGGCCATTAACTTTACCAGATCACCCGATTTGTATAATCTTTCTCCAGCCTTATACGGATTGTCAATAAAGCGTTGCTTTGTCAACTCTTCTTTATTCAAATATCCTTTGCCGACGCCTGCGCCGCCTACATACAACTCCCCTTTTACTCCCCTGGGGACCAGTTTCGTATACTTATCGAATACATACGCCGATAAGGTGGCAATCGGCACGCCGATATTGCTGATGTTCTTCGTAATCTCAGCACTGCCGATCTCTTTATAGGTTACATGCACGGTCGTTTCCGTGATCCCGTACATATTGATCAGCTTTACCTGTGGATATTTCTCATACCAGCTTTTTAGCCTGCCAGGATGCAAGGCCTCGCCGCCAAATATCACATACCGAACCTGCATGCCCGGTTTCGGGTCCTGCTCATCGGCCTGTATTAAATTATAAAAGGCCGAAGGCGTTTGATTCACTATCGTAACCTGTTTGTCTTTTAGGATCTTTAAATACAAGACGGGGTCCTTCGCTATGTCTTTGGGTACGATGACCAGCTTTCCTCCATACAATAACGCTCCATAGATCTCCCACACGCTAAAGTCAAAACAATGGCTATGGAACATGGTCCACACATCATCGGCTGTAAAATCAAATGGAAGGGAAGCATTAAACAGCAGCCGAACCACATTGCTATGGTCTATCATCACGCCTTTGGGACGGCCCGTTGTGCCTGACGTATAGATAATATAGCAGACATCTTCCGGCTGGTTTATATGATCGGGCGATTCCAAACTGTAGGATGCAATACGATCATCCTGTAACCAGATCGTTGGTATGTTTTGGTTAACTGCAAATTCTTTGTGCGTGGTAAGTAATAGACTGGCTGCACTATCTGACAGCATGTACTGTATTCTTTCAGCCGGGTAATCCACATCGATCGGCAAATAGGCGCCGCCAGCCTTTAAAATAGCCAGCATCCCCACAATGGTATCGATAGAGCGGTCCGTTAATAAGGCGACGATGCTACCGGTTGCCACGCCCTCCTGGCGCAACCACCAGGCCAGTTGATTGCTTTTCTCCTGTAACTGCCTGTAGCTGATCGATTCCCCTGCCAACTCCACTGCTGTTTTTTCTCCAAACTTTATTACCTGCTTATTAAACAGCGATACAATTGTTTCATGGTGCGGCCAGGCAACGGCCGTATTATCCAAACCATACAGCAGCTGATGTTTTTCTTCGCTGTCTATTACTTCTATGTCGGCTACACGGATAGCTGTATCCTTTACGACCGTGTTTACGATCTGTTGAAGATAAGCTGCAAACCGCCTGACCGTTTGCTGGCTGAAAAGGGCCGTACAATACTCAAAGCTCCCTTGCAATTGGTCATTTGCTTCCCATACAACAAGGGTTAAGTCGAATTTGGCCGTACGGTGCTCGCGGTTATAAGTACTGATGGTTATACCAGGCAGTTCAAGACTTGTTTCTTCATAATTCTGGTATGAAAGCACCACATCGAACAGCGGATTGCGGCTCATGTCCCGGCTTACCTGCAGCACTTCTATCAGGTCCTCGTATTGGTATTCCTGGTTCTGCAATGCCGACAGGGTTTTTAACTTTACGGCTGCCAGCAGCTCTTTAAACGACATTGATCCTTTCGGGTAATTGCGGAGCGGTAGCGTGTTTACAAACATGCCGATGATCCCTTCCAGGTCGGCATGTTGACGGCCGGCGGTGGGTATACCAATCACAATATCTTCCTGGTTGCTCAGCTTTGACAACAATACATTGTACAAGGCCAGCAATACCATGAACATCGACGCCCCTTCGCCAGAAGCCAGATTGCGCAAAGCGGCGGTCTGGGTAGCGCTGAAAGAAAAATTAACACAATCGCCCTGCTCGCTTTTAACCGCAGGCCGGCTGTAATCAAAAGGCAACTCAAGCGGGGTTACATCTTCTGAAAACTCACCGAGCCAAAAAACTTTCTGAGCCGTTATGCGCTCCTGTTCCCGACTGCTCTGCTGCCACTCCGCATAGTCCTTATACTGCAAGGGCAGCGGCGGCAAGGTTTCTCCACGGTATAATGATAGAAAATCCTTAATCAATATATCTTCAGATATCCCATCGTTAATGATATGATGGATATCGACCATCAGTAAATGTTTCCGGGCAGCAATGCGCAGTAACCCTACTCTTAATAAAGGGCCCTGACTCAGGTCGAAAGGCCTTATAAATTCTTTTATTCTTTCCGGTATCCCGGCATCATTTGCTGAATAATATTCAATATTCAGGGTCGTGTGATCAACGATCTTCTGCCAGGGTTCACCGTCAACAAGCACGAATGAAGTCCTTAAACTGTCGTGCCGTAATACAAGCTGAGTCAATACTTCATTCAGGCGATCTTTATCCAGATCTCCTTCCAGTTGAACAAAGCGGAGCATATTGTACGCCAACGAGCTTTTGTCAAACTCATGCAAAAAATACAAACGTTTCTGAGCGGCGCTTAATTTATAATAAGGTTTGAACGAACAGGAAGGTATATCACCTGTAATCGACAGACTTTGTAATAATTCAGGTATTGCTTTTTTTGAGTCGATATACGTAGCGAGCTTTGTTATGGTCGCATGATTAAAAAAGTCTTTTACCGATATATCTACCCTGAAAGCCTTGGAAATACGATTGATAATGGTGAGCGCTTTTAATGAATCGCCGCCTGACTCAAAAAAGTCATCGCCAGCCCCAACGGTTCCTTTACCAAAAAAATGCTGCCAGATAACGCTCAGTTTTTGAATGGTACTATTTTCGACATCAACCGTATTGCTTTGATCTTCGGGTATGGTTAACAGATCCATTCCATTTGCCCCTTCCGGTAAATCGCCCGCAGCTCCTTTAGCCGAATACACCCATTTTTCCAAACGGCCATTCAGGTCTCCTGCAGATACGAATACCTGTGAAACAGATAGTATGCCCATTGCCCTTTCCAGCACTTCATTCAATTCCTCTTTACCGATAGCTCCATCACTATAGGAATGCTGAAGATCCAATGCGTCCAGATTGATACTTAACCAGCGCTCACAATTCCCGGTCAAACGCTGGCTGTTGATAAAATAATTTATAAAATTATTGGCCGGTGCATAGCCGCCAAACCCAATGCCACCTAAAACGGTAGCAACCGAGGAAGTTACCAATACAAAATCGGGTTCTCTTTTATCTGTAACATGCTTCAATATTTCCAACCCCTTAACCTTTGCTTCTAAATAATTCTCAAAATCATGTCGTGTGAGCTCAGTAGTAATTTTGGGTAACGACTCAGGCAGTTTGCCGGCAGCATGGATTATCCCATTTATATTACCCGATGCCGCCTCAATTTCATTGAGCGTTTTTGCCAGTGAAGTCTCGTCAGTCGTATCGCATGGCCGGTAAATTACCTGTCCGCCTGATTTACTTAACTCCTGCATTTTTACAATCCGGGACCTGGTATGTCCGTTTGTACGTTCATTTTGTAAAACGGTAGGCCATTCGCCTGTTTCGGGCAAGCTGGTGCGACCAAGAAGCCATACAGTTGCTTGATAATTCTTTAATAAATATTCCGCAAAGGTGTACCCAACAGCACCAAGTCCACCTGTTATTACGTAAACACCCCTTTGTTTGAATATTAGAGGATGTATATCCCTGTTGGCTTCAACTTTTTCATATAAACGCTCCCATCGTGCTGATTGCCTGTATGATATTTCCCGGCCACGTCCTGGTGACAAAACCTCAGCGGACAGCCATTTCAACAACTCTTTATCTTCCAGATCATCACTGCTGATATCGATATGAGTGGTCAATACGGTTGGATATTCCTGGGATATCACTTTTAATAATCCTGCCGGCAACGCCTGGAGAACTCCCCGTTGTGTTTTGTGTAATACCGGATGAAGATCCTTTGTAAATAAGATAAAGTTCTTCTCTGATAGTTTTCCGGAAATGTAAAAAGCTTTGATGAGTTCCACAACGCTGTAAAAAACCAGGTCTTTTATTTGCTCATCATCTCCCGGTTCATATTGTGGTATAAGATTCCAGGCATGAACTATGGTATCGGGCAGATAACGATGACTTGACAAACGTGCAACCAGCAGTGTATAATCATCTGCACTGGAAGGATTCAGTTCATACTGCAAGGGGGATATCTCCCTGAATTTTTTCGCCGGCGTTACTCTAATAATACGATCCGCCTTTGATTGCAATTCAGCCTGTAACCCATTCCCCATTACATCGTCAGAAAATATCATTATACAATGTGCATGTGGCTTTTTTGTATTCAAGGATAACGGCGTCAGCTTCCAGGAAGGAACATAGAACCATTGTGAGATATCTTTATTCTTCCCTGTTTTATCAATAATCATATTCGACAATATCCTACCTGCATTTACATTAACAGGATATTTTATCTTTTCGAACTCATAGGTCGGAATCGCCACTCTATTACGGGTTTCATTTTCGTAAAATTCATCCCATAAAGGCTCCACCCCTTCCGTCCAAAGCTCCCCCACTCCTTTTAACAGTTGAGCGACATCATCCACCGACTCTTCCTGCACATGTCTTATCAGGTTAACCACTTTATGCTCGGGTGTACGCCGTTCGTGCGAACGTACAAAGCCGGCCAGCGACCTTCCCGGGCCTACCTCAACGAAGAGTAGTTCCTCATTACTTAACAACGTGTCAATACCGCCTCTGAAATTAACGGTTTCACGCAAATGACGTCCCCAGTATCCTGGATCGGTATATTCTTCTCCGGTTATATAATTTCCTGTGAGATTTGAAATAAACGGTATGCTACCCGTATTCGTTTTTATTTTTTTTACTTCCTGTATAAAATCCGCGACTATTCCATCCATCATATGCGAATGAAATGCATGCGAGGTGCGAATGATCTTGCAATTAATTCCCGATCTTTCCAACGCAGTTTTGAAATGATCAATAGTAGTTACTTCACCTGATACAACGCAAAACTCCGTACTGTTTATTGCAGCCAGCGATACCGCCCGATTGTCTTCAAGATATTTTCGTAGATCATGCTCTTTTGCAAATACGCTTAGCATAACGCCGCGTGGCGCTTGCTGCATGAACGATCCGCGTTTCAGCACCAGGGATAAACAATCTTCCAAAGAAAACACCCCACTTATGCATGCAGCAACGTACTCGCCTATACTATGCCCGATCATTATATCAGGACTGATGCCCCATTTTTGCAGTAACCGGGCTAATGAATACTCAACGATGAACAGCAAAGGCTGTGTATATTCAGTTTGATCTATTAAATCCCCTGCACCTGGTCCTATGTCAAACAAAACCTTTTTTAAATCAATTCCGCTGATCCGGTTAACAATAGCAAAGCAGCTATCGGCTACCGAGCGAAAGAATGCTTCCTGTTGATAAAGCCCCTGGCACATTTGATGGTACTGCGCACCCTGGCCGGGAAACATAAAAACAATTCTTTTTCGCCTTTTCTCGGGTATGGCACTTGTAGTATCAAGATCTTTAAGCGCCTGTATCTTCGCCACGGCATCTTCCACGGTACTACATACAATTGCTTTGCGGTACCGGAAATGACTGCGTCCAACGTGCAGCGTATAGGCAACATCCGGCAGCTTAGCATGCTCACAACTCAATAAATATTCACTCATTTTTGCCGTATACCTTTTCAGCGAATTTATTGTCTTCGCTGAAAAAAGGAACAATTGATATGGACGGCTTGCTGATGACGCCTCGGGCACGGGCGCCTCTTCCAGAATAATATGCGCATTGGTGCCCCCAATCCCAAATGAACTTACCCCTGCGCGTAATGGATAAGTATCGTTCGCCCACTCACGCAATTCCGTATTTACATAAAGTGGGCTTTTAGAAAAATCAATTTCCGGATTTGCCGTTTTATAATGAAGGCTGGCAGGTATTTTCCGGTGGTAAAGCGATAAAACTGTTTTAATAAATCCTGTAACGCCTGCCGCTGCATCGAGGTGACCAACATTACCTTTTACTGAACCCAACGCACAATATTTTTTACTGCTTTCGCCAAAGATCCTGTTCAATGCTTCCACTTCTATAGGATCGCCCAACAGCGTACCGGTTCCGTGTGCTTCAACATAGCTTATGCTTTCAGGCTGAATACGAGCCATGTTTATCGCTTTTAACACACACAGATATTGGCCGTTCGGGCTCGGGGCTGTAAACGAAACTTTTTGATGACCGTCATTATTGACAGCAGCACCCTTAATTACTGCATAAATATTATCACGGTCTTTGATTGCATCTGCTAATCGCTTCAATACAACAACACCCACACCTTCTCCTGCTACCGTACCGCTTGCGTCACTGTCGAATGGCCTGCAATGACCATCTTTTGAAAGGATCATTCCCTCTTTATACTGATAGCCCTGATAAGTATAATTATTAATCGTAACACCTCCGGCCATCGCCATGTTACATTCTCTTAATATAAGACTCATTACAGCCCTTTCTATAGTAACAAGGGAAGTAGAACAGGCTGTATTTATAAACATTACCGGTCCCTGCAGATTCATCTTATAGGCAACCCGGGAGCATAAATAATTTACATTTCTGAGCTGTGAGGCCGTAAAATCATCTACATCGTTTTGCCTGTTGGCCAGAATAGAAAATACCTCCCAATTATAATTAGATGTAGCTCCCGCAAAAACACCAATTTTATCTTTCACGCGCGCCAGATCGTAGCCCGCATCCTCCATCGCCTTCCAACAATTTTCATGAAACAGCCTCATCTGCGGATCCATAATTTTTGCCTCACCCGGACGATAACCAAAAAAATCAGCATCGAAATATTCTTTACCGGAAACAAACGCATTGGCCCTGATGTAAAAAGGGTCCTGTAATATACTTCTGTCTTCCCCTTCATTAAGAATGTCCTGATCCGCTAAACTGGTTATAGACTCCTCACTGTTTTTCAGATTCTGCCAGAACCGATCCACATCTTCCGCACCGGGAAACTGGCCCGCCATTCCTATTATAGCTATTTCTAACCCTGTATGGTTACTCATGGCCCCGTTTGTTTAATTGTTGTTTAAAATATTGATGGCCTCACCCATTTCGAACAATTCATTTTCGATTTGCACTTTCTCCAAATCATTATCACTTTCGTTTTTTTGCAGTAAAGAAACCAGGGATGATATAGACGGGAAGCGAAATATTTCGGCAGCAGATATTCTTACCTGTAATACTTTATTGATGAATGCAACTAAAAGCAAAACCTTTATTGAATCACCGCCCATATCAAAAAAATTAATATTCACACTAATCTTCTCTTTATCTATTTTTAAAACGCCTGCCCATATTTCCACCAGCTTTTCTTCCAGCTCCCCTGAAGGCCCCAGGTATTGTGCGGGGTTTACAAATTCTGGTTCGGGCAATGCTTTATGATCCAGTTTGCCATTTGACGATAATGGCAGATGTTTCAGTTGAACAAAAAAGGATGGAACCATATATTCGGGAAGCTCCTTTAGTAAATAATTCTTTAGGTCTGTTATATCCAATGCCTGGTTGGATACGTAATAAGCCACCAGGGATTTATTACTATCTGTTTCCTTTACAACGACTGCACTTTCTTTGATCAATGCGTGTTTGGCAAGTTGTTGCTCAATTTCCTTTATCTCGATCCGATATCCTCTTATTTTTACCTGTTGATCGATCCGCCCACAATACTCAATATTCCCGTCGGGTAACCATTTGGCTAAATCACCCGTACGATAAACGCGTTCCCCATTTAACCATGGCAGATAAATAAATTTTTCATTGGTCAACTGGCTGTTATTTAAATAACCACGCGCCAACCCCACTCCGGCAATACATAATTCACCCTTTGCGCCAACAGGCAGCAACAAATTGTCTTTACCAAGTATATACAAACAAATATTATCGATGGGCTTTCCGATCGGAATGACATTCGTGGAATGAGAGAAATCACATTCATAATACGATACATCGACAGTAGCTTCTGTAGGGCCGTATAAATTAATCAGCCGGGTGCCCACGTTTTTATGTAACGTACTTTCAAAAGCATTAACATGCTCCATTTTCAGCGCCTCGCCGCTGACAAATACACGTTGCAGGGCGCTTAACCGGCTGTAATCGAAACTTTCATCTATCCCAGCAAGAAAACCTGCCAGCATTGATGGCACAAAATGTATATTGGTAATTTTATTTTTTTCAATTGCCTTAATAATTTCTTCGGGCTCTTTTTCGGCATTGGGCTTTAATAAGCACAGGCTTGCCCCGGTAAATGACCACCAAAACAATTCCCATACAGATACATCAAATACAACCGGAGTTTTTTGCAGCAATACATCTGTAGCATTTATCGGATATAATTTTTGCATCCATCCAATCCTGTTTAAAACCGAATGATGTTCTATCATAACCCCTTTGGGTTTACCGGTAGAGCCTGAAGTATATATAACGTATGCAAGGCCCCCTGGCTCAGCATATGATGTAGACAGCCGGTTCTTATTTACCTGTATTAGGTCCCATTCTTCATGTAAGTCAGCAATAGTATTCACTGTTTGTAAAGCAACCCGCAGGAGATTGGGCGTTGTAGTAAGAACAACTTTTATTCCCGCATCCTGGATAATGGATTCAACCCGGGCGTCGGGGTATTGCGGATCTATAGGAACGTAGGCTCCGCCGGCTTTCAGAATACCAAATAAAGAAGGTATTAAATATTTATTGCGGTCCATCATCACGCCCACGAGATCTCCGGCTTTTAATCCACGCTCCCTTAAATAAAATGCTATTTTATCAGATTGCTCGTGCAACTGCCGGTAGGTGATCGACTCTTCGTCATATAAAACGGCAATGTTATCTGGCGTTCTGCTTACCTGTTCTTCAAATACATCAATGATCGTTTTATTTTCAGGGTAAGACGTCCTGGTGCTATTAAAATCGTACAATAGCATATGCTTCTCCGGCTCAGTTAAGATATCTATATCAGCTATTGTACAGCCGGCATTGTTTGTCACTGCGTTTACTATCTGAACCATATATGCTGCAAACCGTTGTATGGTTTCATGCCTGAATAACGCGGTACTATATTCAAATGACAATTGCAACTCCTCAGCCGATTCCCACACAACGAGTGAAAGATCAAACTTAGCAGCCCTGTATCCGTTATCATACGAGGATATTTTCAAGCCAGGTAGTTGCAGTACAGCATCTTCATTATGTTGGTAAGAAAGCAGTACATCAAATAACGGATTTCGGCTCGTGTCGCGGGGCAACTTCAATTCATCAATTAGTTCTTCATACTGATATTCCTGGTTTTCCAGGGCCATAAGCATCTTTAATTTTATAGCCTCTGTCACTTCTGAAAAGGTCATTGACCCGATTACCTGATTTTTTATAGGTAACGTATTAACAAACATGCCGATAATTCCCTCTACATCTGTATGCCTGCGACCAGCTGTGGGAACGCCAATCACAATATCTTCCTGGTTACTTAGCCTGGACAGCATTATGTTATAAACCGCCATCAGCACCATAAACATCGAGGCTCCCTCTTTGCCGGCAATATTGCGTAATGTGGCGGTTTGAACAGACGTGAAATAAAAATTAAGATAATTTCCCTGACCGCTTTTTATCGTCGGTCTACTATAATCGGCGGGCAACTCAAGTGGCGTTAATTCACTGTCAAACTCATTCAGCCAAAATGATCTCTGAATGGCAATGCGTTCCTGTTCGGCGCTGCTTTGCTGCCATTCAGCATAATCTTTATAATGCCGTGTTAGCGCCGGTAACTCAAGCCCATTGTAAAGCGCCATAAAATCGCTTATCAGGATCTTTCTTGACACACCGTCTGCGATAATATGATGCATATCTACCAGAAGTATGTGCTCATTTGAGGAAATCGTAATTAGCGCTGCCCTTAACAAAGGAGCCAATTCCAGGTCAAATGGCCTAATAAATAGCCTGATCAATTCGTCAATGGTCACATCATTACCGGCATCGTATTGTTCTATTTTAAAATCCAACGCATCACATACGCGCTGAACCGGCCCATTATCGGTCAGCATAAATGACGTACGCAGGCTTTCATGGCGTTCAATAAGTCGTATAAATGTAATCTCGATCTTATGCACATCGGGCTTGCCCTCCAGCCGCAGCAGCTGAAATTCATTGTAGGCAATGCTATTTTTATCCAACTGTTGTATAAAATACATTCGCTTTTGTGCCGCCGATAATGCATAATCCTTTTTAACAGGAGCAAGCGGAATATGCCTGATCGTTGCCGTTGTAACGCCTTCTAAACAAGCGGCCAGTTCGCCGGCTGTAGGATGATTGTACAGGTCGGCAATTAATAACGAACAACCCATACCCTGATTGACACGGACCACGAATGTCATTGCTTTTAATGAATCTCCTCCCAGCTCAAAAAAATCATCCCCGGGCATAATGGTATTCTTTCCAAAGAAATCACGAAATAACTGAAGCAATTGTTCTTCTTTGGTACAGCATAAGGAAGTATCCCTTTCCTCACCCTTACCAGAAACCTTCATCTCTGCCAATATCGATTTATATATTGCTTTACTTGTACGAACCGCTTCAGACAAATTTCCTTTATAAATTACCGTAGAAACCGCCTTACTAGCAAGACATTTATGAAAAGCGATTATTCCTTCGGCCGGGTAAATTCCATCTTCAATTCTGGCATTGACTGATTTTATATCTGCGCCCGCTGTTCGCCGCATTTCCGTTTTCACAGTCATCCCAACGTTTAACCAGTCGCACCAATTGATGGTAAATGCATGGATCCCCCATTTTAGACGGGCATAATAAGAAAAGCTTTCAAGGAATTCATTGGCTGCATTATAGGCTACCTGCCCAAATTTTGTCTCATAAAATACGTTACCGATCGAGGAGAACAGGGCAAGAAAATCCAGGGCTGCAAAGTCGAAGTATTTATTAAAAAGTAGTAACCCATCAACCTTGGAAGTGAGGTAATTTACTAATCCCTGGTCGTTTCTATTCTGAATGATACCGCCAAAATCCACTTCACCAGCTGCCCAAATAATACCATGTATCTTATTGTATTTGCTTTTAACGTATGTAAAAAAGGCGTGTACCTCATTTTCCATACCAACGTTTGCCTGGTACACATCTACCGAACCACCTCCCTCTTCCATGGCAAGCAACTCTTCTATTTTTTTACTTACAGCATCTTCCCTACCATGCGCTGCTAGCCAGGTTTGCCAATCCTTTTTTGCAGGAAAAGATGATCGATGCACCAGTACAACAGTGCTATTATATTCAGTTACCAGGTTGCGAGCCACAGTCAATCCCATTCCACCCAACCCGCCTGTAATAATATAGACGCCACTTTTTTCAATGCCGATACCTGACTTTAGTTGCTGATCATCCGCTAATAAACTATATGAAGGCACCCATCGTTGAAAATATCTGTAAGCAATTACCGCATCGGGCCCCTCATAATCGAGTTCATCCGCTATTGTGTTCATGTATCGGCCTTCATCTGCGGCTTTTTCAAATGGATAAGGAATATCCACTACTTTACAGGTAACATGCAACAGCTCTAAAGGAATGATCTTCACCGGTGCTATCAGACACGCTTTTAGCGGGTTTACCCGGTCTTCGTCCAATACCTGTACTGCATCATTACTGATGACAGTTATATAAATTTTACCTTCCTGCTTTACGCTGGCGATAGATTTTGCCAGTTTACAAAGTCCTATATACCCATCATTCAATACCCCCTCTATATTGTTATAGCTTGCATCTGCCGATCCTTCATCCAGGGTTGCACAATAGATAATGTGGGTAATAGACGTGCCTGACCTTCGAATGTAATCCCAAACAGCCTCCCAATCATCATTGCCCGCCTCCAAAATCTCTTTATCCAATATATTGAAAGATCTCCCTTTCATTATTTGTATTACCTGTTTGCCCGAACCAACCAGATGATCTGCTAATTGTTTACTGAAATTTGCTTTCCCGGAAACAATAACGACAGCTGATCTATCAGCATACAGGTTCATGGCCTTATTAGGTGACAAAGAACGTTGCCAGTTACTAACATGTATGCTTTCCGTGATACGACGCCTGTAACCCGATTTCAGCTGGTCACTGAATAATAATTTAGCGGCATCAACATCAGCAATATATTTTGTTCTTTCAAATACATAGGCCGGAAGGGAAACTTTACAACGCTGCTCGCCTGCATAAAACTTTTCCCATTGAAACGTTATACCGGTTCTCCATAATACGGCAAGAGCCTGCAATAAATGGTAAACATCGCTACCTGTTTCCTTAACGTGTTTTACAAGGTTTACCACGGTATGATTCGATTGTACATTTTTGTGCGACAGCACCAGCGAACTCAGCACTTTCCCAGGGCCCACTTCAATAAAAATACATTCCCTGTTTCTCTGCAACAAATGCTCTATACCCGAAGAAAATTGTACGGTCGCACGCAAATGGTTAACCCAGTAATCCGGTTGAGCAACATTCCCCGAAGCATCTTTACCAGTCAAATTGGAAACAAAGGGTATTTGCGGTTCCCGCATCTTTACCGAGGCTGCTACACGTCTAAATTCTCCCAACATGTCTTCCATCATGGAGGAATGAAATGCATGCGAGGTTCGCACAGGACGGCATATGAAGCCAGCCTGTTCCGCCTCTTTCTGAAATAGTTCAATCCATTCACCTTTTCCAGATACTGTACATAAACCCGGACTGTTAACCGCTGCTAATGATACCCGGGGAAATTTTGAAAGTAAACCGGCCAATTCTTTTTCACCTGCAGATATACTCAGCATTTTCCCTGCCGGCATCTCCTGCATCAATTCACCCCGTTTAATTACTAAACACAACGCATCTTCCAGAGAGAAAACGCCACTGATACAAGCCGCTGTATATTCTCCTATACTATGGCCGATCATGATATCAGGCTCTATTCCCCAGGATATAAGCAACCGGGCCAGCGCATATTCGATGACAAATAATGCAGGCTGCGTATATTCTGTACTATCTATGGTTGACAGATCTTCTTCATGTTCCGGAAAAATTACGTCAAGAATATCCTTATCATATGTCTCTTTTACCAGCCGGCAACAATGATCGACCTGATTTCTAAAGACAGTTTCTTGCTGATACAGATCGCGACACATGCCTGTATACTGCGATCCCTGACCTGAAAACATAAATACGACCAGAGGGATCTGTTTGCGAATATTATTGGTGAATGTAGCGGGCAGCTGAAGGGCAGGTAAAAGCTCCATGGCTTCATCATGATTGCTGCAAACAATAGCCTGCCTGTAATTGAAAGATGAACGTCCTGTTTGAAGGGTATAGGCGATGTCAGCAAGATTTTCCTGTTTATTGACTTCCAGGTAAGAACAAAAATTGCCGATATTTTTCTCAAGGGACCAGGGGGTCTTCGCTGAAAATACCAATAACTGGTATTCCCGGCTTGCCGAAGTTGTCTCGCGAATGGGTGATTCTTCCACGATCACATGAGCATTGGTACCACCAATACCAAATGAGCTTACACCCGCGCGTAAAGGATATAAGTCATTTTTCCATTCGCGTAATTTTGTATTTATATAGAAGGGGCTATTGGCAAAATCAATCTTTGGATTGGGATTCCTGAAATGTAAACTTGGAGGCAATTGACGGTGCTTCAATGACAACACCGTTTTAATCAGACCGGCAACACCAGCGGCGGCATCCAGATGACCGATATTCGTTTTAACAGAACCAATAGCACAAAACTGTTTTTTATCGGTATTAAAAGCGCGTTTCAATCCGGCAATTTCTACCGGATCACCCAGCGGTGTACCGGTTCCGTGTGCTTCCACATAACTGATACTCTCAACGGGCGTTTTTGCCCAGTTTTGAGCAGTCTTAATTACAGCTGCCTGCCCATCAATAGAAGGTGCAGTGTAACCCACCTTATCATTGCCATCATTGTTGATACATGAAGCTTTAATAACCGCATATATATGGTCCTTATCTTTTATTGCATCTTTAAGCTTTTTTAACACTACGACTGCCGCTCCTTCCCCGATTATGGTGCCACTGGCATTTTCATCAAAAGCACGGCAGTGTCCGTCTTTCGAATTGATCATTCCTTCCTGATAAAGATATCCCGATCTTGAATTATTTCCCATACTTACGCCTCCGGCCAGCGCCATTGAACACTCACCAAGCAACAGGCTATTACAGGCCTGATGAATGGCTACCAGAGAAGTGGAACAGGCCGTATCAATAAATACAGATGGACCCGATAAATTTAACGCATAAGATATTCTTGTATTCAGGTACCTGGCATTACGCAACTGTGAGGCAGTAAAGTTATCTACCTGCCCATTCATATTGGTCAACGTTGCATATACTTCCCAATTTACATTGGAAGCAGCGCCAGCAAATAAACCGATCCTGTTCCCTGGCATTGGAACGGCGTATCCGGCATCTTCAAGCGCTTTCCAGCATTCTTCATGAAATAACCTTATCTGAGGGTCTATTAAATTTGCTTCGGATGGAAGGTATCCAAAAAAAGCAGCATCAAAGTATTCTTTATCCTCAATGAACGCATTCGCTCTTATATACATCGGGTCTTCGAGCAAGTTGCTATCCTCTCCTGCTTCCATCAGTTCCTCCCTGGTAAAAAAATGTATAGACTCAACTCCATTCTTAAGGTTGTGCCAGAATTCCTGAACATTGGCTGCTCCCGGAAATCTTCCTGCCATACCTATAATGGCAATTTCTGAACCTGTATTCATATGGTTAATTTAACTACCCCTGTTTATTAAGATCGATTCCCTGTCTTCCTGAGTGGAAATCATGTCGATGGTTGAAATACCGCTCAGTCCATCTTTTATGCGGTCCCTGATTGCAGAAATGGTGGGTAACATGAACATATCGGTAACAGGAATATTACATTGGAATTGCGTATTGATCTTGTTATTGAGCTTCAGAATAGTGATTGAATCACCGCCAAGTTCAAAGAAATTAATATTAGTGCCTATCTCTTCTTCATTCATATCCAAAACCTCTGCCCATAGCAATGCGAGTTTTTCTTCAATTTCGTCAGATGGCCCCACGATCGTTAGTGGTGTGTTCATAAGCCCGGGCAGTGCTTTTCGATCTATTTTACCATTTACATTCAGCGGCAATTGTTTCAGATGAACAAAAAAGGATGGCACCATAAAATCAGGAATGCTTTCAAGCAAAAAATTGCGTAATTCATTGGTTCCAATCAAATCCCGTGACACATAGTAAGCGACCAGCATTTTACGGTTCTCCTTATCTGTTGTTATTACCACGCTTTCTTTAATCAATGGGTGTGCATTAAGCCGGTTCGCTATTTCACCTAATTCTATCCGGAAGCCCCTGATCTTTACCTGTTCATCCAAACGGCCGGCATATTGAACAATCCCATTGCTGAGGCGCCTGGCAATATCCCCCGTTTTATATATTCGTTCCCCGCTGATATACGGATTGTTGATAAACCGTTCGCACGTAAGCTGGTCATTATTCATATATCCTCTGGCCAGTCCATCGCCAGCGATGTATAGCTCACCCCATACGCCCGCAGGAACAATTTGTAGATGCTTATTGAATATGTATAATCGTGAATTAGCAATGGAATTACCTATAGGCACAGATGTGAAACTATCTTCAGGATGAAAGCGATAGATCATACATCCTACAGTTGCTTCCGTAGGCCCATATTCGTTGTATATTTCAATATTTCCACCGAACTTATTGTATATATCTTTGGCCAACTGGCTTTCCAGGTCTTCCCCACCGACGATCAATTTCTTTTTCCGGTACGACAAATCCGCTTTTACAACCGGATGTTCACGAATTATTTTTAAATGCGAGGGCGTTAATTTTATTACAGTTGCAATGTTATCAGTAAACACTTTTTCTACCAACAGGTCTTTGTCCTGTCCTGCATATATACAGATCGTGTTACCTGTAACCAATGGAGTAAAAATAGAGGTAACTGTTAAATCAAAAGCGATAGATGTATACAGTGCAAATATATCTTCATCTCCACGTACATAATATCTGGCAGCCCAATGAATATAATTAACCAGCGATCTATGTTCGATCATAACGCCTTTAGGTTTACCGGTAGAACCTGACGTATATATAACATAAGCCAAATCGTTCGGTTTAGCAGCAGTTACTACCGTTTCTTCAAACTGTTGGGTTATATACCGTTCAATGTCATCAACGCCAGCAATGGCGATGCCGTTAAAGATGTTACTCTGTTGAAAAGCAGTTGTTGTTATTATTACTTTCGCCCCCGAATCGGTTGCAACAGCGTGAATGCGTGCAGGTGGATATTGCAGATCTATAGGAACATAGGCTGCTCCGGCTTTTAATACGCCCAATATAACTGCCAGCAGCAAGGGCTGCCGATCTAACAGGATGGCTACGATGTCGCCTCGCTTTATACCACGTTCTTTTTTAAGATAAAGGGCAACTTTATCACATTGCTGCTGCAATTGCCGGTAACTCACTGAAGTATTTCCAAATAAAATAGCCATTGAATCAGGCGTTTTAACCACCTGCGCTTCAAACAGATCAAGAATGGTCTTATCATTCGGGTAACCGGTTTGTGTGGCATTAAACTCATATAGCGACATCTGCCTATCAGATTCGTTGAATATGCTTATTGAACCAATATTCACCAGCGGGTCCTGGGCAATTGTCTCAAGTATTCTATAGTACGCATCTTTTAACTGGCATAAATAGGTATAATAAAATTTAGCGGCTGCTCTGATCTTAAAACCATTTGAACCTGAAAAAATAAACAGGACCTCAGGGGTAAAAACATCGAATACCTGTATATCCTGTATGCTTTCAAGAGCCAGGCCAATTGCCGGATTTTTATTGTTGGCGTCAGTAACATAAGCCAGTTTCTTTTCTATTGGATAGTTACTGAAGGCTGTATCCTGAACAATGTCCGCTTTGAATTGCAGCAATGCCTCTTTAAATCCTTTGTTGTCAAAGTCCCGCATTCTAACAGGAACAAGATGTAAAGAGGAGGTGTCGATTCCTTCAGTTGTATAGGCAGGCGTAAAAACTACCGTATCGGATATTCCGGAATATTTATTGATCAAAATGGCCAGAGATGCCATCAATAATATATGCTTTGCGTGATCTGATCCCGCAACATTATGTAACCATTTTACTATGGGCTGGGGTAATTCAAAGAAAAATTCACGATATCCCTGGCCCGGGGTGTCCCCTGCATCCGCAAAATCAAAATAAACGGAGGGTTCAAAGCCCGCCATCCGGTTCTTCCAGTAATTTCTGGCTGAAATGTTCTGGTTAGCTTCGAATTCAGATAAATTGATTTTTGACTGTTCCTGCTTCATTTCTCAACAATTAACTGTACTAGAAATTGAATAAAATATCTTTCTCATTGATACCGGCTTCCGTTTGAGAATGACCGATACCATCCATGATGCGAGCAAGTGGATTTACGGAAAATGAAGAAATCAGCTGTTCAAAATGATTCACCAGTAACTCAGCATCGGGCTTCGTAAAATACAGGGTAGAATATTCAAGTCGCAAATTGTAGAAGTCTTCGCCCTCGTTAATGATTAACGATATGGCATATTTAGCTTTATTGTTGTCGAATTCATATTGATTAAACTTATTTGCATTATACAGTTTTGCTTCCGAAAAATTGTGAAAAACAAACATCGTGTTAAACAGTGAACGCTCTGAGGCGTTATGAAGGCCCATTGCTTCAACCATGTCAGCAAGGTCATATATTTGATGGTTGTACGCTTGCAGTAAATAATTATGCAGGCTTGCGGAAAATTCTGAAAATGTTAATGCAGGTACGATCCGGTACCTGATCGGAAGGGTTTTGACGAACATTCCTACCGTACCTTCCAGCTCATGTTGTATGCGGCCGGAAGTGGCAATAGCGACAACAATGTCATCCTGCCCCGTAAGTTTCAACAGAAACAAACAATAAAGCGAAAAAAGAACCGAAGAATCGGTAATGTCACCATCAGACAACTGCCGAACAATATTTTTAATAACCCTTTTCGATATCGAAAAAGAAACGAAGCCGCCGAGCTCAGTAAATGCCGCTTTGCCGGAATACGTTGTAGGCAACTGAAACTTTGGAATTCCTCCTTCAAAATTCCTGAGCCAAAATTCCCGGTGTACGAGATACTCTTTACCTGCGCGGAAACCGATCTCCCATTCTGCATAGTCTTTAGGTTGCGCCATAAGCGCCTTCAGCACTTCACCATTAAATAATTTTAAAAATTCTGTATGTAAGATCATTTGCGAAATGCCGTCACACACAATATGAGGCATATCCGCGAGCAGCATTTTTTTATGTCCAGGTCTTTCCAGGATAAAACACCGTATCAGTGGCGGCTTGCCCAGATCAAATGGTTTAATACAGTCAGCTATTGTGTTATTAATATCAGCGTCGCTGGATCTTATTTTCCCGAGTTGAAAATCGACGTCATCATGAATTACCTGTAAAATTTTCCCGTTCTCGAGCCTGAATGCAGTTCGCAGTCCTTCATGCCTGTTTATCAATTGCCTTATCACATAATCAATTTTACTTTCATCGGCATCATCATCCATTTCCCATATAACCGGAAGATTATATGACAGGTTGTTCTTATCCATGGCATAGTGATAATACAATCTTTCCTGGGCAACAGAAACATTATGAAAAGGTTTGGCTACTGTACCCGGGATCTGCATTACATTATCTTTAATGGAGTGTAATACCAGGTCGCTTTGTTTCCTTATGGTTGCATGCGTAAATAGATCGCTTAGCGGGATCCGCACTGAAAATTCCCTGTAAATAAGGCTGATGAGGCGCATGATACTTAATGAATTCCCACCTACCTTATAAAAAACATCTTCTGTAGACAATGGCTTTTCACCTAAGATCTCTTTCCACAACAACAGTAATCTTCTTTCTGTATCATTTACCGGCTGAACAATGTCATTTTCAACCTGGAGATATTCGGACAACTTGCTATAGTTTATTTTTCCATTTCGCAATAATGGGAAATGGTCCAGCTCAACAAGGTCAGAAGGTGCCATATACGACGGCAAACAGGCATTCAAATATGCCGTCACCTTATTTTTAAAATATTCTCCTGGAAGCTCTCTTTCCTTTTTTATCACGAACGCAATCAACATTTCGTTTGCATTTGCATCGGTATGTTTTATTACCACAGTCCCGTTTACAAGGCCTGACTGCACTATAGTATGTTCGATCTCTTCCAATTCCACCCTTATTCCCCTCACCTTAACCTGCCGGTCTTCACGCCCCATCAGATCGATATCCCCCCCGGGAAAAACACGCGCTTTGTCACCTGTTTTAAAAGCCATCCTTTCCTCTCCGTTCAAAAAGATCTTTATAAAACGGCTATTCGTGAGCTCGGGTGCATTTAAATATCCCTTACTGATATAATCGGAGACAATGTAAAGATCACCAGGTTCCAGGAAATCACACGGTTTTAGGTTTTTATTTGCAACCAGTAACTGCGTATCGTGAATCGGTGTGCCGATCGATATTCTCGCCTTGTTCACATCTTCCGGCGTAATGAGGTAATAAGACCTGATCAAAGTGGTTTCTGTGGCTCCATATAAATTAACCAGTTGGATCCGGGAACCAAATAGATCATACCATTTTTTCAACTCAGCAGGTATAATTCTTTCGCCTGACAAGAGAACGTAACGAAGGGACTGAAACATGTTACCGGTAAGCAGCTTGCTATTAAAAAGACGGAATACACTTGGCACACAATGGATCAGTGTAATACCTGAATCATTAATAAATGAAACAAGTTTTTCTTCGCTAAAGTAATGTTCATCCTGTGCTGGTATGCAAATGGTTCCGCCTGTTAACAACGGAACGAAAATATCACGCAGAAAGGCGTCGAAATACGGACTTATAAGCTGACTACACCTGAAACCTGCGGTAATATTAAAGGTGCTTATCTCCCATTCCAGGAAATGAATTAAGCTACAGTTTTTCCCTACAATACCTTTGGGATTACCTGTTGTCCCTGATGTATAATAAATATACAGGCTATCGACTTCCTCATACGAGGGCCATTGAATATCCTTTTCATCAACCGGATTATTATCAGTTAAAATATCTTCAATAAAACAGAGGGCCATTGGTGAATTTGAATCCCTGTTGTCAAATACTGAACAGTCTTTTTCACAAATAATACATTCCGGCTGCAGATCATTGATGATGGTATTGAGGCGCCTGGCAGGCACGTCCATATCGATCGGAACAAAAACACATCCGGCATTTGCAATGCCGATCATTGAATAAATAACATGAATTCTGCTTTTTAAACAAATGCCAATGATCGCTTCTTTACCAAAACGTTGTTTCAATAAAAAAGTAGTGATTGAATTGGCGGCATCTGATACCTGTTTATAGGTAATCAACTCACTACCATTTTCAATAGCAATTTTATCCGGGAAAGCTTTTAAGCTTTCGGTAATTTTTTTCTGAAAGACCATATACTTTTATAAATAATATCAAAAAAAGGTGTCGAGCAGTATTCCGTATGTGAGCACTATGATAAGCAGATCCGTTTCAAAAGGTGCATTTACTTTAAATCCTTTCTCACTATACATTTTTTTTAGATGTTCTATCTGATGTGGATTGAAATATCCCTGTCTCTTAATAAGATCAAAGGATAACAGATCATTGACATATTCACAATTATTCTGCAATAAGTAAGGACTTCCCGGCGCCACAAAACCAAACTTTTCCCGCTCGATTATGGAACGGGGTACATACCTACCGGCCATTTTCTTTAACAGGTACTTTTCCGAAAAATCGTTCAATTTTAATTCTGAAGGCAGTTCAGCAGCGAATTCAGCTATATTTTTATCCAGGAAAGGATATCTCACTTCTACTGAGTTGGCAAGCGCCATCCGGTCTCCATGATCTGAGACCAAATGATCTACTAATCTTATCTTATAATCTACGTAGGATCTTTTTTGCAACAGGTCTCTATTTCTGATCTTGCTTTTATCTATAAGTTGATAGTTCAGGCAATTTATATCTTCAAATCTTTCATTGAGACATTCGGAATACAATGACCTTTTAATAATATTAAATTCCGAGAAATTTTTCTCGTAGAAAAAAGATTGGTCACCCCACAAATTTTCCCTGATCGCTTCTTCAAGAGAACTGGCATTATTCTGAATAAGATTCAATGCCCGCATTTTGTCGAACTTATAGCCAACATATCCTGCAAAAAACTCATCAGCTCCCTCCCCTGATAAAATAACTTTGATGCCTTTTAACCGAACAGATTCAGACAAGGAAATGGAAGCGGTATTGTAAGTTTCTTTGACCGGGCATTCACAGTGGTAAATCACTTTTCGCAGCCGCTCGCTGATATCCTTAAAGAAAAATATTTTTTTGTTCAACACAGAAGCACTCAGATCCGCTATCATTCTTTGATAACTCGCTTCTGATATTTCAGCATCCACAAAGTCAATCGAAAAAGCCTCTTTTTTCTCACTGGATGCAAACTGCGATAACTTCATAGCAATCGTTGAAGAATCGAGACCGCCGCTTAAATAGAATCCTGATGGTACATCAGAACGCATTCTTAGCTTAACGGATTCATGGAACAGTTCTTCCAGCTTATTGATGTACCACGATTCAGATTTAACGGAAATTTTTTCCTCAGGATAAACAAGGTCCCAATATTCTTTTTTTCTTATACTTCCCTGATCATCCACTTCGAGTAAATGCCCATTTTCCAGGCTATGAATGTTCTTAAACATCGTTCTGGGGCTCACCAGGCCGGCAAAGGTGAAAACCTGGTCAAGTCCAACCAAATCTACTTCCCGCTGTACGTATGGATGTTCAAGAATAGCTTTGATCTCTGAACCGAATAGAAAACAATCATTTACCGATGTATAAAAGAACGGAGCGATACCCATCTGGTCGCGGGCGCAGAATAACTTTTTCTTTCTTTTATCATATAAAGCAAAAGCAAACTGCCCATTCAGATCATTCAAAAAATGAATACCTTCTTCTTCATACAGGTGAACAATTACCTCTACGTCAGAGCTTGTTTTAAACTGATGGCCCTTTTTTAAAAGGTATTCCCTGATCTCTATATAATTAAAGATCTCCCCGTTACATATTAAAACAATACTTCCATCTTCATTCGTTATTGGTTGCATTCCATTCTCCAGACCAATGATGCTCAACCTGGAGAATCCCAGTGCCACATTATCAAAAAGCAAAACATCCTGGGCATCCGGTCCTCTGTGGACTAACCTTGAGTTCATTCGTTTTACAATCCTGCTGTCTTCTTCTGAAACCGGACCATTAAACTTAATAAAGCCGCATATCCCACACATATTTATACAATTTTAAGTAATAGCATCCAGGTAGGATCGCTATCGGGATAACAAATAGGAATTCAAAGCATATTTTAATGCGTAATCTCTTCCGCATTTTGAACAAAGACCTCATTATACAAACCAACTTCCTCAATGCTGATATTTGTATTGAACAATATTTGTTCTATTATTTTCTTTAAATGTGTCAATACCAGGGTCATGCTTGCCTCATTGTAACTGTTGGCATTGTAGTCGAGTTTGACGGTAAGTTCTTTTCCCGGGAGGATGATCACTGCATATGGATAATTTGTCTGTTCTATTATCTCAACATCCGTAATTGTATACGACTCTTCCGTCGCATTCCGTATTTTATCGCTAACGGGGAAGTTTTCAAATACCAGGACATGATCCAGCAAATTGTTACCCAGTGGAGTCAATGATTGTATTTCTGCCAAAGAAAAATAATGATAAGGCGTACTCTCCAGCATTTCCTGCTGCAATCGCTGCAACAGTTCTGCAATCGTATCTTTTTCATCGAAACAGATCCTTACCGGTACAGTATTAATAAATAGTCCCACCATTTCTTCCACTCCTGGAATTTCAGCCGGACGGCCGGATACAACGGCGCCAAAAACCACATCCTGCACATTATTGTATTTGCCAAGCAACACGGCCCATGCTACCTGCATCACCGTACTAACCGTTGTGCGGTATCTGGCTGACAACTGCTGCAACAAACGGGTTTCTTCGATACTGAATTTGATACTAACAGAGGCCTGCCGGTACAGGGATGCAGATCTTTCCATAGGCAACGTTGCCTGCGCCTCATATCCCTCGAGATAGCGCTCCCAATATTGCAACCCGGCTTCCTTGTCCCGATCCTGTAACCATTGTATATAATGGGCATATGGCTTTACTGCAGGCAACTGAACAACTTTACCTTCCTTCAGCCCCCCATAGAGCATTCTAAAATCATTGATCAAAATGCTTATGCACCATCCGTCCATTAGAATATGATGATAACTCCATATAAAAGTATAAGTCGTTTCACCTGTCTTGTATATACTTAAACGCATTAAGGTGCCTTCACTAAAATCAAACTTTATCGATCTGTCAGCTGCTTTACAGTTGGCAATTACATTATACTCTCCTTCTTTATTACACCTGTCAGTTACATCGTTATAATTTAGTTCAGTGACCGCTTTCTCCAGCACTATTTGCAACGGCCGTTCATATCCCTGATAAACAAACTTTGTTCGTAAAACATCATACCGATTAGCCAATTCATATAGCGTACGTTTTACGGCTGCTATATCAACAATCCCTTCCACCCGGTAACTCATTTGTTCAAAATAATGATCTGCTTCCGACTCCAATAACGAAACAAATAGCATTCCTTCCTGCATCGGTGACAGGGGATAAATATCACGGATCTCGTACTGGTGCTGCAAGGCATCTAATTGCTCTATCGTAATTTTTTTATAAGTAAGATCAGAAGGCGTCCATTCGCTATATCCACATTGGCAACAATGATCTATCAGCTTTTCTAATTCTTCTTTATAGGTTTCCAGAAAACTGTTTACTGTTTCGTTGTTGTACTGGTATTTACTATAGCTGAGGTTCATTACCAGTTCTCCGGATAGCACCATGCCCGTTATTTCCCAATCATAATTGCGCTCAGCCTCTATGGCAATCACTTCTCCCAAGGGCCCGGACGCTATTTGATACAACTTACCTTGCGTATCAGCATCAAACTGGCCCAGATAATTAAATACAATACGGGCATCATTACCTGGATTCAATTCCTCCATTTCTGCCAGATACCGGCCAATTAAGTAACTAATGCCATTGTCAGGCACCTTACGTAAATACTCTTTTACCTCTTTTACCAATACAGCGATCGATCCTTCCTTATATTCAAGAACAACCGGGTAAATGCTGGTAAACCATCCAACTGTCCGGCTTATATCCAGCCCTTCTGCTACTGCTTCCCTACCATGCCCTTCTAAATCTATCTTTACTGCCTGCAAACAAAAACAGCGATGCATAGCAGCAAGCAGGCAGACCAGCAAAACATCATTAATACGGGTGTGATACGCCTTATGCACCTCCGTCAGTAATTTCGCCGTTTGTTCACCATCCAAGCGGATTGACCCGGTAACCATATCTTTCACCAGGTTTCTACCTTCAGGCATATCACGGGTAACAACGGTTACTTTCCTATCCAGGATAGCATTCCAATACGGAATCGTTTCTTTAAATGATTTTAGCTGAATGTATGATCGCAGGCAATTGACCCATTCGCCAAATGAATGCGTTTTTAAAGGCAGCGTCAATACCTGTTGCTGTTTATATTGCTGGAATAATGTCTCAATGTCTTCAAAAAGTATCCGCCAGGACACACCGTCTATCACCATATGATGGATGACGATCAAAAGCCGGCATCCATCCTTCAAATGGAACAGCCCTAATTTCATCAGTGGGCCATGTTCAAGATCAATGCTACTCTGTATTTCATCACAGGCGGCCTTTAATTTCTCGCTTTCATCCTTTTCATTGGTAAAGTCGTGCTCCGTAACCGATACCTCAAGGTTCAATGCTGAACTGATAGATGGCTGCCACCCTCCTTCCACTTTTCTAAAGCGGGTTCGAAGCCCATCATGATGTTCCTGAATTTTTCCAAAGATCTTTCTGATCGCCTCTGCCTTCAGGCCTTCTTTAAATTGAAGCATTACTGCCTGGTTATAATGGTGCGGATCCCTTTGGTCCTGCGCAAAAAACCAACGCTGAACCGGCGACAGCTCAATGTCACCAGTAACCATTGACTGATCCACCTTTTTTTCTATTCTTTTCAGCCGGAGCGCCAATGCTTCAATAGTTTGACTGCTGAAGATATCTTTTACGGTAAGCTCATAACCTGCTGCCCTTACACGAGCTACTATCTGAATAGATTTAATAGAATCGCCACCTGCGGCAAAAAAATTATCCCTTATACCTATTCTATCTGCACCCAATACTTTTGCCCATATATCGGATAAAATTTGTTGTTCTTTCGTAACAGGAGCTACATATGTTTTTTCTATCGCTGCCGAGGGCTCAGGCAGGGCCTTCCGGTCAAGCTTTCCATTACCGGTTAATGGCAAAGAATGCAGATGCATAAAAAATGATGGTACCATGTATTCCGGAAGTTGAGCCAGCAAATAGTTTTTCAGTGCTTCCAACCCGAGTTCATGTTCCGAAACATAATATGCCACCAGGAACTTATTGTCTTCCTTTTCATGAACCAGCACTACGCTTTCAGTAATGCCTTCATACGAGTTCAATTGTTGTTCAATCTCTCCCAATTCTATGCGATATCCCCGTATTTTAACCTGTTCATCCATCCGGCCCAAATATTCAATAACGCCATCTTTTCCCCTTCTTGCCACATCTCCTGTTTTATACATTCGCTCACCTTTGATAAAAGGATTATTGATAAACCGCCCTGAGGTCAATTTTTCATTATTGAAATACCCGCGTGCCAAACCAGCACCACCGATATACAATTCACCTTTCACGCCTATTGGAGTAATGTTTAAATCCTGATCGAAAATATAAATGCCTGTATTGGCCACGGGATGACCAATAGGCACTGACGTAAAGCTATCTTTCGTGTCATACTTGTATATCATACAGCCTACTGTAGCTTCCGTGGGACCATATTCATTATAGATCTCGATCTCGCCTTTAAATTTTTCATAAATGTCTTTGGCAAGCCGGCTTTCCAGGTTCTCGCCCCCCACAATTAATTTCTTCCTTTTGTACTCCGCATGCCAGTAAACATCGTCGCTGTCGCGGATTATTTTTAAATGGGAAGGGGTCAGCTTGATCACAGTGGCCATATTATCTGAAAATACCCTGTCGACCAACACCTGGTTTTCCTGCTCCTCGTAAATGATGATAAGATTACCCGTTACCAGGGGCGTAAAAATAGAGGTGACTGTCAGGTCAAAAGAAATAGAGGTGTATAAGGGAAATACATCCTGCTCTCCCCTTACATAATGCAAAGCCGACCAATTGATATAGTTCACGAGCGACTGGTGCTCTATCGCTACGCCTTTGGGCTTGCCTGTAGATCCTGAAGTGTAAATCACATAAGCCAGATCGCCAGGTGTTGCACAGGATGCATATTTTATAGGAGGGCCGTGTTGAATAAGCGCCCACTTTTCTGTGAGATCGATAACAGCTACATCCACGGCAACCGGCAGCTGCCTGTATGTTGCAGTCGTTAATATGATCCTTAAACCCGCATCGTGGATAACTGACATTATCCGGGCCTGGGGATACTGTGGGTCAATTGGCACATAGGCTGCTCCTGATTTTAAAACGCCCAGTATCGACGGGATCAAATGTTCGTTGCGGGGCAATATCAATCCCACCAAATCTCCAGGTTGCACACCCTGTTGTTGTAAATAAAAGGCTACTTTATCCGATTGTTCCAGCAACTGCCCATAACTTATCAACTTACCTTCATATCGTATTGCCGCACGAGAAGGATCTTTTATTACCTGTTCTTCAAATAGATCAATAATACTTTTATGCTGTGAATAATCAATTTGCGTATCGTTCCACTCAAACAGTAACCTGCCCGCTTCTTCTTCTGATACGATTGCTAAAGCAGCTGCCGGCATTTCGGCGTTCTCAATCATTTTGTTTATTACCTGTTGCAACCGTATCAACACAAGCTCCATGTTCTCCTGCTCAAATCTGTTACTGTTGTAATCGAGCCTGATGAAAAGTTCTCTTCCGGGCACAATCACAATCACATAATTATAATTCGTCAGCTCAAACATGTCAACCTTTGTAATCCGGTAAGTGTCATCTGTTGCTTCCTGCAACTTATCACTTACAGGATAGTTCTCAAAAACGAGTAGATGATCGAGCAAATCTCTCCCTGGCAGGCTTAACGACTGTATTTGCGCCAATGAATGATAATGATATGGCTCACTTTCCAGCATTTCCTGTTGCAGGCGCTGCAGCAGCTGTGCAACCGTATCCTTTTCCTCAAACCTTACCCGGACCGGTATTGTATTAATAAACAATCCTATCATTTCTTCTACGCCCGCCAACAGGGCCGGGCGACCAGACACCACAGATCCGAAAACAACGTCATGTATATTATTGTATTTACTGAGCAATATCCCCCATGCGGCCTGCATCAGAATATTCATGGTAACTCCATACCTCACAGATAACTGCTGCAGAGAATGGGTTTGCTCACTGCTGAGGTTTAAACTGATACTACTACGGCGATTTCCCGATGCTACTTGTTGGCCAGGTAACGTACACACGGTTTCATATCCCTGCAGGTATTGGCGCCAATATTGCAAACCGATGTTCTTTTCCTGGCTTTCCAGCCACTGAATATAATGAACATACGGTTTGGCAGGTGGTAATTGAATGCGTTCGCCTTTCGTTAAGCATCTATAAATGTTTTTAAAATCATTGATCAGTATGCTCATGCACCAGCCATCCATCAGGATATGATGATAGCTCCAGATAAATGTATATGTGGTGGCGCTAATGCGGTAAACTGTTAAGCGTACCGGCGGTTCTATTCCAATCTCAAACTTTCCGGATCTGTCAGTTTCCTTATAGAATGCCATTACTGACGCCTCATCCCGTTGCGTACATTCTTCGGTTACATCGAAATAACTAAATGCAGGTTTCCATTCGTTCAGTACGATCTGCAATGGACGTTCATATGCTTCTGACAAAAAGATGGTTCGTAAAATATCATGATTTGCCACCAGTTCATGCAGGCTTCGTTCAACGGCAGCTATATCCAGCAATCCTTCCAACTCATAACTGATCTGTTCAAAATATTGCTCCCCGTCCGTCTCGAATAAAGTATGAAAAAGCATCCCTTCCTGCATAGGAGATAAAGGATAGATCTTAGAGCTACCATAGTGCAGCTGCAAATCATTTAATTTATGTACGGAAGGATCGTCTTTTGCAAAAAACCAGCGCTGCTCCGGTTGCAATTCTATATCTTTTACCCTTATCAATTCGCCAGCATCTTTTTCTATTCTTTTTAGTCGTGACGCCAGCGCTTCAATTGTTTGACAACTGAAGATATCTTTTGCCGTTAACTCATATCCCATTGTGCGCAGGCGTGCTATGATCTGTATACTCCTGATTGAGTCGCCGCCCACTGAAAAAAAGTTATCCCTGATCCCCACTTTATCAATTCCCAATACATTTGCCCAGATCGCACATAACATCTGCTGTGGCAGGTTTACAGGGGCTACGTATGTTTCAGCAATAACAGCTACAGGTTCGGGCAATGCGTTGCGATCAAGTTTTCCATTAGCAGTCAATGGCAAACTTTCGAGTTGTACAAAAAAAGACGGCACCATATAATCAGGCAACGACTGCTGTAAATTATTTCTCAGTATTGCAGGTTCTATTGACTGATGTGATACATAATAGGCTACAAGGTATTTATCGCCCTGACGTTCCCGTGCCATGACCACCACTTCTTTTATCCCTTCGTAACGGGTAATCTGGTGTTCAATTTCACCCAGCTCAATCCGGTACCCCCGTATCTTTATCTGGTTGTCTGTGCGGCCGACTAACTCAATCGTTCCATCCGGCAACCACCGCGCTACATCACCGGTCATATAAATTTTACTTTCAGCCTTAAAAGGATTGGCAATAAAACGTTGCGCCGTTAGTTCCGGACGGTTGTGATACCCTACAGACAACCCTTCACCACCTATATACAAATCACCCGGAACGCCAACCGGCACCAGATGCAGATACTTATTTAGGATATATATCTGTGTATTGGCAATAGGTTTTCCGATCCTTACCTTTTGCACATCGCTTTCAAATTTGTGAATGCACGACCAGATGGTTGTTTCGGTTGGGCCATACATATTATATATTGCCGCCTTGTTTTCTCGCTGAATTTTCTGTACCAGCGCAACCGGCAACATATCGCCACCTATAAGTAATGCACGCAATGAATGTAAGAACCTGCCCGATCTGTTCCCTTCATCGATCATCCTGACAAATGATGGCGTGCTTTGCAACATCGTTATTCGATGCTGCGAAAATCCGGTTTCATCTGTAACATAGCGGTCCAATTCATTTACAGAAATATCAGATGGGTGTAATATCACTTTCACCCCATTGCAAATTGTCCAGAAGATCTCCAGCACCGAAATATCAAATGAAGTGCTTGTTATGGCCAGCATACCGTCTTCTGCCTGCAAAGGAATTTCCCTATTCATGCCTTCCATAAAATTCACCACGCTTTGGTGACAAATTTTCACACCCTTGGGTTTACCCGTAGAGCCGGAAGTATAGATCAGGTAACATAAATCGGTTGATGTATTTACAACTGGCAACTCATCAAGATCATTTTCCGCCAAACTATCATATGCTGCAATCATCGACTGGCATTTGATGCCGGCTGAAAGAGGTTCGCATATCAATAAAACATTCGCTCCGCTATCTTCCAGCATATAAGCAATGCGGTCGGCCGGATATTGTGGGTCGATGGGAAGATAGGCGGCACCTGATTTAAGAATACCCAACAAACCGATGATCATTTTTTCTGAACGGTTCGCCAAAATAGCGATAATCGTATTGGGCCGAACCTGGTAACGTACCCGCAGACTACAGGCTATGCGTGTGGATGCTTCATCCAGTTCACGATAGCTTAATTGTTTTCCTTCAAAAACAAGCGCCGTGTTATCCGGTGTCAGGTTAACCTGCTTGTAAAAGAGGGATACAATCGTTTCTTCCGAAGGGTAATCGCAATCAGTGTTGTTAAACTCATACAACAAACAGCGTTGCTCTTCTTCGGGCAAGATAGAAATATCGGAAACTGGAATGCCGGCATCCTGTATTATTGCATGCACGATTTGTTCCAGGTATCCGGAGAACCGTTTTATTGTTTCCTGTCTGAATAATGCCGTACAATACTCAAAACTTAAGTACAATTCTTCGTTGCATTCCCACACATCAAGGGTAAGATCAAATTTCGATACCCTGTATTCGGTATCATATGAAGTTATTTCTGCACCCGGCAGCTGCAGCGCTGATAATTCTTCAATCTTTCTATAGTAAAGCATTACATCGAACAAGGGATTGCGGCTTGTATCCCGCCGTATCTGCAATGCTTCAATCATGTCTTCGTATTGATAATCCTGGTTCTCCAAAGCAGCCAGCACGCTTTCTTTCACTGCCGATAATAGTTCTTTAAACCGCAATTCTTCCTTTGGATATATTCTTACCGGCAATGTGTTTACAAACATGCCGATCATATTTTCAAGGTCGGCATGCTGGCGGCCAGCCGTAGGAATACCGACAACTATATCCTGCTGGTTACTGAGTTTTGATAATAATATATTATATACGGTCAGCAGTACCATAAACATCGAAACACCTTCACCAGCGGCAATATTATTCAACGCAGCTGTTTGTACTACATTCAATTTGAATTTATAGGAATCCCCTGATTCATTTTTCAAAGCAGGGCGAGGATAATCGAGCGGCAATTCGAGCGCATGGATGTCACCAGCCAATTCATTCATCCAGAAAGATCGCTGAACAGCTATACGTTCAAGGTCCTGCACCTGCTGCTGCCACTCGGCATAGTCCTTATATTGAAGGGCCAAAGGTGGCAGCGTTTCACCCTGATAATGTGCTATAAATTCCTTAATCAAAATATCTTTTGAAACCCCATCGGCAATAATATGATGCAGGTCCACAATCAATAAATGTTCCTGTTCGGAAAAGCGAATCAAACCTACCCGTATTAACGGCGCTACCCCAAGATCAAATGGCCGCACAAACGCTCTCATGATGTTGTCTACATGTTCCTCACTGCTCTCAAAATGCACTATTCCGAAGGGAACTGATTCAGCAATCACCTGGCGGAGCGACCCATCCTCCAATATGAAAGAAGTGCGCAAACATTCATGTCGCTTGATCAGTTGCTTAAAAACCTCTTCTATCAGCCCGGTATCCACAATGCCTTTCAAACGGAGCACCTTATATTCATTATAAGCAATACTATCCCTGTCGATCTCCTGTAACAGGAACATCCGCTTCTGTGCAGCAGATACTACATAGCTCGGCTTCGGAGCTGACTTTGGAATATGGTCGGTATAACGGTTTTCACTTTCCTTATTTAGGAATGCGGCCAATTCTGCAATGGTGGAGTATTTATAAAAGTCTGCTATGGTTAATGTACAGTGAAGTTTTTGATTTATCCGGGCCACCAACGTCATTGCTTTTAGTGAATCTCCTCCTAACTCAAAAAAATCATCCTTTTCTGTTATTGAACCTTTCGCAAAAAAGTCAGCGAACAGTTGAATTAAACGCTCCCTTTTATGTAATGGAGACAAATCGTTCTCCATTTCCTGCACGGCTTTTTCACTATTACCTGTATTATCGGCTATGAATTGCCTAAGTCTTAATTTATTGTCACGAATCTCTTTAATGAGGTCTCCTGTATATATTACAGTCGAAACCGCTTTATTCTGCAAACACCTTTGAAAAATTGCAATACCCTCTTCAGGATAGATACCATCTTTTATTTGAGAATCAATGAACTTGCTATCATTACTACCTGTTTTCTTTTGATGGATCTTTACTGTCATACCCACTGTCAGCCAGTCGCACCATTCAATCGTAAACGCATGAATATTTTTTTTGCGGGCATAATAAGCATAGCTATCCATAAACTCATTCGCCGCATTATAGGCTACCTGACCAAACTTCAATTCATAAAATGTATTACCAATAGAAGAAAACAGGGAAAGAAAATCCAGTGTTTTAAAATCATAATATTTTTCGAACAACAACAAGCCATGAATTTTTGACCTGGTATAACTCAAAAAACCGTCCTGCATTCTATTCTGCATGATGCCCCCATAATCTACTTCTCCCGCTGCCCAAATGATACCATTAATTTTTGCATACTTCGTTTTTACCCATTCAAAAAATCCCATTACATCCTGTTCATTTCCCACATCAGCTTTATATAACGCTATTTTCCCCCCTGGCGCTTCCATGGCAAGCAACTGCTCAATTCTTCGACTGACAAGGTCTTCTTTCCCATGGGTTTCCAACCAGGCCTGCCAGTCTTTTCTTTTTGGAAAAGCAGAGCGATGTAGCAGGATCACGTTTGCGTTAAAACGAAGACATATATTTTCAGCAATTGTAAATCCCATTCCGCCAAATCCGCCGGTTACAATATAGGTACCGTTACTTTCAATTTTTACGTTTGAAGCGACTTGCTCATTATCCTGTAATACTTCATAGGATGGCGTCCATCTTTGCCTGTACCGGTATGCAACAACCCGGTCCTCGCATTTATAGAACAACTCATTGACCATTCTGCCAGCATATTCATGCTGTAAACCGGTATTTTCAAAGGGAAAAGGAATATCAATGATCTTGCAATCGACATGCAATAACTCAGTTGGCATAATTTTAACCGGAGCGATCATACACGCTTTTAACGGATTCACCTCATCGTCATCCAATACCTGTACTGCCTGGTTAGTAATTACCGTTACATATATTTTGTGATCCTGCTGCTGACTTAGCAATTTTGCCAGGCTGCATAAACGCAGATATCCTTTATTCAACACTGCATCCAGGTTATCATAATTTACAGCGGCAGGCAAAATATCGAGTGTGGGGCAATAAATAATATGGTCAATCTTTACATGTTGCTTATTGATATGCTCCCATACCTGGTCCAAATCATCACATGTTGCTTCCTCAATTCCCTTTCCTGATACAGTTAACGACTCGCCACATTTTACCTCAACTACCTGTTTGACAAAATCAGCCAGGTGACCGGCTAAATGATTACTGAAATTCTCTTCGCCTGAAAAAATGAGGATCTTCTGTTCTTTTTTATCTGCCTCATTTGCTTTATTAGGAAGTACGGATCGAACCCACGTAAGCGCATGTATACTTTCCGACAACCCGCGCCTTTCTTTTAACCCCTGCTGCAGCAATAATTTTGCAGCATCTGCTTCGGCAACATACTTTGTTCTTTCAAACGAATAGCCCGGCAAACTCACCCTGCGCCGTTGCCCCGCTTTGTAAAACGATTGCCAGTTTACCGGTAATCCGTTCAGCCATAATGCACCGATGCCCCGTAATAAATGATGCTGATCATCCCCTGCTTCTTTGGCTTGTTTTACCATACTTACTACGCGATGACCTTCCTGCCGTTGGCCATGCAGCTGCACCAGCGAACTCAATACCCTGCCTGGACCTACTTCTATAAATACAGCTTCTTTATTGATAAATAAACTTTCTATGCCTGCCCCAAACCGAACCGTCTGGCGAAGATGTTCCACCCAATAACCCGGTGTGGTAATCTGTGCAGCCGTAGCCAATACGCCCGATACATTGGAGATAAACGGCCGTTGCGGCGCCTGCAGCCGTACCGACGACATGACCTTTGCATATTCATCCAGCACCTCATCCATCATCCAGGAATGAAACGCATGCGATGTGCGAATAGGACGACACAGATGTCCGGACTGCTTTACCGCCTGCTCAAACACTTCGATGGCTTCATTACTGCCAGACACCGCGCATAATTGCGAACTGTTTACGGCGGCCAGTGAGATCTGTGGATGCTCCTTTAATAATTCCCTGAGCTGCGCTTCACTCACCGATACGCTCAGCATGCTGCCCCTTGTGGCCTGTTGCATCAGCTCGCCCCGCTTTACTACTACATGCAGGGCATCTTCCAGTGAAAACACGCCACTCAGGCAGGCTGCCGTATATTCCCCTATACTGTGACCGATCATCATCGCCGGCCGTATGCCCCGACTCTCCAGCAGCATCGTCAGTGCATATTCTATAATAAACAAGGCTGGTTGCGTATATTCAGTATTGTCTATCATACGGCTGTCCCCACCCGGGCCGGGAAACATAACCGGTAGCAGATCTTTTTGATAGCGCTGTTTTACCAGTTCACAACAGCTGTCGACCTGCGCTTTAAACACCGGTTCTTGTTCATACAGGTCACCGCACATGCCGGCATACTGCGAACCCTGTCCTGAAAACATAAATACCACAACAGGCGTATGGCGCGAAGAAACATGACTATAGTTATCGGTTGATGGCAGCCGGGGCAATGCTTCAATGGCCGCTGCATGGCTGTCGCACACCAATAACTGCCGGTGCTCAAACGAGGCGCGGCCTGTTTGCAGCGTGTAGGCAATATCGGCCAGTTTTACTTTTTCATTCGCCTTCAACCAGCTGCTGAATCTTTCTATATTTCTTTGAAGCGCGGCTGGCGTTTTGGCTGAAAATAATAAAAGCTGCGGCCCGCTGCTGGCTGATGATTCCGGTTGTACGGGCGCTTCTTCCACGATCACATGCGCATTGGTGCCGCCGATACCAAAGGAACTTACCCCAGCCCGAAGGGGGTAACCATTGCTTTTCCACTCCTTCAGTTCGGTATTTACATAAAACGGACTATTGGTAAAATCAATTTTGGGATTCGGAGTTGTAAAATGTAAACTCGGTGGCAGCTGGCGGTGCTGCAGCGCCAGTACTGTCTTGATCAACCCGGCCACACCCGCGGCCGCATCCAGGTGACCAATATTTGTTTTAACAGAACCGATAGCGCAATACTGTTTCTTATCGGTTCCAAACGCCCGCGTCAGCCCTGCTATTTCAATCGGGTCGCCAAGTGAGGTACCGGTACCATGCGCTTCTATGTACGTGATGCTTTCAGGTTCTGTTTTTGCCCATTTCTGCGCTGTCATGATCACGGTAGCCTGCCCCTCAACAGATGGGGCTGTAAACCCAACCTTGTTATTGCCGTCGTTATTAACGCCGCTACCCCTGATCACTGCATATATATGATCGCCGTCTTTCAGCGCGTTCTTTAGTGTTTTTAAGATCACAACACCGCATCCTTCTCCGGAAATTGTACCCGTTGCTTCCTTATCAAAAGCACGGCAATGACCATCTCGCGAGTTGATCATCCCTTCCTGATAAACGTATCCAGCCCTGGTTTTGCTGCCAACAGAAACGCCGCCCGCCATGGCTATGTTACAATCACCCACCAGCAGGCTTTTACAGGCATGATGAATGGCTACGAGCGAAGTAGAGCAGGCTGTATCTATAAAAACGGAGGGGCCGGATAAATTAAGTGCATAAGCTATTCTGGTAGCCAAATAACGGGCATTGCGTAACTGTGAAGCAGAAAATTCATCTACCTCGCCTTTCATGTTGCTAATTCCTGCATACATTTCCCAGTTCAGATTGGAAGAGGCACCTGCAAATAACCCAATCTTGTTTTGCGAATCGAGCATGGAATAACCAGCATCTTCGATTGCTTTCCAGCACTCCTCATGAAATATTCTTACCTGTGGATCCAATAATTTCACTTCCGATGGAATAAAACCAAAAAACTCCGCATCGAAGCATTCTTTATCCTGCAGAAAAGAAGCTGCTTTTATATACATAGGGTGATTCAGGCGGTCCTTATTTTCTCCGGCATTTATCAACTCCTCATCAGAAAAAAAATGAATGGACTCAACACCGTTCTTTAGATTACTCCAGAAATCCTCAATACTACCTGCACCAGGAAATCGCCCCGACATGCCGATAACTGCTATTTCCAGTCCCGTATACTGACTCATAGAATCGCTTTTTAAAGGGTATCCATAATCTTAAACATTTCACTGGCCTGGGTTATTGAACTATCAATAAGGCCTTCTGTATCCTCTCTATTATCATCGTCGCCAAGAATAAATTTTTTCATACCATTGATTGTGGGCAATCTAAACATATCCGCAACCGTGATATTGCACTTGAAATGCCTGTTGATCTTATTGTTTAATTTCAAAATGGTTATTGAATCGCCGCCACTTTGAAAAAAATTCGCGTTAACACTTATTTTTTTCGTTTCTGTTTTTAAAACTTCGGCCCATAATTTCACCAGTTCTTCTTCTATATCGCCGGAAGGAGCAACGTAATGTTTTAAGGTCTCAGTTTCCCAATCAGGTAACGCTTTTCGATCAAGCTTGCCGTTGGCTGTAAGTGGCAGTTGATCGAGGTGCACAAAAAATGAGGGCACCATGTAATCGGGCAATCGTTGCAGCAGGTAATTACGTAAGGCGGCACCATCCGGGTTAACGACCGATACATAATAGGCTACCAGGTATTTATTACCCTCCCGTTCCCGTACCACCACTACACTCTCTTTGATATTCCCATACGTATTTAACTGTTGTTCTATTTCACCTAACTCTATGCGGTACCCCCGGATCTTTACCTGTTCATCTATGCGCCCCGCATATTCCAAATCCCCGCTGGCCATTAACTTTACCAGATCACCCGATTTGTATAATCTTTCTCCAGCCTTATACGGATTGTCAATAAAGCGTTGCTTTGTCAACTCTTCTTTATTCAAATATCCTTTGCCGACGCCTGCGCCGCCTACATACAACTCCCCTTTTACTCCCCTGGGGACCAGTTTCGTATACTTATCGAATACATACGCCGATAAGGTGGCAATCGGCACGCCGATATTGCTGATGTTCTTCGTAATCTCAGCACTGCCGATCTCTTTATAGGTTACATGCACGGTCGTTTCCGTGATCCCGTACATATTGATCAGCTTTACCTGTGGATATTTCTCATACCAGCTTTTTAGCCTGCCAGGATGCAAGGCCTCGCCGCCAAATATCACATACCGAACCTGCATGCCCGGTTTCGGGTCCTGCTCATCGGCCTGTATTAAATTATAAAAGGCCGAAGGCGTTTGATTCACTATCGTAACCTGTTTGTCTTTTAGGATCTTTAAATACAAGACGGGGTCCTTCGCTATGTCTTTGGGTACGATGACCAGCTTTCCTCCATACAATAACGCTCCATAGATCTCCCACACGCTAAAGTCAAAACAATGGCTATGGAACATGGTCCACACATCATCGGCTGTAAAATCAAATGGAAGGGAAGCATTAAACAGCAGCCGAACCACATTGCTATGGTCTATCATCACGCCTTTGGGACGGCCCGTTGTGCCTGACGTATAGATAATATAGCAGACATCTTCCGGCTGGTTTATATGATCGGGCGATTCCAAACTGTAGGATGCAATACGATCATCCTGTAACCAGATCGTTGGTATGTTTTGGTTAACTGCAAATTCTTTGTGCGTGGTAAGTAATAGACTGGCTGCACTATCTGACAGCATGTACTGTATTCTTTCAGCCGGGTAATCCACATCGATCGGCAAATAGGCGCCGCCAGCCTTTAAAATAGCCAGCATCCCCACAATGGTATCGATAGAGCGGTCCGTTAATAAGGCGACGATGCTACCGGTTGCCACGCCCTCCTGGCGCAACCACCAGGCCAGTTGATTGCTTTTCTCCTGTAACTGCCTGTAGCTGATCGATTCCCCTGCCAACTCCACTGCTGTTTTTTCTCCAAACTTTATTACCTGCTTATTAAACAGCGATACAATTGTTTCATGGTGCGGCCAGGCAACGGCCGTATTATCCAAACCATACAGCAGCTGATGTTTTTCTTCGCTGTCTATTACTTCTATGTCGGCTACACGGATAGCTGTATCCTTTACGACCGTGTTTACGATCTGTTGAAGATAAGCTGCAAACCGCCTGACCGTTTGCTGGCTGAAAAGGGCCGTACAATACTCAAAGCTCCCTTGCAATTGATCATTTGCTTCCCATACAACAAGGGTTAGATCGAATTTGGCTGTGCGGTGTTCGCGGTTATAAGTACTGATGGTTATACCAGGCAGTTCAAGGCTTGTTTCTTCATAATTCTGGTATGAGAGCACCACATCGAACAGCGGATTGCGGCTCATGTCCCGGCTTACCTGCAACACTTCTATCAGGTCCTCGTATTGGTATTCCTGGTTCTGCAATGCAGACAGCGTTTTTACCTTTACGGCCGCCAGCAGCTCTTTAAAAGACATCGATCCCTTCGGGTAATTGCGGAGCGGTAGCGTGTTTACAAACATGCCGATGATCCCTTCCA